>JAXLSV010000009.1:0-68455 GCA_046330385.1 Gaiellales bacterium | reverse complement strand
CTGTCGAAAACACGCCTGACGTCCGGGCCGCCCCTGGACGCCAGGCGAACGGAAGCAAAGGACGCCTGACGCCCAGGCCGTGCCCGTCCAGCCTCCGCGCGCTCGGCTGACGACGCTGAGCACGCTCCCGACGAGGTCGACGGGCAGCCAGCGCCCGGCGCGTGGGTCACACGCGGCTGCGGACGTGGACACAGCTTCAGCCGCGTCCGTCTCCCTCGGCCGTACCACGCCCCGTCTGGTCTCACCGCCCCACGGGTAGGATCCCGGCGATGGCCGAGCAGCCCGACAGATCACTTGCCGAGCAGCTCGAGGAGCTCGGGGCCCAGCTTGCCTGGGTCCGTGAGTACCTTTGACCCCGCCTCGCTGAAGACGCGGATCGGCGAGCTCGAGGAGCAGATGGGCGCTCCAGGGTTCTGGGACGATCAGCAGGCTGCCGCCCGGATCTCGACCGAGCACTCCCGGGCCGCAAGGAGGCTCGAGCGCTACGAAGTGCTCAGTCGCGAAGTCGACGACGCCCGGGAGCTTTTCGAGCTCGACCCCTCGCTCGAAAGCGACCTCGTCGCGCAGCTCCGGCCAGCGAAGGCAGAGCTCGACCGGCTCCAGGAGCAGGCGCTCTTCAACGGCGAGTACGACGGCGGTGACGCCGTGATCTCGATCACCGCCGGCACCGGCGGCACCGACGCGCAGGACTGGGCCGAGATGCTCCTGCGCATGTACCTGCGCTGGACCGACGGCCGCGGCTTCCAGACCGAGCTGCTCGAGGCGAGCCCAGGGGAGGAGGCGGGGCTGAAGTCGGCGACGCTCGCCGTCAAAGGCGAGAACGCGTATGGCCTGTTCAAGGCCGAGCGCGGCGTCCACCGGCTCGTCCGGCTCTCCCCATTCGACTCCGCCCATCGCCGGCACACAGCCTTCGCGCAGGTCGTCGCCGCGCCGCTTCTCCCGGAGACGGATGACGTCGAGATCGATGAGGGTGACCTCAGGATCGACACGTATCGCGCCTCTGGAGCCGGCGGCCAGCACGTCAACAAGACCGACTCCGCCGTGCGGATCACGCACCTGCCGACCGGGATCGTCGTGCAGTGCCAGAACGAGCGCTCGCAGACGTCGAACAAGGCGACCGCGATGCGGCTGCTGCAATCACGCCTCGCCGAGGTGGCCGAGGAGGAGCGGGAGGCCGAGCTTGCCAAGGAGCGCGGCGGCAAGGTCGACGTCGGGTTCGGCAGCCAGATCCGCTCGTACGTTCTGCACCCGTACCAGCTGGTGAAGGACCACCGCACCGAACACGAGGTCGGCAACATCCAGGGTGTCCTCGACGGCGATCTCGACGGGTTCGTGCAGGCGTACCTGCTGGCGAAGGCCGCAGCCGGCGCTTCCAGCTAGAAGGTCGACCCAGGGAGGCGGCTTCTCACGGACGGCCACGCACGGGTCGCGGTGACTCAACGCGCCAGCGTCCCCTGAGAGGGCCACGGGCGTCGCGGGTCCCGTAGAGGAGTCAGGTAGAATGTCCCGAACCCGTCCGGAGCGGCCAGGAAGGCCGCCGATTTCTTCAACCGGTGGACGAGACGCTTACATCAGATCCGACCGCAAGGGGCTCCGTCGCGCTTGCCGAGCCCGAGGCGCCGACGACCGACGAGGCGCGGCCCTCGAGTACCTCGATGATCGTGTTCGAGGACGTCCGCAAGGTCTACGAGCCGGATGTCGTCGCCGTCGACGGTGTCTCGTTCGTGATCGAGAAGGGCGAGTTCGTGTTCGTCGTCGGGCCCTCCGGCTCGGGGAAGTCCACGATCATCAGGCTGCTACTCAAGGAGCTCGAAGCGACGTCCGGACGGATCATCGTCGGCGGTCGCGACCTGACGAGACTCAAGCGCTCGAAGGTGCCGATGCTCCGCAGGAATGTCGGCTGCGTCTTCCAGGACTTCAAGCTGCTGCGAGACCGAACCGCCTACGAAAACGTCGCCTATGCGCTCCGGGTGCAGGGTGAGTCGAACGCGTCGATCCGGCGGAAGGTGCCTGAGGTGCTCGCGCTCGTCGGGCTGGCCCACAAGACCGGGTCGCGCCCGGACGAGCTCTCCGGCGGTGAGCAGCAGCGCGTCTCGATCGCGCGCGCCGTCGTCAACCACCCGCCGCTCCTGATCTGCGACGAGCCGACCGGAAACCTCGACCCCGACACGTCCGTCGGGATCATGCAGCTCCTACACCGCATCAACACCGCCGGCACCACGATCCTGATGGTCACCCACGACCGTGAGATGGTCGACAAGATGCGAAAGCGCGTGATCGCCCTCGACGGCGGCAAGATCGTGCGCGACGAGCGACGCGGAGGCTACGAGACCGAGTGAACCGCGCAAAGCTCGTCTTCGCGGAAGCGTTCCGCTCGATCCGGGGCAACATCTCGGCGTCGTTCGCGGCGACGACGACCGTCCTCATCGGCATGTTCCTGCTCGGCCTGTTCGTCGCGTTCGGAACCTGGGTGCTCTCGTGGTCGGATCACGTCAAGAGCGAGCTCGAGGTCAAGGCGTTCTTCACGCCTGACGTCACCGACAAGCAGGTCGACTCGGTTCGGCGCTACCTCGACGAGGCCAGGACGCGAGGCGACGTCGAGGGCTACCGCTTCATCTCGAGGCAGGAAGCGCTCGAGATCATGCGTAAGCGCGAGCCGAGCCTGACGAAGGACCTGACCTCGAATCCGCTTCCGGCGTCCTACGTGATCACGCCCGCCGATCCCGACCAGGTGAAGCGGGTCTCGCGCGACCTGCGCCGCGCGTTCAACTCGCCGATCTGCAAGAACGGGATCGGAAACGTCAACGCCAAGAACGGCGTCGAATGCGTCAAGGACGGCGAGCAGACCTCGAAGCAGATCCTCAAGGTCGGCCGCTACATCGAGGCCGTGTTCCTGGTGGCGGTGATCACGCTCCTGGGAGCGTCGTTGCTGCTGATCGCAAACACGATTCGGTTGTCGATCCATTCCCGGCGACGCGAGATCGAGGTGATGAAGCTCGTGGGCGCGACCAACTGGTTCGTGCGTGGACCGTTCGTCGTCGAGGGCGTCCTCGTAGGTGCGCTCGGCTCGCTCGCCGCGGTCATCGTGCTCCTGGTCGGCAAGGGTGTCGCGCTCCCGGCGATCCTTCCGCACCTCTCGACCTCTTCCGACATCAAGTCCTGGAGCCTCCCGATGATTGCGCTCCTGCTGATCGGGCTCGGGGTCACCGTGGGAGCGATCGGCTCGGGGCTGACGCTGCGCAAGCACCTGCGGATCTGATCGCGCATGCCCCCGGGCCGGCGAGGGCGCGGTCGACCGCCGAAGCGGCCGAGCCGAGCGGTGCGACACGCGCGAGCAAGCGGGGCGTATCAGCGTGCGGCCGTGAAGAAGGCGGAGTCTCGAACCGAGATCAGGCTGCCGACCCGGAGGCGCGAGCCCGAAAGCGTCGTCGCGAATCTCGGGCCCACGAACTCGGGCAAGACCCATGAGGCGCTGCAGTTCCTCGCCCAGGAGGGGCGGGGCGTGTACGCAGGGCCTCTCCGCATGCTCGCCCAGGAGGCGCACCGCCGCCTGAGCGCGGAGCTCGGCGCCGACCGAGTGGGCCTCGTCACTGGTGAAGAGCGGGTGAACGAGTCGGCGCCGATTCTCTGCTGCACGGTCGAGATGGCCCCCGCCCGCGGTGAGGTGCTCGTTCTCGACGAGGTGCAATGGGCCGACGACGAAGAGCGTGGGGCGGCGTGGACGCGGCTGCTGCTCGAGGGCGAGTACCGGCATGTTAGGTTGCTCGGAGCGCTCGACGCGCTGCCGCTCGTGCGGCAGGCGTTCCCCGAGGCCGACGTGCGGATCTTCGAGAGGAAGCTCCCGCTCGAGTGGATCGGGCCAGTGCAGCTCCGCTCGCTCACGCCCGGGACCGTGCTCGTCGCGTTCAGCCGCAAGGCCGTGCTCGCGCTCGCCGGGGAGGTGAACAGGCTTCATCCCGACCGCGTCTCGGTGCTCTACGGCGCGATGCCGCTCGGCTCACGTCGAGAGGAGATCGATAGGTTCCTCGAGCGGCGCGCCGACATCTGCGTTGCGACCGACGTCCTCGGACACGGCGTCAACCTCCCGTGCGAGACGCTGCTCTTCGCCGAGACGACGAAGTTCGACGGGGAGAACCGGCGTGATCTGCTGCCGTGGGAGATCGCCCAGATCGCCGGGCGGGCCGGGCGCTTCGGGCTCGTCGAGCGCGGGCACGTCGGCGTCCTGGTCGGGCTCCCGTGGACGACCCCGAGCCCGGATGTGATCGAGAGCTCGCTGACGCCCCACGTCCCCCTCCCCGAAGGACATCTCGGCTACCGCGTCGTCGACGAGGCGCGGATCGGTCCCCGGCTCTCCGATCTCGCGGTCGACGACCCGCGAGATCTCGACGCGGCGCTCGCAGCCTGGCACCGCGTGGCAACGCGGCTGTGGGCGAAGGAGGGCTGGCTGGCGGTCGAGTCGTTGCAGCCGATCCGGGGACGGCTCACGTCGATCCAGCAGGCGCTGCGCTCGAAGGGCCGCACGCTGTCGCTTGACGACACGTGGCGGCTGGCAAACGCGCCGATCGACCCCGACGCGGCCGAGATTCTCGGGATTCTCGCGCTTGCGGTCTCCGGCGACAAGGCGCAGCGCGCGCTGTTGCAATGGCTGCTCGATCCGGCGCGGCTACGAGACTGCTCACTCGAGGAAGCCGAGTCCGCCGGCCGCATCGCCGGGATTCTCCGGTGGTTCGCGCTGCAGTACGAAGGAGTCGCCGGGGTCACGATCGAGCGTGCGGCTGCGCTCGAGGAGGCGGCCGTCAATCGTGTTGTCGCGAGGTTGCGCGTCGAGGTTCGCGACGGGAAGCTCGGCCGGTGTCGGCAGTGCGGGAGCACGTGCCCGCCCTGGTTTCCCCTCTGCGACCGCTGCGCCGGCGCACGTCGTTGAGCCGGCCGTGGCTCCCGCAACCCCGCTCCATCGCTCGACCCGAGCATCCGTTTTCTCCGTGGACAATGTCTGGCACCAGGACATGTCCGTTGCGGACACCCGAAAATACGCACGTTGCGGAAGTCTGGCCGGCTTGCCGTCCCTTGGTGGCGTGTCTGGGTGCCCGTTGGGGCGTACGCCCGGTGTCAGACACCGTACGCGCGCACCGAGCCGCTTGGGCGAGAGATCGTCGATTCGCTACAGCGCGTCGAGTAGCGCGTCGCCGAGCGCCGTCACGACGTCGCCGCCGTCGGGCTCGGCTGACTGCCCTCCTGAGATGACGACGCGATTCCGACCCGAGGACTTCGCCTGGTACAGGGCCGTGTCCGCGTCCCGAATTACGTCGTCGAGGTTCTTCGCGTCGTCGGTCCAGACCGCGACTCCGTAGCTTGCCGTGAAGCCGGGCACCGAGCCGTGCGAGAGCGCGGCTGCGAGCGCAACCTGGACCCGCTCGAGCAGCTTGGCCGCCTGTTCCGCGGTCGAGCGGGGAAGGGCGAGGACGAACTCCTCGCCGCCGAACCGGGCGACGATGTCGTCCGCGCGAACGGCCTCTCTCAGCACGCGTGCGAAGAGACGCAGCGCACGGTCGCCGACTTCGTGCCCGTGCGTGTCGTTGAGCTGCTTGAAGTGATCGAGATCGGCCATTGCGACCGCGAACGACGAGCCCTCCTGCGTGAGCTTGCGGACGACGTCCTCGAAGCTCCGGCGGTTGAGGACGCCCGTGAGCCCATCGGTGGTCGCCTGGAGATGGGTCTGAGTGAAGGCACGGAGCGTTCCGATCCGGTTGCCGACCTGCGCCGCCATCGTCTCGAGCTGCTTGACGACAGCCTCGTCGAGTGGCTCGCTCTCGCGTCCGATCACATGGACGACGCCAAGCGATTCCCCCATGAAGCTCACGGGGGCGCAGACGGCCGAGCACGGTGGCCCACCTCGCTCTGCGAGGATCGGGCACGCGCTCAGTGAGTGCGAGGAGTCGAAGACCACCGTGCTCGCCCGGCGGACCGCGGCACAGTCGAATGGCGTCCCGACCTGGCAGTCGGGCGGCGCTACCAGTGGATTGCGCGCCGCGCGCCTGAGGTGAGCCCGACTCGAGTCAGCGAGAAGCAGCTCGGCCGGCTCCTCAGGGACGAGCTCCGTGAACGCCCGCTGGATCACCCGGGCCGCCGCAAATTCGTTGTCAACCATCTCGAGCGCATCGGCAAGACCGTTGCGGAACACCTCGCGGCGGTGCGCGGTCTCGCGCTGCACGGCGCTCGCGGCGATGCTCTCCGCCATCTCGTCGAGGCCGCGGGCAAGCCGCCCGAGCTCGTCGTTGCCGCTGATCCCGCTCCGCACGCCGAAGTTGCCTTTGCTGACGTGGCGCGTCATGTCGGCGAGCGTCGCGAACTGCCGCACGAGCACGAGCGTCAGTCTGATGCTCATCGCGAAGAGAACCGTGAGCGCGAGCACAGCCGCGGCGATGATCCCGACCTTGACGCGTACGAGCTCTGCCGCCGCGTCCGCACGTGCCTTGACGAGGACCTGGTCTGCGTCGCGGGTGGCGTAGTCGAAGAGGCTCTCGAGCGCGTCCTGATGGTCGTCGAACTTCGCGAGGTCGAGCGGCCCCGCGTGGCCGGGTGCGAGTTGCTCCGCCATCCCCCGCGCGTTGCCTACATAAACAACCAGAGCGCTGCGGAGCGAGACGATGCTGCGGCGCGACTCCTTCGGAAGGCCGCTGTCGTCGAGCGTCGCGACCGCCTGTCCGAGCGCACCGACCGCCTCCTGCGCATCCTCCGTACCAAGGCCGGGCTCCGCCGAGAGGCGGAACAGCTGCTTGCGGACATCGCCGAAGCTCACGCGCGTGGTGATGATGGAGTCACGCGTGCTGACGACGCCCGCCTCGCGGTCGCGTGACTTGCCGACCTCCCAGATCGAGATGATCGACAGCACCATCAGCAGTACGGTCATGGCGCCACCCATCAGCGCGATTCCGAGGATCTTCCACCGGATCCCGAACGCGCCTGCCCGTTGAATCAGGCGGTGCGCTCTAGTCTGGAGAGTCGAGTGCAGCCACTTGTGGGCGCGGCGCGCGAGCGTCCAGAGCCCGGTGACGGCACGAGCTGCCGCTGCCGCCAGGCGAGATGCGCCCAGTTGCTTCTTGTGCTCCACCACGTGATGCTCGGCGGGTGGCGCGGGAAGTTGAGTCTGGCCCGGGGCCAGCAGGCCGTGAGCCCTACACTGGGTCACGTGGCCAAGCCGGGATCCGACGGAACCAAGCTCATTGCCGAGAACCGCAAGGCGCGGCACGACTTCGAGCTGCTCGAGAAGCTCGAGGCAGGCCTGCAGCTCTCGGGCACCGAGGTCAAGGCGCTCCGCGACGGCCGCGCCCAGATCGCGCAGGCCTACGCCGACATCCGCGACGGTGAGGCCTGGCTCGTCGGTGCCTCGATCTCGGAATACGGTCACGGCACGTACGCAAACCATCGACCCGAGCGCGATCGGAAGCTCCTGCTTCATCGCCATGAGATCGACTCGCTCCGGCGCAGCGTCCGCGAGAAAGGGCTGACGATCGTTCCGCTGCGGCTCTACTTCAGGGACGGCCGCGCGAAGGTCGAGATCGCGCTCGCGCGCGGTCGCGATCGCGTCGACAAGCGCCATGCGATCGCGGAGCGCGACGCGAAACGGCAGATGGAACGCTCGGTCAGGCGCCGATAGCGGCGAGCAGGGTGATCGTGCCGGGCACGGGTCGGTATCCGTAGCGCCGGTTGAGCGCCCTGATCGGGAGGTTCCGCTCCTCGTTCGCGGTCGCGAGGCGCTCGAACCCATTTGCCTTCGCCCAACCGATCTGTGCCCTTTTCAGCGCGCCGGCGATCCCGCGTCCGCGCCACGCGCGACGCACGCCCGTGAGGTCGTGGTAGGCCGTTGTCGCCTCCGCGTCTCCGAGGATCGAGAGCTTCGCGAACCCGACCACCTCCTCGCCTGCGAGTGCGGCGAACGTCGCCTCGGGCCGGTCGCTTACACCCTGCATGTCCGCCGAGAGCCAGTCCTCGAACGTCGCGAGCTCATTCGCCTCCTCGCCGGGGATGTCGGGCTCGGCCTCGCAGTAGACGGCATAGAGCCCGCGCTCGATCCCGGGTCGCACCGACCACTGGACGATCTCGATCCCCTCCGGCGGGTCGACCGACGGAGGATCGAATCCCGTCAGCTCGAGCTCGACCCGCTTGTTCCGCCCGATCTCCTCGAACCCGCGGCGTGCGGCCCACGCGAGGCTCGCGGGATCGTCTTCGGCGACGCTTGCCGTCAACTCCGTTGTGTCACGGGCCCGCGCCCAGCTGGTAACACCCTCGAGCAGCGCGCTGCCGGCGCCGCGGCCTCGAGCCTCGGGGAGCGTGTACAGCTCGACGATCCCGCGGCCGGGTGGCGTGTGCCAGCCGACCACCCCGATCCCCGCACCCGCGGGTCCATCCTCGCCCTCGGCGAGGTACCAGATCGTCCCCTCCGCCTGGCGCTTCCAGTCCTCGAAATCTGCGGGTGAGACCGGGTCGCTCGGGCGAACGGCTCGGCAGATGTGGACGAGCGCTGGCAGCTCTGCGCTCTCGATTTCGCGAATCCTCACTCAAACACGTTAGCGACGCGCCACCGTTTCCACTTGAGCCCGCGACCTAGTACTCTCGACCCCGGTCACTCGATGAAGGAGGCGTTGCTGTGGCATCAGTGGGCTTCACCGTGAACGGCACGACGCACACGCTCGAGGTCGAGCCGCGGGAGCTGCTCGCGAACGTGCTCCGCGAGCGTCTTGGGCTGACCGGGACAAACATCGGTTGCGACACGTCGTCGTGTGGTGCGTGCACGGTGCTGATCGACGGCGCGTCGGCCAAGAGCTGCACTGTCCTCGCCGTCCAGGTGGACGGCGCCGCGGTGACGACGATCGAGGGTCTTGCCGGCCCTGACGGGCTGCACCCGGTCCAGCAGGCCTTTCACGACCACCACGCGCTCCAGTGCGGTTTTTGCACGCCGGGGATGGTGATGGCGGCGGTCTCGCTCATCGAGCACGGAGAGGCGACGAGCGAGGCAGCGGTTCGCGAGGGGCTCGAGGGCAACCTCTGCCGCTGTACCGGCTACCACAACATCGTCGCTGCGGTTCTCGATGCGGCCGAGAAGACGGGAAGCCCCTCATGAGCGCGACGCGGTACATCGGCGCGCCGGTCAAGCGCAAGGAGGATCGCTCGCTGCTGACCGGGCGCGGCACGTTCGTCGACAACATGTCGCCGGTAGGCACGCTCGCGATGGTGCTCGTGCGCAGCCCGCACGCGCACGCACGCGTGACGTCGCTCGACCTCGAAGCGGCGCGCCGGGCGGAGGGGGTCGTCGCGGTGCTCACCGCCTCCGACCTCGCCGACGACTGGAAGGCGGCGATGCCGTGCGCCTGGCCCGTCACCGAGGACATGAAGAACCCGCCGCACTATCCGCTCACCGATCACCCGCGCTACCAGGGAGACGGAATCGCGGTGGTCGTCGCCGAGAGCCGTTCCGCGGCGAAGGACGCCGCGGAGCTGATCGACGTCGGGTACGAGGCGCTCCCGGTGCTCGTCGACGTGGCGCACGCGCTCGATGCGAGCGCGCCGCTCGTGCACGAGGACCTCGGGACGAACGAGTGCTACACGTGGGTGCTCGAGACTGCCGACACCGACCAGACGATCAAGGATGCCGAGGTCGTCGTGACGCGCCGGTTCTATCAGCCGCGTCTGATCCCGAATGCGATGGAGCCCCGCTCGGTGCTCGCAGTTCCGGGACTCACCGACGACGTCACGCTCTACTCGGCGACGCAGATCCCGCACATCCTCCGCGTGCTCGTTGCCGCGACGCTCGGGATGCACGAGTCGAAGCTCCGGGTCGTCGCGCCCGATGTCGGCGGCGGGTTCGGATCGAAGCTCGACGTGTACGCAGAGGAGCTGCTCGCGGTCGCGCTGGCGCGGCGCCTCAACCGGCCGGTGAAGTGGACGGAGGAGCGGTCGGAGGGCTACGTCGCCACGATTCACGGTCGCGACTTCGTCACCGAGTACACGCTTGCGGCGACGAAGGACGGGACGATCACCGCCTGCAAGGCGGTCGTCCACGCGGCGATGGGTGCGTATCTCCAGCTCGTTACCCCGGGAGTGCCGCTCCTCGGCGCCTGGATCTACTCGGGCCCGTACGACATCCCGAACTACAGCGTGACGTTCGTCGGCGTGTTCACCAACACGACCCCGACCGATGCCTATCGCGGCGCCGGACGGCCCGAAGCGACGTACGTGATCGAGCGGACGATGGATGCGCTCGCGGACGAGCTCGGGATCGACCGGCTCGAGCTGCGCCGCAAGAACTTCATCATCGAGTTCCCGAAGACGATCGCGTCCGGCCTCACGATCGACTCGGGCGACTACGTCGCTTCGCTCGAGAAGATGCGAGAGCGTCTCGATCTCGACGCGGTGCTCGCCGAGCAACGCAAGCGACGCGACGCGGGTGACGTGAAGCAACTCGGGGTCGGGTTCTCGACGTACAACGAGATGTGTGGGCTAGCGCCGTCGCGCATCCTCGGTGCGATTCGCTACGCGGCGGGCGGCTGGGACACCGCCACGATCCGCTGCCTGCCCACGGGCTCGGTGCAGGTGATCACCGGCACCTCGCCTCACGGGCAGGGGCACGAGACCGCCTGGGCCCAGATCGTCGCCGACCGCTTCGGGTGCGACATCGGCGAGGTCGAAGTGCTGCACGGCGACACGTCGATCTCGTCGATTGGGATGGACACCTACGGGAGTCGCTCGCTGCCGGTCGGCGGGGTCGCGCTCTGGCAGGCCGCCGAGAAGGTTATCGAGAAGGCGCGAGAGATCGTCGCCCATGAGCTAGAGGTGTCGACCGAGGATCTCGAGTTCGCCGACGGCACGTTCCGCGTCAAGGGGTCGCCTGACAAGGAGAAGGCGTTGAAGGCGGTGGCGTTCCAGGCCTGGGCCGCGCACGACCTTCCCGACGGGATGGAGCCCGGGCTCGAGGCGACGGCGGTGTACGACCCTCCGAACTTCTCCTGGCCCGGCGGTGCCCATGCTGCGGTCGTCGAGGTCGACACCGAGACCGGCGATGCGCGGCTCGTCCGCTACGTCGCGGTCGACGACATCGGCAAGGTCGTCAACCCGCTCATTGCGGACGGGCAGGTTCACGGCGGGATCACGCAGGGGATCGCGACCGCGCTCTACGAGGAGGGCGCGTACGACGCGGACGGGAACCTGCAGACCTCGAACCTCGTCAGCTACCTCGTGCCGTCGGCGGCGGAGCTGCCGTCGTACGAGCTCGACCGAACGGAGTCGCCCAGCCCGACGAACCCGCTCGGCGTCAAGGGGGTGGGGGAGACGGGGACGATCGCCTCGGCGCCCGCGGTGATCAACGCGGTGGTCGATGCCGTCTCGCACCTCGGGGTGAAGGACATCCAGATGCCGGCCACGCCCGAGCGTGTCTGGCGCGCGATCCAGGAGGCGAAGGCGTGATTCCGGCACCGTTCGACTACGAGGTTGCGGAGAGCGTCGATCACGCGATCGACGCCCTGGCGGCGGACGGCGACGCGAAGCTCCTCGCCGGCGGCCACTCCTTGATCCCGGCGATGAAGCTCAGGCTCGCCCGGCCGACGAAGTTGATCGATCTCGGGCGGCTGAACGAGCTCGCCTACGTCAGCGACGCCGGCACGCACGTCGCGATCGGTGCGCTCACGACCCATGCGACGGTCTCGAGCGCGGTCCTGCTCCGCGACCACTGCCCGATCGTTGCGTTCGCGGCCGGCCAGATCGGTGATCCGCAGGTGCGACACCGGGGCACGATCGGCGGGACGACCGCTCACTGCGACCCCGCCTCCGACATGCCGGCGGTGCTGCTCGCGCTCGGGGCGGAGCTGGTCGTGAAGGGCCGGGCCGGCGAGCGGGTCGTGCCGGCGACGGAGTTCTTCACCGACGTCTTCACCACCGCGATGACGTCCGGGGAGATGCTCACCGAGGTGCGGGTGCCGAAGCTCGGCGAGTCGACCGGATGGGCCTACCTCAAGGTCAACCGGCGGGCGCAGGACTGGGCGACCGTGGGTGTCGCGGCGCTGGTGCACCGCGACAACGGTGGGATCGCCGGTGCCTCGATCGGCTTGGTCAACATGGGGGCGACGCCGCTCCGCGCGAAAGGGGCCGAGGATGCCCTCGCCTCGGGCGCGTCGATCGCGGACGCAGCCGCCGTCGTCGGTCAGGGCACCGCGCCACCGTCGGATCACGCCGGCTCATCCGAGTACCGGGCGCACCTCGCAACCGTGATCGCGCGCCGCGCGCTCGAGCAGGCGCTCGCCGACTAGCCAACACGTCCGCAGCTCTGCGCTGCTCCGGGTGTGTGCGCCGCGTTCGGCGCGGCGCACACTCCCCTTGCTCGCCTCTGTGGTGGGGTGGCTTCGGCGTGGTGCTGCGAGCCGTCCGGCGTTCTCCGCACAGCGCCCGCTTGTGTTGCAGCAACACGAACTCGTTGTGACCGCCGATCGCGCGACGCCTCTCCGAACCGGCCTGTGGAACGACGGCAGGCCGCGGCACCCCCACCATCCCTAACCCCCGCCCACCCAGGGGCAATAAGGAAGGTGCCTGAGGATGTGTGTCGTGTCTGTGCCAGTATTGTCAAACCTTTTTCACAGGCTCGGAACAGCGATCGGTGGAGGCCGCCGATCTCCAGCCGATACACTGACGACACATACGGGGGCGATCAGGTTTCGACGTGGTCGGTTCTCCGGTCGAGCAGCGAGCCGAGGTCCCCGGTCGGCCTCGTAAATCCACCGGGAAAACGCAAGTGCGAAGAATGATCTCGCACTCGCCGCCTAGTCTAAAACCTAGGTAGGCGACGTCCCTCCTGACTGGCCCGAGGTCAGGGAAGGGGCGCCAACAATCGGGCTCTGGGCCAAAGGAGCGCTTGTCGCCGGCGGCCCGAGACTTTCAGGACAGGCTGGCCCGACGGTAGGCCGTTCGCCACCGGCCGGCGGGTAAGAGCAAAGCGCGAACTACGCTCGTAGACGCTCGGTCGGAACGGTCGCGGACGCGGGTTCGATTCCCGCCGCCTCCATCATCACAACTGCTCGCCCCTGGCCGATCGGGGCGAGCGACGCCGCTGACGGGCGCTCAGCTCGAGGGTGGGAGGGCGATGATCCGCGGCGCGCGCGAGCGCGTCCAGCAGATCATCAAGCTCGAGATCGTCGACATAGGCCTGCGTCGTGTCCGGCCGACTGTGTCCCATGAGGCGTTGAAGTGCGACGAAATCGCGTCCGCTCTCCCCCGACGAAGCGGTTCGCGAAGCCATGCCGCAGATGATGTGGCGAAAGCTCGCGGACGCCCGCGCGGTGACAGACGCGCTTGACCAGGCGCCAGAGCGCTTGCTCGCTCGCGGGGTGCTTCGGTCCTTTCGCCGCATACCTGGCCGCCGCTCCGCGTCGACCCAAACCTCGACCTCGACGGTAAAGACGTGATCGTCGGGCTCGGGCTGGATTTCGTGGTAGCTCAACCGAAGCTCCTCGAGCACGTCGGGATCCAGGGAAGCCACTGCCAGTGCTGCCCCTTTCGCCTGATCCGGACGCGGCCCCGAAAGAGATCGATGTCACTCCATCGGCATCCGAGAACCTCGGATCGGCGGAGTCCGCCCCCTCCATCAAGAGGATCGGGGACGTTCGTGGCCGCCGGCTGCGGCACGAACGCGCTGGAGCTCATCGATGCTGTCGGTAGACGTCAGGCTTCCGTTTGGGCGGCCTGCGGATCTTTCGCGACACGTCGACGTCGACCAGGTCCTCGGCTTCCGCCCATCGGAAGAACGAGGAAAGACGGAGATGACGTTGAGCGAGTGGATGCCTCCTTGTCCTGCCACCGCCGCAAGCACTGTCGGAGATCGGCGGTGGTCAGAACGTCAACCGCAGTCTCAGGAAAGTCCTCAGCGAGCTTATTGAGGATCCGACGGTAGGAATCCTGTGAGCGAGTGGCGTGGCGTCGCGTCGAGGCGGCGCCAGTCGAGGAACGCGTCGATGGCGCGCTCAATCCTCACCACCTTCCAGCTTCCTGAGCTCAGCGTCGTCGGTTTCGGTTAGTCGGATCGAAAGAACGACATGTAGCGCCGACGATCCCTCGTTCTCCTCTGAGGGATCTCGAAGTCCGGATACTGCGCACGGATCCTCTTGTAGTCCTCCCGAGCCATCTCGAGGAGTCGAGCATCGGTGACGGCCTGGCGGAGAGCGGCGCTCAGGTTGCCGCCGAGCTCGCCTGCCTCTCCTCGAGCCACGCCATCTGCTCTGGCGTGATACGACCGTTGATCATGGCGACGTTGCGTGTACGGGGTCGGCCCATGGTTAGTTTTGTACAAATAAACTAGCGCGATGTCAAGTCCGGGCTTTGACTAGCCTCCGGGCGTGGCAGATCACGAAGACGCGAAAGGCCGCGCTCATCGGAGCCGTCCTACCGGTACTCAAGGCCTATCCTGAGGGTCTGGCCGCAAGCGACGTGCTGAAGGCAGTTGCGCAAGCCATGCCGCCAACCGGACTACGAGCAGGGCACCTATTCAGAGGATCGAGACGCTTCGAGAAAATCGTCCGATTCTGCACTATTACCCCGTCAAGCCGGCTGGATGGTCAAGACCAAGGGTGTTCGACAATCACCGATGAAGGACGGGCAGCTGTCGAGTCCCACACGACACCCGAGTCGCTCTGGGACCTCGCGTGGAAGCTTTACCAGGCTTGGAAGAAAGCTCAGCCGGCGGACGGCGACGACGAAGACGTTTCAGACCCGGATGACGCGACGTCCCCGACGACCACGCTGGAGGAGGCCGAAGAGGCCGCGTGGGCCGAGATCCGGTCATACCTCGCGAACATGCCCCCCTACGAGTTCCAGGAGCTCGTAGGAGACCTTCTCAGAGCGATGGGTTATTACGTCGACTGGATAGCACCGCCCGGCGCCGACGGTGGAGTTGACGTAATCGCGTACGCGGACCCATTGGGAACAGCCGGACCGCGAGTCAAGGTGCAGGTCAAGCGCCGGTCATCCAAGTCGAGCCCCGACGACATACGAGCATTCCTCGCCGTACTGGGTGAACAGGACTCTGGGCTCTTCGTATCCACGGGGGGATTCACCTCCGAGGCACAGCGCGAGGCGAGAGCACAAGAGAAACGACGTCTGGTGCTCGTCGACGATACGCGCCTAGTCGAGCTCTGGATCGAGCACTATTCGAGCCTCGACGACACGGCCCGTCAGCGCCTTCCGCTCAGGCCAATCCACTTCCTCGCGCCAGCCGACTGAGTCTACGACGTGTGGATGCTCTGCCTAAAGAGCATTTAAAGCCCATATTCTCTGGCGATGGAAGCACGGCCTGTCTACGACTACATCCTGACCGGGATGGTGCACTGGTACCTCCAGCACATTCAGCCAGGTGCGCCTGTCCACGGAGAGCAGGGGTTAGTCACGGCTATCCGGAACCATCAATCCAGGCTCGCGCTCTTCCGCCTTCAGGTAACGACAAATGCCGGTTGGGAGCTCAACGGAATAAGAGAGGAGCTAGCAGCCCTTCCGCCGGGCGCCGTTCTTGCTCCCGAGGTGGCGGAACGGCTTCGACGATGCGTGGCGGGCATGGAACGGACATTGAACAGCGAAGCGCAGACGCTGTCCGTCTTCGTTGTCGGAGACAAGCGCTTCGAGACACGCAAGCTCCTGTATGAGATGAGCTCAATGCTCCGTGCCGGCACTTTCGCGCAGCTGCCGATTCATGCCAGCCGAGACCTTTCTGAGGCCGGCAAGTGCATCGCGTTCGAGAGGCCGACGGCGGCCGCCTTTCATCTTCTTCGAGCGACGGAGGCTGTCCTACGCCATTACTACAGCTGCGTTGTGAAGAGGAATCGTTTGTCGCAGCCGTGGCTTTGGAAGCCGATGACAGACCAGCTTGGTAATCGCCGCCAACCACCACCCAAGGTCCTCCTCGACGCACTGGACGGCCTACGAACGAACTTCCGGAACCCAACCGCACACCCCGAAAAGAACTACGACGTCGATGAGGCGCAGGATCTACTCGCGTCCTGCGTGGACGTAATCAACCGAATGACCAAAGAACCCGAGTGGCAAGAGCCGAAGGACAGTCTGAACGCAGCGATCGAAGCCTTGATGGCTCAAGAAGCAGCTGCCGGGCCTGACGCCCCACAGCAAGTTGAGTAGCGCGCCTTCTGAGGCCAAAGGCAGTCTTCACGCCGGGTCTGAAACAGCAACCCGTCGGTAGATCGCGATCGGGAAGATTGTGATGCGAGGGTAACGGTTAGGCGTGGCGAACTCGCCGATCCCCTCCATCCCCCCAAACATCCCTCGGAACACTCGTTCGAAATCTGCCGGCGTGTCGTCGTTCTCCTCGTTGTCGTCATCGTCCGGGTATTCGACCATCGGATCGAACCGGGTACCTATCTCGTTCGGCACGGAGGTCACAAGCCCAAACACGGTCAGCTTGACGTTCGGGCGGGTCCCGTAGACCAGGAGCAGGTTTTCGATGTCGGAGTCAACGAAGCAGTCGCGTTTCAACGCTGCCACGACGTGGTGCGCAGGTTCGTCTTCGAACGGGTAGACCCGGGCAAGGATTCGACCGGGACTAAAGACGCGGATCCATGTTCGGATGTCGTCGAGTGTCTGGGGTGGAGGGCCCTCGATCACTTCGCTCGTCAGGTGGCTCAGCAGCTCCGCAAGCTGACGCTCCAGGTTCGATGCCTGTTGCCGCGCGGCCGGGCGACTGTCTTTGGGCATCTGCGCTACAGCCTTCTTCGCATCCTCGATCTGGCTACGCAGTGCGACAACCGTAGGGTGCCCCTCGATGCCCATGAGCGCCGAGCGCCTCATGATGTCTACAACCTCGAGGAAGTGAGCGGTCATGTGATCGATCCGCGTGTTGTCCTCTATCGAGACCCATCCCTCGGCACGAAGATACGCGCTCGACATCGCCGCATTCCGCGCGTCCGCCGCGGAGTCGTATGCCGTGAGATCGATCGCCGCCCCGCCTTTGAACAATGCGCGTTCAATGGCGAGCAGAAGGTCGTGATGCATAACCCGTGTCTCGATGGTCGAAGATCGTTCCGCCGCCGATCCGCCTACATCAGGACGCACCGGACCGAGCGACACCCCTAACCCAAGGCGTTTCTGACGCTCGCTCTCAGCGGACTCCTGCGTTTCTTTTAGAAGCCCTCCATGCAGCTGGCTAAAGATCGACGCGGCCTTTTCCCAGTCGAGGTAGATCAGGTCACGCAAATAGTTGCTTTCGTCCATCGCTGCCACGATGCCACACGCGTCGGAGCTGAAGGGTTCGAGCGCCCGCCCGCGTCCGGTCGGGCCAGCCCCCGTCTTCGCTTCGCTCAGCCGTGGCCCCCAAGCTGGCCCGCCCGGAGGGGGAGCCGCGGGCGGGCGGGCGCTCAGGGGCCGTTCGGAACTGAGACAGGCGCGAGTAGGCGGGTCACAACAACCTCCTGCTCGACGGTCATCGTCGGCATCGAGCAGTAGCCGCGCCTGGCCGCCCAGACCCGCCGGCACAGCCGAGCGACCGTCATCGTGTAGCCGGAGAGCTTCGTCAACCATGGGGCGACATAGAAGATCCGCTCGCCCTGGTGGAGCTCGAGGAACTCGCGGCCGCTGGCGTCTTTCGCGAGATACCTGGTCAACTTGGTGATGTATCCACGCAGCCGGCCAGCCTCGTATTTCGACTGCCGCAAGACGACGTAGCGGTAGCGGTCCGTGAATCCGAGCCCGTGGTGTCTCGCTGCTCGAGGAAGCGCATCGAGGAACGCCTTCGCATATGCCTTCTCGATCGCGTTCGTGTGCCCGAGAACCCCGTGGAGGTGGGGGAGTCCACGCTTCTGATCCTCTGTCACTGTCATCAGCAGATTTGGCCATCGCTCACCCGCCTCAAGCCGGTAGCCCGCCCGCTTCAGCTTTCGGATCGCCTCGGTTCGCGCCATGTTGAGAGCGCCGCGCTTTCGAGACGGCCACAGTTCCCGCTCTCGAATCTCGACGGACTTGCGGACGCGGCACCCGATCGTCCCCGTGCATGTCACGGCCGGGCCGTGGGAACACCTCGCGGTGTCCCACCAACCCGGCCGTGCCGTGCACGTGATCGCGAACGACAGGACTTTCGCCTCCGAGCCGTAGAGGTGGCAATACGCGTCCAATGCGTGACGGAGAACATCCGCCATTGAACGCCCCCAGGTAGGCCGGACGGAATCGCACCAGCGGCGGCCACAGTGCCGCTGCTGGTGACGCAATGCCTTCCCGCAACCGGGGCAGGACACCGGCCGGGGAGAGCCGGAGCGGACATTTTCGACTGTGACGATCGTGTGGTTAAACGCCTCGAGCTCCTGGGCCGTGTGTTCCTGCCAGGGCTTCGGCTTTGGTCGGAACTGAGCCTCCCAACGCCGGGCACGCTCCTTCTTTGCCCGGATCTCTTCGATAGAGGGGATGACAACGCCCTCCGGGAGGCGCCCCAACGTCATCTCGTCGGGCGTCACCACTGACGCCTCGCTTGTGACACCCGCTCCGCCCGAAATCGGGCAGCGGCGCTAGGTCGGGATCCGGATCCTCCGCCGAGGACGACTCAGCAGCCCGGCGACGCGGGTTCGATTCCCGCCGCCTCCACTGGTTCGGTTCGCGGTGCAATACCGCGAAATGGTGGCCTGTGCAGGGAGATCACCTGCGCAGAGCTGCGAAGGCTCGCGAACAGAAAACCGTCGATTTGCGACCCACCTGAGCGGGCAGGGTCGCGTCCGGGTAGCAGGGGCGCCGGCGGTGGGTCGCATGCGACCCTCGCCGGGGCCCCTGCGGCCGGACGGGGGCTGCAGTGCGTAAGCGGGAACAGGACGTGGCTCAGCTCGCGCTGTTCCCGGGGCGCGCGGAGCTGGAGCCCGTGCGGCGGCCGGCGCGCTACCGACACCGGCACACTGCGGACGAGCTTGCGGCCTTCGATCGCACGTTGGCCGTCGTTGCCGAAGTGAGGGGCGAGCTTCCTCCTGATCTCCGATGGTGTCCTGGCGGGTGCGGCGCCCGGATTCGGCGTGAGGGGCGCTCGTGCGGGCGTCGCTGGTGTGATGCCGTGCGCCCGTCTTGGGTGGCGTCGTTTCGATCCGTCGTCCACTCGGCTCTCGACGCGTATTGCGATCTCCACGGCTCGGAGGCAAAGCTGCTTCAGGGCGTTCTGACGTGCAGCGCGGAGCCCTGGTGGTGGGATCGGTCGAAGTGCAGTCACGGGCCGGAGGTCGTGTGCTCGGGACCGCGCGGGTGTCGTGTCCTGCCGTCGGTAGCGGAGGAGCAGAAGCGGCTCTGGTCTGCTCGGCGCACGAAGACTCTCAATCAGGCGCGGACTGCAGCCATCCGCCAGCTGCGTCGCGAGGGGTGGGAGGTAGAGCAGCCGCCGACGATCCTGCTATGGGTGCTCGAGGATCAGTCACGCGGCGTCCCGCATCTGCACTTCGTCCTCGGCCACACGACGGGCCTGGAGAAGGCGTTTGCCAGGGAGTTCTTCCGGGCGCTGAAACCGGCCGCGTATCTACAGGGCCTTGGGCACACCTCGACATACGAGAGAGCTGTCCTCGAGCAGGGCAAGTACGAGGCCGACCGCCTTCGTCACTACGTCTCGAAGCTCGCGCGGTACCTGTCGAAGGGGGAGGGCGCCGGGGAGTTCCTCCGTCGCCACTCTGGTGAGAGAGTGTTCTACGTCGCTCCGTGGCTCAGTCGGCTTTCGGGGGTGACGATGACGATCGCTCGCCTTGCGCGGCGTGTGTGGGCGTCCAATCACGGCTACTGCGCTCGGCCGGCCATGACCGACGAGCAGGAGCTATTGGTCGCCAAGCTCCTCGGGGCGGGGGTCAAAGCACCAAACGCTCCGTGAGCGCCCGGCCGCCCGCGTCTCCCCCTCCGGGCGGGCCAGCTTGGGGACCACGGCTGAGCGAAGCGAAGACGGGGGCTGGCTCGACCGGACGCGGGCGGGCGCGAGTCTGTGGCGCGGTCCTGCAGACAGCGTAGTGTTCGAACCGATGGCTAGTCGAACTCGTCGGGCGCGACCTGCAGCGATCACTGGCGTGTCCGTGCGCGGTTTCAAGTCGCTTATTGAGGAGACGCCAATTGAACTTCGTCCCCTGACGATCCTCGCGGGGAGCAATAGCTCCGGAAAGTCCAGCGTGATGCAGCCGCTTCTACTTCTGAAGCAAACGCTCGATGCAGGCTACGACCCTGGTCCGTTGAAGATCGACGGACCTAACGCAGAGTTCACCGCCGCCGACCAGTTCTTCTCGCGTCGCGAGGTCAGGAGGTCATCGGCTACCTCGGAGTTGGCCATCGGCGTGGTCGCTGGTGAGGAGAGTGTCTGCTCAGTGTTCAAGCGCGCAGGCAAAGGGCCGCTTTCGGTCGTAGAGATGCAGGGCGTCAGCGAGGGGGGTGCGTACGTGCTGCGCGAGGGCATGTCCTCCGATGAACTCCTGTCCAGCGTCCCGGGGAAGTGGCTCGATCTCTACGGACTTCCTGGGCGGAGGCGGGCTCGAATGCGCCCGGAGCTTCGGCGGAACCGTTGCTTCTTCGACCTGGTGATAACTCAAGAGGTTGAGGGGGCTCCGTTGCTCTTCCCTCCGATCGCGCTGAGTCAATCAGTGGTGCGACTGATTCGGGATGTGATCCACATTCCAGGGCTTCGCGGGAACCCCGAGAGGCTTTATCCGGTGACCGCGGTCGGGCCCGCCTATCCGGGGCAGTTCCAGACGTACGTTGCCAGCATCATCGCGCAGTGGGAGGCGTCAGGAGAAGGCGCACGGGTACACGCACTGGGTGATGACCTGAGACGCATGGGGTTGAGCTGGCGCGTCCGAGCCGTTCCCGTTAGCGACACACAGGTTGAAATTCAAGTCGGACGATTGCCGCAGGCGAAGCAGGGCGGGGCGTGGGATCTCGTGAGCATCGCAGACGTAGGATTCGGTGTATCGCAGGTCCTGCCGCTGCTGGTGGCTCTGCGCGCGGCGCGTCCGGGTCAGCTGGTCTACGTTGAACAGCCCGAGATACACCTGCATCCACGCGCGCAGGTTGCATTGGCCCAGATCATCGGGGAGGCCGTGGCACGAGGCGTACGCGTCACGATGGAAACGCATAGTGATCTGATTCTCCTAGCCATCCAAACGTTCGTGGCCCAGGACAAGATGGATCCCGATCAGGTGCTGTTGCACTGGTTCTCGCGAGACGACATGGGTTCGACTCACGTGTCGACCGCGGAGGTAGACCCGTCTGGGTCATTCGGGGAGTGGCCAGAAGACTTTGGTGATGTACAACTCGCGGCGCAGGATGACTACCTGACCGCAGCGGAACCGAAGCTGGCGTAGCGGAAGGCGTGCCTAGAGCGCCTTACCGGCCGGCTGTCTCGATTCGCTACGTCGTCGATGCGTCGGTCGCTCAGTCGGCAAGCGCTGGTGAGTCGGACCTTGCGCGTAGCTGCCGCCACTTCATGAAGACCCTGATGGATGCGTGCCATCGCATTGCGATGACGGATGATGTGAAGTCCGAATGGGATAGGCACGCCTCCCGATGGTCGCAGAACTGGTACGCGTCAATGGTGCGTAAGGGCAAGGTCCGGTTCGTGGTTCCGGACGATTGCGGCGATATCCAAGAGGCCATCGAAAACGCCGACGTCGGGCACATGGCCAGAGAGGCTATGAAGAAGGATCTTCATCTGGTTGCCGCCGCTCTGCGCGCAAGCATGACGGTGGTGACGCGCGACGGCCGGTGCGCGGCCTTCTACACGGAACTGGCTGCCGGAGTCCCTCGCCTGAACGACCTGATTTGGATCGATCCCCAATCGGGCGAGCTCCCGCCTCATCGCCACTGAACCCGCGTCGTTGGCGACTTGAATGCCCTTTAGGCAGAGCATCCACACCTGACGTAGATTGTCCCTGACGCTAGTTGACAGGTCGAAGATGACCTGACACACTTTGTCGGGTGGCCGAAGAACTCCGTAAGCCTGACGTTCGTCGTGACTCGCTTCTGGCTCACTGCATCGCGCGCGCGGTGATCGCGGAGGAGGGCGGGCCGGAGGCTGCGTCCGAGAAGTACGCGCGGGGGCCGAATCAGGTTTCGAAGTGGGTGGCGATGAAGACGGTCGCGAAGGTGACGAACAAGGCGTCGCGCGTCGCGGCGTTCATCGTGCTGTGGGCGGTGACCATGATCGAGGAGGAGAGCGACGAGATCACGATTACCGAGTATCAGCGGTACTGGAACGAAGGCGAGCGTCAGACGTACCGGTTGCAGGGCGAGTTCCGAGAGCTTTGGCCGGAGTTCGAGACGCCGAACGAGGTCGCGCGCCAATTGCGCAAGCACATCGACTCGTCGCTGAGTAGACGTGAGATCGCCTTGCTTCCGACGAAGCTGATGGTGCGTGCGTGACCGGGCAGCTCATCGCGTTTCCGCGACGTCCGGGGTCGGAGCCCTGGTTGTCGAAGCGACAGATCGCTGAGCAGTTCGGCTACTCGACGCGGTGGGTCGAGATGCGCGTGCGCGAGGGGATGCCGTCGCGGCTGATCGGTGGCCATCGGCGATTTCTTGCGAGTGAGTGCGAAGATTGGGTGCTGAAGGGGAGGTCGGCGTGATCGTGAAGCGGGGTCGCGGCTACGGGGTCAGCGTGTACGACCCTGCGCTGAAGCGGAAGCGATGGGTTGGAACGTTCGCGTCGAAGGTTGAGGCGCGAGACGCCGAGCGGGAAGCGTCGCGGCGGCGATCCGTCGGCGGGCGCATGACGTGCTCGGAGTTCGCGACGGTCTGGCTGAAGGACTATCCAAGGGCGACGGGCGCGACGAGGCGCTCGTACCGGTACGCGCTGAAGGCATTCTCAGAGGAGTTCGGACGCGTGCGGCTTTCGGAGTTCGATCGACTGACCGCGCGAGAGTGGGCGCAGCGCGCGCCGCAGTCGAACGTTCGTGTGGTTCGTGCGATGTTCAACGACGCGATCAACGATGGGTTGCATCCGGGGCCTAACCCGTTGTCAAACCTGCGGCTCGAGCAGTCTCGGGGCCGCAAGGATCTGACGGCGCTCACGCTCGAGCAGCTTGACGCGTTGGCTGACGCTGCGCTGATGGTTCACGGCGAGTTCGGGCCGACGTTCCGGGCGATGATCCTGTTCTCGGCGTACGTCGGCTTGCGACCCGGCGAGCTGTTCGCTCTCGAGCGATCCAATGTGCGCGGCGATGAGGTCTGGATTCGGCAGAACCTCGACGGAACCGGGCAGCTGAAGGCGCCGAAGAACGGAAAGGAGCGAGTGGTTGTGCTTCCGCCTCCTGCCCGAGTGGCTCTGTCGGCGGTACCCGCGAGGCTCGACCTTCCGTGGCTGTTCGTCACGCCGCGCGATCGGCAGTTCGCGAAGTCGAGTCTCTACTACTACTGGAATCCGGTGCGCGCGGCGGTCGGTAGGCCGGGTATGGGCTACTACGAGCTTCGTCACTTCTGCGCGACTCACTTGCTCGAGCTCGGCTTGTCTCCGGCGGATGTGGCTGTCCAGCTCGGGCATACCGATGGTGGAGCCCTTGTCATGTCAACGTACGGCCATCCATCTGAAGATGCTGCGCGGGCTCGGGTGAGACGCGCCTTTGAGCCGAACGTCTCCGCGGTTCAGTTCGATCGCGGCCGGGTTGCGAGGAGCGGTTCGAAGAGTGCGTAGCGAGTTCCTAAGGATCCCTCGGCCACGGCCCGCGGCCCCAGCGCGGGAACTCGATGCTGTCTGGATGCCATCGGTACCACCCGATGGAAATCAGTACGGGTTTGTCGTCGGCTCCGATGTCGATCGCGTAGCTGTGATCCGCGAAGGCGAGGATCGTCACTCCAAGGAAACTCTTCGACCATGTGGCGCGAACGAGCATCGGGTAAGTATCCCAGCGCGTGCGGTGGCGGGACGGTCGCAGAGGGGCGACGGGGTGGCGTTCCGCCTCGAACCTTCGCAGTCTTCTAACCCGCCGCCTTCATGACGCTATCGGAATCCCTCATGGAATCACGCATCGGAGTCCACCAGGGCCTCGGGGAGCAAAGGTGATGATGGTCTGATGGGTCTGGACGCTGATGCACTGGCTGTTGCGGCTGGCGAGCTGCACGTCATCGACGCGGCAGACGCTCTTGAGTTGGCCAACTCTGCGAGGGGGCGCCCTGTTCCTCTGGCATGCCATCACGTCGGTGACTGGTGCGTCGTGCTGTTCCTGATCAAGCAGACCGATGGCTGGTGGCGGGAAGAGGTCGTGTGCGTCGAAGGTGGAGATGTTCGTGGTGCTGGTGGGGGCACCGGCGGCATCGTGGAACTATCGTCCGTTCGTCGCGGCGAACCGACGATCCACGGTGTCGGTCGTCACGGCATCGACGACGACTGCGAGCTTCTTCAAGTTGATGGAGTCTCCGCTGACGACATCGTGTCCCTTTGCGTCAGCGATGAGGTGGTCGGGGCGGTTCGAGTCGCGCCGCATGGTCGCTTCGTCATCGCCGCTGTTGTCCCAATAGATGCCGAGTTCACGATAGAGGCTGGGTCGCAGAAAGGTCGCGAGGAGGCTTGACCGTGCCGTTGTTGTGCGCCTCTTCGCCCCCTTGCAACCCGCCGCCTCCATTCTTGCCCGCGAGCCCGCTTCGCGGCGCCCGTTGGGCGCCGCTGTGCTTTCCGCTCGCTCAGGGTGCATCCCGATCATCGCGACGCCACCGAGGGCCGCCGAGCCGTGCCTTCGAAGTTGAGGTGCGAGGAACGGAGTCATCAACGCGACCTCGACCGTGGAGATGACGACCGCGAGAATGAACGCGACAGCGTTCAGCCGCACCCGGTCGAGCGCGATCGCCGCGACGATAAGGCCGACCGCGTTCGCAGCGAGGATCAGCCCGGTCTTGCGATGAAGCGGACCACGGGCGCGGCTCTCGTGCATCGCGCCGCGGCTGCAAAGGCGCGGGACGGGCCGCCGCTGGGGACACGCTCAGCGAATGCTCCGTTGCCACCTCTCGCGGCATGAGAGGTACGACAACTGCCAAGCGATCGACGGCTCGTGCTCGCGCGAACCGGGACGGCCTTCGAGCAAGGGACCCATCAGCGAGGAGTCGCGGGTCGATGTCGCTCGACCGCTCAGGGCTAACGCTACTCGCGTGGCGAAGGGGAAACCCATTGCTGGCGGCCCCGCTACGACCGCCGCCGCGCTCACTACGCTCGTCAAGATGGAGAGTCGCGGCCCCGACGCGCCACGGACGCGCCTGCGCAGTGTTCTGGTCGACGAGCGGCTCGTCGAGGTGCGGGTTCGCGTGTCGGCTCGCGCTCGGCGCTTCAGCCTGAATGCGGCTCCGGGGCGTGCGGTCGAGCTGGTGGTGCCTCGCGGGGCGGGCGAGCCGGAGATCGACCGTGTCCTCCACGACCATCGTGGCTGGATCGGCAAGCAGGCGCGCCGGGAGCGTCCGATGTCTCGCCTCGGGCTCGATCGTCCCGGGGTCGTGTGGATCCACCTCGAACCGGGTCTCGCCGATCCACGGCTCGTCGACTCCGCCGCAGTCGAGGGCTGGTACAGGCGTGAGGCCCGGGATCGGCTCACCGCGATGGTCGCCGACGAGGCCGCACGGCTTGGGCTCTCGCCGGGGGCGATCTCGATCCGTGACCAGCGCACGCGCTGGGGCTCCTGCTCGCCGCGTGGCAACCTCTCTTTCAACTGGCGGCTCGTGCTCGCGCCCAACGAGGTTTGCTGCTATGTGGTCGTCCACGAGCTCTGCCACGTGCGCGAGCTCAACCACTCCAAGGCGTTCTGGCGGCTCGTCGACGCGGCGCTTCCCGGCTGGAGGTCGGAGCGACGGTGGCTGACCGAGCATGGCCACGAGCTCCAGGCCTACGACCCGGCGCTCGCGGTAGTACGAGGCTCGGGCGCCCCCTTCGAGGAGTGGCGCCCGAGCCTGTTCTGAGCGTCTCGCTAGCCGACCATCATCGCGTTCGACATGCCGCCGAGCGCGGTGTGGTCGTTGAGGGCAAGGCCGACCGAGACCTTGTGCTTGCCGGCGGGGAGCACGTAGTCGCCGGCGAACGGCGCGCCGGTCGTGCCGCTCGGACCCGCGCCAGCGCCGGCGTACTTGCCGTCGACGAAGATGTGGAAGTGCCCCATGCCGGGTGTCGGTGCCTTGCCGACGAGCGTTGGCGCGAAGCCGTAGCCCGAGACCGCAACCGAGACCTTCACCTGCCGCTTGCCCTTGACCATCACGACCTGGGCGTCCTTCAACCGAATCGACCCGACGTGCACGACGTTCGACCTCACCGGCTTCGCGAGCGCGCTGTGGTCGTTGTTCGCGAGCTCGACTCGCACCTGATACATGCCGGGCTTCGGGACGTAGCCAGGTGCGTACGGCGCCCCCGTCTTGCCCGTGGCACCCGCGCCTGCACCCGCGTACTTGAACTTCCCGCCGGTTCCCGGCCCCTTGAGGAAGATGTGGTAGTGGCCGCCGCCGGGCGCGTTTTGCTTCTGCCCGACCTGATCGGGGAGCAGCTTGAACCCGGCGATCTTGACGTCGACCGAGATCTGCTTCCCGTCCCACGCGGCGCCGAGCAGGGTGATTTTCGGGCCCGCGGAGCCTGCGGCGAGCGCGGCCGTGACGCCGACGACTGCGGCGAGGCCGGCGATGCCGGTGAGCACGATCGTCTTCAAGCGCATCGTTCGTTCCTCCGTGAGTAGCTGACGGAGGTGGTTCGTCCGGCTCGCCAGATCGGATCGTTCGCGGCGCGAAGTCAGCCTCAGGGGTGAGGGCGAAGCCGGTCGGTGACCTTGTCGACGGTCTTTCGATCGGCATGGAGTGCAAGCCCGACGAGGTCGAGGTCGTCGGTCGTCACGACCGCGACGGCCGCGCGATTCGCCTCGTCGTGCGGCGTCGTGAACAGGTCACGCGTGAAGATCGCGAGTCGGTCGACGTTTCGGGACAGCGCCCGGGCATGAGCGCGCTTGAGCGCGTCGGCGTCGGCGGCGAACACCATGATCGGCTGGCGGCACATCGGCAGGTACGCGCGTCCGCTCGCGTCGACGTACGGCTTGCCGACCAGGCTTGGCTGCGTGCCCGCGAGGCCGCTAGTGAGAAAGGCGGCGACGTTTGCCTTCTGCCAGCCTGCGAGCCCTTCGTCGAGGACGATCGCGACCTTCGTCTCGAACTCCATCTAGTGATCTCTCCGGGGTCCGGTGTGCGGTGAGTAGACGGCCTTATCGTGATTCATTCGACAACTGATAGCTCACGGGCCCGATAGCCTGCAATATCTCGGTTGATGTTCGAATAATCTTCGGAATCGGAGCCTCGATGAGCGCGTTGAGCGAACTTGATACGGCGATCCTGAGCCAGCTGCAGCTCAACGCCCGGAGCACGAATCGCGCGATTGCCGACGCAGTTCGCGTCGCTCCGTCGACGTGTCTCGAGCGCATCCGCTCGCTTCGGCGGCGTGGCGTCATTCTCGGATACCACGCTGATGCCGACCTCAACGCCCTTGGCCGCACCGTCCAGGCGTTGATCGCCGTGCGCGTGCGACCTCCGTCGCGCACGAACATCGAGGGATTTCGCGACTGGGTGCGCGAGCTCCCCGAGGTCGTCGGCCTCTTCGTCGTCTCCGGTGACAGCGACTTCCTCGTTCACGTCGCGGTGCCCGACACCGACGCGCTCTACGCGTTCGTGATCGACAGGCTCACCGAGCGCTCCGAGGTCGCCGACGTCAACACGTCGGTGGTGTACGAGCACTTGCGGAGCTTCGTCGTCGAACCGCTGTGAGCTGGCGCGGCCCCTGAGCCGACGGTCAGCGGTCGCCGAACTGGTTGACCCACAGCCACATGTCACGATCCGTCCCGAACCGATCGAGATGCTGCACGGCAAGCCCCATCACGCGCCACTGCGGGTCGAACAGGTTCTCGCGGTGGTGAGGTGAGTTGAGCCAGGAGTCGAGCGCGGGGCGTGGTGCCCCGATGCGCCCACTCGAGATCACGAGGTTCTCGCCCCAGGCACCGCGATAGCCCGCATCCCGCACCTCCTTGGCGGCGTCGACACCGCAGGCGTCGTGGTTGAAGTCGGTGCAGCGGACGATGCGCCCGGCCTTCGCAATCGCGGTCTCGTTGAGGTACGCGACCACCTTTAGCGGCTGGAGGCGGCGCTTGCGCCGCGCGTAGTTGAGGAGGCACACCATCGTGTTGGCCTCCTCGGTGACCGACAGGTCGGTGCGCTCCCCGTTCGGGCAGGTCGGCTCGGGTGCGAGGTAGCGCTTCCAAGCGTCGTTCGAGGGGTAGAGCCAGGCACGTGACAGAGTGAGCGAAGGGCCTCCCGGAATCG
The DNA here is from genome assembly GCA_046330385.1 of Gaiellales bacterium. Classification (GTDB taxonomy): domain Bacteria; phylum Actinomycetota; class Thermoleophilia; order Gaiellales; family Gaiellaceae; genus Gaiella. Next base: position 40,165 of record JAXLSV010000009.1, on the reverse strand, counting down.
GCGAGATCGAGAGGTTGCGACCATGGTCGACCTTCTCGCCACCGTAGCTCGGGCCCGGGCCGTGAAGGAACGCGAGCGCGAAGGCGGCGATCGTCGCCGCTGCGACTGCGCCGCCGGCGAGCACGAGCCAGCGAAGCAGCGACGTTGGTGCGGTGGCGCTCGGCGCCTCGGCTGGCTGCTCCCGATACCAGTCACGGCTCTCGGCTCCCATCGAGGTTGTATCGGCGCGCGCGGACGTTTCCTCGACTGCGAGCCGCTACCGCCAGTCGAGAGGGAGCCTGCCCGGGCTCGCCATGTCCGATCCAGGCACACAGTTGAAGGGCCGCCGACCTCCTCCCCTCGAGGTCCACGCTAATGCGCTCGCGGCCCGGGCGCAAGCTGTCCTTTGTCACAGCTTTGCAAGAACTTCTCCACAGCGGCGCATGAAACCGTGGGCGCCTGAGTTGGGCGTGGCCGCGATGGAGGTGTCGGAGGTCGACGAGGCGTGCGGGCCACGCCGTCGCTATCGGCGGAGGCCGACCGGGCCGGGTCGGTCGTGCTGCGCACCGACCCGACCCGGCCCACCTGAAGCCCTACGATGCTGCGGCGGCCTGCGAGCGAACGTACTCGAGGAACCCGCGGACGTCGGCCGCGGGCTCGGTGTACGCGTCGCCGAGCGCCGTCTCGACGCGGCTCAGGTAGTCGCTCAGCCAGGCAGGGAAGTCGTAGTCGATCATGTGGAGGAACTCCGCTGAGGCGGCAAGCCTGATGTCGGCGATCGTCGGTGAGTCGGCGCCACCGACGAATCGGCCGTCGGAGAGGAACGCTGTTCGGAAAGCCTCGAGCCGCTCGCCGAGCGCCTCGGTTGCCGCCGATGCCGCCGCCGCCTTCACGGAGTCGTCGACGTCCGCGACGAGCACCTCGCCGGGATACCCGGGGAAGCCGAGCGCGCCATAGGTCGCGCGGGCGAGGAGCGGGTAGACCGAACCGATGACGAAGAACATGGCGTTGTCGACGACCGCGCGCTTCTCCGGCTCGGCGGGATAGAACCTCGTCAGGCCGTGCTTGTTGCACAGGTAGGCCATGATCGCGCAGCTCTCCCACATCGCGCCGCTCGGCAGACCGGCCTCCTGCATGGTCGGCGTCAACCTTGACGGGTTCATCGCGATGAACTCCGGCGAGCCCTGGTTGCCCCAGGCGTCGACCTCTTCGAAGTCGAGGCCCGCCGCACGCACGAACACGCGGGCGGTGAGGTTGTTGACGCTCGGCTTGAGGATGTGGAGCGTGATGTCTGCCATGCCGTCTTCCTCCGTCGTTAGAAGGGGTTTTTCGCCCCGCGGTCGCTGGAGAGCGAGCCGCGCGAGCGCTGGACGAGGTCTTCGATCACATCGCTGAGATGCTGCCCGTCGATGTGATGGTCACCGCGGGCGACCCTCACCTTGTGCGCTTCGTGGAGCACCTCGGCGTGTGTGTATCCGGCTGGGGGCTCGAACCTCCACGCCGCCAGCTCGATCGTGAGCCCGAGCGGGTCGTAGAAGTAGATGGAGTCCATGAAGCCGCGATCGCGCACCGCGACGTCCACGCCACGCTCCTCGAGCCGGGCCTTCGCCTGGCTCCACGTTGCCTGCGAAACATCGAACGCAATGTGGTGCACACACCCCGGGTCGGTTGACGTGTGCGTCGGGTCGGCTGTGCGCGACTCGTCTGTGAACACGGTGATCAGCCGCCCGTCGCCCGGGTCGAAGTAGAGGTGGCTCTCACCTTCATTGTCGAGGTTGGGCTGCTCGAACACGAACGGCATCCCGAGCACGCCTTCCCAGAAGTCGATCGAGGTCTGCCGGTCGGCGCCGACCAGCGTGATGTGATGGACGCCTTGGCTCTGGATCTTCTTCATGGTCTCTCCTAGCTGTGCTGGACGAGCTTCGACTTGTACTCGCTTCGCGCCAAGGTCCCGTACGGGACAAGCTCGATCGCAGTCTGGGCGACGAGCACCGCCCGCAGGCGATCCCGGATCGAGTCGGCGAGAGCATCGTCGACCTGCGCCTCTCTTGCAACCTCGACCTGCACGGGTAGCGGCGGCTCCTGCCGAGGGCCCGGTCGCACCGGGCGGACGAGGATCTGGCCCGAGACCAGCGGCGCAAACTCGCCGACCACCTCGCGGATCGCCGAGGGAAACACGTTCACGCCGCGGACGATGAGCATGTCGTCGGTCCGCCCGATGCACCGAGCGCGTGGCCCAGTGCGCCCACACGCGCACGTCCCTATCTTGATCACCACGTGATCGCGCGTGCGGAAGCGGACGAGCGGTGCCGCGCGGTGGTGAAGGTGGGTCAGCACGAGCTCTCCGGTCGCACCGTCGACCAGCGGGAGCACCTCGCCGGTGGCCGAGTCGATCAGCTCTGGATGCACGAAGCCGCGGGCGCCGAGGTGCATCCCGTCCTGCTCCTCGCACTCACCCCAGAGCGACACGCCGATGTCACCGATGCCCATCGCCTCCGTCACGCGGGCTCCCCAACCCACCTCGAGCGCCGTGCGGAACGAGGGCTCGCCACCACCCGGCTCTCCGGCGACCAGAACTCGGGTGACGCTCGATCCGGCGAGGTCGAATCCACGCTCGGCCGCGCACTCGACACAGTACGCCGCGTACGACGGTGTCAGCACCGCCGCTTCGGGCTGAAGGTGCTCGATCGCTTGCATCAGACGATCGGTGTTCCCCGTGCCCACGGGGACGTGACAGAGCCCGATCCGCTCGAACGACGCGAGCGCGACGCCTGCGACGAACGGGCCTGCGTTATACGTCGAGATGATCCGTTGTCCAGGCCTGGCGCCGGAAGCGGCGTAGCTGCGCGACGAGCCCGTGACCCACGACTCGACGTCCTCGGTGGTGAGCGGGATGTAGCTGGGGACACCCGTCGTCCCGCTCGTCGAGTAGATCCGCACGATCTCCTCGCGGCTTGCACAGAGGTGCGCCCCGATCGGGTTGTCGCCGGTGCGGGTCGCGCGTAGCTCGTCTTTCTCGGTGAACGGGAGTGCGGCGAGCTCGGCCAGCCCACCGGCCTCCTCCGCCGCAGCGATCCCGAGCTTCGTGCGGTAGAACGCGGATCGCTCGAGCACGTAGGCGATTTGCTCGCGAAATGCGGCGTCATCGAGCGCGAGCTGCTCCTCCCAGGGACGGGTCTCGACAAGGGGGTCGAGAATCATCGCCGCGGCACGTACGTGACCGCTTCCTCGGCCGCACCCGCGAGCGCCAGCCCGCTCGGTGAGTCCAGCTCTTCGACGAGATGCGCGAGCAGGCTCGCGGTGCGCGCGAGGAGCGGGACTGCCTTGACCGCCGAGGCGGGAAACCCGAGGTCGAGGAGCACTGCCGCGATCGGCAGCGAGACGTTCATCGTCAGCTGCTTGCCCAACGCTGCCTGAACCGCGTCGCGAACGCGACGCGCATGCGCGACGTTGCTGCCGGCGACTCCGCGGGCGTCCGCGAGCTCGAGGATCCGCTCGGCGCGCGGATCGAGCGGCGCGTGAACCGGGTGCCCGAAGCCGGGGACGCGAGCACCGGCCTCACGGATCGCTCGCACCGCCCGCGCGGCGGCGTCGTCCGGCGCAGCACCGGTGTCGACCGCGGCGCCGATCTCGCGAAGCAGGCTCGCGCACGACTCCGCGGTGCCGAGGATCACCGGCCCGCAACCGAGGATCCCGGCGGCAACGGCGCCTTGAAGCGAGCCAGGGTCAGCGGCAAGCGTCATTCGCGCGGCGACGTTCGTCGGCATCATCCCGTGCTCGGCGATCGCGATCAGCAGCAGATCGAGGAACTCGCGCTGCTCGGCGGTCGCTTCGTCGCCTGTGAGCAGCAGGTGGAAATACTCGGTGAACGTGAGCCGGCCCATCAGGTCGCCCGCGAGGTCACGACCACGAACCTCGACCCGATCCGGATACGCCTGGCAGATCGCGGAGACGGGCTGCTGGCCCTTGCCGAGTGTCACGGTGTCCAGCGCTCCGCGAGCGAGGCGACGCAAAGCTCGTGGGGCGCCGCTCTCGCGCGATGCCGGGCCAGGAACGACACCGCGACGCGAGCTTCTGCCACCGCCTCCATGACGCGGACGATAGTCAGCGGCCCCGGCTCGGCGCGCTACAGGCAGGTTCGAGCCCGCCGAAGCGGGCCCGAACCTGCCTGTCAGTGCCGCTACTTGACTGTGACGAAACCGAACATCGAGCTCTCGTGCGGGGCACAGTAGAACTTGTACTTCCCGGCGCGGAGCTTGACCTTCACGGTCTTCTTGCCCGTCCCCGGAACCGTCGTCACTTGGCGCTCGACGCCCGGGCCCTCGAGGACGAAGTTGTGGGCCGACGTCTTGTCGTTGACCGAAAGCGTATACGTGCCCTTCTTCAGCGACTTGACGTTCTTCCCACCCTGCTTGAGCGAGATGGTGAACCCCGGCCCGACCGACCCTGCAAGCGTCGAATCGGACGACCCGCCGAACGCGTTGGCGGCGATCACGCTCACTCCGACCGCCAGCACGGCGATCGAGAGAAGTACCTTCCTCATCACAACTCCCCTTTGTCTTGGCGTGTGCATGCCTTTGGTACGCCGGTCGAGGAGGATCGGTTTGCGTACGATCGACGAGTGGGGAACGACCGTCTCGTCTACTCATCGGGTGACGGCGACGTCCGCCGCCGGCCCCCTCCTCGACGTCCGCCCGAGGGGCCGTCACCGCGTGTGCCGGATGACGGTGTCGTCAGGGTGTTTCGCGAGAAGGGTGGGCGCGGCGGGAAGACGGTGACGGTCGTGCGCGGCCTCCCGGGAGACCTTGCTGCGGCGGCGACCGACCTCAAGCGCCACTGCGGCTCGGGCGGCTCTGTCAAGAACGGCGCGATCGAGATCCAGGGTGACCACCGCGAAAAGGTGATCGCCCGCCTCCAGGCCGCTGGTCACCGGGTCAAGGCTGCCGGCGGCTAGCTACATGAGTTGTTCCACGAGGTCGTGTTCGCCGTGGCGTGGGTCGAGTGTGCTGGGGTGCGCGGGGAGCAGGGGATCCGTGCTTGAGGCAACGGTGCCCTGTTGCCTGCGTGAAGCGGACGTCGTGGGGATGGTCGCCAGGGCGACAACCCCAATCACGGGAGCCACCACTACGACATCCCACCGGGCCGTCGCGAGGCGCCTCTGCGTCTACACTGCCGCGCGTGGCTGACCGCATCGGGAGCGCCAGACCTGCTCAAGCGGTGTCGCCATCCCCGTTCGTCGGGCTCGTCGAGGCCTGTCCCGACGCGGTTGTGATCTCGGAGCTCGGGACGGAACGAGTCGTCGCGGCGAACGCTGCTGCGTGCTCGCTGTTCGGGCTCCCGCAGGAACGGCTGGTCGGCGCGGACCGGGCAACCCTCGTCGATCCGTCCGACCCGCGCCTCGTCGAGGCGACTATCTCGCGTGAGCAGACGGGACGCTACCGCGGCAGCTTTCGGATCATCCGCGGCGACGGGCGTGCCGTCGAGGCGATCGTCACCACAGTCGCGTTCGTCGGGCCCACGGGTACGCCATTGGTCGGCTCGATCATCCGCGAGGCGGATGCACCCGAGAGCACGTCGGACACGACCGGGGACGTGTTCATCTCGGCGGTAGACATGATCGTCGAGATCGGCGAGGGCTCGGTGATCACCGAGGTGAACGAGGCGACGACGCAGCGCCTCGGCTACTCCCGCGACGAGCTCGTCGGCCGGCCCGTCACCGACTTCATCGCGCCCGAGAGCCACGAGCTCGTCGTTGGGCGTCTCGGTCGTCGGCTTGTCGGGAACGAGCCGACCCGCCGGACGATCCAGTTCGACGCGATCGCGAAGAGCGGTGAGCGTCTTCCCGTGTCGTCGACCGCGGTCACCCTGTTCGACGGTGACGTCCCTACCGGGGTCAGGGTCGTTCTGCGTGACCTGACAGAGCGCAGACGCGCGGAGGACGTCGAGCGCAGCTACCGGCAGCTGTTCGCAAGCGCCTTCGAGATCCTGGTCTCGATCGCACCCGACGGCACGATCGAAGACATCAACGAGGCGGGCGCCCGGCTTGCGGAGTTCTCGCGCGCAGAGCTCGTCGGTCGCAAGCTCGCGGAGTTCTTCGCTCGCGACGAGGTTGCCAACCTCAGAGCGCAGGTCGAGCGGCGTATGCAAGGGCTCACGACCGATGACCCCGAGCTTCAGATGACGCTCGTCTCGCGCAGCGGTGTCCGGATCCCGCTCGACGTGACCGCGACTGCCGTCTACGACGGCGCCCGACTCGTCAGGTTCGTCGCCGTCGCCCACGACCTTCGCCCCGCGCGGGCTGCGGACGAGGCGCGCAAGCGTCTGGAAGCGGAGGTCAACCACGCCGAGAAGCTCCGGAGCCTCGGGGTGCTCGCCGGTGGTATCGCCCACGACTTCAACAACATCCTGATGGCGATCCTCGGGAGCGTCTCGCTCGCGCGGCGCGACGGAGCCGCCGAGTCCGAGATCACCGAATCGCTCGACGCGATCGAGGAAGGCGCGCGCCGGGCCGCCGAGCTCGCAAACCAGATGCTCGCGTACGCGGGGCAGGGACGGTACGTGACCGAGTCGGTCGACGCGGCGGAGCTCGTCGCCTCCGGCGCCGAGCGCGTGCGCGACGCGAGCCCCGAGAACATCCAGATTCACGTGTCGGTGCCGCCCGAGCCGGTGTTCGTCTCTGGCGACCCGTCGCAGCTGCGCCAGCTCGTTTTCGCGCTGATCAGCAACGCCGCCGAGGCGATCGACGGGAGCACGGGGCGTGTCGCGATCGAGATCGGCGTCATGGTCGTCGATGGAGCTTCGCCGTCGCTTGCCGACGGTCGTCGGCTCACTCCCGGTCGCTACGTCACGATCGCGGTGTCAGACACCGGCCCCGGCATCGACGCGGAGGCTGCCGCAAGGATCTTCGAGCCGTTCTTCACGACGAAGACCGCCGGACGAGGGCTTGGGCTCGCCGCTGTCCTCGGAATCGCCCGCGGGCACGGCGGCGGGCTCACCGTCGACTCCACCCCAGGGGTCGGCTCGACGTTCCGGGCGCTGCTCCCGGCCGGGGCGCCAGTCGAACCGCCGGCCGGCGTGACGGTGCCGACGGGCGCACCCGGCCGCCGCGTGCTCGTGATCGACGACGAAAACGCCGTCCGGAGCGTCGTCTCGCGCATGCTCGGTCGCTCGGGCTACGACGTGATCCAAGCCGTCGACGGGCGGAGCGGGCTCGACGCGCTCGCCGCGAGCCCCGACGCGATCGACCTCGTGCTGCTCGACCTGAACATGCCCGGGCTCTCCCCGGAAGACAACCTCCGTGGGATCCACGAGCTGCGACCGACCCTGCCCGTGCTGCTGATGTCAGGGTTCTCGGAGCACGCCGCAGAGTCGCTCGGCGCGATTCACCCGATCGAGTTCATCCAGAAGCCGTTCAGCATCGACGAGCTTCTCGGTCGCGTTGCGACCATGATCTGAGCATCGTGCCGCTGAACCGTTGGGCTTTGCCGGTGGTGCGCGGCCATCGTTGTCGGCGGTCTCGCAACTCAGCGCGTCTGGCACGCGCGCCGGCGAACACGACTTCGACGGACCGACTCGACTAGCCCGGCACCGCGGTCACGATGATGTTGTCGCGGTAGTGACCCTGGCTCGCGTTGAACGGGCCGCCGCAGGTGACCAGCACGAGCCGCGGGCGCCCCTGACGCGCATAGATGTCAGTCGGGAGCTTCGACTTCTCGACCTGCTGGACGCTGACGACCTTGTAGGTGAACACTCGGCCGCCCTTCGTCGTGACGCGAACGCGGTCGCCGGCGCGCGCCTCCTTGAGCCGGTAGAACGCGCCCGCGCCGGCCTTGGCACTGTCGACGTGACCGGCGATCAGCACCGCGCCGCGCGGCGAGCCGGGGAGGACTCCATCGCCCCACCAGCCGGTTCGGCGAATGTCGCTCGGGACGTCGAGCGCGCCGGCGCTCAGGTCGATTCCTGCCGTGAAGACGGCCGCGTCGATCCCGCGCGCCTCGAGCTGGACGCGCGTCGGCGTCAGCGGGCTCGGTGCAGCCGCCCGTGCGTGCGCGGAGGTCGTCCGATCGCCGGTGCCTGTGAGAATCAGCGGTCGGGCGAGCGCGGTCTCACTCACCTCGCCGCATTCGGTCTCGACCTCGGTGATCAGCTCCGATCCCGGCAGCGACTCGCGGTAGGTGTAGAACCCTGCGCGCGCCAGTCGCACCGGCTGGGTCTTGTAGCTGCCGTCGCCCTTCGCGGTAAAGCTGCCCTTCCAGAACGGCGAGCCGGTGCAGCGGATCGCATCTCGCGCCGCAAACGGGCCGAACAGCTCGACGTCGACCCGGGCGGCCGAGTCACCGAGCCCGGACACCTTGACCGTGTCGCTGATCGTTGCACCCGGAGCGACGACCTCGCTCGAGACGAGCGTCGTCACGCGTGGCTTCGCCTTCGCGACCGTCGTCTCGGCCGACTCACCGCACTTGCCCTCGAAGGCGGCGTACTGCGGGGTCTCGAGGAGCTTCTCCCGGTAGGTGTAGTAGCCGACCTTCGTGATCGTGAAGGGCTGCGTCGTGTACGTGCCGTCGCCGTTTGCGACGACCGTTCCCTTCCACACGGGCGTGCCCGAGCACGAGATCGCGCCGCGCGTCGGGAACGGCCCGAAGAGCTCGACCTCGACTGCACCTGAGAGCGCGCCGAGACCACTGACGATCACGCGATCGGTGATCGTCGAGCCTGGCGAGGTCTGCTGCGCGCTGACCTGCGTCCGTACGAGCGGAGTCCCGGTGACGATGGTCGTCTCGACGGCCTCGCCGCACTTCGTCTCCGCGGGGCGCACGAACTCCCCGCCCACGAGCTTCTCGTGGTACGTGTAGAACCCCGGCACGGTCAGCTTCGTCGTCTCGGTCTCGTACTCGCCGTCACCGTTGACCTGGAGGGTGCCCTGCCAGAGAGGCGTGCCGGTGCACGTGATCGCGTCGCGGCTCGCGAACGGGCCGTAGAGAGCCGCGCTGACGGTCGCGCGCTCGCCGGCGAGCCCCTCGACCTTGACCGTGTCGGAGATCTCGCCGCCCGGCTCCGCAGTCTGGGTGCTGACGACGGTCGTGACCTTGGGAGCGGCGACGACCTTCACGCGTTCCTTGAGATCACTACAAGGGCTCGTCTGACCGACGTGGTTCGCGTCCGAGGGGATCACGTGCTGGTAGACGTACCAACCCGGCTCCTCGAGCTTCACCGGCTTCGTCGAGAACGTGCCCGAGCCTGCCGTTCGCCACGTCCCCTTCCACGCGGGCGTCCCGGCACAGCGAATCCCATTACGCGAGCGGAAGGGGCCGTAGAGCCTGGCATCGACCGTGACCTTGAACGTCTCGGCCGCGCCCGTGATCGTGACCTTGTCGGTGCTCGCCTCGCCGGCGACGATCTCGGCGGGCTCGGCGACAGACTTCACCTCGGGCTTCGTCTTTGCGACGCCCGCGGTGCCCGAGCTCGTGACGATCTGCGAGCCCGGAAGGACGAGCCGCTGCCCGTTTCGCTTCGCCGCCGCGGTCGTCGGCGTGAAAATCCGCGGGAGCGTCGAGGCGATCGCCTCGCTGCGCGCGGAGATCGAGGCGTCGGCCGCGCTCGTCGCGGTGAACGTCACGGTCGCGGCACCGGCGGCGTCGGTCGTCACGGAGCCCGGCACGCCGCTGGTACCGGTTGCCGAGAGCGAGAGCTTGACCGCAGGCACCGCCTTGCCCGACGCGGCGACGAGCCGGATCGTCGCGGTGCCCTTCTCGCCGAGCTTGAGCCGGCTCGGCATCGACACGGCGATGCGGTACGGACCGTGGTAGGCGGCGGAGTCCTGCGAGACCCGGGCGAACGCCTCGCGAACCGAAGCGCTCAGCTCGTCCGGCGAGGCCTCACCCGGGCGGGCATCGCCCATCAGCGAGTGGACGTACAGCATGACCGCGGCCTGCTGGCTCGGGTTGGAGCTGCGGCCGAACGTCCACACCGCGTACGCCATCCGCCGCTGGCTCTCGAGCGGCACGACCTCGCCGTCACGGTTGACGAGCGAGCCCGACGCGTCCTCCTTGTACTGATACGTGGGCGACGGGTACCAGTAGCGAAGATCGATACAGAACCCGCGGGGCTGCCCGGGAACTGCCTTGAAGTCTCCGAACCAGCGGATCCCGTAGCGGTAGGTGTCGTAGAAGCCGACGCCATTCGTCCCACACGTGTTCTTGCCGAACTTCGAGCACGGGTCGTTGCGATTCGGGGGCTCGCCGCCGGACGCGTTCGTCGCGAGCACGAGCGCTGCGATCGTGACGATCAAAAGGCGGGGGAGACCTTTGCCGAGCACGCGGGCATTATCACCAAACGGCGACGACATCGTGTTCTGACACGTACCTCGAGCGCTACAGCGACCAGTCGACGGGCTCGCGGCCGTCTGCGACGAGCAGCGCATTCGTCTTCGAGAAGTGCCGGCAGCCGAAGAAGCCGCTGGCGCTGTAGGGCGACGGATGCGCAGCCGTGAGCACGTGGTGGCGCATCCGGTCGACGATTGCACCCTTCTGCTGGGCATAGCGTCCCCAGAGGAGGAACACGATCCCGTCCCGTCTTGACGAGAGCTCGGAGATCACGCGATCAGTGAGCTCCTCCCAGCCCTTGCCCGCGTGCGAGGCCGGCTTGCCGGGTGAGACCGTGAGCACCGCATTGAGGAGCAGCACGCCGCGGTCGGCCCAGGGGGTGAGGTCGCCCGTCGTCGGCGCCGGGAGCCCGAGGTCGGCCCCGAGCTCCTTGAAGACGTTCTGCAGCGACGGCGGGTGCGGCACTCCGGCCGGGACGGAGAAGCAGAGCCCCATCGCCTGACCGCGGCCGTGGTAGGGGTCCTGCCCGAGGATCACGACGCGGACATCGTCGAGCGCGGTGCGGTTGAGCGCCTCGAAGACCCGATCGGCCGGTGGGTAGAAGCCGCGTCCCGCGCTCACCTCGGTGCGGAGGAACTCGCGGAGCTCCTGCATCCGCGTCGTCGCGAGCTGGTCGCCGAGCAGGGCAAGCCAGCTCGGGTGCATCCGCGGGGTCACGCGGCCTGGCCCGAGCCCTTCTCCCAATGTCGTAGCGCCGCCTCGACGTGCGCGCGCATCAGCGCTTCGGCCCGCGCGCTGTCCCCGGCGTCGATGGCGGCGTGGATCTCGACGTGCTCGGCGATGTCGGCCGCCTGCCACGCAGGCTGGGTGCGACGACGCGCGAGGAGGCGCCGGCCGACGTCGGCGATCCAGAGCGAGTCGAAGATCTTGCGGAGCGCCTCGTTGCCAGTTGCGTCGACGACTACCGCATGGAAAGCGCGGCTCGCATCGTGCGCCTCGGCGGCGGAGCGTGCAGCACGCTCATCGGCGATCGAGCGCTCGAGCGCGGCGAGATGCGCGTCGGTACGGCGCTCGGCGGCCAGGCGTGCGACGAGCGGCTCGAGCAGCAGCCGCGCTTCGAGCCGCTCGAGCACACGGTCGAGCCCGAGGTCGGCCACGAAGAAGCCGCGGTTGACCTCGAACGCCAGGAGCCCATCGCCGACGAGGCGCCGCAGCGCCTCGCGCACCGAGCCGCGCGAGATCCCAAGCGCCTGCGCCAGCTCCGCCTGGCCGACCCGGGCGCCGGGGCCGAGGCGCCCGTCGACGATCATCGCCCGGATCTCGTCGTAGGCGAGCCCGACGACGGAGCGCACGCGAAGCGGGGCCGGCAGCTCGGCCGCGGGGTCGTTCATCGCGTGGGCGGAGGAACAGTTGACATTCGATGTTCGAACCTTTTATCGTCCCCGGCGAGCGAACGCAAGTCTGCGGATCGCGTCCGTCAACGACCTGGGGGTTGACCTCATGAGCCAGACCGACGCCGGCGCCTCGTCGCGGGGCCACCTCGGCGAGAAGAACCTCAGCACCATCCACGCGGTCGCGCAGGCCCTCGCGATCGGCCCGATGTTCTCCGTCGCTCTCATCCTCGGCGGGGTCTCGCGCCCCGACATCGGCGCAGGGTGGAACGCGGCGCTGGCAGTCGTGGTCGCAACCCTCGGTGTGCTCGCGATCGGCTACGTGATCGCGCTGTATGCGCGCCGGTACGCGGGCGCCGGCGCCGTGTACGAGTACCTCACGCACGGAGCCCACCCCTGGCTCGGCGTGCTCGCGGCCGGGTTCTTCTTCGTCGGCGCGCTCTTCCTTGGCGGCGGTGGCATCTACCTCGGGCTCGGGATCCTGCTCGACGGCTTCTGGACCGCGCACATCTCCGACTCCGGGCCGGCCTGGTGGATCTGGGGGCTGATCGCGCTCGTGATCGTGCTCGCGCTGAACCACGTCGGCGTGCGGGTCGCCGTACGGGCGATGCTCACGTTCGCGGTCGTCTCGTTCGTCCCGATGATCCTGCTCGCGTTGATCATCATCGGCAAGGGCGGCGAGGACGGGAACATGCTCTCGATGTTCAACCCCAACGAGACGTCGTGGTTTGGCACGACGGGCGGCGGGGTGCTCGGCGGCGTCCTCCTCGGCATCCTGTTGTTCGTCGGGTTCGAGGCGGCGGCGTCGCTCGGTGAGGAGTCACACGATCCCCACCATTCGATCCCGCGAGCGGTGCTGTGGACGGTCGGCGCCGCCGGCGCGTTCTTCGTGCTGATGGCCTACGCCTTCTCGATCGGCTACGGCAAGGGCGCCGTCTCGGACGGTGCGTGGGCGTTCTCTGCCGGGCCGGTGGGCGAGATGGCGACCAAGTACGTCGGCTCGTGGTACGCGACGCTGCTCGATCTCGTCGTGATCCTCGATGCGACGGCGCTCGCGCTCGCGATCTGCGTCGTGATCGGACGTGGTTTCTTCGCGCTCGGCCGCGACGGCCTCGTCCCGAGCGTCTTCGCGAAGACGTCGCGGTTCAACACACCGTGGGTCGGGAATCTGATGGTCGCGGTTGGTGGCATCGGCCTGATGATCCTCGTCGGGATCGGTGGCTATATGAACCGCTTCCAGCTTCCGATCGGCGAGAACGGCGAGAACGTGCCCATCTTCCCGAGCGACCAGTTCGCGACGTTCATCCTCTCAGCGACCATCGGCTCGTTCGCGGTCGAGCTCGTGTACCTCGTCCTCGCAATCGTCGCGTTCCGGCTCATCCCAGCCGCGGGGAACAAGCCGTGGCAGTATGCGGTCGTCGCGGTCGCGGTCGTCACGCCGATCCTCGGCTTCTACGGCGCGCTCAAGCCCGGCCCGCACAGCCGCGCGAACTACAACTGGGAGGCGATCTACTGGACGATCGCGCTGATCGTCCTCGCGCTCGTCTGGTTCGTGATCCTGCTCGTGCTTCGGCGCGAGAACGTCGACAATGCCGCCGCGCACGCGGCCGAGCACCACGGCGTCGCACCGCTCGACGAGACGCTCGACTACAAGGGCACCGGCGAGACGATGGTGCCGTAGGAAAGGAGAGTGGGGTTGTGAGCACGTGGCACGAGATCGGGCCGGCCGAGGACGTCGCGATCGGGACGCTCCGCCGGGTCGAGGTCGACGGGAAGGCGGTCTGCATCGGCCGGGTAACGAGCGGCTGGGTCGCGTTCCAGGACGAGTGCACCCACGAGGAGTGCTCGCTCGCCGACGGCGAGCTCGACGGGCCGACGATCGTCTGCCCGTGTCACAGCTCGGAGTTCGATCTCGTCACCGGCGACGTGCTCAGCCCGCCCGCCCTCGACCCGCTGCCGATCTACACGGCGCGGGTCGAGGGCAACACGCTTCAGGTGTGCCTCGAGCCGCCACCCGCGGCCGCGCGGGCGGTGCACGAGCGGGAGGATCACGTCCCCGAGGCGGTGGTGCGGGCGGCGACCGTCGCGGCGCCCGACACGTCCGAGCTCGTTCTCGACGACGTCGACCTCACCGACCTCTCAGTGTGGGAGCATGGCGTCCCATACGAGTGGTTTGCGTTGCTGCGCGACGAGGCGCCGCTCTACTGGCAGGACGAGAAGGAGGGGCGCGGCTTCTGGGCCTTTACCCGCTACGACGACGTCTTCGCGATGGCGAAGGACTGGGAGACCTACAGCTCGCAGCTAGGCGGCACGTCGCTACAGGACCTCACCGACGAAGAGGTGGCGCTTCGCCGCTCGATGATCGACACCGACCCGCCCGAGCACACGCGGATGCGCGCGATCGTCAACAAGGGCTTCACGCCGCGGGTGGTCAACACCTACGAGGAGCGCATCCGCTCCCTCGCGCGAGGCATCCTCGAGGAGGCGTTCACGCATGACGAGTTCGACTGGGTCGAGAAGGTCGCCTCCGAGATCCCGATGTGGGTCTTCTCGGAGATCATGGGCCTCCCGCTCGAGGATCGTCGCTACCTGATCTCGCTGAGCGACAAGATCCTCGGCAACACCGACCCCGAGATCGTCGGCGAGGAGTTCGTGCAGGAGCGCGCGCTTCACGATCCCGAGCTCCGCAAGCTCCCGTTCTCGAGCCCGTTCTCGCTCGACCTGATCGAGTTCGGTCGGAAGCTCGGCGAGGCGCGCCGCGCCGAGCCGCGCGACGACATCACGACGAAGCTCGTCGAGTCGGAGGTCGACGGCTCGCGACTCACCGAGCACGAGTTCGGGCTCTTCTTCATCCTCCTCACGACCGCGGGGAACGAGACGACCCGGCATACGATCACGCTCGGGCTGGTCGACCTGCTCACGCATCCCGAGGAGCTCGCTCGCCTCGTCGCCGACCCGTCGCTCGCCGGGCCGGCCGCCGACGAGATCCTCCGCCGGGCACATCCGGTACATCACTTCCGCCGCACCGCAACCCGCGACGTCACCGCGCACGGCCGCCGGATCAAGGCGGGCGACAAGGTGACGATGTGGTTCTGCGCGGGGAACTACGACGAGCGGAAGTTCCCCGACCCGTACCGCTTCGACGTGGCACGCACGCCCAACCGCCATCTCACCTTCGGGCTCGGCGGCCCGCACTTCTGCCTCGGTGCGCACCTCGCCAAGCTCGAGGTGAAGGTGTGGCTCGAGGAGATGATCCCGTACTTGCATCGTCTCGAGCTCGCCGGCGAGCCCGACCGGCTCCGCTCGAACTTCTTCAACGCGATCAAGCGCCTGCCCGTGCGGGTCACGGCCTGACGAGAGGAGACGCATGACCAGCGCCCACGACCCGGAAGCCGCCGTCGCCTCGCTCCGCGGCCAGGGAGTGCGGGCGGTTCGCCTGCTCTACACCGACCTCCACGGCATCGCCCGCGGCAAGGACATCCCGCTCGGCCACTTCGTCGAGCTGGTCGAGGAGGGGGTCACGTTCTGCGCGGCGGTGATGGGCACCGACCTCGCGCACACCCCGGTCGTCGGCGGCGAGGAAGGGTACGTCGACTTCGCGGTGCGGCCGGATCTCGAGACGCTCAGGGTCGTGCCGTGGCAGCCGGAGATCGCCTGGTGCCTCGGGGAGGCCTGGTGCCTCGACGGCTCCGATCACTGGCCGGTGTGCCCGCGGGCGTTGCTCAAGCGTGTCGTCGCTCGCTACGCCGGGCACGGCCTGCTCCCGGTCGTCGGCCCCGAGCTCGAGCACTTCCTCTGCACGCGCGACCCGGACGCTCCTGGCGGGCTACGGCGCTACGTCGACGAGCTCTCGCGGGTCTACACGGTCGGCGCGGTCTCCGACCCGAGGCAGATCACGCTGAAGATGCTCCTCGCCGCCGACGAGCTCGGGCTCAAGGCGTTCGCCGCCAACCACGAGTTCATGAGCTCGCAGTACGAGATCAACGTCAAGCACTCGGCGGCGCTCGACGCCGCCGACCGCGCGTTCATGCTCAAGGCGCTCGTCAAGGAGATGGCGGCGCTCGAGGGGCTGGTCGCGACGTTCATGGGCCGCCCCTTCGCCGATCAGGGCGGGTCGGGATTCCACCTACACCTCTCGCTGGCCGACTCGGACGGCGCCAACGCCTTCGCCGACCCGGCCGGCCCCGACGGGATGAGCGAGCTCTCGCGGCAGTTCATCGCCGGCGTCATCGACCACGCGCACGGGCTCCAGGCGCTGCTCGGTCCCACGGTCAATGCGTACAAACGAATCCTCCCGGACAGCCTCGCGCCGACCCACGCGAACTGGGGGCATGACAACCGCACGTCGTTCGTCCGGGTGCCGCGCGAGCGAGGCTCGCGCTCGCGGATCGAGATCCGCACCGCCGACGGGGCGGCTTGCGCGCACCTGATTACCGCGGCGCTGCTGATCGCGGGGCTCGACGGGATCGAGCGTGGGCTGACCCCGCCAGAGCCGGTCACCGGTGACGCCTACCGGCTCGACGACGCGCATGCGGGCACGCGCTTGCCCGGTGATCTCGGTACCGCGCTCGACGCGCTCGAGGCGGACACCCTGCTCGTGGAGGCCCTCGGACCGCAGCTCGTGAGCACGTTCACGACGATGAAGCGGTTCGAGCTCGAGCGGTTCAACCAGGCCGTCGGGGTGGTCGACCCGGAGGTCGTGACCGAGTGGGAGCTCGCCGAGTATGCGTTCCATCTCTGAGCCGACCGTCCGGGTCGAGGTCGCCGGCCGCCCGGAGTGGGGAACGCCGGTGGGCGACACGATCAGGCTCGACGACGGTCGCGAGCTCGCCGAGGCGGACGCCGTCTATCTCGCCCCGGTCGAGCCGACCAAGATCTTCGCCGTCCACCTCACGTACCGCAGCAGGGTTGAGGAGTACCGGGCCCGCCATCCGCCCGAGCCTTCGTACTTCGTCAAGCCGCCGACCACGCTCAACGGGCACCGCCGGCCGGTGCTGATGGCGAAGGGTGCCCGGTACCTCAACTACGAAGGCGAGCTCGCGGTCGTCGTCGGCCGCCGGATGAAGGGTGTCCCGCTCGACGAGGTGCTCGACTACGTCGCCGGGTACACGTGCGCGAACGACATCGGGATGCACGACTTCCGTCACGCCGATCGCGGCGCGATGCTCCGCGTCAAAGGCCAGGACGGCTTCCTCCCGCTCGGCCCGGCGATCGTTCCCGCCGCGTCCTTCGACCCGACTGAGTTCACCCTGAGGACGTATCTCGACGGCGAGGTCGTCCAGGAGGCGACCGCGGATGACCTGATGTTCGGGGTCGCCTACCAGCTTGCCGACCTCAACCGGACGATCACGCTCGAGCCCGGTGACGTCGTCCTCACCGGCACGCCCGCGAACTCGCGGCCGATGAGGCCCGGCAACCTCGTCGAGGTCGAGATCTCGGGGATCGGTCGGCTCCGGAACACGATCGTCGAATGGGACGTCGATCTCGCCGGGCCCGGTGAGCAGCTTCAGGTGTCGGCGCAGACTCTGCACGTCGCGCTCGCGATCCCAGAGGACGAGGCAGAACGTCTCGTTCGGGAAGGAGGAGTGTGATGAAGCTCCACCGGCTCGACCACTGCTGCCTGCGGGTGGCCGATCTCGACGAGGCTGCGGCGCGGTGGTGCCGGCAGTTCGGGCTCGTCGAACGCTCGCGTGCCGACGGCCGGGCGCTCCTCGCCTGTAACGACGAGCCGTACAGCGTCGAGCTCGTCGAGGGTGGGCGCCAGGGGCACGACCACTTCGCCTTCGAGCTCGCGCACGATTGCTCACTCGACGACGCTCGGGCCCACCTCAGAGGGCTCGGCGTCGGTTGGCGCGAGGCGGAGGGCTCGCTCTTCGTCGACGATCCGGACGGCCGGCCCGTCCAGGTGATGCCGTATCACGCCGCGGCGAACGAGGTCGAGCGCTGGCCGCAGCACGCCCGTCCCTCGCAGACCGTGCACCTCGGCGGGCCGCGCAAGCTCGGTCACGTCAACTGCCTGACCCCACGGATCAAGGAAGGCGCGGCGTTCTACGTCGACGTGCTCGGGATGCGGCTCTCCGACTGGCTCGGCGACGGTGGCGTCTGGTTTCACATCAACTCCGACCATCACGTGATGGCGCTCGTCGACCTCGGCTACGCGCACTTCCACCATCTCGCGTTCGAGACGGTCGACATCGGGAAGATGCGCGACATGCTCGACCACCTCGCACGCCACGGCCGTTGGCTGGCCTGGGGCCCGACCCGACACGGGATCGCCGGCAACATCGCGAGCTACGTGCGCATTCCCGAAGAGGAGTGCCACGTCGAGCTCTATTGCGACATGGAGCAGCTCCAGGAGGATCACGTCCCCCGGACGTACCCCGATGACCGCTACTCGTCCAACACCTGGGGCCCGCTGCCGCCGCGCTCGTACTTCCGGTTCGACCCGGTCGCGGTCGAGTTCGAGAAGGAGAGCTGGGAGACCCGCGGCAAGGCGCTGCCGCCGGTGCCCGACGGCTGGGACGGGCCGCCGAGCTGATGCGCGGACGCACTGTGGGCGGTCGCGCCGGGAGCACACACATGCGGGGGTCGCGCCCGTGAGCCTGAAGGGCTACACCGCTCCGCGAACCCCCGAAGGGCGCGGCTCGCTCGTCCCGTACCCGCCGTGGCACTACGTCGGTGCGTTTCTCGTCGTCGACTACTGGGCCGACCCCGAGCGCGCCGTCGCCTTCCTGCCCGAGGGGATCGAGCCGCACCCGGACCCCGGCCGCTGCGCCTTCGTCGCCGCCGACTGGCAGTCCTGCTCGAGCGCAGGCGACGAGCTGATCGACCCGTCGCGTTCGCAGTACAAGGAGGTGTTCATCGTCATCAACGGCCTCCTCGACGACGAGGAGGTGACGGTGTGCTCGTACATCTGGGTCGACCGCGACTTCGCGTTGACGCGAGGCTGGATCCAGGGGTTCCCGAAGAAGCTCGGCTCGATCTGGATCACCCGCAGCTTCGGTCTCGGCGGCCCGGCCGACCCGGGAATGGCGCCCGGGGCGCGGTTCGGCGCGACGTGTGCCGCCTACGAGCGCCGCGTGGCCGAGTGCACGGTGACACTCGAGAAGCCCTCCGAGGGAGGGCCGTTTCACAATGCGCCACCGATCGTCAACGTCCGGCACTTCCCCCGGCTCGAAGCGGGTCGCCACGACGAGCCGGCCGTCCACGAGCTCGTCCGGGCGGTCAGCCGCGACCGCGCCGTCTCCGAGGTATGGGAAGGTGAGGCGACCCTCGAGCTCACCGGCGCCCCTCACGAGGAGCACACTGCGCTTGCGCCGGTGGAGCTCGGCCGTGGCTACCGCTTCACCTTCGCGTACACCGTCGATGACCTCGTGACCGTGAAGGAGCTCGGGTGAGCAAGGTCGCGCTCGTGACGGGCGGCGGCACGGGGATTGGCGCGGCGGTTGCGCGGCGGCTCGCGCGTGAGGGGTACGACCTCGTGCTGACGGGACGGCGATCCGAGCCGCTCGAGGAGGTGGCGGCGAAGACCGGTGGCCTCGCTCTTGTCGCCGATACCGGCTCGCTCGGCGACTGCGCCCGGGTGGTCGCTGCGATCGTCGAGCGCTTCGGCGGGCTCGACGCCCTCGTCTGCAACGCCGGGACCGGGGGCGACGGCTCGCTGCGACAGCTTGCGCCCGAGACCTGGGAGGCGGTGCTGCGCACGAACCTCACCGGTCCGTTCCTGATCGCGCGCGCCGCGATCGACGAGCTCGTCGCCCGGCGCGGGGCGATCGTGACCGTCGCCTCGGCCGCGGGATTGCGCGCCTCCGCAGCCTCGCTCGCGTACTGCGCCTCGAAGGCCGGCCTCGTGATGCTGAGCCAGTGCCTCGCGCTCGACCACGGGCCGGAGGGAATGCGCGTCAACTGCGTCTGCCCCGGCTGGGTCGAGACACCTATGGCGGACGGCGAGATGGACGCGCTCGGCGAGGGGCTCGGGACCGATCGCGCGGGGGCGTACGCCGAGGCGACGCGCGATGTGCCGCTTCGCCGGGCGGCGAAGCCGGACGAGATCGCCGCCACCGTCGCGTGGCTCCTCTCGCCTGAGGCGTCCTACGTCAACGGCGCGGTCATCCCGGTCGACGGAGGGCACACCCCGGTCGATGTCGCCACGCTCGCGTTCTCGAGAGCGGTCGCGTGAGCCGGGTCGACATCGCCGGAGTCTCCGTCTCGACGGAACACTGGATCGGCGGCAGGCGCGTCGCGAGCGAGGCGACGTTTACGGACAGCTCGCCGATCACGGGGGAGCCGATCGCCGAGGTGGCGCGTGGGGGAGCTCGCGAGTCCGAGCTCGCCGTCGCCGCCGCGTGCGACGCGTTTCCCGGCTGGGCAGCGCTCGGGCCGACAGGCCGCGCTGCCGTCCTCGGACGCCTCGCCGACCTGATCGACGAGCACACGGAACAGCTTGCGATCGTCGAGTGCACTGACATGGCGATGCTGCTGCGCTCGCTGCGTGCCCGGCTGATCAACCGCTGCGCCAGGAACTTCCGCAACTACGCCGAGCTCGCCGTCGACCACGAGGAGCGCGTCTGGGACTCGAACGGCACACACAACCGCGTGCTGCGGATGCCCGCCGGCCCGGCGGTCGTGATCACCCCCTGGAACGCCCCGTTGATGCTCTCGACCTGGAAGATCGCGCCCGCGCTCGCAGCCGGTTGCCCGGTCGTGCTAAAGCCGGCGGAGTGGTCGCCGCTCTCGTGCTCGCTCCTCGCCGACCTCAGCGACGAGGCCGGATTTCCCGCGGGTGTCCTCAACGTCGTGCAAGGAATCGGGGAGGAGGTCGGCGCCGCGCTCGTCTCCGACCCGCGCGTGCGGCGAATCTCGTTTACGGGCTCGCCCGAGACCGCGCGGCACATCGGGGTCGCGGCCGCGAGGAACCTCGTCCCGTTCACGGGGGAGCTCGGCGGGAAGGGGCCGCTCATCGTGTTCGCGGACTGCGACCTCGAGGCTGCCGCTCGCAAGGCAGCAGGTCAATACGACGACTCGGGCCAGGTCTGCCTCGCGGGCACGCGGCTGCTGGTGGAGGAGCGCGTCGGCGACCGCTTTCTCGAGCTCTTTCACCGGTTCACCGACGAACACGTGCTCGGCGACCCCCGCGACGAATCGACGACGATCGCCCCGATGATCCACCCCGACCACGTCGAGCGCGTGCTCGGGTTTGTCGAGCGGGCGCGGGCGAGCGGGGACGTGATCGTCCGCGGCGGGCAGCGCAGCGACGCTGGCCCGTTGTTCGTCGAGCCGACCCTCATCGTCCCCCGCTCGAACGACAGCGAGATCGTTCAACGCGAGGTCTTCGGGCCGGTGCTCACGTTCCAGACGTTCGCCGACGAGGCCGAGGCGGTGCAGCTCGCCAACTCGACCGAGTACGGCCTCTCCTCGATCATCTACACGGGGTCGGCGGAGCGAGCGGAGCGGGTCGGCCGGGCGGTCAGGGCCGGCGTCGTCTGGGTCAACACCTTCCTCGTCCGCGACCTGACCGCACCCTTCGGTGGGATCGGGATCTCGGGGATCGGGCGCGAAGGCGGACAGTACGCACTCGACTTCTATAGCGACCTGAAGTCGCTGCAGATCCTCGACGGCTCTTGCCCGGCCCCGTGACTCCGAAGCTCGTTCTCGTCCTCTCCGAGAACTGGACGATCGTGCCCCCGCGCGAGCTCGGGCAGCTCGTCGAGATGGCGCAGGTCGCCGAAGAGGCGGGGTTCGATGTCGTGATGGTGAGCGAGCACGTCGTTCTCGGACGCTCCGCCGACGCCGCCGGTCGAATGACGAACCCGCGTGCCTACGCACTGCCGGGAAACCAGGATCCGGCGACGCCGTGGCCGAGCTCGCTCGTCCTGCTCTCGGCGATCGCCGCAGCGACGACCCGCATCCGGCTCGGGGCGATCGCGGTGCTCGCACCGCTCCGCCACCCGCTCCTGCTGGCCAAGGAGCTCGGGACGCTCGATCTGCTCGCGAAGGGACGGCTGATCGTGCAGCCCACTGTGAGCTGGCACCGCGACGAGTACGAGGCCCTCGGCGTTCCCTTCGAGCGGCGCGGCAGGCTCCTCGACGAGCATCTCGAGGCGTGGGCGGCGCTATGGCGCGACTCGCCCGCGAGCTATCACGGCGAGCACTACTCGTTCGCCGACGTCTGGCTCGAGCCGAAGGCCTGGCGAGCGGAGGGGCCGCGCCTCTGGCTTGGTGGCGAGACCGTGCATCCCAGGCTCCTGCGGCGGCTCGTCGCGTATGGGCATGGGTTCCATCCGGTGGGTGAGCCTTCCGAGGACGACTTACGGGCGCTCCGCGAGGGGTTCGAGGCGGCCGGGCGCAGCGTCGACGAGCTCGAGCTCGTCGGCGGCCTCCGCTCGCCCTTCCCCGACGATCGCAGCCCGGCACCGCTCGGCCCTGCGCTCGAGATGCTTCCCCGGCTCTGGGCCCGAGGCTTTCGCACGTTCTGCATCAAGCCGAACCAGTACCTCGACGACGCCAGGCACTACCCTGCGTGGTGCCGCGAGGTGGTCGAGCGCGTCGGTGAGCTCGAGCTACCGGAGGGAGTGGGTGATGCCTGAGCTGATCGACCAGGCGGTCGTCGATGAGGTCGAGAACACGGAACGGATGCTTCGCTTCCCGGTCGGTGCGACGCTCGAGCTCGCCGACCTCGACGAGGCGGCGAGAGAGCCTTCGCTCGATCGCCTTCGCTCGGCCGAGCCGGTCTCGTGGATTCCGGCGCTACAGGGCTGGCTCGTCACCGGCCACGCCGCCGCCCGCGAGCTTCTCACCCCGAGAACCGGGATGACCGTCGAGGTGAACGAGAACCTCGTGCGCGCCTCGCTCGGCCACATGATGCTCTCGAGCGACGCCGACGACCACACGCGGCAGCGCGCCCCGTTCGAGCGTCCGTTTCGGATGCGCGCGGTCGAGTCGCTGTTCGCCGACACGATCGCGACCGAGCTCGATCGGCTGTTCGACGAGCTCGAGGGGCGGGGCTCCTGCGAGCTCGGCGTCGAGTTCGCAGCGCCGTATGCGGTGAGGATGACCGGCCGGGTGCTCGGGCTCTCGCTCGACGAGGTCGAGCGGATCGACGGTTTCTACAGCGCGTTCGCCGGGGCAATGGTCTATGACGGCAACCCCGAGCCACAGCGGCTCGCCGACGCAGCCCGCACCGAGCTGAACGAGATCCTCCATGGCGAGCTCGCCCGCACACGTCGCAAGCCCGACGCCTCGCTCACGGCAGAGATCGCAAACGACGGGGCCGTCCGCCTGAGCGACGACGAGGTCGTTGCCCAGCTGCGCGTAGTGATGTTCGGCGGGATCGAGACGATCCAGTCCGCGGTGATGAACACGATGCTGTTGCTGCTTCGCCACCCCGACGCCCTCGCCGCCGCCCGCACCGACCCCGTCGTGCTCGCGAACGCGATCGAGGAGTCGTTGAGGTTGATCCCCCCGGTCGCCTTCGTCGAGCGCTGGACGGCTCAGCCGACCGCGATCGGCGGGATCGAGCTTCGGCCCGGCGAGTTCGTCGGCGCCTCGATCATCGCCGCCAATCGCGACCCGGCGCTGTTCACCGACCCACTCCGATACGACGTCACGCGTGAGAACGCGCGCCGTCACCTCTCGTTCTCGTTCGGCGAGCACCATTGCCTCGGCTCCCATCTCGCACGGCTGGAGATCCTCGCTGCAGTGCAAGCCCTTCTCGAGCGACTACCTGGCCTCGAGCTCGGTGCGCACGACGAGCCGAGCGGGTTCGCGTTCCGCCGGCCAGGCCGGCTCGAGCTTCGTTGGGACGGGCCGCGTGTGGGTTGACGTCGCCGACGCGTCGCTCCCGGTGGGAACGCTGACGAACGTCCACGTCGGCGGGGAGGACATCGTCGTTGCCCGGGTCGGTGAGTGGTGGGCAGCCGTTTCCGGGGCGTGCACGCACGACGAATGCCCGCTTGCGGACGGCTGGCTCGAAGACACCGCGCTGCGCTGCCCGTGTCATGCGGCACTGTTCGACCTCGCGACCGGCGAGCCGGTCGAAGGGCCGGCGACCGAGCCGCTTGTCGTGTATCCCGTCCGCGTCCAGCTCGGCCGGGTCGAGGTCGAGCACGGCGGTGGTCGGCGATCGTAGCCCCGGCGCTCACCGAGCCCGCGGAGCGGCACCAGCGCCGCGAGGGGGTTTCGCGCGCCGGGCGCCTCGCGGTCGGTGCCGCGGCCGGCGGGACGGTCGACGCCGACCTCGAGCGGTCGAGAGTCGCCTACTACGGCGTCAACTACCCAAGACTGCGCAAGCTCGAGCGGCGGTTCGACCCCGAAAACGTGTTCCACTTCCCCCCGGGCATCGCGCGGTCGCCGTCATGACCGCTACGTCGCCACTCCGGCTCGACGCGTCGCGGGAGGCGGTGATCGCGCGTGCGGCCGAGATCGTGCTCGCCGGTTGGCGGAGCTTCGACAGCGCGCGGCCATCCGAGCCGCCGCTCGACGAGGGCTTCGACGAGCTCCTGCGACTGGCGCTGCCAGTGGGTCCGTCGCCGGTCCTCGCCGTCCTCGACGAGGCGGCAACGATCCTCGATCGTTCGATCGCGCAGCCGCGCCCCCGCTACTTCGCGTTCATCGGCTCGTCGGGGCTCCCGATCGGCGTCGTCGGCGACATGCTCGCCGCGTGCTTCGATGTCAACCTCGCGACCTGGGCCGCCGCCGCGACCCGGATCGAGGAGCAGGCGGTGCAGTGGGCGGCGGAGTTCCTCGGCTACCCGGCGCAGACGGGCGCATTCACGAGCGGGGGGACCGTCTCGAACGTCACCGCGCTTGCTGCCGCCCGCGAGCGCGCCCTACCCGGCGCTCGCCGCACGGGCCTTGCCGGTCGTCGCTGCGCGCTGTACGCCTCGGCTGAGGCGCACTACTCGGTGAAGCGCGCCGCCGAGCTGCTCGGGATCGGCGACGACAACGTCCGGCTGCTCCCGATCGACGACCGGCGGCGATTACGGGCGGAGGCGGTGGCGCGCGCGATCGACGAGGACCTCTCGACCAATGTCACCCCGGTCGCGGTGGTCGCGACTGCGGGAACGACGCTGACCGGCGCCGTCGACGCGCTCGACGAGATCGCCGACGTCTGCGCGACCCGCGGTGTCTGGCTCCATGTCGACGGAGCCTACGGAGGCGCGGCCGCTACGGTGTCATCCGTCCGGTCGCTCTTTGCCGGGCTCGAGCGGGCCGACTCGCTGAGCGTCGACGCACACAAGTGGATGTTCCTCCCGAAGGCGTGCGGGATCGTGCTTGCCCGTCATCGCGGCGACCTCGAGGCCGCGCTTGCTCACGAGGAGGCCTACATCCCGCACGACCGCCTCGAGACGCACATGGTCGACATCACCCTCGAGTACTCACGGCCGTTTCGCGCGCTGAAGCTTTGGCTCGCGTTCAGGGCGCACGGGGTGGAGGCGATCCGCGAGGCGATCGAGCGGAACCTCGGCCAGGCCCGCCTGCTCTACGACCTGGTCGGCGAGCACGACGATCTCGAAGCGGTCTGCGGAGCGCCTGACCTCACGATCGTCCCATTCCGGCACGTTCCGGAGGGCGCCGCCGACCTCAACGACCACAACGCCCGGCTCGTGCAAGCGCTGCAGGAGGACGGTCGCGTCTGGATCGCACCGGCGCGCATCGACGGGGTCGTGTGCCTGCGGCCGTGCTTCGTCAACTTCCGCACGACCGACGACGACGTACGCGCGCTCGTCGAGATCGTGAGGGACGTCGGCGCGAGACTCTAGCCGCGTCGCGACGCGGCCTGCCCGTCAGCGCTTCTTCTTGGGCTTGCCGGTCTTGCGACCGGCGGCGCCGGGGCGGGTCGACGCGGTCATCGTCCGTGACGGCATCCCTGCACCGCCGTGCTCGATCCGCCGTCGCTGCTGGCGGTTCGTCGGCTCTGGCACCGTCCCCTCCTCCTCAACCGCCGCCATGTACGCGCGCCGCTCCGACGGCGTCAGCAGATTGAGCATTCGCTGCGCCTGCTCGGGCGACTTCGGCTCGCCGAATGCCTGGATCTTCTTCATCGCGCCCGCGAGCTCCGGGTTCTGCCGCTCGAGCTGCGAGATCGAGGCCTTCATGAACCAGCGCTTGAAGATCGGGATCTTCTGCAGCTTCATCACGATCGGGCGGAGGTACTTGCCCCCGCGGAAGCGACCGAGGATCGCGAGCAGCCCGAAGAGCAGGACGAGAACGCCCAGGATCACGAACGGGGTGAAGGCCCACCACGGCATCGGCGGCATCGTAGCGGCGCGACGATGAGACGTGGGCCTCGTCCCGCCGCGACGGCTGCGAGAATCGGCGCATGACGCGCTCGCGCCTCCTCGGGCTCGGGATCGCGCTTGCGCTCGCCGACTCGTCGGTCGTCACGCTTGCGCTCCCGGACATCCTCAAGCAGTTCGAGCTCGAGATCGCCGACGTCGCCTGGGTGCTGACCCTCTACAACCTCGGGCTCGCCGCGGCGGCGATCCCCGCTGCCTATGCGGCGCGCCGACGGCCGGCGGTCGGCTTCGCCGCCGGCACGATCGTCTTCGCGGTCGCCTCGCTCGCCTGCGGTCTCGCCTCGAGCTACTCCTGGCTTCTCGCGGGTCGCAGCGTCCAGGCGGTAGGCGGAGCCCTGCTCGTGTGTGCGTCGCTGGAGCTCCTCTGCCAGCTCGAGTCGTCGGAGCCAGAAGCGGTGCGCCTCTGGGCGACAGCCGGTCTCGTCGGTGCCGCAGTCGGCCCCGCCGCGGGCGGGATCCTCACCGAGACGCTCGGGTGGGAGTCGATCTTCCTCGTTCAGGCCCCGCTCTCGCTTCTCACGCTCGTGGGGCTGAGAGGAATCGAGCGCGCCGCCCACCACGTTCCCGCGGGCCGGCCCGCGCTTCCGGCGAACCTCGCGCTGCTCCTGCTCTCGGGCGCGCTGACCGCGGCCCTGTTCTTGCTCGTGCTGCTGCTCGTCGACGGCTGGGGGTTGACCCCGATCGCGGCCGGAGTGGTCGTCACGGTGATGCCGCTCGCGATGGTGGCCGTGCGCGGCGTCGCCGAGCGCCTCGGCGACGGGAAGACACGGGCGGCAACCGGGACGATCCTCGTCGCAGGCGGGCTCGGGGCGCTCGCGATCGTGCCCGGCGCCTCCTGGGTCTGGGCGGTGCCGCCCCAGCTCCTGATCGGGGCCGGGCTCGGCCTTGCGGTCTCGGCGCTGACCGAGTGGGCGCTTGCCGGACGCGCGGCCCAGGCGATCCACGGCGGCTGGACGATCGCCGCCCGGCACGCGGGCGTCGTCCTCGGGCTCGTGCTGCTCACCCCCGTCTTCACGTCTGCGCTCGACACCAACCGTCACCAGGCGCTCGAGGCAGGCGCCGCCGCAGTCCTCGACAGCACGATCCCGCCGGCCGAGAAGATCAGCCTCGCCCAGGACGTGCTGAGCGAGGTCGCAGCCGCAAAGGGAGAGTTGCCCGACCTCTCGAAGGCGTTCGTCGACCGGCCGCAGACGCCCGAGTACCGGACGCTCGAGGCGTCGCTCCTCGACGAGCTCGAGCGTGGGATCACCGCAGCGTTCCGGGCGCCGTTCGCACTCGCGGCGATGCTGGCGCTCGCAGTGCTGATCCCGGTCGGCATCGACCGGAGGCGCGCGTGAAGGTCGCCCCGCTTGCGGTTGCGGCGGTGCTCGCATTCGCCCTCGTCGGCGGGTATGCGGCCGCCGGTGGGCTCGCGTTCAAGCCCTCCCCCGTCGGCGACCCTTGCAAGCCGCGGCTGACGAACCGGGGGGAAAGCGGGGCGACGGCGCGCGTCGAGGGCGTGGTGCTGCGCGCGGCCGACGGCGTTGCCTGCGAGCTCGGCGTCTCGCGCGAGGAGTTGATCCTCTCGCTGCGGAGCGTCGACCGGTTCGAGCAGCTCGCGTCGGACAACGGGATCGAGAAGGGCGAGCTCGAGGGTGCGCTACGGCGCGGGCTGATTCGCGCGACCGACCAGGCCGAGGAGGAAGGCGTAATCGGCGGGAGCACCGCCTCGGCGCTCCGCGCGGCCGCCGGCGTGCTCCCGCTCGAGCTCCTGCTCTCGATCGTCCGGCGCGGGGCGGGTGTGCTCGGATGACCGGGCTCGTGGTGCGCTACCGCGGCCGGCTCGCGACCTTGGTCGGCCTCGGCGTCGCCGTCGTCACGTTTGGGGTGGTTCTCCCCAAGATCGCCGACTACCGCGAGGTCTGGCGGGTCGTCCAGACGATCTCGCCGACGGGTGTCGCCGTCTTGCTCGGGGCGATCGTGCTGAACGTCCTCACGTTCGCGCCACCCTGGATGGTGGCGCTACCCGGGCTCGGGTTCAGGCGGGCGCTCGCGTTCACACAGGCGTCGACCGCGGTGACGTATGTCGTTCCCGGCGGCGGTCTCGTCGGCATGGCAGGCTCGTTCGCGCTGCTCAAGGCATGGGCGTTTCCGACGGGCGCGGTCGCGCGAGCGGTCACCCTCACCGGGATCTGGAACCAGCTCTCGAACCTGCTGCTGCCGATCGTCGCAGTCGCGTTGCTGGCGGCCGAGTCAGAGGCCGATGCCGGGCTCGTCTCGATCGCGTTGCTCGGCGGCGCGATCTTCGCGGTTGCGACGGTCGTGATCGCGCTCGTGCTCTGGCGAGCCGAGTTCGCGCGGGCGATCGGCGAGCTCGCCGCACGGGTCGCCGACCTGGTTCTGGGTCTGCTCCGCCGCGGGCCTGTGCGGTGGGGTGGGGAGTCCCTCGCGCGGTTCCAGGTGCAGACGGTCGGGCTGCTGCGCCGCCGCTGGCACGTGCTGACGCTGAGCGCGCTCGGCGGGACCCTGGCGATCTTCTTCGTCCTCCTCGTGTGCGTTCGCGCGGTCGGAACCGGCTCGAGCTCGCTGACGTGGATCGAGATCTTCGCGGGCTGGTCGATCGGCCGCATCCTCGGCCTGATCCCGCTCACCCCGGGCGGTGTCGGCGTCGTCGAGCTCGGCCTCTCGACGGCGCTCGTCGGGTTCGGCGGCGACAACGCCGAGGTGGTCGCGGCGGTGCTGCTCTATCGCGTCGCAACGATCGTGCCGACGCTGGCGCTCGGTGGGATCACGATGCTCGTGTGGCGGCGGATCCACCCCGATCGGCTACACCCGCCGGCGCAGGGAGGACTCCCGAGCGAGAGGGGGAATCTCCCGGAGTGATGAAGGAGCAGAGCCACAAGGAAGAGATGGCGAGCCTCCTCCGGGCAGACTTCGCAAGGCTGCGCGCCCGCGGGGTCGCGACCACGCTCGCGCCCGGGTCAACGGCCCTCGTCGAGCCCGAGGCGGAGGCAGCGCCGGCCCCCGCGCCCGAGTCACCCGTCGAGGTCGCGCCCGCGCCCGAGTCTGCCGAGAGCGTCGCCTCGGAGCCCGCGTCGACACCTGCCGAGCCCGTCGCGGAGGGTTCGGCCAAACGGCAGGGGGGCTGGCTGCGCCGGCTCATCGGGTAGATGCCTGTCGTCCACATCCGCTCGCTCGCCGTCGATGCCGAAGCGGCGCCGGCGACGTTCGGGATCGTCACGAGGGCGGTCGCCGAGGCGACGCCCTGCGCAGTCGCGGGGGTCTGGGTGACCTTCCAGCCGCTGGCGGCGCAGTCACTCGGTGACGAGCCGGTGAGCGGAGACGGCCGCATCGCGTACGTCGACCTCTGGCTCCGGCCACGCGCCGGTGATCCGGACGCGGGCGGGCGCGCTCTCGCCGCCGCCTGCCGTGGTGTCGCGGACGGCCTAGGGCTGCCGGCGGAGGACGTCTGGGGTGCGCTTCATCTCGTCGAGCCCGGCGCCGTCTTCGCGGGCGGCTCGCTGGTCGAGTAACGGAGCCTCTCGTCTATGGTGGCCGGATGGCCGCGCTCGTCTCGCGCATCTCGAGGCTGATCTTCGGTGACGCCGTCGACCCGGAGGTGCGACCGCTCGTCCTTGTGACCGTCGTGATGTCGGTCGCGAGGTCGGCCCTGTGGACGTTCCTGATCGTCTGGGCGATCACCGAGCTCGACGCGAAGTCGTCGCTGCCATTCGTGATGCTCGGTGGCGCCGTGCTTTCCGCGGGCTCGGGGTACCTCGGCGGGTGGCTCTCCGACCACGTCGGTCGCCGGCGCGTGATCCTGGTCGCGGAGGCGGCGATGGTCGTCTACCCGGTCGCCTTGCTCGCAGCGAGTCGTGAGCATCGGGTTGCGCTTGCGGTGCTCGCGCTCGGCGGGTCGATCGGGGCGCTCGGCGGCTCGGTGAGCCAGGCGATGGTCGCCGACCTCGTGCCCCCAGAACGCCAGCCGGATGCCTACGCCGCCGTCCGGGTTGCCGCCAACTTCGGAGTGATCTTCGGCCCACCCATCGGGAGCCTGATCCAGGCGGTCAGCGGGTGGACGGGGCTGTTTACGGGCGTCGCGATCAGCTCGGCGCTCGCGTGGGTGCTCGCCTACCGGCTGCTTCCCGCGGGCGGTCGCTACGCGGCGGCCGAGAAGCCGCCAGCCGGCGCGCTGGCGATCATCGCGCGCGACCACGCGTTCACGCTCTTCATGACGTCAGCGGTCTTCTCCTGGGTTGTCTATGTCGCCTGGGAGGTCGTGCTCCCGGTCTCGCTCGTCGACGGTTACGGCTACGAGACCTGGGCCTGGGGGCTCATCGTCTGGGTCAACCCGTTCCTCGTCACGCTCTTCCAGGTGCGCCTCACGGCGCAGTCGACGCGCTTCGCCCCGGAGCGAGTGCTCGTCTTCGCGATGCTGCTGATGGGGCTGCCGTTCCTGCTGCTGACCGCGGCGCACTCCGTGCCCGTTGTCTTCGTCGTCGCCGCGCTGTTCGTTGCCGGCGAGATGCTCTGGGTGCCGACCTCGCAGACGATCGTTGCGCGGCTCGCGCCGGAGGAGCTGCGGGGAGCCTACTTCGGTGCGATCGGCAGCTCGGCCGCGATCGGCTGGGCGCTCGCGCCGCTTGTCGGGCTCCAGACGCGGAACAGCTTCGGCGACGACGTCACCTGGGCTCTCTTCTCCGCAGTCGGCGTCGTCGCCGCCGTGATCGCGGTCGCGGCCCTCTCGCTTGGCCGGCGCCACACGGTTTCGGTGGTCGGCGTGGGGGAGGCGTGAGACCGGAGGAGCGGAACAGCCTCCTCCGCGAGGGCGTCGCCCGCGCCGCAACGCCGCGTGAACGGGTCGAGGCCGTGACGCTCGCGGAGGACGTTCGCTCACTCGGGGGCAAGCACGGAGAGCTGCGACCGCGCCTGCGGAACTTCACGCAGGATCCCGACACCTACCTCGCCGCGCTCGGCGGCCCGCTCCACTACATGGTGCGGCTGCGCGAGATCCAGGAGCGGACCGACGCGCTGCTCGAGGAGCTCGCCGAGCGCTACGACGCTCTCCGTGAGCGTGCCCGTGACGACTTCGCTTCGCGATGGCGGGAAGAGGTCTCGGGGATGCGCTTCGACGAGCTCAACGATCTCATCTCGCGTCACAACCGCTGGTACCCGGTCGAGTCGCGGTTACGGATGGACCCGCGGCGAGGGGACTACGCCCTCGTAAACGGGCGCGACTACCGGCTGCCTCCGCTGGACGCCGACTGGGTTATCGCGCGCTTTCCGGCTGGGCCCGAGTCCTGAGCATCGCGACGAAGGTGGCCGCGCAGAGCGCTGCGCACACGAGGTACGGCGCTGCGTCCGAGGTCGCGTGGGCAAGCGCGGCGCCGGCGGCCGGACCCGCCATCGCGCCGAATGCCCACGCGGTGTTCATCGTCCCGAACGCGAGCCCCTGCGGGAGCCCCGCCCGCTCGGCGCGGTCGGCGACCAGCGCCATTCCCGGCGTGCTGAACCAGCTGAAGGTGAACGCGCTGACGATGGCAAGCGGCACGAGCACCGCCGGCCGGGTCGCAGCGGCGAGCAGGGCAGCGGCGACGATGGAGCCGAGCAGCGCGAGCCGCACCGGATAGCGACGCCCTCGCCGATCGGATAGCCGTCCGACGAGCGGGCTGGTGATCGTCTCCATCAGCCCGGCTCCCACGAATACGGCGGCGATCGCGACCGCGCCCCACCCTGCCTCGTCGAGCTTGAGGGGGGTGAGGATCTCGAGAACGCCGAAGAAGACGGCCGGTACGAACGTGAGCCAGAGGCCCCCGACGAAGCGCGGGTCGCGCAGTGCCGTCGAGATCGAGTGTGCGCCGCGTGGGATCGCCGACCCGACCTCGAGCCTCGAGATCGCAACCGCGACTCCGGTGGCGACGACCGAGACCGCGCAGAACGTCAGCCGGATCGAGGTCAGCTCAGCGATTGCCCCGACGACCGGCCCGAGGATGTAGCCGAGCATTGCGACGCCGAACACCGTGCCCAGCAGCTCACCGCGCCTGGCCCGGTCTGTCGCGGTGGTGATGAGCGCGAGCGCGCCCGTCCACGAGACGGTGCTCGCGAGCCCTTGCCCGAGGCGTGCGAGCCCGAGGACGATCGCGTCGTCCGAGAACGCGAACAAAACGGTGGTGGTGCCGAGCAACGACAGCCCGGCGATCACCGATCGCCGTGGCCCGATCCGCGCGGTGAGAAACCCCGACGGGATGCCGAAGACAAACGCGCCGGCGCCGTAGGCTCCGAGGAGGAGCCCAGCCTGTGACTTCGTGAGCTCGAGCGAGTCGGCGTAGTGCGGGATGAGCGGAACGAGGGCCCCGAACATCATCGTGTCGATGAACACGACCGCGCAGACGAGTGTGACGATCCGCCTCATTGCCACGGGCACTATCGCGTGTGCCGTGCTGCGCTGCACAGCGGTATCCGGTCAGGCGGTCTTCGTGAACCGGCCGTCGCCGGAATCCGCATGGCCCAAGGTGCCGTAGCTCTGTTGCACGAGCTCGGTCAAGTGCTCGGCCGAGGTGGGGCGGCCGAGGAGGAACCCCTGGCCGAGGGTTGCCCCGAGCTTGCGGACGGTCGTGAGCTGGCGTGGCCGTTCGATCCCCTCGACGACGGTCGAGAGGTTTACCGCGTGTGCCATCGCGAGCACTGCACCGACGATTGCCGCTGCAGTCGGGTCGTGGTCGACGTCGGCGATGAAGGAGCGGTCGACCTTGAGGTAGTCGGCCGGCACGCTGCGGAGGTACGCAAGCGAGGAGAACCCGGTCCCGAAGTCGTCGATTGCGATCTGAACGCCGAGCCCACGGAGCTCCTGGAGCGCGCGGCGAACGGTGAGGTCGTCCGCGATGAGCGTCGACTCCGTCAGCTCGACGACGAGGAGATCGGCGGGGAGCCCGTGGCGCGCGAGCGCCGCGTCGAGGCGAGCGACCAGGTCGGGGTGCTGAAGTTGGCGCGCGGAGAGATTGACTCCGACGCCAAACGTCTCGAACGTCGATCGCGACGCGAGCTTCATCCAGCCGGCGGCGTCACGAAGCGCACGTTCGACGACCTGTGCTCCGATCTCGACGATCAGCCCGGTTTCCTCGGCGAGGGGGAGGAACTCCGCCGGGAGCTTGAGACCCCGCTCGGGGTGAACCCAGCGGACGAGCGCCTCGACGCCGGTCACGACCTCTCGCTCGAGGTCGACAAGCGGCTGGTAGTGCACGTCGATCGCGCCGTTCGCGATCCCGCGTCGCAGCTCCATCTCGAGTGCGAGCCGCCGATCGGCCCAGTCCTGCATCTTGCTGTCGAAGACCGTTGTCCGGTTCTTGCCCGCCTTCTTGGCGCGATACATCGCGAGATCGGCGCTCCGCAGCAGCGAGTCAGCGGACTCCTCGCCGCTCGTGAGGGCAATCCCGATGCTGCAGGAGACGAACGCGTCGCTCTCGCCAACCCGAAACGCCTCGCCGAGCCGCCGCTGGATGCTCTCGGCGACGCGCTGGAGCCCCTGGTCGTCGCGTTGGTCGGGGCACATCACGACGAACTCGTCGCCGCCGATCCTCGCGACCAGGTCCCGCTCACGTGCGGCGGCGCGGATGCGGGCCGCGGCCTCGATCAGAAGCTCGTCTCCCGCCTGGTGGCCGAGGCTGTCGTTGACGACCTTGAAGCGGTCGAGGTCGATGAAGAGCACGCCGACCAGGGCGTCGTCTCCGGTCGTTCTCGTCAACGCCTCATCGAGCGCAAGCAAGAGGGAGGCGCGATTGGGCAAGCCCGTCAGCGTGTCCCGCGTTGCCTGCCGATGGAGCGTCTCTTCGAGCTTCTTGAGCTCGGAGACGTCGCGGATGATCGCCGCGAACGACACGCGTTCGCCCACACGCACCTCGCTGACCGCGACCTGCAGCGGAAACACGTCGCCTGACGGGCGCAGACCGTTGAGCTCGAGCGAGCGCCCGAGCACGGCAGCGGCGCCGGCTGCGACGTCACCTGCGAGCGACACGCACTCCGGGCGCTGGGCGCGCTCTGGGATCAGCTCGAAGAGGAGGCTGCCGACGACCCCGTCGCGAGGACGACCGAAGATCCGTGCGGCGGCGGCGTTGGACGTCATCACGACTCCGTCGGAGTCGAACGTGATCACGCCCTCGGCGGCGCCTTCGACAAGAGCCGCCTGGAACTGCTCACGCTCTGCGAGATCGTCGTACAGCGCGCGCATCTCACTCGACGAGATCTCGATCGCCCGTTCGAGCGTGTAGCGGTCGCCGTCATCGTCGGCATAGGAGGCGCTGACCCGGGTGAGCAGGGCGTGCCACGTCGCCTCATCAGGTGGCGTCCCGGGGTCGAGCCCCAGCCGGCGGAGCTGGCGCGAAAGCGTCCGATGGAGCGGCTCGTCGCTCACGGAAGTCGCCGCTCGCCGAGCGTCGTCAACGTCATCGTCTGGTTGTGAAGATCGCAAGAGCCGAGGCCGAGAGGCGAGATCTCGCCGTAGGAGTAGAAGCCGACGAGGTTGGCCCGACCGCCGAGCGCATCCAGCGTTGCCTCGAGCTCCTCCTCGGTGCGCTCCCCGAGCACGAGCCTTCGACCGACGCAGCTGATCGCGATCGCAAGCGTCTCGTCGAGGTCCGGCTGGGCGGCGATCTCGGCGGCGCTCGACGCTCCGTCGATCACGCGCTCGAAGTTTGCTCGCATCAGCTGGGCGAGCCCACCCTCCGGCACGTCGCCCGCGAAGCGCATCGACCGCGTCTCCTCGTCGATGCCGAGGATGGTGCGGACGAGCGTGTCGGTGTCGGCTGTGCTCCGTCGCACGGCGAGTGGGAAGAGCAGAGCCGTTGCCGGGAGGCCCGAGGCGCGGTCGCCGAGGTAGTGGCGATACAGGTCGAGCGCAGGCTGCCCGTCGAGCTCGTAGAGGACGTTGCCCTCGGAGCGCGTGATCATTCGCTCGGGCCCGAAGATGTCCCACCCCCCGCGTGAGCCGTGGCCCACGACGAGTCTTGGGCCCGAGAGACCGACGGCGGTGATGCAGCCGGTGGCTGCGCGACCGTCTGCGATGACCCACGTGCGCTGAAACCGATCGTCGTCGGCCGCGAGCCCTCCTGTCACGATTGCACCGGTGGGGAGCGCGTCGAGCAGCCCCTCGACCAGCGAGCTGCCGTTTACGGCGAGCCCGTCCGAGAGGACGAACACCGCATTGACGTCCTGGTCGCGAGCGGTGATCCGGGCCCCGAGCGCTGCCCCGGTCTCGGCGGCGTCGCGATCTGCGACTTCGGCAGTCTCGAGCGTCAGGCGGACGTCGTCGAAGCGGGCGACGGCGACGGTAAGCCCGTGGTCGAGCACCTGGTCGGCAAGAATCTCCCCCGCCGTCGAGCATCCGACCAGCACCGAGCGCGGAAACGCGTCGCGCAGAGCCCGAATCGGGGCATCGTCGTCTACGAGCGCCGGGGCGCCAAATGCGAGCACGAGGGTCTGATCCGAGTCGACCTCGGTGAAGGGCTTGGACCAGCCGTTCCTGGACCAGCGCAGGACATCCGAGATCATCGTTCCGTTATCGGTACTGCGACCCAAAGGTTGATCCCGCGAACGGGATCTCGCGAGGCGATCCACCCGGCCCGAGCGGTAACCCAGCCGCCGCGCTCTTCGCTGACTTCGGCATGAGAGCGGTACCAAAGAGAAATGCACCGAGTCGGTGGCCCCCTCGTCCGGCCCACCCGATCGACCTCCGCCGGAGCGGCTGCCTGTCGGGAGTGCCATCAACCTCAGGAACTCCGTGCTCGGTGCAAGTAGGAAGTTACAGGGCTATTTACGGGATGTCAACGAGTTTGAGCCGGAGAACCGCGCAAATTGCGAGTTTATTCTTTTTTCTCGCCTATTCTCGCGCCTGGCGATGGAATTGCGTCACCAAGCGGGTCCACAACGAGATGCACCGAGCAGGTTGCCCCTTCGTCCGGCTCCCCGACTGACCTTCGCCGAAGCGACTGCCTGCCGGAGCGCCATCAACCTCAGGTGCTCCTTACTCGGTGCAATCACCACACTAGGGCACACGGAGCAGCCCGTCAACCCGCTCGAGAACCCGTCGTCCGCAAATTGCGGTTTTTTCGTTATTAACCGCACATGCTTGCGCAGAGCACCGCATGCTCTAACAAATCGATGGCAAGAAAAATGCGCCGGACACGGAGCTTTCGTCCACTCCCGGTTGACGTTCCGCTTGCGCGGCGCGCCCTCCGGGGGCTTCGTCCTACTCGCTCGCCTGTCCGGCGCAGCGGCAATCTACGCTTCGACCCGAGCGCTGGCAAGGTCTCTCGAGAGAGACTTGCCGCAAATTGCGACGATTGGAGTGATGTGAGCCGGACGCATGTGATCGTGACGGGAGCGGGAACCGGAATCGGGCGGGCGATCGCACAGCGGCTCGCCGGCGACGGAGCGGCCGTGAGCCTGCTCGCGCGCGACGAGGGACGGCTCGCCCAGACCGCGGCGACGATCGAAGGGCCGTCGTTCACCCGAGCCTGCGACATCCGCGACAGGAAAGCCGTTGACCGTGCGTTCGCAGCAGCGGCCGACGAGCTCGGCCTGGTCACCGCTCTCGTCGCGGCGAGCGGCATCGGCGGCGCCAACGCCGACGGTGCTGGCGATCGCTTCGACGACCTCGTCGCGACGAACCTCAACGGAACGTACTACTGCTGTCGCGCCGCGCTCAGGCACCTTGCGCCCGGCCCTGAGGCACGGCACCTCGTCGTGATCTCGTCGATCCTCGCGAGGATCGCGGTCCCCGGCTACACCGGGTACTCGGCCTCGAAGGCCGGGCTCCTCGGGCTCGTGCGCGCGTTCGCCGCCGAGCTCGCCGCGGAGAACATCCAGGTGAATGCGCTCTGCCCCGGCTGGGTCGACACGGAGATGGCCTGGTCAGGCCTGGACGGGATCGCGGAGGCGACAGGAACGACCCGCGAAGACGCCTACCGCGCCGCGATGGCCGACGTGCCGCTCGGCCGGATGGCGCAGCCCGCCGACATCGCCGGCACCGTCGCGTGGCTCCTGTCGCCAGACGCCCGCGGCGTGACCGGCCAGGCGATCGACCAGAACGGCGGCGCCTGGGTGGGCTGAGCTCCTCCCTTTGACTTCGTCCGGGGCGCAGCGTAGATTCGCCCCTTCCATGCAGGGGTTCTTACTGTCCCGCTACGGTCGGACGAAGGAGGAAGGGTGAGCAACAACGAGGCAATGGGCGCTGACGAACAGCGCCTGGCCGAGCTCGGGTACAAGCAGGAGCTCGAACGCTCCTGGAGCGGGTTCACGAACTTCGCGATCTCGTTCTCGATCATCTCGATCCTCGCCGGCTGTTTCACCAGCTTCGGGAACGCCTGGTTCTACGGCGGCCCGGTCGCGGCGTCGTGGGGCTGGCCGATCGCGGCGGGCTTCATCCTGATCATCGGGCTCTGCATGTCCGAGATCGTCTCCGCCTATCCGACCGCCGGTGGGATCTACTACTGGGCCTCGAAGCTCGGCGGGCCGGCGTGGGGATGGTTCACCGGCTGGTTCAACCTGATCGGGCTGATCGGCGTCGTCGCCTCGGTCGACTACGCGTGCGCACAGTTCCTCTCGATCACCATCTCGCTCTTCGACTCGAGCTGGGATGCCCTCTCGCTCAAGCGGGTGTTCATCCTGTTCGTGCTGATTCTCGCCGCACACACGCTCCTCAACATCTTCCCGAGCCACATCCTCTCCGTCTGGAACAACGCATCGGCCTACTGGCACATCGTCGGCCCAGCGATCATCGTTCTCATCCTCATCTTCGTGCCGGATCACCACCAGAGCCTCAAGTGGGTGTTCACCGAGCGCACCAACGGCTCCGGCTTCTTCGGCGGCACCGGTGGGCCAGGCTGGTGGTTCTACGTGCTGCCGTTCGGAGCGTTGCTCCTGACGCAGTACACGATCACCGGCTACGACGCCTGCGCCCACCTCTCGGAGGAGACCAAGGGTGCGGCGCTCGGCGCAGCCAAGGGCGTGTGGCGGGCGATCTTCTACTCGGCGATCGGTGGCTGGATCCTGCTCCTCTGCTTCCTCTTCGCCGCGAACAACGTCGAGGAGATCAACAAGCTCCCGTACTTCTTCGCCGTGGTTGGTATCTTCTCGAGCTCACTCGGGCTCACGGCTTTCAAGATCGTGATGGTCATCTCCACCGTCGGGCAGTTCTTCTGCGGTGGCTCGGGGATGACCTCGGCGTCGCGGATGACCTTCGCGTTCAGCCGCGACCACGCGATTCCCGGGTGGCGGCTCTGGTCGAAGGTGACCCCGTCGCACGCTCCGCGAAATGCGACGATCTTCATCGCCGTGATCGCGGCGATCATCGCGCTCCCCGCTCTCAAGGGGAACGAGGCCCGTGTGCCGATTGCGTTCTTCGCCCTCACGGCGATCACGGTGATCGGCCTGTACATCGCCTACGTCATCCCGATCTTCCTTCGTTGGCGGATGGGTGACGCGTTCGTGCCCGGTCCCTGGACGCTCGGGAACAAGTACAAGTGGATGGCGCCGATCGCGATCGTCGAGGTCGTCGTCGCCTGCATCTTCTTCTGCGCCCCGTTTGGCCCTCCGGGAATCCCGGGCAAGGAAGGCTTCAAGTGGGACAACGGCTACGTCCAGTACGCGCCGCTTCTCGTCGGGGTCACGATCCTCGCGGTCGGGATCTGGTGGATGGTGTCCGCCAAGAACTGGTTCAAGGGCCCGATCCGGACGGTCGACGCGTCCTGATGCAACTAGCGAGTGAGGGTGGGCGACGGCCCACCCTCACTCGTCCTCGAGGAACGGCGTAGGATCGCGCCATGCTGACCTTCGAGGATCTGAAACAGGCCGTCGCGCTCGGTGAGATCGACACGGTCGTCGTCGCCTTCACCGACATGCAGGGCCGCCTGATGGGCAAGCGGCTGCACGGCGAGTTCTTCGTCGAGGAGCACGAAGCCGGTCACGCGGTCGAGGGCTGCAACTACCTG
Source organism: Gaiellales bacterium (assembly GCA_046330385.1). Taxonomy (GTDB): domain Bacteria; phylum Actinomycetota; class Thermoleophilia; order Gaiellales; family Gaiellaceae; genus Gaiella. The sequence continues at coordinate 1,214 of JAXLSV010000009.1, read as the reverse complement.
CTGGCGCTCGACATGGAGATGGAGCCCGTCCCCGGGTACCAGATCGCGAGCTGGGAACAGGGATACGGCGACTTCGACATCGTCCCCGATCTCGCCACGCTCCGGGGGATCTCGTGGCTCGAGGGAACGGCGCTCGTGCTCGGCGACGTGCTCTGGCACGACCACACCCCCGTCCAGCCGTCCCCGCGCCAGGTGCTGAAGGCGCAGATGGCGCGAGCCGCCGCACTCGGGTTCACGCCGATGATGGGCTCCGAGCTCGAGTTCTACCTCGTGAAGGAGACCTACGCCCAAGCGCACGCGGACGGCTACCGGAGCCTCACCGCTTCCGTTCCGTACGTCCTCGACTACCACATCCTCGGCACCACCTACGACGAGCCGTTCCTCCGAGCCGTACGCAACCACATGCAGGCGGCCGGAATGCGCGTCGAGACCTCGAAGGGAGAGGCCTACCCAGGCCAACAGGAGATCAACTTCCGCTTCTCGGACGCCGTGACGATGGCGGACAACCACGTCGTCTACAAGAACGGAGCCAAGGAGATCGCCCACCAGCACGGCTGCGCGATCACGTTCATGGCGAAGCCATTCGAGCACTGGATCGGCAACTCCTGCCACGTCCACTCCTCGCTCTTCCGCGACGGACAGCCCGCGTTCGCAACCGACGAGACGCTGTTCGGCCAGTGGCTCGCCGGCCAGATCGCCTGCTTCGAGGAGCTCGCGATCTTCCTCGCGCCGACGATCAACTCGTACAAGCGCTTCGCCGCCGGCTCGTGGGCGCCGACCACGCTCGCGTGGGGCAACGACAACCGCACCTGCGGCTTCCGCGTCGTCGGTCGCGGCGCCGCCCGGCGCGCCGAGACCAGGATCCCCGGCGGCGACGCCAACCCCTACCTCGCCTTCGCCGCGATCATCGCAGCAGGCCTGTACGGGATCGAGAACCGCCTCGAGCTCCCGCCCGGGCTCGAGGGCAACGCGTACGAGTCCGACGCCAGGCGCTTCCCCTCGACGCTCCGAGACGCGATCACCAACCTCGAACAGGGAACGATGGCCCGCGGCGCCCTCGGCGACCAGGTCGTCGACCACTACCTCAACTACGCGCGCACGGAGCAAGGCATCTACGACAAGTTCGTCACGGATTGGGAACGCACCCGCTACTTCGAACGCGCCTGACGTCCAGGCCGCCTGACGTCCAGGCCGCGTCCGTGAAGCCGGGCGGA
>JAXLSV010000008.1:0-135966 GCA_046330385.1 Gaiellales bacterium | reverse complement strand
CACCGCCCGGCCGATCCCGGACGCGCCACCGGTGACGATGACCACCTTCCTATCCAAACCGGCAAGCGCCACGGTCTCTCCTCAGCTCATCGATGGTAGAACGTCATCGTATACCATAAGATATACGAGCTAGGGGTCTAGGGCAGACGGGGCTACCCCGTGTCGGTCGCGAGCGGGATCGACGCGGTCGAGCGCCCCGGCGCTGCGACGGCGGCCGCGAGCGTGACGGCGAGCGCGACGGCCGAGACCGCGAAGGCCACTTCGTAGCCCGACTCCGACGCGGTGCCGTCAGCTGCGGCCGTGCCGGCGACGAGGGTCAGCGCGACCTGGGTGCCGATCAGCCCCCCGATGTTGCGCATGATCAGGTTGACCCCGGTCGCGACCGCGGTCTCAGTGTGCGCGACGCCCTCGACGACGAGGTTCGGGAGTGCGGAGAACGCGAGCCCGACACCGAACCCGGTCACCCCGGAGGCCACGGCAAGCTCCCACGTCTCGGAGCGGTCGGCAAGCAGGAGGACGAACCCGGCGAACCCCATGAGCGCACCCCCGGCGAGCGACCACTTTGCGCCGAGGCGCTTGCAGATGGGCCCACCGATGCCGCTCGCGACGGCGACGAGCACGGTCCACGGGAGAAGGTACAGGCCGGACGCGGTGACGGAGAGCCCGAAGCCGTAGCCCGTCGAGATGGGCTCCTGGAGGTACTGCGGGACGAGCACGAACCCGCTGAACATCGCCCAGCCGGACAGGAATGCCGCGAGGCTCGCCCACCGGAGACCGCCGTCGAGGACGAGGTCGGTGGCGATCAGCGGCTGGTCGGCGCGGCGTTCGGCGAGCACCCACCAGGCGGCGAGCACGACCGAGGCGCTGGCGAGGACGATGGTCTGCGGCGAGTGCCATCCCCAGTCGGGTGCCTTGCTGACCGCGACGAGGAGGGCGACGAGGCTTGCCGCAAAGAGCGCGGCGGCGCCCCAGCGGAGCCGGCCCGTCGCCCGCTCGGTCGACTCCGGCACGACGATCGCTGCCGCCGCGAGCGCCACCGCGATCGCGCCGAACGGAACCCAGAACAGCCCGTGGAAGCCGAGGTAGTCGAGGATGGGGCCCGCCGCGACGATTCCAAGCGCGGCCCCGAGCCCCAGCGATCCAGAGACGAGTGCGACGCCGTTCGCGACCCCGGTCGGGACGACATCGCGGATCACGCCGAAGGCGAGCGGCACGATCGCCCCGCCAAGGCCCTGGAGCGCCCGTCCGGCGAGCATCAGCGGCAGCGCTCCCGCGAAAGCACACATCAGCGAGCCGGCCAACACCGAGGAGAGCATCGCGATGAGCATCCGCTTCCGGCCGAGGATGTCACCGAGTCGTCCGACGAGGGGCGTCGAGACACACGACGTGAGCATGAACACGGTGAAGATCCAGGCGGCCCCGGTCGAGGTCGTCCCGAGCTCGTCAGCCAGCGTCGGCAGCGCCGGAACCACCAGCGACTGCAGGAACGAGTACGCGCCCGCGCCGAAGCAAAGGGAGAGGAGAACGGTCGAAGGGCGAGATCGAGGCGTCACGCGCGGCCTGAGCGCGGGTGAGGGCAGCGAGCGCCCGCCGATGGTCGAACGAGAGGCAACTCGAGCATCTGATCGTATAGGATATCGGTGCATAGTAATCCGAGTCGGGGACGTGAAGGCCCGGATGATGGGACGCCTCGAGGGAAAGGTCGCTTTCGTAACGGGTGCCGCGCGAGGCGTCGGCCGCAGCATCGCCGTGCGCCTGGCGGAGGAGGGCGCAGACATCGTCGCACTCGACCTCTGCGCGCCGGTCGACGCCGAGCAGCAATACCCTGGCGCGACCGAGGATGACCTCGATCGGACGGCGGCGGCGGTCGAGTCGCTCGGTCGAAGGATCGTCGCACGACGCGGCGACGTTCGCGACTTCGCCACGGTCGAGGCTACGGTCGCTGAGGGCGTGACCGAGCTCGGCCGGATCGATGTCGTCGCCGCCAACGCGGGAAGCGTGCGGATGGGCTCGCTCGCCCACGAGACGACGGAGGACGAGTGGAGCGAGATGCTCGGGGTCAACCTCACGGGAGCCTGGAACACGGCTCGCGCGGCGATCCCGCGGCTGATCGACCAGGAGGCCGGGGGGTCGATCGTGCTCATCAGCTCGCTGGCCGGGCTCGAGGGCGCGCCGATGATCGGCGCCTACACCGCCGCGAAGCATGGCGTCGTCGGTCTGATGCGCACGCTGGCGCTCGAGCTCGGGCCGCACCGCATCCGCGCCAACACGATCCACCCCGGCGGGATCGATACGGCGATGGGCCTCAACGACGCGTGGTACCGGTTCTTCCTGCCCGAGCTCGAGAACCCCACGCGGGCCGACTACGAGCCGATCATGCGCCGGATCAATGCGCTTCCGGTCGCCGTCGTCGACCCAGTCGACATCGCCAACGCGGTCGTCTTCCTCGCCTCTGACGAGGCGCGCTACATCACCGGCGTTACGCTTCCGGTCGACGCCGGCGCGTTTGTGAAGTAGCTGCGCCGGCGATCACCGCCTGATCGCGTACCCCTTGTAGCCGGCCGCGGCAACCTCGGCACAGTGGTCGCGGAAGCGCTTCAGGCCGCCCGAGTACGCCATGAACATCCGCGGCTTGCCCGGGATGTTGGCGCCGATCCACCACGAGTTCGCGAGTGGAAAGAGCGTCCCCTCGATCAGCTCGGCGGTGTGGCGGACCCACGACGCCTCGGCCTCCTCGGTCGGCTCGAATGCAACGATCCCGTGCTCCTCGAGGTAGGCGACACACTCGACGATCCACTCGACGTCGTGCTCGATCGTCGCGGGCACGTTCGTGAGCACCGCCGGGCTGCACGGGCCGTTGACGGTCAGCAGGTTGGGAAAGCCCGCGATGCCGAGCCCGAGGTACGCCGTCGGTCCGTCCGCCCACCGGTCGGCGAGGCGCACGCCGTTTCGACCCCGGACGTCGATCCGCAGGTACGAGCCAGTGAAGGCGTCGTAGCCGGTGGCGAAGATGATGACGTCGAGCTCGTGATCCGCGTCGCCTGCCCGGATCCCCGTCGGCGTGATCTCGGTGATCGGCTGCTTGTTCACGTCCACGAGGTGGACGTTCGGACGATTGAACGTCTCGTAGTAGTTCGTGTCGAGCACCGGTCGCTTCGCCGCGATCGGGTAGCCCTTCGGCGTGAGCGTCTCGGCGGTCTCAGGGTCGCGGACGATCGAGCGGACTTTCTCGCGGAAGAACTCGGCCGCGAACTCGTTCGACTCGGGGTTGGTCAGGAGATCCTTGAACTGCTGGAGCACCAGCACGCCCCCCGCGGCCCAGGCAGCCTCGTACCGCCGCCGCGCTTCGTCCCGATCGACCTCGTCGAACGTCAGGGTCGGCTCCGGAAGGGGCATGCCCGTGCCCGAGCTTCGGGTCGCCTCGTTGAGCTCACGGTAGTTCGCCTTTACGTGGGCGACGAACTCGGGTGTCAGCGGACGGTTGCGGGCGGGCATGCTGTAGTTCGGCGTGCGCTGGAACACGACGAGCTCGGCGACGTTGTCGGCGACGACGGGGATCAGCTGCATTCCTGTCGACCCCGTCCCGATCACGCCTACCCGCTTGCCGGTGAGGTCGACGTCGTCGTGCGGCCAGCGCCCGGTGTGGTACCACTGTCCGGTGAACGTCTCGAGCCCGGGGATCTCGGGGACGTTGGTCGCGGAGATCGAGCCGACGGCCATGACCACGTAGCGGGCGACGGCACGCTCGCCGGTGTCGGTCTCGACGGTCCACCGCGCGGAGGCGTCGTCGTAGACCAGCGAGGTCACGCGGGTCGCGAATTGCATGTCGCGTCGGAGGTCGAGCCTGTCCGTGACGAACTCGAGGTAGCGCCGGATCTCTTCGTGGGCGGGGAACCGCTCCGTCCACGTCCATTCCTGGAGGAGCTCGTCGGAGAACGTGAAGCAATAGAACCAGCTCTCCGAGTCGCAGCGGGCGCCGGGGTACCGATTCCAGTACCAGGCGCCGCCGACATCGTCTCCCGCCTCGTACAGCCTGCAGCGAAGGCCGAGCCGGCGCAGCTCGTGCAACACGTAAATACCGGAGAAGCCGGCGCCGATCACGACCGCGTCGACCTCGATCGTCTCTGTCTCCTGTCGCTCGCCCACCGCTCTACGCTCTCATCGTCGGGGAGGAGACGGCCTTCGCGGTGTCGGACATCGGTGGGAGCTCGTCCCGGTACGGCATCGGCTCCTCGACCCGACGCTGGAAGAGCCAGCGGCCGTCCTGCTTGACGATCGTGTCCACGTAGCGCGCGACGATCGTGTTCTCGAAGTTGGCGGCGATCCACACGACGTCGGTGCGTGCCCGCGCGCTCGTGTCCGACTCGAGCTCGACGAGCGGACGGGAGATCATGTGCTTGCTCGCGTACCCCTCGGGGAGGCACGTCGTCAGGAACTCGAGCATCGGCCCGCGTCCCTCGAACGCCATCTCACCGACGACGAACGCCGCGTCCTCCGTCCAGAGGCCCCCGAACGTCTCCCAGTCCTGATCGTCGTACGACTGGCAGTAGCGGGTGATCAGGTCCTCGATCTCCCTGACGGCGACGAGCCGCTCGAGCGCGTCCATCCAGCCTCCTCCATCACGAGTGAATCCTTGAGGAAATGGTATAGGATTTTCATGTCCTGTACCCGGTCTGCAGCCCGGGACGAGCGGAGAGGAGTGAGATGTCGGAGCTGGCGGGGCTTCTCGATCCTGAAGCGGAGCTGGCGTGCCTCGGCTCGGGCTACGGGTTCACCGAGGGCCCGGTCTGGTCGACGGCCGAGCAGGCGCTGCTGTTCAGCGACATCCCGGGTGACACCCGCTGGCGGTGGACCGAGGCAGGCGGCATGGAGGTGGCGAGGTCTCCGTGTTTCAAGGCGAACGGCCTCGTGCTCGACCTCGCCGGCGAGCTCGTCGCCTGTGACCAGGTCACGAGCATGGTCGTGCGCTACCGGCGCGACGGCGGGGTCGACCTAGTCGCCTTCCATCACCGGGGTCACTACCTCAACAGCCCGAACGACATCGTCGTCCGCTCGGCCGACGGCGCGCTCTACTTCACCGATCCCGACTTCGGTCGCTGGAACGACTGGATCGGCCAGGAACGGAGCAGGCTGATGGGCTATCGCGGGCTCTATCGAGCTCCGGCGCAGGGTGGAGACGGTGGAGCCGAGCTGCTTGTCGAGCCGGACGAATTCGATCAGCCGAACGGCCTGTGCTTCTCGCCCGACGGGTCGCTGCTGTACGTGAACGACACGCCGCGCGCGCACATCAAGGTGTTCGACGTCGGCGACGACGGCACGCTCTCGGGTGGCCGGATCTTCTGCGCTGATGTTGGCCTCACACAGGCGGGAGACGAGGACGACGGACGGAGCGAGGCCGAGCGGCACGCGGAGCTGCACAACGCCGGCGCCCTCGACGGGATGAAGTGCGACGAGCACGGCAACGTCTGGGTGACAGGGCCGCGTGGCGTGTGGGTGTTCGCGCCCGACGGGAGGAAGCTCGGTGAGGTGCCGACCCCGGAGGTATGCGGGAACCTGACGTGGGGTGGGGCCGACCTCCGAACCCTGTTCTTGATGACGACGACGACGGTTCACGCGCTGCGCACCCGTGTCGGCCCGGCTGCGCTTCCCCACCACTGAGGAGAGACGGTGTCGCTTGCCGGTTTGGATAGGAAGGTGGTCATCGTCACCGGTGGCGCGTCCGGGATCGGCCGGGCGGTGGTCGAGCGGTTGCTGGCGGAGGGCTCGGAAGTGGTGTTCGTCGACCGTGACGAGCGGCTCGTCGACGAGCTCGCCGGCGAGCTTGCGAGCGAGCGGGCGCTCGGCGTCGTCGCCGACGTCACCAGCGAGGACGAGACCGAGCGCTACTACGCAGCCGCGCTCGAGCGCTTCGGCCGCGTCGACGGGCTCCACGCCAACGCCGGCATCGCCGAGCCCGGCCCGACGATCGCCGAGACCGAGATGGCCTCTTACGATCGCATCATGGCGGTGAACGTCCGCGGCGTCTTTCTCGCCGTCCGGAAGCACCTCCGCCAGGTGACTGCGCAAGGAACGACCGGCTCGATCGTGACGACGTCGTCGGTGATCGGCATCCGCGGCATGCACGGGTCGGGCTCGTATTGCGCCAGCAAGGCGGCGGTGATCGGGCTGACCCGCGCCGCCGCGATCGAGGCCGGCCCACTCGGCCACCGGATCAACGCCGTGCTTCCCGGACCGATCGCGACCCCGATGGCCGACCGGATCCGCGAAGGCCTCGAGGCGGAGGAGCGCGCGGCGTTCGCTCAGAGCCTCCTCGATGTCGTCCCCCTGGCGCGGATGGGCGAAGCAGCCGAGGTCGCCGCGCTCGTCGCCTGGCTCCTCTCCGACGAGGCCTCCTACGTCACCGGCGGCCTCTTCTCGGCCGACGGCGGCCAGGCCGCGGGCTAGTGGTCGCGCCCGATTCCCGCACCGTCGGCTGAGCGCCCTGCCTACGCGCCACGGGTCAGCGCATCGACAGACCTCCGTTGACGTCGAGCGTGGTTCCCGTGATGTAGCCGGCCTCCTCGGAGCACAGGAAGGCGACGGCCGCCGCCACCTCGTCGGCACGGCCCAGGCGACCTACCGGGATCATGCTGGGAAGGCGCTCGATCACCTCCGCGGGCAGCTCGTCCATGATCGGGCCCGCGACCGCAGCGGGCGCGATCGAGTTGACGGTAACGCCGTGCGCCGCAAGCTCGCGCGCGACGATCTTCGTGAGGACGATGATCCCGGCCTTCGACGCCGCATAGTGCACACCAGCGACCGCGCCTCCCACTTGCCCGGCAAGCGACGCATGGTTCACGATTCGACCGTATCCCTGCGACCGCATGACCGGCGCCACGAGCTGGCAACCGATGAAGACGCTGCGAAGGTTGGTCTGCAGCACGGCGTCCCACTCCTCGTCGGTGACCTCGGCGAAGGGGGTCGAGGGCGTGACGCCGGCGTTGTTGACAAGGATGTCGATCCTGCCCCAGCGCTCCACGGCAGCATCGAGGACGGCGCGGAAGGACTCACGGCTCGTGACGTCGAGCGCCGCAGCTGAGGCGCGCGTGCCAGACGCATCGAGCTCGGCCGCGATCTCTCGGGCGCGCGCTTCGTTGCGTCCGGTCACAAGCACTGCTGCTCCCTCGGCGAACAGCCTGCGCGCCATGCACTCGCCCAACCCGCGAGTGCTACCCGTGACAACGGCGACTCGGGACTCGATTGCCATCATTCCGTTGCCGTCGCGACCAGGGTCTTGGGCCGGCTCGCGGGCCCGGACTCCTCGAGCGAGATCTCCGGTGCGAGCTCCACGCCGAGGGCGGTCGCGCCGAAGAGCTCGAGCGCCTGATGGTTGTTGTACGGCATGATCGGCCCACCCTGCACGTCCCGCCACATCCGTTCCACGGGGAATCGGCGCATGTAGGCGGCGCCTCCGATCACGTCGACGACATGTTTCATGATCTCGACGGCGTTATTGGTCGCGACGACCTTCGCGAGCCCGGCGCGCGCGAACCCTTCCTGGACGCTCAACTCGAAGATCCGTCCACTCGCGACCTCGTCACAGTGTCGGTACAAGACCGCGCGGGCCGACTCGAGCAGCATTTCGATCTGCGCGAACGACGACTGGACGAACGGGTCACGTTCCCGGCCGCGCTTCAGCACGAGGCCCTTAGCCCATTCGGCGGCACCGGCGCCGATCCCCAGGTAGACGGCGCCGAAGGTCGGCATCGCCCAGCAGAAGACAGTCTTCAGCACGCGCGCGTCGAGGTGGCCGACTGGGAGCGAATGGACGAGTGCGGACTCGGGGACGAACGCGTTCTCGATGTGGAGATCGTTCGACTGCGTTCCCCTCATGCCCATCGTGTCCCACGTCTCCACAAACGTGAATCCCTCCCAGTCTTTCGAGCCGCGGAAGATCCCCACGCGAGGGCCGGTGTCCGGGTCGTCGAAGCGCGCAGAGAACGAGAAGTTCGTCGCGACGACCGAGTTCGTACAAAACACTTTGTTCCCGGAGACCTGGAACCCGCCGTCGACGCGCTCGGCTTTCGTCAGCGCGTTCATGAGCGTGTTGGGGAGGCCGGCCTCAGACGTCAGCGACGCCCAGATCACCTTCCCGGCGACGACGTCTCGCAAGAGCTCCTCGAGCCGCTCGTCGCCCGTCTCTCGCCAGAGCGAGGCCCACTGGCCGATCGGGGAGACGTGCATGTTCACGGCGAGCGCGGTCGAGCCGTCACCCATCGCGAGCCGCTCTTGCGCAAGCACAAGCTCCAGCAGCGACGCGCCGCGACCTCCGAGCTCCTCGGGCGCGGTGAGGGTGAGGAACCCCGACTCGCGCAGGTCGTCGTAGTTGTCGAGCGGGAACGTGTTCTCGCGATCGTGGGTCGTCGCCCGTTCGGCGAACCGGTCGGCGAGCCGGCCGGCAAGGGCGACGATCTCCTCCTGCCGAGGTGTCAGCGGATATCTCACCGTGCCTCCTACTTGTTACTTACCGTGGTAAGTGATAAGTATCGAGTCATGGCTGACATGTCAAGCGCCCGCTCGCCCACAGCACCGGTTCGCCTCCGGTCGCGCGCGTCCGCTGCCGCTCGACCGACCGCGCTGCGTCCTCTGCGGTCTGTGCGCCGATGAGCCTCGGAGAGATCGTCCACTTCGCTGATGCGGGTGTCGAGCCGAAGGAGCAGGTTGGGGCCCTGGTCGAGCTTGGTCTGACGCTCAACCAGGCGCGCATCTACCTCTCGCTACTCGAGCACGGCGCGGCAACCGCAGCCGAGACCGCGACACGGTCGGGCGTCCCGCGCCCAAAGGTCTACGGGGCCCTCGAGGCCCTCGAGCGGCGTGGCTTCTGTGTGCTTCGCGGCGACCGTGTCGCGTTGTGGGAGCCGATCCCCCCCGAGCTCGCCCTCAGCGAGTGGATTCGGGCGCGCCAGCACGAGCGTCGAAGCGTTGCCGAACGCGAGGAGCGACTGCGTAACAGCCTCGTCACCCAGCTTCCCCGAGTCCGTTCCCAGGCGATCCCGCGCGCCTCGCTGATGGAGGCCGCGATCGGCCGCGCCCGCGTGGCGGAGCTCTTTGAGCAGCTCGTTGCCTCCGCCGAGCGGAACATCGACGTCGTCCACACGTCTCTCACCGTCCAGCCCCGGGAGCGATGGAACCTCCTCGAGCTCGAGGCGCTCCAGCGGGGGGTCGAGATCCGGGCACTGTGTACGAGCGAGGCCGCTGACGACCCACAGCGATTCGAGGCGTTGCTCGCCGGAGGCGCCGAGGTGCGGCAATCCGATGGGATGATCCTCAAGCTCGCGATTCGAGACGGCGCGGAGGCGCTCGTCGCGCTTCACGACCCCGAGGCCGAGTCGCAGTTCGCAGCGGTGCGGATCGTCGTGCCCGACCTGATCGCTCCCCTCCAGCTCCAGTTCCAGCGTGCCTGGCGGCTGGCAGAGGAGCTACGACCCGTCGCTCGGAAGGAGACGCTATGAGTGAACAGCAGAGCTACCGCGAACGCGAGACGAAGCAACTTCGGGTGCTGTTCTGCCTGGGAGTGACGCAGGCGTTCTTCGACGAGGCTCCGGACACGATCCCCGCGCGCGCGGAGGCGATCCGTACCGCCTTCGCGGACCTGTCGGGCCGCTTCGGGATCCGCGTGCTCGGCACGATGGACGATGACGAGCTGATGGTCGGAGCGTCGACCGCGTACCCATGGACCGCCTACATCCTCGCCGATGCGCCCAACCTCGAGGCGGTCTCCGCCGTATGCAACATCGTGCGAGAGTCGCCGGCCGGGGCCGCGCGGTTGTGGCGCTACCTGCGGATCGAGGCGCGCGTGGGCAGACCGCTGTTCTTCGGCAACGAGTAGATCGTCAAAACGACGGAGGCGTGATCGCGACCACGATGATCGCGTTCTCCGTGCCGATGTTGCGGCTGCGATGAGGGATCGTGCTCGCCTGGTAAATCGCGTCGCCGGCGTGGAGCACATGCCGTTCCTGCTCGGCTCCTTCGCCGACCCAGACCTCGATCTCGCCCTGGAGGACAACGCCGCACTCCTCACCGTCATGGACGAGCGGGACGTCGCCCGTGCCCTCGCCCGGAGGAATGACCACCCACATCATCTGGATCGCGCGCTGAAGGTCGGGCGAGAGCAGCTCGTTGCGAATTCCGGAGCCTGGATAGACGAGCGCTTTGCGAGCCGACGCGCGCGTCACCTGGGCGAGCGTCGACGCACGCGTCGTCCGGGGACCGATCGGCTCGACGAATAGATCCGCGATCGTCGTCCGGAGCACCTCGGCGACGCTGTGGAGCGTGCCGACCGAGGGCTTCGCGAGGTCTCGCTCGATCTGACTGAGAAACGACGTCGAGATCCCCGAGGCATCGGCTAGCTGCCGCAGGGTCAGGCCCTGACGCTTGCGCTCGCGCCTAATGCGGGAGCCAAGCGTCGACGGCTCGCCGCCGCGCGCGAGGCGCCGGCGCCCGGCGCCCACACCCCGCCCCATCGTCGCCGAGCTATCCGCGGCCATCGGAGACCGGCTCTGCGAACGTCACACCCCACGGCACCTCGATCACGGTCGGCAAGTCGGCAGCAAAGGCTCGACGGAGCGCACCGCCGAGCGCCACTGGGTCGGCGGCCAGCTCGCCTCGCGCGCCGAACGAACGTGCGAGCGCGACGAAGTCCGGGGTCGCCAGATCGACCGCCACGTCGGCTCCGAACCGCTCGAGCTGCTGCTTCTTGATCATCCCGAATGCCCTGTTGTTCGTGACGATTATGGGGATCGGGAGCCCGTGCTGTACAGCTGTCGCGAGCTCGCTGCCTGTGAACATGAACGCACCATCTCCGACGACGGCGACCACCGCCCGGTCGGGGAGGGCGAGCTTCGCGCCGATCGCAGCGGGGAGGCCGAAGCCGAGCGTTCCCATTCCCCAGGGGAAGAGCATCGTCCGCGGCTCCGTGAACGGGAAGCTGCCGAGCATGTCGGCCCAGAAGAGACACATGTCCGCCGAGACGATCCCGTCGCGAGGCAGCGCCGCGCGCAGCGCATCGAACCAGGGTCGCGTCGTGCCGACGCGAGCAAACTGCGCGGCCCGGTACACCCGTTGAGCCGCGGCGAGCTCGGGTTCGACGCTACCGCGTCGATCGACGCCGCGCTCCGCGAGCGCGTCGTCGAGCAACCCGGTCACCAGGCGCGCGTCCCCGACTAGCTTGTGCGCGAACGGGAGGTTGCGCTCGATCTCCTCGGGGTCGATGTCGACCCTCACGGTCGTCGCCGGCAGCGCAAGCTCCCAGTTTGCCGTGAGACCGGCATTGAAGCGAGTCCCGATCGCGAGCACGGCGTCGCTCGCGGCAACAAGCGGTCGCACGTCGGCAGAGGCGATCCAGGAGACCCCGCATGCAAGCGGATGATCCGCGGCGATGGCGGTGACTCCCATGCCGGTCGTCACCACCGGGGCGCCGAGCCGCTCGGCCAGGCGACGGAGTGCTTCCTGACCGCCACTCGCGACCACGCCGCCACCCGCGATCAGGAGCGGCCGCGACGCTCCTGCCAGCGCCGCTGCGGCGGCCTCGATCTCCTCCGGAGACGGCCCAGGCTCCTGCAGCGCCGCGACGTCCGTTGGAGCGGTCCAGTCGAGCTCCTCGTCCTGAACGTCGACAGGCAACTCGACCTGCACCGGCCGTCGGCGACCGCTCCGCATGGCGGTGATCGAGGCGCGAAGCACCTGCGGGATGTCGCGCGCCGCCGTCACGCGCTCACTTCGCTTGGCAACCGTTCCGACAACGGCGAGCTGGCCGGTCAACTCGTGGAGCAGCCCACGGCCCGCATCGACGTACCGGGCCTCAACCTGACTCACGAGCGCAAGCACCGGCGATGAGTCCGCGTACGCCTCGCTGAGGGCAGTGAGCGCGTTCAGGACACCACAACCGGGTAGCAGCAGACATGCGGCGTCACGTCCGCTCGCACGGGCAAAGCCGTCAGCCATGAACGCGGCCCCCTGTTCGTGGCGGACGGCCACCGTACGGATCTCCGGACGCGCCCGAAGGGCTTCGAAGACGGCGACGTTGTAGACACCCGGGATCCCGAACACCGTGTCGATTCCAGCCTCGACGAGCTCAGCAGCGACCGCCTCGGCACCAGTCATGCGCGTCACGACGCCATCCTCTCTCATGGCAACGGAAGGCGCGCGAGGATGCCCCCGTCGACTGGGATGACGGCACCCGTCACGTACCGCGCGCGGGCAGAGACGAGAAAGGCGATCACGGAGGCGCAGTCGGCGGGCTCGCCGATGCGCCGGAGCGGGATGATGTCGGTCACTCTTGCGGCGAGCTCGTGCTCGGCAAGGCGCTCCCGGTTCATGTCGGTCAGGAAGATCCCCGGTAGGACGCAGTTCACGCGAACCGCCGGTGCGAGCTCGACGGCGAGCGTCGTCGTCACACCGTGCAAGGCCGCCTTCGAGGCTGCGTAGACCGCGCTCCCCCGGGAGCCACCGGCGGCAACGATCGAAGAGACGTTTACGACGGCGCCGCCACCTCTAGCGAGTGCCGGCGCGAGCCCCCGTGTGAGCAGGAGCGGCGCGAGCGTATTCACCCTGAGCAGGCGCTCCGCCGCGCTCGCGTCAACCTCGGACAGCGGGGCAGGAAAGGCCTCACCTGCGTTGTTGACGAGCACCGAGGGGGCATGCTCCGAGGCGATCGTCGCGGCGAGCTTCTCGACTGCCTCGGAGTCTGCTAGGTCGACCTGGCGCACGTCGCACGAGCGGCCGAGCGCTCGGATCTGCCCGGCGACCGCCTCAGCGTCGCTCACGCGCGAACCGTAGGTGAGCACGATGTCGAACCCGTCCTCGGCGAGCGCGAGTGCCGTCGCGGCACCCAGCCCACGCGATCCTCCCGTCACCACGGCTGTGCTCAATCGATCGCCTCCATCGGTTGGCTTGACGATGCGCACTCTATGTGAAATATTCGCTGACATCAAAATTGAATCTCCATCGAACCGAGGGGTGCGCGGTGCCTGACTTCGACGTGATCGTCGTCGGCGCCGGCCAGAACGGCCTCTCCTGCGCCGCCCGCCTCGCAAAGCACGGGTTGCGGACGCTTGTCGTCGAGCGAAGCCACCGCCTTGGCGGCGGATGCACGACCGACGAGGTCACGTTGCCCGGGTTCAAGCACGACCTGTACGGCTCGTCGCACGTGTGGATCCATGTCAACCCCGACTTCGTCCCGCTGCGCGACGAGCTAGAGGAGCGATTCGGCCTCAGCTATGTCTGGGCCGAGGATCACATCACGGGCCACCCGAACCACGGTGGGCCCGGGATCGTCGTGTACCGAGACATCGACAAGACCTGCGCCTCCATCGCCCAATACTCCGAGAAGGACGCGAGACGCTACCGCGAGATCTACGACGGGTTCGTCGACATCCGCGACGGATTCGTGACGGGGATGTTCTCGCCCCCGTCGCCGCCTGGCGCGATGGCGTCACTGCTCGAGACGACCGACGAAGGCATCGAGCTGCTTCGCAACTTCGCGATGAGCCCGCTCGACTTCACGCTCGAGAACTTCGAGCACCCAGTCGTGCAGGCGTTCATCCTCGGGTGGGCGACCGCACCCGGGATCAGGCCCGACCAGGAAGGTCGGGGAGAGCTTATCTACCTCATGATCCCGGCGATCCACGTCTTCGGCGAGTCGATCCCGCGGGGAGGCGCGATCGAGCTTCCCAACGCGCTCGCCCGGATGGTTGAAGCCTATGGCGGCACCGTACTGACGCAGGCGCCAGTCGAGAGATTCCTCAGCACGAACGGCTCCGTCGAGGGGATCCGGCTCGAGGACGGCCGGGAGTTCACGGCCTCGATAGCGGTCGTCAACGGGCTCAACCCCAAGCTCGCGTACCCCGGGATGTTCGCCGACGGCGCCCTCGACGAGTCGTTCCTCAGGCGCGTGAAGAACTTCGATGTCGGTGAGTTCACGATCGTTCGAGCGCACTTTGCGCTGCACGAGCCGCCGCGGTATCTCAACGACGAGATCAGTCGGACGCCGTTTCAGCGGATCTACGGGTCAGTCGCGGAGATCAAGCAGCAGTGGGTCGAGATCGCGACCGGGGTTGCCCCGAGCAACCCGTTCCTCTGGGTGGCCTGCTGGACGCTGAAGGACCCAACCCGCGCACCGGAGGGCAAGCACACACTGATCATGGACACGTTCGTACCAATGCAGCTTGCAAGCGGCGAGCAGTGGGACGATGTCGGCGAGAGCTACATCTGGGACGTCCAGCTGCCGAAGCTCCGCGAGTACGCGCCCAACATGACGGAGGGCAACATCATCGCCTCCCACATCGTCACGGGACCGAGCATCGAGCGAGACAACCCCTGTCTCGTTGGCGGCACCACGACTGGCGGCGCCATGCGCTTGCACCAGTCAGGGTTCTTCCGACCGTTCCCCGGCTACTCCCAGTTCCGCGGCCCGCTCGACAAGCTCTACCTGACCGGGCCCTACTGCCACCCGGGCGGGTCGATCTCGGCGGCGGGGACGATTACCGCAAACGTGATTCTCGAGGACATCGGCCTGCGCCGGCCGGAGATCTAGCAGGAGGCTGACCATGTCTCGACCAGTCGAGAAGTACACCGCGCTCGTGATCCAGCCCGAGGTGACCCTGGCGAACACCCGCGCCGAGATCGAGGTCAACCTCGAGCGGGTCAAGCAGCTGATCGACTTCGGCGTCGGCTACTTCTGGGAGGTCCCAGTCCGCCTCGTCGTGCTACCCGAGTACTTCCTGCAGGGGGTGACGACGCCGGGCAAGGGCGAGGACGGGCTGCAGCAGTTCATGAACAAGGCGATCCGGCTCGATGGGCCTGAGCTCGGCGATCTCGGCGCGAAGGCGAGGGAGTACGGGATCTACATCGCCGGCGGGGGCGTGATCGAGGAGGTGCCCGAGTTCCCCGACCGCTGGTTCAACACGGCCTTCGTCATCGGGCCGAAGGGAGACGTGATCCTCCGCTATCACAAGTGGCACATTCCGGCCACGATCGGCCTCGGGACGAGCCCGCACGACCTCTATGACGAGTACGGGAAGGTCCTCGGGAACTCGATCCAGGATCTGTTCCCGGTCGTCGACACCGAGATCGGAAAGCTCGGCACGATGACCTGCCACGACGGGGCGACGCCGGAGGTCTCGCGGGCGCTCGGCTTCAACGGGTGCGAGGTCATCTGTCACCCGGGGGCGATCCAGGAGTTCGAGGGCATCAGCGAGCCGTGGGACTTCTGGCGCTTCACACGACGCACCCGTGCCCACGACAACATGCTCTACGTTCTGGCGTCCAACTGGGGCGCAGTCAACTACGCCTACTACCCGAAGACCTTCTGTCCCGGGCACTCGATGATCATCGACTACACGGGGATGATGGTCCGGGAGGCGCGCTACCCGGGCGAGCAGATCATCGGCGCGACGATCGACATCGAGGCGTTGCGGTTCCACCGGACAGTCGCGAACCACAACCTGTGGGTTGACCTGCGCACCGAAGCGTTTCGCGAGATCTACGCCGATCCAATCTATCCCGCGAACCGGTTCCCGTCGGGATCTCCTCCGAGAAACCTCGCAGACAAGGTGAGGCAGGCGAAGGACGCGTTCGCGGTGCTCTACGGGCGTGGGCAGTTCACACCGCCCCATCCGTACACCCCCGACGAGATTCCGCAACTCCTCGAGCAGAGGGTGCGTAACGCGCAGGAGCGCGGAACGCTGAGGAAGGACTGAGCGAGATGCGTGTCGTCACGAAGCTCGCCAAGCTCGAGTTCACGGTCGGGACGATCCGTCGCGACGGCGACGAGCTCGTCATCGACAGTCACCCTGATCAAGCGATGAAGGCGCAGGCACGCGTCGGTGTCGACGACTTCGCCGCGCTCTTCCGGGCGTCGCTCAACCGAGCGGTTCTCGGCTATCTGTTCGCCCTGCCGTGGCGTCTGCTCCGCAGGCATCGCGCGCAGCGCATGTCTCTCGCCAACGGCCCGCGGCCCCGGAGACGCGAGCCAGGCGGCATCCATCAAGGAGGGGAGCAGCAATGATCAAGCAGCGACGCGTCGCCAAGGGCGGGTTCGTCGCCGGCGTGGCCCTGCTCGTGAGCCTCGTGCTCACCGGGTTGGGCTCGAGCGTTGCCGGCGCCGCGCAGTCGGGGGCAGGGATGGCTGTCGCCCGTTCCGACATGGCGATCTTCGACATCGACGCCGGCAAGCCCGCGGACCCGACGAACTTCAATCCGTACGGGCCGAACACGGTGACGGACGGCGGTCTGACGCAGGCTGTGTTCGAGCCGCTCTTCGTGACGAACCTCGTCACCGGCAAGCAGGACGGATGGCTCGCGACCGGCGTCGTTCCGCTTCAGGGAGCCAAGGTGTGGAGGCTCAGCCTTCGAAAGGGGATCACGTGGTCGGACGGCAAGCCGTTCACCGCGGACGACGTCGTCTTCACTGTGCAGCTCCTCCAGAAGAACCCCGACCTGAACTCACCGAACAAGTTCCCGGGCGTGAGGGTCTCGAAGGTCAACACCCGGACGGTGCAGTTCACCCTCGAGAAGGCCGATCCGCGCTTCGCGCTCTCGTACCTCTCCGGTGGACTGCCGAGCCGGACGCTCTGGGTGCTCCCGAAGCACATCTGGTCGAAGGTCGCCGACCCGGTCAAGTTCACCAACTACGACCCGGCAAAGGGATGGCCCGTCGGCACGGGCGCCTACCCGCTCAAGTCAGCCGGGACGACGAGCTTCACGTACGGACGAAACCCGAAGTGGTGGGGCAAGACATCGGGCTTCCGCCCGCTGCCGGCTCCGAAGGAGCTCCGCTGGGTCGCGCTCGGCACCGAGGAGACACGGGCGGCGGCGATGGCGTCGAACGACTTGGACACGGGCTCGAACTTCAGCGTGGGCGCATACCTGGCGCTCGCCGCGCGCAACAACAAGATCGGGGCGTGGTCGTCGGGGTCTCCCTACGGGTTCGTCGACATCTGCCCGCGGCAGCTCGACTTCAACACCCAGGACCCGGTCTGGAGCAACCCTCGGCTGCGGTGGGCCGTCTCCTACGCGATCAACCGCCGGGCCATCATCAACGTCGTCTTCCAGGGTGCCTCCGAAGGGTCGCTGACAATGCTGCCCGCCTTCCCGGGTCTCGCGAAGTATCCCAAGCTCCTCGCGAAGGCCGGTGTGTTCAAGCAGTATCCGATCACCACTACCAGCGCCGCCCGCGCGCGACAGGCGATCGAGTCGCAGGGCTACACGCTGAAGGGAAGCACGTATCAGAAAGCGGGGAGCAATCTGTCGTTGGAGATCACGACGTTCGATGACCCGAACATGGTGGGGATCGCGTCGACGATCGCCGAGCAGCTCCGGCAAGTCGGCATCGACGCATCGGTGCGTAAGCAGACCATCCCGAACTTCATCGACTCGTTGCTCGGCGGGAAGTTCGAGGCGAACGTGTTCTTCGGCGCCTGCGGCTCGACGGTCGATCCGTGGCAATCGATGGATGCGTACAACGTCAGCCGCTACGTGCCGAGCGGCCAGAACGCCGCCGGGTTCTACTCCAACACGTTCCGCTGGAACACGCCGGCCGCGACGAGCTACAGCAAGGTCGTCAACGCGATCGGACAGGCCGTCCCCGGCAGCCCGAAGATCGGTTCCGGCTTCGTCCAGGCGATGAAGATCTGGTACTCGGAGCTTCCCTCGATCCCGCTCATCCAGTATGAGCAGATCAACCCGACCAACTCGACGTACTGGACGGGGTGGCCGACGAAAACGTCACCTTACGTTCACCCGGGCTTCGCAACCCCCGCGATGACTCTGGTAATTCACAACCTGAAGCGAGCCAGGTAGGCACCTAGTTCCCCCCAGGGGGTGCGCCCTTCGGGCGCACCCCCACCCCCAGAAAGCACCTCGTGCGCGGGATCAGCTCGAAATACCTCCTCGGCAGACTTCTTCGTTTCGCTCTCACCGTCTGGCTCGGTGCGACGCTCATCTTCGTGATTCCGCGGCTCGGGCCGAGCGATCCGACCGACGCGATCCTCGGGCGCCTGGCGGCATCGGGAGCGAGCGTCGACAACGCCCAGGCGCTCATCGACTCGTATCGCGACCGGTTCGGACTGGACGAGTCGCCGAGCTCCCAGTACCTGCACTACCTTGCCAACACCTTCACGTTGCGCAACGGCTACTCGCTCTCGCAGTTTCCGGCAACAGTCGACGACCTCGTGTGGGCGGCGCTCCCGTGGACGATCGGGCTCATTCTCGTCTCCACCCTGGTCTCCTTCATCCTCGGCACGCTCATCGGCGCCCTTCTCGGTTGGCCGGGCACGCCCCGGATCGTTCGGCGGACGTTGCCACTAACGCTCGTGTTCACGTCGCTCCCCGCCTTCATGCTCGGCATCCTGCTCGTCTACGTCTTCGCGTATCGCCTTGCCTGGTTTCCGTACTCCGGCGCGTACTCGGCGGACGTGAGCCCGGCCTTCACCCTCGACTTCCTCGGTAGCGCGGCCTACCACGCGGTACTCCCGGCGGCGTCGGTCGTCCTCGTGACGATGGGTGCCTGGGCTCTCGGGATGCGCGGAATGATGGTGACAACTGCCGGTGAGGACTACATGGTCCTCGCGCGGGCCAAGGGTTTGCGTCCGCGGCGGATCTTCCTGCAGTACGGCATCCGGAACGCAATTCTCCCGCAGATCACGGCCCTCGGGCTCGCACTCGGCACGATCGCGGGTGGCTTCGTCGTGGTCGAGACCGTATTCGCCTACCCAGGGCTCGGCAGCCTGCTGTACAGGGCGATCCTCGACAACGACTACACCGTCATCCAGGGTGTGACGTTCTACCTCGTGCTGGGCGTCGCGCTCGCCGTGCTGATCCTCGACCTCGTGTATCCGTTGCTCGACCCGAGGATCTCGTACGAGCGGAGGTGAAGACGCCATGACCGACATCACCGGTGCCGATCGCACGTCGAGGAGATCCTCCGAAAGCCCGTGGATCAACACCAAGCTGATCATCGGAGTCACTGTCCTCGCCGCCGTCCTCTCTCTCGCCGTCCTCGGTCGCTTCATCGTCGGCACCGACAAGGCGCTCATCGGCGCGAACGACGTCAACATCGTTCCGATCGGGATCAACGCGAACCCCGCGTTCGGGTTCAAGCCGAACACCCATGGTCATGTGCTCGGCACAGACAGCCAGGGCCGCGACACGCTTGCGGTCGTTGTCGTGGGTGCCCCGCGAACCCTCTACATCGGGCTGGTCGGAGCAGGCCTCGGGGTGGCGATCGGAACGCTCCTCGGGTTCATCTCGGGCTTTCGTCGCGACTGGGTCGACGCGGTGATCACGACCGGCACGGACGTGATGCTCACGATCCCCGGCCTTGCGGTCCTCGTCGTCATCGCCAGCTTCTTCACGGACATGAGCACGACGACGCTCGGGCTCATCATGGCGCTCTTCGCCTGGCCGATCCCCACGCGCGTCCTCCGGTCGCAGGTGCTCTCGCTGCGGGAACGGGGCTACGTGCAGATGGCGCAGCTTTCGGGAGCGTCCACGCTGAGGGTCACGTTCGGCGAGATGCTCCCGAACCTGCTGCCGTATCTCGCCGCGACGTTCACCGCAACCCTCGCCGGAGTTATCCTCGCCGTTACCGGGCTCGAGACGCTCGGGCTGGGATCGACGCGACTACCCACTCTCGGCACTACGGTGAACGCGGCGCTCCAGGCCTCGGCGGTGTTCCGAGGCATGTGGTGGTGGTGGGGCCCGCCGGTCGTCCTGTTGATCGTCATCTTCCTCAGCCTGTTCCTCATGATGGCCGGGCTGGACGAGGTCTCGAACCCGCGATTGCGAAAGGCCGCGCAGTGACCGCGCCACCCGTGCTCGCGATCGAGGGCCTCCGGGTGCGCTACCCAACGAGACGGGGAGACCTGGCCGCAGTCGCGGGGCTCGACTTCACGATCGAGCGCGGCGAGATCCTCGGCCTCATCGGTGAGTCAGGGTGCGGCAAGACGACGACGGCGATGGCGGTGTTGCGGCTGATCCAGCCCCCGGCGTCGATCACGGCCGGAAGCGTGACGCTCAACGGTGACACCGACCTGCTCTCGCTCGGCGAGCGCGAGCTGCGCGAGCTGCGCTGGCGTGAGCTCGCGCTCGTGCCTCAGGGCGCGCTCAACTCGCTGAACCCCCTGCTCCGCATCCAGCGGCAGCTCGCCGACGTGATCAGGACGCACGAGGGTCGAACCCGACGCTCTCAGCTCGACGCTCGGATCCAGGAGCTCTTCAGCATCGTCGGGCTTCCCAGCCGAGTCGCACGGCTGTACCCGCACGAGCTGAGCGGCGGCATGAAGCAGCGCGTCTGCATCGCAATGGCGATCGCCCTCCACCCTCCACTCGTGATCGCCGACGAGCCAACGAGCGCGCTCGATGTGATCGTGCAGCGCGTCGTCGCACAAACGCTCCTCGATATCAAGCGACGCCTCGGGATCTCGATCCTCCTGATCGGCCACGACATCGGGTTGATGGCCCAACTGGCTGACCGGGTTGCGGTCATGTACCGAGGCAGGATCGTCGAGATCGGGCCAACAGAGGAGCTGTTTGCGGCCCCCAAGCACCCATATACAGAGCTCCTGATCGAGGCAGTGCCTGCGATCGGGCGGCCGGCCACGCTGAAGCTCCTCGAGGGGCTGGTGCCCGACCCGTTCGACGACTCACCAGGGTGCGTCTTCGAGGGCCGCTGCCCCTACCGGTTCGCCCGGTGTGAGGCGACCCAACCCGACCTGTTGCGTATCGGGCCGCACCATCGCTCTGCGTGCTTCCTCCACCAACCCCCGGTGACGACTCCGGCGGTCACGGCATGACCTCGCTCCTCGAGCTTCGATCGGTCTCGAAGGTATACGGCGGCGGCGCCAGCACGGTCGTGGCACTCCAGGACTTCGAGCTGATCATGCCGGAGGCGCCGGCCCGTGTCGTCACGATCGCCGGCGAGAGCGGAAGCGGAAAGTCCACGATCGCGGGCATCGTCCTCGGCTTCGTCGCGCCGACGAGCGGCGACGTGCGGTTCCGCGGTCACGACCTCCGTCGGCTCCCACGACGCGAGCGCATCGTCTACCGCCGGCACGTTCAGGCCGTGTTCCAGGATCCCTACGGTGTCTTCAACCCGTTCTACCGCGTTAGCCACGTATTCGATCTCGTGTTCAAGAAGTTCAAGCTGGCGCGCACGGGCGCCGAGCGCTCAGCGCTCCTCGAGGAGTCGCTGGCGGTCGTGGGCCTCGACGCCGGTGACGTTCTCGGCAAGTACCCGCATCAGCTGAGCGGGGGCCAGCGTCAGCGACTGATGATGGCTCGGGCGTACATTCTCAAGCCTGACCTGATCATCGCCGACGAGCCGGTGTCGATGGTCGACGCCTCGCTCCGCGCATCCATCCTCGACATCATGCGGCGGATGCGAGACGAGGACGGAATCTCGTTCCTGTACATCACCCATGACCTCTCGACCGCGTATCAGATCGGTGACGAGGTGCACGTCCTCTACCAGGGGTCCGTAGTCGAGCGTGGGCAAACCTCCGACGTGCTCGAACGCCCGATGCACCCGTACGTCCAGGCGCTCGTCGCCTCCATCCCCGAGGTCGAACGGCGGTGGGAGGGCGAGATCGTCGCCAACGACGACGAGAGCCTCCGGCGGGCCGTCGACTCGGGCTGCCGGTTCGCGCCACGCTGCCCCCACCGCCTGCCGGTCTGCGGCGACAAGCGCCCCGTGCTTCTGCCACCGACTGGCGAGACACGCGACGTTGCGTGCTACCTGCACTCCCGCGAACACGAGGCCGTCGGTGTCTGACGCGACCACGATCGCAGCCGGAGGGCTGATCAGCGGTACCGGCACCGGCCTCGTCCGTGATCGAGTCCTCGTCATCCGCGATGGGCGCATCGAGGCGATCGTGGGGCGCACAGAGGTCGCCGAGCCGACTCTCGACTACTCCGGCTTGATCGTGCTCCCGGGCCTGGTCGACGCCCATGTGCACGTGTGCTTCGATCCGGGACGCAGAGTGCCGCTCGTCACCGACGAGGGCGCGGCGGTGGTTCACACCCGTGCCTGCGAAAACGCCCGTGCCCTGCTGGGTGCGGGTGTGACGGCCGCCGCGGATTGCTGCGGCCCCGCCTCACCCTCGATTCGCGTTCGAGGCGACATCGCCGGCGGACTGGTTCCGGGCCCCCAGCTGGTGGTCTCGGGGCCTGCGCTGACCGTCGCCAGCGGTCACGCCTGTGACCTGGGCGGCACGGTCGTGGCGGAGGACGCAGACATGTCATCGGTGGTCGAGGATCTCGCCGCGTCAGGGGTCGACTTCGTCAAGGTCATGGTCACCGGTGGTGGCGGTGATGGGCCTGCCACGCTCCAGTTCGACGCCAAGCGGCTGGGCGACGTCACGACCGCCGCGCACGTACGCGGTCTGCGAGTCGCGGCACACTGTCACGGCGTTGCGGGTGTCCGGGCCTCGCTCGAGGCAGGAGTCGACCGGATCGAGCATGCCACGTTCTTCGACGGCGGTCGCTGTCAGGTCGATCTCGACCTCGTGCGCGAGCTCGCCACGACTCGTGTGCCCGTCTGCCCGACAAACGCGATCGACTACCGAAGGATCGAGCAGGGAGGCTCGGGCGCCCCGCGAACGGAGCTCGTTCAGGCCTGGCGAGCCCTTGCAGAGCACGGCGTCGTGCTCGCCGGCGGCAGCGACGCCGGGGTTCAGGACATGAACTTCGATGACTACGCGCTCGTTCCGGAGCTGATGGTCGGCGAGCTTGGCCTGCGCCCCCTCGAAGCGATCGAGGCGTGTACCCGTGTCGCCGCGAAGGCGATCGGCCTCGACGGAGAGCTCGGGACGCTCGAGCCCGGCAAGCACGCCGATCTGATCGCCGTCGCCGGTGATCCTTCCACGGACATCTGCGCGCTTCGTCGCGTTCGCGCGGTCGTGCGGCGCGGACGTCCCGTCAACCTTGCGGAGGCAGCGTGACAATCGAAGTCAGAGAGTGGGGACTGCACATCGGCGGTGCGTGGGTGGAGCCGTCGTCCGGCTCGAACGCGCCGGTGCTCGCGCCAGCTTCCGGCGCCGTTCTCGCGCAGGTTGCGCGCGGCGGCGCACCCGATGCGGTAAGGGCGGCCGCCGCAGCGAGGCGCGCGTTCGAGGGACCCTGGGGGATGGCGTCGCCCAGGGAGCGGGCGGCGGCGCTGCGACGGCTCGCCGCGGTGATCGAGGCGCGTCGCGATGCCTTCGCCGCTGCCGAGACCGCGAACGTCGGTAAGCCCATTCGCGAGTCCGCATCGCTCGACGTGCCGGGTGCCATCGCCTGTCTCGAGTACTACGCGAGCTGGGCGGACAAGCTCTACGGAGAGACGATTCCCCAGTCGAGCATGCGCGTCCTCAACTACACGGTGCTCGAGCCTCTCGGAGTCGTCGCCGCGATCGTGCCGTGGAACGGCCCGCTCGCGATCGCGGTCTGGAAGATCGCGCCGGCGCTCGCGGCGGGTAACACCGTCGTGCTCAAGCCGGCGGAGCTGACTCCGCTTACGGCCCTCATGCTGGCCGAAGCCGCCGAGGAGGCGGAGCTGCCGGCGGGAACGCTCAACGTCGTCACCGGCAGCGGGCGCGTCGTCGGCGACGCGCTTGTCACGGATCCGGCGGTCTCGAAGGTTGCGTTCACGGGATCGACCGAGGTGGGGGTGCGGATCATGGCCCAGGCAGCGCCGACGCTGAAGCGGCTGACACTTGAATGCGGTGGGAAGTCACCGAACATCGTCTTCGCGGATGCCGATCTGGACGCGGCGGTCGAGGCGACGCTCTTCGGCATCTTCGTCAACCAGGGCGAGGTCTGCGCCGCGGGCTCCCGGCTGCTCGTGCAGGAGTCCGTCCGCGAGCGCTTCCTCGAGCTCCTGGTCGCGCGTGCGTCGAGGCTCCGCGTCGGTGATCCGACGGAATGGTCGACGGAGGTCGGCGCGCTGATCTCCCATCCGCACCTCGAGTCCGTGCATGCCCACGTCGAAAGCGGGACCGCCGCCGGAGCGCGGGTTCTCGTCGGCGGCTGCCCGCTCGAGGTCGCGGGGTTGGCCGGCAACTTCTATGCCCCGACGGTGCTCGGCGACGTCGACAACGGAATGCAGGTCGCGCAGGAGGAGATTTTTGGGCCCGTCCTCTGCGCGATCTCGTTCACGGACGAAGACGACGCGGTTCGGATCGCCAACGACACGATCTACGGTCTCTCCGCGAACGTGCACACCGAGAGCCTTCGTCGAGCCCACCGGGTCGCCGATCGCCTTCAGTGCGGGTCGGTGTTCGTCAACCTTCCCCCGGTGCCGTTCACCGAGGCGCCGTTCGGTGGCTACAAGATGACCGGGATCGGCAAGGACCTCGGCCGGGACGCGCTCGACGGGTTCACCAACAAGAAGAACGTCGTTGTCGACCTTGCCGCCGGCGACGAGACGTTCCGCT
The DNA here is from genome assembly GCA_046330385.1 of Gaiellales bacterium. Lineage (GTDB taxonomy): Bacteria > Actinomycetota > Thermoleophilia > Gaiellales > Gaiellaceae > Gaiella. The sequence continues at coordinate 111,517 of JAXLSV010000008.1, read as the reverse complement.
GGTACGGCGAGAGAGCGAGCCCGTCATGAGCTACGTCGCAGGGAGGTCGGCGAAGGGGCTCGAGCGCGAGCTGGGCGTTTCGAACATCGTCAAGCTCGGGTCGAACGAGAATCCGCTCGGTCCGTCACCCGCGGCGGTCCGAGCGCTGCACGAGGCGTCAGCATCGATGCACCGGTATCCCGGTGTCGAGGAGGACGACCTCCGAGCCGACATCGCTGCCGCAGTCGGGCTACCCGTCGAAAACGTTGCGATCGACTGCGGATCATGCGGCATGCTGCTCGCGTCCGCAGCGGCGGTGCTCGAGCCCGGCAGCCGAGCTGTCATTTCGCGGCCGTACTTCAAGATGTACGAGCTGTGCGCGCTGCGCGCGCGGGCGGAGATCGACTGGGTCGATCCGGTCGAGTACGCCTACGACATCGACGCGATGGCCGCCGCAGTGCGTCCGGGAACCCGGATCGTCTACGTGACGAACCCGAACAACCCCACAGGCCTCGCCGTCTCGTCCGCCGAGATGACGCGGCTGCTGGCCGCCGTGCCGGACTCCGTCCTCGTCGTGATGGACGAGGCTTACATGGAGTTCGTCGAGATGCTGGACTTCCCGGACTCCGTCGCCGCCGTGCGCGCCGGACGAAACGTCCTCGTGCTGCGCACCTTCTCGAAGGTCTACGGGCTTGCCGGTCTCCGGGTGGGCTACGGCATCGGCCCTGAGCCGCTGATCGAGCAGATCCGCTCGCTCCAGCCTCCCTTCCATGTCGGCCTGCAGGCCCTCGTGGCGGCCCGTGCCGCGTTCGCGGACACTGAGTTCGTCGACCGAAGCCGAGCACACAACGCGTCGGGTCGCGCCGAGCTCGCACGGGCGCTGACGGCGCTCGGGGTTCGAGTGCTTCCGTCGCAGGCGAATCACGTCCTGATCGTCGGTCTCGAAGACGTCGAGACGATCGAGCGCGCCCTTCTTCGCCGCGGGGTGATCGTGCGACCAACCGAGGCGTCGTTTGGTCTCCCGGGATGCATCAGGGTCACTGTCGGGCTCGAGTCCGACAACGCGGCCTTTGTGCGAGCGTTCGGCGAGATCCTCTCGGACAGCCGTCTGGACTGCAGCGGATGACCGTCGCCGAGCCACGTGTCGCGATCGTCACCGGTGGTGCGTCGGGGATCGGGCGTGCAAGCGCGATCCGGCTAGCGCGCGACGGGTACCGCGTCGTAATCGGTGATCGTGACGCCTCGGCGCTGGCACTGGTCGCCGCGTCGCCCGACGTTCAGACGGCCGAGATGCGCTTCGTCGAGGGCGACGTCGCGGATCCGCAGGCGTCTGTCCGCCTGGCCGAGACGGCGATCGCCACGTGGGGAAGAATCGACGTGCTCGTCGCAAGTGCCGGTCTTCAGCTCGAGGCCACGCTACTCGAGACCACACCGACCGACTGGGACGACGTGCTCGGCGTCAACCTGAAGGGCGTCGCCTTCGCGTGCGCAGCCGTGCTCCCCCAGATGCGTGCACAGGGGGAAGGAGCGATCGTCGCGATCTCCTCCCTGAACGCGGTGGTAGGGACCGGGCATATGGCGGCGTATGATGCGTCGAAGGCAGGCGTGGTTGCCCTTGTTCGCAGCATTGCGATCAGCTACGGGCGCGACGGGATCCGTGCGAACGCGGTCGGGCCAGGGGCGACGATCACGGAGTTTCATCTTCGCGCGGCTGCCGCGCGCGGAATCGGCCCGGGCGAGCTTCGCTCGCTCGATTATGGCCTGCTCGGGCGGCCCGCAGAGCCGGAGGAGATCGCAGCAGTCGTGTCGTTTCTCGCTGGTAGTGACGCCTCGAACGTCACCGGGCAGCTGCTCCTCGCAGACGGAGGCGCCTCGGTGGGGGCTCGCTCGTGATACCCGTCGGCTGGGGCGTTCTCGGCACAGGCCAGATCGCCGAGACGTTCGTTCGCGATCTCCACCTGGTCCCCGACGCGCGGCTCGTCGCCGTCGCCACACGGTCGCCCGGCGGCCTCGCCCACGTCGCTGCCGCCTTCGGGGCGGTCCGAGCGTATGCGTCGTACGAGGATCTCGTGGTCGATCCGGAGGTCGACGTCGTCTATGTGGCGACCCCGCACATCGCCCATTACGACAACATGATGTTGTGCCTCGAGGCTGGAAAAGCGGTTCTTTGCGAGAAGCCATTTACGATGAACGCCGACCAGGCGACGGCCGTCGTCGAGCTGGCCCGGGCGCGGGGCCTGTTCGCAATGGAGGCGATGTGGACGAGGTTCGTTCCGCTCGTCGCCCGCACCCGCGAGCTCCTCGAAGCAGGTGCGATCGGGCAGCCTCAGCTGTTCGTGGCGCAGCTCGGGCAGTCGATGCCCCGGGAGGAGTCGAGCTACCTGTTCGACCTCGACAACGGCGGTGGCCTACTGCTCGACGCCACCGTGTACCCCGTGTCGCTCGCGTCCTACTTCTTCGGCGAGCCGTTGGCAGCACATTCGGTCGCAGGCTTCGACGCTTCTGGGGTCGACGATCGGCAGGCGATCGTGCTCGACTGGGGTGACGGGCGTCTCGCGAGCATCGTCGCGACGCTCAACTCACCACTCGCCCCGACGTTCGCGATCCATGGTGACGCCGGTTCGCTGCACGCGGAGCCGCTCTTCGCCCCGTCACGCCTGACGATTCGACGCGCCGAGGAAGAGGAGACGATTCACATGCCGCCAGATGGGCAGGGCTACGTCCATCAGGCGCTTGAAGTGATCGCCTGCCTCAGGGCTCGCCGCCTGGAGAGCTCCATGATGCCGCTCGACGAGACGATCTCGGTGATGCGCCTCCTGGACGGGCTGCGAGGCTCTTGGGGGCTGGTCTACCCATTCGAGCGAGCGCACGGAGCGCTGCGCCGATGACGTCGCTCCAGCTCGACGCGCCGGAGCGCACGCTCACGCACCTGCTGCACCGACGAGCCGACACGATCGGGGCACAGCTGGTCGTCAGCTGCGGCGCCGAGGAGCGCACCTACAACGACCTCCGCCTCGCCGTCGCCCGTCGTGCAGGCACGCTCCGCGATCTCGGCATCGCACGAGGCGATCGCGTCGCGATCCTCTCGGAGAACCGAATCGAGGTCATCGAGCTCTGGCTTGCGTGCGCGTGGCTTGGCGCGATCGCGGTTCCGATCAACGCCGCCGCCAAGGGTGCACAGCTCCAACATGTCCTGGCGAGCGCCGCGCCGCGCTTGCTCGCTGTCGAGGCCGATCGCTTTGAATCCCTCGCGGATGTGGCCGCGCCGCCCGAGCTCGAGCGTCTCTGGAGCCTCGACCGCGGTCTCCACGGGAGTTGGGCCGGTCTCACGGCCGAGGAGCTGGCTCCGTCCGGGAGCGTCGATGAGCCTGAGAGGATGTCGCCGCGGGATCCCTGCGCTGTGCTGTTCACGTCGGGTACCACCGGGCCTGCGAAGGGGGTGGTGTGCACCCATGCACACCTCTACTGGTGGGGCTTCCACACGGCGTCGGTTCTTGGCGTGACCGCAGCAGATGTTCTCTACACAGGGCTGCCGCTCTATCACGTCAACGCGCTCAACACCGTCGTGCAAGCTCTCATCACCGGTTCGCGGGCCGTGATCGGCCCCCGGTTCTCGGCATCGCGCTTCTGGCCGCGACTGATCGAGAGCCAGGCGACGGTCACCTACATCCTCGGAACGATGGCAACAATCGTCGCCGGGCGGGACCCCTCGCCCGAGGATCGCGCCCACCGTGTCCGAGTCGCCCTCGCGCCCGCGACACCGGCTGAGCTCCATCAGGTGTTCCGCGACCGGTTCGGCGTTCGGCTCGTCGAGGGGCATGGGATGACCGAGACCAACTTCGCGATTGGCCCTCGTGGCGACGAGCAACGCCCGGGCACGATGGGCTGGGTACGAAACGGCTTCGAGGCAATGGTGGTCGACCACGACGAGCGGGAGCTCCCCGCCGGTTCGCCGGGCGAGCTGGTGCTTCGATCTCACGAGCGGGAGGCGTTCTCGCCCGGGTACTGGAGGCTGCCGGACGAGACCGCGCACGCGTGGCGGAACGGCTGGTTCCACACTGGCGACCGAGTCGTCCGTGACCGCGACGGTGCGTTCACCTTCGTCGACCGGATCAAGGACGCGATCCGCCGGCGCGGAGAGAACGTCTCGGCGTGGGAGGTCGAACAGGCCGTGCTCACGCACCCCGCCGTCGAGGCGGTCGCCGCGATCCCCGTCCCATCGGCGCTGGGCGAGGACGACGTGCTCGTGTGCGTCGTGATCCGCAGTGGCGCGACGCTCGACCCGGTCGACCTGGTCAGGCACTGCGAGAGCCGCCTCGCGTTCTTCGCAGTCCCCAGGTACGTCGACGTCCTCGACGCCCTCCCGTTGACGGAGAACGGGAAGGTGCTGAAGTTCGCGTTGCGCGAACGCGGCGTCACCCCGACAACGTGGGACAGAGAGGCGGCAGGGGTCGAGCTGCCACGGAGATGAGGCGCGCACCATCTCGTCGAGCCCGTAGCGATTGCCGCACCGTTACCAGCGAGCAGATGCGTCGGGCCGTCCCCTGTCGGCTCGCCGAGCCGCGCGAGCACGGTCACCGTCTGGCCGGTCAGGCTCGGCGGGACGCTGTAGCGATTGCCCTCGAACGCGACCAGCGCGCTCGCCGAGACGACCCGCTCAACCCGAAGCTCGGCCGGAAAGGCGACCGGCGGCAGCGGCACGAGCGGCTCGGCCGCCGCCCGGGTGGCGACCGTGAGCCCATCGCGGCGGCGCTCGTCAGCGACCTCCAAGCACCAGCGGTCAAGCGAGACCTGAGCCGCTCCGGGCGTCCGACGCCTCCGCGGTCCGCCACCAGGATCGCTGCAGATAACGGATCGCGGCCTCGACCACGCCCTTGCGCTGCGCCCGCCGCGGCGGACAAATCGCCACGGTCACGCCGTAATGCTTTGCGAGCTCAGCCGCCTCCCCACGCAAACGGCCCGAGCCCGGCTCCACAATCGTGCTCATCCGGTCGGTACGCCAACACCTGGCAGTGCCGCCCAACCGACGCAACACCCCGTCAAGCGCACAGACCAGATGGGCGAAGTCCTCACCGTCACTCAACACCGCACGGATCCGGCCCGAGTGCGCCAGCGCCCCGACCAGCACGTGCGCCGGCTCACCCCACGGCGTCTGCGGCAACTCGAGCCAGTCGAGCTGCAGCTCCTCACCCGGCTCGTGGACGAGCTCGATCGTCACCCGATGGCCACCACGCCGGCAGACCTCGCAGACCGGCCGCAGCCCAAGCCGCCGCAACTCACGCGTCAAGGTCGGATACGACCGCTCGAACCCCAGCGGCCGCAACTCACGCAACAGCACCGTCGCATCCAGATGCGGATCGTCCCCGAACCGCTGAACGACGTAGTCGCGAAACGGCTCCAACGGACCCGGCTGCCGCCGCGCCTCCCGATCCCGCTCACCCGAAAGCCACGCCCGCATAGCCTTGCGATCCCGACCCGTATGCCGCGCGATCGCGCTCACCGACCAACCCCTCCTGTGCAACGCAACAATCTCCACCACGTCCTCCCGTGACAACATCCCCACGGCCCCCCTCACGTCGACGGTCTCAACACCCCGACGCTGAGGAGGACCCCGGACAACGGCCGGACCGCCGCCCCGCTTCTCCGCCTCGCCTACGGCTCAGCTACGAAGCAGGGCGGCGAACCCAAAAACCCTGGGGAATTTCAATGAGCAGAACCGAGGAGTCTGACGTGAGCGCGCGCACACCGACGCAAGATCGGCCGGCAAGCCGCGAGTGATGTCGGTTTCACCCATCGGTTTCCCCTTTATCGTCGGTACGGTCTGGGACATTAGTGCTTCCGGCGCCACGCGGCGAGGGCCTGCGGTCTGCCCACGCTTCGCCCAGCTTGCGCTTACCCCGTGTCAGCAGCCCGTCAACCTGTCTCGTCAGCGTTGCGTCGGCGAAGATCACGAGTGCCGCTTCCGCATAGCTGTAACCGCAGTAAACACCAGGCGCAGCGCATTGAACTCCCGTTCGCTGACATGGTTGGCCGCATCGGCGAGCGCCTCGGCGTCCTCAAGTAGCCGCAAGACGTGCTCATCGGTCGACGGGTTGCAGACAAGCGCAACAAGTGTTGCTACAACAGTCAGTCAACGAGAAACACCAGACCATACACTCTTTGATTCGCCAGAGACAAACGCATGCCCGGGCCGGCCCTGTGCGTAGTCGGCTGCGCACTTCGGCGCCGTCCGTTAGTTCTTCACTAACGATTTAGGCCAGGTAAGACAAACAGCCGTGCGCTCTAATCGAACGCTGAACCCCACCGCTGCAGACACCCGGTGTCCGCGCAATACAAGATAGGAAAGACACGACGGGGAACGGGCCGGCCACCCTTCCGAATCAGAACTACTCTTACCTCAAAGTCAGCCGTCTCGGGGGTAACAAAGAGTTGCTGAGCCCCGGATCTGGTCGCTACACACTCACCGTCTCGATCGCAGGGCGACGAGTATCCAACACCGCCGTCAGAGACTCTATAGAATGTATCATCTAAAGACGGTGGAAACACAACCACCCTTGCCTTCAGTCCCCGAGGAAGAGTAGTGCGTCGTTCGACTCGAATCACGTCGCCCGACCTTAGGGGCACGCGCCATGACTGACCAACACCGTGGCCGCATGCCGCAGCCGCGTTAACTGGATGCCAAATATTCAGCGGGATCGCCCTGCTACCGACGGACCCGCACGTCGGCGACCTCAACGACCGTGGCCCTTGTCGACTTTGGAAGCGGACGCGGCCGGATGCGGAAGAACCTTTCAGGATCACGAGGAAAACTCCACTCCTTGGGAGAACACAGTCCCACTGGTTTGCCCCAGCAGCGGGCACTATGCCAATACGTTCAAGGTTACCGCTCCAAAGAGCGTCGTAACAAAGCTGATTGGATCTCGTCGGAGTACGCTCTGAGGAGACAGAGTAGATGTCCACCCCGAAACGCACAGACGAGTCGTTAAGACCCTGAAAGGTAAGCCGCGCCCCGTACCCGCCATTGATGCGGAAATAGCACTGTCCTTCACGGCCGTTGAACGAGACCCAGGTTGACGGCGTCACAATCGGAGACGACTCAGCCGCTTCAGGCCCGCCGCATGCCGCGGCAATCTTGGGTGCCGCATGAGCAGTGGCAGATGATGGCAAGAACACAGCCCCAACCAGAACGGCAATCATCACGCCCCTCCGGAGTTTCATTAAGGTGACCTCACATCGCGGACGCGAAACCAAAGACTCTCAGACGTAACGAAGATGAATCGCCCAGGTCTGGTCGCCCGCATCACATATCGAGACGGCCGGGGGTCGATCACCACCTCTGAAGGCACCGGCCTGGCGGACTGGAGTGTGAAGTCATTAGTACCAGGAGGAAGTATGCATCCTGAACCGCTCCGCCCAGTTGCGCAGCCGTACGGAAGAGTTGAACTACTTCCTCTTGCCTGAACCGAGTTGGAGCCATAGCTCACGTACTTCCATTCGATTGCAATCGTACCGGGACGTGTCAGGTCGAATTTGAAGAACTGCTGGGCTCCACCGCCCGGAAGACCGCAAGCAGAACCTGAGACGATTTGCCAGGAGAGCCGCGGCACGACAGGTGCGTCCTTGATCCGGCAGGAACCACGAATCAACTTCTTGCCTCGGTGACGTCGGATCGAAACAACAAGATCAAAGGAATCGCTCTTATCTGTCAAAAGTGCCACGAAGTAGTATCGTGCTGATAGCACAGCCGTACACACTGCGACGTAGTTGTTAGTGATGTTCGGTTCACAGGCGCGAATGCCTAGCGGATCGCCGTTCCTGCTTCGGGTCTCGGTGTTGGCGTTTGTCGTGTACTCGTCCCCCAGTTTAAGCTCAGCGTAGAAGTACCGGAGCGGAGTATTTCCGGGACAATCGCCATAGACGACATGAAGCTTTGTCTTGTCTGAAATCGGGACGGCTGACGCAAGATCGCACCCGGCAGTCATCTGACGGGTGTTGTTTGTAGACTTCGCGTCGGGCGTGCCGGTCAGCAGAGTTGTCGCGCCTGCGAGGAAGAGCATTGCACAGATCCGCCGTGGCGCACGCACGCGGTGATTTTGGTCTGCGATTCATCGCTTGTCAAGGACGCAGGGCTGAAACCGCACGCCTCATCAGCCTGGCGATGCGAGTCGCGGCCGACGCGGACGACGATGGATCCGGACTGTAGCCCTGTTCCGGGCCGTCCCGAGGAGGTCACGCCCGGCACGACCCCGACGATCTCTTGAACCGCTCCGGGTTTCATGCAGGCTGTTTGGTTTGAGTCTCGGCCTGCTGGCCTGAGCTGTTCTGACGACGGTGGTAGATCTCTTCGTGCTCGGCCGGCGGGATCTGGCCGTGGGCTTCGAAGAGGCGGCGGTGGTTGAACCAGTCGACCCATTCCAGGGTGGCGTATTCGAGGTCGTCGAGGCCGCGCCAGGGGCCGCGGTTGCGGACGAGCTCGGCCTTGTAGAGCCCGATAATCCGTCTCGGCGAGCGCGTTGTCGTAGGAGTCGCCCTTCGAGCCGACCGAGTTGACGGCGCCGGTCTCGGCGAGCCTTTCTGAGCCATCCGGGGTTTGGCGGAGACCGGGTTAGTTGGTTTCCTCTTTTCTCTTCATCGTCTTCTTCTCGACCCTACCGTCTCGCGTCTGGCTGGCTTCGTACTCGGCTGGCGGAACGCCTCCGAGTGAGGTGTGGAGGCGCTCGTTGTTGAACCAGGCGACGTGTTCGACGATCGCGAGCTCGAGCTGCGAGATCGTCTTCCAGACGCGATCTTGGATCAGCTCGGTTTTGAAGCTGTCGACGAAGCTCTCGGCGAGCGCGTTGTCGTAGGCGTCTCCGACCGTGCCGATCGACGCTTGCACCTGGTGGTCGTCGAGGGTCTGGGTGTAGTCGTTGGAGACGTATTGCCCACCGGCGTCGCTGTGATGGATCAACTCGACGTCGGCGCCGGGCCCGCGCAGATGCAACGCCATCCGCAGTGCGTCGAGGACGAGGTCGGTGCGCATGTGGTTGGCGAACTGCCAGCCGACGATCATCCGGCTGTACACATCGATCACGAACGCGAAGTAGACGCGGTCCTCCCAGCAGCGCAGATAGGTGAAGTCCGAGACCCACAGCTCGTTCGGCCCGGAGGCGGTGAACTCGCGTTGCACCAGATCGGGCGGCCGCAGCGCCGCAGGGTCGCTGATCGTGGTACGCCACGGCTTCCCACGCCGCTTCGGCGCCCTGGATCCCATGTGCGCGCATCAGCCGCTCCACGCGGCCGCGACCGACATCTTCGCCGGCACGTCGGAGCGCCTTCCACATCCGCCAGGAACCGTAGGCGTAGTAGTTGGCCGCGTGGATCTCCCGGATCAGCTCAAGCAGCCTTTCGTCCTCAAGCGCTCGCGTCGACCTCTTACCGGTGGCCCGCTGGTAGTAGGCGGACGCCGACACGCCCAGGGTCCGGCAGATCGGCTCGACCCCGAAACGACCGCGCTCCATGTCGATGAACGCGCTCACCTCGGACGGTGTGGATCGAGCTCGGTCTCGCTCCTATGTCAAGTCGGGGTGTTGGCGAGGGCGGTCTCGTCGGTGAGCAGGGTGCGGTAGACGACGTCGGAGAGGCGACGACGGAGGAGTCGTAGCGCCTCTTTGCGCGTGTTGCCTTGCGCGATCCGCCGCTCGTAGTAGGTGCGGCCGAGCGTCTGCTCGCGTGCCTGCGTGATTGCGATCCGGTGTAGCGCCGAGTTGACCTGGCGGTTGCCGGTGCGGGCGAGCCGGAAGCGCGTCGTGTTACCGGTCCAGACGGGCTGGGGTGCGGTGCCATTCCAGCGGGCGTACGCCGCCTTGGAGCGGAACCGGGAGGCGCCGGCGGTCTCACCGACGATCTTCGCTGCGGTCAAGGCGCCACAACCGGGGATCGAGAGCAGCGACGGTGCGAGCCGGACGACGAGCTGCATGATCTGTCGCTCGAGCTCGAGCGCCCGCTGGTTGAGCTCTCTGACGCGGGAGAGCTGCTCTTGCACGATCTCGACGATCGTGCCCTCTCGTTCGGCGAGCTGCTCGCTCAGCCGATCAACGGTGCGCTGGCTACGAAGGCCCCGCAACCGCACGTACAGGCAGGGGTCGATCTCGTGCAGATGCCAGCGGATCCGGCTCTGGATCCGGGTTCGCTCCCTGACGAGGTCGTCTCGGTGGTCGACGAGCAGCCGCAGCTCGCGCTCCGGGCCCGCCAGCCGCGCGATCGGCAGATCAGGCTCACGCCAAGCCGCACGGGCGACCGCGAGCGCGTCGATCGGATCGGACTTACCCGCCTCACGGGCAGCGCGGCGAGCACCCGCCATCATCTTCGTCGGCACCCGCACGAGCTCCTCGCCCGCTCGCAGCAGATCGCTCTCGAGCGTGCGGGTCAGGTGCCGGCAATCCTCAACCGCCCACTTCCGCACCGGCCAGCGCGCCGCCCACTCGAGCGCCCGCAAGTGACCATCGGTGGTCGCCTCGACTGTCGTCTCGGCCAAACGACGACCGACTCCGTCGGTCGCGACCATCGTGTGAGTGCGCTTGTGCGCATCAACACCGATCACCACCAGCCCCTCTTGCATCACGTCCTCCTCGTCGCAGTAGCATCGGATGGCCGCAGCAGCGGTCGGGAGGACATGCCTCACTGGAGAGATCTCGACAAGCTCCTATCAAGTCACGCCCGGCCGCGAGCTGCGGCGCCCAGCGGGCGGCATCACAGGGAAACAGACCACGACCGATCCGGTCGGGCAGCGAAATAACGAGCCAACCCGCTGAGCACAACGCTCAGACTGACAGTGACGCGAAAAACACCGAGGCGGCCTTCAAGATCTCGTTCGCACGACGAAGCTCGAACACCTCTGAGCGCAACTTCCGGATCTCCTCGCGCTCCTCACTCGTCGGCAGATCCGGACGGCGCCCCTCGTCCGCCTCCACCTGCCGCACGTACTTACGCAGCGTCTCCGACGGCAGCCCCAGGTCAGCGGCGACGTGCGCGATCGGACGGCCCGACTCGAACACCACCCTGGCCGCACGATCCAACAACTCAATCGGGTACTTCCTCGCTCTCGCCATGACGATCCTCCTTCCCCCAGGTCAAGAACCTAGGCTCGAAGTCTCCGTCAAACCCGGGATGGCTCAGACAGGCCCCCCTCAGGCCAACGAGATCAGACCACAGCTACATACACAAACAACCGGACAGTCCCAAACCCGGGACGGTCCACTCCCCAGGCACTCAAAGAAACCGCGAGGCCCCAAGGAGAGGCCCCGCGGTTTAAGTTACGAGTCTTTGGTGGAGCCGAGGGGGATCGAACCCCTGACCTCCAGAGTGCCACTCTGGCGCTCTCCCAGCTGAGCTACGGCCCCGGAAGCTTGAATCGTAGCCGCTCGAAGGCGAAGTCATCCAGCCAATTGGTCCCCGAGCGCTGGTTGTTGCGCGTCGCGCCGTGCCGCCGGTGGATCACCGTCGGACGTCCTGAAGCCAATGCTGACGACGCGCGACGCCTCACCCTCCCGCCGGCTCCGCGACGAGACCGGCCACCCGTACGCACAGCAGGTGTAGCCTGCGCCGATGCAAGCCTCCTCGGATAGCCGCGCCGCCGACGCAGGGGCGCTCAGCGGTCAGGTCGCGCTCGTCTGCGGGTCGACTGGACCGATCGGGCAGGCGATCGCTCGGGCGCTCGCGGTCGAGGGCGCGGCGGTCGCGCTGCACTACCGCTCCCGCGACGACATCGCCGGGCGACTCGCAAGCGAGATCGGGCCACCGGCGGTCGCGATCGGGGGGCAGCTGGAGACGAGCTCTGCGACCCAGGCGGTGTTCGCGGCGGTCGCCGAGCGGCTGGGCCGACCGCCGACGATCGTCGTCAACGCGGCCTCGCCCTCGACGATGCCCACCCCGACCGCGATGCTCGACGACGACACCGTGGACGCCCACCTCGCAGGGCTCCGGATGCACGTGAACGTCTGTCGAGCGGCGATTCCCGGGATGCGCGCCGCGGGTGGCGGCCGGATCGTGTTCGTCTCGGGTGCGCTCGCGTCGCGACTCCACCCCGCGTTCGGCCTGTACTCGGCGGCGAAGGCTGCCGCCACCACGTTCTCGCGGACGCTCGCCCTCGAGGAGGGCGCGCACGGAATCAGGGTCAACGTCGTCGCGCCCGGCCGCGTCGTCGAGTCGACGGAGAGACCAGAGGGGGACGACCAACTCCCAGAGCACTTCGCAGGGCTCGTCCAGGTCATGCGGCTCCGGCGTGCGCTGCCGGACGACCCCTCACCGGAGGACGTGGCCGCGCTCGTCACGTTCCTCGCCTCGCCTGCCGCCGCGGCCGTCACCGGCCAGGTCGTGTACCTCGCCGCAGGCGAGCCGATCGGCTGACCTACACGTCGACGACTCGACCGCCCGAGGCGACGAGGTCGCACCCGGGCGAGACGGCGGCGGCAGCGATGTCCGTGCCAGTCGTGTCGACGACCACCTTCGCGCCTTCCGCACGCGCGCGGGCCGCGACCTCCACGAGGAACCCGAGCTGATCGCCTTTGCCCGGCGGAGCGATCCACGCAAGCGCGTACTCGTGGCCGTACCGCTCGAGGAAGAAGCACGCGTCCTCGGCGCGGACGTCGGGCTCACCGGCGCGGGGCCGCAGCCGTGCGAGGCGTCTCGCCGGCGAGAGCCCCTCGGCCTCGAGCGCGCGTTCGAGCAGCGCCAGCGCCGGCGGCTCGGCCGCTCCGACGACCACGATTCCCAGGGCGTGCCCGGCCGGACGGAAGAGCGCTCCAACCGCGGCTTCCAAAGCGCTGCTCACGCAGGCGTCTCGTGATGGGTGAACGCCGGCGGGCCCGCGGCGACACTGCCGACGTACGCCGCCCACTCGACGACGTGCGGCTGCGTCTTGTGCGTCTCCCAGGCCTCCCGTGTCTCCCACGCCTCGAGGAGCTGGATCCGAGTCGCATCGTCCACGCGCCACGAAAGAACGTACTCCACGCAACCGTCCTCTTCCCGGCACTTCTGCTCGAAGACGCGGGCCGCCTCGTCGACTTCCGTAACACGTTCCTCGAGCACTCGTACGCCCCCGTAAACGATCAGCATCGCTCCTCCTTCGTCATGAACGATCGTTCAGCGACTCGCTCTTCGCACACGCCCTGGCTCTACCGGCCGGTGATCCGCCGCACAAGATCGACGTGCATCTCGACGAGGAGCTCCCCGTCCTCGAGCTCCTCCGGGCGAGCTTCCGAGAGCCCGGTGAGCATGTTGACGATGGACGTGACCACTCGCCGCGGAGCATCTGCGGCACTTGGGGGCAGCGTTCGCTCGCCGCGCTCGACCGCAGCGACGAGCGCTTGGTCGAGGAGCTCGAGGATCGCCTGCCGAATCTCCTGGACCTCCGCGCGATGACGCGGCGCCAGGTGAACGAGCTCGCCCTCGGATGCACGACACACGGCGGGTCGCTCGACGACCGTGCGACCGAGCTCGCGCACCAGACGATCGAGCGTGGCCCCGGAGGTCTCCCCGCTCCGCTTGCAGGCGGCTGCCTCGGCGCGCAGCCGATCGTGGAGCTGTGCGTGGAAGCCCCGCGCGATGTCGTTGAGGATCGCCTCCTTCGAGGCGAAGTGGTTGTAGATCGCCCCTGCGGTGACACCACCCTCGTTGGCGATGTGACGCATGCTCGTCGCACCGAAGCCGCGGGTTGCAAAGAGGTGCGCGGCAATCGCGCGGAGGCGGTCACCCGTGTCCTGACCGACAACCGCCACCTCGCGCAACTTAAAGGAGCGCACGGAGACGACCGATGTCCGCGTGGCGCGAGGGGATGTCGTCGCGCGGAGCGGCCAGGCGGAGATCTCGGAGCGTCTCGAGCGATCGGAGCAGCACGGGAAGCGGCGGGCCGCTGGCCGTGACCTGCGAGAGGTGCTTATCCGCGAGCGTGCCGGCGGGGCGCTCGATGAACCGCGAGACGAGCTGGTCGTGATGCTGCGCGGCGATGTGGCCGTGCGCATCGCACACCGCGAGGTACGCCTCCACGTTGCGTAGGAACCACGGCTCACCGGCGCTCGTCTCGAAGACATCGAGGAACTGGTCGAGGAAGCTGCGGCGCCGGAGGGTGTCGCGCAGGCTTGCCTGATCCTCCGGTCGCATGAACAGCATCTTCTCGACGAGCAGGTTCGAGTAATAGGGGTCGTTGCCCTGGCACAGGCCGAGCAGGAGGTCGACCTCGTTGATCCCCGAGAAGTCTCCGGCGTTGGCGCCGCGGTACTCGACGCGCCCGACCTTGTAGGGCTTGTAGTAGGGACGGACGCTGTAGAAGAACCGGTCGTCGTCGAGCTGCTCGAACAGCGCGAGGTTGAACCGCGCGACGTCCTCGAGTGCCTGACGCGCGTCGCCGAACAGCGTCTCGGCGACGGGGTGGGTCACCCCGAGCGGGACGATGCGGCGGAGCGCGTCCGCGGCCCGCATCACCCCGAAGATGCCCCGCGTGTTCATGTCGAGGAAGAGGAGCTCGTCCGGGAGCGAGGTGAAGCTCTTCTGGCGGCCGCTCTTCGCGAGGTTGTGGGTGGAGAGGTGGCTCGTGCCGAACCGGGGCGCGAGACCGAGCGACGCGCCGAGATGCATCCCGAGCGCGGAGGCTTCCGCGTGCGGCGAGCGCTCCTCGCGCGCAGGATTCGTCAGCTCGTGCCGGCGCAGTGAGGCCATGTAGAGACCAAGGCTCCCGAGGAGGTCGAACGCGCGGTCGAAGCCCTCGTCGGTGTTGCCCTCGGCCAGCAATGCCCTGACGAAGACTCGGCCCTCGTCTTGCAGCTGCAGCTTCAGCTCGTCGCCCACGCCCTCGACGTTCGAGCGATCGTCCTGCGCGAAATACAGCTCCTCGAGCTCGGTGTTCAGCTCGACCATCGACGAGCGGATCCACGAGTCGAACCGGTCGACGTTCGAGCTCATGCCCGCACGCGCCCCGGGGTCTCGCCGAGGCTCGACATTTGACACATCGCATGCAGGCGCAATAGGGTCTCCGTCTCGGTCTAGTTAACGATCGTTCACCGCTCGAGATGCTAACGCATCCCTGAGAGAAGGGAGCACGATGAAAGCAAGGCCCAAGGCCGCCCTGGTCTCGGCCGGGGCGCTCGTCGCATCCGTGGCAGCCCTCACGGCGACGGCGGCACCCACACCGAGCGCGGGCTCGGCAGCGACGGCTACCGGGGCAACGATCGCCCCCAAGTTCGACCCGAAGATCGCGGCGCTGCTGCCCGCCAGGATCAAGAAGAGCAAGAAGGTCACGTACGGTGCGCTCTGGGAGACGCCTCCGATCATCTCGATCGATCCGAAGAACCCGAAGCTGCCGATCGGCGCCGCCGTCGACCTCGGCAAGGCCGTCAGCACCGTTCTCGGCGTCAAGCCCGTGTTCAAGAACATGCAGTGGCCCGCACAGCTCCCGGGGCTTCAGGCCGGGACGGTCGACGTGCTCTGGGGGCAGGTGACGGATACCGCGGAGCGCGAGCAGAGCATCGCCGACCTCATCTCGTGGCGGCAGGACCCGCTGTCGATGCTCGTCGCCGCGGGCAATCCCAAGGGCGTCACGAGCCTCGCCAACGCATGCGGTCTCAAGATCGCGGTTCCCACGGGATCGACGCAGGAGCTGATCGTCAAAGGGAACAGCGACACCGCGTGCGCCAGCAACCCGATCGAGGCGGTCGCCTACCCGGGCGCCAAGGAGGCCGTCGTCGCGGTCAAGGCCGGAACGGTGGACGGCTGGATCGACGGAAGCCCGTCCATCGCGGACATCGTCAAGCAGGCGCCGTCCGACTTCAGCCTGGTCGCGATCCCGAACGCTCAGGTCACGCCGTACGCGAGCAACATCGCCGGGATCGCCATCGGCAAGAAGCAACCCGGGCTGACCCGGGCGATCACCGCCGCGCTCAAGAAGATCGCGGTGCCGAACGGGGCGTACCCCGCGATCATGAAGAAGTGGGGCATGGCGAGCGGCTCCCTCAAGCCGAAGGCCATCAAGATCAACGGCTTCACCGGGACGCCGGCCGGAAAGACGAAGTGACGCAGCGGTGGGGTGAGGTCGACGCTCGACCTCACCCCACGGTGTCCGCCTGATCTCCGCCCACCGCTTCCCGATGGCTCACCCGCACCCGCGTCGCGACATCATCCGTCGCCGACACCCGCTCCGCGCCGCGCTCGCGGTTGCGACCGCGGCGCTCGTCGCCGCCGTCGCTGTCTTCGGCTTCGCCCTCAACGAGAACATCGAGTGGTCGGTCGTGGCCGACTACCTGTTCGACCCCAACATCCTCCGCGGTCTCTGGGTGACGATCGAGATCACGTTCGTCGGGATGGCGGTGTCGCTCGTCGGTGCGCTCCTGATCGCGCTCATGCGGATGTCGCCGAGCCGAGTGATCAGGTGGATCGCCTCCGCGTACATCTTCACGTTCCGCGGGATCCCGATCATCCTGCTCCTGATCCTGGTCGGGAACCTCGGGCTCTTCGTGAAGACCGTGAGGATCGGGATCCCGTTCACGGACGTCGACCTGTTCTCGCGCCCCTCGTCCGAGCTGCTGACCCCGTTCGTGGCGTCGATCATCGGGCTCTCGCTCGCCGGATCGGCGTACATGTCCGAGATCTTCCGCTCGGGCCTGCTCTCGATCGGTCGCGGGCAGCGCGACGCGGCCAAAGCGCTCGGTCTCACCGCGAGGCAGACGACCAGGTTCGTGGTGCTGCCCCCCGCATTGCGGGTGATCGTGCCGCCGCTCGGCAACGAGTTCATCAGCCTGCTCAAGGCGACGGCGATCGTCGCCGTGATCGGCGGCGGCGACCTGCTCACCGTCGCCCAGAGCATCTCAGGGGTCACCTACCGGACGATCGAGATGCTGCTCGTCGCCGCGTGGTGGTACTTCGTCGTCGTCGCCGGGTTCACCCTACTTCAGCACGTCCTCGAGCAGAGGATCGCCGAGCGATGACGGCGGAGAGCTCCCCGATGGTCGTCGTCGAGTCGGTCACGAAGTCGTTCGGCTCGCACCGCGTGCTGCACGACGTCGAGCTCACCGTTGGGCGCGAGGAGACCGTCTGCCTGATCGGCCCATCCGGCTCCGGCAAGAGCACGTTGCTGCGCTGCATCAACAACCTCGAGGAGATCGACGCCGGCGCGATCACGGTCGACGGCGACCTGATCGGTGTTCAGCGACGCGAGGACGGGCGGCTGTACGAGCTCAGCGAGCGAGACGCCTGCCGGCAGCGAACCCACATCGGCATGGTGTTCCAGCAGTTCAATCTCTTCCCGCACATGACGGCGATCGAGAACGTGATGCTCGCGCCGGTCCGGGTGGCGCGCGAACCGCGGCAGCAGGCGCGCGCCCACGCGGAGGAGCTGCTCGAGCGGGTCGGGCTCGCCGACAAGGCCTCGTCCTACCCCTCCCAGCTCTCCGGCGGGCAGCAGCAGCGCGTCGCGATCGCGAGAGCGCTTGCGATGCGCCCTCGCCTGATGCTGTTCGACGAGCCGACGAGCGCGCTCGACCCGGAGCTGGTCGGCGAGGTGCTCCGGGTGATGCGCGACCTCGTCGTCTCCGGGATGACGATGATCGTCGTCACGCACGAGATCGGCTTCGCGCGGGAGATGGCCGACACCGTCGTCTTCATGGACGAGGGGCGAATCCTCGAGCAGGGCCCGCCCGCGACCGTGATCGGCAACCCGACCAACGAGCGCTGTCGCGCCTTCATCTCGGCGGTCATCCACTGACCGCGCCACCGGAAACGCCGTACGAAGGAGCATCCCGATGAATGAATCGTCAAGCCTCACGCTTCCCGAGATTCTCGAGCCGACGACACCTCAGGCCGTCCTCGACAACGTCGACCGGGTCCGGGAGCTCGTGCTCGCAGAGGCGGACCGGAGCGATGCGGAAGGCAGGCTCAGCCCAATCGTCGCGCAGGCGTTCCGCGATGCCGGGTTCTTCCAGATGGGCTTCGCGAAGCGGGTCGGAGGGCTCGAGATGACCGTTCTCGATCAGGTTCGCGTGACCGCGCGAATCTCACGGCTCGACTCGGGGGCGGGCTGGAACGTCGGTGTGCTGAACGCGACCGGCATCTACGCGAGCCGGCTGCCACGCGAGGTCTACGACAAGCTCTACCCCACCCGCGACCTGCCGACGAGCGGCTCCTTCCATCCACGAGGGCACGCCGAGCGGGTTGCGGATGGATACCTGGTCTCCGGCGAGTGGGACTGGGGTAGCGGCAGCCACATCGCTGAGTACGTGATCGGGGGTTGCGAGATCTTCGAGAACGGCCAGCCGGTGCTGAAGCCGAACGGCAAGCAGCTGTTCCTCGGTCTCTGGCTCCCGCTCGAGCGAATTACCTGGAAGGAGAACTGGAACGTGCTCGGGCAGCGGGGCTCGGGGAGCCGCTCATACTCGATCGACGAGCCCGTCTTCGTCCCCGAGGGGCACGGCTTCGACCGGGAGCCTGACCCGGACCCCGACACCGACCCGCTCAGCAAGCACGTCACCACCGTCTTCTACGCGCTTGGCGGCGTTCATCTCGGTCTCGCGCAGCGCGCCGTGGATCTCGCCTACGAGGCGGTCATGCACCGGGCCGACGGGAATCCGTCGGCGATCGACGCTGCGACCAAGCGCTCGCTCGGTCAGGCGATCGCAGAGGTCGACGTGGCGGCCTCGTACGTGATGGACGTCGCCCGGCGCACCGACGAGGTCATCTTCACCCCGGGCCGGGTGCTCGACCCGGTGGAGGAGGCGCGCCAGGACTCGGTCAACCTGATGACCGGACGGGCTCTACGGCGCGCGATCGAGCTGTGCACCGAGCTGTACGGTTCGTACTTCGTCTACGACGGGAACCCCCTGCAGCGCGTCGTTCGCGATACCGAGGTCGCGCTGACCCACGCCGGCGCGCGACCCATGCACTGGATCCGCACCGCCGACACGGCCCTGCGGGAGGCGGCGGGCGCGGTAACCCTCTTCGACGATCCGCTGGTGTCGAGCTCGTGACGCCGCGCGTCCGCGTCACCGTCGAACGCGCCTTCTCGCCTCGCTGCGGGCTCGCGGTTGGCGACTACTTCGAGGTGGCGGGGGCGGCCGTGACGCTTCCGCAAGGCAAGCCGTTCTGCGTGTATGCGATGGCAGCGACGTTCGGCGTGCTTGACGCCCGCATGTCAGACCTCCCGCCCGACCACTGGCTCGCACGGAAGCCGTTCATCTGCTGCCCGGATGCGGACGACGGTGTCGTCATGCGGCTCGAGCGGATCGACGAGGACGACCGCGCAACCGGAGGCGCGGCGTGAGCGGCGTGCGTGTCCGCGCCACCGTGGAGTCGATGAGCTACTCCGCCTGCGGGCTCGAGCTCGGCGATTGGTTCGAGATCGACGAGACCGGTCTGAGCCTGCCGCCGGGCAAGGGCTTCTGTTACTTCGCGATCGCCGCGGTCGTGCCGTTCGTCTCCGGGCGGTTGGGCGAGCCCGACGCGCGCGAGTGGCTCGCCGCGAGCCCCCGGATCGCGTGTCCCGACCCACCGGAGAACCTCGTGATGCGCCTCGATCTGGTCCAGGAGCCCGGATGAGCGAATTGACCTTCAGCGTCAGGCTCGGCGGCCCCGACCGCGACATCGCGGCGCTCACCGCTCTGACCCGCGCCGCGGAAGGCCTCGGGTTCGATCAGGCCTGGGTCGGCAACGACTTTCTCGGGCACCCGGGGATCGCGGCGCTTGCGTCGATGCTGATCCACACGGAGCGCATCACGGTCGGCTCCGGCGTCCTCGACCCGGTATCGATCCACCCGGGCCAGATCGCACAGATCGCCTCTGGATTCCAGGAGCTCTCGGCCGGGAGGTTCGTCCTCGGGCTCGGCGCCGGCTCAGACGTCTTCTTTGCCCGCGGCGGCATCGTCCCCAACCGTCCCGTTCGGAGGACGCGCGAGGCGATCGTCGCGATCCGCGCGCTGACCAACGGCCGCAGCCCCGCCGGGGAGCCAGGCGCCGCCGAGGGGTGGGATCCGGCTGCCGGCATCTCTCACCCGCATCCGGTCAGGATCTATGTGGGGGCGATGGGGCCGAAGCTCCTCGAGCTGGCGGGCCGCCTCGCCGACGGCGCGCTTCCGCTCTGCCTCCCGCCCACCCACGTCTGGAACGTGAGGCGGCACCTCGAACGTGGAGCGGCGAGCGCCGGGCGCGACGTCGCCGACCTCGACGTCGCCGCCTGCATCTGGTGCTCGATCGCAGACGACGGCGGCGTCGCGAGGCGGCTCCTGGCCCGGCAGATCGCGCTCTACAGCGGGTCGCTTTCGCCGGACGCCCTCCGCGAGAACGACCTCGACCCGGACGAGTTCCGGCACGTCCAGTCCATCGTCGACGAGGGGCGACTCGACGACGCGATCGACGCCACCCTTGCATCGCCCGCGATGATGCGACTCGGAATCGCCGGCGAGCCGGCGGCGGTCACCGATGCGTGCGCGGAGCTGCTCGCCGCAGGCCTCCGCCACATCTCCTTCGGCCCGCCGCTCGGCGCCGATGCCTTCACCGCCCTCGAGGCGCTCGGCGAGCATGTCCTCCCCGCGCTCCGGCACCACGGCGGCGCGTAGCCGCCCTGCTCGGCCGTCACGCAACCCCTGCTTGTGTTGCAGCAACACAAGCTTGGCCTTGCTTCGGTTGCGCGCCTCGGGCGACAGCGTACGGTCAGCGCACCACCGTACCCCTGCTTGTGTTGCAGCAACACAAGCAGGCTCGGGGTTGTGCTTCCCTCGGGGCGGCTTGGAACGAACGTCGGCGAAGGTCTGGCGGCTCAGCCTGCGAGCGCGAGCTTGGGAACGTCGTCCCAGAGATCCTCGAGACGGTAGAACGCGCGCGTCTCGGAGGTGAAGACGTGAAGCACGACATCGAGGTAGTCCGCGACGATCCACGTCGCCTCGGGGAGACCGCTCGTCGAGCGAGGGGTGAGACCGAGCTCCTGCTTGAGCACGCCGTACACCTCGTCGGAGATCGCCTTCGTCTGGCGGGGGTTCTGACCCGTTACGAGCACGAAGTAGTCGGTGAAGTCGCACACCGTGCGCATGTCAAGGATCACGACGTCTGTCGCTAGCTTGTCGCCGCAGATCTCTGCGATCCGACGAGCGTGTTCGAGCGAGCTCAGTGTCGATCCAGTCCGTGCAGTGCTCAAAGGATACCCCTCGGGGCGGGCATTCACGCCCGGTTGTAAAGCCCGAGCTGCCGGATCTGTTCGGCGACCTCGTCGCCGACGAGGTCGGTGACGTCGAAACCCTCGGCGACACGTGCCCGGATCGCAGTCGACGAGATCGGGTGTGGCTCGATCGGATAGACCGTCACCCGGTCGCGCGCGGCCAGCTCGGATAGCACCTTCTCGACGAGCACGGCGTCGACGCCGGGCCGCGTCGCGACACCGAGCCTCGCCTGCGCGAGCACCCGGTCGGGCTCTTTCCACGTGAGGAAGGAGACGAACTCGTCCGAGCCGATGAGAAACACGGGATCGTCGAGACCGAGCGCGTGGAGCGAATCGACGGTGCGCGAGTAGGGATCGAGCGCGACCTCCGCCTCCGGGACGTGGGCAAACGCGACCCGCGCGAGCGTGAGCCGAACCTCGGCAGGTGTCGGCACGTCCTTGTGCCCCGGATCGGCGATCACGCGCACCAGCAGGCGTGTGAGCCCGAAGCGCTCGACACCGCCGCGGGCGACGGCGACGTGCCCGAGATGTGGCGGGTCGAACGCTCCGCCGAGAATCCCGATCGTTCCCCTTACGGCTGCCACTCGAACTCCTCGTCGCCGATCTCGACGATCGCCCCCTTGCGGACGCCCGCGGCGCGCAACGCTGCCTCGAGCTCGGCTGCCTCGGGCGCGCGGCCCGCAACACGGTACCCACGATCGGTGCGCAGCACCCGGTAGCCGGTACGCTTTCTCGGGGTCGGCCGGTACTCGAGAAACTCGGGTAGCTCAGGCTCAGCGTCTTCTGCGACCGGCGTGGGCGCCTCGGGGCAGTGCCGGAAGAGAAGCGCCTTGAGCTCGTCGATCCCCGAACCCGTCGCGCACGACACGCGATGCACGGCCACGATCCGCGCATCGTGGATCCCGAAGGCGACCGGCTCCGGCGAGAGATCGGCCTTGTTGAGGACCACCAGCTGCGGGCGCTCGTCGAGGCCGGCGCCATAGAGCGCGAGCTCGCGATCGATCAGCCGGAACCGCTCGTCGGCATCGCCCTCGGAGCCGTCGATCACGTGGACGAGGAGCCGTGCCCGCTCGAGGTGGGCAAGGAAGTCGTGGCCGAGCCCGACCCCCTCGCTCGCCCCTTCGATGAGCCCGGGGACGTCGGCGACAGTGAGCTGCGCGCCCGACGGCGACTCGACCGTCCCGAGCACCGGCTGCAAGGTCGTGAACGGGTAGTCGGCGACCTTGGGAGTGGCGTTCGAGATCCGGCGCAACAGCGACGACTTCCCGGCGTTGGGGAAGCCCGCGAGCGCAGCGTCCGCCAGTAGCTTGAGCCGCAGCTCGAGCTCGCGCTCCTCGCCGGGAAGCCCGGTCTCGGCGAAGCGCGGCGCCTGGCGCGTCGGCGTCGCGAAGTTCATGTTCCCACGACCGCCGCCACCTCCACGAGCGACGACGAGGCGGGCCCCGGGTCGGTCGAGATCGCCGACCAGGGTGCCGTCGTCCCCGAAGACCTGCGTGCCGACCGGCAGCTCGAGCTCGACCCCGGCACCGTCGGCGCCGTGCTTGCGCGAACCACGCCCGTTGCCGCCGCGCTCAGCCTTGAACACGACCCGGCCACGCAGCACCGAGAGGTCGCGGAGCGCAGCCGACGCGAGCAGCACGACGTCGCCGCCCTTGCCGCCGTCGCCGCCGTCGGGCCCGCCCTTCGGCACGAACTTCTCGCGGCGGAAGCTCAGCCCGCCCTCGCCGCCGCGCCCGGCACGGACGGTGATCGTGGCCCTGTCATGGAACATGGCCGAGCCTGTCCCTAGATGAGTTGCTTTACGACGTCGTGTTCGCCGGGGCGTGGGCCCGGCGTGCTGGGGTGCAGGGGCAACAGGGGATCGCTGCTTGAGGCAACGGTGCCCTGTTCCCTGCGTGAAGCGGACGGGGAGCTACTCATCTAGTCGTTTCCGACGTTAGTCGGAAACGACCGAGACGAAGCGCTTGTCGCCGCTGCGGCGGAACTCCAGCGTGCCCGGGCGAAGCGCGAAGAGCGTATCGTCGCGGCCGATCCCGACCCCAGGGCCGGGGCGGAACCTCGTGCCGCGCTGGCGCACGATGATGTTGCCCGCCTTGACCTCCTGGCCGGCGAACAGCTTCACGCCCAGACGCTTGCTCTCCGAATCACGCCCGTTCTTCGAGGAGCCGAGACCCTTCTTGTGTGCCATTTAGTGCTCCTCCTCCGTCAGCGCTGCCTCGAGCGCGGCAACCGCGCCCTTGCGGTTCCCGTGGGCGGTCTCGTACGCGAGCGCGGCCTCGACCGAGGCGCGACCCCACGAGGCTGCCGCCTGCTTGATGTCGGCGACCGTCATCTCCGCGTAGCCGTCCGGCACCCCCGCAGGGGCGGGCGTCTCCGCCTTCGCCGCCTTCGGTGCCTTTGGCTCGGCGGCCTTCGGCTCCGCGGCCTTCGGCTCCGCAGGCTCCTTCTTTGCCGGCTTCGCGCTCACCTTGCCGGCACCGATCGACTGGATCTCGATCTCCGTGAGCGACGCGCGAAAGCCTGTGTGGCGCTTGTAGCCGGTGCGCTTCTTGTACTTGCCGATCCGGAGCTTCGGCCCTTTCGCCTGCGCGACGACCTTCGCGGTCACGGTGACATCGTCCGGGGCGATCGAGGTGGCGCCGCCGCCCCCGACGAGAAGCACCGCCGGCGTGAACGTCGCACCGTCGTCGAGCGAGACTCGATCGACGAGCAGACGCTCACCCTCGCGAACGCGATACTGCTTGCCGCCAACGGAGATGATCGCGTAGCTCATTTCAGCCCTGTCTCAGCCTGTCGTTCGGATCGTCCTGCAAGGAAAGATGCGGGCACCCGCCCGCGAGCCGCTGGATTGTAGCGAAGATCGGCCGGCTATGACCGGCGCGCGTCGAAATCGTCGATCCACTCGGACATCGGCACGTAGCCACCGTCCCCCGCGGGCGCCGTGACCGGCTCGCCCTCGCCGGTGGCCGGCTTCGCGGTCGCCCGAGCGCGCGGCTTCGGAGGACGCAACGCGGGTGGCTCCGCGCCCGGTTCGGCATCGGGCACGGCCTCCGCAACCTTTGCCCCCTCGGCGCCGTCCTCACCGTCCACGGCGCTCGTCGGCCGCTTCTTGCGATTGCGTCCGCCGCGCGAGCCACGACGGGTCTTCTTGCGAGCTGGCGACTCGGCGCTGCCATCGCCGTCGCCGTTCTCGGTCGCGCCGAGCTCGGCCGCGACCTCGGCGTCGACCTCGACCTCGCCGTCGCCAGGCTCTCCGACGGTCGACTCCACTCCGGGCTCGGCCGTCGTTCGTCTTCCGCGAGCAGGACGAGGTGAAAGCCCGTCGTCGGGGACGTGAATGCGCGGGGCGCTGCGGCGTGACGGACGCGGCCGTGCTGCGGTGGCCGGCTTGGTCTCACCGGGCTCCTCGCCGTCCTCGTCACCCTCGGCTGAGCCTTCGTCGTCCCCGGCCTCGGCGGGCGCCTCGGTCTCGCCATCCACGGCCGGCTTCTTCTTCCGGCGCCGGCCGCCGCGCGAGCCACGCCGGGTGCGCTTGCGCGGAGTCGTGCTCTCGCCGTCGCCGGCGTCGGCATCGGCCTGCGGCTCGTCCTCCTCCGTGAGATCCTCCACGTCCGTCGCGTCGTCGCCGTCGCTGACCGGCTCCTCGTCCGCGCCGACGGTCGCCTCTGTCGACTTGCGTTTCGCCGGCGCCCTGGTCGGCTTCTCGGCCTCGCTCTCGAAGGTGATCGCCTCCGAGTCGTCGTCCGCACCGACGAGCGTCGCGTAGGCCTGCCCCTCGAGCACGCGCCCGATCCGGACCGTCGCCTTCTTGCCGACGAGCTTCGCGGCTTCGGCGACGACGACGTCGACGCCGTCGACTTTCACCGACGCAGACGTGACGTCGTGGAGGCCGATCTCTGCGAGCTTCAGCTCGAGCTCGGCGCCCTCGACCAGCTCCGACGCGGGAGCGAGCTCCGCGAGCTTGCCCTCGGCGAGCACGTCGAAATGGTCGCCGTGTGCGTGGCCTTCGGCGGGAACGAGGTAGAACCTCCGCTTGGTCGCCTCCTCGAGCGCGGCCAGCCGCGAGCCACCGGGACCGGCGAGCAGGGCCAGGGTTCGCGGGTGCACCGCGATGCGATACGCCTGCACGACGCGCGACCCGGCGGTCGCGGCGGCGAGCGTCCGGAGCTTCCGCTCGACGATCATCGCCGTCGTCGCGTCGGAGACGACGATCCCGTCGCCGGCGCAGGTCGGGCACTTGCGCGTCATCACTTCGCGCGGTCCGTCGGTGACGTTCTGACGCGTCATCTCGACGAGCCCGAGCGGCGAAATCTCGACGACGTACGTCTTCGTCCGGTCGCGCTCGAGCTCCTGGCGGAGCGCCTCCTCGACCGCCTGGCGGTTCTTCGGATTCGCCATGTCGATGAAGTCAATGACGATGATCCCGCCGATGTCGCGAAGCCTGAGCTGGCGGACGACCTCCTTCACCGCCTCGAGGTTGTTCTTCACGATCGTGTCCTCGAGCCGCTGCGTCGACGACTTCGAGCGCGAGCCGACGAACCGGCCCGTGTTGACGTCGATCACGGTGAATGCCTCGGCGTAGTCGAAGATCAGGTAGCCGCCCGACGGGAGGTCGACCCGGCGCTCGAGCGTCGAGGAGATCTCCTTCTCCACCCCGAAGCGCTCGAACAGCCCTTCGCGCTCCTTGTCACGGTGGACGCGCTCGACCATGTGCGGCGAGGTCTTCTTCAGATATCCGACGATCCGCTTGTGGGCACGGTCGTTGTCGACATAGGCAGCAACGAAGTCGCCAGCGAACAGATCGCGAACGATCCGCAGCGGCAGCTCGGCCTCCTGGTAGACGAGCGTGGGCGCCTTGGCGCTCTTCGCCTTTGCCTGGATGGTCTTCCAGAGCCGCTGGAGGAAGACCAGGTCGCGCTCGATGTCCTCGGCCGAGGCGCCCTCGGCGGCAGTGCGCACGATCACACCACCGTCGCTCGGCGCGATCTCCTTGAGGATCTCCTTGAGCCGCTGGCGCTCGGAGTCCTCGAGCCGGCGGGAGACTCCGAGGCCCTCACCGTTCGGGACGAACACGAGGAAGCGCCCCGGGAGCGAGATCTCGGTCGTGAGCCTCGCGCCCTTCGTCTTCATCGGATCCTTGACCGCCTGGACGAGGATCTTCTCGCCTCGCGAGATCAGATCCTGGATCTTCTTGCCGTGCCGCTTCCCCTCGAGCTCGGGGACGACGATCTCGTCGACGTAGAGGAAGCCGTTCTTCTCGAGCCCGATCTCGACGAACGCCGCTTCCATCCCGGGAAGCACGTTGTCGACGACTCCGAGGTAGATGTTGCCCGCGATCGATCGCCGCTCGGGCCGCTCGAGATACACCTCCGCGACCTTGTCGTCCTCGAGGATCGCCACGCGCTGCTCGCCAACGTCGACCGAGATCAGGAGCTCGCGCTTCGCCGCCGGGAGCGGTGCGCGCCGTGGCGCCTGCCGGCGGCGGCGCTCGCCCTGGCTCGACTGACCGGTCTTCCGCCGGTTCCGCTCACCGGTGCGCGCGGTCTGCGCCTTGGCGGCAGGCTTCACCTCGGCGGCGCCTTCGGCGTCAGCCTCGTTCTCCTCGACCGTCCCCACCCCGGCGGCACCGGGCTTCTTCCGACCGCGACCGCCGCGACTGCCGCGACGGCGCTTCTTCGGGGCTGTCGCCGCCGTCTCCTCGGGGGGAGCGGCCGGCTCCTCAATTGCGACCGCCGGCTCAGCCGGCGGCGGGATCTCCACTGCGACCGGTGCGGTCGCGTCGTCGTGTTGCTGTCGCTTCTTCCGTCGAAACCAGGGCAAGAACGTCGTCCTCTCGTAGATGCGCGCACGAAAGGGCGACCGCTCTCGCGGTCGCGACCTGCCTCGTGCAGCGGATGTCGAACATGGCGGTCATGGACCTGCCGGAAGGCTATCAGCCGCCTCGTGCGGCGGGCGACGCCGGATGGTCGCCGGCGGCGCTACGCGGCTGCGGGTCGAAGCTTGGCGCGGCGCGCCCTGACGGCGCGGAGCCGCTGGCCGAGGCGCGCCCAGGCCCACGGCTCGAGCTCGGCGTAGCGTCTCTCGCTCTGGCCCCGCGTCGCCTCGAGGTACTCGAACCACGCGTCGGCTTCCTCGATCTGCAGCAGCTCCTCTGCGAGCTCCACCTCTGCCACCTGCGGCTCCCTTCGTCGTTCGCTCCGTGAACGAGAGCAAGCCTAGGACCCGGACCGGACGGACCCGGACGACCCGTGAGGTTCAGCCGCGGCGATCGCCGGCGAGGCGGAGCAGCGCGAACGTGGCGAGCGCGGCTACAGCGCCGTCGACCAGCCTTCCGCGCACCGGGAGCCGCCGCATGAGCGTCCGGCACGCGAGGCCCGTCGCGACGGCGAGCCCGAGCTCGCGACCCGCGACCTGGGCCGCGGCCGCCGGATCGCTCGACACCGCTGCACCGTCGAGAGAGCGGACGCTGCGGAGCGCGCGGGCCTGCAGCAGCGAGAGCGCCGGCAGAAGCGGCTCGCCGCCTCGGCTCCGCGTGGCAGCCAGCGTGCCCGCGGTAATCGCCGCCTCGAGGCTTCGCCGAGTTGCGGCCACGGCCTGGACCGACGGCAAACGGGCGCCGAGCGCGACCCCTCCGTCCGGGAGGCTTCGCGCGAGCGCACGCACGACCTCACCGACGGGAAGTGCGCCGTCCGCGCCGGCGAAGAAGACGTCTTCCGCGAGCACGTACGGGACGGGCTCGGGGAAGTCGCCGACCTTGACGGCAAGACACGGGATCCCGGATCGCGTCGCCCGTCGGAGGAGCTCGACCTCACCCGTGATCGCCGGCGTCTCGAGGAGGAGCACGAGCGCGCACGCGTCCACGACGTCTCCGGCCGTCGTCGCGAGGCTGCGGGCGCCCCCGTCGGTCAACAGCTCGGCGAGCTCCGTCGCGCGCGGCCCACGAATCGCGATGGGCGCGATCGGGCCCGGGCCGCTCTGGGCGTTGCGAACGAGGCCGAACAGGTCGCGAGGAGTGAGACCGAGCACGCTCAGCGCCTGGCCGGGATGTTGCCGCGGGCGTGGATCGACTGGAGAATCCCGACCGCGACGAGGTTGGAGATCATCGACGAGCCACCGACGGTCACGAACGGGAGCGGAATCCCGGTGACAGGGGCGACGCCCATCGTCATCCCGGCGTTGACGAACACCTGGAAGAGGAAGGCAAACGTTAACCCACCCGCCACGACGGCGCTGTAGAGGTCGCCGGCGACGGTGATCACGCGAAGCCCACGCCAGACGACGAGAAGGTAGAGGAGCAGCAGCACGGTCGAGCCGAAGAATCCACGCTGCTCGGCGAACGCCGCGAAGACGAAGTCGGTCGCGTGCTCCGGCAGGTAGTCGAATCGGGTCTGGCTCGCGTCGCGGACACCGCGCCCGTCGATCCCGCCCGCACCGATCGCCGTGATCGACTGCGCGACGTTGTACGTGTCGCCGCTCGGGTCGGAGTCGGGGTGCATGAAGCTCGTCAGGCGCTCGACCTGGTACGGCTTGAGCACCGGGATCCCCGCTGCCGGGAGAAACCAGAGCACGAGCAGGGCGAGCGTGAGCGCCGCGCCGAGGAGCAGCCCGACGTGGAGCCAGCGGATCCCGACGACGAAGAGGACCGCGGCGAGCGCGGCGGCGTAGACGAGCGCCGTGCCGAGATCCGGCTGGACGAAGACGAGGAGCATCGGGACAACCCCGAGCCCGATCGCCAACAGCACAGTACGGAGCTCCCCGAGCCGCCGGTGCCGGTCGACGAGGAAACCTGCGACCGCGAGGACGAACGCGACCTTGCCGAACTCCGACGGCTGGAACTGGACCGGACCGACCGCGATCCAGCGCTTCGACCCGCGAATCGCCTCGGCGAACACGAACGTGACGAGCATCAGCCCGATCGCCGCGACGTAGATCACACGCCAGTTGGTGCGATAGAACGAGGTCGGGATCAGGATCGCAGCGACGAGGCCGACGCCCCCGATCGCGGCGGCGATGCCCTGCCTGATCACGAACGCATCCGGGTTGTCGGCGTCGAAGCGGGTGATCCCGGCGATCGCCCAGAGCCCGTACGCGACGAGCGCCACGACCGCGAGCATCAGCACCCAGTCGAGCCGGCGCACGAGTGCGGCGAGATCGGACGAGCCCGCGCGGCGGCGGGTGTACGGGGCGGACCCGGCGTCGGCGATCATCAGTCGGTCCCCACCAGGATCTGCTGCTTCGACTTGACGCCGAAGAACTTCTCGAAGACCTTGAGGGCGGCGGGGGCGGCGGCGGTCGAGCCGTGACCGCCGTTCTCGATGATCGCGCAGACGACGATCTTCGCCTCGCTGTCCGTCGGGCCGTACCCGCACCACCAGGACTGGTCCTCAGTGTGCGTTGACGGATACCCGGGGATTGCAACGACCTCCTCGGCCGTCCCGGTTTTTCCGGCGATGCTGATCGGATAGGAGGCGAATACGCCCTGCGAGGTGCCGAAGGCTGAGTGGGTCGCCGAGAGCAGCCCTTCGCGGACGATCTGGAGCGCGGCCGGGTCGACGCCCGCCGAGGTCGGGATCCGGATCGGGTTGCGGTACTTGACGACCGAGGGGAGCCCGTTTGCGCCCGGGGTCTCGGCCGACTGGACGATGTAGGGCGTGACGATCTTGCCGCCGTTCGCGATCATCGCGTAGAACACCGCCATCTGCAGGGGGGTGACGCGCACCTCCTTCTGCCCGATCGAGAGCTGGATCGAGTCACCCGGGTTCCACGCCGCATCCCAGCCGGTGAAGTTCTTCTTGCGCCAGGCAGGAGTCGGGACGATCCCCGCGAGCTCCGCGCCGATGCCGAAACCCGTTGGTTTGCCGAACCCGAACTTCGTCGCCCACTCCTGCATGCGCGAGCGCCCCTCCCGGCCCGCGTTGTAGAAGCGAAAGCCCACCTCGTAGAAGTACGTGTCACACGACCGGGCAAGCGCCTCGGTCAGCGTGATCGGCTTGTTGACGTACGGGTCCCAGTTGCGGAACTTGAACTGATCGAGGCCGTAGGTCGCAGTCGGGGTGCACGGGATGAGCTCGTAGGGGGAGAGCCGATGCTCCTGCATCGCTGCGAGCGCGGTCACCGGCTTCCAGATCGAGCCCGGCGGGTACTGGGCCTGCGTGACGCGATTCAGACCCGGGAAGTTCTTCTTCGTTGCCGTCGCATTGTCGACCAGCGGGGCGATCTTCTTCGGATCGATCTTCCCGACGTAGACCGAGGGCTTGTAGGTCGGATACGACGCCGAGGCGAGCACGGCGCCGTCCGTCGGGTCGAGCGCGACGATCGCGCCACCGTCCGCGTAGTAGGACTTGTTCGCCCTCGCGGTGTCGATCCCGAACCGAAGCGCCTCCTCTGCAGCCTGCTGGAGCTTGACGTCGACGGTGAGCCTTACCTGGAAGCCGGTGGTCGCCTCGCGCTTGGGGACGAGCGGGCTCTGCGGATGGCCGAGCGAGTCGACCGTGATCTGCGCGAGCCCGGCAGTGCCGCGGAGGTACCGATCCCAGGCGGACTCGATCCCCGCCTTGCCGATCTTGTCGCCGGACTCGTACCCGTCCTGCCGAAGCCGCTTGAGCTCGTCTGGGGAGATCTCGCCGACGTATCCGAGCACTTGCGCGGCGCGCGAGCCGAGCGGGTAGTTGCGCAGGAACACCTGTTGCACCTGGACACCGGGAAGCTCGGCCTGGTGCTCCAGCAGGTACTGCACCTGATCCTCGCTGACCCCGGTCTTGACGGTGATCGGGTTGAGCGGGTCGGTGCGGCGCTCGGTGACCTCTTTCGCGAGCGCGCCGGCGGGAACGTCGAGCACGGCAGCGAGGCGCTGGACGATCGCGTAGCGGCCCTGCTTCGGGAGGTCGCCGACCCAGAGCTTCACCGCGGTGCCGGCGACGTTGTCGACGATGACCTTCCCGTTGCGGTCGACGATCGTTCCGCGCGGCGCGTCGAGCTTGATCGTCCGCAGCTGGTTGCCCTGTGCGACCGCGAGGTGCCGCTCACCCGAGATCACCTGCAGGGCGAGCAGTCGCAGGGTGAGGATCGTGAAGACGATCAGCGCGATCGTGCCGAGCACGCCGACGCGGAAGGCGAGGCCCGGGGTCAGCCGGTGCGGCATCTCGACCGCGGGGTCGGGCGGGAGGAATCGGCTCGACGAGGAGCGCGCTTCACCGTACGGCGGGATCGAGCTAGACAAGGTCGACCTCGCGGGCGCGGTCGCCCAGGGCCGGCTCGCCGACGAGCGAGCGACACAGCCGCCGCACCGGCAGCACGAGCAAGGCACAGAGAGCCGCGGTCGGAAGGAGCGGCCCGAACGCGGCGCCGGCGGGGACCGCGTCGCCGAGCAGGAAGTGCAGGATCGCCGCCGCGAGCCCGAGCAGGAGCGTCAGCACGAACGCGGCGAGCGGAGGCGCGTAGCTCCGGCCCCTCCCGGTCGTCTCGCCGTAGCGGCCCGCCCAGTACCCGACGAGCGTGAGCAGCAGCGAGTTGACGCCGAGGGTGGAGAGCGACATGACGTCGACGAGGAGCCCACCGGCGAAGCCGACGCCGGCGCCGACCAGCGATCCTCGAAGCAGCGCGACCGCGATCACGACGAGCAGCAGCACGTCGAGCTCGCCCCAGAGGAGCTCTGCGCCGCCGATCGCGGAGACCTGGAGGAGCGCAGCGACGAGAACGAGCGGCACGAGGCGGAGCGCGAGGATCACGGGAAGGGCTCTTCCCGTACCCTGGGGACGAGCACCAGCACCGCCGAGAGCGAGCCGAAGTCGACGAACGGCTCGACCTGCACCTGCTTGAACGGGTAGGTGTCGTTCTGTCCGACGCTCGTGACCGTGCCGATCGGGATCCCCTTCGGGTAGAGGGAGGAGAGCTGGGCGGTACGCCACCCCGAGGTCGCGATCGTGTCGCCCGTGCGGACGACTTGCTCCTTGGGGACGCGGTCGAAGCGAAGGGCCGAGCGCGGGCTCTGACCCCGCCGGATGATCCCCTGCCCGTCAGTGGCGACGTCCACCGCCGAGGCGGCGCTCTGTTCGTCGGTGAGCAGCATCACGCGGGACGAGCGACCGGCGGTCCTGATCACGCGCCCGACGAGGCCCCGCTCGGTGACGACCGGGTCACCGACCCGGACACCGTCGTCGCTGCCGACCGCGACCACGATCGACTGGGCGTACGCGCCCGTGGGGCGCTGGATCACGGCGGCGCCGAGCCCACGGTAGTCGTCGGGGAAGGAGGCGGCCGAGCGGTAGTCGAGGAGGTCGCGGAGCTTCTTGTTCTCGGACAGCGCGTTCTGCGCCATCACGAGCTGCTGCGCGTAGCGCTGGTTCTCCTTGCGGAGCCGCTCGGCATCCGAGCGCGCGTCGAGCAGGCCGTCGAACCAGCCCCAGGCGTCGCGGAACGGCGTAACGAGCCGGTCGGTAGCGACCTGGAACGGCCGCAGGACGCCCGCGACGCCGTTCTGCACACCCGAGAGCGGCCCGTCGTCACGGCCGAACGAGAGCGTGACGAGCACAAGCGAGAAGAAGACGAGCGCACCGACGACGAGCCGTCGGCGAAGCGCGGCAGAGGTGCGAGACGACGCCTTGCCGGCTGCGGGGCGCCGGGCGCTCACACCCAGCACCGTCGTTCGAACGGTGCGATTCCGCGGCACGAGTAGGGCAAGTGTAGCCGCCATGCGGGGTCGGGCCAGAAGCGGTCGTGGCTCGCGGGGGGAAGGTCAGGCAGCGCCGCGGTCGTGGCCGGCGGGGTTTGGTGTTGCCGCGAAGCGGTCGTGGCTCGCGGGGGGAAGGTCAGCCGGCGCAGCCGGCCTCGAGCCACCAACGATGAACGAGCCGCGAAGCGGTCGTGGCTCGCCGAAGGCCAGCCAGCGCAGCCGGCCTCGAGCCACCAACGATGAGCGAGCCGCCGGCGAGCGTCGTGGCTCGCGGGCCGAAGGCCCGGCCGGCGCAGCCGGCCTCGAGCCACCAACGATGAGCGAGCCGCGAAGCGGTCGTGGCTCGCGGGCCGAAGGCCCAGCCGGCGCAGCCGGCCTCGAGCCACCAACGATGAGCGAGCCGCGAAGCGGCTCACCACAAACGGCCGCCGCTACCGGCGGCCGTTGCGGCGTGCGCGCGACCGGTTCGAGCGGTGGATCGCCTCGAACTCCTCGAGGCTTCGCCCCGAGCCGACTGCGACGCACGTGAGCGGGCTCTCGGCGAGATGCACCGGCATGTGGGTCTCGTGGCGGAGGCGCTCGTCGAGACCCTGGAGCAGCGCGCCGCCGCCTGCGAGGACGATGCCGCGATCCATGATGTCTGCAGCAAGCTCCGGCGGGGTCTTGTCGAGGGTCGACTTGATCGCGTCGATGATCTGCGAGACGGGCTCGTCGAGCGCGCGACGGATCTCCTCGGAGGAGATGATCACGGTCTTGGGGAGACCGGTGAGCATGTCGCGACCGCGAACCTCGGCCTGTACCTCCTCGCGGAGGCGGTGCGCGGAGCCGATCTCGAGCTTGATCTCCTCGGCGGTCTGCTGGCCGACGAGGAGCTTGTACTCCTTCTTGATGTGGTTGACGATCGCCTCGTCCATCTCGTCGCCGCCGACGCGAAGTGACTGCGAGACGACGATGCCGCCGAGCGAGATCACCGCGACCTCGGTCGTGCCGCCACCGATGTCGACGATCATGTTCCCGGTCGGCTCGGCGACCGGGAGCCCGGCGCCGATCGCGGCGGCCATCGGCTCCTCGATCAGGTACGCCTGGCGCGCCCCGGCCGAGAGCGTCGCCTCCTCGACCGCGCGTTTCTCGACGCCGGTGACGCCCGAGGGCACACAGACGACGACGCGCGGGTGGGCGAAGCGATGCTGGTGCACCTTCTGGATGAAGTGCCGGAGCATCTGCTCGGTGACGTCGAAGTCGGCGATCACCCCGTCTTTGAGCGGGCGGATCGCGGAGATCGAGCCGGGGGTGCGTCCGAGCATGCGCTTGGCCTCGACCCCGACCGCGTGCACGTCGCCCGTGCGCTGGTCGATCGCGACGACCGAGGGCTCCGAGAGCACGATCCCGCGACCGCGCACGTAGACGAGCGTGTTGGCGGTGCCGAGATCGACCGCCATGTCGCGGCCGCCGAACCCTGTCATCGAACGGAACATGCCCACGGGGAGCGGAGTGTAGCTACGCGCCGTTTGCAGGGACGTTTCGCCCCACCCGTGAAATCGGCGAGGATCCCCGGGATGGCCGTCACGAGCCCCGAGGAGATGAACCGCGCGTTCGGCGAGGCGGTGACGTCGGGGACATCGACCAGCTGCTCACGCTGTGCTGTCGCTCCGCCGAAGGCTCGATGATCTACTCGGGATCTTGTCGGCTGACCGGCTTGTGTCAGTCCCGAAGCCCGAGCCTCCTATCGCCTCCTCGTCCTCGAGGCGTGCGGCCGATTCCGCCGCTTTGTCGGCGTCGACGCCGGGCCGCAGCGCGAGGGCACGGGGCTCGATCGGGAACGGCTGCTGCTCCTCACGCGGTTGGTGACGATCACGGCGCAGCAACCCCGGCGCATGCCTCTCGAGGAGCTCGACAAGTCGAGCTGCGGGAAGCCCCACGACGTTAAGGTAGTCGCCGTCGATCCGCTCGACGAGGCGGGCACCGAGACCCTGGATCGCGTAAGCGCCGGCACGGCCCTCCCACTCGCCGGCGGCGACATACGCCCGGATGGCGGGCTCGGCGAGCGTGCGGAACGTGACGTGCGTCGTCACGCTCTCCACCTGCTCGAGACCGGGGCCGAGCAGGCAAAGCCCGCTGACGACGTCATGCGTGCGGCCCGCGAGCGCGGTCAGCATCGCGACCGCGGCGTCAGCCGAGTCGGCCTTGCCGTAGACGCGACCGCCGAGATGGACGGTGGTGTCGACACCGAGCGTCCAGCGCCCGTCGACACGGACGCTCCGCGCCTTGCCGAGCGCGTGCTCTCGGACGAGCTCGACGGGATCGGCGTCGGGCGGGTCGTGCTCGACGTAGTCGGGCACAACGGCGGTGAACGGGATGCGGAGCTGCTCGAGGATCGCCCGGCGTTGCGGCGAGGTCGAGGCGAGCACGAGGGAGGCGGGCTCAGACATGGTCCTGGAAGTTACGCCCGAGCTCGGAGGCGTAGCGCCGCCCGAGCGTGGCGCCGGACAGGGCAAGCCAGTCGTCGAGCCGATCGGCGCTGCGAGGCGGCTCGGCGGAGACGAGCAGCCCGTCTCGGAGAGACTCGAGCTCGTCACGGGTGACGACCACATCACGCAGGAGCAGGCCGGCAAGGCGCGCGACCGCAAGCGACACGTCGAGTGGCGCATCGACGAGGCGCGCGCGACCACCGACCGCGCGGTGGATGCGCTCGACGAGCGCGCGATACGACAGCCGTTCCGGCCCGGCAGCGTCGACCGTGACGTCTTCCGGGGCGGGGCCGAGGTCGACTGCGAGCCGGGCGACGTCGCCGACCGAGACGGGCTGGACGTCGTACGCGCCACCGTCGGGCAGCAGGAACACCGGCAGCCGCCGCAGCGCCCAGGCGATGTTGTTGAGCAGGATGTCGCCGTCGCCGAACGTGAGCGTCGGGCGCACGATCGCGTGCGACAGGCCGGACTCGCGCACGAGCCGCTCGGTCTCGGTCTTGCCGCGGAAGTACGGGTACCGCGTGGTCGCATCGGCGTTGGCGACGCTCAGGTGGACGACGCGCCGAACACCCGCCGTCCGCGCGGCCGCGAGCAGGTGGCGCGTGTTCTCGACCGCATGCGCGAACGTCGTCTGGCCGTGGTCGTACCGCACCCAATACGTGACGTAGAGCGTCTCCGCTCCTTCGAGCCGCCGCGCGAGCCCGTCGTCGAACCAGAGCGGCTCCACCTCGACCTTCCCGGCGAGCCTGTCGCCACGGCTCGGGGGCCGTCGCGAGAGTGTCCGGACGCGCCGCCCGCGAACGAGGAGCTCCGTCGCGATCGCTCGACCGGTGTAGGAAAACGCACCGGTGACGACGTCGAGGTCGGTTGCCGGCACCCGCTACGCTCGCTTCTCGGCGACCCAGATCTCCTCGACCGGCCACCTCTTCGACCAGTCGGCCGAGAAGCTCGAGTAGTACGGGTGGTCGACCGCATCGTCGGGTGCGTACAGCTCGACGAGATCCACGACCACGAAGCCCGTCGCAACGAGGAGACGCAGGAGCTCGCCGTGCGGGAGCTGCCATTCGACTCCGATCTCGCCCGGCCACTCGAGTCTCCCGAGATCCCGCTGCGGCATCTGCAGCACAGCGGTAGGTGGACCCTCGTCGGGCATGCACATGATCGAGAGCGGGCTGTTACGAAGAAACCAGAGGCGTCCGCCCGGTCGAAGCAGCCGCTGGGCCTCGGGCAGCCAGAGCTGCGGGTCACACCAGATGCTCGCGCCGTACTCGGAGACCGCGAGGTCGAAGCTGCCATCCGGCAGCGGAACGTCCTCGCAGCTCGCCTCGATGAGCGGGAACTCGAGCCCGAACTCCGCCTGGCACCGCCGCGCGGTCGCAAGCTGAGCCGGGGTCACGTCGATGCCAACCGGCCGCGCACCGCGCCGCGCGAGCCAGGCGGAGACGTATGCCGTGCCGCAGCCGAGCTCGATCACGTCGAGGCCGTCGATCTCGCCGAGCGTGCCGAGCGACCCCTCGGGAACCCCGAAGCACCCCCAGGTCATCTCCTGCTGCGCCCAGTTCTCGATCGCCTTCGCGTCCGTGTACTCGGCGTTCGCCTGCGTCCAGGACTCGCGGTTGCGCCTCGCGTCCTCGGAGATCTCGGCCACGGGACGGATCCTAGTGCGGCGTCTCACCACGTTCTAGGAGACAGCATCGCCGCGGGACACCGCACTAGGCATGACCGGCGCGATCGCGCCGGTCATGCCCGAAGCGTCACAGCAACCCGTCGGGGAAGAACAGCTTGAGCTCGCGCTTGGCACTCGCCTTCGAGTCGGAGCCGTGGACGACGTTCTCCGACAGCTCGGTCGCGAAGTCGCCGCGGATCGTGCCCGGTGAGGCGTTCGCCGGGTTGGTCGCGCCCATCATCGTGCGGACGCCGGCGATCGCGTCCTCGCCGCGGACGGCGAGCGCGAGCACGGGGCCGGAGGTGATAAACGAGACGAGCTCGCCGAAGAACGGCTTTTCCTTGTGCTCGGCGTAGTGCTGCTGCGCGAGCGCCCTGGAGAGCTTGATCAGGCGGGCGCCGCGAAGCTCATAGCCGCGACGCTCGAACCGGGCGACGACTTCGCCGCAGAGCCCTCGGCTGACGCCGTCCGGTTTCACGAGGACGAGAGTGGTTTCGGTAGCCATGGCCGCAGGGTAGTCGCATCGAGGCGCCGGCGGCCGGAGAGCTGACGCGAGCGGAAGGGGGTCCGCAGCACGGGACCCCCTTCCCGCTCCGCGCTTCACCTACGCGGCGGGCTCGCCGCCCCGCTTGACGACGACGACCGGTGCGTCACCGCACGTCGACTTCGCCGACTTGTTGGCGGCGTCACCCGTGTAGCGCGCGCCCCAGTTCCAGGTGCCGATCCGGTTCTTCACCGGCACCACGAACCCCGTGACTGTTGCCGCGCCACCGTTCGCGACGGTGACGATCTCCTTTGCGACGGGAAGCCCGTCGCACGTCGGATCGGACGGCGGGTACAGGCCGAACACGACCTTGCCGGTCGGGTTGTTGCCCCCGAGGATCTTCACGGTCGCCTGCAGCAGCGTTCCCTTGTAGCCGAGCGTCGGCACCGCGTCGACGTCGAGCGACGTCTTCGCCGGCGGCGGCGGGCACGGCGTGTACGGATCGACGTTGCAGCCACCTGCCGCTGCGGCCGGCCTCACACCACCGACCACGAGCAGCGCAGCAGCGGCGACGAAGACCGCCACGAGGAGCCACAGTGCGCCCCCGCGCAGCGATCGTCGAGCCACGTTCATCTCCATCCCTCTCCCCTTTCCGGGCCGTGGATGCGACCCGTCTGTCTCCCGACGGCCGTTGCCGCCCGGGTTGTCGTTCCACCTGCGATCACCCCGATGAGCCCCAGGGCGACGAACGCGACGACCGGCATCTCCCAGTCCCAGTCGACGCCCGCATGCACCGCGAACGCGGCGAACGCGGATCCTGCAGTCGCAACCAGCGGATCGCTCCGCCGCCTGACGGCGACGACGAGCGGACCTGCGACGAAGGCGAGCACGAGCGCGAGCCCGAGCGGACCAAGCTCGGCGAGCGTCTCGAGGTAGAGACTGTGCGCGTCGCGCGTTTCCGTCTCGACGTGCCGATGCTCGTGCCAGACGAGCCTGAAGCTCCCTGCGCCCGAGCCGAGGAGCGGATGGTCCGCCGCGCCCGCGAGCGCGGCCGCCCAGTACGCGGTCCTGAAGCTGGACGAGGACGACGGTGCTGCGACCGCAACGGTCGCGCCTCCAGCGAGCACGAGCCCGGCTGCCAGCGCGCACACGAGCCGCCGCGAGGGCGTGAGCTCCCGGGCGGGGACCACCGCCGCCGCAACCACGGCGAGCGCGGCACCGACGGCGACTCCACCCGTCTTGCTCGACAGCGCGTCGGCGACGAGCCAGCCGCTCACGCCGGCGACCGTCGTGACGAGCGCTTCGGCGAAGACCGCGCCGCGGCGGCCCGAGACGACAACGAGGAGCGCGAGCCCGAGGGCAAGCGCCAGCTCGGCGCCGCGACTCTCGGTGAGCCCGAGCACGACGACGAGCAGCGCGCCGGCAGCCCGCAGGGATCGCCGGTGGGGGATTGCTGGGGTCTGCGTGAGCCCGCAGGCGACGATCGCGCCGAGGGCGCAGACGATCCCGAGCGCGTTCGGATACCCGATCGGCTCGGACGCGAGGCTCCCGTAGAAGCGATCGAGGTGACCCGGAGCGAGCGACCGGATTGCGACCGCGACCGCGCCGATCACGGTCGTGCCGGCGAGGAGCCCACCGAGAAGCGCCGCTCGGCCACCGGGCCGGCTCACCAGGAGGATCGCCGCAAGCACCACCGCGTAGAGGACGAGCCGGCGGGCCTCGATCCCGGCGAGCGAGCCTGGGAGCGCCCAGGTCGACGAGACGGCCGTCCAGCAGCCGAAGGCGACCAGCGTGCCGAGAATCGTCAGCGCCGGACGAGCCGGACGGCTGTCCGGCCACGCGAGCGCTCCGAGCGCCCCGAGGGCGAGTGCGGCAACCGTGAGGAGCGTCCACGAGCGTGCGTAGTAGCCACCGTCCGTCAACCCGACCGAGAGGACGAGGCCTGCGCCGAGGAGCACGGCAACGAGCCGGCTGTCGCGCAGCGCTCGGACGACGCGTGCCTCCGCGTCTACTGCCACGCGTGCCGCAGGCACGCCGATTGCGTCGCTTGCCATCCCCCGACCCTCCCCGACTCACGTTAGGGAGAATGGGCGCCGGCGCAAGCGCCGAGCTACCGGTCTTTGGCCCGGCCCGGCACGGGATGCCGGATCTCGTCGTCGGCGTACGCGGCGCCCGCCGTCGGCGTCGCACAGTACGGACACACCTGCCAGATCGCCTCGAGCGGCGCGTTGCACGACGAGCACGACTGGCGGAGCCGCGTCGTGCATACGGGGCAGACGACGAACGATGCATCGACGGTGCCGCGGCACACCGGGCAGTGAAGCTCGTCAGCGAAGTGCCGCTCCATCGCCCGGATCTCGAGCTCACGCTCTCGCACGTCGTCGAGGTACTCGGGGGGACGGAAGAGCATGTACACGAGCGGCCCGAGGAACGGCGGCACCAGCCCGAGGAGCGTTGCCATCGCCACGAGCCACGGATCGTCGATCCGGCGGCGCGC
Source organism: Gaiellales bacterium (assembly GCA_046330385.1). GTDB lineage: Bacteria > Actinomycetota > Thermoleophilia > Gaiellales > Gaiellaceae > Gaiella. The sequence goes on along the minus strand of JAXLSV010000008.1, from coordinate 71,583 downwards.
GTCCTTGTAGACCCAGTAGGCGGTCGCCAGCCAGAACACGACCGCGAAGAACACCGCGACGTTGCGGGCGACGTCGAAGAGCGCGGCGAGCGGGAAGGTGGCGGCGGCGGACGTCATCGTCAGAGGATCAGCCTCCCGAGGATATACCCGAGCGCAAACGCCGTCCCCAGGATCGCCGCAAGCAGGGCAAGCGCGAAGCTGAGCACGGCGATGCGCTCCTTCATCCTGTTCACCGCCCGGCCTCGGCGGCTGCGAGGTCGGCAAGGTGGTAGAGCGAGCCCGTGACGAGCACCGGCTCGCCGAGCGCGTGGGCCCGGGCGAGCGCGGCGACGGGGTCGGCGACCGCCTCGACCCACGGAAACCGGCCGGCGGCGTGCTCGGCGAGCTTTGCCGCGGGGACTGCCCTCTCGCTCGACGAGGTCGTCGTCACGATCGTGTCCGCGAACGGACGGAGAAGATCGAGCATCTCGCCCACGTCCTTGCCCGAGACGATCGAGACACAGAGCGACCCGAATCGCTCACCCCGAAGCTCGCCAGCAAGCCACCGCACACCGTCGGGAGTGTGCGCGCCGTCCCGGATCTCATTCACCCTCCGCTCGAGGCGCCCCGGGACGGAGGCGCGAGCGACGGGCGCGACCGGGTGCCCGAGGAACGCCTCGACCGCCTCCTGCGCTCCACCGAGCCTCCACTCCACGCCGGGCGGGAGCTGCGCGGCGAGCTTCTCGTCGGGGAGAAGGGCGAGCGCGCCCGGGTGAGCGACGGCGAGCTTCTCGGCCGCAATCGCCTCGATCGTGTTGCCGAGGACGGCGGTGTGCTCGAGCGAGACGTTCGTGAGCAGGACAACCTTCGTCTCGAGCACGTTCGTCGCGTCGTAACGGCCCCCGAGCCCCGCCTCGACCACCGCGACGTCAACGCCGGCGGCGGCGAGCTCCGCGAGCGCCGCGGCAGTGATGGTTTCGAACTGCGTCGCCGCCACCGCCTCGGCCGCCGCCCGGACGCGCCCGAGCGCGCGCTCGATGTCAGCATCGGCTCCGTCCACGGTGATCCGCTCGGACCAGCCACTAACATGAGGTGAGACGGTCGCCCCGACCGAGAGCCCCTCGCGCAGAAGGGCCTGCTCGATCGTCCTGGTCGCCGAGGTCTTCCCGTTGGTGCCGACGACGTGGATGGCCGGATAGGCGCGCTGCGGGTTGCCGAGCAACGCGAGTAGCCGGTTCATCCGCTCGAGCCCGAAGCCATCCGTCGGCCAGGGCGACAACCCGGCGAGCCAGGCGACGTTCGGCGTCACTGCTCCCCGAGGGCTTCGAGGTCGGTGCGGTAGCGCGCGAGCTTCTCCCGCTCGGTGGCGACGACCTCCGCCGGCGCGTTCGCGACGAAGCGCTCGTTGGCGAGCATCCCCTCCGCCCGCGCGATCTCCTTCCGTAGGCGCGCTCGCTCGGCGTCGACGTCGCCGGTGCCCCGATGCCGCTCGGGCCGGACGACCGCCTGGAAGATGCGCCGCTCGTCGTCCGTCTCGAGCTCGACGAGGACGCCGCTCCGCCGGAAGGTCTGCGCCGCCGCTTGCACCCGCTCGAGGGCACCCGCGACCTCGGCGTGGGCCGGGTCGGGCTCGGGCCAGGGCGAGACGATCAACCGCGCCTTGCGGTTCGGCAGGTGCGACCAGATCTCCTCGGTGACGTGGGGCATCACCGGGTGCAGAAGCGCGAGGAGCCGCTCGAGCGTCGCGAGCGCGGTACCGATCGCGTCCTTCTCGCCGTCGTAAAGCCGCGGCTTGATCGCCTCCGCGTACCAGTCGCAGAAGTCGTCGAACGTGAGGTGGTAGAGAGCGTTGGTCGCGGTCGAGAAGTCGAATCTGCCCCATGCCTCCTCGAGCTCGCCGCGGACGGCGTCGACCCGGGCGAGGATCCAGCGCTCCTCGAGCGCGTGCGGCCGTAGCGTCGGAGTCACGTGCTCGGCGTTCTGGAGGATCAGGCGGGCGACGTTCCAGAGCTTGTTCGCGAGCTTGCGGCCTTCCTCGATCGCACCGTACGAGAACCGCACGTCCTGCGTCGAGGAGATCTTCAAGAGCCCGTAGCGCGTCGCGTCGGCACCGTGCTCGGCGACGGGCTCCAGCGGGTCGATCCCCGTGCCGAGCGACTTCGACATCCGCCGGCCGTCGGGGGCGAGCACGGTCGAGTGGATGATCACGTCGGTGAACGGGATCTCGCCCCGCAGGAAGAGGCCCGAGAAGATCATGCGGTTCTCCCAGAGGCGGATGATCTCGCGCGCGGTCGAGTTGACGTTGCCGGGGTAGTAGCGCTCGAGCTCGGGGGTCTCGTTCGGCCAGCCGAGAGTCGCGAACGGCCAGAGGGCCGATGAGAACCACGTGTCGAGCACGTCGGAGTGGCGCTCGAGGGTCTCGGACCCGCACGTGCCGCACGCTGCCGGCTCCGGCCAGGTGACGGTCAGGTGCCCGTCGGGGCACGTCCAGAGCGGCAGCTGGTGTCCCCACCAGAGCTGCCGCGAAAGGCACCAGTCCGGGGCATGCTCGAGCGAGTCGATCGCAAACCGGTGCTGGCTCTCGGGGTGGAAGCGAACGCGCCGCGCCTCGAGCGCCTCGATCGCCGGGGCGGCAAGACCCTTCATCTCGCACCACCATTGCTTCGTGACGAGCGGCTCGATGCGCGTGTGGCACCGCTCGCAGGTACCCACGGAGTGGCGGTAGTTCTCGCGCCGTTCGAGCTGGTCGTGGTCTCGAAGCCACGCGAGAATCTCCTTCTCCGCCTCGGCCTGCGTCACCCCCTCGTAAAGCCCGCCGACGGTCGCGTCCATCGTCCCGTCGCCGTGGATCACCATGATCGGTGGTCTCTCCGGCCCGGTGATGCCCGCGTCGCGCCCGATCTCGAAGTCCTTGGGGTCGTGCCCGGGCGTGATCTTGAGCGCGCCCGTCCCGAACTCGGGCTCGACACGCTCGTCGGCGATGATCGGCACGTGCCGGCCGACGACCGGGACGACGACCTCCTTGCCGACGAGCCCCGTGTAGCGCGCATCGCCAGGGTGCACCGCGACCGCCATGTCGGCGAGGATCGTCGCGGGCCGTGCGGTTGCGATCGTGACCGAGCCCGACCCGTCGACGAGCGGGTAGCGCACGTACGTGAGCTGGTCGTCCATCTCGACGTGCTCCACCTCGAGGTCGGAGATCGCCGTCTGGTGATGTGGGCACCAGTTGACGATCCGGTCGGCCTCGTAGATCCAGCCATGCTCGTACAAGCGCACGAAGAACGTCATCACCGCGTCGATGTAGCCGTCGTCCATCGTGAAGCGCTCGCGGGAGTAGTCCACGGACGCACCGAGCCGGCGAAACTGCGTGAAGATCGTCCGCCCGGTCTCCTCGAGCCACGCCCAGGTGCGCTCGAGGAACGCCTCGCGGCCGAGCTCCTGGCGTGACGTGCCTTCCGCGACGAGCTGCTTCTCGACGACGTTCTGGGTCGCGATCCCAGCGTGGTCGTACCCGGGCTGCCAGAGCGTGTCGTAGCCCTGCATCCGGTGCCAACGCACGAGCACGTCCTGCAGCGACCCGTTGAGCGCATGCCCCATGTGCAGGCTGCCGGTGACGTTCGGCGGCGGGATCGCGATCACGTAGCTCTCGTCGCGCCGCCGACCCGCGCCGGCGGCGTAGAGTCCCTCGGACTCCCACGTCTGCTGCCAGCGCTGCTCGACTCCGTCGGGGCGGTAAAGCGACTCCATCAGGCGGCGAAGTGTAGAGACGGCTCTGGGCGCGGTCGTACCCATCGGTCGGGTCAGGCTTCAGCGTGACCCGCGCGCTCCCACCTTCGCCGCGCAGGCTCGAACGGCGCCTCCCCCCGGAAGGAAGCACACGGGTCTGGCTGAAGCCAGACCCGGAGACGCGTCTGGCTGAAGCCAGCGTCGGGGGACGGATGGCGCCGCGTCAGATGCCGGCGACGGCGTCGAGGCCCTCGTCGTCCTCGGCCGCGACACCTTGCGTGACGAGCGTCGGGCGCTGGCCCTTCGCGATCGTCTCCTTCGTGATCACGCACTTGGAGACGTCCTTGCGAGAGGGCAGCTCGAACATCACGTCGAGCAGCGCGCTCTCGATGATCGAGCGAAGGCCGCGGGCGCCGGTCTCGCGCTCGAGCGCCTTGTCGGCGATCTCCCAGAGCGCGTCCTCGGTGAAGTGCAGCTCGATCGAGTCGTAGCCGAAGAACCGCTGGTATTGCCGGACGAGCGCGTTCTTCGGCTCGGTGAGGATCTGGACGAGGTCGTCGCGGCGGAGCTGATGGACGTCCGAGATCACCGGGAGACGCCCGATGAACTCCGGGATCAGCCCGAAATTGACGAGATCCTCGGGCATCACCTGGCCGAGCAGCTCGGACGACTCCTCGGCCGCCTTCGAGCGAACGTCGGCACCGAATCCGACCGCGTTCTTGCCGATCCGGCGAGCGATGATCTTGTCGAGCCCGGCGAACGCGCCGCCACAGATGAACAGGATGTTCGTCGTGTCGATCGTGAGGAACTCCTGGTGCGGGTGCTTGCGCCCGCCCTGCGGCGGCACCGACGCGACCGTGCCCTCGAGGATCTTGAGCAAGGCCTGCTGCACGCCCTCGCCCGACACGTCGCGCGTGATCGACGGGTTGTCGGCCTTGCGCGCGATCTTGTCGACCTCGTCGATGTAGATGATCCCCGTCTCCGCCTTCTTGATGTCGAAGTCGGCGGCCTGGATCAGCTTGAGCAGGATGTTCTCGACGTCCTCACCGACGTACCCCGCTTCGGTGAGCGCGGTCGCATCGGCGATCGCGAACGGGACGTTGAGGATCCGCGCGAGCGTCTGCGCGAGCAGCGTCTTGCCGCAACCGGTCGGCCCGAGCAGGAGGATGTTCGACTTCTGGAGCTCGACGTCGCCCTCGTCAGCCTGCCCCATGCGGACGCGCTTGTAGTGGTTGTAGACGGCCACCGACAGCGCGCGCTTGGCCTCCTCCTGAGAGACGACGTAGTCGTTCAGCACCGCGTAGATGTCGCGCGGGCGCGGGAGATTGTCGAGGTCGAGGGCGGTCGGAGCGGTGAGCTCCTCGTCGATGATCTCGTTGCAGAGATCGATGCACTCGTCGCAGATGTAGACGCCGGGACCGGCGATCAGCTTCTTGACCTGACGCTGGCTCTTGCCGCAGAAGCTGCAGAGGAGCTGCTCGTTGCCGTCGCTGGTACGCGCCACATCTCTCCTTTTACTCGACGTCGCCGGTTTCGGCTACCCGCTTTCGTGCAAATGGCGGGTCTAGCGGTGGACGATCACCCGGTCGACGATCCCGTACTCCCTGGCCTCCTCGGAGGTCATGAAGTAGTCGCGATCCATGTCGGCACGGACCTTTTCGATGTCTTGCCCGGTGTGCTGCGACATGATCTCCTCGAGCTTGCGCTTCAAGGCGATCGTCTCCTTCGCGTGGATCTCGATGTCCGATGCCTGTCCCTGGTAGCCGCCCCACACCTGGTGGATCAGGATCTTCGAGTTCGGCAGCGACATGCGCTTCCCTTCGGCGCCGCCCGCGAGAAGGAGTGCCCCCATGCTCATCGCGATCCCGACGCAGATCGTCGAGACGTCCGGCTTGATGAACTGCATCGTGTCGTAGATCGCGAGCCCCGCGTACACCGAGCCGCCCGGCGAGTTGATGTACAGGTAGATGTCCTTGTCCGGATCCTCGGACTCGAGGTGGAGGAGCTGGGCGACGATGAGGTTCGCAATCTGATCGTCGACCTGGGTGCCGAGAAAGATGATCCGCTCGTTGAGCAGCCGGGAGTAGATGTCGAACGAGCGCTCGCCGCGCGAGGTCTGCTCGATGACCATGGGGATCAGGGGGCTCATCTGCTCAGTCTCCTAACTTCCGGGTGTCCATAGTTTCGTCTCGGTTGCCGGCTTCTCCTTGTCCGGCGTCCAGATCGCCTCGCGCGCCTCGTGCAGCTCGGGCGCGATGGGCTTGACATCGGCAGCGAGCCGGTCGAGCGCAGCCCTCAGACGGAGGTCTTCCCGCAACGTCTCCTGATGCCCGTGCGCCCAGATGTCCTCGATCACGTCGTCGGCGTCGTCTCCCGCCGCAGCGGCCTGCTCGCGCACGAGCTCCTTCACGTCCTCGTCCGAGACCTCGATCCCCGCCTTCTCGGCGAGCGCCTCGAGCGCGAGCTCGCGGGCGACCGACTGCGCCGCCTCGAGGGTGACTTGCTGGCTGATCTCTTCCGGGCTCTGCCCCGTCAGCTGGAAGTACTGGTCGGGCGAGACGCCGCGGTTCTCGAGCGAGCGGAAAAAGCCGTTGAACAGCTCGCGCGCCCGGGTCGCCACCAGCGGCCCGGCCGGCTGGACGTTCGAGGCGCGCACGAGCTCGTCGACCGCGGACTGGCGAAACGCCGCCTCGATCTCCTCGTCGAGCGCCTCCCTGATCCGTCCTTCGACGTCGGCACGCCACTCGGCGATGGTGTCGAACTCGGTCGCCGAGCGCGCGAGCTCGTCGTCCACCTCCGGCAGCACCCGCTCGTTGATGTGCTTGACGGTGACGTCCACGGTCGTCGTCTTGCCGTCGGCGAGCTCGTAGGTGACCGTACGGGCCTCACCGACCTTCGCGCCGACGAGCGCATCCTCGATCTCGCCGACGAGACGGCGGCTGCCGAGCTCGACGACCGTATCCTGCTGCCCCTGTCCGTCCTCGCCGGCGAGGTCGACGACCAGCGTGTCGCCGGCGCGCGCCTCGCGATCGTCGGCGGGAACGAGCTCCGCGACCGTCGCCCGCAGCGCCGCCAGCTCCCGCTCGACGAGCTCCTCGGGGATCGTCGCCTCGGCGCGCGGCACCTCGAGCGTCGTCCAGTCGACGATCTCGGGGAGCGGCTGCACCTCCACGGTCGCCGCGAACGACCACGCCTCGTCGGACGAGCTCGGCATCACGTCGATCTCGTAGTCCGGCGCGGTCACCGGGCGCACCCGGGCAAGCGCCGCCGCGCGCCAGAACCAGCCGCCGATGTGCGACTCGACCGCCTCGGCCCACAGGCGATCCTTGCCGACGTTGGCGAGCAGCACCTGCATCGGCACCTTCCCCTTACGGAAGCCGGGGATCTTGACCGACGTGGCGAGATCGCCGGCCGCGTGCTCCACCGCGTGGTGGAGCTCGTGGGGAGAGACATCGACCGTGATCCGGACGCGATTCTCGGGGAGCTCTTCGACCTGATGGGACATCGGGTCAGCCTAGCTGTTGCCGGGTCGCCTCCCTACCGGTCTCACCTGGGCCGCGCCGGCGTGTGCCCCGGAGCTCAGCCCCGGCCGAGAAGCAGCTCGACGGTCTCGCGCATCGAGTCGACGACGACCCCGCCGAGCCCGATCAGCGCGAACACGGCGAAGGCGGTGAACGGCTCGTGCGCCTGCAACACGAGCAGCGCCGCGAACGCGCCCACCACGACGCACGCCGTCGTCAGTGGCCGCCGCGTCACCGCCCCGAGCGCGAGCCCGCCGAGGAAGACGAGCCCGAAGAGCATGATCCCGAGTGTCATGGGAGGAGCGTAGGACCTGGTCCGGACGGACCGGTCCGGCTTCCTCGCTCCCCGGTCCTCTACTGTTCAGCGAGCGCGGGCGTGGCGGAACTGGCAGACGCGCCGGGTTTAGGTCCCGGTGGGCTTCGGCCCTTGGAGGTTCGACCCCTCTCGCCCGCACCTCGATCAGCAGCCTTTCGCCGTTGGCGGGAAAGCCGGGAGCCGACGGAAGACCCGTGCGCCACTCGCTTCTTCCGACCTGCCCCGGGAGGAACGGGCTCTCGGGGCAGTCAGATCGCCGGAGCGGCGCGCGAAGCCCCAACGCTCGGGATGCGCCAGCCGACGTGTGCGCGAGCCAGGACTCACTCGTCAACAACCACGACCGAGGACGCGTTCGCTGCTTTCGACGAGGGTGGTGTTGAGGAAGGATGCAGTGAAGCCCGCGTCGGAGATCTGCATGGGAACTTCCAAACGTCCGCGGCTCGCCCTGAATGGCTACCGACCCTTCGACCTGGCATGATCCGCGACACAGTCTGATTTCAAGACACGGCGCGTCCCTTGGCATGCATGCCGTTGGGGGCTGGACGTGGTCGAGGTGCCGGACGGTGAGTGAGTTCTTCGACGATTTGGCACGTGCGCTCGCAACACCGATGCCGCGTTCGCGAGTTGCCCGGCTCATCGGAGCGGCGCTTGCATCAGTCGCGGTTCCGGGAGCGTTCAGCGAATCTGCCTCCGCCGGCACGCGCGCGACCACCTGCACAGGGTGTGCTCTTCCGGTCTGGAATATCGACTGTGTCTATGCGGGCCGAGACCGCACCAGCTCGTGCGCGAGCCTCAACCCCAGGTTCCCTGTCTGCTGCAAATTCCCTGGGGTACGAGGGAACCAAGGCTTCGTCGGTGGCGGCCTCTGCACCTCTTACGTGAACGAAGTGCGTTCACCGTCGGGAGGAACGGTGTGCTGCTGCCCACCGAACTCCGTCTGCGGCCACAGTCCTCCATATGCGTGTGTGTGCAAGCCCTGTGGGCGTCACAGGAAGTGCTGCACGGAGGACGAGACATGTGCGACGTGGCTCGACCAGGAAAGCCACAAGACGCAAGAGGACTGTCTCGAGAAATGCCCTCCTGACTCCCGTCGGTGCAAACTCAGCCGTGACTGTTGCCCAAGCGACCGGGTGTGTTGTCCAGCGCCATCGGGACTATCGAGATGTTGCGCACAGGGTCAGGTCTGCCGAGCGGGTCTCGTGCGACTCGGGGCAACCTTCGCGCATGTGACGAGGTGCGCAGACAAGTGCCCGGCGCCGTCGAAGCCTTGCAACTTCGGCTGCTGCCCACCCGGGGATCGCGCCTACCGTAAGGTGCGGGTATGGAATCCGACCATGACCAAGGTCGTGGAACGAGTTCAGTGCGTTTGCGTCGGGAGCTAGTGGCGCGTGCCGCCCGCATTCCGGATCCGATCTCGAGGGGCGTGCCTCCGCCGCGAAAGAGCCAGTTGGAGTCGTCGCGAGCGGCGGTGAGTGCCGCTAGACCGACGCGAGGCCGAGGATGCTCTCGACCGAGGTGCTGCCCTTGAGCGCGCTCTCGACCGCGGAGAGCAGCTCTGCCGGGCTGAGCGGCTTCGGGAGGAAGATCGCGCCGAGCGCCTCGGCCTGAGGGCCGTAGGTCTCGGGGTCGCCGCCCGTCATCACGACCGCTGCGGTCGTCGAGAGGTCGGCGATCGAGCGCATCCGCTCGAGCAGCTGCAGGCCGTTGCCCGCGGGCAGGAGGATGTCGACGACCACGACGTCGGGGAGCTCGCGTCGCGCGGTCGAGAGGGCAGTCATCCCGTCCGTCGCGGTCACGACCCGGTGGCCGGCACGACGGAGGACGTTGCACAGCAGGCGAAGGACGAGATCATCGTCCTCGACAACCATCACGGTGACCGGCGAGTCCGTCTTCATGATCGGGTCATCGCCCCTGGCGTGCGGGAGTTGAGGCACCGGCGAGCGCCCGTTCGAGCTTGAGTGCCCAGACGAGCGCCTCGGCGACCGCCTGGTAGAGCTCGGGTGGGATCTCGTCGCCGATGTCGAGCTGCGCGAGGGCCTGGGCGAGCGCTGGATCCTCGCGCACCGGCACGCCTGCCTGCATCGCGACCTCGATGATCTTCTCGGCGACACGCTCGCGCCCGGTCGCCACGACCTTCGGCGCGCCGGAGCCGCCGTAGCTGAGCGCCGTCGCCTGCTTTCGCTCACGCAAAGCGCTCCGCCTCCCCGAGCTCGCAGTCGGGGACGATGGGCGGCGGGCCGTCGCGGCGCTGGAGCCGGGCCGAGACGGTAAGACCCGTCGAGCCCTCGATCGCGCGCGTCAGCTCCGGGATCGCCGCGAGCGCCCTCGCGTGCACGGGCCCGTCGACCACGATCTCCGCGTCGATGACACGATCGCCGAGCGAGAGGAACACCGTCACCGCGCCGAGCTCCTTCGTGTGCAGCGTCAGCTGGATGCGCGCGCCCGGGCTTGCCTCGCCCTCGCGACCTCGCGAGGCCTGGGGCTCGTCGTCGATCTCGACGACCCGCCGCCCCGGGAGCGGGATGACTCCACCCGAGAGGTGGGCGGCAGCATGGAGCAGCTCGCCGTCACCGCGCTCGGCGAGCGCGGCCGCAAGCCTCGCGGGTAGCGGGCGCTTTTCGCCGGCCGCCTCGCGCACCATCCGCAACACGACCGCGCTCCCGCTCTGCGCCGCCACCATCAGCTGGAGCCGCTGACCCGCCCTCACTCCCGCCGGGAGCTTGGCGCGCACGGTGGCGCCGGCGAGCGAGATCAGCCCACGGCCGTCCTTGCCAGGCGCCCGCAGCACCCGGGCGACGACCTTCGACCCCGTGCGGAGCTTGACCGTCTTGACGACGACGGTCAGGTCGAGCGGAGCCTGTGCGTTCTCGATCTGCATCTCAATTCGCGGGGTTGGGAACCGAAGACCCGGAAGCCGGGTGTCGTCCCCGTCATCGTCAGATGGATCGCGGTCTCTACGTCATCGCCTCAGGAATGCTCACCGAGCTGGCTCGGCAGGAGCGGATTGCGCACGACCTCGCGAACTCGGCGACGCCCGCCTACAAGGCCCAGCACGTCGCCCAGAACGAGTTCGACGAGCTGCTGCTCGTCAGCCAGCGCACGAAGGGCCCGATCGGGATGGCGAGCCTCGGTGTCACGCAGGTCGGCCTGACGATCGACTTCGCGCAGGGCGCGCTCAAGCGCACCGACGAGCAATTCGACGTCGGGCTCGACGGCGAGGGATTCCTTGTCGTTGCCACCGAGAACGGGCCGCGATACACGCGGAACGGCCAGCTTCGCCTCGACGGCGAGCGCCGGCTCGTCACCGCCGCCGGCCTCCCGGTGCTTGGCGACGACGGCAAGCCGATCGTCGTGCAGGGAGCGGGCGACCTCACGATCACGCCCGACGGGACCGTGATCCGCGACGGCAAGACCGCCGGGAAGATCCACCTCGTCTCGCTGACGAACGTCAGCAAGGAGAGCGAGAGCCTCTACCGGGGCACCGCGGGGGCCCGACCCGAGGGCACCGCGATCCGCCAGGGCACGCTCGAGGGCTCGAACGTCGAGGCGGCGGAGACGATGGTCGAGATGATCTCGTCGCTTCGCTCGTTCGAGGCGGGCCAGCGCGTGATCCACGCGATCGACGAGACGCTGCAGCGGTCGATCCAGATGGGCGGACCGAGCTCCTGAGCCTCTCCCTCGATCGGGGAGTCGCAACCGCCTGCACCTTACGGCGGCTAAAGACGGATGGACGGCGACCGATCACCTGGCACGAATCGAGCGGGACGGGCTGGACTGCAAGCGCAGGGGCCCATCGGAAGCCGGGGACTGCCGGACTTCCACCCTCTCCCGGACAGGGACAGGTGAACAGCTGATGGCCAGTGGGATGCAGATCGCGTCGACGGGTATCGAGGCAATGACGTTGCGCCTCGACTCGATCGCAAACGACATCGCAAACGTGAACACCGTCGGCTACCGCCCGACGCGCTACACGTTCCGCGAGCTCATCGACGACGACGGCCCCGGCGGGGTCGAGGCCATGCGCGCCGGCATCTCCTCCCACGGGGGCAACCTCACGGACATCGGCAACCCGATCTCCGTCGGCCTCGTCGGCCCTGGCTACGTCCAGGTCCAGCTCCCCGAGGGCGGGACGGGCCTCACGCGCTCAGGTGACCTGCGGATGGACGGCAAGCGCCAGCTGACGCTGCCGAACGGTGTTCGCCTCGCTCCCCCCGTGACGATTCCCGACGGTGTCGACCTGAAGGACGTGAGAATCGCGTCCAATGGGAAGATCACCGCCGCCGGCAAGGAGCTCGGAGAGCTCAAGCTCTTCGAGGTGCCCGCTCCCGATCAGATGGAAGGGAGAGAGGGCGGAATTTTCGTCCCGACCCGCGCCTCCGGCGCCGCGAAGCAGGCGACAGACACGCGGGTAGAACAGGGCGTGGTCGAGGCCTCGGCCGTCGACCTCGCCGAAGCAATGGTGGAGCTCGTCGAGGCGCAGCGCGCCTTCGAGATGGCGAGCAAGGCCGTGCACACGGCCGACAACCTCCTCGAGCTCGCAAACGGGATCCGCCGGTGAGCACCGGTCAGATCACATCGGCGAGCCTTGCGCCCATTCCGCCCGACATCAAGGCGGAAGGGGCCGACGCGGTCAAGCGCTACCGTGCGGCGCTCGACTTCGAACAGCTTCTCGTTCGTCAGCTCACCGAAAAGCTCACGCAGAGCGCGAGCATGGTCGGTGGCGACGACGAGGAGGAGGGCGACGCGGCATCTGGACTCCAGAAGGAGATGATCCCCGACGCCCTTGCACAGAGCATCACCATGAATGGTGGGCTCGGACTGGCCCGGAGCCTGTACCGCTCGCTCGACAGTGACACTGCGGAGGTCACTCGGTGAGCGAGCTGGTTGCACACCTCGACAAGCAGGTGCGCCTGACGCGCCGGCTGCTCGGGATCGTGCTCTCGCAGGCTTCGGCCATTCGCGAGCGCGACGTCGAGACCATCCTCGCCAAGCTCGCAGAGCTTCAGGGCGAGATGGTCCAGCGCGCGCAGCTCGAACAGGAGCGCGACGGGTTGATGAAGCGCAGCGCCGCACTGCTGCGGATCGATCCTGCGGAGGTCGACATCGACGCTCTCGTCACGCTTGAAACGCCCGGAGACGCGGTCGTCGCACGCGACCTCTCGACGGAGCTCAAGGGGCTCCTCTCCGAGACGGCGCGCGTGCACGACCGCAACCGGGCGTTGATCAGGCAGGAGCTCTCCTTCCTCGACCATCTGATGCGGATGCTCTCCGGGACGATGCGAACCGGCTACTCACCGGGCGGCGTCACGCACGCTCCCCAGACGATGAGCGCGATCAACGCGACGGCCTAGACGACATGCTCTCGACCTTCTTCGGACTCAACACGGCGCTCAGCGGGATTCTCGCGCAGCAGCGCAGCCTTGACATCACGGCGCACAACGTTGCGAACGCGAACACCGTCGGCTACAGCCGGCAGGAAGCGACGCTCGTCGCGTCGCCTGCGTACACGTACCCGTCGGTCTCCGGCTCGGGCGTGCCCGGCCAGATCGGCGCCGGTGTCACGGTCGAGCAGTTCAAGCGCGTTCGCGATCTCTTCATCGACGTGCAGCTGCGGGCGCAGACGATGCGCCAGGGCTACTACGAGGCGACAAGCAATGGTCTCGACCAGGTCGAGCTCGCGCTTGCCGAGCCGGGCGAGACGGGTCTCTCGTCGCTGCTCACGAAGTTCTGGGACGCCTGGAGCGACGTCTCCAACGCGCCCGAGAACCTCGCGACGCGGCAGGCGCTCGTCCAGGCCGCGACCTCGCTCACCGAGGGCTTCCACGCGCTCGACTCCCAGCTCGACATGATCGCGACCCAGAGTGGGCAGCAGGTCACGCTCGACCTCAACGAGATCAACCAGATCGGCAGCCAGGTGCTCGACCTCAACATCCGGATCGCGAACTCGGTCGCGACGGGCGACGCACCGAACGACCTGCTCGACCAGCGCGACGTCCTCGTCGACCGTCTCGCCGAGCTCGGCAACGTCTCGGTCACCACGGGCGCGCTCGGAGCGATCGACGTGACGTTCGCCGGCGCGACGCTCGTGACCGGCACGACGAGCTCCGCGACGCTTGCCGAGAGCAACCTCACCAGCCTCACGTCCGGCAAGCTCGCCGGGCTCGTGGCGCTGCGCGACACCACGATCCCCGCCTATCGCACGACCCTCGACGGGATCGCCTCGTCGCTCGTCTCGCAGACCAACACCTTCCACACTGGCGGCTTCGACCTCACCGGCGCCGCCGGTACGTCGTTCTTCACGGCTGGTGGCACGACCGCGGCGACCATCGCCCTCTCGGGGACGATTGCCGCCGATCCGCGGCTCGTCGCGGCCTCCGGAGCTGCCGGCGCGCCCGGCAATGCCTCGGTCGCGCTTCAGATCGCGGGCCTCCGCGACAACCCCACGATCGGCGTCGCCTACCGTCAGCTCGTCACCCGAATCGGCTCGGAGACACAGGAGTCGCATCGCTCCGAGGCCAACGCAGAGCTGCTCGCCGACGCGCTTCGCGACCGGCGCGACGGCGTCTCGGGCGTCTCGCTCGACGAGGAGATGACGAACCTCACGCGCTTCCAACGCGGATTCCAGGCCTCGGCGCGCGCCCTGAACGCGATGGACGAGATGATCGACCAGCTCGTCAACCGGACGGGACGGGTGGGTCTGTGATGAGCCGGCCTGCGACGGTCTTCGCCGACGCCGGTCGCGCCAGCGGCCGCACCAAGGGCGCTTGCGATCCGGGAGCCGCCCCTGCGGAAAGGGCCGTCGAGCTGTGAACACGCGCGTCACCCAGTCGATGACGGCGCGCAACGTGCTCGCCGACATCCAGAACGCCGCAAGCCGCCTCGACAAGACGCGGCAGCGCCTCGCCTCAGGCAAGGAGCTGATGCGGCCGTCGGACGATCCGTTCCGCGCGAGCCGGGCGCTCGACTACCGCTCGGAGCTCGCCGCCAACGTCCAGCACCAGCGTGCGATCGAGGACGCGAACGGCTGGCAAAACGCGACCGACACGGCGCTCTCCTCGATCGGCGACGCAGTGCTCCGTGTCCGCGAGCTCGCAGTCGCGGGTGCGAACGGCTCCACCTCCGGCGCCGACCGGGCGGTCATCGCCCGTGAGGTCGGCCAGCTGCTCGACGAGATCAAGGCTGATGCAAACGCCCAGTACGCGGGCCGCTACGTGTTCGCAGGGACCGCGACGCAGACGGCGCCCTACAGCACCGCCGACGACCTTTACCACGGCGACACGGGCGCGGTTCGCCGCGAGATCGGCCCCGGCGTCCAGCTCGACGTCAACGTCGTCGGGAGCTCGGCGATCGGCAACGGCGCCACCGGGCTGATCGCGACGCTCCGCAACGTCGTCACACACCTTCAGACCAACGACCTCGCCGCGCTCACCGCCGACCTCGCAGCGATCGACACGGGGCACGACGCAGTCGTCTCGGCACGCGCCGAGGTCGGCGCCCGCGTCAACCGGCTCGAGACTGCCGGGGCACGCCTCGACGAGCTCGAGGAGGCAACCCGCTCGCTCATGTCGACGAACGAGGACGCAGACATGGCGAAGACCTACATCGACGCATCAACCCAGCAGGCGGTCTACCAGTCGGCGCTCAACGTCGGCGCGAAGATCGTCCAAACCTCTCTCCTCGACTTCCTGCGCTGACCCTGGAGGCACTTCCCATGCTGCTCGAGAGCACACGATTCGGAGAGATCGAGGTCGACGACACCGACGTCCTCACTCTCCCAGACGGCCTGATCGGCCTACCCGGCACGACCTACACGCTACTGACCATCGGCGAGGACTCGCCGTTTCGGTGGCTCCACTCCGTCGATGACCCCGAGCTGGCGCTCCCCGTGAGCTCGCCGTGGTCGTTCTTCTCCGACTACGAGGTCCGGGTGCCCGACGACGACGTCGCCTCGCTTGGGCTCGAGGACGCCGGCGCCGCCGAGATCCTCTGCGTCGTCCGCGCCGCCGAGGAGCTCGAGAACTTCACGATCAACCTCGCAGCGCCGATCGTCATCCACCGCGGTCGCGGGGTCGCGCGCCAGGTGATCAACGAGGTCATCGGCTACGACGTCCGCCAGCCGCTGCTCTCGGAGGCCCAGCTGACCGAGCTGCGCAAGGACGACTCGCCGGAAGCCCAGGCCTCGTAGCGCACCGCGTCTGCGACGGTCCGAGGCTGTTCGCGGCCGCCGCCCTGTGGCAGGATGCGGCGTGCGGCGGTCGAACCTCGTAGCGTTCAAGCGTCGTCCGTTGCCGACCGATGGTGCACTGGAGGTGCAGGCGTGCTCGTCATAACCCGTAAGGTCGGAGATCGCGTGCGCATCGGCGACGACATCACCGTCACCGTGCTCGAGGTCACCGGCTCGTCGGTCAGGATCGGTATCGACGCGCCAGTCGAGATCCCCGTGTACCGCCACGAGATCATCGAGGCGACCGAGGCGGAGAACCGCGCCGCGGCGGCGGCGACGATCGGCGAGCTTCCGAAGCTGCCGACGCCGAACCCGCCGCCGGAAGCACCGGACGAGCCACCCGACGCCGCCTAGCGAGCGGTCGCTCCGGCCTCACGTGGGGGCAGAAGGCTAGAAACCCACTGAATCCGGGGCGGTAGCGGTCGACTACCAGGGTGAAATGTCACGTCAGCGGGTCATCCCGATCGATCGAGAGAGCCCGTTCGAGGTCGATGAGCTGTTCTTCTCGACCACCGACCGCAAGGGGATCATCCGGTCTGGGAACGACGTCTTCGTGCGCGTCTCGGGGTGGTCTTTCCCCGAGCTCGTCGGCGCGCCGCACAACCTGATCCGCCACCCGGACATGCCCCGCGCGGTGTTCAAGCTGCTGTGGGACACGATCAGCGTCGGTGGCACCGTCGCCGCGTACGTCAAGAACATGGCGAAAGACGGCTCGTACTACTGGGTGCTCGCCGTCGTCGAGCCGGTGGGCGACGGCTACCTCTCGGTGCGCATGAAGCCGACCAGCCCCGTGCTCGCGACCGTCGCCGGGCTGTACGCGTCGGTTGCCGCAGAGGAGACGCGGCTCGAGGAGTCGGGCGTTCCGCGCAAGGAGGCGATCGCCGCGTCGACGAAGCTCCTGCTGGACGGGCTCAACGCGGCTGGCTTCCCCGATTACGCAAGCTTCATGCGGCTCGTGATCCCGACCGAGCTTGCCGCTCGCGAGAGCGCGATGAGCCGCGAGTCGCACCGGCGACGCGCCGGGGGGAGCACGCTTGCGGAGATCGTGACGTCGTGCGGAACGCTCCACGACTACCTCTCGACGTTGTTCGCGAACCTCGACTCCTACCGCTCGCTCAGCGAAGCGCTGCAGCGCAAATCCACCTTCGTCCTCGGTCTCGCCGACGACATCCGCCTTTTCTCGCTCAATGCGCTCATCGCGTCAACGCGCCTCGACCACGGTGGCGCGTCGCTGTCGGTGATCTCGGACATCATGCGCGACCGCTCGCGCGAGACCGCGGCGATCATCGGCGACCTCGACGAGCGCGTCGCCGAGGTCAAGCCGCTCCTTCAGGATCTCGGCTTCGAGCTCGGGATCGCAAAGCTGCAGACCGAGATGACGCTCGGGTTCGCCGAGTCGCTCGCGCTGTCGGAGCGGGACGAGGCGGACGACCACCTGATCCGCGACGACATCCTCGCTCTGACCACGTGCCTCTCGCAGAGCGTGGCAACGATCGTCGACCGTCTGGGACGCGTCGACGCGCAGCTCTCCCAGGTCGCGCACCACGTCGGCCGGCTCGCGCACCAGCTCAGGTTCCTCGAGGCTTTGCACCTGAACGGGCGGGTCGAGGCGGCGCGGCTCGACAGCTCGGCGGCCTTCGGGCAGCTCTTCGCCGAGATCGGCGGCCAGATCGAAGCAGCCGGCCGCGAGATCGGCGAGTTCGGAGCCCTCGCGAACAACTCGGCGATGCGGGCCTCCACGGTAGGGCCGGACGCCGTCCGGCATGAGCTCGAGAAGCTGGAGGCCCTCGTCGCCGTTCTCACCGCCGAGACGGACACCCCCGCGGACGAGCAGCCGGAGCGCGACGACGCGCTCGAGCTCGCGACTCGCTAGAGCGCTAGAGCGCTAGAGCAGGATCTCGGCCGCGAGGCGCGGCGGACAACCCTCGCCGACCAGCGCGACGGCAAGGTGGAGATCGGCGTCGGACGCGGCAAGCTGCTCGGCGAGCGGCTGGTCATAGCCTGCGTCGAGCAGTACCTCGAAGCGCCAGGACGCCACCGCGTCCGGCTCCTTCCGGGGCTCGATCTCGTCTGTCAGCTCGATGTCCATAGCAAAGACATCGGCAGATCACGCCGCCTGTTTAGCACTGTCTCGGAGAGATGCGGGCGCGAGCTCAGAGCCGGACGTAGCCGGTGATCTCGCTGCGGCGACGATCGACGCGCGCGACACGGTCGCCGTGATTGCCCTCGACCGTCGTGATGTGATCGCCAGGGCCTACGGACTCGACGAACCCGACATGACGCGACCCGTAGAGGACGATGTCGCCGGGACGCGGCTCGGAGGTCACCGGGACGAACCGGCCGGTGCGCCTCCCCCAGGCTTCGATGTCGGCGACCGAGGCATACCCCTGGCCGTTATCACCGATCGGAGCGCCAACGCTCTTCGCCGCCCACGAGACAAAGGTGGCACACCACGGCATCCCGGCGTGCGAGCCGTCGGCAGCGCGGTAGTCGCTGATCCGGGCGCCGTCGTTCGACCCGCTCGGCTCCTCGGCCACACCGATCTCGCCGGCGGCGAGCGCAACTGCGCGAGGGCCGCCCTGTCCGGCGGGCGGGGCCGCGCCGACTGTCACCGTCGCCGGCGTTTGCGCCGACCTGACGGTGCCTGGTGCGAGCGAGGCCCTGGAGAGCGTCTGGGCGAAATCCGTGGTCGGCGCACCGCCCGCCTGCCCGGCGAACCGCGCCGCGAGCGACTCGATCTGCGAAATGCGCGCGAGGACGTCTTCTACGGCCACAACAGTGTGTTCGGATCGCGTCGGGTGGAGTTGAGACCGAGCTCAGCCCTGGACGTCGAGCAGCTGGGGCTCGGGACGGTCGTCGTCCGCGTTGTCGGGCGGCCGCTCGTCGTCTTGCTCGGCGTCGTCGCGCCGGGCCTCGTCCTCGTCGCGGCGGCGCCACGGCTGCGTCGGCTGCACGCGCTCGGCCGGCGACAGCGGCTGGAAGCCGATCGGCTCGATCGAGCTCACCGCCGGCCCTCCTGGTGGCGCTTGACGGCGGCGATGACCTCGGCCTTGACGATCTCACGCCAGACGCCGACGCCGACTCCCCACCCGACCATGTAGCCGATCAGGCCGGCGAGCACGGCACGCCCTGCGACCGCGGTTCCGGACATGCCGGTTCCCCAGCCGACGAGGACGACGAGACCAACGGCTCCGACCGCAAACCACGAGCGGATCCGCGCGATCGAGTCGGGTGCCCGATGGTGCGTGGCGACGCTCACCATCGGACGGTCGCTCGCGCCGGCGTTGCCGGCGTCCTTGCTCTTCTTCGCCTTCTTCTCGTCCTTCGCCTTGCTCACGACAGCACCAACCCGGCGAGGTGAGCGGCGTCGGCGGCGACGGGGCGCGCATCATCGGTCCGAGTGACCCAGCGGATCGCGAGCGGAGCCTCGAGCGCGAGCGCGAGCGTGCCGCCCGTCGCGGGGGCGATGTCGGTCCCGGTCGGAAGGAGGCCATGGACGTGCGTGTTGCGCTCGAGCAGCTCGCGGACGCGACGCGCCTCCTCGAACGGGGTTGCCGCTGGCAGCACCAGATGGGTCTCGATCCGGCCAAGCGGCGCGACGAGCCCGCCGATCCGCTCCGCCGAGGCGC
Source organism: Gaiellales bacterium (assembly GCA_046330385.1). GTDB lineage: Bacteria > Actinomycetota > Thermoleophilia > Gaiellales > Gaiellaceae > Gaiella. Next base: position 52,188 of record JAXLSV010000008.1, on the reverse strand, counting down.
GGTCGGCGAGACCCGGCGCGACGGCAATCAGCACCTCGAACTCACCGAGGCGATCGAGCGCACGAACGACGTCGTCCGGCTCGTCGCAGATCGCGAACGGGACGTCGACATCTTCGGTGCCGGTGACGAGCGGCACCGACGCCCGGGCACCCGCGAGGCCGAGCGCGACCACGCGCTTCCCCCCGGCGGCGTATGCCGAGGCGAGCCCAGCGGCGACCTCGGCGACGCTCGAGGCCTCGAGCCCCGCAAGGACGATCGTCTTCTTACGGCCGAACCAGCCGCGCGGCGTGTGCAGCGCGCCCGCGATCGCGGCACGAACCGCGGCCGCGAGCGACTGGCCGGGAACCAGCGGCGCGACGTGCTCCTGGGTGAGCGTGAGCAGCGACTCGATCGACCTCGGTCGAAGCCCGTGACCTGCGAGGGTCTGGCGGACGGCAAGCTCCTCGGCGACCGCGGGCTCGACCGCCGGGCGCTCGGCCCGCTCGGGTGCCGTCGGAAGCGGCGGCGGTGCCTCGGGGGCAGGGAGCGGGGCCGCGGGCTGGTCGTCGACTTCGCCGGCGGGAAGCCCGGCCGCAGCAGGTGTGGCCGTCTCGAAGCTGGCGAGGATCCCGGCGAAGGCTGCAAGGTCATGCGTCGCCCGGGCGAGGTCGTTCGCCGGAAGGGCTTCCTCGTCGGCGACGTCATCGTCGTGGACGACGTCGGTGTCGTAGACATCGAGGCGCGAGTACGCCGCCGCCGCGTCCTCACCGGCGATCGTCGTCGCCGCGGGAGCTTCGGGGTACCCGGCGGGCGCAGCATCGATCTCGACGCAGCGGCGCCCGAAGAAGCCGGCGATCCCGCCGACGATCCCGTCGCGCTGCGCGAGCACGACCGCATCGGCGCCGAGCTCCTCGCGAATCTGGGGAAGCAGCTCCTCGAGCGAGGCGCCGCGATATGTCTTCATCCCTGTCATGCGGTCACTATCGCAGACGATTCGACACGGATCCCGGGGACGATCTCGGTGTACGCGAGCACCGCGAGCTGCGGCAGCGCCTGCTCGACGAGCCGGCGGACGTGGCGGCGGATCCGGCTCGAGCACACAAGCACCGGCCGGACGCCGCCGCGCGAGAGCTCGTGGACCCTCTCGACGAGGCCTGCGACGAGCACCGAGGCCCGGTCGGGATCGAGCGCGAGGAGCTCACCGTCCGCGGTCGTGACGAGCGATTCGGCGATCTCCTGCTCGGTGCCGGGGTCGAGGGTGATCGCCGCGAGCGCGCGATCGTCGTCGACGTGGGCGGTGACGATCTGGCGCGCGAGCGCCTGGCGGGCGTGCTCGGCGAGCACGGCGGGATCGCGGGTGACGATCGACTTGTCGCCGATCGACTCGAGGATCGTGCCGAGGTCGCGGATCGAGACACCTTCGCGCAGGAGCGACTGGAGCACCCGCTGGACCTCACCGACCGAGAGCCGGTCTGGTACGACCTCCTCAACAGCGGCGGCGTTGAGCTCGCGGAGCCCGTCGAGGAGGGCCTTCGTCTCCTGGCGGGTGAGAAGCTCGTCGGCGTGGCGCCGGATTACCTCGGTGAGGTGGGTGACGACGACCGACTCGATGTCGACGACGGTGTAGCCGAGCGCCTCGGCCTCAGCCCGCGCTGCCTCGTCGATCCACACCGCCGGGAGCCCGAAGGCGGGCTCGACCGTCGGCAGGCCCGCAAGGCCGGGGATCGCGTCGCCCGGATCCATCGCGAGGCGATGCCCAGGGATCACGCGTGTCCGCGCGACCTCGACGCCGCGAACGCGAACGACGTACTCATGCGACTCGAGCGAGACGTCGTCTCTGACCCTGACCGGCCCGATCACGAGGCCAAGCTCGTTCGCGACCTGACGACGGACGACGCCGATGCGCGCGAGCAACGACCCGCCCGCCGACTCGTCGACGAGCGTGACGAGCCCGAAGCCGATCGAGAGCTCGAGCGGATCGATCGCGAGCGCCCCGGGGCCGAGCTCGAGCGGCGAAGGCGCAGCCGGCACTTCCTCCGCCTGCCGTGCCTTCTCCTCCTCCTCGCGCTTCTCCGCGGCCAGCGTCGTCCGCGAGCCGCGACCGATCACGTACACGGCGCCGCCGATCAGCAGGAACGGGAGCTTGGGAAGGCCCGGAACGAGCGCGAGGGCGGCGATCGTCGCGCCGGCGATCGTGGAGGCGCGCGGCTGCCGCAGGATCTCGCGCGTGATCTGGCCGCCGAGGTCGTTCGTGCTGCCCGAGCGGGTGACCAGGATGCCGGTGGCGGTGGAGATGAGAAGCGCCGGGATCTGAGCGCCGAGCGCGTCGCCGATCGTGAGGATCGAGTAGGTGTGCACCGCCTCGCTCGCCGGCATCCCGTGCTGGATGACGCCGATCGTGATCCCCGCGATGAGGTTGACGGCGACGATGACGACGCCGGCGACGGCATCACCCTTGACGAACTTCGAGGCGCCGTCCATCGCGCCGTAGAAGTCGGCCTCACGACCGATCTCCGCACGGCGCGAGCGCGCCTCCTCGTCGGTGATCTGGCCGGCGTTGAGGTCGGCGTCGATCGCCATCTGCTTGCCGGGCATCGCGTCGAGGGTGAATCGCGCCGCAACCTCGGCGACACGGCCGGCGCCGCTCGTGATCACGGCGAACTGGATCACGACGAGGATGAGGAACACGACGAGACCGACGACGAGGTTGCCGCCGACGACGAACTCGCCGAACGCGTGAACGACCGAGCCCGCATCGCCGTGGAGCAGGATCAGCCGCGTGACGCTCACGTTGATCGCGAGTCGGAACAGCGTCGTCATCAGCAGGAGCGATGGGAACGAGGAGAACTCGAGCGCCCGCGAGACGTACATCGTCCCGATCACGATCGTGAGCCCGCCGGCGATGTTCGCGGCGATGAGGAGGTCGAGCAGCGGCGTCGGCAGCGGCACCATCATCATCGCGACGACGAGGATGACCGCGACCGCCGCCGCGAGATCGGAATGCTTCAGGAGGCGCTGGGAGAAGCCCATCTCAGCCCTCGTTTCCGGGCAGGCTCAACAGGCAGCCGTCGGCCACCAGGATCGAGCGGGGAGGACGATCCATCCGCACGAACTGGTCAATCGCCCGCCGAACGCCGATCTTGAGGCGATCGAGCGGATCGGGTCGTATTTGCGTCGTCCGGCGGCGGAGACGCGATCGGGACGCCTACTGCGGCCGCCGGGCGTCGCGGCTGCGCCGGCCGGAGGTGCGGTAGACGAACGCGAGCACCTCGGCGACCGCCGAGAAGAAGGCCTCCGGGATCATCTGGCCCAGCTCGACGTCTGCGTAGAGCGCCCGGGCGAGCGGCGGGTTCTCGAGCACCGGAACGCCGTGCTCCTTCGCAACCTCGCGGATCGCCTTCGCAACGAGGTCGACGCCACGCGCGATGACCTCCGGGGCGGGCTTGGAGCCGTCGTAGCGAATCGCGACGGCATAGTGCGTCGGGTTGGTGACGACGACGTCCGCGGTTGGGACGTCGGCGAGCATGCGCCGGCTTGCAGCCTCGAACTGCTTCCGGCGGATCGCCTTGCGCACCTCGGGCGAGACGTCCTGCTGCTTCGCCTCCCGCCTGACCTCGTCCTTCGTCATGCGCAGCGACTTCGCGAGCCGGAAGCGCTGCCACCACACGTCGACGGCCGCGATCAGCACGAGCGCCAGCGTCGCCTTGAGGACGACCGGCTTCACCGTCGAGCCCGTGACCGACATCAGCGACTCGGGTGAGAGACCCACCAGCGAGCCGAACACCGGAAGCTGCGGCCAGACGGCGAGAAAGGCGACGATCGCGACGACCGCCGTCTTCGCGGTCGCTTTGCCGGCCTCGACCAGGCCCTGTGGGCCGAGGACCCGCTTCAACCCCTGCAGTGGGTCGAGCTTGCGGAAGCTGGGCTTGAGCGCCTTCGGGGTGAGCTTCGGCCGCACCTGCGCGATGCTGGCGAGCAACCCGGCCGCGAGCGCAACCGCGACGAGCGGCGCAATCGCCTTCGTGAGGGCCGTCAGCCCCCAGATCGCGAGCCCGTGGAGCCCGTTTTCATCCTCGGCGAGCTGCGGATCGGAGATCCGGAGGAGCCCCTCCTGAAGCGTCTCCTCGAGCCCTCTCAGCATCCGTGGGCCGAGCACGATCAGCCCGGCGACCGTCGCGAGGAGCACGACAGCGGTGTTTGCGTCGGTCGAGCGGGCGACCTGGCCGCGCTCGCGAGCCTCCTGGCGACGTTTTGGTGTCGCCTTCTCGGTCTTGTCCGACGCCACCGACGCCTACCCACGCCCCGCGAGGGTGAGCAGGGTCTCCTCGACCGCAACCTCGAGTTGGCCGCGGACGTGGTCGCCGACGAACGGCAGCGAGGCGACCATCACCATGATCGCGATCACGATCTTCGCCGGGAGCCCGACGGCGAAGATGTTGAGCTGCGGCGCGGCGCGGGCGACGAGCGCGAGCGCGCAGTCCACGACGATCAGCGCGATCAGGACGGGCGCGACGACCTCGAGCCCGAGCACGAAGACCCGGGCGAACCCGTCGATCGCGATCTGCCCGAACACGTCCCACGACGGCATCTCGCCGATCGGGACGACGCGGAACGTGCCGGCAAGCCCCTCGATCATCAGCTGGTCACCGCCCGTGACGATGAGCACGACCGCGATGAAGATCGCGTAGAGCTGCCCGAGGATGCCGCCCTGCACGTTCGTGAAAGGGTCGATCACGCTTGCGTAGGAGAACCCGACCACGGTGTCGACCAGCCCGGCCCCGAACTGGGCGGCGGCGACGATCGCCGAGAGCGCAAAGGCGAACGCGAGCCCCACCAGCGCCTCCTTCACCCCGAGCGCGACAGCTTCGAGCCCCTCCGTCGGGAGGCGATGACCGGCGGTCGCGATCGGCGTCAGCGCAAGCGCCAGCCCACTCGCGACGACGACCTTCGCCTGGGCGGGAAGGGCCCGCGCCGAGAACACGGGGGCGAGCAGGAACAGCGGCCCCACTCGTGCGAGCACGAGGAGGAAGCCGACGACCTGCTCGGCAGCAAGCTCGGGAAGGGTCACGGCCCCGTCAGCTGCGGGATCTCGCGGAAGAGCTCGGTCGTGTACGCCGAGATCTGGTCGAGCATCCAGGGACCTGCGATCAGCATCACGATCCCCGTGACGACGATCTTGGGCACGAACGTGAGCGTCATCTCCTGGATCTGCGTGGCCGCCTGCACGACCGAGATCGCCAGGCCGACGACCAGGCTGGCCGCGAGGAACGGCAGCGCGAGCTTGAAGCCGAGCAGCGCGGCCTGGGTGGTCAGATGGATGGCGACGTCACCGTTCATGGCACTGGCTCCTTGGTTGACCTAGGTCGAGTTGAAGGAGTTGACGAGCCCTTCGACCACCAGCGACCAGCCGTCGACCAGCACGAAGAGCAGGATCTTGAATGGGAGTGAGACGAGGACCGGGGGCAGCATCATCATCCCCATCGACATGAGGGTCGACGAGACCACCATGTCGATCACGAGGAACGGCAGGAACAGCAGAAAGCCGATCTGAAACGCCGTCTTCAGCTCGGAGAGGATGAACGCCGGGATGAGCACGACCGTCGGGACGTCGGCCCGGGTGCGCGGCCGCTCCTTCTTCGAGAGCTTCACCATCAATGCGAGATCGGAGTCGCGTGTCTGCGCGAACATGAACTTCCGCACCGGCTGGATCCCGCGCTCGAAGGCCTGCCCCTCGTCGATCTTGTGCGCCATGTACGGATCGATCGCGGTCGACTTGACCTGGTCGACGGTGGGCGCCATCACGAACAGCGAGAGGAAGAACGCGATCCCGACGAGCACCTGGTTGGGCGGAACCGTCGGCGTCCCGAGCGCGGTGCGAAGGAAGCCGAGGACGATGAGGATCCGCGCGAACCCCGTGACGGTGATCAGGATGCCCGGAAGCACCGTCAGCAGGGTGAGCAGGACGAGGAGCTGGATGGGCAGGCTCCCGCCGTTCGTCAGCTGCTCGGTGGTCACGGGCGCAGCGTCCTGCGGCGGATCTCGTCGAGGAGGCTTGGCCGGGGCGCGGTAGGCGGCCCCGACGGCCGCGACGGGCCCTGCGGTGACGGCGGGCCGGGCTCGAGCGCCGCCTCGAGGCGGCGCGACTGCGCCGCGTCCCACGAGCGGATCGCCGTGACGGTGTCGCCTGCGACGCCGACGAGCACGAGCTCGTCGGCGACCCGGACGAGCTGAAGCGTCCGGTTCGGGCCGAGCGCCACCGAGGCGACCACCTCGAGACCGGAACCGGTGCGGCCGCTCGAGCGGCCACCGTACACGCGCTTGAGGAGCCAGTAGACGCCGAAGATCACGGCGAGCACGATTCCGAGGCCGACGACCATCCGGGAGATGGCTCCCGCGCCCGACGACGTTGCGCGGGGAGCGCCGCTCTCGCCCGTGACGCTCGGCGGCAGGGGGGTCGTGTCGGTCGCGACCGGGTCGCCGGTCTTCGGCGTCGCGGCCTGCGCCGCCGGCGCGGCGAGCCAGAGCACAAGCGCAAGCACGGCGAAGCACGCCGCGGTGACTGCCGACGTGCGGCTACGCGTGCGAGGAGTTCCGTGGGAGCCGGGACGAGGCTTCACGACGTGGCGGTATTCGGCCGGTCCGCGGCGACGTTGAGGCCGGACGCGACACGATGCGCGGGCGCCTCGAGCGACACCGCGCTCGTCGCTGTCACCCGGGCGCGGTGCCTCGATCGAGGAGTGCGCACGATCGACCGATCCCTCGAACTGTTGATGTTTGCAGGGTTGGAGGGCGCTGCAGCAGCCGCTTACAGAGCCTTCACAACGGGCCCTGAAAGGCGCTTGTCCAAGCCGTTTCCCCCTCGCCTGTCACCGATCCGGCGTACACGGGTCGCGCGGCGTTGCCGACGGGCTTCCGCACCGGTCGGCGACAGGAGTCGCGTGATCGGGCGGATCGCCCGCTGTGGGCGATAGAGCCGATGACCGGTGCGTCCCCTGTTCCCCCCGGTTCCACCTTTCTGCGGAGGTAGACATATGAACGGCAATGCCGCCCCGACGGCGGAGAGACGGCTCTCTCCCCATGAGGCAGAGGCTCTGTGGCGCTCGTGGAAGACGTCCAAGGACGTCAAGGCGCGCGACCGCCTCGTGATGTCCTACGCCCCGATGGTGCGCTACCTGGCGTCGCGCAAGGCTCGCGCGATTCCGTCCCACTACGACCTCGACGACCTCATCTCGTGCGGACTGATGGCGCTCGTCGCGGCGGTCGACCGGTTCGACCCTGCCAAGGGCGCAACGTTCGAGCAGTTCGCCTGGACGCGTGTCGGCGGCGCGATCGTCGACGAGCTTCGGCGGCTCGACTGGGCTCCCCGGTCGGTGCGGCGCCTCGAGCGCGAGACCAACGAGGCCCGCGAGGCCTACCAGCTTCGTGAGGGCCGAGCGCCGTCGGAGAGCGAGCTCGCAGGGGCCCTCGACATCGAGGTCGAAGACCTCCGCACCCGCTTTGCCGAGGTCGAGCGGGCGGACGTCATCTCCCTGAGCGCCCGGGTGCGCACCGCCGAGTCGTCGGCTGCCGAGATCGGCGAGACGATCGAGGCACCGTACGGCGAGGGCGACCCCGAGTTCGCCCTGCTCGCCGGCGAGCGCGGCGACGTGCTCAAGCAGGCGATCGCGTCACTCCCCGAGCGCGAGCGCGAGGTGCTGACCCTCGTTCACGTCCATCGCGTCGGTGGCGCGGAGATCGGCCGGATGTACGGCGTCTCCGAGTCCCGTGTGTCACAGATCCTCGCCTCGGCGCGTGAGCGCCTCCGCCAGGCGCTCGAGTCGTACGACTCGGTCTCGACGACCGCCTAGCGCACGTCTCCCCTCCGCATCGGCCCGGTTCCCGCCACACGCGGGAACCGGGCTACTCGACTCCCGCGAGGAACAGCGCGAGCGTCTCCTCGTCGTCGGCGTCCGTCGCCGTCTCGAGCGCCCCACAGCCAAGGCGGTCGACGCGATCGGCGGCGCTCTCGAGCCCCTGGAGGAACGCAGTGAGCTCGCGAGCGTCGAGCCGGCCGTCGCCGTGCCCCTCGATTGCAACCTCGACGGGAGCTAATCCCCGGAGCCGCCCGAGCAGGCGCCGCGCTCCTACCACCGTGTAGTGCTCCCGCTCGGCGTAGAGCCGCTGGTAGTGGCAGTCGCCGAGAAAGAGAAGGGCCTCCTCCGGGACGTGCACGACGACCGAGTCGGCCGCGTGGTCACCGCCGACGTGAACGACGCGGCACGTGACGCCTCCGAGCTCGAGAGCATGCTCCCCATCGAAGACCGCGTCGGGGACGCGGATCTCGACCCCGGCGAGGTTCGGGTATTCGACGTGGAGCATCTCGGCGCAGAACGCAAGCTCCTGGCCTGCGGCGACTCGTGCCGCGAGCGAGGGGGCGTCCCAGGTCAGTGCCCGCTGCCGCGCCACCTCGGCCGCGGTCTCGCGCAACGCGACGACCGGGGCGTCGTACGCGCAGGCGCCGAAGCTGTGATCCCAGTGCCAGTGGGTGACGACGACCGCGACGACCGGTGGAAGCCCGAGTGGCGCGAGCGCACCGAGAAACGCCTCGGCGTGTGCTCGGGAGGCGCCCGCGTCGAGGACGGCGGTGCCACGGTCGCCGGCCACCGCGGCGAGCGAGGGCCGATCGGAGCGCTCGTCCGGCGTGAACCACCAGACGCGCGGCGTCACCTGCTCGAGCCGGCACGCTCCCATGGAGCGATCGTACGGGTCGGGTGCCTGCGGTGCCGCGGAGCGATTGGGCGCTATCCGCGCCCGGCCTCGAGCCGCCGCTCGGGGCTCACGACCTCGGTGACACGGAGCCCGAACTCCTCGTCGATCGCGACGACCTCGCCGCGCGCGATCAGCTGCCCGTTGACGAGCAGGTCGGCCGGCTCGCCGGCGTCCTTGTCGAGCGAGACGATCGAGCCGCGACCGATTCGCAGCGTCTCGCCGATCGTCATCCGCGTGCGGCCGAGCTCGACGACGAGGCTCACGGGGACGTCGAGCACCGGATCGAGGACGCTGGAGCGCGGACGGAGAGCGGACCCTTCGGCGGGCACCTCGTCCCACATCGCGTCGGGCTCGACCAGCGGGCCGCTGAGCTCGTCGAGAGCCGCTCCGGACACGCCCAGGTCGGAGCCGGCGAGGTCGACGACATCCGCCGCCGGCTCGAGGCCCGCCTCGTGGTCGTGCTCGACGTGCGGAGCGATCTCACCTTCCGGCTCGCCGTCCAGCACGTCCTGTGTCTCGATCTCGCTCATCGCCTCGTTATTGGATCGTGATGTCCGTGAGCAGAACCTCGCCCACGTGCTCGTCGGTGTTCTTCTTGATTCCCTTCGCGATCCGCTCGACGACGTGATGGCGAGCGTCGCGACGCACGAGCTCGTCGGCCGGCAGCCCGGTCAGCTCGTCGGTCACGATCGCGCGGATCGCCGCCTCCTGCGGCAGCCCTTCCGCCGCGCCGTGCGCAGCCCCGCCTGCCTCCTCCATCACCAGTGCGACCGAGATCTTCGCGTAGCGCCCGCCCGCGAGGTTCACGAGGAACTCCTTCTGGAGCGGCACGACCGTGCCCTCGATCTTCTTCTTCGGGGGCACCGGCTTCGGCTTCAGGAACATGGTGTACGCCCCGAACACGACGAGGAGGAGCACCACGGGAGCGATGATCATGATCTTCTTCACGTTCCACCTTCCAGGTTCGCAAGCGAGCGACGGATCACCACGAGCTCGACCCGTCGGTTTAGTGATCGACCGCTCGCGCTCGTGTTGGAGGCCACGGGTCGCTGGTCGGCGTATCCGATCGCCGCAAGCCGCTTCGGATCCATCCCTCCGCCGAGGAGCTTCTGGAGCACCGCGGTCGCGCGGCGGGTCGAGAGCTCCCAGTTGCTGGCGAACTCCGGCGTCGAGATCGGGAGGTTGTCGGTGTTGCCCTCGACACGCACCGGGTTCGGCACCCGACTCGTGTTGCGAAGCAGCTCCGCGATCTTCGCGATGAGCGGCGTCGCCTCCGGTCGCACGACATCGCTGCCGCTGTCGAAGAGAAGGTCGTCGGTGAGGACGCGAATCACGAGCCCGCGCTCGTCGATCTTCGATTCGACCCGGGAGTTGAGACCATGCTTGCGCGACCACTCGTCGAGCTCGTGCTTGACCCGCGCGAGGTTCTCGAGGTCGGCCTGGTCGGCGTCGGCGGATTGCTGCTCGACGATCTGCTTCGTCACGGAGACCGGGTCGATCGTCGAGACCGGCTCGGGCACGACCGAGCCGACGATCCCCTGCTGGGCGGGAAAGACGCTCTGCGCGCCGTTCAGCACGTCCTGGCCGCCTTCCGACAGCTTCCCGTTGAACGCCTGGGTGAGGGATGCCTTGAGCGCCGCGAACTTCGAGATGTTCACCGACGACATCGACCACATGACGATGAACAGCGCCATCAGGAGCGTGATCATGTCGGCGTACGTGAGAAGCCAGCGCTCGTCCGGGCCGTCGTGCCCGTGACCGCCGCCTCCTCCCCGCTTCCGCCCGTGCCCACCGCCCGCGCTCATCAGGCGGCTTCCTTGAGCGAAGCGTCGCCACGGTCGGCGCCCTCGCCCTCGTCGCCTTCGCCTCGCTCGGTCGGCTCGAGGAACGTCTCGAGGCGCTCGGCGAGCACGCGGGGATTGTCGCCCGCCTGGAGCCCGAGGACACCTGCGAGCATCATCTCGCGATAGCGGAGCTCCTCCTCCGCCATGCCCTTGAGGCGCAGCGAGATCGGGAGGAAGACGAGGTTCGCCGAACCGACGCCATACAGCGTTGCGATGAACGCACCGGCGATCGAGTGACCCAACGTCTCCGGGTTCGAGAGGTTCTCGAGCACGTGGACGAGCGACATCACGGTGCCGAGGATGCCGAGGGTCGGCGCGAAGCCCGAGAGCGTCTGGAAGAGCTTGGCGTTCCGGGCGTGACGCGCGGCCATCCCGTCGATCTCCGAGTGGAGGATCGCCTCGACCACGGTCGAGTCGGTACCGTCGACGACGAGCTGGACGCCCTTGCGCACGAACTGATCGTCGATCTCGTCCATCTGCGACTCGAGCGCGAGCAGGCCTTCGCGCCGGGCCTTCTCGGCGAGCGAGACGATTTGCTTGGCGCCTCGGGCGTGCTCGATCGCCTTGCCACCCATCAGCGCGAGGATCATGAGCTTCGGGAGCAGCATCGCCTCGGCCATGCTCGAGGACGCCATGATCGCGCCCAACGTCCCCCCGATCACGATCAGGAACGCGGGAATGTTGATGAACGCCATCGGGTTCCCGCCCTCCATCAACACCGCGAGGAGCAGGAACACGACCGCCATGCCCATTCCGGCCGCAGTCGTCTGTTTCATCGGTTTCCGATCCGTCGGTCGCTCATCCGGCCCTCCATGGCCTCGCTACTGCTGCTTAGGTAATCGGCAGGGCCACGACCGTCTTCATGACGGTGGGGTCGGCCGCGCGCGCGACGACGCCTGCGCGCCACTCCCGCACGTGGTTGACGATCTGCTCGGGTGTCTCGTCGACGACGAGGCGGGCTCCGTTCGTGAGCGAGATCACGGTGTCGGGCGTCGTCTCGACCATCTGGATGAGATCCGGGTTGAGCCACACGGGCGTCTCCGGATGGGTGAGGCGGTGAACGGGAATCATCAGATCACTCCATTTCGTGCGGAGGCGGGGGTGGGCCGCGGCCCACCCCCGTCAGCCCGCTACTAGCGCTTGAGGTTCACGAGCTCCTGCAGCATCTCGTCGGCCGCCGAGATCACACGGCTGTTCGCCTGGAAGCCACGCTGGGCGGTGATCATGTCGGTGAACTCCTGGGCGAGGTCGACGTTCGACATCTCGACCGCGCCGGGCGTGATCAGGCCGGCACCGGAGACACCGGGGGCGAGGATCGTCGGCGCGCCGGAGTTCTGCGTCTCCCCGAACTTGTTGCCCGACATCCGCTGGAGGCCGGTGTCGTTCGGGAACTTCGCGAGGTTGATCGTCGCGGCGACCGCCGAGACGCCCGCGGTGACGGTGGTGACATCGCCGTTCTGGCCGACGGTGACCGAGTCGACCGTGGCCGGGACGGTGATCTTCGTATCAGCCCCGCCCGACGTGCGACCGACGAGGTAGTAGCCTTCGGGCGACACGAGATCGCCGGCCGAGTCGCGCGTGAAGTTGCCGGCGCGCGTGTAGTAGATCCGCGAGAACCCGGTCGGGTCGTCGGTGACCCGGAACCAGCCGTCGCCCTGGATTGCGAGATCGAAGGTGTTGCCGGTCGACTGGATCGCGCCGGCGTTCATCTGGTTGTCGATCGAGCTCATCTGGACACCGAGGCCGACCTGGGCGGCGTTCGTGCCGCCGAGGCTCGCGGTCGCGGCGCTCGCACCCTTCTGCATCTGCGAGAGCGCGTCCTTGAAGCTCGTCCGCTCGCTCTTGTAGCCGACGGTGTTTACGTTGGCGATGTCGTTCGCGGTGACGTCGAGCATCGCCTGGTGGACCCGGAGGCCCGAGATCGCGGAGAACATTGAGCGCATCATGGTGTGATCTGTTCCTTTCCCTTGGTGTTCGCTTCGGGCGGCTCCCTCGGGAGAGGTCCGGCCTGCCCGTGTCAGTGGTAGAGCGCGCGGCGCTAGCCGATCACCGCGCTGTCGATGTTGGTGAAGACCTGATCGCGCATCCGGGCCCGATCGACCGCGGTGATCACGGTGCGATTCCTGACCGAGACGACGAACGCCGTGTCGTCAACGAGGACGAGCGACTCGCGGGCCCCCTTCGCTGCGGCCCGCTCGACCGCGGCCTCGAGGCGCGCGGCGACGGGACCGTCGAACGTGATCTCGCGCCGCTCGATGCGCGCCTTGGCGTGCCCGCTCAGCGCGAGGCCACCAAGCCGTGCACGAAGGACGTCGGAGAACGCCGGCCCCGAGGCTGCGTCCGGCCGGGCCTTCGGCGCGGGCGCGCCGGTGGGCCCGAGCGGCGGGATGCCCTGTTGGATCCGCGTGAGGTCCGGGTTGGTCACCTGACCGCCTTCACGATCCCTGGCTTGACGTCCTGACCGGCAACTCGCAGCACGATCCCACCGTCCGCGTCGAAGGCGAGCGAGTCGGCGAGCCCCTCACCGGAGAAGCCTTCGCCGTCGTCCCAGGTGATCGTCTTGCCGAGCAGGCCGACGGCCTGGGTCACCTGGTTGCCGTAGTCCACGCGGTCGAGGGAGCCCGACATCTTCGTCAGCTGCTCGACCGAGGTGAGCTGTGCGATCTGGCCGATGAACTCCTTGTCGCCGACCGGGTTGATCGGGTCCTGCTGCCGCAGCTGGGCGACGAACAGCTTGAGGAAGTCGTCGGTGCCGAGCTTCATGTTGTCGCCGGCCTCGGCGGTCGTCGGCCGCGAGGCCGACCCGACACCCGCGTTCACTGCTGTGGTTGTTCCGCTCATCTCTTCCTCTCCTAGGCGAGAACGTCGACCGCACCCGCCGCGAGCGGCAGGCTGGACGCCTCGATCGTCGTCGTCTCTTCGTCGTCGGCGGGCTCGAGCCCGGCCGCACGGCGACTGCCGGGCTCGTCGAAGCGCTCCCATGCGCGTCGCTCGTCGCTACCGGCACGAACGTCGAGCCAGTGCACGGTCAGCCCCTGCGACTCGAGCGAGCGGCGAAGCTCGCCGGACGCGTTCGAGAGCAGCTGGGCCGCCTGCCGCGACTCGGCGACGACGTCCGCCGTCACGCCGCCCGCGTGGTAACGCAGCCGGATCTCGACCTCGCCCAGCTCGACCGGACGGAGCGTTATCCGCGCGGTGGTCTTGCCATCACGGGCCGCGACTCGGATCACCGTGTTCGCAACATCAGCGAGCTCGCCGAGGCGGGCTCGCGCCCGCAGGGGCGCCTCCGCCTTCGTCGAGGCAACCGCCGGATCAAGCGGAGCCGCCGGCGACTGGCCCGCGACAGGAGCCGTCGCCGGAGCCTGGCCATTGCCCTGCCGTCCAGCACCGGGATCACGTGCAGCATCGCCGTCCGGACGACCCTGCGAGCCTGAGCCCATGGCCGTTCCCTGCGTCGGCTGAGCCTGCTGCTGGGAGACGTCTGTCACCCGCTGCGGAGCGACGGCCTGCGCGTCGAGGCGGGCCTCGTCGCGATGGCCGAGCACGGCCGGCGACGGCTTTGCGGCGCCAGGCCGCGGGTCGCTTGCCGCGACCGCGGTCTCCTGCTCCGCCAGCCCGGCGGCCGGCTTGGTATCGCCCGTGACGACGGAGGCGTGTGACCCGAGAAGGGACTCGCCACCGATGGTGTCGTCCTTGCCACGCCGCATGGCCGCAGCAGGCTGCGCCGTTTGACCGGCGGGCAGGTCGCCGACCACGGCCGGCGTCGCCTCCGCGGTGGATGCCACGGGAGCGGCGCCTGCAGCCTGAGGAGGCAGGAGCTCACTTGCGGCAGCAGGTGTTGCACCGGCGGGCGGGAGCGTACTCGCCGCCGGCGGGAGCACCGCACCCTTCACGGTGTTCGCTGCGGGAGGCAGCTCGGGATCGACCGCCACCTCACCGTGCGGCTGCTCGTGCCCGACAGGGCGCTCGAGCCGAGGCTCGTCGCCCGCCGCCGAAGCGGCAGGCGGCAGCTCCGCACTCGGAGCAGGCTGATCGTCTGCGAGGTGCTCGTCCGCGACCTCGCTCTCGTCATTCGCACCTTCCGCGGTTGCGGTCCGGGTGCCAGTCTGGGACGGGGCTCGCTCGGCCCTCTGGAGCTCGGCTCCGAGGACTTCCCCGAACCCGACGTCTCCAAACCCATCGGGCGGATCGCCCGGTGGGCCGTTTGCGGCCGACGCGTCCGTGGGCGACGCCACGGGGAACGCGCTTACGACAGCGTTCATCCACTCCTCCTTCCAGCTTCGTTTCGAAGCTCTTCATACGTCCCCATCACCTTGCGGACGTAGTTCTGGGTCTCCTTGTAGGGGGGGATCCCGCCGTAGCGGGCAACGGCGCCGGAGCCGGCGTTGTAGGCAGCGAGCGCGAGGCTGAGATCGCCGTCGTAGCGCTCGACCAGACCGGCAAGCATCTTCGTTCCAGCGGCGATCGACTGCGCCGGGTCGTACGGGTCGGTCACTCCAAGCCCGCGAGCGGTCGCGGGCATCAGCTGCATCAGCCCCTTTGCGCCGGCGTGGCTCGTCGCGCGGGGATCGAAGCCGGACTCGTTCTTGATCACGGCGCGAACGAGATCGGGATCGACGCCCTCGCGAGCGGCGGCGCGCTCGATCAGGTCGTCGTAGGTGCCGGGCGTTCGCGTCGCCGAGGTCGCGCTCTCGAGCGCGCTGGCGAATGACGTGGTCGGCGCCGTCGGAGACGGCGAGGCGGCCGGCGAGACGGAGGAGACCGTCTCGAGACGGGTGTTGAGCTCGGAGACCCGCGCAAGGACGGACGTCATGCTCACGACGCGAACCTCCTCGCGCGGCGATGCGCGTTGATCGAGAGCTCGCCGAGCTCGGCGTCCGCTGCCCGTGCCATGTCTCGGTTCCACGCAGCACGCTGGCGGCTCTCGAGCCGGGTCACGACTTCGAGCCCGCGACTTGCCTCGACAGCCTCCGCCCGGCTTCGGTCGACCGCGGCCTCCTGATAGGCGAGCGCAGTCACAGCCGCGGCCCGCTCGCGCTCGCGGCGCTCGACGAACGCTTCGGCGCAGGCGGCAACGGCGGGGTTGAACACGCTCGCGGCGGCGTAGGCCGCGCTCAACGCGTCATGGCTCTCGACGAGCGCACCGGCCCGCGCCTCGCGCTCCGCCAGCTGGCGGGCGAGGTCACGTCGTGCGTTTTGCTCCGCGTCGTCGCGGAGTTGCCGCACGGTCTCGAGACGAAATCGAAAGGGCCGCATCCAGCCCGTGTATTCGACCGCAGCGCCCAGGCGTTGAGCGCGCGCCCGCGAGTACGATCCCTCAAATCGGCGAGGAAGGGGCAGCGAGGGCGTGGCTGACACGATCGACGAGAACGACACCCTCCCGATCGGCGCCGCCGAGCTCCTCGACGACCTCCCCGACGCGGTCGTCATCGCCCGTCCTGACCTCTCGATCGAGTACGTGAACGCCGCCGGGCTCGAGCTGCTCGGCTACGAGCACGCGGAGGTGGAACAGCTCAATCTCGTCAACCTCGTTGATGTGACGGAGCTTGCAGAGAACCCGCTCCAGCTCGACCGCATCCGGGAGGGCAGGCCAAATCTCAACACGCGGCGGCTGCTGCGGAAAGACGGCACGCCGGTTCCGGTCGAGATCAACGCCAAGCTGCTTGGAAACGGCTCGCTCCGGTTCGTCGGGCGCGACGTTTCCGACCGGCTCGAGGCGGCGAGGCGGATCGACGAGGCGCTCGCCGAGGCGCGGGCCGCCGCGGAGGCAAGCCGCGAGCGCGAGGAGCGGATCCGGGCGCTGTTCGAGCGCACGACGGTGCCGATCTCGTTGAGCGACCTCGACGATCGCATCACCGCCGTCAACCCGGCATTCGCCGAGCTGCTCGGTCACGACGCGGATGAGATCGTCGGCCACCAGTACGCCGAGTTCTCCCATCCGGACGACCTCGCCCGCAGCGCGGAGGTCGGGAGGCTCGCCCGCGAGCTGAACGAGCACGGCGAGGCGCCGAGCGTGCGCTTCGAGAAGCGGTATGTCGCGGCCGGGGGTGAGACCGAGTGGTGTGACGTCACCGTCTCGCCGCTCTACGACCAGCAAGGGACGTTGCAGGGGCACGTGGTGGTCACCGTGCCGATCAACGACGCCAAGGAGGCGCAGGAGGCGCAGCACCGGCGCGCCGACGAGCTCGCGGCGCTCGTCGCGATCGGCCAGACCGTGCTGTCAAGCGACACGACCGACGAGATCCTCGCCGGAACGCTCGGGCACCTCGACCCCCTCCTCTCGTGTATCGGGATCTCCGTCTCCGAGATCAAGCCCGAGCAGAAGGTTGCCCGGCTGATCGCCGCGGTCGGCGCGATCGCGCACGCCCGTCCGCTCGGGGAGGAGCGACCGATCCTCGGCACGATCGACGACCTCATCGCCGGCTGGAGCCGGACGGTGCCCGATCTCGACGCGGAGCCGCCTTCCCCAATCCTCGACGGGCTGCGGGCGATCGGCGCGAAGTCGGCCGTGTTCGTCCCGCTCAAGGCCGGCGGCGAGCTCTTCGGCGCGCTGAGCCTCGCACTTGGCGAGCCGGGCGGGCTGCAGCTGGAGGAGCTCGCGTTCGTGGAGCACGCGGCGAGCACGCTCGGGCTTGCGCTGAGGCACGCGCAGCTTCGCGAGGCGCTCGAGCGCTCGGCCGAGGAGCTGACGGCGCGGGTCGACGAACGGACGGCGGATCTCGCGAATGCGCTCGCAGGGGCCGAGCGCGAGCAGGCGTTGCTGCGCGCGGTGCTCGACGCGGCGCCCGACACGATCCAGGCCGTCGACCTCGAGGGGAACGTCCTGTTCTCGAACGAGTCCGCGGAGCTCGTCAGCGCCCTGAGCGGCGAAGACGAGGCCACCGAGCCGATCGATCCCGGTGAGGCCACCCTTCGCGAGGTTCGCGTTGCCGACGGCAGCCGGGTGGTCTCGCACTACGCGGCGCCGATCCGCCAGAGCGGCCACATCATCGGCCGCCTCAACGTCATCCACGACGTTACCGCCGAGCGGCAGGCCGAGCAGCTGAAGGACGACCTGCTCGCAACGGTCTCGCACGAGCTGAGAACGCCCGTGACCAGCATCGCCGGCTTTGCCGAGCTACTCGGCCACCCCGGGCTGTCGGCGGAGAAACGCGACCGCTACATCAGCTACGTCCACAACGAGTCGCAACGGCTGATCGCGGTCGTCAACGATCTCCTCGACCTCCAGCTCATCGAGCGGACGAACCTCGAGCTCGAGCCGGCTGAGATCGACCTCCGGGCGCTTGCCGAAGAGGTCGCCGACGTTCAGCGGCGGAGCACGGGCGGCACGGTCGAGCTCGTCGACGAGAGCCCTGCGATCGCGCGCTGCGACCGAGCTCGCGTCCGGCAGGTGATCGAGAACCTCGTCGTCAACGCGATCAAGTACTCCGACGGCGCGCCGGTCAGCCTTCGCGTGATCGACCTCGGCGACACGGTTCGCGTCGAGGTCCGCGATCAGGGCCCGGGGATTCCGCTCGCCGAGCGCGGACACGTGTTCGAGCGGTTCTTTCGCGGGCGCGACGCGCGAATGCGGCGAATACGCGGGACCGGGATCGGGCTGGCACTCTGCCGCGAGATCGTGAGAGCGCACGGAGGGACGATCGACGTGATCAGCGACGGGCACGACGGCTCGACCTTTTGGTTCGAGCTCCCGAAAGAGGCACCGCGATGAGCGCCCGGGTGCTCGTCGTCGAGGACGAGCCGGCGGTGTGCGAGGCGATCGTCGAAGGGCTGCGCCTCGAAGGCTACGACGTGTCGACCGCGGGCACCGGCGAGGACGGCCTCGAGCTGGCACGGACGCGCAAGCCCGATGTCGTGATCCTCGACTGGATGCTCCCCGGGATCTCGGGCCTCGACGTGTGCCAGACGCTTCGCGCGGAGAGCTCGGTGCCGATCATCATGGTCACCGCGCGCGGGCAGGAGGTCGACCGCGTCAGAGGGCTGGAGCTCGGTGCCGACGACTACGTCGTCAAGCCGTTCTCGATCGCCGAGCTTGTCAGTCGCGTGCGAGCGCTCCAGCGACGTCAGGAGCTCGAGCGCGACCGTGCAGTCGGCTCCGGCAGCGATTCGACGCTCCAGGCGGGCCCGATCACGATCGACCTCGCGTCGATGCGCGTCACCGTCGGCGCCACCGAGGTCACGCTGACCGCATCCGAGTACAAGCTGCTCACCCAACTCGCCGCCGAGCCCGGCCGCGTGTTCACGAGGCAGCAGATCATGGAGAACCTGTGGCAGTCGTCGTACGTTGGCGACGCCCGCGCCGCCGACGTTCACGTAAAGACGCTCCGGCGCAAGCTCGAGCTCGACCCGTCTCGGCCCGCGCTGATCGTCACCGTTCGCGGCATCGGCTACAAGCTCGACCTATAGGCAGCCCGCTTGTGTGAGCAAATGCTCACACAAGCGCCGCGGAGCGCTCACACGTTTCGTTGTGACGCTCAGATCGCAGTCCTACTCTGCGAGCGATGACCTTGATCCCCTCCGCGATGCACCTCGAGCTGGCGGCCGAGCTCAACACCATCGTCGCCACCACTGTCTCGCTCGACGAGGCGCTTGGCCGCGCGCTCGCGAAGCTCGGCGAGACGACCGGCGCCGCCGTCGGCGAGGCGTGGGTCGAGCTCACCCCCGGCGCACTGACCTCCGTCGCCCGCTGGTCCCCCGCGGGAGTCGGCCGGCCCGACCCCACCAAGGTGCTCGTCGGCGAAGGTGTTGCCGGCTGCGTCTACGCGAACGGTCGCCCGGCGCTGGTCTCCGACGACACGAGCCGGCGCGCGCTCACGAAGGAGCGCATGCGAAGCGGCGTTGCGAGCCTGCGGAGCTCCGTCGGCGTCCCCGTCCTTGCCAACGGCCGCGTGATCGCCGTGATCACCTTCGGCTGGGTCGACTGTCCGCGCTCGGTCGGTGCCGAGGCCGAGACGCTCGTCCACCTGCTTGCACCCTTTGGCCCGTTTGTCGCGCTTCGCCTCGCAACCGGGACTCATGCGCATTCGGCCCAGACGCCCGACGCCGACCGGCTCGCGGCGATGGGCCTTGCCGCGTCGACGTTCGTCCACGACTTCAGCAACATGCTCACCGCAATCCTCGGCTACTCCTACGCGCTCGGTGCCGACGAGGCGGAGCCCGGGAGCGATCTTGCCTCGCTGCATGCGGCGGCGACGCGCGGGCTCGAGCTGACCCGGAGCACCCTGCGGTCGCTCCGGGCACAGCCGACCGCCGAGGAGACCGTTGCGGCGAGCACCGATGTCGGGAGCGCCCTCGCGCGTCTCGAGCCGCTCGTGTCGCTCTTCGCAGGCGAGCGAATCGCCGTCGACGTGGCGATCGACGGCAAGCTCGACGAGGTCGCGGTCGACGTCACCCAGTTCGAGCAGGCGATCCTCAACCTCGCGATCAACGCGCGCGACGCGATGCCGGAGGGCGGCTCGCTTCGCATCGTCGCCGAGCCGATTGGCGTGGACGACGCAACGGTTGCCGGCGGCGTCCGGATCACGGTCTCCGACAACGGCACCGGGATGGACGAGGAGACGCTCGCGGCCGCGTTCACGCCGTTCTTCACGACCAAGCGGCACGGGACAGGGCTGGGCCTCCACGCGGTCAAGCGGATGGTCGAGAAGGCGCGCGGGACGTTGCGCGTGTCCTCCTCACCTGGTGAAGGAACGTCGCTCGTTCTCGAGCTCGACCGCGCCGCGTAGCCCGTAGCCTTAACCGGTTCATCCGGTTCACCAGGAGTGTCGCCACCACGTACCGCTCCCCCCGGCGGTACGGCGACACGGCGGGGAGGACGGTCGCGACCGTCCTCCCCGCGGCTCCGGCTTCAGCCGGAGCTGCTTCGTTCGTTTCGCGGCGGCGACGCCGCGCGCCCGACACAGCTCCGGCTCAAGCCGGAACCGGAGCGGTCGGAAAGGGACGCAGACTAGCCGAGCGCCTTTCCGACCGCCTCGCGGACACGATCCGCCTGGAAGGGCTTCACGATGAAGTCCTTCGCTCCGGCCTTGATCGACTCGAGGACCTTCGACTCCTGGCCGAGGGCCGAGCACATCACGATCTTCGCTGCAGGATCGATCGAGAGGATCTCACGAAGGGCCTGCAGGCCGTCCTTCTCGGGCATCGTGATGTCGAGCGTCGTCAGCTCCGGGCGGAGCTCCTTGTAGCGGTCGACCGCCTCGACGCCGTTCGACGCCTCGCCGATGACCTCATGTCCGGCGCTCGAGAGAGCGTCGGTGATGACCTTGCGCATGAACGCCGCGTCATCGACGACGAGTACGCGTGCCATGGTTCACCTTCCTTCCGTTACTGAGCCGATTGCTGGGAGAGATTCGCGTGCGTAGATCCGCCCGACCCGGACGCCCCAGGAGCCGTCCTCGGTGACGACGAGCGCCGCCTGACCGAACGGGAGACCGTTGACGTACAGCTCGACAGGCTCGTCGGCGCCCCGGTCGAGCTCCACGACCGAGCCGGGGCTCATCGAGACGGCGCGGGCGACGGCCATCGTGAACCGGCCGAGCTCTGCCGAGAGCCTGACCTTCACGTCCTGGAGCACATCCGAGGGGACGAGCTCGTCGAGCTCGGTCGCCGTCTCGTCGACCGTCTCGGCGGCGAGCTCGGCGAGCGCCTTCGTCATCTTCACGACGAACGCGTTGGGAACGAGCTGGATCAGCCGCGCCGGCTCGCCGAAGATCGTGAACGGCGTGGTGATCGCCATCGCGGACTGGTCGAGCAGGTCGGTCGCCTCGTTGGAAGAGCGGATGATGAGCGTCTGCGGAGCGCCGATCTCGACCTCCTGCTCGAGCACGACCGACGTCGCGCCGGCGGCGCCGGCCATCATCTGGTTCATCGCCTCGCTGACCGCCGAGACGTCGAGCTCCGACGGCTCGGTGTCTGCATCGTCTGGGAGGTCGGCGCCCATCATCCGGGCGGCGAGCCTGCGCGCGCCGAGCAGCGTGATCGAGAAGACGTTGCCGCCGCGCACGCCGTCGACGTACGAGACGCTCGTGATCACCGCTGGCACGACGAGCCCGTCGACGGGCGAGGCGCCGCTCGTGACGATCCCGGCGGTGCCGTACTCGACGCTCGTCGAGTCGCCGACGCACATGTCGAGCACACCCTTCGCCGCGACCGCGGTCGACTCGGCGAGCTGGTGCAGCGCTTCGTCGCTCGTCATACGCCACCTCCCAGCTGGTCGACGACCTCGATCGCGCGCCACGAACCACGACGGCCGGGGTTCGCGCGGAGGACCGGGGTCTGGTCAGCGAGCACGGTGATGCCGTGCGAGGCGAGCTGGTCGAGCGGAACGACCGACCCGGGCTCGAGCGCGAGAAGCGCTTCGAGCGAGATCTCGGTCGCCGCGACCTCGGCCCGGAACTCGACCTCGACGCCCTGAACGGCGGCGCGAAGCGCCTGCGCGGCGCCCTCGTCGGCCTCGGTCATCCCCTCGGCGTCGACGGGCGTGACGGTCAGCCGCTCGACGACGCCCTCGATCGCCCGGTAAGGGACGACGAGCGACATCGTCGCCGAGAGCGAGTCGGACGAGATCTCGATCGTGATCGCGATCGTCGGCTCCGACGGCGGGCCGAGTTGAAGGTTCTGAAGCTGGGTCTCGACCATCGCGAGCTCGAGCGTGAGCCCGAACAGATCATCCCAGGCGGTCGAGAGCTCGTCGACGAGCGAGGCGAGCGCGCGCCGCGCGAGGGCCAGCTCGATGTCGGTGAGCTCGCGCTCGATCGCATGGGCGCCCGGCTGACCGCCGAGGAGCCGCTCGATCATGCTCGTGACCGCGCCTCGCTCGACGCCGAGGAGGATCGACGTGCCGATCGGCTTGCACTGCACGATTCCGAACAGCGTCTGCGAGGGCAGCTCGCCGTACGCGCCGGACAGCGTCAGCTGAGTCAGGTTGAGCAGCTCGAGCTCGGTCTCGGTGCGCAGCTCGGAGGTGAGCCTGAGCGCGGTCGCGCGGCAGAAGCCCTCATGGGCGCGCGCGATCCGGCGCTGCTGTTCCTGGGTGAACTTCGTCGGACGCGAGAAGTCGACATCGCGCACGCGCTTGGCCTTGGCACGCTTGCCGGTCTTCTTGGGCGCCTCGCCGCTACCACCCTGGGCTGCAGCGACGAGCGCAGCAACCTGGTCGTTGGAGAGAACCTCGCTCACGCGGCGTTGCTCCTGGCATCGGCGCCGACAAGCTCCACCTCGGTGCCTCCCGCGACGCGGGAGGTCACCCTCGGCCCGTCGACGAACACGCGGATCGTCCGGCCTTTCGTGCCTCCGGTCTCGGTTGCGATGATCGGGATGCGCTGCGCCGCGAGGAGCGCTCGGGTCGACGCGTCGTTGCGCGCGCCGATGTCGAGGCTGTCGCCGCCCATCGCGAACATCTTGGCGCCACCGACGAGCACGGCTTCGAGCGCGCTCTGCGAAGCACCGGCCTTGACCACGGAGGCGACGAGCGTCGGCACGGCGACGTCCGCGTACCGCGCCGAGTTCGTGCTGTCGATCTTGGTCGAGGAATCGGGGAGCATGATGTGCGCGAGCCCGGCCACGCCTCGGCGCCGGTCGATCAACGCGAGGCCGATGCACGAGCCGAGACCGATCGTGACGAGGACGTCGCCGCTGCGCGAGGCAACCGCGTACTCGCCCATCCGGACAGTGGTCTCGGCCATCGGACTAGTCGCCCAGCCCGAGCCGCCGCAGCAGCTCGCCGACTCCGTCCGCTTCCGGCACGAGCAGGAAGGCGATCGACGACTGCGTCCCTTCGACGACGAGGTCTGTGTCGAGGAACAGAGTCGTGTCGCTGTCGTCGGCGACGCTGCCGAGCACCGTCGCGACGATCGCACCGAGCATGTCGCGCGCGCCCTGCGGCGGCGCCGGCTCGAGCTCCATCCCGCACATTGCGCCGAGCGCGCTCACGTACGAGGTGCCGACGATGTTGCCGATCTCGCAGAGCGCCGACAGCCCGATCTCGGAGTCGGCCTCGACGCCAAGCAGGCCGCACACGACCTCGGCGTCGTGCGCCCCGAAGAGGAGGATCACGTGGGCGCCGAGGTCACCGACGACCGGAAGCAGCACCGCCGAGACCTCCTCGGCGGGGTCGCCCGCGGCGTCGACCGCATCGGCGAGCTCGAGGAGCCGGACGTGGGGGACGCTGAGGTCGATCGGCACGCCGACCATGCTCGAGAGCGCGGTCGCGGCGTTGCCCGAGCCGATGTTCGCGAGCTCTCCGAGCGCGTCTAGCTGGATTTCGGACAGATTCATGTGAGCCTCCCTAGGCTGCGGCCAGTTCACGACGGCCGGGCTCGGCCAGGGCGTCGCAGTCGACGATGAGTGCGATCTCGCCGTTCGAGAGGACCGCGCCTCCCGAGAACGACTTGATGTCCCCGGCCACCTCCGGCGGCAGAGCACGCGTGACGAGCTCGCGCTGTCCGACGAGATGATCGACCGCCAGCGCAAGCCGGCGCTCGCCCGAGCGGACGATGACGATGTGTTCACTGCTTCCTCCGGACTCGTACCCGACCGCCGACGCGAGGTCGATTATCGGCAGCACGCCGTCGCGGAGCATGAGCATCTTCGCGCCCGCGGCGGAGCGCACAGGGTAGTCCTGAAGCCTGACCGTCCGCTCGACGCGATCGAGCTGGATCGCGAAGTGGTTCCCACCTGTCTCGACCATCAGGGTCGCGACGATCGCGAGGGTCAGCGGCAGCCTGATCTGGGCGACGGTGCCGACACCGAGCTCGGACGAGAGGACGACCTCGCCACCGAGCTCGCGGATCATCGTCCGCACGGCATCCATCCCGACCCCGCGGCCGGAAACGTCGCTCATCACCTCGGCGGTCGAGAAGCCCGGCATGAACAGCAGCTCGATCGCGCGCGCCGTGTCGACGGTGTCGACCGCATCGGGGGCGATCAGGCCC
Source organism: Gaiellales bacterium (assembly GCA_046330385.1). GTDB lineage: Bacteria > Actinomycetota > Thermoleophilia > Gaiellales > Gaiellaceae > Gaiella. Next base: position 27,686 of record JAXLSV010000008.1, on the reverse strand, counting down.
CGCTCGACGGCGACCTTCGCGACCCGCGCGGGGTCGATCCCGCGGCCGTCATCGCGAACGGAGATCATCACGCTGCCGCCGGCATGGCGGGCATCGATCTCGAGGCGACCAACGGCCGGCTTACCGGCGGCCTCGCGATCGGCGGCCGACTCGAGGCCGTGGTCGAGCGAGTTCCGGACGAGATGGACGAGCGGATCGCCGAGTGCCTCGACCACGGTTCGGTCGAGCTCGGTGTCCTGGCCACTGAGCACGAGCTCGACCTGCTTGCCGAGCTTCGAGGAGAGGTCACGGACAAGCCGTGGGAAGCGGAGGAAGACCGCCTCGACGGGGATCATGCGCACCTGCATCACGAGCGCCTGGAGCGCCTGCGAGGAGCGCGTGAGGTCCTGCATCGCCTGCGAAAGGCCTTCGATCCCCGCAGCACCCGCGAGCGACTCGACGCGCGTGCGATGCACGACGAGCTCACCCATCAGGTGCATGAGCTGGTCGAGCCGCTCGGCGTCGACGCGCACGGTCGTGCCGCCAGACTTCTTGCCGTGACCGCCGGAGCCCTCGGCGGGGGTCGCCTTGGCCTCGGTCGGCTTGACCTCTGCGGCAGCGGCCTCGACGGCCGGCTCCGCCGACACGGGCTCGACGGCGGGCGCATCGCCCGCAACGGGCTCGCCCTCGGGCGCCACGTTGGACATCGGCGCAACGACCACGGTGGCGACGTCCGGGAAGCCGGCGAGGTCGTCGTGCACCGCCCCGATCTCGCGCTCGGTCACGACCTGGCAGACGATGACGTTGCCATCGAAGTCGTCGACCTGGTCGGAGGTCGGGCTCGAGTAGACGACGTCGCCGTGATCCGCGAGCGCCGAGAGAACCTGGAAGGCGCGAACCGCCGGCATCTGCACGTCGGAGCTGAGGTTGACGACGACGCCGAGATGCTCGACCCCGTCGGGAACGTCGATCTCGATCACGGGGCCGAACGACGCCTCGGCGCCCTCAACCTCGGACGAGCTCGCAGACGCCGGCGCGGCGGCTGCCTCGCCCGCCTCACCGATCAGCCGGCGGAGCCGCTCCACGAGCGGAGCCGCCTCGAGCTGCTCCTGGCCGTCCGCCTCGATCGCGTCGACGGCGCCCTCGAGCGCGTCGAGGCACGCGAGGAGCACGTCGACCGCCTCGGTCTCGAGCGTCGCGACTCCCTGACGGACGAGCTCGAGAACGTTCTCCAGCTCGTGCGTCAGCTCGGCGATCTGGACGAAGCCCATCGCTCCGCTCATCCCCTTGATCGAGTGCGCGATGCGGAAGATCTCGTCGATCGTCTCGCGGTCGGAGGGGTTCTCCTCCAGCTTGACGACGGAGAGGTTCAGCTCCTGCAGGTGCTCGCGGCACTCCGCGAGGAACATCGGGAGATACTCGGCGGTGTCCATCAGACCTTCCGATAGGTGAATGGTTGTGTTGGGACGAGGCCCATCCCCGCCGGGTCAGCGACCCGCTCGGTCGCACCGACGATGAAGTAGCCGCCGCTTCTAATCGACGCGGCGAGCCGCGCGTGAAGGGCGTTCTTGACCTCGTCCGTGAAGTAGATGACGACGTTCCGGCACATCACGAGGTCGTAGGCCGCAGTCGGGATCCGATCGATCAGCAGATCGCCCGTCTCGAACCGCACCGCACGACGCAGCTCGGAGTTGGCCTTCCAGCCGTCGCCGGCCGGCTCGAACCAGCGTTCGAGGTAGGCGCGCGGCGCCGTCCGGGCGTCGTCGCGACTGAAGACGCCGGCGCGGGCCCGGTCGACCATTCGCTTGTCGATGTCGGTGCCGGAGACCTCGACGCGTGTCCCAGACGGGGCGGTCGCGAGGCACGTAGCGGCAACGGTGTAGGCCTCGGCGCCATAGGAGCAGCCTGCGCTCCAGGCGCGGATCTTGCCCGCCGCGGCAAGCTCGGGAACGAGAACGCGGCCGAGCGTGTCCCACTGCTCCGGGTTGCGCCAGAGCTGTGAGACGTTGATCGTGACGCGATCGAGGAACTGGTCGACCTCTTCGGCCGATCCGTTCAACACCTCGAAGTAGGCCGCAAGCGAGCGGACACCGCGACGCTCGACGAACGTGCGGATGCGCCGTTCCATCTGCGCGCGCTTGTACTGGGAGAGATCGACCTTCGTGAGCTTGCGAACGTCGTCGCAGAACTTCTCGTAGTCGTCTCTCGTCCGTGTCTGCGAAAGGGTCACGACCCTGCCTCCTTTGCGATCGCGGCGGCGAGCTCGTGCAACGGCAGTTCGAGGTCGGCGAGGCCGGCCTCCGAGACGCTGCGTGGCATGCCGTAGACGGTGCACGTCGACTCCGCCTCGACGAACACTCGACCGCCGTGCTTCTTGACAACTTCCGCGCCCTCCTGGCCGTCGCGGCCCATGCCCGTCAGCACGACGAGCAGGAGCTTTGGCCCGTAGAGCTTCGCCGCATCCTCGATCGTGAGGTCGGCACGCGGCCGGAGACCGCCGATCGGCGGCTCCTCGGTCAGCGAGACCGAGCCCTTCGCGGGGATCCGCGCGTGAAGGCCGCCCGGCGTGAGCAGCGCGACGCCCGGGTCGAACGAGTCGCCGTCCTTCGCTTCGCGCACGGCGATCGCAGAGGCCCGGTCGAGCCGCTCGGCCAGCGAGCCCGTGAACCCGGGCGGCATGTGCTGCACGATGATCGTGCCCTGTCCCAGCGTCGCCGGAAGCTGCGGAAGCAGCTCCGCGAGCGCCTTCGGCCCGCCGGTGGACGATGCGATCACGACGAGCTTCGCCGCGGCCGACGGAGCGCTCCGCGGCCGGGACGACCGCACCGGAGCCGCGGGCGCCGCAGGACGCGGGGCAGCGGCCCGGGCACGTGCCCGCGACCGCGACGCCGCCTCGAGCTTCGCCGACAGATCCCCGAAGAACTCGTCGAGGTCGTCACCGATCGCGGGCTTCGCGACGAGGTCGACGGCGCCCTCCGCGAGGGCGTCGACCGCACGGGCGCCGTGGGCAGGCGAGAACGCCGACACCACGACGACGCGCACGGGCTTCGACCACGTCTGCAGCTCACGCAGCACGCCGATCCCATCCTTCCCGGGCATTGCGAGGTCGAGCGAGAGAACGTCGGGCGCGACCTTCTTGCACAGCTCGAGGGCTTCGTCGCCGTTCTCGGCAGAGCCGACGACCTCGAAGCCCCGCCGGGCAAGCCCGGTCTGGAGCATATGGCGCATGAGCCGGGAGTCGTCGGCGACGACGACTCGGGTGGGAGCGGCTGTCGTCATCGACTAGGCGGCGATCTCGACGCCCGCGAAGATGTTGTCCGGGCTGAGGAGCACGACGAGCCGATCCTCGATCTTCGCGATCGCCTCGATCAGCTCGGTGGCCGCGCCGGGGACGTCATCGAGCTGGTCGGTCTCGACGGTGAGAACCTCTTCGACCTGGTCGACGATGACACCGGCGGTGCCCGTCACGGTCTCGAGGATGACGATCTTCTGGTCAGGGTCGCCCTCGTGGCCCAGCCCGAGGCGGGCGGCGAGGTCGCAGACCGGGATGATCTTGCCGCGCAGGCTGATCACTCCGCGGATCCACGCGACGTCAGATGCGACGGGGCGCGGCTCGCTGAAGCGGATGATCTCCTGCACTTGGGTGATGGGGAGCGCGTACTCCTCGTCTCCGAGGGAGAAGACGACGAGCTGGCGCGTGAGCTCGGCGGTAGACATGCGTAAGCCTCCGGTTGGGGGAACTGCTGCTGATGCGTATTCGGCAGCCCGCCGATCGAGATAAGCGCCTCGGAGCGGGTGGGCACGCGACAAGTCGGTGCCTCAACTGCAGAGAACGCGTGCCGAAGACCCGGGGGTGACTCAGACGTGGGGATCATCGACGAGCCTCCGCGATCGCATGGTCGAGGAGGCCGCGAGCCTACCGATCGGCGACCCGTTGACACTCGTCCGTGTCGCCCGCCTCTGTGAGGACCCGTTCGCCGACGCCCGCGAGATCGCGCTTCACGTCCAGCGCGACGCCGCGTTCGCAGCCACGCTCCTCCGGCTCGCGAACAGCGCACACTTCTCACGGGGCCGGCCCGTCGGCGAGATCGTCAACGCGATCACGCGGCTCGGGCTCAGGCTCGTCGGCTCCCTCGCGCTCGCGACGCCCGGCCTGCGCATCCTCGAGAACGCCGCTCCGGACCTCGAGGGCGCGAGCCGCCGCCTGCATCGGCACGCGGTGCGCACCGGCCTCGCCGCGCGGATGCTCGCTCCGGCCGAAGACGCAGATCTCGGCCTCGCGGCCGGGCTTGTGCACAACATCGGGCTCAACGTCGTTCTCCGTGCCGACCCGGAGCGCTTTCGCCGCCTGCTCGCGACCGCGAACTCGGGCGAGCCGCTGCGCGACATCGAGGTCGACCTGCTCGGGGTCACGCACGCCGAGCTCGGAGGCTTGATCACCGAGCGGTGGCGCTACCCGCTCTCGCTCATCACCGCGGTCATCGACCACGACAATCCCGAACCGCTCGGCCTTGCCGCGGCGGTGCGCCTCGCCGACCTCGTCGGTCGCGAAGCAGGCGTCGGAGTCGAGGCGGCCGAGGAGATCCCGGACACCCTCTTCGAGCGCGTCGGGTTCAGTCCCGACGACGCCCGCGGGCGACTCGACGTCGTCTTCTCGGCCGAGGGTCGTCTCGCGGCCGACGCCGAGGGCGGCGGCCGACGCGAGGGTGCCGGTGGCGCGCTCGCCAATGCGCTCGACGTCGTCTAGCGCGGCGTCTCAGAGACAGCGCTCGCTACGACTACCGTTGCGGAACACCGCATTCGATAGGCCGCAAAGAGCGCAGATCCTGCCTCGCTTGCCGTCGGCCTTCGCCCCTATCGGGGGACAGCACTTGCATCAATCGCCGACAAGGTTCAGCATGTGGCTACGTCGGTAACCGCCGGTTCGTCCCGGCAGCTCCCCGCTTCCCCCCGGAGTGACTCGACGGCGACCGACGTAGCAGGTACGGAGCGCGCTGGGGCGGCCGGCCCTGTCCCCCAGGAGGCCGCCCGCGCGTTCCTCCACGACGAGGTCGTGCCGTCGCTCACTGCGGCGATGCTGCGTCTCCACCTCCTCGTGCAGACCTGTGACGACGACGCCCGCCCGCTCGCGACCGCCGCGCTCACCGAGCTCGAGCAGGCATCGGCCGGGATCCAGCGGGTGATGGCACAGCTCGCGCCCGAGCGAGCCGCGTAGCCCAGGCGTGCGCTCCCGCCGCGCGTCGGCTACGAGACGTCGGCGAACGAGTAGCTTCGCTCCCGCATCAGCGAGAGGAGCGCGCTGTCCGCCTCGACCGCAAGCGTCCGCTCCGACTGCCCCTGGCGGAGGAAGTCGTTGATCTCGGGATAGAGCTCGATCGCGTCGTCGACCGCAGGGTCGGAGCCGCGCACGTAGGCGCCGAGCGTGATCAGATCCTGGTTTTGGCGGTACACGGCGAGCGTCTCGCGCAGCCTGCCCGCGGCCTCGGCGATCTCCGGCGAGACGAGCTCCCGGGCGAGCCGTGAGACCGACTGGAGGACGTCGATCGCGGGATAGTGGTTGTGATGAGCGAGATCACGGGAGAGCACGCAGTGGCCGTCGAGAATCGCGCGCACCGCATCGGCGACGGGCTCGTTCATGTCGTCGCCCTCGACAAGGACCGTGTAGAGCCCGGTGATCGAGCCGCACCGCCCCGTGCCGGCGCGCTCGAGAAGCTGCGGCAGCGTCGCGAACACGCTCGGGGTGTACCCGCGCGTCGCGGGCGGCTCACCGATTGCGAGGCCGACCTCGCGCTGAGCGGTCGCGAATCGGGTGACCGAGTCCATCATCAGCAAGACGTCCTTGCCCTGGTCGCGGAAGTGCTCGGCGATCGCGGTCGCGACGAACGCCGCCTTGATCCTGATCAGCGCAGGCTCGTCGGAGGTTGCGGCGATCACCACCGAGCTCCCGAGCGCCGGACCGAGGTCGCGCTCGACGAACTCGCGTACCTCGCGACCACGCTCGCCGACGAGGCAGATCACGTTGACGTCGGCGTCGGTCGCACGCGCGATCATCCCGAGCAGTGACGACTTGCCGACTCCCGAGCCGGCGAAGATCCCGAGGCGCTGTCCACGACCGCACGGAACGAGCGTGTCGAGCGCACGAACTCCGAGCTCGAGACGCTCGCTGATGCGCTCGCGCTCGAGCGGGTGTGGCGGCGCGGCGACGGCCGACCGGAGCGGGCCGTCCTCGGCGATCGGCCGGTCGTCAAGTGGCCGGCCGAGCCCGTCGAGCACGCGCCCGAGCAGATGGTCGCCGACGCGAACCCCGAACGGCCTCCCCATCGCGGTCACGCGCATCCCGGGGCCAACGCCGGCGAGATTCCCAAGGGGCATCAACAGCGTCCGGCCGGAGCGAAAGCCAACGACCTCGGCGGGAAGCGGCGGTCGGAACCGTCCCGCTTCCACCGTGCAGAGCTCGCCGATCTCCGCCTGCAACCCGGTTGCCTCGATCACGAGCCCGATCAGGTCCGAGACCCGACCGCGGCGCGCATGCAGATCGGTGCGCCGAAGCGCCGCGCTGGCGCGATCGTGGAGACTAGTCCGCGACATCGGCGGTGTTGTCGAGGAGCGCCGAGCGGACGACGTCGCCTGCCCGCTCGAGCATCGAGGCGATCCGGCCGTCAGTCTCGCCGTCCGAGCTCGTGACGATGCAACCCCCGCGCGCGACGCGGCGTTCAGGGACGAGGTCGACGCGTCCCGCCCATCCGGGCGTGTCGTCGATCCCGGCCCGGACGAGCTCGAGATCCTCGGGGTTCAGCTCGACGAGCACCCGGCCCTGCGAGCCGTTCGAGCGGAGGGTTCCTGCGACGACGCTGAGAACGCGCTCCGGCTTCAGCTCGAGCGCGATCCCGACAACACGATCGGCGATCTCGAGCGCGAGCTCGACCGCTTCGCGTTCGAGCTGCCTCGTCTGCTCGTCGACGAGCTGGTCGAGCCGCTCGGCCGCGGTTGCTAGCGCAGCAAGCGCAGCGGTCGTTCCCGCCTCGGCGGCGGCAAGACCTTCGCGCATCCCCTCGGCACGACCGGCCTCGATCGCTTCGTCGCGGATCGCCCCCGCCTCTGCGCGAGCCCGGTCGACGATCGCGGCTGCGAGCTCGCTTGGGGTCGACGAGCGCGCGACGAGCGCGCCCTCTTCGAGCGTTGGGAAAACGAAGCTCTCCATCAGAGCAGGAGATCGTCGGCAGCCTCGCCGCGCGAGATCAAGATCTCACCAGCGTCCTCGAGCCGGCGCACCGCAGCAACGATCTTCGTCTGCGCCTCCTCGATCACGGGGCGGCGTTGCGGCGGCATGAACTCCATCTCCTCACGGAGCATCTCGGCGCCGCGCTGCGACATGTTGGCGAGAATTCGCTCCGCAACCTCCTCGCTTGCGCCACGCAGCGCGAGCGCGAGGTCCTTCGCGTCGACCTCCTTGAGCACGAGCTGGATCGAGCGGTCGTCGAGCTTGAGGATGTCCTCGAAGACGAACAGAAGCGCGCGAACCTCGTCGGCGACCGCGGGCGCCGAGGTCTCCAGGTGCTCGAGGATGTTCCGCTCGACCGCGCGGTCGGCCGCGTTGAGGATCGAGGCGAGCGCGTGGACGCCGCCCGCGACCGCGTACTCGTGCTGGACGACCGCGTCGAGCTTGAGCTTCACGAGACGTGCGACCTCCTTGACGATCTCGGGCGAGGTCTGCGACATCGTCGCGATCCGCGCCGCGATCTCGGCCTGCAGCTCGTTGGGGATGAGCTTCATCACCTTCGCGGCGAACTCGTGCGTATGGAGGTTCGCGATCACGAGCGCGATCGTCTGCGGGTGCTCGTTGCGCAGGAACGCCCACACCTGATCGGGGTGCGTGCGCCGCAGGAACTCGAACGGGGTGGTCTCGATCGCCGCGGCGAGTCGCGAGAGGATGTCGCTCGCCTTCGCCGCGCCGACGGCTCGCTCGAGCACATCGCGCGCGTAGGCGACACCGCCCTCGGCGATGTAGCCGCGCGCATAAGCGGTTTCGACAACCTCCTCGAGCACGTCGCCTGCGACCGTCGAGTCGACGTTCCGGGTTCGGGCCATCTCCACCGTGAGCGGCTCGATGATGTCGTCGGGCAGGTGCTTGAAGATCTCGGCCGCAACCTCGGGGCCGAGCGACACACAGAGAATCGCGGCTTTCGACCGGCTCAGCATCTCACTCGTTCATCCACTGGGCGACCTGAGCGGCGATCGCCTCCGGCTGCCGGCGGACGATCTCCTCGATCTGCTCACCCATCTGCTTCGTCTTGACGGACGTCGTGTCCGGTGGCTTCGGCGCCTCGATCATGGTTGCCTCGAGCTCGGCGAGCGAGCGCGCCTCGGTGACCTCGCGCAGCCAGGTCGGCTCGAGCGCGACCCCTTCGGTCTCGCGTCGCTTCAGGCCCTTGCGGATCATGAAGAAGAGGAGGATTGCGCCGATCCCGATCATCGCCTTTTTCGCAAGCCCGAGCGGCCCACCCATCCCGTCGAGCATCCCGGCGGCAGCAGGCTTCGATGCCTCGGGCGCGGCGAACGCGACCTTCGAGACGGTGATCACGTCACCGCGCTGCTTGTCGATTCCGGCTGCGGCCGAGACGGACTGCTGGAGCGCGGCGACATCGGAGGCCGGGACACCCTTGTCGACGACGAGCGCCACGGAGAGCCGCTTCACCGAGCCGGGCGAGACCGTGACGCTTTCGACCTTCTTGTCGACGCCGTACTCCGTCGTGCCGGAGTCGTGCAGGTACCCGGAGCTGCTCGTGGAACCCGTCGCGCCGGTCGCACCGGTCGCGGAGTACCCCGGGACGTTCGACGAGACGCCTGCCTCGCCACCGTTGCCCGCACCCTGCTTGCCGTTCGCGAGTGTCTCGACGTCCTTCTGCGCCGTGAGCGGCACCCCGGTCTTGCCGTAGGTGACGGAGTCGATCTGACGCTTGTCGAGGTCGAGGTCGGCGTTGACGCGAACGCTCGCCTTGCCGGGCCCGAGCGTCGAGATCACGAGTGCATCGAGCTGCGCGGTGAGCTGATTCGAGTAGGCGCGCTCGGCGGCGAACTGCGCCGAGGCACCATCGACACCGCCCGAGGCGAAGTCGCCCGGCCACAACAGGACACCTGCCTCATCGGTGATCGTCACGTCCTCGGGCTTGAGCCCTTCGACGCTCGAGGAGACGAGCCGGGCGATTCCGCCGATCGCGTTCGAGCCGACGCTGGAGCCACCGTCGATCAGCACCGCAGCGCTCGCCTTGCTGCCCTCGTCGAGGAATAGCGACTGCTTCGGGAGCACGAGCTGCACGCTCGCGGCGCGCACACCGTCGACGTCCTCGATCGTGCGGCTGATCTCGCCCTCGAGCGCGCGCTGGTATGCGACCTTCTGCTCGAAGTCCGTGGCGCCGAGGCGCTTCTTGTCGAAGATCTCGTAGCCGACGTGACCGCCGTTCGGCAGCCCGTCTTCGGCGAGCGCGACTCGCGCGCTCGTCTCTTTGCCCCGCTCGACAGCGACGACAGCGCCACCATCGCGAAGCTCGTACGCGATCCCGGCGCCCTCGAGCGACTGGGCGACCTGCGCGCCCTCGGTCGTCGAGAGCCCACTCGCGACAACGGTCCAGTCGGGTCGCGAGCCGAGCTGGAAGAGCACGTACACGGTTGCGAACACCGCGACCGCACAGGCGGCGAGGGTGATTTGGGCGCGCGGCTCGAGGCTGCGCCAGAGGTCTGCTGCGCGGGAGACTGGTGACATCGATTACGCCCCTTCCTCGTTCAGGCGGCGTGGCGCCCCCGGGCCGCTTGCGGCCCCTCCGCGAAGTGGAGCAAGGCGCTCAGCAAACGAGCCGGCCGCTTCGCGGCCGTCCGACCAAGGTCTCGTGCGGCCGCAGCGCAAACCGTTCGATCCAGACGAGTACATGAGCGGCGGTCGCACTAGACCTGCATCCGGAAGATCTCGTGGTACGCGTCAACCGCTCGGTTTCGCACCTGGGTCGCGAGCTGGATCGCGAGGTTTGCGCGCTCCACGTCGATCGCGACGGTCTGGATGTCAGGCGCCTTGCCGAGCGCGAGCGCCTGGGACTGCTCCATCGCGGTCTGCTGCGTCTCGACGAGCTTGCCGAACGCGCTGCCGAGCGCCTTGCCGAACCCGCCGGCGCCCTCGACGCCCTCCTGACCCGTCGTCGCCTTGGCGCCGTCGAGCTTGGGGATCGCGAACTCCGGGCCGAGCCCGATTCCTGTGACCGGTGGTAGTGCCATCAGCGGAGGAGGTCGAGCGCCTTCTGGAACATCTGCTTCGCGTCGTTCATCGCCTGGACGTTGGCCTCGAACCCACGCTGGGAGGTGATCAGGTCGACCATCTCGGTGACCGAGTCGACGTTCGGGAGCGTGACAAACCCGTCCGCGTCCGCGTCGGGGTTGGTCGGATCCTTGACGCGCCGTCCGGGACGGGCGTCTTCGACGATCCCGGCCGCCTCGACCCCGGCGAGCGTCGAACCAAAGGATGGCGCCTCGTGGAGGACGACGCTCTTGCGCCGGTACGGCTGGCCGTCGGCGCCCTTGGTCGTGTTCGCGTTTGCGAGGTTCTCGGCGATGACCTGCATGCGCAGCCGCTCGGCCGCCATGCCGGACGCCGAGATCTCGAACGGACCGAAGAGCCCGCTCATCGTCAGCGGCTCCCGATCACGGTCTCGAGCGCGCGAAAGCGCTGCCGGAGGACACCCGCGATCGCCTGGTACTCGAGATTGTTCTCGGTCAGGGCCGCCATCTCACGATCGACGTCGACACCGTTGCCGTCGGCTCGAACCGAGCCCATCGCGTCGTTCTCGGGCGAGAACACCACATCGGCGAGCTCCTTGTCGCGGTCGCTCGAGCCCATCGCGGCGCTGAGCGCGCTGTGGAAGTCGACATCGATCCGGCGGTACCCCGGCGTGTTCGCGTTGGCGACGTTGGCCGAGAGCGCCTCGTGGCGGCGCCCGGCGCCGACCATGGCCTTCTCGAGAAGCGTGATGGAGGTGTCGAACATGCCCACGGTGAAGTCCCTTCGAGAAACGACTTCCCATCCGTGGGAGACGACACCCGAAATCCGTTCGGGCACCTGGGTATTCGCCCGCCGGGCCGGCGACTTGAGCCTCAGATGCGACTGTCGAACGAGCCGCGGTCGGCGGGACCTCCGCCGTAGCCGACGGCGACGCGGCGACCACCGTCGATCGCGGCGAGCGCCCGCTCGGTCGCGACGAGATCGGCGGTCATCGCCCGCTCGGTCTGGAGAACGACCGCCTGCGCCTCGGCGAGGAGCGGCCCGGCTTCCCGGGGAGCCCGGTCGGGAAGCGCAGTCATGATCGCGGCCCGCTCGGCCGCGATCGATTCGAGCTCCTCGTACGTGTTGCGTGCGACGAGCTCCGCCTCGATGCGGGCGAGCTCGACGAGCCGCGTGTACGGCGAAAGGACGGAATCCACGTCCACGTGATCGGCGATCGCTCGCCGAGCTTGAGGCTACGAGCTAGTGGTGTCGCTCGTCAGAGCGCGGCGAGCTGGCCCGACAGCCACTGGCTCTGGGACTGCGCCGACTGGAGCGCGGCCTCCATCGCCGTGAACTTCGCGCGAAGCGCCTTCTCGCGGATCGCGAGCCGCTGGTCGAGGTCGGTCATCGAGTGCTGGAGCGAGGTGACCGTGTCCTTCGACTGGTCGATCCGGGACGTGAGCAGCGGCGCGTTGTCGCCGACGCCTTTGAGCCACGGGTCGAGGAGCCGGTCGAAGCGCTGCGAGAGCCCTTCGGTCGTCTCCACGTTCGTAACGTTCGTGAACAGCTTCTTGACGTCGCCGAAGCTCGAGGCGAGCTTCTCGGTCAGCTTCGCCGCGTCGAACGCGAGCTTGCCGCCGACCGCGTCGCGGTTGATCGCCCCGGTCAGCGCCCCACCGGTGATTCCGACATCGGCAAGCCGGTCGAGATCGGCGGGCGCACCCGAGATCGCGCTCGAGAGCGAGCTTCGCAGCTTGTCGAGCAGCGCCGAGATTCCCGGGTCGCCGCGGAGGACGCCCTTCGTCCGGTCGGCGGCGGTCTGCGGGTTCGCGACCTTCTCCTCATTGAGCTTCGAGCGGATGAAATCGATCGTCGAGTTGTACTGGTCGACGAACGCCTGCACCTTCGCGGTGATCGTCGCGGTGTCGGGCGCGGGCGCGCCGATGTTGATCCCGACCGTGCTCGCGCCGGTGGAGGCCTTGAGCGTGAGCTCCACACCCGGGAGCAGGTCGGCGACGACATTTGACGAGCGGTTCGTGTACCTGGTGCCGTCGAGCGTGAAGTCGGCGTTGAGCGGAGCCTGCGTCTGGGTGAAGCCAAGCTCGGTCGCGAGGTCTGTCCCATTTCCGGTGTCCCCGTCGGCGACGGTGATGGTCTTGTCCGAGCCGGTCTCCTTGCCGGAGAGCACGAGCTTCCCGCTGACCACCGACGCGTAGACGGGCACGTCGCTCGTGCCGTTGATCTTCTCTGCGATCTGCGCGAGCGTGTCGCCCGCAGCGATCGCCACGTCAACGGTCTTCGGTGACGAGCTCCCGACCGTGATCCGAAGCGTGTCGGCCCCGGACGCCGCCGTGGCCGCGGTGCCCTGCGTCGCCTGCGCAGCGCGAGCGAGCGAGGTGACCAGCAGGGAGTACCCGCCGGCGGCTGCGCCGCCGACGCGCTTGACGCCGACCTTGGTCGAGTCGGTCGAGTCGACGGACTGGACGTCACCCCAGGTCGACGTGTCGCGAATCCCGGCCAGGGAGAGCGAAAGATTGCGAAGCCGGGTCTGGACGTCCTGCAACGCCGACTGCCTCGCCTGCTCGACCTGGACCTTCTGCTGGAGCCTGACCTTCGGTCGGGCCTCGATCGTCATGAGCTGCGAGACGATCGCGTTGGTGTCCAGGCCGGAGGCGAGGCCGCCGACGTTGAAGCTAGGGGACGCGGACGACATTAGCCGAGCGCGTCCACCCCGAGCCCGACAGGCCGCTCACCCGAGAGGATCTCGAGCGCGTCCTTGGCGGGGATTTCCCTCACGGTGTCGCCGTTGCCGTCGAGCACGCGGACGTGCACACGGCCGTCGGCCTCACCGATCGAGAAGTGGAGCTCGCGCGAGGCGAGCTCGGAGATGACCGACTGCGCCTGCCCGAGTGCCTCGAGCACCTCGGCGGGCGGCGTGTCCGGAAAGGACAGGTCGGGGGCGCCCCCGGCTCGCGAGAGCGGGGAGCTCGTGGTGACCTTGCGAACCGACTGGGGCCGGTCTGCGGGGCCGATGGTTGGGAGTCCTTCGATCATGATTTCGATCCTTCCTTGGATCGACAGTTGGCTGACGCCGCAGATGATCGGCCACCGTCGAACGTTCTTTAGCCCGCCGCACCGAGCGATGTGATTGACGATGACGGCGCCCGTCGCCGGACGCCGTCATCTATGTGCGATCGCGCTAGCTGCGCAGGAGGCTCAGCACCGACTGTGGGAGCTGATTCGCCTGCGCGAGCATCGACGTACCCGCCTGCTGCAAGATCTGCAGCTTGGTGAAGGACACCATCTCCGACGCCATGTCGACGTCCCTGATCCGGCTCTCGGACGCGCGGAGGTTCTCCTCGTACGCCGAGAGGTTGTTCAGGGTGTGCTCGAGCCGGTTCTGCGTCGAGCCGAACGTGGCCCGATGCGTGGCGACCGTCGCGATCATGCCGTCGAGGGTCGAGAGGCGGTTGGTCTGGGAGGTGTAGCTGGTGAAGAAGTCCGAGTCCATCACCGTGCTCGACGAGGAGTAGACATCCAGCGTCGAGATCGTGATGGTCTGCCCGTCATTCGCACCAACCTGGAACGTCACCGTCGGCGTCGAGCCGTCCAGAAGCTTCTGGTTGTTGAACGCGACCGTGTCGCGGATGCGGCCGATCTCCTGGCCGAGCTCCGAGATCTCGGTTGCGATCGACGTCTTGTCGGACGCCGAGAGGGTGCCGTTCTCGTACTGCACGGAGAGGTCGCGCACACGCTGAAGAATGGTGTGCACTTCCTGCAGCGCGCCTTCTGCCGTCTGCACGAGCGAGACTGCGTCGAGCGCGTTCCGCTGTGCCTGCGCCAGGCCACCAATCTGAGCCCGCAGCTTCTCGCTGATCGCGAGTCCGGCTGCGTCATCGGCTGCACGGTTGATTCGGTAGCCCGAGGAGAGGCGCTCCATCGCCTTCCCCATCTTGCTCGAGGTCAGCGACAACTGCCGGTGGGCGTTGAAGGCCTCGATGTTGTTCTGGATCCGCAGGGACATACCTGACTCCTTGTCTGGGACGACGACGAACCGTCCTGGTCCGTCGAAGGTGTATTCGCCCGACGCAACGCGTTCTTTAGAGCGTCTGCCCAAAGACCACGCGCCGCATTGGCGTGGTGAGCGGGTGCGGTCGCTTCACATCGCTCGTCGGGCTAGCCGGGCACGTCGCCTCGCGTCGCCTCGGATCTCCGGGCGGTCCCGGACAGGACGAGCGGCGTCAGGCGAGGACGGCGAGGAGCTCTTGCGCTTCCGCGAGCTCGGGATCGAGCTCGAGCGCCTCGGCGGCAAGCTCGCGCGCCGCCTCGTTATCGCCCTGCCGAGCGTGGATCCGGGCGAAGCCGACGACCGCTCGCGTGTCCTTGCGATCGTCCCAGGCTCGGGCCCAGAGCTCCGCGGCGGAGTCGACGAAGCCGCGACCGAGGTAGATGCGGGCGAGGATATCGTCTCGGTCGCCGGTCTCGAGCGCCGATGCCTCCCAGGCGCGGAGCACGACCTCGAAGGCCGCGAACCGCTGCGCCGCGAGCAGCTCGTCGAGCAGCGTGCTGAGCGCGGGAGTCACGTCGATCGGGATGACGACGTCGCCGTCGCCCGTCAGCACGGCGTGCACCGAGAGGTACGCGGAGAGCGTGTCGGATGCGAGCCGGTCGCCGCAGGCCGCGAGCGCTCCGGCAAGCGCTGCCGGGTCGTGGTTCTCGATCGCGGCGATGAGGTTGCGCTGGGCGGTCTCGACGTCGCCGAGCGAGGCGAGGCGCCGATCGACCGACGGTGCCGATTCGGGATAGAGCTGGCGGCAGCGCTCGAGCAGGTCGGTCGCCTCGTCGAGGCGACCCTGCGCTGCGCGAACGGTTGCGAGGAACTCGAGCGCGAGGAACGTGCCGCAACCAACCTGCGCGGCATACCGCGCAGGCCCGTCGCCGAGCTTGAGCGCCTCCTCCGCGAGGCGTGCTGCCTCGTCGAGGTAGCCGAGATCCTTCGCACAGATCGCCGACTCGAGCACGAGGTCCGTGTGCAGCGGGTACGTCTCGAGGCCTTCGGCCGCGAGCTCGAGCCCGAGCTGCGGACCCGATGAGAGCCGCGCGGTGCGCGCCCGGCGAAGCGCCAGCACGGGGCGGTAGTGCGGCTCGGAGGCACCGGCGGCGACCTCGCGGTCGATCTCATGCCAGGCGCGGTCGAAGAGCTCGAATGCCTCGGCATGCTCCTCGTCCGCGAAGTGCTCGCTGGCGAGCGAGAACCACGTAAACGGTCCGGGTCGCTCCTGCTCGAGGATCGTGCGGTTGCGCTTGCTCTTTCCCTTCGCCGCGACGATCTCGGGGCGGTAGCCCAGGTGGCGCACGCGGATCGAGCTACGGCCGAACCGCTCGGCGAGCTCGAGGGGCATCTCGTGGGTGTGCTGCTCGTGGATCCGGCCTTTGAAGCGGATCGCGGGACGGTTGCGCCAGAAGCGAAGCGCCTCGTGGACAACGGCCGCGCCGGCCTCATCGCCGGTCTCGTTCTCGATCGCGACGTAGAAGCCCTCGCGCCAGGTGTGGCGGGCGAGCTCGCGGAGCTTCGGGCCGGCGCCCTCGGCGAGGATCTCGTCGGCGTCGAGCCAGAGGATCCAGTCGCCCGTCGCCGCCTCGAGCGAGACGTTGCGCGCCTCGGCGAACGAGCCCGTCCACGGGAACCGTTCGACGCGGGCGCCGTGGGCTTGCGCGACCTCGACGGTGCCATCGGTCGAGCCGGTGTCGACGACGACGATCTCGTCGACCCAGGACGCTGCCGCCTCGAGGCTTCGTGCGAGCATCGTCTCCTCGTCGCGAACGATCATGCAGAGCGAGATGCGGGCGTCGGCAGCCGGTGCCGCCTTAGTCGCGACCGCTTCGGCTCGGCGTCCGAGCTCCCTGGCGAGGCGGCGCTGGGCCGGATCGGTCGCGAGCGGGGTGCCGCCGACACTGCCGGCGCGACGCGCGCGGACGCCGATCAGGTTCTCCTGGACGCCCTCGTACTCGGGGTCGAGCCGCTCGATCGCGCGGAACACGGTCTCGGCCGCGTCGAGCTCACCGAGCCCGAACAGGGAGATCCCGAGCTCCGAGAGCAGCAGTGGTTCGGAGGGGTTTCGCTCGAGCTGGTCGAGCAGGGCGAGGATCGTGTCGATCGCGAGCCCCGCGCCGCGAACGCCGGGGAAGCTCGGCGCGGCAGCGACGAGCCGCATCAGGCTCTCGCGCACGATGCCGTAGCGGGTGTGATCATCGCCCGAGGCCTCGAGTCGCTCGATCTCACGGGCGAGCGCACCACCGCCGGCAATCCCAGGGAGGCTCAGGCTCTGCTGCTGGGGCTTGGTGCGGCCGTGCTTCCGGCCGCCCGCTCCCGGGCGTCCCGCGGTTGCCGCCGGAGTCGCGGCGCCCGTTGCGAGCCCACAGGCGACGTCGAACTGGGCGGCGGTGACGAGGTCGTCGATCGCGCCTCGCGCCATCACGTCGCTCGTCGGCTTGCGACCCTGCGCGTGGTTTCGCCGCGGCTCGGTTCCGGCGAGTGCCTCGAGGCGGGCGCCGGCGAGCTCACCCGTCCGCTCCCAGCCGAACCGCTCGGCGGTCGCGCGTGCGTGAAGCGCCTTGGCTCCTCGAGCAACCGGGTCGGTCGCCTCGCGCAGCGCGGCGACGAGCGCATCGAGATCGGGCTCCAGCATTGTCGGCGCGCCGCGCTCGGGATCGGTCGCGAGGGAGGACGGCAGCCAGCCGTCGGGTGCCTCGAGCTCGGTGGCGGGGATCCGCCAGGCGCACTCGTCGCTGAGGAACTCGTCGGTCGGCCCCCCAGCGGTTGCGATCACGGGGACGCCGCACGACAGCGCTTCGAGCGCCGGGAGACAGAAGCCCTCGGCACGATACGGCTGGACAACGCAGTCGGCAGCGCGGTAGAGCCCTGGGAGCTCGTCGGCGCCGATGTCGTCGAGCAGGACGACGAGCGCTGGCGCATCGGCCTGCTGCATGAAGGTCTCGAGCATCCGCTGTGTCGTCGTGTCGCGATACAGGCCACCGGTCTGGTGGGCCTTGACGACGAGACACACGTCGTCGGCCTTCGTGAACGCCGCCCCGTAGGCCGCGAGGAGCTTGTCGAGACCCTTGCGCGGGATCAGCCCGCCGACCCAGAGGAAGACGGTTGCGGCGCGGCCGTGCCCTCCCGCGGGCGCGGGAAGCGGATAGTGGTCGCCCGCCGGCGTGAACCGGCTACCGTCGACCCCTGCGCCGATGACGTGGACGCGCTCGGCGGCGACACCCGACTGGACGTACGAGCGACGCGTGTGCTCCGACGGCACCCACACCTCGTCGACCTGCGCATCGATCCGCTCGACCCAGTCGGCCGGGACACGGGAGAGCTCCCACGGCTGGCAGAGGACGAACGGGCCGTTGGCGGGAGGGTTCCACGCAGGTGGCCACTGCTGGGCGATCCCGACGGGCGCGCTCTCGCGCACGGCGACGGCCGCATCGACCGAGGCGCGCTCGAGCACGGCGCCGCTCTCGGCGAGCTTCTCCTCGAGCGCCCGACTGGTGCCGAGGTTGGAGATCGCGAGCGAGTGATGGAGACCGAAGTCGCCGCGCCACACGGCGGCGACGGGACGGCCGCTCTCGGCCTCGTGGCGGGCGAGCGCGAGCTCGGTCAGCTCGACGACGCGGCGCGCGACCACCTCGGGCGCAAACCGCTCTCGCATCGAATTCTTGGCATTGGTAGCCCGACGCTCGACCTCGGCGCCGCCGGCGGCGACGGCGCGCAGCGTCTCGGCAAGGTGCTCGGGATCGGCGGAGAACCAGCGATGGCCCTTCCAGTCGCGCTCAGGACGGGCGTCCCAGCGCTCGATCGGACGGAGCCGGCCACCGACGAGGAAGCTGTTGTCCTCGTCCATGAACGCGAGGTTGCCGCTCCACCCCGAGCCGATGGTGGGTAGGCCCATTGCCATCGCCTCCATGTACGGGCGCCCCCACCCCTCTCCGCGACTCGCGAGCACGAAGGCGTCGCAGGCAGCGTAGAGACGTGGGAGCTCGCCCGCCGGGAGCACGCTCGACTCGAGTACAACCGGCGCGTTCGTCTTACCGTGACGACGGCACGCCTCAGCCAGGGCCGCATCGAGTCGTTCGTGCACCTCACGGCGCGTGTCGCCGTGAAGGGAGAAGGTCTTGAGCACGAGCGAGACGTCGTCGTTCGCGTCGAACGCGCGCACCCACGCGTCGAGCAGGACGTCCCACCCCTTTCGCTCTTGAAACTCGAAGGTGGTGAGGAATCGGAATCCGCGCGCCTGCTCGGGGAGCGTGAACGGCTCGCGCTCGACGGTGGGGTCGTAGAGATCGAAGTCGAGCGTCATCGGCAGGAGGTGCATCCGCTCGGCGGGCACACCGGCGTTGCCGAACACCTCGAGCGCGTGGTCGCTCGTGAGCCAGAGCTCGTCGACCGTGTGCAGCCGCCGCATCCAGTCGGGCGGGAGCTGGTCGGTCTCGAACATGAGACGTGCCGCGGTCGGGCCGGCGTCGTGGACCCGACCTTGAAGGAGCGCGTGCTGGACCAGCAGGTGGCGCCCGGTCGGCAGCGGCCGCGCAAGCGCGCGCTCGACGGCGCCGCGGGCGGCCGCGTCGATCGACTGTCCGTGTGTCGCTTCCTGCCGGTAGTTGCGCGCGGCGGGCGCGTACCCGAGGCGCTCGAGCGAGAGCAGCACGGAGTGCCCCTCCTCGTCGAACCCGGTCGGGTGGAGGAGCGGCCCGAACCAGAGGAGCGGTAGCTCCCGGGTGGGGTGGGACGACGCCACGTCGCGGTGATCGGTCACCGCGACGAGGAGTTGAGCGAGCGACGCGAGCGAGATCGCCGCGCGTGCCGACGCGCGGCCGGGAGCCGTGAGCGGCTACACTTGCGCGCTGCGCAGGGGTTCCCGAGTGGCCAAAGGGGGCGGGCTGTAAACCCGCTGGCTCAGCCTTCAGAGGTTCGAATCCTCTCCCCTGCATCCTTCGGCGGCAGGCTGGCGCTCCGCAGCAGCGACTCCTGAACTGAAGCGAGCGCTAGCGCGTCGCGGCTGGCGGGTCGGTCGCGTACAGGCGCCGGAGACCGGCTGCGAGCTGCTGGCGCTGCGCGTCCGAGAGCCGCGCGTCGCCGTGGAAGAGCTTGTACTGGAGCGGGGGCATTCCACCGCCCTCAACCGCTTCGACGACGTCGTCGACGCCCTCCTGCGGGCGATCCCAGGCCGAGACGTTGAGGTTTTCGCGCCCGCCGCGGATGTCGTTCTCGGCGAGCCACGAGGCGGGAGCGATGCGCGTGAGCCACCAGCGCTTGGTGAGATTCGAGTGGCAGTCGCCGCAGGCGCTGGCAAAGAGGCGGCTCGTGGTCGCGTCGGGGAACTGTGCGGCGCGCGTCACCGGCGGGTTGTGGGTCGAGCGTCCGTACGGGACGAGCTGGATCAGCGCAAAGAGGAGAACGAGCGCGAGACCGACCCGAAGGACAACCCGCCGCGTCGGCCGAAGGGTCCTCATCTGCTCGTCCGCTCAGTCATCTTCGACATCCACGGTATGCCGCCGCCGGCAAAGCGCCGGACAGGCTCGGCCTGCGTCGGCAAAGACCATGGGCGTTGCCTATCTCACAGGCCGGCCGGAGCTCCTCGTCTACAGTCTGAGCAGGGTGAGGCGGTTCGACGTTCTTGTCGTGGGCGCCGGGCCGGCCGGCTCGGCGAGCGCGATCAACCTGGCACGCGGCGGAGCGCGGGTGCTTCTCGTCGACAAAGCGGAGTTCCCGCGCGACAAGCCGTGCGGCGGCGGGCTCACCGGTCGCGCGCTCAAGCGGATCCCGGTCGATCCCACGCCGGTGGTCGAGCGGCGCGTCGACCGCTTCTCGCTACGGACGGGCTACGGAAGCTCGTTCGCACGGACGCACCAACAGCCTGTGATCCACATGACGCAGCGCCGGCGACTCGACGCGTTTCTCGTCGAGGAGGCCGAACGCGCCGGCGCGACCTTCTCTGGAGGAGTCAAGGTCGCCGACCTCGCGTTCGACGAGACGGGCGTGACCGCCCGGGTCGGCCGCGACCTCGTGACGGCGACAACCTGCCTCGGCGCCGACGGCGCCAACGGCATCGTCGCACGCGCCTCCGGAATCTCGCCTTCCATCGTGCACGGCGTCGCGCTCGAGGGCAACGTCCCCCTGGAGACCGTCGAGATCGACCAGCTCGAGCGAACCGCGGTCGTCGAGCTCGGCACCGTCGCGGGTGGCTACGGCTGGATCTTCCCGAAGGGCGACCACGCGAACCTCGGGGTCGGCGGCTGGGGAAGCGAAGGCCCGCGGCTTCGTGCCCATCTCGATGAGCTCGCGCGACGGAATGGAGTCGACACCCAGCTGTTGACCGACGTTCGCGGGCACCGGTTGCCGATGCGGCGACCCGGTGCTCCCGCGCATCGGGGTCGGGCTCTCCTCGTCGGCGATGCCGCCGGCCTCGTCGATCCGCTTTCGGGCGATGGGATGTACGAGGCCTTCACCTCGGCGCGCCTCGCGGCCGACGCGATCCTCTCCGGCGACCTCGACGGGTACAGCGCGGCGCTCGCGGCGGCGCTCGACCGACACGCCCACGCTTCGTGGGCGGCGAAGCGCGCGCTCGACCGGCACCCGAGGCTCGTGTTCGCGGCGGCGCGCGCACCGGGCGTCTTCGGCGTCGTCGCCCGGATTCTCTGCGGCGAGCTCGCCCACCCGGCAGACGCGCGCGGGGTTGCGCGCGGCCCGCTGAAGCTCATCGCGCGACTCGCGGGACCACGGTAGCGCGACGGTGGATCTCATCCAGATCGCGCGGGCCCTCTGCCGCGAGCTCGAGGGCCTGTCGTTCGCGCCCCCGGTCACCCACGTCTACAACCCGCTCGTCTACGCGGCGGATCTCTTCGCACAGTACGCCGGGCGTTGGGGCTCTGCCGGCGGGCGGGTGCTCCTGCTGGGGATGAACCCCGGGCCGTTCGGGATGGCCCAGACAGGGATCCCGTTCGGTGACGTCACGATCGTGCGCGATTGGCTCGGCCTCAGCGGCGCCGTCGGTCGTCCTGCGAACGAACATCCCCGCCGACCGGTCGAGGGTCTCGCCTGCCGGCGAACCGAAGTGAGCGGCACCCGGCTGTGGAGCTGGGCCCGTGCTCGGTACGACACTCCGGAGCGCTTCTTCGAGAGCTTCTTCGTGCTCAACTACTGCCCGCTCGCGTTTCTCGAGGAAAGCGGTCGGAACCGCACCCCGGACAAGCTTCCCGCAGGGGAGCGGCAGCGGCTCTACGACGCCTGCGACGCGGCGCTGGTGGCAGCGCTGGAGATCCTCGCCCCACGGCTCGTGGTCGGCGTCGGCGACTTCGCGCGTACCCGCGCGGCCGCGGTCGCCCCGCCCGGGATGCCCGTCGGCTCGATCCTCCACCCCTCGCCGGCCAGCCCGCGTGCGAATCGCGGCTGGGCCGAGCAGGCAGAGCGGGAGCTCGGGGCGCTCGGCGTCGAGATCCCCCGCACGACCTGATCGCGACCCGACAAGGGTGGCCGACGAGCTCGACCCTGCTAAAGGAACGCGCGAAACCTGCCGATCCCTCGTCCGATGGATCTCATCGACCTTCTCACCGCTGCCGTCGGCATGGGCGCCAGCGACGTTCACCTCAAGCTGGGCCAGCCGCCGGTGATCCGGCTCGACGGCGAGCTCGAGCCGATGCAGGGTTGGGGCGCGCTCGGCGAGCACGACCTGATCGAGGTGCTCGACGCGGTCACCGAGATCTCGCCTCGCCGCCGCGACGCCTTCGACGAGCACGGCGACCTCGACATCGCCTTCTCACACCCCACCCTCCCCCGTTTCCGCGTCAACGGGTTCCGCCAGCGCGGCGCGACCTCGTTCGCTTTCCGGGTGATCCCCAGCGTGATCCCGACCTTCGACGAGCTCGGACTTCCGTCCGGCGTCGCGCGCCTCGCGCAGGAGCACCGCGGCCTCGTCCTCGTCACCGGCCCGACGGGCTCGGGCAAGACGACAACGCTCGCGTCGATGCTCGACTCGATCAACCGCCAGCGGCGACACCACATCGTCACGATCGAGGACCCCATCGAGATCCTCCACCCCGACCGGAACTGCATCGTCAACCAGCGCGAGGTAGGTCTCGACACCGCGAGCTTCGACCAGGCGCTCCGGCGCGTGCTCCGTCAGGACCCCGACATCATTCTCATCGGTGAGCTCCGCGACACCGAGACGGCGCACACCGCCCTGCAGGCCGCCGAGTCGGGTCACCTCGTCTTCTCGACGCTGCACACGATCGACGCGGCAGAGACGCTGGGCCGCCTCGTCGAGTTCTTCCCCGCAGCGAAGCAGCCGCAGATCCGCTCGATCCTCGCCGGCACGCTTCGCGGCGTGATCAGCCAGCGCCTGCTCCCCCGCGCCGGTGGCGGCCGCGTCCCGGCGATCGAGGTGATGGTCTCGAACGCCCGCATCCAGGACCTGATCCGCGAGAACCGGCCGGACGAGATCATCGACGCGGTCGAGGCGGGCGAGTTCTTCGAGATGCAGTCCTTCGCGCAGGCGCTCATCAAGCTGGTGCTCGACGGCGAAGTCGAGCGCGACGTCGCCGCGAACGCGGCGACCAACCGCCACGACTTCCTCGTCGCACTCGAGCATGCCGAGAAAGAGCAGCGCGCGACCGACGCCGAGGCCGAGCGCGCCGCACAGGCCGCCGAAGGCAAGCCGACCGCGACCTTCAGCCCGCTCGGCGGCGGACTGCGGTAGGCGCCCGGCGGCGGGATCAGCCGAGGAGGCCGACCCGCGCCCGCCCAGCTCCTGCTACACGAACTTCTCCTCGAGCTCCGAGAACACGCCTGCCGCTAGCCGGGCGACGTCGTCGCGCGTGACCGAGACCCGGTCGCCCGGCGAGAGCCCGAGCACCGCCTGCTCGGGCACGTACTTGATGACGTTGTTCCCCGTCAGCACGCCGCCGTGAAGGGAGACGGCGTCGACGAGGAGCTCCAGCTCGTTGAGCGGCGTGCCGCCCTTCCCGGTGACCGCGCGGATCCGGTGGACGAACGGGCGGTCGAGCGCGAGCAGCAGCATGCTCCCGAGCAGGGGCTCGACCCGCTCGAGCGCCGCGGCCGCCTGTGCATCTGCGGTCGCCGCGACGGCGGTCGCGAGCTCGTCGTATCCTCGTGTGAGCTCGCTGAGCAGGTCGCGGGCACGATCGATCTCTTCGCGGGTGAACGTCTTCCGTCCGAGCATGGCTACTCCTTGTCGTCGTTGGTGGCCCGCAAGCGGGAAAGCCGTCGTTCCAGCTGCTGCCGCTCCGCCGGGTCGTGAACAAGCTCGAGGGCGCGCAGGCACGCTGTCTCGGCCTCGGTTCTCCGGCCAACCCGCTCGAGGAGGTCGGCGGTGACGGCGTGCGTGTAGTGATACGCCTCGAGCTCGAGGCGGGCGACCAGCTCGAGGGCTGCCTCGGGACCCTCGACCTCGGCGATCGCCACCGCCCGGCTCAGCTCGACGACGGGTGAGCCGGTGAGCGCGGCCAGCTCCCCGTAAAGCTCCGAGATGCGCGCCCAGTCACGCGGTTCCTCGCAGTGGCAGGCAGCGATCGCCGCCTCGAGAACGTAGCGGCCACGGCCGCGGAGCGCGACCGCCCGCTCGAGCGTGGCGCGCCCGAGCTCGATCGCCGCTGCGTCCCACAACCCTCGGTCCTGATCCGCGATCAGCACGAGCTCGCCGTCGCGAAGCCGTGCGGGGCGACGCGCTTCGTGCAGCTGGATCAGCGCGAGCAGACCGTGAGCCTCGGGCTCGTCGGGCATCAGGGCGACGAGGAGCCCGGCGAGCCGGCGAGCTTCAGTCGCCAGGTCGACGTCACCGGTGTAGCCCTGGTTGTAGATCAGGTACACGACTGCGAGCACGGAGACGAGGCGTTCGGGCAGAAGGTGCTCCGCCGGCCGCCGGAACGGGATCCCTGCCTCGCGGATCTTCTTCTTCGCCCGCACGAGTCGCTGGGCCATCGTCGGCTCCGGCACGAGGAACGCCCGTGCGAGCTGAGGGGTCGTCAGCCCGGCGAGCGTGTACAGCGTCAGCGCCACCTGCGCCTCCCGCGAGAGTGCCGGGTGACAACACAGGAACAGCATCTCGAGGCGCTCGTCGGGGAAGCCCTCGTCGAGCTCGTCTTCCACGACGGCCATTGGCGGATCGAGCAGGCGGGTCTTCGCCCGGAGGTTGCGCTCACGCGCGATGCGGTTGAGCGCGCGATTGCGAGCCGTTACCACGAGCCAGCCGGTCGGGTTCGCAGGGACGCCGTCGCGAGGCCAGCGCTGCACGGCGATCGCGAACGCGTCCTGAACGGCTTCCTCGGCGGCATCGAGATCGCCGAGGAAGCCGACCAGCGCGGCGAGCACCTTCGCCCGGTGCTCCCGGTACAGGGTCTCGATCAGGATCCGTGCTCCACGAGCGGTCGCACTTCGATCGCGCCGCCGAGGCGGGCCGCGGGGATGCGGGCGGCGAGCGCGATCGCGGCATCGAGGTCGGGCGCGTCGTAGATCAGATACCCACCCACCGCCTCCTTCAGCTCCACGAACGGCCCATCGGTGATCAGGGTCTCGCCGTCGCGCACGCGAACGGTGGTCGCGAGCTCCGGCGGCTGCATGTGCACCCCCGGCGTCACTCCGGGTGTCTCGTTGACCTCACGGTAGGCGGCGTAGACCGCGGCCTGCTCCTGCTCGCCCAGCTCCGCCCAGGCGTCGGGCGTCGCGGGGGTCGGGGTCGTCCCCTGGTGGATCAAGAGGATGTACTTCATCGTGGCCTCCTTTTGCTGATGACTATCCCAAGGACAATCGGCACACGCCGAAATCGACATCCCGGCCAGATCCACGATGCGGCCGATATGCTCGTGGTCACCTTCGGAAGGAGGAGCGATGTTCGATCATGTCGCCTTCCATTGCGAGGATCGTGCGACCGTCGACCGCTTCCACGAAGCGGCCTGCGCCGCGGGCGGCGTCGACAACGGGGCGCCGGGCGAGCGACCCCAGTACCACCCCGGGTACTACGGCGCCTTCGTCCTCGACCCCGACGGGAACAACATCGAAGCGGTCTGCCACCGCGAGCGCTCCGGCTAAGCGCCTGCGCACCGCCGCGCGCGCACGGTTCTGGTTGACTGTTTCGGATGTCGACCGCACACGATCGGGCCCGTGCAGCGCCGTCTGAGCGTGTGCGCGTGCGGCGCGTCAACGACCGCGCGGCGTACGACCGTGAGACCGTTGACGCGGTCCTGGACGCGGCGCTCATCGCGCACCTCGGCTTCGTGCAGGACGGGCAGCCGTACGTGATCCCCACGCTCCACGCGCGGCTCGGCGACGATCTGTACGTGCACGGCTCTGCGGCCGCGCGCTCGCTGCAGCTCCTCGAGGAAGGCGTTCCCGTGTGCGTGACGGTGACGCTCGTCGACGGGATCGTCCTCGCCCGCTCCGTCTTCGAGCACTCGATGAACTACCGGTCGGTCGTCGTGCTCGGAACCGCAACCGCCGTCACCGGCAGCGAAGAGAAGAACGAGGCGCTCCGTGCATTCACCGAGAAGCTCCTCCCGGGTCGCTGGGCCGACGCGCGTCGCCCGACCGAGCTGGAGCTCAAGGCGACAAGCGTGCTACGCGTGCCCCTCGACGAGGCCTCGGCCAAGATCCGGACCGGCGGCCCCGAGGACGGGGAGACGGAGGACGCGCAACTCGACGTGTGGGCCGGTCATATCCCGCTCGTCACCGCGGCGCTCGACCCCGTCCCTGACAGCGCGCTGCGAACAGGGATTCCGGTGCCACCCTATGTCGCGCGGTACCGGCGCCCCGGGCTCACGTTGTAGCGACAATACAAGCCATGGCTGAGGCGCCCATCCCGTTCGACACGGTCGTGATGAAGTTCGGCGGCTCCTCGGTCGCCGACCCGGAGAAGATCAAGAACGTCGCGCGCCGGTTCGTCGGAGCAAAGCGCAAGGGGCTCCGAGTCGTCGGCACCGTCTCGGCGATGGGCAAGACCACCGACTCGCTGATCGCGCTCGCCCACGACGTCTCCGACACCCCGGCACCGCGTGAGCTCGACATGTTGCTCTCGACCGGCGAGCGCATCGCCTGTGCGCTGGTCGCGATGGCGATCGACGACCTCGGCGAGGAGGCAGTGTCGCTCACCGGCTCGCAGGCGGGAATCCTCACCGATTCGGCGCACACAAAGGCGAAGATCCAGGCGATCAGAGGCGAGCGGGTGCGCGCGGCGCTCGACGAGGACAAGATCGTCCTCGTCGCCGGGTTCCAGGGCTTTTCGCGTGAGACGATGGACGTCACGACCCTCGGCCGCGGCGGCACCGACGCGACCGCGGTCGCGCTGGCGGCGGCGCTCGGGGCGGCCTGCGAGATCTACTCGGACGTCCCCGGCGTCTTCACCGCCGACCCGCGCATCGTTCCCGAGGCGCGGAAGATCCCGCGAATTTCGTACGAGGAGATGCTCGAGATGGCGTCGTCCGGCGCGAAGGTGCTGATGCTGCGCTCGGTCGAGCTCGCCCGCAGCCACGGAGTTCGTATTCACGCCCGGTCGACGTTCTCGGACGAGGAAGGAACCTGGGTCGAGGAGGGAGCAGGAATGGAACAGCCCATCGTCACCGCCGTCACACATTCGGAGAGCGACGTCGTGTTCACGCTCACCGGGCTACCCGACCGGCCCGGAGTCGCGGCCGCCGTGTTCGACGCGGTCGCCGGTGCCAACGTCAACGTCGACACGATCATCCAGAACGTCGTGCACTCGGGCGCGGAGCTCTCGTTCTCGGTGCCGGCGGAGGACGTCCCCGCCGCAATCGATGCGATCGAGGCGCTTCGTGGCGACCTCGGCGACTTCATCCTCGAGCAGAACGACGGTCTCGGCAAGGTCTCGCTGATCGGCGCCGGGATGCGGTCGCACCCGGGCGTCGCGGCAACGATGTTCCGGACGCTCGCCGACCTCGAGATCAACCTGCAGATGATCTCGACGTCCCCGATCAAGATCTCGTGCATGATCGCGCGCGATCGGATCCCAGAAGCGGTGCGTGGCCTGCACGAGGCGTTTGCGCTCGAGCGCGAGCCCGAGGTCGAGCCGACGATCTGACGATTCGGTTGCGGGGTTCGCAGCGCGTCGCTAGCGTGCCCCCGTGTGCGTCTCGTGTGCCACGGGCCTCCTCGGATCGGTGGATGCCCTGCTTAGCGGGGGGTTGACCGCGCTTGCCTTCGGTGCGAAAGCGAGGGCACGCGCCGTCGGGGCGGCGATTCGCCCTCGTGACGGAGACAGCGTCCAGGCTCCCGACCGACCCGACGCCCCACCGGCATCCCCCGCTCCGCCAGCGCCCGTCCGCGTCGGCTGGATGGTCGACTCCGAAGCGGCGCGCCCCCGGTTGAGCGCCGGCCCAAACGCGGTCAGCTAGATGAGTTGTTCCACGATCTCGCGGGCCGGCTGCGCGTGCCAGACGC
>JAXLSV010000007.1:0-140443 GCA_046330385.1 Gaiellales bacterium | reverse complement strand
ACGGCGAGCAGCGCGGTCAGCGCCTCCAGCTCGGCTGGGGTCGCGCCGTGCTTGAGCGCCAGCCGCACGTGCGGGCGCAGCCGCGCTTCGAGGCCGCCCTGGGTAATGAGCGACGTGAGCACGACGAGGCTGCGATCGCGCAGGCTGAGGCAGTCGTCCACCCACGCAGCTCCGGCGGTGAGGATCGCCTCCTCTGCCATCCGGCCGCCGACGAGCGCGGTCAGGTGCTCTCGGACGGTCTCCCGGGGGATCTCGAACTGACTGGCGTATGCGTCCAGCCCGCGCTCGTGCCTGTCGTCCATCCGCCCAACCCTACAACCTCGTTGCTCAGCGGATGCTGCTGTGCTCGGGGCAGTCGACGCGGAGATCCTGGTCGCTCAGTCGCTGGGCGACGAGGTCGCAGTGGGCGGGCGTGCCCGCGTGTGGTGGGTGGTAGTCGTCGCAGGTCGCGCAGCCGCGATCGACGGCGATGACGCCGGCACGGTGCAGCCGGCCGACCTCGGCGAGGAGGACGCGAAGCGCGGTTCCGCGGTCATCCGGGTCGGCGGCGGTCTCATCGCCGCCGAGGAGCGGGACGAGCTCCTGAGAGATCTCACCGGCGAGCGCGACGCCATCGGGCGAGAGGCTGACGGTGGTTGCGCGGCGGTCGTCGGGGTCGGGTTGGCGGTGCGCGAGCCCCTTGCGCTCGAGCGTCGCGATGGCGTCGCTCATCGTCGGTTGGCTGACGGCGAGCTCGGCGGCGAGCTCGCCGGCGCGGCGCGGCTTGTGGTCGGCGAGCTGCTCGAGGATCAGCAGCTGGAGGAGCGACAACCGGTGTCGAGTAGCGAGGTGTTGCCGGGCGGCACGAAACGCTCGGCACAGCCGCTCGGCGGCGTCGACGAGCTTGCGATCGAGCGGGGTGCTGTCGGTCACACCCTTCATTGTGCCCCAATGGGCGGTGCCGGTCTCTCCAGGCGGGTCATGGTCATCGTCGCCGCGCGTGCTGAGAAGACGATGTGAGATGCCTGGGAGGTGACCACGGATGCGAGCCGGCAATGCGCGTTCCCGCGGTACCGGCGGCCAGCTCGGCGGCGTGCGAGAGCGAGCCGATCGCGGCCTCGCCACCGGTCGCCTCGACGAACCGGCAGCACGCCTCGATCTTCGGTCCCATCGAGCCGGGCGCGAAGGTGAGCGCGCGGAGCTCGGCCGGGGTCGCTTTGTGCAAGGGTCGCGCCCCGGCTGTTCCCCAGTCGACCTCGACCGCATCGACATCGGTGAGCAGGAGCAGCCGGTCGGCGCCGATCGCCCTGGCGAGCAGGCCTGAGGCGAGGTCCTTGTCGATCACGGCCTCGACACCGTGCAGCGCGCCGTTCTCGGCGACGACGGGGATCCCGCCGCCGCCGGCGCAGACGACGACGACTCCTGCCTCGAGCAGGAGCTGGATCGTCGCGAGCTCGACGATCTCGCGCGGCTCCGGCGAGGGCACGACCCGGCGCCAGTGCTCGCCGTCGGGCGCGATCGACCAGCCGCGCGTGGTGACGAGCCCTCGCGCAGTCTCCTCGTCGTAGATCGGCCCGATCGGCTTGGTCGGGTGCGCGAACGCGGCGTCGTCACGGTCGACGACGACCTGCGTGAGCAGCGTCGCCACATCCCGACCCGGTAGCCGGTTGCGCAGACTCTGCTCGAGCAGGTAGCCGATCATCCCCTCGCTCTCCGCGCCGAGGACGTCGAGCGGGTACGGGCCCACGTCCGGATAGGCCGACGCTTGGAGCGCAAGCAGACCGACCTGTGGGCCGTTTCCGTGCGTGAGCACGAGCTCGTGCTCGTCGGCGAGACGCGCGATCGCCGCCGTGGCCTCGTCAATGTTGCGTTGCTGCGCCGCCGCCTCGGCGGGCTCGCCTCGCCGAAGCAGGGCGTTCCCGCCGAGCGCGACGACGATTCTCACCGCTGCCACCCCCTGGCCGGCGTCCACGAGCGGGTGACGAGCAGGTAGAGGAGCGCCTCCTCGGTCGGAAGCCTGTTCTCTGCCTGCTGCCAAACGATCGAGCGCGGCCCGTCGATGACGCTCGCGGCAACTTCCTCGCCCCGATGCGCCGGGAGGCAGTGCATGAAGACCGCGTCCGGCCGAGCGCCGGCCAGCAGCGTGTCGTCCACCTGATACGGCGCGAGGTCGCGGAGCCTGCGCTCCCGCTCGCCCTCGTCACCCATCGAGACCCAGACGTCCGTGTAGACCGCGTGCGCATCGCGCACCGCCTCGGCCGGGTCGTGGACGACGGTTGCGCCGGGGACGTCCTTCTCGTACCCCGGTGGTGTCGAGACGAGGAGCTCGAACCCGAGTGCGCTCGCGGCCTCCGCGAGGGAGGTCGCGACGTTGTCGAAGTCCCCGACGAACGCCACCTTGAGCCCTTCCAGGCGGCCGAACCGCTCACGAAGCGTGAGCACGTCGGCAAGCGCCTGGCAGGGATGGTGCTCGTTCGTGAGGGCGTTGATCACGGGGACGGTTGCGGCCGCCGCGATCTCCTCGACGATCGCCTGCTCAAACGTCCGGATCACGATCGCGTTCGCGTACCCGGAGAGCGTGTGGGCCGTGTCCGCGACCGTCTCGCCGCGGCCGAGCTGGAGCTCGTCGGGGCGGAGGAGGATCGGGAGCATCCCGAGCCGCTCCGCCGCCGCGGCGAACGACACCCGCGTGCGGGTCGAGGGCTTCTCGAAGAAGCACGCGACGGTGTCGCCGCGAAGCGCCTCGACGAACCCGTGCGGGCGCGCCTTCATCTCGGCGGCGAGGTCGAGCGCCGCCGAGATCCCCGCTCCGTCCAGGTCGGAGACCCGGAGGTAGTGGTGCGGGATCGGTGGTGCGGTGACGACGGTCATCGCCCTCACCTCGCCGCGGGCTCGAGCGCCCGCGCTTTCTCGACGATCGGCGCCAGCAGCTCGTCCAGCGACCGACCGCCCACCTCACGCAGCTCGTAGCGAGCGTGCCGGAGTGGATGCCGGGTCGTGACGAGCCGTCCGAGGTCGAATGGCGTGCCGGTGACGACCACGTCGCACTCGGCCCGGTCGATCGTCTCGGCGAGCTCCCGCACCTGGGCGTCGCCGTAGCCCATTGCGGGCAGGACGGCGCCGATGTGCGGGTACCGCGTGAACGTCTCGGCGATCGAGCCGACCGCGTACGGTCGCGGGTCGACCAGCTCGGCAGCCCCCGCCTGGCGTGCGGCGACCGTTCCGGCCCCGAACGCCATCCCGCCGTGGGTCAACGTCGGACCGTCCTCGACGACGAGCACGCGCCTACCGGTGAGCGACGGGCCCTCGTCGAGGGTGACCGGCGACTCCGCCTTGACGACGGTGACGTCGGGATTCACGGAGAGCACATCGTCGATCACACGCGCAACGTCCTCGGGAGAGGCGCTGTCGACCTTGTTGACGACAACGACGTCCGCCATCCGTACGTTCACCTCACCGGGGTGGTACGTAAGCTCGTGCCCCGCACGAAGCGGGTCAGTCACGGTCACCCAGAGATCCGGCTTGTAGAAGGGGAAGTCGTTGTTACCGCCGTCCCACACGACGACGTCGGCCTCCTCCTGCGCCTGCGCGAGGATGTCGCCGTAGTCGACACCGGCGTACATGATCATCCCGAGCTCGACCGGCAGCTCGTACTCCTCACGCTCCTCGACGGTCGGGTTCGAGCGGTCGATGTCGTCGATCGTCGCGAAGCGCTGGACGCGCATCGCCTCGAGGTCGCCGTACGGCATCGGGTGCCGCACGAGCGCGACCTTCAGCCCCTCGGCGAGGAGGAGCTTTCCGATCGCGCGGCTCGTCTGGCTCTTGCCGCAACCCGTGCGAACCGCGGTCACGGCGACGACCGGCTTGCGTGACTTGAGCATCGTCGCGTGCGGGCCGAGGAGCGTGAAGCTCGCGCCCGCGGCCATCGCGCGCGACGCCTTGTGCATCACGTCCGCGTGCGCGAGGTCGCTGTAGGCGAGCACGACCTCGTCGACGCCCTCGGTGTGAATGACGTCCTCGAGCTCCGACTCGGGCCTGATCGGGATCCCCGCGGGATACAACGGCCCCGCCAGGGACGCCGGGTAGACGCGATCGTCGATGCCCGGGATCTGCGCTGCCGTGAACGCGGCGACGCGGACGTTGGGGTCACCGCGATACACGACGTTGAAGTCGTGGAAGTCGCGTCCCCCGGCGCCCATGATCACAACGGTCTTCATCGCAATGTCCTTTCGATCGTGATGGTCGTACGCGTGGCGCCCGTCTCGTTCGGAGTCGCCCATTCCTCCGGGAGCGTCAACGGCTCCTCCGGCTTTCGCTTCCAGGTGAGCCAGACGTAGATCGGGATCCCCGCGAGCAGGAGCATGAAGCCCTTGGCGATGACCTCGATCCCGGCGCCCCAGATCGCCCACACCGAGTAGGCGAAGGCGAGCGTGGCGATGATCGTGTCGCGCCAGAAGACCCGCGCGGTGAACGCGGCGCGCTGGTGTGCCCACAGGTAAACCTGGGCCGCCGCCGAGTAGGCGTACGGCACGAGCGTGGTCAGGGTCGCGAGCAGGATCACCTGGTTGAACTGGTCGACGAGGCTCGCGTTGTAGTTCATGAAGACGAGCCCAGTCGCGAGGAACGACGAGACGACAAGGCCGACCACGGGGGTCTTGCCCTTGCCGGTCACACGTGCGAACGCTTTCGGGAACAGCCCGTCGTCGGCTGCGGCGAGCGGGACCCGTGCGGTGAGCAGGATCCAGCCGTTGAGGCAGCCGAGCGTCGAGGCCATGGCCACGATCGCGATCCACTTACCCCACCCGAGCCCGAGGAACGAGCCTCCCCACATCGCGTCGGCGGCGTCGGCGAACGGTGCCGTCGACTTCGCGAGCACGGTCTGTGAGAGAACGCCCATCACGGCGACCATCGCGACGATGTAGAGCACGGTCGTCGCGGCGGTTCCGAGCAGCGTCGCCCGTGGAATCGTCTTCCCTGGGTCCTTCACCTCCTCAGCCGGGACGCTCGCCGACTCGAGGCCGATGAAGGCCCAGAGCGCGAGGGTCGCGGCGGCGTTGATGTGCCAGTCGAACCCGTCACCGACCGGCGCGAACGGCGTCAGGTTGTCACCGCTGACGTAGAAGAGGCCGATGAGACCGATCGCCGCGAGCGGCACGAACTTCAGCACCGTCGTCAGCGTCGAGACCCAGCCGCTCTCGCGTGCGCCGAGCACGTTGACCGCCGTCAGCAGCCAGATCAACGCGACGGCGACGACTGCGGCCAGCACGTTGTCGGTGCCGAGGTCGTTCCAGAAGACCCCGAAGTAGCCGACGAACGCGATCGCGATTGCCGCGTTCCCGGCCCAGGCCGCGATCCAGTAGCCCCAGGCGGTCTGGAAGCCGACGAAGTCGCCGAATGCCTTGCGTGCGTACGCGTACGGCCCGCCGGTGCGCGGCAGCGCCCGGCCGAGACGTGCGAACACGAACGCGAGCAGCATTGCGCCGAGCCCGGTGAACGCGAGCCCGACGATGGAGATCGGTCCCGCCTCGCCGGCGAGGCTCGCCGGGAGGAGGAAGATCCCCGAGCCGATCATGTTGCCGATGACGAGCGCCGTCGCCATCCAGAGACCGAGAGAGCGCTTGAGCGGAGGCCGGTCTCTCGCCTCCGACTCGGGGGGATGAGAAATGAGAGCCATGATCGTCCTTCCTGTCGACGAAGGGCGCGAACACGGATTCGCTCACCCCAATCACAACGAACGGCGGCCTTCGGCGCATCGGAGGGCGTCCTGAGCCTTGATGCGGTGAACTCCGTACCTCGCTCGAACGCGTGGCAGCGCGCGGTTCTCGGTGCAGGTCGACGCTCCGCGAACGGAGCGTTGTGATCCTGCCCGCCTAACGGGGAAGCTCGAACAGCGGGAAGCCCGACCGTTCTGGGGCAAGCAGGTCGAGCTCGAGTGCGGCGACGCCGAGGTCGCCCTTCAGGAGGCTGTCCCGTCGCATCGTGCGTGTGCCGATCGTCGCCGCCGCGCTCTCGAGCAGGCTGCTGGCTCGATCGACCCACGCCCCGTCGCCGGTTGCGCGGAACGCGGCCAGCTGGGCGTATGCCCGGCCGGCGTCGCCACAGCAGAGGTGACCCGAGCGGCCGCGCGCGTACGTGGCGGCGTCGGTCGCGGCTCCGAGCAGCGCGTCGAGGTAGCTCGCCTCGCCGGTCAGCTCGTATGCGAGCGACCAGAGCAGCGCGAAGCCGGCCGAGCCGTGGCACCAGCCCGGCCAGCTCTCGTCGCTTCCGTTCCGGCGCGGCCACGACCGCCGTTCGTCGCTGACGGCTGCCCGGCCGGCGAGCTCCGCGAGCCGAGCGAGGGTCTCCGGTGACGGTCGGGTCTCGCACACCCGGTGCCAGGCGAGCAGTGCGTAGAGCACGCCAGCGGTCCCATGCGCGATCCCCAGATATTGCGCTGAGGTGCCTTCGAGCGGAAGCGACGTGGGAGCGGCGAGCAGCTCCACGTCGGCAGCGAGCGCATCGCCGCAGCGTCGGAGCTCGGCGGCGAGCCGGCGGTCGACCCTCGACCAGGCAGCCAGGTGCGCACAACCGAGCAGGAGCCCTGCCCGCCCGGACATGAGGTCGCCTCGCTGCTCGTCGGCGGAAGCGATCTCGAGGAACCCCTGGAGCCCTGTCGTCGCCATCCTCGAATCGGTCGCAGCCTCGCCGACGATCGCAGCGGCGAAGAGCACCCCAGCCCGTCCGAAGACGACGGAGCGCTCACCGATCGACTCAGCGTCGATTCCGATCGCGGGAGCGTGGAAGCCATCCGGGTCGGACCCGACGGCCGCGACCATCGCCCTTGCGACCAGGCGTTCCGCCGCGGCGAGCAGCTCCGGCCGCAGCAACGTCTCGCTCGCCCTGAGCAACACGATCGCCGAGCCCGCCGCGCCGTAGGCGAGCGAGGCGGTCGGCGCGACCAACTGGTCGGCTGCGCGCGGGCCGAAAAGGCGGCCGAGCACGGCCTCGGCGACGCCGGGACGGTTGCGCCTCCCCGGTCGCAGGCGGAGTGACGCAGCGCCGGAGAGACGATCCGCGACGACTGCCGCCGACGCTGGCCTAGCTGCCGGGTCGGCGCTGAGGCACTCCCTCAGGATTGCCTCGACCTCCGGGTTGGCCGGGAGGCCGACGTCGACGAACCGGCGCGTCTCGCCGCTCGCCAGGTGCCCGAGGAGCTCGCGCTCGACCAGCGTCGGGACTGCGTGTGACTCGCCCGTCACAACCCGGTAGAGGAGCGCGCCGATCGCCGCGATCTCGCTCGCCGGCGTTGCTGGCGGCGGCGCCTTGCCCGCCAGCGCGGCGGTCGCGGCCTCGGGTGGGTAGAAGGCGAGCAGCCCGCCGCGCGGGGCCGGGCCGGACTGAGGGCGCGCCGGCTCGGAGGCTAGGCCGAAGTCGACGAGCCGCACGCTGTCGCCGTCGACGAGCACGTTGCGGGGATGCACGTCGCCGTGGAGAAAGCCGAGCCCGTGAAGCTCGCCGTACGTGCGCGCGATCGCGGCGGCCAGCTCGATCACCCGACCGCTCTCGTTCGGCGCCCAGGGCCGTCTGAGCCGGGCTGCCGCGGCGAGCGCGTCGGAGCCGGGCAGACGCTCGCTGACGAGCCAATCGCCGTTCGTGGCCGAGCCTGCGTCGAGGAGGAGCGGGGCAGGGGGACCGCCGATTCGCTCGAGCATCGCCCGCTCCCGATGCAGCGCCCGGCTCACCCAGCCCGGCGCCGCCTCGAACACGAGCTTGAGCACACCCTCTCGTCCGTCGCGGTTGCGCACGATCGCCACTGCGGTGTCCTCGAGGTGCTGGAGCAGTTGGACGACCTCCCAGCCCTCGATCCGGTCACCGCTTGCGAGCTCCTCGGGGGTCGCGACCGAACCTCCGTCTCGGTCCTCGACCAGGAAGCCTGCGCCGATCATCGTGCTGATGAACGAGAAGCTGTCGTCCAACACCCGGTCGGGGACGAGCCCTTCTCGTTCACTGAAGCGGAGCACCGCTTCGGCGATGCTCTTCGGCGACCGGAACTCCTCGAGCAAGCGAGCGCCCGGCCCGTCGACGACCCTGGAGCTCTTGCGCGACCGAGTGCGTGAGACGACCCAGTCGGCCGCGTCGGCGCGAGCGCGACGGAGGTCGGCCCGCGTCGCCGCCGTGGCAGGGAAGACGCGCGTGTCAGGGGGCAGCTCGTAACGGATCATGCCGCCTCCCCGATCGCGTCCCAACCGTCACGCAGCGTCCAGGTCGCCGGGTCGATCCCCTGCTCAGCCAGGCTCAGGGCGGCGGCGCTCGCGCGTTCGCCGGGCGTGCCGGCGGCTCCCGCCAGGGCTATGCCAAGCCTGCGACAGACGAGGACGCGCCAGCTTGGTCCCTCGGTGCGCTGCGGTTCGGGGGGATCCATCCCCCAAGACAGCGGGCCGCCACACTCGGTCGCCGCGGTGAACGGCACGAGCTGCGGGGTTGCGCCGCGGAGTCGTGGCTCGAGTCGCGCTGCCACGGCCTCGAGCTGCTCGCGGCCCGCCGCGTACACGATCAGCTTGTCGGGCCGAACCAGCGCGTCGGCGGTCACCCCGACCTTGAGCGTCCCAACCCCCGCGGCGACCGCCGCCTCGGCGGCGTCGTGGAGGGCGTCCCTGACGTGGTCGATGCCGACCGCCACGTAGAGCTTGTGCGTCGCCCGCTCACGTCGCCCACCTCGCCGGAGGATCATCCAGCACTCGTAGCCCTCGATGATCGGCGTCCGCCGCCACCGGCGCAGGGCGAGCGAGCCCGACCCGCCGCCGACGAGGTAGTCCTCGACGGCGACGGGGTCGGGGAAGCGACGGCGGATTCTCGGCGTCAACGGGAGCCGGTTGTACCGGTAGAGCCGGTTTGTCAGCTGCCCTGCGGCCTCGTCCGAGAACGAGGCCGCATGCAGGAGCGCAGACCTGGATACCTCGTCGATCGCTTCGTTCACGAGCCTTCTCCGCGGCCGAGCAGGCGGCGGAGCTCGCCTCGAATCGTGTCGATCGAGAGCCAACCGCCAAACGGAGGCCGACCGGGCCGCTCCGTCCAGCCCTCGCCACACCCGGTGACGCCGACGCAGTTCGTCGCGTCGAGGCACTCGCGGGTGGTGCCATGGCACCCCGGCTCCGTGAACCCCTCACCGCACCCCGTGATGCCGGGGCAGTCGTCGGTCTGCCCGAGGCAGGTCGTCGGCCCTGCCCCACAGTCCGTGCTCGTCCCACAGTCGTCGGTCGCCCCGCCGCAGTCGTCGGTCGCGCCGCAGTCGTCGGTCGCGCCGCAGTCGTCGGTCGCCCCGCCGCAGTCGTCGGTGGAGCCGGAGCAGTCGGTGGAGCCGGAGCAGTCGTCGGTCGAGCCCGTGCAGTCGGTGGAGCCGGAGCAGTCGGTGGAGCCGGAGCAGTCGTCGGTCGAGCCGCAGTCGTCTGTCTCACCACAGTCGTCGGTCGCGCCGCAGTCGTCAGTGCTGTCGTCGCAGTCGATGACGTCGGAGAGGTTCGCGCAGTCGGGCCCCGGCCCGTCGTCCGTGCGCGACTGGCACACCTGGCTGGATCCCAGGCACGCGTCCGTGCCGCCGAGGCAGGCACGGGTCGAGCCGGCGCAATCCGTTAGCCCGAAACAGCCATCGGACCCGCCGAGACAGATCTCGCTGCTACCGGTGCAGAGGTCGCTCGCGCCAGGGCAGAGCGAGATCTCCGAGCAGTCAGGCCCAGGGTCTCCGCCGGGGTCGAACGGGACTCCGCCGGGACGCGGCCGTGGACCTTCCCCTGCTGCTCGCACGTCCGGCGGCGTGATCGTCACCGTCAGCGAATGAACCTCGAACATGTCGTCCTCCTGCCGCAGTGCAGGGAGCCCGGGTTCGCGTCCCGCGTGTCCCGAGCCCGCAATAACACGCCCATCCGACTAGAAGAGGGTCTCGACCGCCGGCTGATACGGATGTCGCCCCTTGCTGCGCGCGCCATCACCCCGGCGGCCATAGTTCGCGCATGTTGGACAACGCGGCGCGCGACGCACTGACCGACGTCGCCCGACGGGCGAAGTTCCTCCGCGAGCGTCTGCGCGATGGGCCTGCTCTCTCCCGAGGTGAGGTCTCCGCGTGGCGTGAGCCGTTTGACGTGAGCGACCCGTCATGGTTCGCCAAGCGCCTCGAGTGGGATGGGGTGTCGCCGGAGCTGCTCGGCGCGACGCCGGTTGGCATGGATAGCGCGCTGCCAGAGGAGGCCTGGCTCGGCACGCTCCGCGAGCTTGTCGGACGGGCTCAGGCCCGCGCCCGCACGGGTACGACCACGCCGCCCGATTCCGAACCAGTGCCCTTTGCGGACGTGCTTGTCCCTGCGGTCGAGCTCGCGACGGAGAGGCTCAGCGCAGGGCTTCAGGCCGTCGGGCTCGATCCGGGCGGGATTGTCGAGCGGTCGGCGCTTCGTGATCTCGAGCGCTCCCTTCTCGATTCCCTCTCGCGCCTCTCGTCGCAGGCGCTCTATGCCGAGTTCGGAGCTCGGCGGTCGCCTGGCCTTGCCCTCCTCGGGGCGCTCGGGTTTCCGGTCACTGGCCGCGTCGCGTACACCTCGTTCGTTGACGATCTGCTCGAGCGGGGCCTGATCCCGGTGTTCGATCGCTATCCCGTGCTCGCGAGGCTTGTCGCATGCACCATCGAGACGTGGGTCGCAACGACGCTCGAGCTCCTCGTTCGGCTCGCCGATGACCGCGCGACACTCGATCTCGTTCGACACGGCGCAGGCCCTGCGCCAGCAGCGGTGACCATCGACGCGACGCTCGGCGATCGACACCGCGGGGGCCGGGTAACCACCCTCGTCGCCTTCTCCGACGGGACGCGCGTGCTCTACAAGCCCCGCTCGCTGGCGCCAGAAGCAGCGTTCAATCGGCTCATCGAGTGGTGCAATATCCGGGGCCTCGCACCTGAGCTCCCACTCGTCACCGTCGTCGACCGCGGCGACTACGGGTGGATGGAGCACGTCGACCACGCACCCTGCGAGGATCTTGCCGCAGCGCGCCTTTTCTACAGCCGGGCGGGAGCGCTCCTCTGTCTCCTCCATCTCACTGCGACGACCGACTGTCACTTCGAGAACGTCGTCGCTTCGGGCTCTGCTCCGCTGCTCGTGGACCTCGAGACGATCCTGCATCCGGAACCGGTCGCGCTCTCGCCTGCCGATCCTTCCGGGCCCCGGCCCGCACAGGAGCTCGTCGCCACGTCCGTGCTTCGCGTCGGGCTGCTTCCCCGCTGGGAGACGTCCTCAGATCCGTCGCTGCCGCCCTTCGATCGAAGCGGGCTCGGGAGCGGGGGCTGGGTGACCGTCGACGGGCAGCTTCGCTGGGAGAACGTCAACACCGATGCGATGACACTCTCGGGTGGTGCCCGCTCCGTGAGGCAAACCCACAACGTGCCCGTCCTCGGGGAGAGGTACCTGGAGCCCGAGGCGTACGCCGACGAGATCCTCGACGGCTTCGAGCGCACGTATCGCTTCCTGCTGGAGCACCGTGACGAGGTGAGTGTCGAGCTCACGAGGTTGCTGGGTGGCCGCTCGACTCGCTTCGTGCAACGCCCGACTCGGATCTACACAGCTCTCCTCAACGAGGCCTGGTCTCCGGGGGCGCTCGGGGACGGTGTTGCCTTCGGTGCATGCCTCGAGCAGCTCGCCAAGGCGTATCTCGTCGCCGACGCCCGCCCCCTCGCATGGCCACTGCTCCTCGAGGAGATCGTCGCGCTCGAGGCGCTCGACGTGCCCTACTTCAGCGCCCGCACCGATTCCGCCGACCTTCGGCTAGAGGACGGAAAGGTGGTGCCGGCGCTGTTCGTCGACCCCGGTCTGACGACGGCGAGGAACCGACTGGCGGCGATGTCGGAAGACGATCTTCGCGTTCAGGGTCGTCTGATCTCGGCATCGCTCACTGCCCGTGGCTTGCGGGTGGCTCCTCTCCGAGTGCGGCAGGACGCGCAGCCGGCCGCGATGGCCCCGATCGAGCCGACCGACGACGCTCTCATCGAGGTGGCTGAGCGAATCGGCTTTGACACGGCGCAAGCGGCCCTCCACCACGGATCGGAAGCGGCATGGCTCGGAGCCGACCTTCTGCACGAGCACAGCCGGTTCCGGGTTGGGCTGCTGGACGATTCTCTCTACGCAGGGAATCTCGGGGTGGCGGTGTTCCTCGCGGCGCTGTCCCGGGCGACGAACGACCGGGCGTATGCGGACCTCGCCGAACGGGCTCTACATCGATTTCGCGTCGCAGTTCGCGGGATGTCCGTCAGCGAAGGCCGGGCGGCGATCAGGGCATTCGGCCTTGGTGCCGGCCATGGGGTCGGAGCCTGGCTTCTGGGCCTCGTGCACGCAGCCCAGGCCCTCGGTGAGCCCGGGCTGTCGATCGTCGATGACGCACTCCGAATTAGCCGCTGGCTCACGGCCGCCACCATTCGGTCTGACGACCGGCTCGATCTCGTCGACGGCACCGCGGGCTCGATTGTCGGGCTGCTCTCGCTCCACGCGATCGCGGGAGACGAGGGCGCCCTGGTCGCCGCTTCAGCGTGTGGTGAGCACCTGCTCGAGCGCCGGGTCGCCCGAGCAGAGCATCGGGTCTGGCTGACCGTCGGGTCCGACCCGCTGGTTGGGTTCGGACACGGCCAGTCGGGCGTCGCCCGGGCGCTTGTGGGGCTCTATCAGGCAACCTCCGACGAGCGTCTTCGCGAGGCAGCGGTCGACGCGATCGCCTACGAGCGTGCGATGTACTCGAGCGTCGAGGAGAACTGGCCCGATCTCCGACCTCCGGAAAGCGCCGACCCGAGCGGATACCCGGTTCGCTGGTGTCATGGCGCACCGGGGATCCTGCTCGCGCGGCTTCGTTGCCGGTCGGCGCTCGCGCCGGATCCCGAGGGCGAAGCCGAGATCAGTCGGGCGCTGCGCATCGTCAAGGAGCACTTCCCGGTCAACCTCGACCACCTCTGTTGCGGCAACGCCGGCCTTGTCGAGGCTCTCCTCGACGGCGGCGGGAACGACGCGGACGACGAGCTTCGCACGCTCGCCCGGAGCCACCTGCTAACGGTCGCTGCGCGGCGCGGAGCACCGCCGCGGTTCGAAGTCGCATCGATCCCGGGCCTCTATCAGCCGAGCCTGTTCCAAGGGACCGCGGGGATCGGGTACACGGCTCTTCGCGCGGTTGACCCTGGGCTGGCCTCGATCGCCGCGTTCGATGCGCCGGTCGGCGCCCGAAGCGTCGACCGGCGCACCGACCCCCTGCCCTAACAGCAGCTGGTGGGGTGACCGCCGCAGGAGTCCGTATGACACAGCTTCGGCGCAGTGTCACCGACGAGCGACTGGCTTGCCAGAAGCAGCAGCTCCTGCTCGGTCAAGACGGGTGGCCACCTCGTGAGCTTGACATCGACGACCACATCACGAAGCCAGTCCTTCGTGAACTTGGTGCCGATTGTCTTGCCCGCTGCGTTGAGGTGTCGAAGCATCTCAGCCTCGTCCTTTGCTCCGAGAACACGTTGCCGGACACCCTCGTCCTGAAGCACCGTACGCAGCTGAACCATCGGCTCGTTCATTTTCGCCATGAGCTCACCTCCTGACGTGTTGCCGCAGAGCACGCGCAACCCTAGACGAATTGCTCAATGAGGAACGTCGGTTTGACGCACGCATCGGCTGTTGGAACACTCTCGGCGCGGCGCGACGACTCCTGAGGAGGAGGTTCTGCGTGGCCGATCTCTACATCCGCTGGAGCAACGCCTCTCCGAAGGACGTCGGGGTGCGCCCGCTCAACCCCTGCTGGCCGCCGAATGCGTTCTGGACGAACGCTTCGATCTGGATGAGCTACCCGCCGAGCCATCCCGATCCGACGAAGCGAAACCAGACTGCGCTCACGGTCGCGCTCGGCGAGGAGGTTCTGATCAACGTCGCCGTGTTCAGCAAGGGCGCTGATTTCGTCTATCCGGCGCTCGACGGCGGACCTGCGATTCGCTGTCAGGTGTGGGCATGCACGGGGGCGAATGGCGTCGGGCCGGTGAGCGCACTTCCGTCATCCGGCGGCGCGAATGGGATAACCGGCCTCGTGCTCGGGTTTGCCGGCCCGCCGGACTTCTACGGTGTCGCGAGCGTTCCCTGGCGGCCGGATGCTGCCGACGGGCTCGCGTTCGACGCGAACGGCGCCGCCCACGTGTGTCTCGCGGCCAACCTCGTGTACAACGTTCCGGCCGGCTCGACGCCGGCAGCGCAGGGCCAGTACCTCCCCCAGTTCGTGCCCGGCGGGCCACAGGTGACGACGATCTTCCCGTGCGGCGACGGGCCGATCGATCCGCGAAGCGCCGTCCCGATCGGTCACTTCCAGGGGCAGAAGAACGTGCAGGTGCTGGCGACGGCGGCACCCGCGCAGCTGCGGCGCGAGCTCGAAGGGCAGAGCACGGGCGCGGGCGACGGGAAGCACACGCTCGAGCTCGTCGAGCGCACCGGCAAGGGTGCGCTCCCCGCGCTCCTGCGCGAGCAGCTTCTTGCACACGCTGCGGTTGCGCTCGCCGGCGGACGGCCACGTAAACAGCGCATGCTCCGGGTCACGCCGCTGCTTCGCGACCTCCTCGAGCCGCGGCTCGGCGCCGAGGTGCTCGAAGCCGGGGAGCTCCCGGCCGAGGCGGCGGAGCGGGCGATGCTCGCCGGCGGAGGACGGCTCGTCCTCGCCGAGCGCCCGAAGCTCGCGCTCGGCGCGGCGCGGGAGCCGCTCGAGGGCGTCGTGATCGAAGGGGCGAAGCGCGATGGTGCCGTCGCCGTCCTCCCGGTCGGGCGAAAGCGGCCGACGAAGTACGTCGTCGACCTTTCCGCTGCCGCCGACGATCCGCCCGGCACGGTCAGGGCGTTCGACCTCGCCGAGCGCAGCGCCGAGGGCACGCTGATCGGCGGCACGACGTTCGTGACGCTGGCGACGCTGCGCTGAGCCGTCGGCCTAAGGCGCCGGGAACCGGACGTGCATGTGGTTCTCGTGGTTGGGATACGGGATCACGACCGAGCGCGAGCCCGCGAGGCCCGTCGAGTATCCGACGAAGATCATCCGCGCGCCGGCGGCGACGAAGCGGTCGAGAAGGTCCTGCGCGAGCCGCCTGTCCACCTGGCTCGTCATCACGGGCGCCTTCAGCACACGGTCGCGGCGCGGGTAGTACACGTCGACGTCGAGCCCGTTCTGGTGCGAGACATGCTCGTCCATCCGGCCGCCACCGCGATAGCTGATGTCGCCGATCACGACCGGCGGCGCCTCGGGGTGTGCGAGCCGGTAGGCGGTGACGACCTCGACGATCGTCTTGATCGTCCGCTGGTGCCCGTAAAGGCGTCTCGGCAGGTTTGGCGAGCTGTCGGTCACCGGGTTCCACGTCACCCACCCCGGCCCCACCACCGGGAGCTGCGTTCCGTTCTCGAGCCGGCCCGAGAAGGGGAGGCCGGTCGAGGTCGCGCGCCGCCAGTCGACCAGGCTCAGCGGATTCGGGTGATGCTCGAACGCCTCCTCGAACGCGGCGACGCCGAGACCGACCGACACCGAGTCGCCCGTGGCTCGCTCGACCGACACGTCGAAGACCCGCGGGTCGAGCCTGAGCTCCTGGCTCGGCGGGTCCTCCCACAGCGCTCGGAGGGCGTCGAGCGACGTGCCCTCGCGCTGTCCCGCGAGTGGAAGCGTCACCGCCGAGCCGAGCACGAGCGCAAGCGCCGGGACGCGGCGAACGAGCG
Organism: Gaiellales bacterium; assembly: GCA_046330385.1. GTDB lineage: Bacteria > Actinomycetota > Thermoleophilia > Gaiellales > Gaiellaceae > Gaiella. Next base: position 124,751 of record JAXLSV010000007.1, on the reverse strand, counting down.
ATCGGCGTGAGGGCGTCGCCCTTGCCGACCGGGGGATCGGCTCCCACGGAGGCGGCGCGAGCACGGAGGGGAAAGAGACTGCAGGCACCAGGGCTGCGCGCGTCTCGCGAAACCAGAGCATGTCGGTGTCGAGCCAGAGCTCGCCGGGCTTCCATCCCATCGAGCGTCACCCTTCGCGCGTGACCGAGCATCTCCTGCGTCGAGCGCCCACACCCCTGCTCACTCTCGCCGCCGGCCCGCACGCCGGACGGCCAAGAAGCTCGGGCCCTCCGCGCGACGTCACCTCGAGCCGTCGAAGTCAAGCGTACGCCGCGCGGAGTGCCCGAGGAGATGAAGTTTCGCTGTGCCGGGCGCGCCTCGCGTCCCCCGAAAGTGGCCCGAATCCGCTCCCACTTGAAGGCCACGCAAAGGTCGCTCGAAGCCAAGGGTGGCACTGTCGAGTGGTCATGTTTGGCCCTCGCAAGAGAGTCGATCGCGTTGTCCGTGCCCTCGCGCTGACGACGGCGACTGCGGCGACCACCGCGACCGCCATGGCCGTGGTGTCGCGAGCCGGGACGGCGGCGGACGTGGAGATCCGTGCGTGTTACAACCTTGCGACCGGCGCGGTCCGGATCCCGCCCGCGACCGGGAGCTGCGGCCGCAACGAGGGTGAGCTCCGCTGGAACCTGCGCGGGCCGCAAGGCGAGCAGGGGCCGGCAGGGCCGGCCGGACCCCCGGGGTCCTCAGGTCCGACAGGGCCCGCTGGCTCGACCGGCGCGAAGGGTGAGCGCGGCACCGTCGCGATCAAGGTCGACGGAGACACGGCGAAGCTGTCGAACCTCCTTACCACCGAGACGACCCTGCTGCTGAAGCTCAACGTTCGCGTCGCGAAGCTCCAGAAGCAGCTGAAGACCCTGGGTGAGATCGTCGACCACCAGGCCAACCGCATCGATGCGGACGTGCTCGGGACGAAGGCGCTCGTCCGCAGCGCGCACGACCGCCTCGGGGCGGTGTGTTGGATGGCGACCAAGGAGGGCACGCTCACCCGTCGCCAGTGCTACCGAGCGGGTTGGGACGGGTCGGGGAGCGCAGAGCTGCTCAGCCGCCTCTGGACGGAGGATCTTCCGTAGAGGCCTGACGGTCGGTTGAGAATGGCGTGGATGGGCGCCCGCACGGGCCTGCTCGCGACATCGTCCGCCACGGGGTACCGTTGCTCCAGAGAGCCACGTCGAGGGAGCGGCGGATGCGGAATCGAGATCCGGGGTGGCGAGGGAGCCGGCCGTGGGCGGCGCGCCGTTTCGAAGTCCTGCGATGAGCGGGCGCCGTGCCGCCGGGGTCGCGGGTCGGGTGCTCGCGCCGGCGACTCCCGACGTGTTCGTCGAGCGACCGCGTCTGCTCGAGCTGCTCGACTGGATCGAACGGCGGCGGCTGACGACGCTGATCGCCGGAGCCGGGTTCGGGAAATCGGCGCTGCTCGCGGGCTGGGCGCGCGGTCGCCGGGTCGCGTGGGTGGGTGCGAGCGAGCGCGAGCGATCGCTCGAGGCCTTCGCGGCGGCGGTCGTCGACTCGCTTCGCCTGCGTGCGCCGGGCCTCGATAGCGACCTCGGCGTGCTGCTCGGCGGTGTCCGCGGGCCGGATGCGGGAACCGACTCCGAGCGGGCGGTGGCCTGCGCATCGCTTCTCACCCGCGCGCTCGAGGAGAGGCTGACGCGGGATCTCGTTCTCGTCGTCGACGACTTCGAGGAGGTAACAGCGAGCGAGCCGGTCGCGCGGCTGGTCGAAGCGCTCGTCCTGCAGGCACCTTCGCGCCTTCACGTGGCCATCTGCTCGCGGAGCCCGCTGCCATTTGCCGTCGGTCGGCTGCGCGCACAGGGGCAGCTGCTCGAGCTCGGGGGCGCGGAGCTCGCGTTCTCGCCCGCCGAGACGGCGGCACTGGTGCGCGAGGTCGCGGGGCCGATCGGAGACGACGACGTCGCGGCGATCCAGCGGTCGACCGCCGGCTGGCCGGCGGCGGTCAGGCTCGCGGTCGAGGCGATGCGGTCGGCGCCGGCGGGCGAGCGTACGCTCGTCGTCGCGCGGCTTCAGCGTCCCGGCGGGTCGATCTTCGACTTCCTTGCCGAGGAGGTGTTCGCGCGGGAGCCCGAGGCGGTGCAGAAGCTTCTCGGCGCGGTCGCGCCGCTCGAGCGGTTTACCGCGGCGCTCTGCGCAGCGCTGGGGCTGCCCGACGCCGAGGCGATCCTCCCCGCGCTCGCCGGGCGCGGGCTATTCGTCGAGCTCCATGGCGATATCGCCGGGTGGTACTCGCTCGCGCCACCGATCCGTGAGTTCATGCGCGCGCGTCCCGATGCCAGGCGCAGCGACGGCCGCTCCGTGCGACGGCGCGCGGCCCGGTGGCTCGAGGAGCACGGGGGCGCGTTGGACGCGCTCGCGCTTGCAGTCACCGACCGGGACGGCCCGACGATCGTGCGCCTCCTCCACCGGCACGGCGCGCGACTGCTCGCCGAGGGCGGAGGGAACGCGATCCTCGAGGCGGCGGGCGCGCTCACGCCGGAGGCGAGCGACGCCGATGTCGAGGCGCTCGTTGGAGAGGCGCTCCAGGCGACAGGTGACTGGGATGCGGCGCTCGCCCGGTTCGAGCGCTCCACGGCGTTGGCCGGTGGGATCACGCCTGGACTTGCGTGGCGGATGGGGCTCATCCACCACCTCCGCGGCCGCCTCGACGAGGCGCTTGCGGTCTACTCCGCGGGCGCCGCCGCTGGTGGAGAGCCCCGCGACGTCGCGTTGACGCTTGCGTGGCGGTCGGCAGCACACTGGCTCCGGGGCGACGGCGAAGCGCTTCGCAACGATGCCGCGCGCGCCGTCGCACTCGCTGGCGAGGCCGGCGACGATCAGGCGCTGGCCGCCGCGCACACCGCGCTCGCGATGCTCGCGGCCTTCGACGGCGACCGCGGTGCGAACGATCTGCACTACCTCCAGGCGCTCGACCACGCCAAGCGGGCCGGCGACGTCCTGCAGCTGATCCGCATCCGGACGAACCGTGGCTCGCGTCACCTCGAGGAGGGCGGGTTCGCCGAGGCGATCGCCGAGCTCGACATCGCGCTCGAGCTGGCGGACGTCGCCGGGTTCCAGTCCTTCCGCGGGCTCGCGCTGACGAACCGCGGTGACGCGCTCTACCGCCTCGGGCGGCTCGAGGAGGCGGTCGCCGACCTCGAGGCGGCGCGGACACTGTACGAGCACCAGGGATCGCAGATGGTTGCGTACCCGCTCGAGAAGCTCGCCGAGGTGTACGCCGAGCGCGGTCGTAACACCCAGGCGGCGGCCTGTTACACGGCAGCGGTCGAGCACGCGGAGGCGGCGGGAGACCTCCAGGGTCTCGTACCTGCGCTCTCGGGCCTCGCCCGGCTCCGGGCGCGGGAGGGAGTTCCCGAGGCGAGCGAGCTCGCCGCGCGAGCCCGTTCGTTCGAGTACGGGATGGCCCACGTGCGGGCTGTCGTCGCGGACGGCTGGGTCGCGCTCGCTTCCGGCGAGACGGGCAGGGCCGCGGCCGCGGCCGAGGAAGCCGCGTCGTTTGCTGCTGTGCGTCGGGACAGGGTCGGGCTCGCCGAGGCCCTCGAGCTCGCCGCGCTCGCCGCCGACGCGCCCGTCCGGGCAAGCGACCACCTCCGCGAGGCGGTCGCGCTCTGGAGCGACCTCGGGGTGCCCGTCGGAGTCGCTCGCGCCTCGCTCGCGCTCGCTCTGGTCGCGCACGACGAGCCGGCGACGCGAGCGTGTGAGAGCGAGCTGCGCGCGCTCGGAGTGCGCGACTTCCGGCTTCAGTTGGACGAGATCCTTCGCCGGACGACCGGCGTACCGCTCTCCGTCCAGACACTCGGACGGTTCCGCGTCCTCCGCGGTGGTGAGCCTGTCGGGGTCACCGAGTGGCAGTCGCGGAAGGCGCGCGACCTCCTCAAGCTCCTCGTCGCGCGCCGCGGAAAGCCCGGCCCGCGCGACGTGTTCATGGATCTGCTCTGGCCGGGCGAGCCTGCGGGCCGCCTCGGCGGCCGGCTCTCAGTCGTGCTCAGCACCCTTCGTTCCGTGCTCGACCCGGCGAAAGCGCACCCGAGCGATCACTTTGTCGGAGCGGACAAGGCGTCGCTCTGGCTTCAGCGCGAGACCGTCGACGTCGATGTCGAGCGGTTCCTCGCCGCCGCCGCGGGCGCACTCTCGGCGACGCGGCGAGGAGCGTCAGACGCCGGCGTGCTTCTCGCAGAGGCCGAACAGGCCTACGTCGGGGACTTCCTCGAGGAGGACCTCTACGAGGACTGGGCCGTGGGCTTGCGTGAGGAGGCTCGGACGACCTACGTCGACGTCGCGCGCTCCCTCGCGCGCCACGCAGGCCGGACAGGAGACGCGGACGTCGCCGCCCGGCTCTACCGGCGAATCCTCGAGCGCGACGGGTACGACGAGGGCGCCCACCTCGCACTCGTGGGAACGCTCGTCTCGGCGGGACGCCACGGCGAGGCGCGTCGCTGCTACCAGGCCTACTGCGCCCGGATGGAGGAGATCGGCGTCGCCGCGGCGCTGTTTCCCGAAAGCCCACCTGAAGGCCACTGAAAGGGTCGATCGGCACGCTGCCCGCCGAACGACGACGGGGGAGACGATGAGCTCGCAGCGTGGCAGGTGGAGGGAGGTACCGGAGGTTCTTGCGAAGGCAACGTGGCGATGCCCGCGGGGACGACCGGCGCCGGGGGAAGCGGGAATCGTGGCACCACGGGGGAAGTCGACCACCACGTCGACCTGGTGCCGCGAACCTTCTTTCTGCCGCGCTGCGAGCGCGTCGATTCAGGGGCGTCGCCCAATGGCGACACTCGTCGGAGCAGGTGCATGGTGAAGGGCCTGCTTCGCGTCATCGCTCCGCTCGTCGTGCTGGTGCTGGCACTCCCCGCGCTTGCCGCGGGCTCGCGCGCTGCGCTGCCGAAGGTGGTTGTCGTCGACACCACCGTCGACGCCGCCGACACGAGCCCCGCAGACGGGGTGTGCTCCGCGAAGGTCTTCGCGTCGGGCGGGAAGCACTGCACGCTGCGAGCGGCCGTCCAGACCGTCAACGCCGGGAAGCGCGGGGCATACCTGATCTCGGTCCCGGAGGGTACGTTCCGGCTGACCGCCGTCGGCATGTTCGAGGACAAGGCGGCGAAGGGCGACCTCGACATCACGCAGGCCGACGTGGCGATCGTCGGCAAGGGGGCAGGCAAGACGATCGTCGACGGGAATGCGCTCGATCGCGTGTTCGACGTGTCGGCGTTTGCGCAGCTCCGCCTGGTGGGCCTCCGCGTCCACGGAGGCAAGCTCGTGGACTCGGGCAGCGGCGGCGGCGGGATCAACGTGCGGGGAGGGCTGGTGCTCGACAACGTGTACGTCGACCGGAACGTCGCGTCGCAGGTTGGTGGCGGGCTCAGGGTCGACTCCACCGGGAGCGTCGAGATCAAGAGCTCCACGCTTGCCTACAACCAGGCCTCGATCGGCGGTGCAGCCGCGATCTACGGCTCCGCTTCCTTCGTCAACACGTCGATCCTCTCGAACACCGCGGATAACTCGGGGAACGTCGCGGTCTGGGGGAAGGCGTCGCTGGCCCACGCGACGGTCGCGTACAACAAGGCGTTGTCGCCGTCGCAAGTCACGGCTGTCGGTGTCTTCAAGGGCGGCAAGGCGACGATCGCGAGCTCGATCGTCCTCGGCAGCTGCTTCCTCTACTGGGGCGATCACTTCCCGTATCCGCAGCACAACGTGGTTACGAGCCCCAGCTGCGCCGACGACCCCCCCGTGAGCAAGCCTGGCCTGTCCTTCATCACGAAGTCGGCGACGGGGCTTCCGGTGGTCGCCCTCAAGTCGACGAGCCCGGCCGTGGACGTCGTTCCCGTTGCGGGGTGCCCGAGCGTCGACGAGCGTGGCCTGGCGCGGCCGCAGGGCGCCGCCTGCGACGCGGGCGCCTACGAGCTGCCGAAGTGAAGACGTACGTCGTCAGGCTCTGGGACGGCGGCGAGACGACGGCCGACCACGCGACGCTTCGGGGCGTCGTCGAGCGGGTCGCCGACGGCACCTCGGAGCGGTTCATGCACGAGGACGAGCTCGTCGCCTTCCTCCGGGCGGCGGACCCCGGCGGGCCCACGGCGCCGGCCGACCCGACCGCCGAGGGCGGCGACCGCAACGCGATCAGGCCTGGCGGATGACGAGCGACTGCGTCACGTGCGTCGGCGCAAACCAGCGGCGGGCGACCTCGATCGCGACGTCGGCGTCGAACTCCTTGCACGAGAAGACGTCCAGGTAGGCGTCACCGGTGAGGTCGCAGAAGTGCCCGGTGATGCTCGACGTCTCGATCAGCTGGACGAGTGACCACCCGGCGGCCTCGGGCTTGTGCTCGGCGAAGTGGACGAGCGTCGGCTCGCCGTAGGCCCGCATTCCGATCGCATCGACCAGCTCGGTCACGAAGCTGCGGATCGTCTCAGCGTCGCGCACAGCCTCGAGCTCGCAACCGCGAAGGTCGAGCAGCAGGTGATACCCCCAGCTTGGCTCGTTGTGGTCGGGCACTGTGCCCGTGACGGTGTTCGTCGACGACTGCATCGCTCCCCCAGGATCAACGTCTACCTCTGGAAGAGCGACCGGAAGCGTCGCTGATACGTCCCGCGTGGGCTCGGTGCCGCGGCTGTGCTACCGGATCTCGGCGCCGCTCGGTCGGGGAGGGTCGTCGACGTACGTTTGGTGGATCACCGGCGCGTCCGTCTCAACGGCCGCAACGGCGGTCGACGTCTTCTGCTTGCGGTGCGCCGCGCGCGCGACGATCTCGTCGTCCGCGACCATGGCGCAGTCGCGGCCGCCGTTCTTCGCCGCGTACAGGGCGGCATCGGCACGCCTGAGCAGCTCGGCGAAGCCCACCGCGTGCCGGGAGTCGGTGAGTCCCGCGCTGAACGTGAACGGAGGGCCGCCGTAGGTCTTGACCGCGTCGGCCAGCCGCTCGCGGATCCGCCCGATCATCGTCACTCCGAGCTCCTCGTCGATCCCGACGAGCGCGAGGGCGAACTCCTCGCCGCCAAGGCGGGCGATGAGGTCGCTCGTGCGCAGGGTGTCGCGGAGCACCTGGGAGAAGAGACGGAGCGCATGGTCGCCGGCCTCGTGACCGTGGGTGTCGTTCAGGAGCTTGAAGCGGTCGAGGTCGGCGATGACGAAAGCGAACGGCGTGCCCGCGGTTGCGAGCTCGCGCAGCCTCGCCTCGAGTGCCCGGCGGTTGATCAGCCCGGTGAGGCCGTCGGTCGAAGCTTGCAGCTGAACCGTCTCGAACGCGCGGACCGTGCCGATCCGGGCACCGGCCTGGGTTGCGAGCGTCGAGAGCTGCTCGACCTGGTCGGACGTGAACGGGTCGCCGGCGGGGCCGGAGGCGTGAATCACTCCGAGCGCCCGGCCCATGAAGGTGACGGGCACACAGGCGGCGGAGATCGAGCCGTGGTCGCGGCCGCGGAGCCGCGGGCACGCCTCGAGGCTCTCGCTGTCGGCAAACCGCACCGCGGAGCCACGCCGCACCGCCACACAGCTGAACGGCGACGTCACGGGGCAGCCCGGCGCACCCGCCGTCGGGCTTTCCGCCGCCCGTGAGAGGTGGGCCCGGCTCGAGTCGGCGAGCAGAAGCTCCATCGGCCGCGCCGGATCGATCTCGGCCATCGCCCGGGCGACGACCTCGATCGCCTCCGACTCCTGGTCGGCGGTCTCGAACGCCTGCGTGAGCTGGTTTCCGAACCGGTCGCGCAGCACCTCGAACTCGAGCCGGGTGACGAGCGAGGTGAGGCTGTCGGCCATCTGGTTGAAAGCGCGGCCCAGCCCGCCGATCTCGTCGCCGCTCCGCACCTGCTGCCGCGCGCTCAGGTCGCCAGCGACGACCTGTGAGGCGACCTCGCGCAGCGCCCGCAGTTGGAGGACGACGCTGCGCCCGATCGCATAGCTGACAAGCAGTAGCAGGATGATCGAGCTCATCAGGGCGGCGACGATCTGCCACTGCGCCCGGCGCCGGTCTGCCCTCGCTTTCGCGGCGAGCGCCTCGCGGCGCTCGATGAGCTGCGCCGTCCAGAGCTCACCGAAGCGCTCGAGCTTGCCGAACTGCCGCCGGAAGGTGTCGATCTCGTCGACCGTGTCTCGGCGGTTGGCGAGCGCGTGCTCGATGATGCTGCCGGCGCTCTCGAGGTACGGGTCGGCCGCTCGCCGATACGCACGGGCGCTCTCGTCGAGCTCGCGGCCGAGCTGGTACTCGGAGACCGCGAGAAGGTCGTCGCGCATGACGCTGACCTCGTCGTCGAGCGTGCGTGCGACGTCGGTAAGGACGTAGCCGGGCACGCCACGTGCGGCGAGCAGCGCGGCGTTGACCGTCGCGTTGATCGCGTCATGGCGCATGTCTGCGTCCTGCTGGGCCTGCTGCACCGCGGCGACGTCGGCCTGCGCGCCGTCGGTCGACTGCACCTCGGCGAATCCGGTAAACGCGGCGGCGGCGTTCCAGGCGGACATCAGCACGCCGACCACGGCGATCGCGAACAGCTTGCTGCGAAGGCTCGTGCCGCGGATGCGCTCCGCGAGTCGCTCGTGTGCCTTCGGTCGCACTTCCGGTCCGGTGGTTGCGGCGAGCAGCCGGCGGATCTCCTCGCCAGGCGTGGGGTTGGTCTCGTCGAATACAACGTTGCGCAGGCGTTCTGCTGGCACCCCGGGTTCGTCGGCGGGCGCCGGGTGATCTGTAGCGCCCCTGACCGTCAAGTCAGCAAACGGGGGACGAGACGTTCTCGAAGCCCACCCGGTCACCTTCTGATCGAATGTGGTGATGACTCCGGACGAAATCCGTGCTGCCCTGGCGGCGTGCCGCGTCGTCCCCGTTGCGACGATCGACGATCCGACCGCGGCGCCTGCGGTCGTGGCGGCGCTGCGCACCGGCGGTGTCGGGTGTCTCGAGATCACATTCAGGCACCCCCGCGCCGCCGAGGCGATCGCTGCTGCAGCAGCGGTCGAAGGCGTTCTCGTGGGTGCGGGAACGGTGCTCACCCCGGCGCAGGTCGACGAGGCACGTGCTGCAGGCGCGGCGTTTGCAGTCGCGCCGGGGCTCAACGAGGCGGTGCTCGCCCACGCCCGCGAGGTCGGCCTTCCGTTCTTTCCCGGGGTCGCGACGCCGACCGAGATGGAGCACGCCCGCGCTCTCGGTCACGCCGTGGTGAAGGTGTTCCCGGCAGAGCAGCTCGGTGGGCCGGCCTTTCTGCGCGCGGTCTCGGCCGTCTACCCCGACCTCGGGTTTATCCCGACGGGCGGGATCGGTCCCGCCAACGTCGCCGACTACCTCGCCGTTCCGGCCGTCGTCGCCTGCGGCGGCAGCTGGCTCGTCAAGCCGGAGCTGATCCGCGAAGGCCGGTTCGAGGAGATCGAGCGGCTTGCGCGGGACGTGAGAGAGTTGCCGTGATGCTGACGCTCCGTCCGCGCGAGAACTGCCACTACGACCTCGTCTCGCTCGGCGAGGTGATGCTCCGGCTCGATCCGGGTGACGTGCGGATCGAGACCGCCCGCTCGTTCCGGGTGTGGGAGGGCGGCGGCGAGTACAACGTCGCGCGCGGGCTCAGGCGCTGCTTCGGGCTGCGAACAGGGCTCGTGACCGCGCTCGCGGACAACCCCGTCGGCCGTCTCATCGACGACCTCGTCTCCCAGGGCGGCGTCGAGCGGGCACAGCTCGACTGGCTGCCGTACGACGGGATCGGTCGCACCGTCCGCAACGGCCTCAACTTCACCGAGCGCGGCTTCGGAGTGCGGGGCGCGATCGGCTGCTCCGACCGCGCCAACGCCGCCGCGTCGCAACTCCGACCCGGTCAGGTCGACTGGGAGCGCATCTTCGGGAACGAGGGCACTCGCTGGTTTCACACGGGTGGGATCTTCGCCGCGCTCTCCGAGACGACCGCCGACGTTGCGGTCGAGGCGATGACCGCGGCCCGCCGGCACGGCGTCGTCGTGTCGTACGACCTCAACTACCGCCCGTCGCTCTGGCAGGCGAGCGGCGGCCAGGCACGCGCGGCCGAGGTGAACCGCGAGCTCGTCGGTCACGTCGACGTCCTGCTCGGCAACGAGGAGGACTTCTCGGCCGCGCTCGGCTACGAGATCGGCGCGGTCGACGAGAATCTCGTCGGTCTCGACCTCGACGCGTACGACCGGCTGCTCGCCGAGGTGATGGATGGCTACCCGCAGCTGGCGCTCGTGGCGACGAGCTTGCGCGAGGTGCGAAGCGCAAGCGTCAACGACTGGAGCGCCGTCTGCCGAACCCGTGACGACGGGTTCGTGATCGGGCCCAGGCTCGAGGCCCTGGAGATCTACGATCGCGTCGGCGGTGGCGACTCGTTCGCCTCGGGCCTGTTCTACGGCCTGCTCGAGGGCATGCCGGTTGCCGTCGCGCTTGCGTACGGCGTCGCGCACGGGGCGCTCGCGATGACGACGCCGGGGGACACGTCGATGGCGACGCTGGCCGAGGTCGAGCGGCTCGTGCGCGGGGGGAGCGCCCGCGTGCAGCGCTGATCGCTGGCTCGCTCAGCAGGTCGCGCTGTTCGGGCAGGTTGCGAGCACGGCGATCGCCGGCAGCGCCTGCCCGTCGATCCACGTGATCGACACCCGCGCCGAGGCGGCGTTGTTGGCAGTGTCCGACTCGCTGAGTGCCCCGTCGGCGTTGACTCGGACGACGAGCATGTATTCGCCGCTGGGCAACGCCGTCACGTCGATCAGCTGTCCGAGCCTTCCCGCGGAGTGGAGGTTCCGCCAGCCGACCGAGAGCCCGAGGTCGAGCGAGAGCAGGTTCGGCTTGTTCTTGCCGCAGCCGCCGAGGAAGACCTTGCTCGGCGGCTCGCCCGGGAGCGCCGGCCCCGGTGAGTTGCGGTCGTCTTGCATGCAGAGCCCGACGGTCGCCGCCGTTCCGACCTGGGCGCCGTTCGTGTCGAGCAGCTCGTAGCGCTGGTGCCGGAAGCCCCAGCGCCGATAGCCGGTTGTCGGCAGCCATTCGAGCTGGCCGACCGCCGGCACGACCGTCTCGGTTCCGTCGACGTTCCGGATCACCTGGTCGGCGGTCATCGTCGGTTCGGCTGTCGAAGCGCGATGGCCGCGGAGCACCATCGGCCCGGCGCCCTTGTTGTCGAGCGTGAACGTGAACGTGAGGTACACACGACCGCTCCCGTCGGTCGCTGCCTGAGCGCCCACCGCACTTGGCGCGATCGGGTCGAGATCCGGCAGAAGCGGTGCAGACCCATCAGCGGCGGCCGGGAGCGCGACCGCGCAAGCCGCAACAATCGTCCCCACGATGATCGCGCCCCTCCCCCAAGGCAGCCGCATGTTCGAAGACTAGAGCCGACCGGGCCGGTTGTCCAGCTCAGCTGCGGCGGGCGCGGCTGTCGCCGATCACGGCGCGAACCGCGCTCAACGGTCGGCCGGTGCGGAAGAGCAACATTGCGCCCAGGATCCCAGCCATCGTGTTCACGACGGTGACCCCGATCTGCAGGCCGACCGAGAACGAGATTGCCGTCGCGGCGGAGGCGATTCCGTTGAGCGCGTAGGTCGCAAGCACCTGTTGCGTCCCGGCACCGCCGGGGACGGGCACCGCCGCGGAGACACCACCGAGGACGACGATCAGCGCCGCGGTCACGATTCCCGCCTCGATCCCGAACGCGAGCAGAACCAGGTAGACGACCGCGACGCGGCAGGCCCACGCGGCGAGCTGAAACGGAGCCACCGTCAGCGCATAGCGGCGCGGCTGGCGGAGGATCGCGACGCCGTGGAGCGCCTTCGTCATCGTCGAGCGGAGCAGGTCGGGGCGGCGAGCGCGGATCAGCAGCAGGAGCAGCGCCACGGCGGCGACAGCCGCGGCGACGAGCGGGATGCTCGCGGTCGGCTGCGGGATCGTCAACGCGGGGAGCGAGCCGGTGAGCCAGAGCGTGACCACGAGCACCGCGCCGATGATCACGTCGAAGGCGGAGACCACGCCGTGCGTGGTCACGATCGCCGGCACCTCCGACCCGGCGATCTGGGTGCGGAGCAACGCGACCTTGACGGCGTCGCCGCCCCGGGCCGGGAGAAATGCGTTGAGGCCCATCCCGGCGGTATACGAGCACGCGACCTTGTGCCACCGCACGCTCGACTCGGGGAACGCGGCAGCGAGGATGTTGCGCCAGGCGGTCACCTTCGCGCCGATCGCGACGAGCTGCAGGACGAGCGCGACCGCGAGGAAGCGCGCGTCGAGCTCGGCGACGCGGTCGACCGCGGAGTCGAGGAGCTGTGCGACCTGGGTAACGCTCACGCGGCTTCGAGGCACGGCGCGATCGCCGCGGGGTCGTCGGTGATCAGCCCGTGCACCCCGAGGCGAAGCAGCTCACGGGCGCGCTTAGGGTCGTTCACGGGCCAGGTCATCGTCACGCCCACGCGGGCGAGCTTCTTCGCGACCGGGGGAGTCAGCAGCCGCTCGTGGATCGAGACGCCGTCGATGCGTTCCGTCGAGGTGCGCTCGAGCCGGTGCAGGCCGCGGCGGTTGCCGACCGAGCCGAACCGGCGCACCGGGAGGCCTGCGAACGCATCGAGGAGCTTCCAGGAGCGGGCGCAGATCGTGAGCGACAGCCGGTCGAGCTCAGGCTCGACGGTCTCGCGAACGAGGCTGGCAAGGCGAGGGTTGCGTCCTTTGAGATCGAGCATCAGCTCGAGGTTGTTCGGGGCCTCGCGAAGCAGCTCGCTCAGCGTCAGCCGGTTGCCCCAGCCCCGGGCGAGAAACCATTTGTCCCAGAGCACAGGGAGCGGGCCAAGCTGCTTGAGGTGCCTGACCTCGATCCGTCCGCGCCGCAGCCGGAGGTCCGCCTCGAGCAGGGTTGACGGCGCGACGGGCGCGCGAAGCGCCTCGAGACGGTTGGCCGCGCGGTGGGCGACCAGGAACGGCGCCGGAATCATCGGCCGCTGCGCCGCAGGCTCGGCGTGGTGCATGGATGTCGAGTGTACGGCCGGATAGAGACTTCATCGGCATTTCTCGCCAAACCTCTAACCAAAGCGCAACAGCGAGACCGAAGAGCGCCACAAGCCACCCCGCCCAGACGTCCAGGACGAAGTGGTTGGCGGTCACGACGACCGCGAGCGCCATCGCGATCGGCGAGAGCACCGCGAAGATCCGGACGAGCAGATGACGCGTCGACCAGAACAGGCAGATCCCGAGCAGCAGGTTCCAGCCCGCGTGCAGGCTCGGGAACGCCGCGAACTGGTTGGTCAGGCCCGGCGGCTGGAGCGCGCGGTACGCGTCGGAGCGCTCCGTCACGGTGTCGATCAGGCCGAGCCCGACGAGCCGCGGCGGTGCAAGCGGGAGCAGGCCGAAGAACAGGAAGCCGACGCCGCCGGAGACGAACATTGCAGTGCGGAGCCGGCGGTAGACGTCGCGGCGGACGACGAAGAGGATCGCCGCGGTGGAGAGGATCACCGGCCAGTGACCCCAGATGTAGATCCAGTTGGCGAGGTCGACGAGCCATTCGTGCCCCGTGACCGGGCCTTGCAGCGCGCGCTCCCAGTCGATCCCGAGCGTCCGCTCGGCGTCGACCAGCCGGTCGGCGTTCACGTGTGCGGTCGCTGCGTCGCCGGCGGTCACGTTGCGGATCGCGAAGTACGTGAGCATCGCGCCCGCGACGAGCGCCGCCTCCCGCGCGAGCGAGATCGCGGTGTGCTCTCGCTTCGGCATGCGCCTCCTTACAGCTCAAGGATGCCGGACCAGCGCCCTCGGGGCATCGGTGGCGACCCGTACCCAGATGCGGCGGTTCCCGTCAGAATCAGGCCGTGAGCGAGTCATTCGAGCGGCGGGTGCGAGGGCGGAGCCTCTGGCTCGACCTTCTCCCTGGATCGATTGCGCCGCGCGCGGCGCTTGCAGGTGATCGTGACGCCGATATCGCAGTCGTCGGTGGGGGCTTCAGTGGGCTCTGGACGGCCTACTGGCTTCTGCGCGCCGATCCGGCTCTCCGGGTCGTCGTGCTCGAGGGCGAGACGTGCGGCTTCGGCGCCTCCGGACGCAACGCGGGGTTCGTCTCCGCCGGGATCGCCGGGCAGGCGAGGGTGTACGAGCGCTCTCACGGCCTTGACGGGGTTCGTCGCGGCGAGCGCGCGATGATCGAGGGGATCGACGTGATCGGGAAGGTCGTCGCCGAGGAGGGAATCGAGTGTGGCTGGCTCAAGGGCGGCTCGCTGCGGGTGGCGACGACCGCCCCACAGCTCGCGCGGGTCAGGGCCGGGCTCGAGACCAAGCGGTGTCACGGGCTCACCGAGGACGACGTGCGGGAGCTGGGCGCGGCAGAGATTCGCGCGCGGGTTGCGGTCGCCGGGGTCGTCGGCGGCACCTTCACGCCGCACTGCGCGAGGGTGAGCCCGGCGGCGCTGGCCCGCGGGCTCGCCGACGCGGTCGAGCGGCGTGGCGGCGTGATCCACGAGCAGACGTCGGTGAGCCGGATCGAGCCGGGCCGGGTCGTCACCGCCCACGGCGCGGTTCGCGCCCCGGTCGCCCTGCGCACGACCGAGGCGTTCACGGTTCGCCTCCCCGGCGCCGGTCGCACGTTCCTGCCGCTCGCGTCGCACATGCTCGCGACCGAGCCGCTGCCGCCCGCGACCTGGGACGAGCTCGGCTGGGAGGGGTGCGAGACGCTGGCCGACCAGCACCACCACTTCGTCTACGGGCAGCGCACGTTCGACGGTCGGATCGCGCTGGGCGGCCGTGGCCTCGGCTATCGCTTCGCAAGCGGGATTCGCGAGGACGATCCGGGCGCTGGCAGCATCCACGCGCGCGTCGAGGCGGCACTTCGCCGCTTGTTTCCGGCGGCCGCCGGGGCGGCGATCACGCACCGGTGGGCTGGGGTCTTCGCCGCCCCGCGCGACTGGAGCATGGGGGTCGGGCTCGATCGCGCGACCGGGCTCGGGTGGGCGGGCGGCTACTCCGGCCACGGCGTCGTCGCCTCGAGCCTCGGCGGCCGGACGCTCGCCGACCTCGTGCTCGGTCGCGAGAGCGACCTGGTAACGCTCCCGTGGGTGGGGCACACGTCGCCACGGTGGGAGGTGGAGCCGCTTCGCTGGCTCGGCGCAAACGGGGTCTCGGCGGTTCTGGCCTCGGCCGACGGCGCCGAAGACCGCACCGGCCGCGCCGCCCGCCGGAGCAAGCTCGTGGCGCGGTTCGCTCCGGGTCGGTAGCCCCCTGTTCAGAACGTGCAAAGCCGGTTCTCGAGGATGACCGCGCAGGATCGCGCGTTGGTACGCTCACGCCCATGAACTCCTGGGGTCTCTACTTCCTCTTCTTCATCCCGCCGATGATCATCGGCTTCGTCATCCAGGCGAAGCTGAAGCGAACGGTCGCCTCGCAGATGCAGATCTCTGTGATCAGCGGGAAGACAGGCGCGCAAGTCGCGCGCGAGATCCTCGATCGCAACGGGCTTCAGGGCGTTCCTGTCGAGCCCTCGCCGGGCGGGCCGCTCTCGGATCACTACGACCCGCGGAAGAAGTCGGTGCATCTCTCCGGGCCCGTGTTCGACGGGACCGCGGTTGCGTCGACCGCGATCGCGGCGCACGAGGTGGGCCACGCGATCCAACACGCGAAGGGCTACAGCATGTTCCGGCTGCGCTCGGCGATGTTCCCGGCGGTTGCCTTCGCCTCGAGCGCATGGATGTTCCTGTTGATGGGCGGCGTGTTCCTCAACACGGTCGGGCTCGTGCAGCTCGGGGTGCTGCTGTTCGCGGTCGTCGTTCTCTTCCAGATCGTGACGCTGCCGGTCGAGTTCGACGCGTCGCGGCGGGCGCTCGAGCAGGTGAAGAGCCTCGGGCTTGTCCAGGCACCCGAGGCGAGCGGTGCGAAGCGGGTTCTGAGCGCGGCCGCACTGACGTACGTCGCCGCAGCGCTCGCCGCCCTGACGCAGCTCGCGTACTTCGTGCTGACGTTCCTCGGTAACCGCGACTAGTACCGTTCTCCTCGTGAGGGGGATCGCGCTGGTGCTTCGGGCGGGGGCGGTTGTTGCCGCCCTCGTCTTCATGACGTCGCTCGTCGTCGACACGCACCCCGGCCCGCCCGTGACGGCGACGGCGAACGCCGCGTCGCCCGCCGGCCCGAAAGCGCCAGCGCCGCCGCCGGTGCCGGTGCAGCCGCCGCCGTCGGGGATCGTCACGATCGCCGCGACAGGCGACATCGTGATGGGCTCTTCGCCGAACCTCCCTGCGGACGGTGGGCGCGGGTTCTTCGCCGACGTGCAGGCCGACCTCGCGGGCGATGTCGTCCTCGGCAACCTCGAGGGCACGCTCTCGACGGGCGGCAGCTCCAAGTGCGGCCCGTCGAGCACCAACTGCTTCGCGTTCCAGACACCTCCGTCGTACGCGAAGTGGTTGAAGCGCGCGGGCTTCAACGTGCTGAACCTTGCGAACAACCACGCATACGACTTCGGGCCAGAGGGGCAGGCGGAGACGATCGCTGCGCTCGACCGCGTCGGGCTTCTCCACACCGGGCGCCCGAACGAGGTCGCGTACGTTGATGTCGACGACGTGCGGGTGGCTCTGCTCGGGTTCGCCCCCTACCCGTGGGCCTCGTCGCTCACCGACATCCCGAAGGCGGCGCGCCTGGTGCGGAAGGCTGCTGCCAAGGCCGACCTCGTCGTGGTGACGATGCACGCGGGCGCCGAGGGCACGGACCACCAGCACGTGCCGCGCCGCACCGAGACCTACCTTGGGGAGAACCGGGGTAACGTGCGTGCCTTCGCCCATGCGGTCGTCGACGCCGGCGCCGACCTCGTCGTCGGCCATGGTCCGCATGTGCTGCGGGGGATGGAGTGGTACCGGCATCGGCTGATCGCCTATTCGCTCGGCAACTTCGGCGGCTTCAAGGTGTTCTCGCTCGGCGGGCCGCTTTCGGTGAGCGGGATCCTGCGCGTGACGCTTCGTGGCGACGGCTCCTACGAGAGCGGCACGCTTGTCGCGACGAGGCTCGACGCCAACGGGATTCCCGCGCTCGATGCCACCGAGGCGGCGCACGGCAGCGTGCGCACGCTCTCGAAGGCCGACTTCGGCAAGCGTTCCGTTCGGGTCTCTCCGACCGGAGAGCTGCGTTGAGCCGGGTCGCGATCACCGGCGGCGCGGGGTTTCTCGGCCTGCATCTCGCGAGGCGGCTCGTCGCCGACGGTCACGAGGTACGGACGCTCGACGTCGTCCCCCTCGACGACGCGGGGCTCGAGCCCGTGGTCGAGGAGGTCCACGGCGACGTGCGCAACGAGGCCGACGCGCGCCGCGCGGTCGCCGGCGCGGACGTCGTCGTCCACGCGGCGGCGGCGCTGCCGATCCAGGCTTCGCGCCAGGCGATCCGCTCGATCAACGTCGAGGGCGCCGCGATCGTGATGAGCGCTGCGCTCGAGGCCGGGGTGCGCCGCCTGGTGCTGATCTCGTCGACCGCGGTCTACGGCGTCCCGGAGCAGCATCCGATCCACGAGGGCGACCCGCTCGTCGGAGTCGGCTGGTACGGCGAGTCGAAGATCGACGCCGAGAAGCTGTGCGGCCAGTTCGGTCGCCGCGGCCTGCAGAGCGTGATCATCCGCCCGAAGACGTTCGTCGGGCCCGAGCGGCTCGGGGTGTTCGAGATCCTCTTCGACTGGATCCGCGAGGGTCGGCGGATCCCGATCCTCGGCACGGGGGCGAATCGCTACCAGCTGCTCGCGGTCGAGGATCTCGTCGACGCGGTCGTGCGGAGCTTCGACGCACCTGTCGCCGGGCTCGCGCTGAACGTCGGCGCAGGCGAGTTCGGGACGGTGCGCGAGGATCTCGAGGCGCTGATCGCCCACGCCGGCTCGGAGTCGACGCTGTGGCCCGTGCCGGCGAAGCCGGCAGAGCTCGCGCTGCGCGCGCTCGAGCTCGCGCACCTCTCACCGCTCGCGGAGTGGCACTACAAGACCGCGCACAAGGACTCGTTCGTCTCGATCGACGCCGCCCGCCGGCTGCTCGGCTGGGAGCCGAAGCTCTCGAACGCGCAGACGCTGTGCTCGACCTACGACTGGTACCTCGACCACCTCGACGAGATGCGCGGCGCCGGGGTCACCCACCGGGTGCCGTGGGACCAGCGCGCGCTGGGGCTGTTGAAGCGCTTCGCGTAGACGCGGGGCAAGCCCCGCGTCTAGACGTGCGCTCGTGAAGGGTTCAGCGCCAGGCGGCGAGAATGTCTTCGGGCGTCAGCTGAACGTCGAGTCCCGTCGTGTCGAAGCCGCTTCGCGAAATGCCGACGAGCCGCGTCTGGCCGGTCGCCCCGGGAACGTCACCACGCTGGGCGCTCAAATGGGCGAGATCGGCTCGGTCGAAGGCGCTGCGCTCCCGCCACTTGATCGAGCCGATGAAGTCGACCTCGGTGGCTGCTTCGACCTCGCGTCCGCCAACGACGTCGACCTCGATACTGCTGTCGCGGTTCCAGTATCCGCCGACGAACATCGCGCGTCCGAAGCGCTCGTCGGGGAGGAGCCTCTCGATTGCCCTCCGGACGATGGGCTCGATTGCCTGTCCGCGATAGGCCGGCCAGCGTTCTTCGATCTCGACGACGACGACGTCGCCTCGGCCACGTTGCACGGTGGGGAGGTTGCGATCGAGGAAGCGGAGCCAGAAGCGCAGGTATGCGTCACTGACAAGGTAGCGGGCGAGCTTGGGGCGGGGGGTCGCCGAGTACGGCAGCGCACGGTCGACCACGCGCTTGCCCCTGCTCATCGACTCGAGCGTCGCGGCGAGCCCGCTCTGGCTGACGTCGGTTCGCTGCAGGATCCCGGAGAACGTCCGCTCGCCGGCGCCGATCGCCCGGATCACGCTCTGGCCCTTGAGATCGGCGGGGAACTCGGAAGCGAGCGTTCGCTCGCCCATCACCAGCAGCGGCGACTCGGGGTTGGCGAGCTCTCGTCGCAGGAACCTCCACAGGGTGTCGCGCTTCTGCCAGCGAGACATGAGCCGGGGGAAGCCACCGAGGACGAGGTGCGCGTCGAGCGCGTCGTGGGCTTCGAGGCTCAGCATCTCGCTCGTCTCGGCCGGGGAGAGCGGGTCGACGGTGAGCTCCTCGGCTCGGTTGTAGAGCAGTCGGCCGTACGTGCCGAGCGCTTCCATCGTTGCAAGATCGGACCCGATTGTGATCAACAGCACCGCGGCCTTGCGCTCGAGCGTTCTGTCCCAGACGGTCTGGAGAATCCCCTCGATCGACGGGGTCGAGGCGGTCAGGTACGGCAGCTCGTCGATGACGACGATCAGTGGCTCGGCAGTGGTGGCCTCGTTGGCGAGGAGCGTGAGCCCCGCTTGCCACGATCCGAGTGGGCCGGCGGCGGCGACCTCTGCGGCCGCAGTTGGAGACGCCGCGATCGCCGTGCGAAACGCTTCGAGCTCGGCGTCAGCCGGCAGCTGCGACGCGACGTAGAACACGGCCTTGACGCCGCTGCGCTCGATGAGCTCCTCGACGAGCCGTGACTTCCCCACCTGCCGGCGACCGCGCACCGACACGAACCTCGCGCCGCCGGTTTCCCGGACGGCGTTCAGTGCGGCCTCGAGCTTCTCCAGCTCGCGCGCTCTGCCGACGAATGCAGTCATCTCGGGAGATTAGCAAAACTCCATTCGTGAAAACTTTATCTCAATGGAGTTTATTCACTCGAAGTTTTTGGCGACCCATTCGAGCTCCTGTGCTATCCAGGCGCCGAACAGCCATCTCGGCCCGAACCGCGCCTCGACGGCGATCGTCGACCCGCCGCCGTAGGTGTGTGCGGCGCTCAGGCCTGCGGCGAGTGCGGCCTCGTGCTCGTGCAGCGGCACGGCGAGCGCATAGCTCGTCCCGAGAGCCAGAGCAACGACGACACCGTTCCGCGGATCGACGAGTGCCGGTCCGCCGTACACCGCGCAGCGCGCCTGCGGCGGAAAGGCCGCGCCCAGCTCGTCCCACACTCGTGCGACGACGTCGGGGTGGCTACCGAGCGTCAGGTACGGGTTGGCGAACGTCTCTGGCGCCGCGACGAGTGGATGGTCGCGCTCGTTCCGCGCGGCCAGGAACGCGAGGACGCCGGCGTTGTCCTCGGCGTTCTGGTCGACGTGTGGGCTGCTCACGTCGGCGCCGCGAGGAGCTCGACGTCGTAGCGCTCGAAGACGGCGTCGCTCGTAGCGATCACCATGCCTTCGATCTGAGCCTGGGCGATCAGAAGCCTGTCGAACGGGTCGCGATGGTGGCGAGGGAGGTCGCCCGCGTTGACCGCGTGCTCGAGGGTTATGTCGAGTGTGCGGAAGCTGTTGGCGGCCACCTGGCTCTCGATGGAGTCGTCGAACTGAAGCCTCCCGATGCCACGTTTTGTCGAGATCTCGAAGCCGGTGACTGCGCTCACGTACACATCACCCGAGCCGATCGCCCTGCGCGCCTTCCGGCCGAGGCGAGGGGAGTCTTCGACCCACCAGAGAAACACCATCGTGTCGAGCAGCAGCCTCAATCCGTCCGCCGCGGCTCGACGCTCTCGCGCCCGATGAGATCGTCGCCCTTCTCGAACAGATCGGCGATCGCTTCGTTGACCTCCGGGCTGTCCCAGTCAGGGGCGAGCCAGATCTTGCCCTTCATCGATCCGGGCTTGCGTCGGCGCGGCGGTGCGGGCGCGAGCGGTACGAGCCGCGCCCGCGGCTCGCCCGCCTTCGCGATCACGATCTCCTCGCCCGCCGCCGCGCGCTCGACGAGCTTCGAGAAGTGCGTCTTCGCCTCGTGGATGTTGACCTGGGTTGGCATGTCCGAAGTGGACTAAGTTAGTCCACTCGGAGTGTAGCGCGCCGCGAGGCTCACGCGCCCTACGGTGGTCAGGTCGCCGTTCTTGGCAGTGGCGAGCACCGTGTCGCGCTCCGTCTCGCGCGGCCAGAGGTCTCTCCAGGCGGGCCCGCAGGATTCGAGTCGGCCTCGCTAAGGTTGGACGCGTGGCTCCGCCTGACCGAAGCTGGGCTGACGAGCGGCTTCGCTCCGCGCACAACTACTGGCTCGCGACGACGAGGCCGAGTGGGCGGCCGCATCTCGTACCGATCTGGGGCGTCTGGCTCGACGAGCGCTTCTGGTTCACGTCGTACCGCGGTGTGAAGATCAGCAACATCGCGGTGCAGCCGTCGGTGGTGGTGACGACGGAGACGCCGGGCGAGGTCGTGATCCTCACGGGCACGGCCGCGGAGGTCGACGAGGAGGCGCTTCCTATGGGGTACGAGACGACGTTCGATGCGAAGTACGGGCCGGGGTGGTCGGGTGTAGGCGATGATGCCTCGGTGCAGGTTCGCGTGACGCCGAGTGAGGTGCGCGCGTGGCTTGAGGCCGAGGCGACCGACCCGCACGCACGGTTCGGCTACTGACGGGCATGCGCGACCTTCAGGATTACCGCTCCGAGTTCCCGATCCTCGAGCACACGACGTACCTGATCAACCACTCGCTCGCGGCGATGCCGCGGAAGGCCGGCGAGCGGCTCGCGGAGTACGCGCGGATGTGGAGTGAGCGCGGGATCCGCTCGTGGGGCGAGGGGTGGTGGGAGACGCCGATGGTCGTGGGCGATCAGGTCGGGCGCATCATCGGTGCGCCGGCCGGGTCGACCGTGATGCACCAGAACGTCGCGGTCGCCGAGGCGGTCGTGCTCTCGTCCTTCTTCCCGATCGATTCGCGGCGAAACCGGGTCGTCTACGAGCGCGCGAACTTCCCGTCGGTGCGCTACCTCTTTCAGTCGCAGCCCGACCTCGAGGTCGTCGTGTGCGAGGACGAGGGCGCGATCGTCGACGCGATCGACGAGCGAACGCTGCTCGTCCCCATCAGCCACGTCCTCTTCAAGACCGCGGTGATCCAGGAGATCGAGCCGATCATCGCGCGGGCCCACGAGGTGGGCGCGCACGTGATCCTCGACTGCTACCAGTCGGCCGGGATCGTCCCCTTCGACGTGACCGCGCTCGGCGTCGACTTCGCGGTCGGCGGCTCGGTCAAGTGGCTGTGCGGTGGGCCGGGGAACGGGTGGCTCTACGTCCGCCCCGACCTCGCAGAGCGACTCACACCGACCTTCACCGGCTGGCAGGCGCACGAGCAGCCGTTCGGGTTCGAGGAGGAGATGCGCTACGCCTCGGGCGCGGCGCGCTTCCTCACCGGCACCCCGAACGTGCCGGCGCACTACGCCGCGACCGCCGGGTACGACCAGATCGAGGAGATCGGGGTCGAGCGGATCCGCGAGAACTCGCTGCGCCAGACACAGCTGCTGATCGACCTCGCCGACGCGGCCGGGCTCGAGATCCGCAGCCCGCGCGAAGAGGCACGGCGTGGCGGCACGGTCACGGTCCACGTCGACGACTTCCCCGCCGTCCACAAGGAGCTCTCGGCGCGCGAGATCCTCTGCGACTTCCGCCCTGATGCGGGCATTCGCCTGGGCCCGCACTACTTCACGAGCGACGACGAGCTCCGTCACGTGATCGCGCAGATCGTCGAGATCGTCGAGACGGGCGCCCACCTGGCGCACCTCGGTGTCGTCGCCCACCATTGACGGCGATGGGGCGAAGGCGGCCGTGAAGACCGGGCCGGGAGGGGCAAGCCCCTCCCCTCCAGAGCCGCGCGGCACCCCCTCGAGCGTCACTGGGTTTCTCCTTGGCGGGGCGGGGATGTTCGCGACGATGTACTCGACGCAGGCCATCCTGCCCGAGCTCTCCGCCGAGTTCGACGTCTCGCCCTCGCGCGCCGGGCTGACGGTCTCGGCGGTCGTCGCGGCTGTCGCCGTTGCGGCGTGGTTCTGGGGACCGCTCTCCGACCGGATCGGCCGGCCACGGGCGATCCGCCTCGCGAGCTGGCTGCTCGTCCTGCCGACGGTAGGGGTCGCGCTCGCACCGTCGTTTCCCGTGCTTCTGACCTGCCGGGCGCTGCAAGGGCTGTGCATGCCGGGGCTGCTCGTCGTCGGAGCGCCCTATGTCGTCGAGACGCTCGTGCCGCACTTCGGCGAACGCGTGATGGGCTGGTACGTCGGCGCACTCGTGTTCGGTGGGCTCGTCGGGCGCGTCGGCGTCGCGCTCGCAACGGGCGTCGTGGGCTGGAGAGCGGCGACCGGCGCCCTGGTGCTGTTCCCGCTGGCTGGAGCGATCCGCATGGGCTCCGGGCTGATCGATGCAGCATCGCCCGTACGCAGCGAGCGGCCACTCCGGCGGCTGGTCGACGGCCCGCTGCTCGCCGTCACGCTTACCGGAAGCGCGCTGTTCTTCGCGTTCGTCGGGACGTTCACGTTCGTCGTCTACCGGTTGCAGGAGCCGCCGTTCGACCTCGGGCTGCAGACGGCGAGCCTCGTGTTCTTCCTCTGGCTGACGGGTGCGATCGGCCCGATGGTCGGACGGCTCGCAGAGCGTCTCGGATGGCATCGCATGCTCGTGGCCGGGATCACGCTGTCGGCGACCGGGATCGCCGCGACCGTTGCCGACGTCCTCCCGCTCGTGATTGTCGGGCTCGCGTGCGTGACGGTCGCGATGTTCACCGGCTACACGTCGTCGATGCTCGGTGTCGGCGCCGTCGCCAGCTCCAACCGCGGGGCGGCGAGCGCGTTCTTCTTCTCGGTCTACTACATCGTTGGTGCGTTCGGTGCCTACCTGCCCGGCATCGCCTGGGAGCGGAGCGGGTGGTACGGCGTCGCCGGCTGCAACCTCGTTGCGCTCGCGATCGCCGCCGTTGCCGCGGCGGTGCTGGGTAGACGGCTCGCGATGCGCGCCGTACCCTCCGCCTCGTGACCACCCGCACGCCTGGTGCATTCCTCTCGGCGATCATCGAGACCGTCGCGTCGTCGCTCGAGCTCGACGAGGTGCTCGGCTCTGTCGTTCGGCTGCTCACCGAGGCGAGCGCCGCGCACGCGTGCTTCATCTACCTGGTCGAAGGCGACGACGAGCACCTGCAGCTGCGCGCCGCCTCGGAGCCGTTCGAGCACATCGTCGGCGCGGTCAGGCTCGAGAAGGGGGAGGGGCTCGCGGGCTGGGCGGTCGAGCACCGCGAGCCGGCGTTCGTCGCAGAGAACCTGCTCGCAGATCCGCGCAGCAAGCACGTGCCCGAGCTCGACGAGGAGCGATTCCAGTCGCTGGTCTCGGTGCCGCTGGTCGCGAAGGACGGAGCCGTGATCGGGGTGATCTCGGCGCACAGCGCCGCCCCGCGCGAGTTCTCGCGCGAAGAGGTCGACTTCCTCGTCTCGGCCGCATCACTCGTCGCGAGCGCGATCGAGAACGCCCGGCTCTACGAGGGCACGCGGCGCCGGGTCGACGAGCTCGAAGCGCTCGCCGCGCTCGCCGAGACGATCGCCGGAGCCGACACGCTCGAGGCCCTGCTCCCCGCGGCGGCCGACGGCGCGCGCCGGCTGCTCGGCGCGGGCGAATGCCACCTGTACCTGATCGAGCCCGGCGGTGAGGAGCTCCAGCTGCACGTCACCTCACCGCGCAACGCAACGGCACCCCCGACGCTCGGCCTTGCGGGGCTCGGCTCCGAGCTTCGCCGGCGACGCGGCCGCCTCAGCGTGCCGCTGGTCGCCGAGGACGAGCTCGTCGGGCTGCTGGTTGCGGTCGGCGGCACGAGCGAAGAGCTCGCCCGGGCACTGGCCGGGCAGCTAGCGGCCGGGATCAGGAAGGTGCGTCTGATCGAGCGTCTCACCGAGCGGAACCTCGTGTCGGACTTCCTCGACGAGCTCGGTCGCGGCGGTGTCCCAGCGCTCCTCGAAGGTCGCGCGGCCAGGCTCGGGTACGACCTCGCCGCACCGCACCTCGTCGTCGCCGGGCATGGGATCGACGACAGCGCCGAGGAGGCCATACGCCGCGCGTTGCCGGGCGCGCTGCTCGACCGACGCGACGACCGGCTCCGGGGTCTCGTCGCGCTCGGTCGCGGCGGGGAGGACGCGATTACGGCGGCGATCGCCGGCTCGCTCGGCGGCGCCACCGCTCGCATCGGCCTCTCGGGGGCGTGCGCCGACGTCTCGGCCTACCCGGGCGCGTTCGAGGAGGCCCGCCACGCGCTCGCCGGGGCCGGCGTAGTCGACCGGCAGGCAACTGTCGTCGAGTACGGCCGGCTCGGTGCCTATCGCTATCTCCTGCGGCTTGCCGAGGACCAGGGGTCACGCGATCCGACGGTCGAGGCGATCAGACGGCTCGCCGAGTACGACGCCGAGCGGCAGACCCAGCTGCTGCCGACGCTCGAGGCGTTCCTCGAGCGTCGCGGGAACATCACCGCGACCGCCGAGGCGCTCTACGTGCACCAGAACACGCTCCGGCAGCGGCTGCGCCGCATCGCCGAAGTCGCCGGGATCGACCTGCGGCGCGACGACTGGCTGATGCTCGAGATCGCGGTGAAGCTCGTGAGGCTGCGCGAGACCTAGCCTGCGGAGCGTTCGAAGTCGAGTGGCGCGAACGTCGAGCGCGCGGGTCAGGCTCAAGCCTGACCCGGGGGGTGGTGGTGCGTCGGGGTGTGGGTTCGGGTCTGGCTTGAGCCAGACCCGTGCGCTTGCGGTGGTCGTGCGTTCGCTCCCGGCGCGGGGGGCAGAAGGTCGAGCGCGCGGGTCAGGCTCAAGCCTGACCCGCGGCCCGACCGCCGCGCGCGGTGCGGTTCGCCACATCGCGCGGCCCGGGTGTGGAGCACCTCCACGTAGCGTCGCCCGGCCGGATCGTGATAGAAGGGCGCACCGCGACACGAGGAGGAGACGGGATGGCTGACGGCACGCTCGACGGGATTCGCAAGGAGGTCGAGAGCAAAGGGATCGAGTTCTTCTTCGCGCAGTTCGTCGACATGTACGCGCGACCGAGCGCAAAGCTGATCCCCGCCCAGAACCTCGACGACCTCGTCAGCGACGGCGCCGGGTTCGCCGGGTTTGCCGCGGGCGAGATCGGTCAGGTCCCGGCCGACCCCGACATCGCCGCGATCCCCGACCTCGCGAGCTTCACTCCAGTCCCGTGGCAGTCGAACCTCGCGCGGTTCGCGTGCGACATCACGGTCGAGGGCGAGCCGTGGCCGTACTGCCCGCGCACGATCCTCCGCAACGTGCTCACCTCGGCGAAGGAGAAGGGGTACGAGTTCAAGCTCGGGATGGAGCTCGAGTACTTCCTCGTCCACCAGAACGAGGACGGCTCGATCGAGCTCGCCGACAAGCAGGACACGCTCGAGAAGCCCTGCTACGACATCGCCGGGCTCACGCGGCAGTACGACTTCCTCACCACTGTCTCGAAGTACTGCAACGAGCTCGGGTGGGGCAACTACGCGAACGACCACGAGGACGCGAACGGCCAGTTCGAGCAGAACTTCGAGTTTGCCGACGCGCTCACGACCGCCGACCGCGCGATCTTCTTCCGCTACATGGTGCACACGCTCGCCGAGCGGCACGGGATGGTCGCGACGTTCATGCCGAAGCCGTTCACGAGCCTCACCGGCAACGGCGGTCACTTCCACATGTCGCTATGGCGCGACGGCGCGAACCTCTTCGCCGACGACGCCGACCCGCGCGGGCTCGGCCTCTCCTCGCTCGCCTACAACTTCATCGGTGGGCTCAAGGCGCACGCACGTGCCTACAGCGCGGTGACGGCCCCGACCGTCAACTCCTACAAGCGGCTCAAGCTCGGCTCGACGACGAGTGGCGCGACCTGGTCGCCGGTGTGGATCTCGTACGGCTACAACAACCGCACCCAGATGCTCCGCATCAATCCGGGTCGGATCGAGGACCGGACGATCGACGGCTCGTGCAACCCCTACCTGGCGGCGGCGGTGGTGCTCGCCTCCGGTCTCGACGGGATCGAGCGTGGTCTCGACGCCGGCGAGCCGAACGGCGAGAACCTGTACACGAAGAGCTACGCGGAGCTGACCGCGCGAGGGCTGACGACGCTGCCGTCGAACCTCCTCGACGCGACGCGCGAGCTCGAGCAGGACGAGGTGCTCCGCAAGGCCCTCGGCCGCGGCCGCGACGAGGACTACGTCGACTACTACGTCGGGGTGAAGCAGCAGGAGTGGTTCCGCTACCACGAGCAGGTCACCCCGTGGGAGATCAGGGAGTACCTGACCCGCTTCTAGTAGCCAGATCGAAGCCGCCGAGACCCATAGGGTCTAGCGGACGTCTCTTCCAGTCGTGACGACGCGCGCGGAGCCCCACGATCTCGTGGGGCTCCCCGTGTGCGACGTTCCCACCGGCGTGTAGGTGGTCGACTCTGTCGACCCTATACTCGATACTCTCTATCGCGTCGTGAGCGAACCATCGGGCATCTCGGACGGGGTCATCCAGCGGGTGAGCGTCGTCGACACGGTGACAGAGCGCTTGCGCAACGCATTGCTCGGCGGCGAGATCAAGCCTGGTGACCTGATCAAGGTCGCCGCGCTCGAGAAGTCCTTCGGGGTCAGCCACATCCCGATCCGGGAGGCGGTCAGGCGGCTCGAGACCGAGGGTCTCATCATCGCCCAGCCCCAGCGCGCGGCCGTCGCCGCCGGCGTCGACCTCGAGGATCTCGCCGGCGTGTACGACCTGCGGCGCATCATCGAGTGCTCGGTGATCGAGCGGTCGGTGGCGTCGATGACCGACGAGCAGATCGAGCAGGTTCGTGACGCGCTCGCCCGACTCGACGGCGCGTCGGACAACCACGACTCGCCGGCGTTCTGGGACCTACACGCGGCGTTCCACTGGGCGTTGGTCGAGCCTGGCGCCTCCGCCTGGATCCAGCGGGTTCTCGAGCTGCTGTGGGTTGCCTCGCAGCGTTACGTCAGGCTCTTCGTCTCGCGGACCGTCGAAGAGGCGATGCGCGACCACCACGAGCTGTTCGAGTGCTGCGTCGAGCGGGACGGGCCTCGGGCCGCCGCCGTCCTCGAGCGTCACCTCGACCGAACCGAGAATGCCGTCCGTGAGGCATTCGTCGGCGATCCGGCCAACGCGGAAGAGGAGGGATGATGCGCGCCGCCGTTATCACCGCCTATCAGGAGGCTCCTCGCCTCGATGAGCGACAGCCACCGGAGCCGGCGGATGGCCGCGCGGTTGTCGAGCTTTCCGCGGCCGCGCTCAACCCGGCCGACCTCGCTGTCGCGTCGGGGTCGTTCCCGGCGGGCAGCCCGTCGCTGCCGTACGTGCCCGGGATCGAGGGCGTCGGCATCGTCGTCTCGTCCGGGCGCTTCGCTGCGGGCACGCGCGTGTGGGCGTCGGGCCGCGGGCTCGGGATCGCGACGGACGGGACGTTCGCCGACCGGTTCGCCGCCGCCGACGATGCGCTCGTCGAGGTTCCCGAAGCTGCAGACGACGCGCTCGCCGCAGCGTTCGGCGTCGCCGGCGTCGCCGGCTGGATGCCGCTCGCGTGGGCTGCTCCCGTCAATCCCGGAGACTCGGTGCTCGTGCTCGGGGCGACCGGAGCCGTCGGCACGGTCGCGGTGCAGGCGGCGAAGCTGCTCGGCGCCGGGCGGGTCGTCGGTGTCGGCCGTGACCCGGGGCGACTCGAAAGGCTGCAGGGGCTGGGCGCCGACGCTGTGGTTCCCCTGGGTGACGAGCTCCGCGACGGGCTCGTCGCCGCGTTCGACGGAACGCCGCCACCGGCGATCGTCGTCGACGCTCTCTGGGGCGCGCCGCTCGAGGCCGCGCTCGGGGTCGCGGCGCCAGGAGCGAAGATCGTTCATCTCGGACAGTCGGCCGGGCCGGCGGCAACGATGCTCTCGGGCCTCGTGCGGGGCAAGCAGCTTCAGATCATCGGGTACTCGAACTTCGCGGTTCCCCAGGCGGCAGTCGCCGAGGGCTACACGGCAGTCGTCGGGCATGCCGCCGCGGGTCGGATTCGCCTCGACGTCGAGCAGGTACCGCTCGCCGACGTTGCCGGCGCGTGGGAGCGACAGCGTCAGGGTGGCTCGGCGAAGCTCGTCCTCGTGCCGTGATTCCTGGCGGATCGGTTGAGGCCTGGACGGAGCGGAACGCTCGCTATAGATTATAGCCGTTCTGCGAATCCAGCCCATGCCGGTTGAAAACGTGATCATGCCCAAGCTCGGCGTCTACACGGAAGACGTCGTGCTGAGCACGTGGTGCGCCCCCGAAGGCGCTGAGGTGGCGGAGGGCACGGTCGTCCTCGAGATGGAGACCGACAAGACCACCGCCGAGGTCGAGGCCGAGAGCTCCGGCTGGCTACACCAGCTCGTCACGGAGGGTGCGTCGGTTCCGATCGGAGCGGTTGTGGGGAAGATCGCAACCACCCGCGAGGAGTACGAGGCGCTTGCGTCGAGCGATGCCGGTGGCAGCTCAGAGGAAGTCCAGGACGGCGACGAGCCGGCCGTGATGCCAACCTCACCCTTGTCCGCTGCGGTCGGTCTGAGCGTCTCGGGCCGTCGCGCCGGGCCGCCCGTGTCGCCGCGGGCGCGAAGCGCGCTCCGCAGGCTCGGGCTTCCACCCGAGGTCGTCTCGCAGATCGAGGGCTCGGGCCCGGGCGGGCGCATCCTCGAGCGCGACGTCATCGCGGCGACGCCTGCCGCTCGGCCGGCCGCCGCGCCGCCCGTGCCCGCGACCACGCCAGGCGAGCCCGAGATCGCCGAGCGCATCCCGCTGCGCGGGCGGCGGCGCACGATCGCGCAGCGGATGGTCTCGAGCCTGCAGACGGCTGCGCAGCTGACGTCGGTGCTCGAAATCGACACGAAGCCGATCGTCGATCTCCGTGAGCGCCTTGCCGCCGCCGCCGAGCCGCAGCGCGTGGGGGTCACGGCAATCGTCGTCGAGCTCATCGCCGGCGCACTGCGCGAGCACCCGCTGCTGAACGCACGTGTCGCGGGCGACGAGATCGAGGTTCTCGCTGACCTCAACATCGGTGTCGCCGTCGACACCCCCGACGGGCTGCTCGTCCCGGTCGTTCATCGCGCCGACACGCTGTCGCTCACGGAGATCCACGCGCGGGTCGCCGACGTCGCGGAACGCGGGCGGGCCGGGACGCTGACCCTCGAGGACGTCAAGGGCGGGACGTTCACCCTCTCGAACGGCGGGATCCACAACGTCGACATCACGACCGCGATCCTGAATCCACCGCAGGTCGCGATCCTCTGGATTGGCAGGATCCGGCAGCGCCCCGTCGTCGTCGGCGACGGGATCGCGATTCGCCCGACGCTCCAGGCGTGCCTGACGTTCGATCACCGGGCAATCGACGGAGGCCCCGCTGCCGCGTTTCTCACGACGCTCGAGCGGCGGATCGCCGGGCTGGCGGATCGCGCATGACCGACGTCAACGGGAGCCGAGAGGTGGTCGTCTCGCCCGAGACCCTGCTCGGCCTGTACCGCACGATGCTCACGATCCGGCTCTTCGAGGAGCGTGTCGCACGCGAGTTCCGGACGGGAGAGATCCCTGGGTTCGTTCACATGTACGTGGGGGAAGAAGCGGTCGCCGCCGGCGTGTGCGCTCACCTCGACGACGCCGACTTCATCACGAGCACCCATCGTGGGCACGGGCACTGCATCGCCAAGGGCTGCGACCTCGACGGGATGATGGCCGAGATCTATGGTCGCGAGGGCGGGCTCTGTCGCGGCCGCGGGGGGTCGATGCACATCGCGGACTTCTCGCGCGGGATGCTCGGAGCGAACGCGATCGTCGGAGGCGGAATCGCGCTCGCCACCGGTGCCGCCCTCGCGGCGAGCGTGCGGCGCAGCGGGCACGTCGCGGCAGCGTTCTTCGGCGACGGCGCCGCCAACCAGGGTGTCCTCCACGAGAGCCTCAACCTGGCGGCGATCTGGCGGCTTCCGGTTGTCTTCGTCTGCGAGAACAACGGCTTCGCCGAGTCGACGCCGGTTGCGTACGCCACGAGCGTCCGCGACATCGCGTCGCGCGCGGCCGGGTACGGGATCCCCGGTGTCGTCGCGGACGGCAGCGACGTCCTCGATGTGTACGACAAGGCCCGCACCGCGGTCGCGCGGGCGCGGGCCGGCGAAGGGCCGACGCTGCTCGAGGTCAAGACCTACCGCTTCATGGGGCACTTCGAGGGCGACCCCGAGCAGTACCGCGACGACGGCGACCGCACTTCGACTCGCACGCGCGACGCGCTCGAGGCGCTTCGAA
Source organism: Gaiellales bacterium (assembly GCA_046330385.1). Lineage (GTDB taxonomy): Bacteria > Actinomycetota > Thermoleophilia > Gaiellales > Gaiellaceae > Gaiella. Next base: position 93,726 of record JAXLSV010000007.1, on the reverse strand, counting down.
GCCGCCTCGCCAGCGAAGGCGGCGACGCAGCCGCGGCCGAGCTCGAGGCGATCCAGGCCGAGATCCTGGCGGCGATCGGGCGGGCGGTGGAGCACGCGAAGGCAAGTCCGTTCCCCGATCCCGCGGAGATCACGCGATACACCTATCCCGAGCCGCTCGTCACCGGGGAGGCCTGAGTGGCCGCGCGCACGCTCTCGTACGTCCACGCCGTCGGAGAGGCGATGCGGCAGGCGATGGAGGCTGACCCGACGGTGATCGTGATGGGTGAGGACGTCGTCGGGGGCGCCGGGCTCGGCGGTGACAAGGAGAACTCGATGGGCGGGTCGTTCGGCGCGACGAAGAGCCTCTTCCCGCTCTTCGGGCCCGACCGCGTCCGCGACACGCCGATCTCCGAGGCAGGGTTCGTGGGCGCGGGGGTGGGTGCCGCCGCCGCCGGGCTGCGGCCCGTGGTCGATGCGATGTGGGCAGACTTCACCGGGCTCGCGTTCGATCAGATCTACAACCAGGCCGCGAAGATGTCCTACATGTTCGGCGGCCAGGTGCGGCTGCCGCTCACGATCCGTATCGCGATGGGGAGTGGGCTCAGCGCCGCCGCCCAGCACTCCGGGACGCTCTACTCGATCTACACACACCTGCCGGGGCTGAAGGTCGTCGTTCCCTCGACGCCGCACGACGCAAAAGGGCTCCTGCTCGAGGCGATCGCCGACGACGGCCCGGTGCTGTTCTTCGAGCACCTGAAGCTGTACGTCGCCAAGGGGCCGGTTCCCGAGGAGCCCTACCGAATCCCCCTCGGGGTCGCGGACGTGCGACGCGAGGGGGGCGACGTCACGATCGTCGCGATCGCGGCGATGGTCGACCGCGCGCTCGCCGCGGCGGAAACGCTCTCCTCCTCGGGAATCGAGGCCGAGGTGATCGACCCGAGGACGCTCTCGCCCCTCGACACCCGCACGATCGTCGAGTCGGTTGCAAAAACCGGCCTGCTGGTAGTCGTCGACGAGAGCCCACCGCAGTGCAGCGTCGCCTCGGAGATCGCCGCCGTCGTGCAGGAGCAGGCCTTCGACCATCTCGACGGCCCGGTTCTGCGCCTGACGGCGCCGCATTCGCCGGTGCCGTTCAGCCCGACTCTGGAGCAGGCGTACGCCCCATCCGCGGAGGCGATCGTCGCGGCCGTGAAGAGCCTGCGATGACCTGCGGCTTTCGACAGCTCGCGGCATTCCCAAAGGAGGTCGGCGGTGGGTGAGAAGGTCGTCGTCGGGTCGGCGGAGATCAACGTCGAGATCAGCGGGGGCGGGACGCCAGTCGTCCTGGTGCACGGTCTCGGGCTCAGCGGAGCGCTCTGGAACCGCATGCGGGCGGAGCTCGACGGGAGCCACCTCCTCGTTGCGGTCGACCTCCGCAGCGCCGGCGCCTCGCGGGAGGAGGTGCAGGAGCCCCTTTCGCTCGAGCGCTGGGCGGAGGATCTGCGGGTGCTCTTCGGAAAGCTCGGGCTCGTCCGGCCGATCGTGGTGGGGCACTCCCTTGGTGCCGTCATCGCCCTCAAGCTCGCGCTCGAGCACCCCGAGGCGGTGGGCGGCCTGGTGCTGATCGGTGCCGAAGCCGATCTCGGCAACCTCGGGCCCCGGATGAGCCTTTCCGCCGAGCGGATCGAGGCGATGGGGATGCAGGCGTGGGTCGAGGAGTTCTGGTCGAAGGCGCCGCCATTCGCCGAGTCGTCGCTTGCACGCGACTCGTCGATGCTCGACGAGTACCGCGACCTGCTCCTTGCCAACGACCCGGTCGACTACGTGCGCCAGTGCCACGCGATCGCCTCCGCCGAGCCGCTCGGGGCCCGGGTGGCCGAGGTCGCCGTGCCGACGCTGGTGATCGTCGGTGGTCGCGACGACCGGACGTTGCCGGAGCACGGGCGGGCGATGGCGCAGGCGATCCCGGGAGCCGAGCTCGTCGAGCTCCCCGAGGCCGGCCACTCGATCCCGCTCGAGGCGCCCGCGGAGACTGCCCGGGCGGTGTCGGCGTTCGTCGACGCTCTCGCAGCCCGCGCCGCCGAGGCGGGAGGCGGCGCTCGGGTGCTTCGCAGCGACACCACGCCCCGCAACCCGACCGAGGGCCCGTTCGGGCATCTCGACGTGCGCTGGGTCGTCGGCCCCAACACCGGCGCGACGCTCATCTCGTTCGGGCAGTCGACCTATCCGTTCGGAGCCACGCACGAGAACCACCACCACCCGAACGCCGAGGAGGTCGTGATGGTGGTGAGTGGCCGGGGCACCCAGATCGTGGGCCGCAACGCCCTCGATGTCGGCCCCGGCGACATCTGCTTCATCCCGCGAAAGACGCCGCACCGGATCACGGGCACCTCCGAGAGCGAGCCCCTCGTGATCCTCTGGGCCTTCGGCGGTGCGGCCGGTATGGAGGAAGCGGGCTACGTCCCGCTGCCCGACGACACGGAGGAGGTTCCATGAGCGAGGTCCGTACGGACCCACTGACGCCCGAGGAGATCGAGGCGTACCACACGAACGGCTTCCTGTTCCCGATCCGGGTCCTCGACGACGCGCAGGTGGAGGAGGCCCGCGCCGCGCTCGACGAGCACCTCGAGGGGCAGCACACGTCGAAGACCTACGAGCTGACCGATCCGATCATCGACTCGAGCCACTCGACCGCGACGGTCGGGTCGGGCGTTGCGCTCGAAGTGAAGCAGGAGGTCGAGAAGAAGCCGCACTCCGTGCCGTTTCTCTACAACCTCTGGGAGCGCGACGAGCGGTTTTGGAAGATCGTCTCCAACCCCGTGATCGCGGGGATGGCGCGCCAGCTCCTCGGCTCCGAGACCGTTGTCCTAATGGAAGACGGAGCGGTGGTCAAGAACCCGGTGGTCGGCGGGCCGCTCGCCTGGCACCAGGACTACGCGTACTGGCCGCTGCTCACGCCGGGTGCGGTCACGTGCTGGATCGCGCTCGACGACGTCGGCGCTGAGAACGGTGGGATGCAGGTCGCGGTCGGGTCGCATCTCCTCGGCGAGAAGCTCCCCGTCGAGTTCGGCGACGGCTCCTCGTTCCTGCACGGAGAGAGGCCGGGCCTCGGCGAGGTGCAGACGCCGGAGCAGGCTGGCCTCGAGTCCGCCGGGTACACGCTCAAGGCCGGAGAGTGCGGGTTCCACCACGCCCTGATCTGGCATGCGTCCGGCCCGAACACGAGCCAGAGCCCACGTCGCGGGTTCATCCCGCGCTATGTCGCCGGCGGGACGATCTGGCTCGGCGAGCTGAAGTTCCCGTACAACTACACCGACGAGGAGCTCGAGTGCGCGCCTGGTGAGCCGATCCACGGGCCGCACTTCCCGCAGATCGACACGGCCTTCTGACCACGGATCGCGACCGCGCTCCGGCCAGGGCCGGGGCCGACGGTCGTCTCGCGTTCCCGGCTCCCGATCCCCATCCCTCCTGGGGGTTCGGGAGCCGGGCACACCAGCAGGCGGGAGGTGAGCGCGAGCTCCTCGCGCAGAGCAACCGGTGGTGACGCGGAGATCGTCGCGACGATCTCGGGCACGGGCGAGTAGGCGATCAGGATCGCTCCGACTGCGACTCCAGTCCTCCGTCCGTCAGGGTCACCTGGCAGCTACCACGCGAGCAGCCCGCCATCGACGACGTACGACGCACCGGTCACGAACGACGCGTCGTCGGACGCGAGGAACGCGACCACGCCGGCGACTTCGTCGGGGCGGCCGAGCCGCCCCAGCGGATGCGCGGCGACGACCTCCTCCCGGGCGGCGACAGGGTCGGCGTGGCTCTCGAGGTACACGCGCACCTGCTCGGTCTCGATGAAGCCCGGTGCGACGCAGTTCACGCGGACGCCGTGAGTGGCGTAGTCGAGGGCCATCTGGCGGGTCAGCGCATGCACCGCGCCCTTCGAGGCGCAGTAGGCGGCGTCGGTCGCGAACCCGACCGATGCTGCGACCGAGCCGACGTTGACGATCGAGCCGCCCCCCGAGGCGATCATCCGGGGAAGCGCATGGCGGGAGCACGTGAAGATGCCCCACACGTTGGTGTCCATCACCGTGTCGTACTCGTCGCGCTCGGTCTCCGTCACCGCCTTGAGCAGCCCGACACCGGCGTTGTTGCAGAGGATGTCGACGCGGCCGAAGCGGGCGTGCGCCTCGGCGACGAGCCGCTCCGCATCGTCCTCGCGCCGGACGTCGGCCTGCACGAACACCGCCCGGTGACCCGAGGCGACAAGCGACTCCGCGAACGCCTCACCCTCGCCGGTCGCGCGCTGCGAGAACACGACCGCGGCGCCCTCGGCCGCGAGGCGCTCGACAATGGCGCGCCCGATCCCGCGCGCTCCCCCCGTCACGATCGCGACCCTGTCAGTGAGTCGGTCCACTTGTAATCTCGGATGATATGTTATTGAGTAACGACGCTCAAGGAGCGATTGACCAATGCCGCGGGCTGACACCTGGCGGGGAATCTTCCCCGCGATCTGCACGCCGTTCACGCCGGACGACGCGGTGGATTATGAGGCGCAACGGCGGGTGGTGCGGTTCGTGCTCGACGGCGGCGCGCATGGGATCGTTGCGTTCGGCCTCGCCGGCGAGGTGTTGAGGCTGACGGCGGACGAGCGGCGCGAGCTCACCAACGTGATCATCGACGAGACCGCCGGCGCCGCCCCGGTCTTCGTCGGCGCCGGGGCACCGAGCGTCTCCGCCTCGATCGTCCTCGCGCAGCACGCCGAGCGCGCAGGCGCCGACTGCATCGTCCTGCCGGCGCCCGTCAGCCCAGGGCTCTCGCAGGATGCTCTCGTCGACTACTTCGTTCGCGTCGCCGCCGCTGTCTCGACGCCGGTGATGATCCAGGATGCCCCGGCGTACCTCGGCGTCGGTCTCGGGCCTGACCTCGTCGCCAGGGTCGCGGAGCGCGCCGGCAACGTCCGGCACGTCAAGCTCGAGGCCGGCCCAGCTGAGATGAGCGGGTGGCTCGACAGGCTCGGCGCCGACCTCGCGATCTGGGGCGGTGACGGCGGCGTCTACCTGCTCGACTGCATCCGGACCGGTGCGACCGGGATCATCCCGGGCGCCGACCTCGTCGATCGCCTGGTCGCGGTCTACGAGGCCGAGGCGGCAGCGGACAGCGCCCAGGCGAACTCGCTCTTCGCCGACCTCCTGCCGATGCTCGTCTTCGAGATGCAGCACTCCGTCGAGCACTACAACGCCTGCGCCAAGCTCGTGCTGCGCCGCCGCGGGGTGCTCGAGCACACCCTGCTCCGAGCCCCGGCGACACCGCTGCCCGAGGCGTCGCGCGGGCTGCTCGAGCGTCATCTGCTCGCCCTCGGGTTCCCGGCGGAGGAGCCGATCACCAGTGCTTGACGACGTTGCGGACGGCCTCAAGGAGCCGCAACGGCTCTCGCAGCAGCTGACGACGCTGCTCGCGGCCGAGATCGTGTCCGGGCGCCTCGAGCCCGGCTCGAAGTTCCCCTCGACCGAGGCGATCGTGACGCGGTTCGCGGTAAGCCGCACCGTTGCCCGCGAAACCGTGCAGGGGCTCGCGATGCTCGGCCTCGTCTCCGTCCAGCACGGCAAGCGAACCGAGATCCTGCCGCCGGAGGAGTGGGACATCCTCAGCTCGACCGTCCAGGAGGCGCTTCGGCGCGAGGGGCGCGCGGAGCCGCTCCTGCACGACCTCTACGAGTTCCGGATGCTGATCGAGCCCCATGCCGCATCGCTGATGGCCCGCAACGCGACCGACGCGGAGGTCGCCGAGCTCAGCAGGCTCGCGACGGAGATGGAGGAGATCGCCGCCAGCGACGGCGCGACGCGGAGCGTGCTCGTGGCCGATCGCGAGTTTCACAATCTCGTCGCGAGAGCGGGCGGCAACCGGGTCGTCCTCGCGGTCAGCCGCGACATTCGTGAGATCCTCGGCACGCTGTGGGGGTACTCGAAGCTGGGGCCCGCCGAGCTCAAGGACGTCGCCCGGCAGCATCGCAAGCTCGCCGACGCGATCGGCAAGCGCGACGGTGAGGCGGCTGCCGAGGCGATGCGCGAGCACCTCGCGTGGGCGTCGCAGGCCGACCTTCACGATCTCCGTGACTCGGGCGCGGGCGCCGGCGGCTGAACGAGGAGAAGGTCGAGAAATGGGGCTCGTGATTGGCATCGACACCGGCGGCACGTTCACGGACTTGGTTGCGTTCGACCCTGCGACCGGCCGAATCGATTCGCTCAAGACCTCCTCGATGCCGAGCAACCCCGGGCAGGCGATCGTCAACGCGCTCTCGGAGGGTGGGATCGCCGGCGGAGAGATCGCGACGTTCACCCACGGCACCACGGTGGGTACGAACGCGCTGATCGAGCGCACCGGCTGCAAGGTCGCGTTCCTCACCACGCGTGGGTTCGAGGACACGCCGTTCATCCAGCGGATCAATCGCAAGGTGCTCTACGACCTGCGCTGGCAGAAGCCGGCGCCGCTCGTCTCGAGCCGGAGGCTCTGCCTGGGGATCGACGAGCGCATGGGCGCGGACGGCGAGGAGCTGCGGCCGGTCGACGCCGACGAGGTGCGGGCGCTCTGCCGCGAGTTGCGTCAGGCCGGCGTGGAGGCGGTCGCGGTCTGCCTGCTCTTCTCCTACGTCAGCACCGAGCACGAGGAGCTGGTCAAGTCGATCCTCGCCGAGGAGCTGCCCGAGCTCCCGGTCTCGGTCTCTCACGAGGTCGCGCCGATCTGGCGTGAGTACGAGCGCGCGTCGACGACGATCGCCGACGCCTACCTCCGGCCCCTGCTCGGGCGCTACGTCACGAGTCTCTCGCAGGCGCTCAGGGACGTGGGGATGCTTCGCGAGTGGACGATCATGAAGTCGAACGGTGGCGCAATGCTCGCGTCGGCTGCGAGCGAGTCACCGGTCCAGACGGTCATGTCCGGTCCGGCCGGAGGGATGACCGCGACCGAGCACGTCGCTCGGGCGCTCGGGGAGCCCAACGTCCTGACGCTCGACATGGGCGGGACGAGCGCCGACGTCGGGATCCTCGTCGACGGCCGCCAGCGCCACACGACCGAGTACGAGATCGAGTGGGGGCTGCCGGCGGCGGTGCCGCTCATCGACATCAAGTCGATCGGGGCAGGTGGCGGCTCGGTCGCGTGGGTGGACGCCGGCGGCTTCCTCCGCGTCGGGCCGCGCAGCGCCGGGGCCGAGCCCGGGCCAATCTGTTACGGCCGCGGCGGGACCGAGGTGACCGTGACCGACGCGAACCTGCTGCTCGGACGGCTCGACCCCGGGTACTTCCTCGCGGGGCGGATGCAGCTGCAGAGCACGCTGCTCGATGAGCCGTTCGCACGCCTCGCCGGGCGGGTCTCGATGGAGCCTGTCGAGCTCGCGGCCTCGGTGCTCGAGATTGCGAACGAGAACATGGCGAGCGCGATCAAGATGGTGTCGCTCGAGCGCGGCCACGACCCCAGGCGCTTCTCGCTGCTCGCCTTTGGCGGTGCCGGGCCGCTCCATGCCGCGTCGGTCGCGCGCGTGCTCGGGATCCCGCGCGTGATCGTGCCGCGCTTCCCTGGGGTGTTCTCGGCGCTCGGGCTCCTGCTCGCAGACATCCGCGTCGACAAAGTGTGGACGCAGGCGTTTCGCTCCAATGATGTCGACGCCGCCCTTGTCAACCGGCAGTTCGACCGGATCACGGAGCGCGCGATCGACGAGCTGCGGCAGGAGGGGTACCAGGGTGAGCCGGAGATCCGGCGGGCGATCAACATGCGGTACTTCGGCCAGAACTACGAGCATGAGGTCGAGATCGCGGGCGGCGTGCTCGACGACGACGGGCTCGCCGACGCGCTGCGCCGGTTCGACGCCCTCCATGCCGAGCGTTACGGCTACGCGATCGAAGGCGAGGTGGTCGAGCTGGTGTCGTTCAAGGTCACCGCGATCGGCCGGCGTCCGGCCCTCGACCTCGCGTACCGGGACGAGCCTGCCGGCTCGCCGCCGGTGACGCGACCCGTCTACTTCCGGGGGACGGGGTTCATGGACGCCACAGTCGTCCACCGCAGCTCGCTCGCGATCGGCGAGACGATCGCAGGCCCGGCGCTCGTCGAGGAGGCGGGCTCGACGACCCTCGTCGAGCCGGGGATGACGGTGGAGCTGCACGAGCAGGGTGCGCTCGTGATCGAGACGGGGGCGTCGGCATGAGTGGCCCGCGCCTCGACCAAGTCGCCCTGACTGTCGTCGACAACTACCTGACGAGCTGCTGTCGCGACATGGGCGTGACGATGATGACCACCGCCTACTCGCCGATCTTCAACGAGTCGCTCGACTTCTCGTGCGTGATCTTCGGTCCGTCCGGCGATCTCCTCGCGCAGGCGGAATTCTGTCCGTCCCAGATCGGCACGATCAAGTTCACGGTCGACTGGACGATCGAGGAGCTCGGGCTCGACGCCTTCGAAGAGGGCGACGTCGTGCTTCACAACGACCCGTACCGGGGCTCGGGGCACGTACCGGAGCACATGCTCCTGAAGCCCGTGTTCTGGGAGGGCGAGCTGATCGCGTTCGTCGCCAACGTCGCGCACATGTCCGAGGTGGGCGCGAAGACCCCCGGGGGGCTCTCGGGCGACGCCACCGAGATCTACCAGGAGGGGCTGCTGTTGCCGCCGGTGAAGATCAAGCGGCGCGGCGAGGACGTCGATGACGTCTGGCGCATCATCCTCTCGAATCACCGCACCCCGCGCGTGACGCTCGGCGACTTCCGCGCGATGATGGGCTCGCTCGACCTCGCCGAGCGGCGCATCCACACGCTCGTCGCCGACTACGGCCTCGAGTTCTTCCGGGCCGCGTCGGCCGAGCTGATGGCGATCGCCGAACGGCGCATGCGGGCCGAGATCGAGTCGATCCCGGACGGGACGTACACCTTCACCGACGCGATCGAGGACGACGGGATCTCCGAGGGCAGCTACCCGATGGTGCTCACCCTGACGATCGACCAGGGCTCGGTGATCGCCGACTTCACCGGCTCGGCGCCGCAGGCGGTCGGGCCGGTGAACGCCATCTACGCCGTCACCGCGTCGGCGGTGTACAACGCGTTCCTGCACCTGACCGACCCGACGATCCCGCGCAACGAGGGCTGCTACCGACCGTTCACGATCATCGCCCCGCCGGGGACGATCGTGAACTGCGCGTTCCCGGCTCCGGTCGCCGGTGGCAACACCGAGACGAGCCCGCGCATCACCGACATGATCTTCGGTGCGCTCCAGGAGGCGATCCCCGATCGCGTCGCAGCCTCGTGCGGCGGGACCTCGTCGCCGTTCCTCTTCGGCGGGATCGATCCTCGCACCGACGAGCCGTACGCCCACTTCCACTTCGAGGGCGTCGGCTGGGGCGGTCGGCGTGGGCTCGACGGCAACAACATGGTCGTCACGATCAACGGCAACTGCCGCAACACTCCGGTCGAGGTGTTCGAGACGCGCTACCCGGCGTTCCGGATCGAGTCGTACCGGCTCGTCACCGACTCGGGCGGGCCGGGCGAGTTCCGGGGTGGGCTCGGCGGCGAGCGCATCTTCACTGTCACCGTTCCCGAGGTCACCGTCAGCGCGCTGCTCAACCGGATGAAGACCGAGCCCTGGGGTGTGCTCGGCGGCGGCGAGGGCGCCGTCGGCGGCCTCTGGGTGCGGCGGTCGGGCGCCGGTGAGTGGCGGACGTTCGTCGAGGAGTTCGGGACGATGTCACCGTCGAAGTTCTCCGGCGTGACCCTCCATGCGGGCGACCAGGTGAAGATCCTGATGCCCGGCGGCGGCGGCTACGGCGACCCGCTCGCGCGAGATCGCGAGCTCGTGCGGCGCGACGTCGGCGAGGGCTTCGTCAGCGAGGGGGCCGCCCGCGCCGTCTACGGGCTGACGGGGGAGCTCGGCTGAGATGGGCGGGTGGAAGCCGAACGAGATCTCCTACCTGCGGGCGAACCGCGAATGCTGCGACCTGTGCGGCCACCCGATCGCGGCGCGATACTGGGGAGCCGAGGTCAACGGTCACGACCGGATGTTCTGCTCACCCGACCACGAGCGTCTCTATCTCGACTACTGGCTCCCGCGCTACGGGGCAAAGGAGGAAGGCTGAAGTGTCACGCGCTCCCGTTCTCTCTGGTGACGCGCCCGCTCCCTCCGGGGGTTACTCGCAGGGCATCGTCGCAGGTGGCTTCCTCTACCTCGCCGGCCAGGGGCCGTACGACGCAGCCGGAGCTCGCGTCGGGTCGACGATCGCCGAGCAGGTCAGGCAGGTGCTCACCAACCTCGACGCCGTCGCGCGCGCCGCGGGCGGGTCCTTGCGGAACGCGGTGCGTGTGGGGATGTACATCAGCGACATGGCCCATTTCGACGAGATGGACGCCGAGTACCGCAGCTTCTTCTCCGACCCGATGCCGGCGCGCACAACCATCCAGTCCGACCTCGTCGGCTTCGACGTCGAGGGGGACGCGGTGGTCTGGCTCGGCGACTGAGATGCTCCTGGCGACCCTCGACACGCCGGTCGCCACCGTCGATCTCGACGCGGTCGGTCGTAACATCGCGCGGATGCAGGCGTATTGCGACGCTCACGGGCTCGCGTTTCGCCCGCACATCAAGACGCACAAGCTGCCGGCGCTCGCCCACCTCCAGCTCGCCGCCGGGGCGGTCGGGATCGCGTGCCAGAAGCTCGGTGAGGCCGAGGTGATGCGCGCAGCGGGAATCGACGACATCCTCATCACGTTCCCGCTCGTCGGGCCGCAGAAGGCGGAGCGGTTCGCGACGCTCGCGAGCGAGGGGACGCTCCGTGGCGTCGGCGACTCCGAGGTGGTGGTACGTGGCCTCTCGGCCGCGCTCGACGCGTTCGGCGCCGAGGCGGGGTTTCTCGTCGAGTGCGACACCGGTTTCGCCCGGACGGGTGTCCAGACCCCGGTCGCCGCGGCGGAGCTCGCGCAGCTCGTGAGCGAGCTGCCGGGCCTTCGCTTCGACGGCCTGATGACCTACCCGACGCTCCCGGGAACGGGCGCGTGGGTACGCGAGGCGATCGCCGAGCTCGGGCAGCGGGGCCTCGAGGCGACGATCGTCAGCGGTGGCGGCACCCCGGGGTTCTTCGCGAGCCACGAGACCCCGGAGGTCACCGAGGTCCGCGCGGGAACGTACGTCTACGGCGACCGCTCGTGCATCGCCAACGGGAGCGTCCCGCTCGCCGACTGTGCGTTGCGTATACGGGCAACGGTTGTGAGCCGGCCGACGGCGGAGCGGGGGATCCTCGACTGCGGGTCGAAGACCCTCACGAACGACCCGGCCGAAGGTGCGGGTCGCGACGACTACGGCCTGATCGTCGAGTACCCGGAGGCGCGCATCCAGACGCTGTCGGAGGAGCACGGTCACGTCGACTTCGAGGCGTGCAGCACCCGGCCGGTGGTGGGGGAGGTCGTCACGATCGTTCCCAACCACGCCTGCGGCTGCACGAACCTGCACGACGAGGTCGTCGTTCACCGTGGCGGTCGCGTCGTCGGCACCTGGCCCGTCGCCGCGCGCGGGAGGCTGCGGTAGCCGCTCGCCGACCGCCCGAGCAGCCTGAGTCCACTGCGTCGAACGGAGGCCCACATGACCCCAGAACAGCGTCTCGCGGAGCTCGGCATCGAGCTTCCACCCGTCAACCCCGCGGTCGGGAACTACGTCGGCGCCGTCACGGTCGGCAACATCGTGTTCGTCTCCGGGCATGGGCCGTACCGGGACGGGGAGTTCGTCTACAAGGGCAAGCTCGGGCGTGAGGTCGACGTCGCGACCGGGCAGGAGGCGGCCCAGCTCACGACCGTCAATCTGCTTGCGAGCCTGAAGGCCGAGATCGGGGAGCTCGATCGCGTGAGGCGCGTGGTCAAGCTGCTCGTCCTCGTCAACTCGGATCCGGAGTTCGGCGAGCAGCCGACGGTCGCCAACGGTGCGAGCGATCTCCTGGTCTCGGTGTTCGGTGAGGAACGCGGTCGCCACGCGCGCTCGGCGATCGGGATGGGCGCGCTGCCGTTCGCGATCCCGGTCGAGATCGAGGGGATCTTCGAGATCGCCTGAACGGCAAGCTACGACTTCTGCGGGCGCGAGCCAGCGGCCTCGCGCAGTTCCGCCGTGCGGGCCGCGTCGAGCGTGGGCGGCGTGCCCGCCGAGGCGACCCCGTAATCGCGCTCGGCTGCGGCGGGCGTCACTAGTCCCGCACGGACGTCTTCGAGCACCTGTCGCGGGTCACGCTCGCGCGGGTCGCCGAAGCCGCCGCCACCGGCGCTCTCGATGCGGACGACGTCGCCTGCGCGCAGCACCACGCCGGAGAGCTTCGACGGGCTCCGGGTTCCGAACGCGTCGACGAAGGTGCGGAACCGCTCGTCCCCCGCTCGGCGCACGAGCAGCGCCGCACACCGGCCTGCGCCGCCACCGAAGAGCCCCCACGCACCCTGCTCGACCCGGTCCATGAACACGCTCACCGTGACCTCCGGGGCAAGCACCTCGAGGTCGCGGCGGATCGCGAGCCCACCGCGGTGGCGGCCGGGCCCGCCCGAGTCCGGAACGAGCCCGTACGCAAGCGTGCGAAACGGGAACCGCGCCTCGAACACCTCGATCGGCGTGTTCCGGCAGTTGCCGTGGATGTGGTTCTGAGCGCTGTTCCCGTCGGCGTCGTCGCGGGCGCCCCAGCCGCTCGCCTCGAAGTGGTAGTGGGCGTACGGCTCGCCGGTGTCCGGGTGGGTGCCGCCGAAGAGGAAGTTGCACGAGGTCACGCCCTCGGCCGCCATCACGCGGTCCGGCATCGCTTCCGCGAACGCGCCGAGCAGCATCCCGACGAGCTTTGGCTGAGTCTCGGTGTTGCCGCCGACGGAGGGGCCGGGGAACTTGACGTTCACGACCGACCCGAGCGGCGCGAGCGTCGTCAGGCAGCCGTACGCTCCCGCGTTGCGCGGGATCTCCTGCCCACTCACCTGGAGGAAGGCGTTGCAGGTCGCCGACACCGTGACGCCGTATGTGGCATTCACAGGGCCGCGCGCCTGCGGGTCGGAGCCGGCGTAGTCGACGGTCGCCTCGTCCCCGGAGATCGTGACCCGAACTCGCATCGTGATCGGGTCGGCCGAGTGACCGTCGCCCTCCATCAGGTCGTGGAAGGAGTAGTCCCCGTCCGGGATCTCCTCGAGGCGCCGGCGCATCAGCCGGGCCCCGTGTGCGAGCAGCCCGTCGCAGATCTCCGCCATCGCCTCGGCGCCGTACCGCTCGAGCAGGAGGCCGAGCCGCTGGTCCGCGAGGCGGAGCGAGCCGATCATCGCGTGTAGGTCACCCCAGCTCGCCCGGGGCGTGCGGTGGTTCGAGAGGATGATCTTCCAGACGTCGGAGACGAGCGATCCACCCTGAACGAGCTTCACGGGCGGCAGGCGTAGCCCTTCCTGGTAGACCTCGGTCGCCGTGCTGGCGAACGAGCCGACGGTGACCGCGCCGATCTCCGCCATGTGCCCGATCGTCGCCGCGAGGAAGGCACGCCGCCCGCGGTGGAACACGGGGGCGAGCAGCATGTGCTCCGGCATGTGGCAGCCGCCGCGGAACGGGTCATTGTGGATGAGGACGTCGCCCTCCTCGATGGCGTTGAGGCCGAGCTCGTCGATCACGCAGCGCACCGTCTCGCCGATCGCGCCCAGGTGAGCCGGGTTGAAGCGGCCCTGCGCGACCATGCGGCCCTGCGGATCGAAGAGCGCGCACGAGAAGTCGCGTGACTCGCTGAAGATGGGGGAGTAGGCGGCGCGCATCATGTGCGTTCCCATCTCCTGGGCAATCCCGACGAGCTGCTCGCCGACGATGCTCATCGTCACCGCGTCCACGCCACGGGCCCTGCGGGGCGGGCGGCTGCCGGGCGCCGGCGCGATGCGCAGGAGGCCGTCGGCGAACACGGTCACCTGGTGGTCGGGAGGGACGAGCGTCGTGGAATCGACCTCCTCGACGATGCACGGGCCCGCGAGCACCGCGCCGCGCGGGAGCGCGTCCCGCCGGTACCGCGGAGTCGGCATCACCTCGTCGCCAAACCGGACCGCACGCACCGAGGTCGGCTCTGGAAGCGGCGCCTGTGGCAGCTGCCGCGGGGTCGCGACTGCCCCCGATCCGAGCGCGACGACGTTCGCGTGGATGATCTCGACCGTCTCGCCCGGGAAGCTGTACCCGTATGTTCGTCGATGCTCCTCGTGGAATGCCGCGAGGATCTCCGCGAGCCCGGCGGCGGTGATCGGGCCCGGGGCGACCGCGACGTCCCGCTCGTAGTTCTGGCCCGCATAGCGAAGGCTCAACGAGCGGGAGATGCGTGGCTCGCCGGAGAACCCCTCGACCGCGAGCTCAGCCCGTGCCTCGCGCTCCATCGTCTCGAGCCTGGCGGTAAGAGCGTCGATGTCGACGGTGTCGGAGCGCGAGTAGTGCGTCCAGCGGCGATCGACGCGACGATCGGCGAGGAGCGTCCCGAAAGCGGACGCGAGGCCCGGGTGCGGGGGCACGATGACGCCGCGCATCCCGATCGACTCCGCGATCGCGGCGGCGTGCAGCGGCCCGGCGCCGCCGAAGGCGACGAGCTCGAAGTCGCGGGGGTCGACGCCTCGCTCGACCGCGACGCGGCGGATCGTGGTCGCCATCGCCTCGTTCGCGATCTCGATCACGGCCGCGGCGGTGGCCGCGACGTCCAGCCCGATCTGGGCACCGATGCGCTCGAGGGCCGCATGTGCGAGCTCGGCGTCGAGCCCGACGCTGCCGCCCAGGAAGTACGCGGGGTCGATGCGACCGAGGACGAGGTTCGCGTCGGTGACGGTCGGCTCGGTGCCACCGAGCGCGTAGCAGGCAGGCCCGGGCCTCGCGCCCGCGCTGCGCGGCCCCACCCTCAGCATCCCGCCGTCGTCGATCCACGCGATCGAGCCGCCGCCCGCCCCGATCGTGACGAGGTCGATCGCCGGCGCGGCGACCGGCACACCGAACTCGAGCTCGAAGTCAGGGACGTGCTGAATCTCGCCGTCGCGAACGAGGCCGATATCCGCGCTCGTCCCGCCCATGTCGAGCGTGACGACGTCGCGCGCACCGGCCGCGAGCCCAAAGTGCCGACCCGCGACGATCCCGCCCGACAGCCCCGAAAGCACGGTCTCGGCGGCCTGGGCGCCCGCTACCGCGGCGAGCATTCGGCCGCCGTTCGACTTCATGACCGACACCGGCCCGCGGAAGCCCCGCGACGCGAGACCCTCCTCGAGCTCCCGTGCGAGCCGGGCGACCGAAGGCGCAAGATAGGCGTCGATCACGGTGGTGGACGTCCGCTCGTGCTCGCGCCAGACCGGGGCCGTCCGAGACGAGATCGAGAGGGGAACGTCCGGGAAGCGGGCTTCGAGGAAGTGGGCGAGACGGTCCTCGTGCGTCGGGTTGGCAAACGAGAAGAGCAGGGCGACCGCGATCGCCGCGTCGTCGTTGCCGTCGCTGTCGGCGAGGCGGGCGGCGACCTCGCGGCCGACCCGCTCGAGCTCTTCCTCCGTGAGCGCGACCACGGTGCGGCCATCGTGGGCGATGCGCTCGGCGACGCCGACGCAGTTGCGGCGCTCGACGACGGGGCGTGGTTTCGGCCAGCGTAGGTCGTACGGGTCGGGCTTGTCGATCCGCCCGATCACGGGCACATCCTCGAAGCCCGCAGTCGTGAGGAGGACGACGCGAGCGCCGCGCCGCTCGAGGAGCGCATTCGTTCCGACAGTCGTCCCGACCGTGACCGTCGCAGCCGTGCTCGGGTCGACGCCGGCGGCGGCGAATGCCTCGAAGATCGCCAGCGCCGGCGCCTCCGGGGTCGACGGTCGCTTCCCGATCACGGTGACGCCGGTCTCGTCGTCGAGCGCGACGAGGTCGGTGAACGTCCCACCGGTGTCGATCCCCACGTGGAGCGTCAACGGGCGGCGTTAGAGCACGCGGTGCTCGTCGTACATCGACTGCAAGGAGGTGCCCTCCTGGAGCGAGCTCAGCGCGACGCCCTCGATCGAGAGCTTGCGCTCCGCTGCCGCGATCGCCTCCTCGGCGAGCGCGCTCGGCACGACCACAACCCCATCCTCGTCCGCGAGGACGAGGTCGCCGGAGGCGACGCTCACCCCGCCGCAGACGACCTCTCCGCCGTGCCCCGTGACCTGCAGGCGCCCGGCCGAGTCGCGCGCGCTCACCGCGGCCGCGTAGGTCGGGAGCGCGAGCTGGCGGAGCCCCGCGAGGTCGCGCACCGCGCCGTCGGACACGGCCGCGATCGCTCCACGGCGTGAAGCGACCGTGCCGAGCAGCTCGCCCCAGACGGCGGCCTCGCATGAGCCCTGCGTCGCGATCACGACAAACGCGCCCGCGGGCACCGCGTCGACCGCGGCGATCTCGTGGGTATAGGGATCGTCGAGCAGCGCGTCGTTTGGCTCGGACGCGATCGTAAACGCACGCCCGGCGACGCGGTCGCCGCCGATCAGCGGGCGAATCGAGTGGTGCATGACCTGGTCACGAGCCCCCAGGCGGTCGAGGGCGTCGGCGACCGCGGCGACCCCCAGGGCGCGGAGCCGCTCGACGTGCTCGGTAGGCTTGACATCAGCTGTGGTGATCTGAACACCATACACAGTGTTGGCCGGATTCGAGACGACCACGCTCGCCCGGGACCCGCTCAGGGTCACGGCTCCCAAGTGCGCGTTCACCGGGCGGTTGCTGTTCCCCGGCGACCCGGTCGTCGAGGGAGCCGGAGGCGCTCGCTATTGCGACGAGGTCGCCCGCGAGCTCGCGTCGCTCGACGCTCCGCTCGAGGAATGCCTGCCGCTCCTCGAGCCCTGGCTCGGGCGCTCGCCAGCGGCACCCGAGAGTGCGATCGACCCGATCTCGCTCGAGGTGGTGCACGGCGCCCTCACCTCGATCTGGATGGAGATGCAGCTGACGATGACGCGGACGGCGTACTCGCCGGTGTTCTTCGAAGGGGAGGACTTCACTGTCGGAATCTTCGACCCCGCGCTCGAGCGGGTCGCGACGCGCGAGGGGTTCGTTGCGCAGATGGGTGCGATGCGCCCGGCGGTGAGGGCGGCGATCACGCAGTTCGGCTGGGAGGGACTCGAGCCGGGCGACGTGCTCGTCCACAACAGCTCGATGCTCGGCACTCCGCACCTGCCCGAGTTCTGCATGGTGCGCCCCGTGATCCGTGACGGCGAGCCGCTCGCCGTGCTCGCGACGATCGCGCACCATGCGGACGTCGGCGGCAAGGCGGCCGGGGGAATGCCCGGCGACTCGACGGACATCCACCAGGAAGGCGTCGTCATCCCACCGGTCAAGCTCTACCGCGCCGGCGAGCCGGACTACGAGATCTGGCGAATCCTGCTCTCGAACACCCGCACCGCCCGCTCGAGCTACGGCGACTTCATGGCGATGGTCGGCTCGCTCGTGATCGGCGAGCGCCGCATCGACGAGCTGCTCGCGCGCTACGGCCGCGAGACGCTCGTCGCGACGATGGCGGAGCTGCAGCGGTACGCCGAGCGGCGCATGCGCGCGTGCATCCGTGAGATCCCGAACGGGATCTACCACGCGCGGATCGAGGCCGACGACGACGGCGTCCGGCCGGGCTCGTACCCGATCGAGCTCGCGGTGGCGGTGCTCGACGAGGACGTCGTGCTCGACTTCCGTGGGAGCGCGCCGCAGGCGGCCGGTCCGATCAACTGCCCCTACGTCGTCACCGTTGCTGGATGTGCAAACGCGATCTTCAACCTCGTCGACCACACGATCCCGCACAACGAAGGGGCGTTCCGCCCACTCCATCTGATCGCGCCTCCCGGGACAATCGTCAACTGCGACTACCCTGCCCCGCTCTCGGCTGGCAACACCGAGAGCCACAACCTCGTCGCCGAGGTGGTGATCGCTGCGCTGCGACACGCGGTGCCGCAGGCTGCGGCGGCGCCGACCGGGGCGACGACCGGTCTGATCACCGGCGGCGGGCATCACCCGGTGCTCGACGAGTTCTACGCGTTCGTCATCTGGGAGCCGACCGGGTACGGCGCCCGGCTCGAGGCCGACGGCTACTCGGTGACGACCTGGGTGGCGCCGCAGGCGCGGCTGTTTCCCCCCGAGGTCGTCGAGACCGCCCAACCCTGGCGCGTGCACGAGTACCAGCTGCGGCGCGACTCGGGCGGCGCCGGGCGGACGCGCGGCGGTGTCGGCGTCACGCGGACATACGAGGTGCTCGCGGACGACGTCTCGCTCAACTCGATCTCCCACTACCATCGCTTCCCCGCGCGCGGTGTCGACGGCGGGCGCGACGGCGCGCCGATGGAGATTCGGCTCGTCACGCGCGACGGCGTCGAGCAGCTCGCGACCGAGCGATCGTCGGCGGTCTCGCCCACGAAGTTCTCGTCGCTCGCTGTTCACGCCGGTGAGCGCATCGTCGTCAGGCTGCCTGGCGGCGGCGGTTGGGGCGACCCGCGAGAGCGCCCGCGGGAGAGCGTCGTCCGCGACCTGCGCGACGAGCTGATCTCGCCGGCGGTCGCAGTGGACGTCTACGGGCTCGACCCCGACGACGCGGAGCAGATCGTCGAGCGCCACAGCTGGGAGCGGGTTCGCGCCGCGGTGCGCGCCGCGCGGCCGAGGGGAGCCCAGTGATCGTCGGCGTCGACGTCGGTGGCACGTTCACGGACATCGTCGCGGTCGATCCCGGCCGGGCGAGCCAACGCTTCCACAAGCTGCGCTCGACACCCGAAGATCCCTCGCGCGCGGTCGTCCAGGGGCTGTCGGAGCTCGGGCTCGATCCAACCAGGATCGCCCGGCTCGTCCACGGGACGACTGTTGCGACGAACGCGATCATCGAGCGGCGCGGCGCGACGACGGGATTCCTCACCACCGAGGGACACCGTGACATCCCTGAGATCCGGCGGGGCAACAAGCCGGAGAGCGAGGTCTTCAACCTGCTCTGGGACGAGCCCGAGCCGCTCGTCCCGCGCCATCTCCGGTGCGACGTCGCCGGCCGGCTCGACGCCTACGGCGCGGAGGTCGAGCCGCTCGCGCTCGACGAGGTCGAGGCGGCGGTCGACCACCTGGTGGCGCAGGGCGCGGAGAGCCTCGCGATCTGCTTCCTGTTCTCCTATCTCGATCCCGCGCACGAGCTCGCCGCTGCGGAGGTCGCTCGCGCGCGGCATCCCGGGCTGTGGCTCTCGCTGTCGAGCGACGTCCTGCCCCAGTGGCGCGAGTACGAGCGCGCCTCGACCACGATCGCAGACGCGTACGTGAAGCCGGTGATGGCGGGATACCTCGGACATCTCGCCGATTCGCTCGCGGCGGGCGGTGTCGTCGGTGAGCCGCTGATCATGCGCTCGAACGGTGGGGTGATGACCGCGAGCACGGCGCGCGCCCGCCCGGTCGACACGTTTCTCTCGGGCCCTGCGGGCGGCGTGGTCGCGGCGAGCGTCCACGGCGTTCGGATGGGCAGGCCAGACGTGATCTCGATCGACGTCGGCGGGACGAGCTCTGACGTCGCGCTCGTCACGGGCGGGGCGCCTGGGATCACGACCCAGGGGTGGCTCGACGCGACGACGCCCCTCAACCTGCCGATGCTCGACATCAGGACGATCGGTGCGGGCGGCGGGAGCATCGCCTGGGTCGACGCCGGGGGCGGACTGAAGGTCGGCCCGCAGAGCGCCGGCGCGAGCCCGGGGCCTGCGTGCTACGGGCAGGGCGGGCTCCACCCGACGGTGACCGATGCGAACGTCGTGCTCGGGCGGATCGGTGCTCGGTCGCTGCTCGGCGGGGCGCTCGAGATCGATCCCGATCTGGCCCGCGTCGCGCTCGAGCGGGACGTGTGCGCTCCGCTCGGGCTCGATCTGTTCCAGGCGGCGGCAGGGGTGATCAGGATCTGCGTCTCGAACATGGCGAAAGAGATCCGCGCGCTGACTGCGGAGCGAGGGGTCAACCCGCGCGACTACTCACTGCTCGCGGGCGGCGGCGCAGGCCCGCTGCACGCCGCGCTGCTCGCCGAGGAGTTCGAGATCGCCGAGGTGATCGTCCCTGCGCATCCCGGGCTGCTCTCGGCGGGCGGGCTCATCCTCTCCGATCTGCGGGTCGATCGTGTCCGGTCGTATCCGATTCGGCTCGAGCGGATGGGGGCGGGCGGGCTTGGCGTGGTCGCCGGAGAGATGCTGGCCGAGGTCGTGCGCGAGCTCCGGAACGAGGGGTACGACGGTGAGCCCGAGACCGAGCTCTCCTTCGACATGAAGTACGTCGGCCAGAACTGGGACATCCGGGTTCCCGCGCCGCCGTTGCCCCTGACCGTCGAGGCGGTCGCCGGCGCGTTCGACGCCGAGCACGAGCGGCTCTACGGGTTCGCGCTGGCCGGGCACCAGCATGAGGTGCTCGCGGTCCGGGCGAGCGCTGTCGGGCGCACCCCCGGGATCGAGGAGCTCGTGCCTCGACGCGCCCCGGCCGCAGACGGGTATCGCGGCGAGGTCGGGACTCGGGTCGCGTACGACGACCGGGCCGGGCAGCTGGTCGACGCCGCGCTCCTCGTCTGGGAGGCGATGCCGGCCGGATACGCAGCCGTCGGGCCTGCGATCGTCGAAGGGCTCGACGCCACGGTGTGGGTTCCGACCGGCTGGCGCGCTCTCCTCGACGCCGAGGGGAACTTCGCATTGACCCTTGACAACGACGACTATAGGTTATAGCCAACCGATCGCGAGGAGGTAGAAGGTGGTTGCGAAGGGTGCACGCGGGCCGCGCCGACGGGTGTTGACGCTGCTGGCGCTGCTCGCTCTTGTCCTGGCCGTGGTTGCCGCCGGGTGCACGAGCGGGGACGAGAAGTCCTCCGAGGGGGACACCAACGCCGCTGACGAGGGCACGCCGAAGCCGGGTGGCATTCTCCGGTTCGCCCGGAACTTCGAGACGCAGTCGCTCGACCCCATGGGGCCGGCCGATAACGGCTCGATCTTCGTCCGGGTGCAGATCTTCAACACCCTCGTCGAGGCCGATCCCGACACGCTTCCCGACGTCGGCCCGGGTCTCGCCGAGTCGTGGGAGAGCTCCGACGACGGGTTGCGCTGGACGTTCACCCTCCGCGACGCGAAGTTCTCGAACGGCGACCCGGTCACCGCCGAGGACGTGAAGTTCTCGCTCGATCGGTTCATCGATCCGAAGATCAACGTCAACATCCCGACCCTTGCATACGGGATCAAGGACATCGAGATCGTCGACGACAAGACCGTTGCGGTGAATCTCAAGCACCCGGTCGGCGCCCTCCTCGAAAACCTGAGCGTCTTCCCGGCGTCGATCGTCTCCAAGAAGCTCGTCGAGGCCGAGGGGAACGACCACTGGAAGAATCCCGTGGGCACAGGCCCCTTCAAGCTGAAGGAGTGGGTGCCCGGCTCGTTCATCGAGCTCGAGAAGAACGAGAACTACTGGGAGGACGGCAAGCCGTACCTCGACGGTGTCCGGTTCGACTTCATCGCCGACGACAACGCGCGCGTCCTCAAGATGCAGGACGGCGAGGCCGACCTGCTCGAGGGCGTTCCGTTCACCCAGATCAAGGAGCTCACCGACGCGGGCGACTTCGAGGTGCGGGTCGACGACATCGTCCGCTGGGAGGGTGTCTTCCTCAACCACAAGCGCAAGCCGTTCGACGACGTCAGGGTCAGGCAGGCGCTGAACTACGCCACCGACAAGGAAGCGATCCGGACCGCCGTGTACGGCGGTGTCGGGAAGGTCGCGAACAGCATGATCCCGGAGGGCAAGTACACCGCCGGGCCCGACGAGGTCGCCCCGTACGAGTACGACGTGGACAAGGCCAAGGAGCTGATGGCCGAGGCCGCACCGGACGGGATCACTTCGACGATGCTGATCCCTGCAGGAGCAAGCCATCTGCGGGAGCTCGCGACCGTGCTCCAGGCGCAGTGGAAGGACGTCGGCGTCGACCTGAAGATCGAAGAGGTCGACGGTGGCGCTCTGTTCGACCGCTACGCCGCCTACGACTACGACGTGGCGGTGCCGCTCGTCAAGTTCACCTCCGACGTGACAGTCGAGGACGAGGTCGCGCTGCTCTTCTACGACACGGCGGAATCGAACGCCCTCAAGGGCTTCTTCACGGGCTGGCAGCCTCCGGACAGCCTGTTCGAGCTGACCGAGAAGGCCGCGCAGGGCACCGAGGAGGAGCGCAAGGAGCTGTGGCCGCAGGTGCAGCAGGCGGCGATGGACGAGGCTCCGTGGGTGACGCTCTTCTTCCTGCCCTCGATCCACGGCGTCCAGGACTACGTGAAGGGATTCAAGGTCCTGCCGAGCGGCTGGTGGGACCTCGAGGATGTCTGGCTCGACAAATAGACCGGTCACAAGGACCGCGGGTGGGGCAGCGACGATGCTGCCCCACCCGTAGCCTCTCCTGAGCGTGCTCGAGTACATCGGCAAGCGGATCCTGCTCAGCATCCCGGTGATGATCGGGGTGCTGACCGTGTCCTTCCTCGTGATTCGGTTGATCCCGGGCGACCCGGTGAAGCTCATGCTCGGGATCAACGCCACCCCCGAGGCGGTCGCCCAGGTCGAGGAGAACCTCGGGCTCGACCAGTCGCTCGGGCAGCAGCTCGTCTCGTTCGCCACCGGAGCGGTCAGTCTCGACTTCGGCGACTCGATCATCCGGCGGACCTCGGTGCGCGAGCTCATCCTCGACCGGATCGCCCCGAGCCTCTACCTGATCGTGGGCGCGGTGCTTGTCGCCGTGATGCTTGCCGTCCCGCTCGGCGTGCTTTCCGCCGTTCGCCGCAACCAGCCTGTCGACCACGTGGTTCGGCTGGTGAGCATGGTCGCCTTCGCGATGCCCACGTTCTGGCTCGGGCTGATGCTCGCGCTCCTCTTCGGGCTCGAGCTCGACCTGCTGCCCGTCTCGGGCTACGGCGACGGGCTGTTCGGAGCGATCGAGTACCTGATCCTCCCGTGGGTCACGCTCGGGCTCTATCTCGCGCCGATGCTCCTTCGCACGTTGCGGACGACCATGATCGACACGATGGGCTCCGAGTACGTCGAGGCGGCCCACGCCCGTGGGCTCGGCCCCCGGCGGGTCATCGGCATCCACGCGCTGCGACCCTCGCTCATCCCGCTGATCACGGTGCTCTCGATCAACGTCGGGTTCCTGATCAGCGGCACGGTCGTCGTCGAGAACGTCTTCCAGATCCCGGGCCTCGGCTCGCTGCTCGTCCAGTCGGTCCTGAGCCGCGACTACCCGGTGATCCAGGGCCTCGTGTTCGTGTTTGGGCTGATGGTGATCGCGATCAACCTGCTCGCCGACGTCACGTACTCGCTCCTCGACCCGCGGGTGAGGCTGGGCGCGTCGTGAGCACCGCGCTCGATCGGTTCCCGGACGAGTCCGCGCTCCGTCGCCTCGCGCTTCGCGAGCGGCGCTGGTCGAACACGACTTTCTATCTCGGCGCCGGGCTCGTCGGGCTCGCGGTCGTCGTCGCCGTCGTCGGGCGGCTCGCGTCGCCGTACGATCCCAACGAGGTCGACCTCCTCCAGCGGCTGCAGGCGCCGTCGCTCTCGCACCCCTTCGGCACGGACACCTTTGGCCGTGACATCGCGACCCGCGTGCTGTACGCACTCGGCCTCGACCTGCAGGTGATCCTCGTGATCACGTATCTGCCGCTCGTCGTGGGGATGGTGATCGGCGCCTACGCCGGGTACCGGGGTGGCTGGGCGGACGCGATCGCGATGCGCGTCGTCGACGGCGTGATCGCGTTTCCGTTCCTTGTGTTGATGATCGCGATCGTCGCGATCGTCGGCGCCGGGCTCGAGGGCGTCTACATCGGCGTGCTCGCGGTAGGCTGGGCGCTCTACGCGAGGCTCACCCGCGGCGAGATGCTCGTGCTCCGCGAGCAGGACTTCATGCTCGCCGGTCGCGCGCTCGGCTACTCGCAGACGCGACTCGTCTTCCGGCACGCGATGCCCAACTTGCTTCGCTCGAACGTCGTGTTCTCCGCGGCCGACCTCGTTCTCAACCTGCTCCTCCTTGCCAGCCTCTCGTACCTCGGGCTCGGCGTGCAGCCGCCCACCGCCGAGCTTGGCGCGATGGTCGCCGAGGGGCAGAGCGTGCTGCGCACGGCATGGTGGGTGGCGACGATCCCCGGTCTCGTCATCGTCGCGCTCGGGGTCGCGTTCAGCATGGTCGGCGACGGGCTCGCCGATCGCCTCGGCCGCCAGCTGCGCCTGACGCTGTGAGCTCCCTGCCGTCATCGAGCCCCGTCACCCCCGCGCCGCTCCTCGACGTCCGCGGGCTGACGGTCGGGTTCCCGACGATGCGCGGGGTCGCCCGGGTTGTCGACGACGTCTCGCTGCAGGTTGCAGAGGGCGAGATCGTGGGCCTCGTCGGTGAGTCCGGATCCGGCAAGAGCGTCACCTGCCGGGCGCTGCTCGGCCTCGTCCCTGAGCCGGGAGCGGTGATGGCGGGCGAGGTCGTCTTCGAAGGTCGCGACCTGCTCGCGCTCGATGCCCGAGAGCTGCGGGCGGTTCGCGGCGGCGGGCTGGCGATGGTCTTCCAGGACCCGATGAGCTCCCTGAACCCGGTCCTGACGATCGGTCGACAGCTCACCGAGACGCTGACGCAGCGCACGGGGCTTGCCGCGCGGGAGGCCCGGAGCCGAGGGATCGAGCTTCTCGACCGGGTCGGGATCCCGGCTCCTGAGCGGCGGATGCGCTCGTACCCGCACGAGCTCTCCGGGGGGATGCGGCAACGGGTGATGATCGCCCTCGCGCTCGCCGGCGAGCCGAGGCTGCTGCTCGCGGACGAGGCGACGACGGCTCTGGACGTGACGATCCAGGACCAGATCCTGCTGCTGCTTCGCGAGATCCGCGACCAGACGGGAATGGCGATCGTGCTCGTCTCGCACGACATGGGCGTGATCGCGCAGACCTGCGATCGCGTCGCCGTGATGTACGCCGGGCGGATCGTCGAGGTTGCGCCGGCGCGCGAGCTGTTCGCCGACCCGCGGCACCCGTATGCGAAAGCGCTGCTCGAGGCGATCCCGCGGATCGACGACCAGCGGCGCCGCGGCGAGCTCGACACGATTCCCGGCCAACCACCCGACGTGCGCGACCTCGGCGGCGGGTGCCCGTTCCAGGCGCGCTGCCGCTTCGTGCAAGAGGCCTGCGCCGACGTGCCGATGACGCTCGAGTCGGCCGGCCCGGGGCGAACTACGGCGTGCCCGTTCTCCGCCGACGCCGTCGGACGCGACACCGCGCTCGACCGGGAGCACGCATGACCGAGCCGCTGCTCGAGGTGGCTGGTGTCACGAGGCGGTTCCCGGCCAGGCGAACGCTTGGCGACCGTATCCGCAGGCGGCCGGGGCAGTACGTCACCGCCGTCGATGCCGTCTCGCTCCGACTGGCCCCGCGCGAGACCCTCGGGATCGTGGGCGAGTCGGGCAGCGGCAAGAGCACGCTCGCCCGCTGCGTGATCCGGCTCCAGGAGCTGGACGAGGGCGCCGTCACCTTCGACGGGGTCGACGTCGGATCGGCCGAGGGTGCGGAGCTGACGCGGCTCCGGCAGCGGATGCAGATGGTCTTCCAGGATCCATACACCTCGCTCAACCCGCGCTTCTCGGTGGGGAGCACCGTTCTCGAGGCAGGTCGCGTCCACGGCCGCGTGGGCCGGGGCGCCGAGCAGACCTTCGTCAGTGAGCTCCTCGAGACCGTGGGGCTGCCGGGACGGCTGGCTGAACGCCGTCCGCGCGAGCTCTCCGGAGGGCAGCGGCAGCGCGTCGCGATCGCGCGGGCCCTCGCGGTCGGCCCTGACTTGCTGATCGCCGACGAGGCCGTCTCGAGCCTCGACGTGTCGGTGCAGGCGCAAATCCTCAACCTCTTCGAGACGCTCCGGGCCCGGCTCGGGCTCTCGATGCTGTTCATCTCCCATCAGCTCTCCGTCATCGCGCACATCTCGGACACGGTGGCGGTGATGTACCTCGGACGGATCGTCGAGATCGGGCCGACGGCCCGGGTGTTCGCGCAACCCCAGCATCCGTACACGCGGGGGTTGCTCGACGCCAACCCGTCACCCGACCCCGCGCGGCGACGCGATCGGCCTGCGATCGTCGGGGAGCTGCCCTCGCCGCTCGCGATCCCGTCCGGCTGTCGTTTCAGGACGCGCTGCGCGTTCGCGACCGACGTCTGCAGCGCGATCGACCCGACCCTCGACGTCGTCGGCCCCGATGGGCACGCCGCGGCCTGCCACGTCCAACCGTTCGCCCATGTCTCCGCGTAGCGCCCTCGTCAGGGCGGGTCGCCCTGCGCACGCCATCAGCCCACACCGAAAGAGAGGCCGAGATGTCGAGCACCTCGTTTAGCCAGTCGATGTTCACCGATCTCTGTGAGCGCATGTTGCGCCGCTGTGCGCTCGAGCCCTCCGAGAGCCTCGTGTTGCTGTCCCAGGGAGAGGAGCGCGCCGAGTACGTCGACGCGTTCCTGGCGGCCGGGCAACGGATCGGCGCCACCGTCATGCATGTGCGCCTGCCGTACTCCTCGTCGGCGACGAGCGGGGAGGTCGGGGTGTGGACGGTAGGCAAGACCCCGCTCGCGGGCAACCGTGTCGCAATCGATGCGCTCAAGAACGCCGACATGGTCGTGGAGACGCTCTTCCTCCTCTTCAGCGACGAGCTGACCGAGATCCAGTCCGCCGGGACGCGCATCCTCACCTGCATCGAGCCCGTCGACCTGCTCGCCCGGATGTTCCCCACCGAGGAGCTTGCGCGGCGCACGGACGTGGCGGTCGAGACACTCGCGGCGGCACGGACGCTCCGGTTCACCAACCGGGCCGGCAGCGACGTGACCTACAAGATCGGCATGTACCCGACCAAGGGGCAGTACGGGTACGTCGACAAGCCCGGCCAGTGGGACCACTGGCCTTCCGGAGGGATGGTGCTCACCTGCGGGGCCGACGACGGCATCGACGGCCGGGTCGTGGTCGACCGCGGCGACATCCTGCTCCCCTTCAAGCAGTACGTCCAGGACCCGATCGAGCTCGTCATCGAGGCAGGTCGGATCGTCCACATCGGGGGCGACGGGTTCCAGGCGGAGCTCATGCGCGGGTATCTGACCGACTTCGACGACCCCGACGCGTTCGGGCTCTCGCACATCGGCTGGGGCCTCGACGAGCGTGCCAAGTGGGCGTCGCTCGGCACGGACAGCCGCGGTCACGGCATGGAGCCGAGGGCGTTCTCCGGGAACGTGTTGTTCTCGACCGGCCCGAACGACCTGGTCGGCGGGCCGAACCACACGAGCTGCCACCTCGACATCCCGATGCGCAACTGCGACCTGTTCCTCGACGACGAGCCGGTGATCGTCGCCGGTGAGATCGTGGTCGACGCGATGCGCCCGGCAGAGGCTGCCGTGGCTGGCTAGAGGCGCGGGGGGCGAGGAGCGTCACGCGACGCCGGCCGTGACGCTCCTCCAGTAGTCGGCGTAGCTCATCACCGTGACGTCGCGGCGTCGCGCGTGCTCGATCAGCCCGCGGATCCAGCCGGTGCCCTCCTCGTTCGCCTCGACCGCGCACCACTCGTGGAACGCCGTCGCGAAGACGGTATCGGTGTCGGCGATCTCGTCGATCGCGCCCTCGAGCGCGGCGCGGAAGCCGGCACCCTGGTCGTACCCGTGGGCGTCGAACCAGATCCCGTCGAGCCAGAACTGGAACGGGATCTCGAGCAGCCCCGGGAAGCCCTCCTCGTCGTAGGTGAACGGCTGCACCCACGGGGTCGGGTTGCCGTTCTCCTCGTTGCGGCCCCAGGAGGTCACGAAGCGGTGCCCGGTCTCCTGGATGATCCCGAGGAGGTCGGGGCGGCCTCGCAGACCGCGGTAGTAGCCGAACGGTGTTCGCAGCCCGATGCACTCGCGCCCGAGGTACTTGCGGATCAGCTCTGCCGTGACGGCGAGCTCCTCCCGGAGCGCGACCGGCGGCGTTTCGGCGAGCACCGCCTCCGGCGCGTCGGAGCCGAGCGGCTGATAGTGCACCTCCCGGAACACGACGTGGCTGTAGGTGTGCTGCTGGAGATCGAACAGCTCCGAGGCGGCGAGCGGCTCGATCGCGTCGAGCGCGTGGAGCAGCGTCCGTCCGCAGAGGAAGAACGTGCACGGCGCCTCGAGCTCCTCGTGCAGCTTGCGGAGCAGCGAGACCCCGCGGCGCGTCGTCTCGGGGTCGAGGGCGCAGAGGTACTGCGGGACGTCCGGGCCGATGAACCGCGCGAGCCCTTCACCCACCGCGGCTGACTCGGTGTCGTAGCCGATGAGGAGTGTCGCCATGGGAAGCCTCCGTCCCCTCGGTGCTTGTCGTCGACTCTGATGACCTTATAACATTCGTGCCGTGATCTCAATCGCGCGACGCGAACAGCTCGTCACGAGGTGCCCGCACTGAGCCCTGGGCGCCAACCGAGCAGCGACTTCCAGACCGTCGAGCAGCTCCTCGACCTCGACGGAAAGGTCGCGGTCGTCACCGGAGCCGCTCAGGGCTTCGGGTTCGCCTGCGCTCGCCGGTTGGCGAGCGCGGGGGCGTCGGTCGTGCTCGGTGATCGGCGCGAGGACAGGCTGAGCGTTGCGATCGACGCGCTGCGGAGCGCCGGGCACTCGGTTGCCGGGCGCACAGGCGACGTCTCGCGCGAGGAGGACGTCGAGGCGCTGATGGACACGGCGATCAGGGAGCTCGGCGGGCTCGACATCCTCGTCAACAACGCAGGTGTGTTCTCGAACTACCTCCTCGAGCACCTCGAGCCGGCGGAGTTTCACCGGATCCTCGGGGTCAACGTCGGCGGTGCGTACCTCTGCATCAGGGCCGCGGCCGCGCGGATGCGGGAGCGGGGCGGTGGCGGCTCGATCGTCAACATCAGCTCGATCGACGCGATCCACCCGAGCGGCTCGGGCCTCGCCCACTACGGGACGTCGAAGCACGCGATCTGGGGGTTGACGAAGACGATGGCGCTCGAGCTCGGCCCTGACCAGATTCGCGTGAACGCAGTCGCTCCGGGCCCCTCGCTCACCGAGGGTGCGGTCGAGTTCGTCGAGGCGGGGGCGCCCGAGGGGATCGACGTCGATGCCCAGTGGGCGGCCTACGAGGCGCGGATCCCGCTGCGGCGGCTCGCGAGCCCCGACGACGTCGGGCGGGCGGTGCTCTTCCTCGCGTCCGATCTCGGCGCGTACGTCAGCGGCGCCCAGATCGTCGTCGACGGCGGCCTCTTGACGGCGTGAGCGAGCCGTTCTCGCCGCTGATCCGCTCGTTCCCGCAGGTGGAGAACCCGGTCGTCCCGCTCAACGGGTGGCTGCTGCACGGGCCCGAAGCGGTCGCGATGTTCTACGAGCTCCCCGACGGGGCGGATCTCCCGGAGCACGTCCACGGGGCCCAGTGGGGAGTCGTGCTCGCCGGGCAGGTCGACTTCACGATCGGCGGGGAGACGACGACGTTCCGGCCGGGCGACACGTACGCGATCGAGCCGGGCGTGCCTCACAGCGCCCATATGTATCCGGGGACGGTGGGGATCGACGTCTTTGGCGATCCGCACCCGTACCGCCGGGCCTGACACCGCGGCCGCATCTGCGCGCCCGCCGCCGATTGGCCGGATGGCCGAGGCCGTCACGCGCGCTGGCCGCGCGACCGCCAGGCATATAGGCTATAGCGACCAAGACGCTCAGCTCTCCGTTAAGGAGGTTTCCCGCCACAGGAGCTTGCTTGAAATCTCTGCATATCTGTGAATAGGATGACGTCTCAACGGGCGATTCGCACATGCGGGCCCGTCTACTCCGCACACGAAGGAGGAGGTTTTGCGCGCAATGGACGACTCCAGCCACGGGGGCGACGCACCCGTGACCGAGGGGACTGGTGGCGAGAGCCGACGCCAGTTCCTCAAGAAGGCGGCGGCCGTCGGGCTTGCGCTGCCGAGCGCAGGGGTGCTGATCGGCGAGGCCTCCGCAGCGGGGACGCGGATCAGCATCCGCGACCGTGCGCGTGGCCCGTTCGAAGGAGTGGAGCTCTCCTTTGCCAAGGCGCCGTTCGGGACAGATGAGAAGGATGTGATCGGCAAGCTCCTCAAGTCGTTCACGTCGAAGACCGGCATCAACGTCAAGCACACGATCGTGCCGTGGAACGTCGAGCAGGCGTCGTACGCGTCGAACTACGCGGGGCCGAACCCGTATGACGTCAGCTACCAGACGAGCACGGATCTCACGAACCTCGGGACGAAGGGCGTGCTCGAGGTCCTGAACACGAAGAAGTGGCTCGACTCGCCGGCGTACAAGGCAACCGCCGCCAAGTTCATCCCGAACACGTTCAGGAAGAGCACGTATCAGGGCAAGCTCTGGGGCCTGCCGTGCATCATCGGCGGCACGGTCATGTACTACAACGAGGACCTGCTCAAGAAGGCTGGGGTCACCAAGATCCCGACGACGATGGCCGAGCTGGCGCAGGCGTGCCTGAAGGTCGCGGATCCCCCGAACGTCTGGGGCTTCAACACCCCGATGACCGACAAGGACTTCACCTGGTACTTCAACTACTGCTACATCCACAACCTGGGCTCGGACATCATCTCGAAGGACGGCAAGCGTGTGACGTTCACGAACCCGGGCGTGATCGCGGGGACGCAGGCCGTCGTCGACCTGATCCTCAAGCACAAGGTGCAGCCGCCCGTCGGGCAGTACGACCGCGAAGGCGGCGTCGCGCTGTTCAAGGGCGGGCGCCTGGCGTTCCTCCAGGACGAGCCGCTCCGGCTCAGCGTGTTCCGTCAGGAGAAGCTCCCGTTCAAGTGGAACTTCGTCAACCCGGTCGGGCTCGGCAGCAAGCGGACGATCTTCTCGACCACCGGCCACTGGGTGATGGCCTCGAAGAGCAAGAACAAGGATGCGGCGTGGGAGCTCGTCAAGTTCCTCTCGTCCCCGGCGTTCGCGAACGAGTTCGGTGCGCACTACGGGTGGGCGCCGGTGCGTAAGGACGTCAACACCTCGAAGGGTGACGCTCAGGTCGCACGCGTCAACAGCTACGTCCTGAAGGGTTGGGACGGGCTTCCGACCCACCCGAAGATGGCCCAGCTGACGAGCGTCTACGGAAAGGCGATCGAGGCGGCGGCCAGCGGCAAGAGCACGGTGAGGGCCGCGATGGCGAAGGCGCAGGCCGAAGGCACCCGGATCCTGAAGAGCTAGGACGACGGGACTGGACGAGCGAAGGGGATGGAGGCGACAGGAGCTTCGAGGGAGACCTGGGATCAGCTGACACTGAGCGAAGCGGAGTACCGGCGAGCGCGCTCACGGTACCGGCTCCGGCGCAGCGTCAAGGGCTACCTCTTCCTCCTGCCGTACTTCATCCCCTTCCTCGTCTTCCTGCTCGCCCCCACGATCTGGTCGATCTGGCTCAGCTTCAACCAGGGGGGCATCCTCGACGAGGCGCGGTACGTCGGTCTCGACAACTGGCGGACGATCGCCGACGACTCCGAGCTGACGGCGTCGATCCGGAACACGGTGCTGTACGTCGTCCAGGCGATCTTCCTCGTCTTCATCCTCGGGCTGTTCCTCGCCCTCCTCCTCAACCGGTACCGGAAGGGGAGCAACGTCTTCAAGCTCGCCCTCTACGTGCCGCTCCTCGCGCCGGCCGTCCTCGTCGGGCTGATCTGGCAGTTCCTCACCAACTTCGACTTCGGTCTGATCAACCTCACATTCGACGCCGTCGGTCTCGACCGGCTCAACATCCTCGGCAGCGGCACGCTCGCGCTGCTGACGATCGTCCTTGCCGAGGTCTGGCGTGGGCTCGGCTTCTGGACCCTCTACTTCCTCGCCAGCCTCCAGAGCATCCCGGACGAGCTGAACGACGCGGCACGCGTCGACGGTGCGCGCGGGCTCTACCGCTTCCGGCGCGTGACCCTGCCGCTGCTGAAGCCGATGCTCCTGTTCGCGGTCGTGATCGCGATCATCGCCAACTTCCAGGTGTTCGACACCGTGTACGTCCTGACCCAGGGCGGCCCGAACGAGTCGACCTCGACGCTCGTGTGGTTCATCTGGAGGCGACTCTTCCAGTTCCAGGAGACGGGCCAGGGCTATGCCGCGGCGGTGTTGCTTCTTCTGATCATCCTCGCGCTCACGGCGGTGTCCTTCTGGGTGCTGTCCGACCGACGCCGCGAGAGGGCGTCGTAGATGTCGACCCCGGGCTCCGACACGTTCGACGGCGGCACGCCGGCCCACGCCGAGTACGCGGCCGCGGCGCGGCGGCATCGGGTCGTGCACATCGCCAAGGCGGTGATCGCATACGTGATCCTCGCGGTCTTCGCGGTGATCGCGGTCGGCCCGTTCCTTTATCTCCTCTCGCCGTCCTTTCGCGAGAGCTACGAGCTCTTCAGCTACCCGCCCGACTGGATTCCGAACTCGCTCTTCTGGGGCAACTTCAGCACGATCCTCCACGAGACGAGCTACCTGCGCTGGGCGCTCAACACGCTCGTGTTCGCAACGACCGTGACGCTGATCACGCTCGTGATCGACGCGATGGCGGGGTATGCGTTCGCGCGCCTGCGCTTCCCGGGGCGAACGCTGCTCTTCGCGCTCGTCCTCTCGACGCTGATGATCCCGACCGCCGTGCTGATCGCGCCCCTCTACATCATGATCGCGCACCTGCCGGGTTGGACCCACAGCGGCATCAACACGTACCCGGCGATGATCCTGCCGATGGTCGTGAGCCCGCTCGGGGTCTTCATGATGCGCCAGTTCATCGGGACGCTTCCCGAGGGGCTCGTCGAGGCGGCTCGGCTCGATGGGGCCGGCGAGTGGCTGATCTTCCGTCGGATCGTCCTGCCCCTCATGAAGCCGGCGATCGTCGTGCTCGGGATCTTCACGTTCATGTTCCAATGGGTGAACTTCCTCTGGCCGCTCGTGATCACGACCTCCGACGACATGAAGACGCTCACCGTGGGCATCGCGTCGCTGCAGGGTCAGTTCGTGACCAACTGGGGCGTGATCTCCGCGGCGGCGGTGATGACGATGGTGCCGGTCATCCTCATCTTCCTGGTCTTCCAGAAGTGGTTCGTCCAGGCGTCGATGGCAGGGGCGCTGAAGCAGTGACCCGGATGTCGTGGTCGACCCGAAGGAGACGCGTTGGCTGAGATCGTCGTGAAGCAGCTGGTCAAGCGGTTCGGCAAGGTCGAGGCCGTCAGCAACGTCTCGCTCAGCGTGGCGGACGGTGAGTTCCTCGTGCTGCTCGGTCCGTCCGGGTGCGGCAAGAGCACGATCCTCCGCGTCGTCGCCGGGCTCGAAGACGCCGACGCCGGCGAGATCGTGATCGGCGGTCGACTCGTGAACTTCGTCGACCCCGTGAAGCGGAACGTCGCGATGGTGTTCCAGAACTACGCGCTGTATCCGCACATGACGGTGTACAAGAACGTCGCCTTCCCATTGCAGATCGCGAAGAAGTCGAAAGCGGAGATCGACGAGGCGATTCGGCGAGCCGCGGCGATCCTCGGGCTCGAGGAGCTGCTGCAGCGCCTGCCCGGACAGCTCTCGGGCGGTCAGCGGCAGCGGGTCGCGCTCGCGAGGGCGATCGTGCGCGAGCCGCATGCGTTTCTGATGGACGAGCCGCTTTCCAACCTCGACGCCCAGCTCCGCCTGCAGACCCGACTCGAGCTGATCGAGCTGCATCAGCGACTGGGGATCACGACGATGTACGTCACTCACGACCAGGTCGAGGCGATGACGATGGGAAGCCGGATCGCGGTGATGAACCACGGCGTGCTCCAGCAGGTCGGGACACCGAACGAGGTGTATCGCCGGCCGGCGAACGTCTTCGTCGCGACGTTCCTCGGTGCGCCGCCGATGAACCTGATCGTCGGCGCGCTCGAGCAGGTCGACGGTGGCTGGCGGTTCCACGGGAACGGCGTCGACGTCAACCTCTCCGCGGACGTGCTCGACCCGGCAGCGCTCGAGCACGAGGCGGAGATCCACGGCGAGGTGTCGTTCGGGCTGCGACCCGAGCACTTCCGCCTCGCCGCTCCGGGCGAGCCGGGCGGGATCCCGGGGCGCGTCGAGTTCCTCGAACCGGTCGGGTCGGACCTGTACCTCACCGTCGAGGCGGGGGGAACCACGGTGCAGGTGCGGACGGATCCCGAGACTGCTGTCGCCGCCGGCGACAACGTCACTCTCCGGTTCGACTCGTCGCGCGTGCATCTCTTCGGCTCCAACGGCCGGAACGTCCGCCGTGACGTTCCCGCCGCCGCGACCGCGCCGCCGGCTGTTCCGGCTGACATCGAATGACCTCGTCCGCCGATCACGGAGCGCTCGTCGATGCGGTCGGGCGCACGCAGGAAGGGCTCGAGGAGCTCCTGCGGACGCTGGTCGCCTTCCGGACTGAGAGCCAGGCGAGGGAGGCCACGCATTTCCCCGACGAGGCGAGGAGGTGCATCGACCACGTCGTCGGCTTCCTCGAGCCGCTCGGGTTCGAGATCGAGCAGTGGGACGTGGGGCCGTCGATGACGTTCCCCGCGCACCCGGTGATCGTGGCGCGCCGGCGTGGGACGGGTGGTGGTCGGTCGGTCGCGTTCAACGCGCACGTCGACGTCGTCCCGGTCGGTGATCGGGGGGCGTGGAGCCACGACCCGTTCGCGGGCGAGGTCGTCGACGGGCGCCTTTACGGGCGCGGCGCGACCGACATGAAGGGCGGGCTCGCGGCCGCGATGTGGGCAGTGAAGACGGCGCTTGGCGCGGGCTTCGTACCGCGCGGCGACATCGTGTTCCACGTCGTCAGCGACGAAGAGGTGGTGGGCAATGGCACGCGGGAGATCGTGGAGCGCTCCCACCCGTGTGACGTCACGCTGTCCCTCGAGCCGACGGAGCTACGGCTCTGTGCGGCCGAGGGTGGTCTCGTCCATTTCCGGATCGAGGTCGAGGGCTCCGAGGCGCACGCGTCGACGCGCTACCTCTCGATTCACGCCGGCGGGAAGGGCGGGGGAGGGGTCAACGCGGTCGAGAAGGTGGTGAAGCTGATCGTCGCCCTGCAGGAGCTCGAGCGCACGTGGGCGAACGCCAAGGCTCACCCGATCCTCCCGGCGGGCTTCAACACGCTCTCCCCGGCGATCATCGTCGGTGGCCCGGGAGGCGGCGCCGATGGCCGTCTCAACCTCTTCTCGAACGCCGGCACCGCCCCGAACTACTGCTCGGTCGAGTACAACCTCTGGTTCTACCCGGACGAGACGTTCGAGACCGTCAAGCAGGAGGTCGAGGACGTCGTCGCCGCGGTCGCAGCGGTCGACCCGTGGCTCCGTGAGCATCCACCCCGGTTCACGTGGAAGCTCGGGAACATCTACTTCCCGCCCCTCGACGTGCCGCTCGACCACCCGGCAGTCCAGATCCTCTCCTCGTGTCTCGAGACGGTGGGTATCGATGCGACGCCTCAGGGCTTCGGCGCGGCAACCGACCTTGCCTGGTACGGCGAGCGAAAGCTGCCGGGGATCATCTGCGGCCCCGGCGCGCTCGCGCAGTGCCACGTCGCGAACGAGTACCTGGAGACCGAGCAGCTACGGCTCGCAGCGCAGGTGTACGCCCAGTTCGTCGCAAGCTGGTGCGGCTAGGATCCAGGCCGCGCGACCTCCTCGGCGAGGAGCTCGATCCCGCGCCGCGTTTGCTGCTCGCTCGACGCGCCGAAGCCGAGGATGATCGACGGGGGCGCGTCCGCCGGGTCGGCCCAGTGCCGGGCGGCGGGGTCGAGCCGAACGCCCCGGTCGGCGAGTCGGTTGACGAGCCCCTCCTCGTCGATGGCTGGTGGCAGGGTGAGGTGGAAGTGGAGGCCGGCATCGGCGCCCTGGATCGAGCAGTGCGGCAGGTGCCGGCGAGCCGCGGCGATCGCCGCTGCTCGCTTCGCCCGGTAGATCGGCCTCACCCGGCGCAGGTAGCGGGTGAAGTCGCCCGATTCGACGAATCGTGCGAACGCGTGCTGGTCGAGGAGGGACTGGCCCATGTCGTCGTACTTCTTCTCGAGCGCAATCACGTTCGCCAGCTCTGGCGGCGCCGCCAGCCAGCCGAGCCTGAGGGCTGGATTCACGGTCTTGCTGGCCGAGCCGAGGTAGACGACCGAGTCGGGAGCAAGTCCTTGCAGCGCCCCGACCGGGACCCGGTCGTAGCGGAACTCGGCGTCGTAGTCGTCCTCGAGGATCACGGTGCCGTGCCGTCGCGCCCAGGTGATCAGCGCCCGCCGGCGCTCGTCGCCGACGACCGCGCCGAGCGGGTAGGAGTGCGCCGGGGCGACGAGCAAGGCGTCGGCACCCGCGCGCTCGAGCTCAGCGAGCGAGGGCCCTCCCCCGTCGACGGCGACCGGCACGGCCTCGAGACCTGCGATTCCGATCGCGATGCGGTGGGCTGCGAAGCACGGGTCCTCGACGGCGACCCGACGAGCGCCGGCCCTGCGGAGCGCGCGACACGCGAGCGTCACTCCTTGCGTGACCCCGGAGACGACGACGAGCCGCTCGGGCGTCGTCGCCACACCGCGCACGCGGCCGAGGTATCCGTGCAGCGCGCGCCTCAGCCTCGCGGCACCGCCGAGCGCGGGGTAGTCGAGCTCGCGGTCAGGTGTTTCGGCCAGGGCCGCTCGGTAGTGGCGCAGCCACTGCATCCTCGGAAAGAGGTCAGGTGCCGGCTGGCCACCGTTGAGATCGATCACGACGCGCACCGGCTCGGCAGGGATTGAGCCCTCCGGGACGGGCGACGACGGCGTCCCCGCCGCCTCCGTGCGAACGCGTGTCCCCGACCCCTGGCGCGCCTCGAGGTACCCCGCGTCGAC
Source organism: Gaiellales bacterium (assembly GCA_046330385.1). Lineage (GTDB taxonomy): Bacteria > Actinomycetota > Thermoleophilia > Gaiellales > Gaiellaceae > Gaiella. The sequence goes on along the minus strand of JAXLSV010000007.1, from coordinate 57,015 downwards.
GAGGTTCCCGTACGCGGCAACGACGGCGCTTCGCGAGATCCCGAGCTCGGCCGCGAGCACCCGGGTCGGTGGCAGCGTTGCCCCGCCGGGGAGCCTGCCTTCCTGGATCGCCCGTCGGATTCCCTGTTCGACGCGGGCGCGCACCCGTCCACCGGGCCGTCCGGGCTCGAGGAGCAGATCGGCGGGGAAGCCCTCCTGATCCGGATTGGTATGAGAAACCATCGTGAATTGGAACGTTGACACAGCCCTTTCCCACTGACAAGCTCGGCGCGCCGGTGTGAGCCGGCCGCGCCGACGCGCCTGCGGAACACCGTGCGTCGTACGCGCGACCAACGACGACATCCGGGGTGAGGCGATGAGGCTGGTCGTGACGGAGTTCATGAGCTTGGACGGAGTCGTCCAGGCGCCCGGGGGCCCCGACGAGGACACGAGCGGCGGCTTCGCCCACGGCGGGTGGTCGATGCCGTACTTCGACGCGGACGTGATGGGTGGCGCGTACTTCGAGTCGATCCAGCGCTCCGAGGCGCTGCTCTTCGGCCGCCATACGTGGGAGGTCTCCGCGGCGGCGTGGCCGGCTCGGGGAGGCGACCCGTTCGCCGACCTGATGAACGAGATTCCCAAGTACGTCGTCTCGAGCACGCTCGCCGCCGACGAGATGCGGTGGAACACCACGCTGATCCCGGGCGGCGACGCGCTCGAGGAGATCGGGCGGCTGCGAGCGCGAGACGGGGGTGACCTCCACTGCTACGGCAGCGCACAGCTCGTGCAGGCATTGCTGCGCGAAAGCCTCGTCGACGAGCTCAACGTGATGGTCGAGCCGATTCTCCTCGGTGGTGGAAAGGCCGTGTTTCCCGACGATGGTGTCGCCCGGCCGCTGGCGCTCGTCGGTGTCGCGACCGCGAGCACGGGGGTGCTGCTGTGCACCTACCGCCCCGCGACGTGAGCCGACGATGGCTGGGTTCGAGGTGCAGGGAGACTCGCTCGGGACCGACGTCTCGGTGATCGTCGTCGAGGCGGAGCCGGGCGACGGCCCCGCGCTTCACCGGCACCCTTACGCGGAGCTCTTCGTCGTGATCGAGGGTGAGGCGACCTTCACGGTCGGCGGCCTCCAGCGCCGTGTCACCGCCGGTGAGACGTTGCTCGCTCCCGCGGGCGTGCCGCACGCGTTCCGCAACACCGGCGATCGCGCCCTCCGCCAGGTCGACATCCACCTGAGCCCGGTGTTCGAGACGGAGTGGCTCTGAGCAGCCTGGCCGACACGAGCGCGCAGACCGCTCTAGGATGTCGCCTCATGGTCGCCTCCCGCGCAGCATCGACAGAGCCGATTCGACCGACCGCGGGCCCGTGAGCGACCCGGCCCGCTCGCCCGCGCAGCGGCGGCTCGACACCGAGGGGCGCCTCGGCGGCGGCGACGTCGATGTCTGGGTCGCGAGCGCCTCGCGCGAGGGGCAGCCGTATCTCGTCCCGCTCTCGTTCGACTGGGACGGCGAGGCGCTGCTCGTCGCGACGCCGACGGCGAGCCGTACGGGACGCAACCTTGCCGCCGGCGGCGCGGCGCGGATCGGGCTCGGTCCGACGCGCGACGTCTCGATGCTCGACTGCGACGTCGAGGTGATCGGGCTCCACGCGCTTCCCGCCGAGCGGGCCGAGGGATTCGCGGCGCGAACCGGCTTCGATCCGCGCGCGTCGACCCTCGCGTACAGCTGGTTCCGGCTCACGCCGACCCGCATCCAGGCGTGGCGCGAGGTGAACGAGCTCGCCGACCGCGAGCTGATGCGCGACGGGCGCTGGCTCGTCTGAGGCGAGGCATCACGAGGAGGTTTGCGACCGATGGCGGGGACGAGGAAGAAGGGGCCAGGCGCGACGTTCACCGCGGAGGAGCGCGCCGCGATGAAGGACAGGGCCCGCGAGCTCAAGGCGGCTGGCCGCCGGGCCGACGGCGAGCGGGACCTACTCGCCAAGGTGGCGGAGATGGGCGCGTCCGACCGCGCGCTCGCCGAGCGGATCCACGAGCTCGTGAGCGCCGCCGCGCCTGAGCTCGCGCCGCGCACCTGGTACGGGATGCCTGCTTACGCACGAGACGACAAGGTCGTGTGCTTCTTCCAGGCGTCCGGCAAGTTCAAGACCCGCTACGCGACTCTCGGGTTCTCCGACTCGGCGAGCCTCGACGACGGGGCGATGTGGCCGGTCGCCTTCGCGCTCGCGAAGCTGACGAAGGCCGACGAGAAGCGGATCACCGAGCTCGTCAAGCGCGCGGCAGGCTGACGGCTCCGCGCGCCGCGGGGTGTCGTCGACGGTAGGCTCGCCTGCGTGGATGCGCCTCGCCACACGCGCTTCGGTTACTGGCTCGAGGAGGCTGGGCCCGTCGAGCGGACCGCTCGGCTGACGGACGAGACGAGCGCCGACGTCGTCGTCGTCGGCGGTGGCTATCTCGGGATGTGGAGCGCGTGGCAGCTGAAGCAGCTCGAGCCCGACTGCGATGTCGCGATCCTCGAGGCGGGGCTCGCCGGGCACGGGCCGAGCGGGCGCAACGGCGGGTTCGTCTCGACTCTCTGGGACGACCTTCCGCTGCTGCGAGAAGGCGTCGGCGATGCGCAGGCGGTCGAGGTGTGCCGCGCCTCGGAGCGGGCGGTGCGGGGAATCGGAACCTTCTGCGAGAGACAGGGTGTCGATGCGTGGTATCGCTTCGGCGGCACGATCCAGGTCGCAACGAGCGAGGCGCAGGTCGGTGACTGGGATGAGGTCGTCGAGGCCTGTCGGGAGGTCGGGGCCGACGACGCGACGATCCCACTCTCGGCCTCGGAGCTGGGCAAGCACTGCCAGTCGGACGCGTTCCTCGACGGGATGTACCTCCCGGTCGCAGCCAACGTGCAGCCGGCGCGCCTGTCGCTCGGCCTTCGCGCAAAGCTCCTCGAGATCGGGGTGCGCCTCTACGAGGACAGCCCGGTCAAGCGGTTGGCCGGGAACGTCACCGCGCTCACACCGGAGGGCTCGATCCGCGCCGGCGCTGCGATCCTCGCCGTCAACAGCGCGACCTGCGGCTTCCCCGGCTACCGACTCGCCCACGCGGTCGCGTCGAGCCACATGGTGATCACAGAGCCGGTGCCGGACGTGATCGAGGAGATCGGCTGGAACGGCGGCGAGAACATCCACGACTGCCGGACGCTGCTCCACTACTTCCGCACCACGAAGGACGGGCGGATCGCTCTCGGCTGGGGCGGGGGGCGCATGGGGATCGGCGGCCGGCGGCGCCCGATCCTCGAGGTCGACGCCGACGCAGCCCGGCGTGCCGCGGGGGCGCTCCGGCGGTTCTTCCCGGCGCTTCGCGACCGCGCGATCACGCACGCGTGGGGTGGCCCCATCGACGTCTCGCCCACGCACCTGCCGATCTTCGGCTCGCGCGACGCCGTGCACCACGGCTTCGGGTTCACCGGCAACGGCGTCGGGCCGAGCTACCTCGGTGGCGAGATCCTCGCGCGCCTCGCGCTCGACCGTCGCGACGAGACGACGAGCCTCGCGGTCGTCGAGCCCACGCGAAAGCTGATGCCGCCCGAGCCGCTTCGCTACCTCGGCGGCTCGTTGATTCGCGGCGCAATCGTGCGTCGAGATCGCGCGATCGACGACGGCCGCTCGCCCGACCCGGTCAGTGCGTTCGTGGCGGGGCTGCCGCGCCGGCTCGGCCTCCGGCTGCCCCGGTAGGCGATCGGCCCGAGGGTTGGCGGCCCTACCGGTCGGCGCCCGCGAGCGCCCGGTAGCACGCGTGCTCGATCCTTCTCGCCGCCGCGATGACCCGCGGCTCGAAGAACGGGAGCGTCGAGGTGTAGATCCCGGCGGTGATCCCCGCCGCGGGGTCGATCCAGTACTGGGTGTTGAAGAGACCGAGCCAGCCGCCGCTTCCCGTTGCTCGCATCCCCGGCTCGCCGGCGGTCGTCACCATCTGGCCGAGCCCCCAGCTGACCCCTTTGCCGAGGTCGACGGGCGCGGTCGCGAACGGCTGGCCGACCGGGAACGGCTTGATCGCGATGCCCCCGAGGTGGTTCGCGAACAGCTCGGGGACGAGCCTGCCGTCCAGGAGCTCGGCTCCCTCGAGCGTGCCGCCGGCGAGCAGCGCGCGCTGAAGCCGGAGGTAGTCGTGCGGGGTGGAATAGAGGCAGTGACCACCGGCGAAGAACTCCGGCGGAGGCGAGCCCGGCCTGTAGTAGTCGAGGTCAGTCGCGGTCCAGGCGCCGTCAGGTGAGCGGACGTGAACGGCGGCTGCGCGAGCCCGTCTGGCGTCGTCGAGCAGCACACAGGTGTCGGCGAGGCCGAGAGGCTCGAACACGTGTCGCCCCCAGTACTCCTCGAGGCGATGCCCCGAGACGGACTCGATCACGAGGCCGACCCAGTCGATCGAGCTCGAGTAGTTGAACTCGACCCCGGGATCGGCCACGAGTGGCGCCTCGGTGAAGGCGGCACGCTCCCCGCACGCGAGCTCACGGGCGCCGGTCAGCTCGTGGTAGCGCTGAAGCGTCGGATGCCAGGCCGCATAGCCGAGGCCCGACGTGTGCGTGAGGAGCTGGCGTACAGTCGCCGCCGAAACGGGCGGCCGGAGCACAGGCGTGTCGTTCTCCACGGAGACGAGCACCTGGAGCGAGGCGAACTCGGGGACGAGGTCTGCGACCGGCGCGTCCAGATCGAGGCGTCCCTGCGCGACGAGCTGCAGCGCAGCGACGACGGTCGCCAGCTTCGTCATCGACGCGACGAGGAAGACCGTATCCGCGGTCATCGAGGCGCCGCCATCCGTATTTCGGAGCCCGGCGACACCCTCGTAGACGACGCCCTCCCGGTCGGCGACGACGACGGCGACACCCGGCATGTCTCCCGACTCGACGGCCGCGAGGAGGGCCTGGTCGATGGTGTGTGCGAGCACCGCCGACCGGCTCATCAGGACTGCTCGGCTCGGACGATTGCGGCGCCCGCCGCGAGTGACACCAGCTTCTCGCGCGCCCGCGCGCGCGGCAGGAACTTCATCCCGCAGTCGGGCGCTGCGACGAGGCGCCCTGCCGGGACGTGCTCGAGCGCGCGGCGCAGCCGGGCGGCGACGACCTCAGGGGTCTCGACGTCGGGGTCGGCGAGGTCGAGGACGCCGAGGACGATGGTCTTGTCGGTGAGCTCGTCGAGAACCCCGAGGTCGAGGTTCGGCTGCGCGGCCTCGATGGAGATCTGTGCGACGCTGGTGGCCGTGAGCTCCGGGAGGAACGAATAGGCGGTCGGCTTCCCTCCCGCGACCATCGCCGCGTACCCGAAGCAGAGGTGCAGCACGGTCGGGATCGAGACTCCCGCGAGCGCGCGGTCGATCACGCCGACGGCGAACGCTCGCGCTGCGTCCGGGTCGTTGCGGAGCCACGGCTCGTCGATCTGCACGACGCCTGCCCCGGCCGCCTGCAGCTCGAGCAGCTCCTCGTTGACGGCGGCCGCGAATGCCATTGCCAACGCCTCGCGGTCACCGTAGTGCTCGTCGACGCACTGCTGGCTCATCGTGAAGGGGCCGGGCACGGTGATCTTCGTCACCCGCGTCGTGTGCGCCGCGAGGAACGTCAGATCGTCGAGAGATGCGGACGTGCGCCGCGCGATCCCCCCGACGACCCGCGGCACGAGGGTCACTGTTCCGCGATGGTCGACAATCGTCCCTGGGTCGTCGAGGTCGATGCCGTCGAGGCACCCGACGAAGTAGTTCGAGTAGCTCTCGCGTCGCACCTCGCCGTCGGTGACGATGTCGATCCCGGCGTTCTCCATGTCGGCGATCGCCTGTCTGGCGGCGGCGTCCTGCGCCTCGCCGAGCGCGTCGCCCGAGTGTCGCCAGAGGGTCTGTTCACGGACCCGGGGCACGGCCTTCGCCAGTCGCGCCCGATCGATGAGCGTGTCCGGCTGCGGGTAGCTGCCGACGACGGTGGTCGGCAAGAGAGGTAGGTGCGACAACCCTGCTCCTTGTGTGATGGAAGACCGTACGTTGTATGATGGCATCTGCACCGGGCGTGCGCCACCGGTGGAGAAAGGGGGGTCCTGTTGAGCCAGGCGGTGATCGCAGGGATCGGGGAGACGAGGATCGGGACGGTCCCGGAGCTCTCCGACATCGGAATGTGCGTGCACGCGGCGGCTGCCGCCGTCGAAGACGCCGGGCTCTCGATGCGCGAGATCGACGGCCTGCTGGTCCAGCCTCCGTTCCACGCGGTCCCGCGTTATCACATCCTCGTTGCAGAGTCCCTCGGCATCTACGCCAAGACCCTGTGCGACTCGACGATGATGGGCGGCGCCTCATACGGCGTCGCGCTCCATCTCGCGAAGTGGGCGGTGGAGAGCGGCCTCTGCAAGAACGTGCTGATCACCGCGGGCGAGAAGCTCCGCACTGCCCATCTCAGCGGCTCGGCGATGATGGCGTCGGTCGGCGCGCACAACCTCGACTACGAGTACCCGTTCGCAGCCACGATTCCCGCGTACTACGGGATGCTCGCGCAGCGCTACCTCCACGAGTACAACCGCGAGCCCGATGTGCTCGCGCAGGTGGCGGTCGCCACGCGCAGGCACGCGAGCCGCAACCCGAACGCCACCTACCGCGACCCGATCACGATCGACGACGTCTTCGACTCGCCGATGATCTCGACCCCGTTGCACCGCCTCGACTGCTCGCTCGTCAGCGACGGAGGCGCCGCCTACGTGGTGAGCCGGAAGGGGACGAGCAAGGACCCGTCCCGGGAGATCGGCTTCCTCGGCACCGGCCAGGCGCAGTCCTACTACTACATGGGCGGGCTCGTGCGAGGTGACGCCACGCACGATCTCGTGCGCACCGTAGTTGACATTGCAGGCAACAGAGCGTTCGAGCAGGCGGGCTTACGCCGCGACGAGATCGACGTCGCCGGCATCTACGACAGCTTCACGATCACCACGATCGTGCAGCTGGAAGATCTTGGTTTCTGCGGGCGCGGCGAGGCGGGGGACTGGATCGCCGCCGGCAACATGGATCTCGGCGGCTCGATGCCGGTCAACACCCACGGCGGCCTGCTGAGCTATGCCCACCCGGGCGCCTGCAGCGGCATGCTCCACTACATCGAGATCATCAGGCAGTTGCGTGGCGAAGCCGGTGCGAGCCAGGTCGGGGGTGCCGAGACCGCGCTCGTCAGCACGGCGAGCGCCGTCGCCTCCAACTTCTCCGTCTCGATTCTCACCCAGGCAGCAAACGTCGAGAAAGGATGACGATGGGAACCTCAGCATCATGGCGGCCGCTTCCGCGGGTCACTCTCGACTCCGCCGAGTTCTGGAAGTCCACCCGCGAGCACGCCATGAAGCTCCAGCGCTGCGACGCGTGCTCGGAGTTCCGCTACTACCCGAGCGAGGCGTGCCACAACTGCGGGTCACTCTCCTATCAGTGGCTTCCCGTCAGCGGCAAGGGCGAGATCCACACCTTCACCGTGCTGCACCGCGCCAAGGGCAACCCGTTCGAGAACGAAACTCCCATCGCGATCATCCTCGTCACCCTCGACGAAGGCCCGGTGATGATGTCGAACCTCATCGACTACGAGGATTCCCAGCTTGCGATCGGGCAGCGCGTGACCGTCGACTACGAGGACGTCAACGAGGAGATCACGCTGCCCGTCTTCCGCCCCGAGCGATGACGTCACCCGGCATCGCCGAGCTGAAGCGATCGCTCGAGGGCCATGTCTTCCCAGGTGGCGAGTTCGTTGTCGAGGACTACGAGCGCTGGCTCTCGCACGACGCGATGCAGGCCGCACCGCTGCCCGAGGGCGTCCTCCACCCGGTCTGGATCCTGCTCGGGGCGCTCCGGGGCATGGGAGTCACGCTCGACGAGCTGATCGAGCTTGGCGGCTCGAGCCCGGACGATGGGGTTGTCTTCGGCGAGACCGACTACGAGCAGCACGCACCGCTCCGCACGGGCGTCACGTACAGGGTCTCGGGCGGCGTCAAGAGCGTCACGAGACGCGCGGGGAAGCAGGGCGGCGTCTTCGACGTGCTCGTCGTCGAGCTCCGGATCGACGAAGCGGGCGGCGCTCCCGCAGCGGTCTCGCGGCAGTCGTTCATCTTCTTCCGCGATCGGGGAAGCTGATGCCCACGGTCGCGGTCGGAGAACAGCTTCCCGAGCGTCGCTATCTCGTCTCCGCTGAGGGGATGAAGGTCTTCAGCGTGCTCATGCGCGACCCCAATCCCGTGCACTACGACCCCGAGTTCGTCCGCTCGCTGGGGCTCGGTGATCGTCCGGTGAATCAAGGCACGATCACGATGGGGTATCCGATCTCGGCGGTGCTGGAATGGCTCGGCGACCCGGCGTCCCTCGTCGCCTTCCGCTGCCGGTTCAGGCGGACGTTGCTTGCCGGGGACGTCGCCGTTGCCGGTGGGGAGGTCACGTCGGTCGAGGCGATCGAGGGTCGCGTCACCGCAACGCTCATGATCTGGCTCGACCGCGACGACGGCGACCGGATCATCGACGGGTCCGCCACCGTCGTCCTTCCTACGGGTTGACTCCTGACCGCCGAGGTCGTATTGTCACCCATCATACAACGTACGGACAGCCATCATACAGGTAGATCCTTCATTCGGACAGGAGGGAGAGTGTTGGACGTACTTAGAAGGAGCGCGGGACGTCGGCGGCAGCACCGCGCCGCGGTACTTGCGATCACGGCGTTCGCGGTCGTCGCCGTCGCCGGCTCGGCGCTCGCCGCCGTGAGCACGGTCAGGGCGACGAGCGCTGAAGTGCCCGTGAGCAAGCTGCCCAAGTCAGTGCAGCAGTACTACGAGGGCGTTCAGTACGTGGCGAAGGTGCAGACGAACCCGTACGCCAAGTGGACACCGCCGAAGGCGCCGTGGAAGTTCTGCCTCAACGAGTCGTTCCTTGCCAACTCCTGGCGTCAGCTGACGATGAACGAGTTCCAGAAGCTCGTCGGCCAGTACCGCAAGGCGAAGCTCGCGAAGGGCGATCTCGTCGTCACGAACTCGAACGGCAACCCGACGGTGCAGATCACGCAGTTCAACAGCCTCGTCAGCCAGGGCTGCAACGTGATCGTCAGCTTCCCGGCGTCGCCGACGGCACTGTGCCCGGCGTTCGCCAAGGCCCGCGCCAAGGGCGTGCTCGTGATGACCGATCACAGCCAGGTCGACTGCCCTGACGTCATCAACGTCGGCTTCAACTCGTACAAGGAGATGAAGATCGGCGCCGAGGGTGTCTTCAAGGCGCTGAACGGGAAGGGCAACGTCGTCTACTCGACAGGCATCAAGGGCACACCGACGCAGAACACGTTGGAGATCGCGGTCGCGGATGCGAAGAAGAAGTACCCCGACATCGACGTGCTCGGTGAATTCGAGGGCAAGTGGACGCCGTCGATCGCCCAGACCGAGATGGCGAAGTTCCTCACGACGCACCCGCAGAAGATCGACGGTCTCGTCGACTTCGGAGCGATGGGTGTCGGCCTGACCAACGCGCTCGAGCAGGCCGGCCGTCCCTACGCAAAGGTCAACTCGCCGACCGCCGAGTGCTCTGCGATGGCGCTCTGGAAGGAGCATCCTGAGGTGGCAACCGTGGCAACGAGCCTCGACCCGATCGCAGGCGCGTACCACACGTTCTACGTCGCCGCACGGATGCTCAAGGGTGGGAAGCCGATCGTGAACAACATCATCTTCCCGATCCCGAAGATCACGCCGTCGAACCTGAACCAGTGGTTCAAGCCGTTCATGACGCGGAGCGCTGATTGCTTCGCAAAGGCTCCGGGTACCCGCGCGGTGCCGGATTCGTACTTCGACGTGTTCTTCAAGGGCGGCCAGCCGATCAAGCCGATCAAGCCCTGACGACGCACGACTCGAGGGGTGGGGCGGCCGGGCTTCCGGGCACCCCACCCCTCCACCACCTGCAGACCAGTCGAGCCTGCCGCATGCCGTCCTGGCCGGCGACCCACAATCCGATTCGACGTGCCCACAGCCGCTAGCTCACTTTCACGAAGGCTCGGTGTCTACCGACCGCTGCTCGTCTCGCTCGTCCCGTACCTCCTCGTCCCCGCGCTGTTCCTCGTCGGGGTCGTCAAGATCGACGGGTACGGCACACGCTCGAGCGTGGTCTCGCTCCTCGTTCTCTCCAGCCTGCTGGGGCTGGCCTCGGTCGGCCAGACGCTTGCCGTGATCGGAGGCGGAATCGACCTCTCGATCCCGGCCGTGATCGGGATGGGCAACGTCATGTTCACGCAGTTCTACGGGCGAGGCTGGCCTTTCTGGGTGTGCGCGCTCGTGATCGCCGGGTTCGCGATTCTCGTGGGTGCCGTCAACGCGGTCGCCTCCGTGCTGCTCCGCGTGCACCCGCTTCTCGTCTCGCTCGGCGTCGGTCTGATCGTCACCGGCGGCGTGCTCAGCTGGACGTCGCTCGCCTACACCGGCGCTGTCCCGGGCTGGTTGCAGACGAGCATGTCGGTGATCAAGCACACCGGGCCGATCCCGCTCCCCGGCGTTGTCGTCGTCTGGCTCGTCGTCGCGGTCGCGGTCATCGTGTTCCAGCGCTGGACCCGAATCGGCCGCGAGATCTACGCCCGCGGCGCGAACCCGGTCGCCGCTCGCCTCGCGGGGATTCGCTCGACCGTTGCCCTCGTCGTTGCGTTCGTGATCTCCGCGCTCTTCGCCGCGATGGTCGGGATCTTCTATGCGGGCTACACGCCGACCGCCGACATCGCGGTGGGGCAGCCGTACTTCTTCCTCACCATCACCGCCGTCGTGGTCGGCGGCACGTCGCTGCTCGGCGGCAGCGGTGGCTACGGGCGCACGATCGCCGGCGCGCTGATCATCTCGCAGATGACCACCCTGTTGATCGGCTTCGGCTACGGCAGCTCGATCCAGCAGTCGTTCCTCGGCGTGCTGATCATCCTTCTCGTCATCCTCTACGGGCGCGAGCCGCGCGTCTCGACGACGGTCTAGGCGCGCCGTGCTCGAGATCACAGGGCTCAGGCGGTCGTTTGGCGAGACAAGGGCGCTTCAGGGCGCGGATCTCACCGTCGGCCCGGGCGAGATTCACGCGCTGGCCGGCGAGAACGGGTCGGGCAAGAGCACGATGATCAAGATCCTGAGCGGTGTGCTGCCGCCTGATGCGGGCGAGGTGCGCTGGCAGGGGACGGAGCTCGGGGCGTCGGGGCCCGCCGCCGCGCAACGCGCCGGGATCGCCACGGTGTTCCAGGAGACCTACGTCGTTCCTGAGCTCTCCGTCCGCGAGAACGTGTTCATCGGCACCGACGGGCTGTTTCGCTTCGGGCGGTCCCGCCGCGAGGAGAGTCGCATCGCGGGCGAGGCGCTCGCCGCCGTTGGCGCTCCCGACATCGCGCTCGACCGCCCCGTCTGGGCGCTGTCTCTCGCTGAGCGGCAGCTCGTCACCATCGCGCGGGCGATCGTCCGTCCGTGGAAGCTGCTGGTGCTCGACGAAGGCACCTCGGCGCTCGACGAACAGCAGCGCGAGCGCCTGTTCCGCTTCCTGCGGACAGCTCGCGGTGAGGGCCATTCCGTGCTCTTCACCTCGCATCGGATGGACGAGCTCGTGCAGATCGCGGATCGGGTGTCGGTCTTGCGCGCGGGAGCCACGGTTGCGGAGCTGGCGATGGCCGAGACGACCCCGAAGGAGATCCTCGTGCACATGGCCGGTGAGCCGGCCGCCGAGCGAGCGCTCGCGGCCGAGGAGGGCGGGCGCGCCGCGAGCCCCCCGGGCGAGCCGGTGCTCGAGGTGAGCGACGTCCGTCTCCGGGTCGGGACGCCACCCATCTCGCTCGGCGTTCGGCGCGGCGAGATCCTCGGGTTGGCCGGCCTCGAAGGGCAAGGGCAGGTGGAGTTCGCCGAGGCGCTCTGTGGCCTCGTCTCCCCGGACAGCGGTTCGATTACGCTGCGCACGGACCGAGGCGGCACGGTCGTCAAGAGCTTCCGGCAGGCGACGGCGCACGGGATCGCCTATGTCCCCCGGGAGCGCAAGCGCGAGGGCCTCTTCTTCTCGCTCTCGACGCTCGACAACTTCGCCGTGCCGATGCTCCGCTCGGCTAGCCGCCTCGGGTTCGTCAACTGGAAGCGCATCAGACGGCGCTTCCTCGAGCATGCCGACCTCCTCAATCTCACGTACCGCCACGAGCGGGACCCGGTCGGTGTCCTCAGCGGTGGCAACCAGCAGAAGATCCTCCTGGGGCGGTGGCTGCCGACGGAGCCGAGCGTGCTCGTTCTCAACGACCCCCTGCGTGGAGTCGACGCGAACACGAAGGAGGATCTCTATGCGCTCCTCCGGCGGCTGACGGACGACGGCCTCGCGATTGTGCTCGTCTCCACGGAGATCCTCGAGCTTCTCGTGGCGTGCGATCGCATCTGCGTGTTCCACCGCGGCGGGGTCGAGGCGACCTTCGACGCGGCCGAGGCGAACGAGACCTCGGTCGTGTCTGCGATGTTCGGCCACGCCCCCTCCGGCGAGGAAGCGGCATGAGCGCGGTGGTCGCGATCATCTCGCGGAGCTCTTACGCGATCGCGCCGACGACCGTGGCGGTCGCGCTCTTCGTTGCCAACGCGATCGCCCAGCCCGAGTTCCTCTCGACGAGCAACTGGACGACGACCCTGGCGGTGGCGGCGCCCTTCATCGTCACCGCGATGGCGCAGGCGTTCCCGCTGATGTCGGGGAACGGTGGGCTCGATCTCTCCGTCGGCCCGTTCGCGAGCTTCATCAGCGCGCTCACTGCCGCGAAGCTCATCCCGGCAGGCATCGACAACATCTTCCTCCTGCTCCCGGTCGCGCTCGCGATCGGCTTCGCGGCGGGGGCGATCAACGGGTGGTTGATCGCGTACCTCCGGCTCCCGCCGATCATCGCGACGCTCGGCACGTTCCTCTTCTACAGCGGTGCAAGCGCCGAGCTGCTGCCCGACCCCGGCGGCGAGATCCCCAAGTGGATGATCACGATGAACGGGGACGTCGGCGGCGTGCCCGGGATCCTCATCGTCCTCGCCGGGATCACGGTTTGCTGGTTGCTTCTCTCCCGCACGGCGTACGTGCGCAACCTGCTGGCGGTCGGCGGTGACATCCGCACGGCCTACACCGCCGGCATCAACGTGAACCTCACGCGCGTCGTCGCCTATGGGCTCGCCGGAACGCTCGCGGCGCTCGCCGGCCTGCTGCTGACCGGGCTCCTGCAGTCAGGCGACGCGAAGGTCGGCGGCCCGTACACCGTCTACTCGCTCACCGCGGTCGCGCTCGGAGGCATTGCGCTGGCCGGTGGGCGCGGCGGTCTCTTCGGAGCTGCGATGGGAGGGGTCGTGCTGTACCTGATCCAGAACCTGCTCACGGTCGCCCATGTCTCCGTTTACCAGCTCGACATCGCCAACGGAGTGCTGCTGATCGGAGCGCTCGCCGTGAACGAGGCGCTCGAGCACTTCCGGAAGAGACGAGCGCTAAGCGGCGGCCGGGCTCGCTCCCAACCCTCGAGACCGGTCGCAGAGACGGGAGCGTAGACAGGCATGCACTACATCCCCGCGGAGGAGAGGTCAGGGCTCCCCCACAGCCCCTTCACCTCGTGCTGCGTCCCACGGCCGATCGGGTGGATCTCGACGGTGAGCGCGAGTGGGGTGCGAAATCTCGCTCCGTTCAGCCAGTTCCAGAACGTGACGTGGGATCCGCCAACCGTCCTTTTCTGCTCGTGTGGCACACCGCAGACCGACACCTACAACAACGCGGTCGAGACGGGCGAGTTCGTGTGGAACATGGCCACCTACGAGCTCCGAGAGATCGTCGCCCGCACGGCGACGCCCTACCCTCCGGAGGTCGACGAGATCGCGGAGCTCGGGATCGACACCCTGCCGTCGCTGCGTGTCAGCCCACCGCGCGTCGCGGCCTCGCCGGTCCATTTCGAGTGCTTGGTCAGGCAAGTTGTCGACGTGCCCGGCAACGTGCCGGAGGCGAACACGAAGATCGTGATCGGCGAGGTCGTCGTGATCCACATCGACGACGCCGCGCTCACAGACGACGGCCGCATCGACGTCCCGCGCCTCCGGCCGCTGGCACGCCTCGGGTATCTCGACTACACGTCGGTCGACTCCGCCTGGGAGCAACGTGCGCCTGAGCTGCAGACGTTGCATCACCACGTCGAGCAGGCGCCCGAACGCAAGCACGGCTCGACGTCATCGTGACCAGGGCCGAGGCGCCCGCCGCCCCTTGGGCTCGGCGGCTACAGGCGCTCCCGCCCGAGGCGTCGCCGCCCCCCGCGTCATCGAGCTCGGTCGAGACGGTGGTCGTTCTCGACGACGACCCGACCGGAACGCAGGCGGTGTCGGGGGTCCCGGTTCTCACCGCCTGGGAGGTCGAGGATCTGCGTTGGGCGCTCGCGACGAGGGCGTCGGCGGTCTTCGTCTCGCTCAACACGAGGTCGCTCGCTCCGGCAGCGGCACGGTCGCGCGTCGTCGAGGCGACGCGGGCTGCGATCGCCGCCGCGCGCCTCGAGCGCCGCCCGGTCGTGTTCGCCTCTCGGAGCGACTCCACGCTTCGCGGGCACTTCCCGCTGGAGACGGACGCGATCGGGGAGGGGCTGACGTCGATGGGGAGGCCCTTCCCCGACGGGGTCGTCGTGATTCCGGCGTTCATCGAGAGTGGGCGGGTCACGGTCGACGGCGTCCACCTCGTGCTGCGCGGCGGTGACGCGATTCCCGTCGGCGCGACGGAGTTCGCCGCTGACGCGACGTTCGGCTACCGAAGCAGCGACTTGCGGGAGTGGATCGAGGAGAAGACCGAGGGTCGCTGGCGTGCCGCCGACATCGTCCACGTCTCGATCGACGCGATCCGTACTGGGGGCGCCACGCTTGTCGGGAGCATTCTCGCCCGGCTCGAGGATGGCCAGCCCGTCGTCGTCGACGCCGTCTCCAACCCCGATCTCGCGGTCGTCGCGGCCGGGGTGCGTGTCGCCGAGGCCGCCGGCAGGACGTTCGTCTACCGGGTCGGGCCCTCGTTCGTGCGCGCCCGCGCGAACCTTCCGGCGGCAGAGCGGGTCGACCGCGCTGCCGTCTCCGACGTTGCCGCCCGCCTCGGGGCTGCCGGCGCCGGGCTCGTCGTCGCCGGCTCCCACGTCGAGGTGACCCAAGCGCAGCTGGACGTGCTCCGCGGCCTGCCGGGGCTGAGCTTCGTCGAGCTGGAGGTCGCCGCCGTCGTCGACGAGGTCCGCAGAGCGGGCGAGGTCGAGACCAAGGCCCGTGCCGCCACCGCCGCCCTTGCTCGGGGCGATGTCGTCGTCCACACCTCGAGTGAGCGTGCCACGGGGTCGACCCCGGGCGCGAGCCTCGAGCTCGCCCGCGTCGTCGCCGACTCGCTCTGCGATCTCGCGCGACGCGTGCTCACGACTCGCCGGCCCGGGTGGGTCGTCGGCAAGGGCGGGATCACCTCGAGCGACCTCGCAAGGCGAGGGCTCGGCCTGCGACGCGCGTGGGTGCGAGGCTCGCTGCTGCCGGACGGAGTCTCGCTGTGGGAGCCAGAGCTCGCGGACGTGCCGGTGCCGTTCGCGGTATTCCCGGGGAACGTCGGCGCCTCTGACGGTCTCCGCCGGGTCGTCGAGCTCCTGAGGAGCTCGGGATGACGACTGTCGTTGCCGGCTCCGCCACGGAATCCGCGCCGGTGGCGGTGCTCGGGCTCGGCGCGATGGGCCTGCCGATGGCCGCCCGGCTTGCGGGGGCAGGTGCCGTCACGGGCTTCGACATCGATCCCGGCCGACGGGCGCTTGCCGAAGCCGTCGGGTGCATGACGTTCGAGTCCGCCGCGCTTGCGGTCGAAGGTGCGGCCGTGTCCGTCGTCGCGGTTCGCACGCTCGCCGAGGCGGTCGATTGCCTGTTCGGCGACGGCGGAGCTGCCGCGGCGATGCCGTCGGGAGGTGTTGTCCTGCTCACGAGCACGGTCGGCGCCGCCGGCGCCAGGGAGATCGGCGAGCGGCTTTCCGAGCTGGGCGTTCTCCTGCTCGACGCTCCCGTCAGTGGCGGCCCTGTCCGTGCAGGAAACGGCGACCTGCTCGTGCTCGCAGGTGGGCCTCGCGACGCCTTTCACGCGGCGCGAACGGTGCTCGGCGCGCTCGCGTCGTCGCTCGTCCACGCGGGGCCAGCGCCGGGCGACGGTCAGTCGCTCAAGGTCGTGAACCAGCTGCTCTGCGGCGTTCACATTGCGGCCGCTGCCGAAGCACTCGTCCTGGCGGAGCGCCTCGGGATCGACCCGGCACGGGTGGTCGAGGCGCTCGGCGCGGGTGCGGCGGCGTCGTTCATGTTCGCTGACCGGGGGCCGCGCATCGTCGAACAGCTCGCCGGTGAGTCTCCCGAGGTGAGGTCGCGGCTCGACATCTTCGTCAAGGACATGGGGCTGGTCGCGGACGCCGCGGCGGACGTCGGGGTCGAGCTCCCGGTCGCCACAGCCGCGCGCGACCTCTACCTCGCCGGGGAGCGCAAGGGGCTGGCGTCGGGCGACGACTCGGGCGTCGCCCTCGTCCTTACCGACGCCTGACGAGTCGTTCCGCGAGGTCGTGTTGGCCGGGGCCGTGGTCGGGAGCGGCCCAGCGCGTGTGGCGCACGCAGCGGCCCGCGAGATCCTGGAACACCTCATCTAGCCAAAGGTCAGTTCCCGCGGTGCGACTATCCGGCGTGAAGCCGGGGGTGGACCTGATGCCAGGTCTGGGCGGCGTCGTCGAGATGCTCCGACATTGCCTCGCACGCGCCTGCGGCATCGCGCGCGAGGATCTTCTCGAGCACCGCCGCGTGGAGCCCAACCGTTCGCTCGGCGTTGACAGTGAGGTTGTCGCGCCGAACGTCGATCAGGCCCTCGCCAATCGAGTCGAGCAACAGCAGGAACAGCTCGTTGTGCGTCGCCCGCGCGATCGCGCGATGGAACTCGAGGTCGAGCGCGGCGAGCTCGGTTGGAGCCGTCCCGGCCGCGACGGCGTCGGCCATCGCTGTGTGCGCCGCTGCGAGGCCCGCGAGGTCCTCGTCCGACGACCGCTCGGCGGCGACGCCGGCGAGATGAACCTCGAGCACCTTCCTGACTTCGTGCATCTTCGTGTAGTCGAGAGTCGAGTTCTGCAGGTAGAGGCTGAGTGACTCGCGTACGGTCGAGGCGCTCGCCTCGGCGACGCGCAGGCCGCTTCCCGAGACGGCCTCGACGACCCCTTTTGCCACGAGCGCCCGCACCGCTTCGCGCACGACGGTGCGCGAGACGCCGAACTGCTCACCGAGCTCGCGCTCGGAGGGTAGACGGTCGCCCGGCTCGAGGCGCTTCTCCATGATCGCGTCGAGCATCAGCTGCGCCACCTGGTCGGAGAGCCGCGGCTTGCGCTGCACCTCCGTGTTGGTGAAGACGCTTGTCGGGCGCGAGGTCATCATCCAATCATACGCCATACCGCGTACCGTGCGGTTCCCGGTCATATCGATCGGCGAAATAGGACTATAGAATGCCATCACATAGGATCTCGGGCTGACCCCGTGCTCATCGACGCACACCATCATCTCTGGCACCCGGAGCGGGCGTCATACCCGTGGTTGACGCCTGCCCTCGGCCCGCTCAACCGGCCGATGGAGTGGGATCGGCTCGAGCCGCAGCTGCGCGCGATCGGGGTCACGCACACCGTGCTCGTGCAGTCGGGTGACAACGACGAGGACACGGACTATCTCCTCGAGCAGGCCGACGCCCACCCGTCGATCGCCGCCGTCGTCGCGTGGGTGCCGCTGGCGGAGCCGGAGCGAGCGGAGATCAGGCTCGACGAGCTCGCCCGGCACCCGGCGTTCCGCGGGGTGCGCTGCTCGATCCACTTCGAGGACGACGTCGACTGGCTCCTGCGCCCGGAGGTGAGCGAGGGGCTCCGCCTGTTGTCGGCTCGCGGGATCCCCTACGACCATGTCGGGGTGCGTCGCCGGCATCTCGCGCTCGTCCCGGAGCTCGCCGATCGTCACCCCGAGCTCGTGGTGGTGCTCGACCACCTCTCGAAGCCGCCGATCGGCAAGGACGATGCGTGGGTTGCAGGGTGGCAGGCAAACCTGCGGGCGGCGGCGGCCAACCCGAACGTCGTCGCCAAGCTCTCCGGGCTCTTCCCTTCGCGCGGTGACATGTCGGCGTGGACGGCCGAGACGATCAGGCCCTTCGTCTTCTTTGCGCTCGAGGTGTTCGGCGCCGATCGGCTGATGTGGGGGAGCGACTGGCCGATCAGCGACCTCGCCGGCGGGTATCGGAAGGCGTGGGACGAGCTCAGTCTCCTCCTCGGTGAGCTCTCCCCTCGCGAGCGCGATTCGATCCTGTGGAGGACGGCCGCCCGCGTGTACCGCATTCGGGCGGAGGACGGTGCCTGATGCCCGGAGTCGCCGTGATCGGAGCGTCCACGAAGCGCATCCCCTGGACAGCCTGGCTGCTCGACAGCCTCGATCAGTACGGCTACGCCGACCCGATCTGGCTCGTCAATCCCGGCTACGAGCAGCTCCTCGGCCGGCCGTGCCTGCCATCGCTCGACGCGGTCGACGGCAACCCTGAGCTGGGGGTCGTGCTCACCAACCCAGACCAGGCTGTCGTGCAGTGCGAGGCGCTTGCCGAGCGTGGGTGCTCGCAAATCATCGTGGTCTCCAACGGGTTTGGCGAGCTGCGCACGGACGACGGCCGAGCCCGTGACGCGGCGCTCCGGCGCATCGCCGCCGCGCACGGCGTCGAGATCATCGGCCCGAATTGCGTCGGCTTTGCCTCCTTTCACGACGGGATCTGTGCGATCACGCAACCGGTGCCGCTCGGGGTGCGTCCCGGCCCGGTCTCGATCTTCAGCCAGAGCGGCGGCCTGACCGGGGCGGCGCTCGGCGCAGTGCACCGCGAAGGGCTCGGCGTCGATCTCTGCTACTCGATCGGGAACGGCGCGGTCTTCGGGCTGCCCGAGGCGATCGTCGCTGCGGCTGCGCGCCCCACGACCGAGGTCGTGTGCTGCGTGGTGGAGGCGCTCGCCGATCCCGCGGCGCTCGAGCACGCGCTGTCACACACGGCGGCGCGCGACGTGGTCGTCGTTGCGCTCCTGCTCGGCCGCTCGGAGGGCGGCCGCGGGGTCGCGCAGTCGCACACGGGTGCGATCGTCGGTGAGAGCCAGTTGATCGCGGCGTGGCTCGAAGAGCGGGGGGTCGTGGTGGTCGGCTCGGCTGCCGAGCTCGCTCGGGTCGCGACGTTGCACCTCCGCCTCGGCTCTGCCTGCCGCACCGGGGCCGCGTTCGTCGCCACCGTCTCCGGCGGCGCCGCGGGCCTGACCGCCGACCTTGCCGCACGCCACGGCCTCCCCCTCGCGTGGCTCGCACCCGAGACGAGGGCGCTACTGCGTGAGCTGCTCCCGAGCGGGGCGTACATCGGCAACCCACTCGACGTACAGACCGGCGACGGTTCCGCCGTGTACACGGCGCTCGCCTCCGATCCTGGAGTTGGGTACCTGATCGAGCCGTGGGTGCTGCCGTGGCCGGACGATTCCGGCCGCTTCCCTCATCAACGGGCAGCGCTCGAGCGCATCACCGGCATCGGCCGTGAGTGTGGCACGCCTGTGCTGGTCTCGAGCCTCTGGGAGCAGGAGCCGACCTCCTGGGCGCTGTCGCTCGAGGCGGGCGGCGGTGTGTGCGTCACCTCCGACCTCGAGCTGACGATGGCCGCGCTCAGCCGGCTGGCGCGGCCCGAAGTTCGCGACGCGCTCGTGCCGGAGGCGATGGCGAGCCCCCACTCGCCCCGCTCGGAGAACCTGGTCACCGAGGCGGAGGCACGCCGGATCCTGCTCGCCGCCGGCCTTCCCGTGGTCGAGGGCCGCGAGGCGGCGTCGCCGGCCGAGGCCGTCGCGCACGCCGAGGCGCTACGGCCCCCGTTTGCGGTGAAGGTCTCGCTCCCCGGGGTGGGCCACAAGGAGCGGGTCGGGGGCGTCAGGCTCGGGCTCGCCTCGCCGGAAGCGGTGCGAGCCGCGTGTGCAGAGATCGCAGCGGGCGCCGTCGCAGCGGGCGTCGCCGGGCAGGAGACCGAGGTCGGCTTCCTCGTCACCGAGATGGCGTTCGGCGCGGAGATCTTGGTCGGAGCCCTGCGCGACCCGGTCGCGGGCCCGACCGTCACCGTCGCGGTCGGAGGCTGGGCGGCGGAGGCTGGTCTCACGCTCGGCACGATCGTCGGCGCCCGCGAAGCGGCGGAGCTCGAGACCCTTGCCCGCCGGTGGGGCCTGCCGCGTCTGCTCGGCGAGCGGCGCAGCGCCGACCTGGCCGGCTTCCTCGCCGGCCTCACGACCGCCTTCGTCGACGGCCCCCTGTCGGCGTATGGCACCGTCGAGCTCAACCCGTTGCTCCTCACCGTCGACGGCCCCGTCATCGTGGACGCGCTGATGGTGCGGGGCCTCGGGACATGAGCACGGGCTTGCACGAGCTGTTTGGGGGAAGCGAGCTGCCCCGGATGCGAAGAGTGCGGCAGACGGTGCAACCGCCGCGCCTCGACGATGTGCGAGGGGCCACGCAGGCGGCGATGCGTTCGCTGCTCGCCGACACGAACGGCGGTGCGGAGGTCGCGGTCGGGGTCGGCAGTCGCGGTATCGCCTCGCTTGCGGCGATCACCCGTACCGTCCTCGACGAGCTCACGGCGGCGGGCTTCGAGCCGTTTGTCGTGCCCGCGATGGGGAGCCACGGCGGCGGCACCGCCGAAGGTCAGCTCGAGGTGCTCGAGGGCTACGGGATCACCGAGCAGACGATGGGCGTGCCGTTGCGCGCGACGATGGAGACGGTGGCGATCGGAACGGTCGACGGATTCGAGGTCGTTATCGACCGCAACGTCGTCGAGGCGGGCCGGGCGTTCGTGATCAACCGCGTCAAGCCCCACACCGACTTCCAGGGGTCGATCGGGAGTGGTCTCGCAAAGATGGCGGCGGTCGGCCTCGGCAAGCAACGCGGGGCGCAGAAGATGCACCTGCTCGGCCCGGACGGGCTCCGAGACGTGATGCCCGCCGTCGGGCGGTTCGTTGCGGAACGGCTCCTGCTCGGTGGGCTCGCGATCGTCGAGAACCAGCTCGACGAGACGATGCTCGTCGAGGCGCTCCCACCGGCCGGGATCGGTGGCCGGCGCGAATCAGAGCTGCTCGAGCTCGCCCGCGCTGAGCTTCCGCGCATCCCCTTCGGCGATCTCGACGTCGTGATCGTGGAGCAGATCGGCAAGGACATCAGCGGCACCGGCGTCGATCCGAACGTCCTCGGCCGCTGGCTCGTGCTCGGCCTGCCCGAGCCGCAACCCGTGCTGACGCGTAGCGTGGTCGCGCTCGACCTGACCCCGGCCTCGCACGGGAACGCGCTCGGCATCGGTCTCGTCGACTTCGTTCCCGAGCGCCTCGCGGCCGCGATCGATCATCGCGCGATGTACGTCAACGGCCTCACGTCAGGATGGCTCGGCTTCTCCCGCTCGAAGCTCCCGATCGTCCTTCCCACCGACTCCGACGCAATCGCCACCGCCGCCGCTGTCTGCGCCCGCGTTCCCGGCGATCCCCGGCTCGTCTGGATCCGCGACACCCTCAGCACCCGCGAGCTGGCGATCAGCCGGGCGCTCTGGGACGAAGCAGGTGCGCAACCCGGTCTCGAGCCCGTCGGCGAGCCGTTCACACCGGCGTTCGTCGAAGGCCGACTCGTGCGGCTGGACGAGGCCTGACACGGTCGTGTAGAGCGGTCGCCACATCCCTCGCTGCGTGGGCGACCCCAGGGCGATGCCTACGCTGGCGTGAGCGCAGCCGCGGTCAGCAGTGCCGCGACCATGCTGCGCTCATCCACGACGCCTGTTCCGGCGATGTCGAACGCGGTGCCATGGTCGACCGAGGTCCGAACGATCGGGAGGCCGACGGTGACGTTGACGCCATGCTCGAGGCCGAGCACCTTGACCGGGGCGTGGCCCTGGTCGTGGTACATGGCGACGACGAGGTCGAAGTCGCCGCGCTGGGCGCGGTAGAAGGCGGTGTCGGCCGGGAGCGGGCCTTCGGCCTCGATGCCGGTGGCGCGGACGGCGGCGAGGGCGGGCTCGATCTTCGCTTGCTCTTCGCCGTGACCGAACAGGCCCCCTTCGCCGGCGTGGGGGTTGATGCCGCAGACGCCGACACGAGGGCTCGCGATCCCGGCGGCGCGGAGCGCCTCGACACCGCGCCGGATCGTGCGCTCGACCAGGCCCGGCTCGATGCGCGCGATCGCGTCGACGAGCCCGAGATGGGTCGTGACGTGAATCACGCGCAGCTGCTCCGTGACGAGCATCATCGACACCTCGGGCGTGCCGGTGAGGTGCGCGAGCAGCTCGGTGTGCCCGGGGAAAGCGTGCCCGGCAGCGTGGAGAGCGGCCTTGTTGAGCGGCGCCGTGCAGATAGCGCTCACCTCGCGCGCCAGCGCCAGTTCGACGGCACGTTCGACGAAGCGATACGCCGCCTCGCCGGCTGCAGGTGAGACCTCGCCGAACGGGAGGTCGGAGGGGACGAGCGCAAGGTCGATCGCGTCGATCACGTTCGTCTCGAAGCGCGCCGCGGCGGGCGCGTCGACCGCCCGGATCGCAGTCACAAGGCCGCAGACTCGCGCGGCGAGCTCGAGCCGGGGGCCATCGCCGACGACGAGCGGCCGGCACGCATTGCGCACCGCCTCGTCTGCGAGCGCCTTCACGCACACCTCGGGCCCGACCCCGGCAGGGTCGCCCATCGTCACTGCGACGACCGGCCGTTGCGTCACGCGGGGGCTCCGAGTCGCCTGACCGCACGGACGAACGTGCCGGCGTCGCCGAACGAGCCCGCCTTGAGCACGATGAGGCCGGGAAGCTCGGCGGCACGCGCGACGACAACGCCGGGCTCGAGCTCACCTTCGAGCTGTAGCGCTCGCACATCGAGGCCGTCGAGCACCGCGCGCGCGGTGGCGCCGCCCGAGAGCAGCAGCAGCCTGGAGCCCCGCGCTGCGCCCGCACAAGCTTCGGCGAGGTGAGCGAGCACCTCGGAGTTGCTGCGACGTCCCTGAGCGGTGGCGATGGTCACGACGAGATTGTCGCCGTCAGACCCGGGGGTCAGCACCGGCGCGGTGCCGAGCTCCACGTGCGCTCCGAAGCGAGCAAGCTCTATCGCCTGCGAGCGCGCGGCCTCGGACCGGCTTCCGATCACCGCGAGAAACGGGCCCACGGCCGACAGCTCGGGCCGCCGCTGCGCGGGTGTGCGCCGGGCGAGCGCGCGGCTGAGCCCGCCGCTGCCGACCCAGACGGGGTTTGTTTCGGCGGCGCCGGCGACGATTGCATCGAGGTCGTCGTCGTTCGTCGCATCGCACACGACCACCGCCCCCGGTACGAGCACATGGCCAAGGGCGCCGTTGGCGACGTCTGCGCTCGAGAGCAACGCTGGCCCGGGGTTCGCCAGCATGTCACCCAGCGAAACCCCTGCGACCTCGCGCGGCGGTGGAGCTTCCAGCCGATGCTGGACGCCGGCGACGGTGATGCGCCCGACCGCAGGGAAGGCGGGGGCGACGACGAGAGGGCGGTCGGGGAACGCAGCCCGGGCAGCCGCGACCGTCTCGGCGACGGGCCCGCGCAGGAGCGAGTCGATCTTCACCATCACCGCCCCGTCCCCGCCGACATCGCCGATGGCTGCCCGGAAGGCGGCGCCTGGGTCAAGCGCCGGCCGATCGCGGGTGTCGAGGTCGACCGCCGTCACCCCCCGGGCTGCGGGAACGTCACAGGGCCCGAGCAGCACGCGGACCGGGTCGCACCGCCCGACGAACGCGACGGCAGCGTCTGCGGCGCCCGTGAGATCGTCCGCAACGAGACGGAGACCGGTCACGGCTGCCTCAGCTCGACGGGGCCGGCGTGTGTCGCGTGAGCTGGCCGCTGAACGCGCTCAGCCGCGCCCAGCCCGCGTGGCTCGGCGTGTCCGAGACCACCTCGTCCACGAAGAGGCGCTCGATCTCGGCGTCGTCCAGCCCGAGCACGTCGCGCAACACGTACAGGTTGTCCTCGCCGAAGAGCGGTGCCGGCCGTCGGATCTCGCCCGGCGTGCGGGAGAGCTTGACGGTGATGTTCGGGTACGGGTGCGTGCCGACGTAGTCGCGTTCGATCCGAGCGAAGCCCTCGGCTGCGATGACCTGGGGGTCGTCGAGCAGGTCGGCCTCGTTGTTGAGCGCCGCTGCGATCACCCCGGCTGCCTGCAGCGCGGCCATCGCCTCCCGCGGCGCCCTGGTCGACGTCCAGCGCACGACCGCCGCCTCCACCTCGGCAACGTTGGCAACCCGGCCCGGTCGCGTGGCGAAGCGCGAGTCGGCGGCGAGGGCATCGTCGCCGATGACGCGGCAGAGCCGCTGCCAGTCGTCGTCCGTTTCCACGCAGATCACGACCCAGCGATCGTCGCCCGCGCAGGGGAAGCACCCGTTGGGCGCGATCGTCGGATCACCGTTCCCGCAGCGTTCGCGGACGCGCTGATTCATGACGTAGTCCATGAACGCCTCACCGATCAGCGGCACCGCGGCCTCGAGATGGGCGACCTCGATGCGCTGGCCCCGGCCGGTGAGGTCGCGCTCGAGCAGGGCCATCATCAGCGCCACCGCCCCGTTCAGGCCGGCGAGGGGGTCGGCGATGCTCGGCGTCTGCAGGATCGGCCCTTCGCCCTCGTACCCGCAGAGCGCCGGCAGCCCGGCCAGGGCCTCCGTCGTCGAGGCGTACCCGACGTAGTGCGACCAGGGGCCGTCGCTCCCGACCGCGGGCAGCGACATCAGGATGATCTGCTCGTTGAGCTCTCGCAGCCGCTCGTACCCGAGCCCCCAGCCCTGCAGGACCCGTGGGCTGAAGGACTCGACGACGGCGTCGCTCGCAGCCACCAGCTTCTCGAACAGCGCCTTGCCGGCGTCGGTTTTCATATCGACCACGAGCTCGCGCTTGTTGCGGTTGACGCCGCTGAACACCGGGCTGCGCTCCCACATCTTCTGCTCGAGGTCACTCATGTCCGGGTTCGGCTGCGACACGCTCCCGCCGCGCCACCAGTCGAGCCGGCCCGGTCCCTCGAGCTTGATCACCTCGGCGCCGAGGTCGGCGAAGAGGAGCGTCCCGAGCGGCCCGGCCCACCCCATCGTCAGGTCGACGATGCGGGTGCCCGCGAGCGGCCCGCCGCCCGTCACGCCTCGCCTCCGGCGAGCGCCTGGTGCTCGCCGAGCGCAGGCGCCGCCGACACGCTCCACTCCGGATGCTGCAGCCGGAACGGCGGGCCGGCAAGCCGGTGCGTGCCGTCCGAGGCAAACCAGGAGCGCGCACGGAGCTGCTCTGAGCCGAGCACCATCGCCGTGGTCGCGACCGGCGAGACGGCGACGTGGCGGGCCTGGCACTCGCGCACGACATACTCCACCGTCTTGTCGCTGAGCGCCTTCTGGACGCGACGGTTGAGCTCGTCGGTGTTCGCGAGCCGCAGCGTTGCGGTCTCGAAGTCGCCCTGAGCCAGCTCCGGCGCCCCGATCACCTCGGTGAAGCGCTGCCAGTCGTCCTCGCCGGCGAACGTCACCGCGACGTGGCCGTCCTGGCACGGCTGCGTCGAGGCAGCGACCCCGGTGATCATGTGGCCGTCCCGCTTGCGCAGCGTCCCGCGATACGAGTACTTCGTCGTCTCGTAGAAGTCGAACGAGATCGCGGCGTCGAGCGCCGAGACGTCGACACGCTGGCCCTCGCCGGTGGCTAGCGCGCGCCGCAATGCGGCAAGCGCCCCGAACGCGGCGTACAGACCCGCGACATAGAACGGGTAGTCGCGTCCGGGGTAGAGCGGTGGCCGGTCGGGATCTCCCATCGCCGCCATCCAGGCGCTCGTCGCGTAGATCGTGAAGTCGTTGGCTCTGAAGTCGCGATACGGCCCAATCGTCCCGTACGGGCTCACCACCACGACGACGAGCGACGGGTGCGTCGCTTCGATCTCGTCGAGCGAGACGCCGGCCGCGGCCAGCGTCCCGTCGTCGATCAGCAGCGATGCGCCTTCGAGGAGCGCGGTCAACGATGCCCACCCGTCCTCGCTCTCGAGGTCGAGCACGACGCTTCGCTTGGACGTGTTCAGATGCAGGAAGAGACCGCTCTGATTGCGATCGTGCACGTCACCCGGGAACGGGCCGCGGCCTCGCGACCGGTCACCGGCGGGCGGCTCGACCTTGATCACCTCGGCGCCGCGGTCGGCGAGCAACTTCCCGCAGTACGGGCCGGCCACGTCCTGAGCGACCTCGATCACCTTCAGGTCCGAGAACGCTTTCAGCATCGGTCGCGATGGTACGGAAGCGGCGTCGAGGCGACCCGGGTCTGCAACGAGCGCAGCGTGGTCGATGTGCAAAGGAACAGAGTGCGCCAGTCCGGCCCGCCCCAGGCGATGTTGGCGACGGTCTCCGGCGTCTCGATGATCCCGAGCAGCTCCCCGGCAGGAGAGAGCACCCAGATGCCGCCGCGGGCGGTGCACCACACGTTCCCGCGCTCGTCGCACTTCATCCCGTCGGGGTTGCCACGGCCGGGGATGTCGGTGTCGCCCATGTCCCAGTGGAAGACGCGACCGTTCGAGAGCGTCCCGTCAGGTGCCGCGTCGTAGGCCCGGATCCCGCGAAGGTCGTTGATGTAGAGGAGTGATTCGCCGGGCGAGAAGCAGAGCCCGTTCGGCTGGTCGAACGTGTCGCGCTCCACCACGAGCTCCGTGTCGCCGCCGCCCGGGGGCACGCGAAAGACGCCGTGGAAGCCGAGCTCGAACGGCCGCTCGACCCCGACGGCGTGGGGCCAGCGGCCGTAGTCCGGGTCGGAGAACCAGATCGACCCGTCCGAGCGCACGACGATGTCGTTCGGGCTGTTGAGGTACGTCCCCTGGTAGTGGAACGCGACCAGCTGGCGGTCACCGCCAGGGCGGATCCGGATCACGCTCGAGGTCACGTGCTCGCACACGAGCAGGCTCCCGTCGGGCTCGTAGACGAGGCCGTTCGCCTTGTAGTTGGGACGTGCCGCGACCTCGGCGCCACGCGCCTCGGTCCAGCGCCAGCGGGTGTCGTCCTGGATGTCGCTGAAGAGAAGGCTGTCGTCCCAGCGCGACCAGGCCGGGCCTTCGATGAAGCGGAACCCGTCGGCGAGAACGCGGAGCTCCTGTTCCAGGTCGAGCAGCTCGCCGAGTGCCGGTGTCGCGTGGGCAACCGCGAGCGGCACCGTCAGTAGGCGCCCTTCTGCGAGAAGATCGCGCGCGGGTTGTCGACGAGCATCATCCGGACCTGCTCCTCGGTGACGCCGCGCTCGAGCATCATTGGCACGGCCGTGTCGAGGAGGAATGTGTACCGCCAGTCGGGGAGCTTCGCGGCGCGCACGGCCGGGTCGAAGCTGAGCGAGAAGCAGGTCGTGTCGTGGGAGAGCACCAGCTTCTCCGCGTAGCCCAACCTGACGAGCTCGACGATCGTCTCGATCCGCGCCGGCGTGGGGAGGAAGGTGTCGAGGCCGAAGCGGTCCATCCCGATCGTCGAGCCGTTCTCCATCAGCTCGACGAGATACGGGATGTCGGTGCTGTCGCCGCAATGGCCGATCACCACGCGCGAGAGGTCGACCCCCTCTTCGCGGAAGAGCTGCTGCTGGTCGCGCCCACGGAAGGTCGCCGCGTGCGTGTGGGTGGTGATCGGGACGCCGGTGCGCCGGTGTACGCGGGCGATCGCGCGCAGCACCCGCTCGACGTCCGGCGTGATCCCCTTCACGTCGGTGACGCATTTGAGGATCCCCGCCCTGACACCCGTGTGGGCGATGCCGTCGACGATGTCGCGCTCGAAGAGCTCCTCGAGGATCTCCGGGCCGCCGTGGATCGTGCCGGGCCCGCGCGTCTTGAAGAAGAACGGCAGCTCGTCGAAGCCATAGAAGCCGGTGGCGACGACGAGGTTGATCCCGGTGTTCTGCGCGACACGATGGATCAGCTCGACGTCGCGGCCGAGGCCGAGCACGGTGAGATCGACCATCGAGTCGACCCCCTGCGCCTTGAGCTCGGTCAGCTTCCTGGTTGCCGCCGCGACCTCTGCTTCCTCGTCCCAGTACCCCGGGTAGTTGGCATCGATCTCGCGGTTGACGAGGATCACGTGCTCGTGCATCAGCGTCACGCCGAGCTGGTCGACCCCGATCGCGCCGTCGATCGTCTCAACGGTCGTCACGTCGTCTTGCCTCCTTCGGGTAGCGTCGCGGACAGGCCGTCGAAGCGCGGTGGCCTCCGCTCGCCGAAGCTGGCCACGCCCTCGCGGAAGTCGGCGGTGGTGATCCGCGTCAGCGCCAGCGCTCGCGACTCACGGAGGGCCGTCGGCAGGTCGGTGTTCTCGTGGGCGGCGAGCACCTCCTTCGTCAGCGCGATCGCCGCCGGGGAGCAGGACGCGACGAGGTCGGAAGCGTAAGCACGGGCGGTGGCGAGCAGCTCGTCGGCGGGCACGACCTGGCTGACGAGGCCGATGCGGAGCGCCTCGTCGGCCGGCACGATCCGGCTCGACAGTTGCAGGTCGAGAGCGTGGGCGTACCCGACGGCCCGGCGCAGGAGCACGGACGTGCCGTCCTCGGCGACGAGGCCGAG
This sequence comes from Gaiellales bacterium, assembly GCA_046330385.1. Lineage (GTDB taxonomy): Bacteria > Actinomycetota > Thermoleophilia > Gaiellales > Gaiellaceae > Gaiella. The sequence goes on along the minus strand of JAXLSV010000007.1, from coordinate 28,468 downwards.
CTTGGTGTAGGAGGTCGTGAACTTGGCGCCGTCGGCGGCGAACCGAACGTCGCACGCAAGTGCCTGCGCGAGCCCGAGGCCGGCGCACGCACCGTTGATCGCGGCGATCAGCGGCTTTGGGAAGGCGAGGGTCGTGGCGACCGCGATGCTGACCGCGCTGTCGTCGGCACGCTCCCCCGCATCACCCACCTCGCGCAGCTCGCCCATGTCCCAGCCGGCCGAGTAGCCGCGACCCGCCCCGGTGACGATCGCCGCCCGAACCTCGGCGTCGACGGCAAGATCGCGCAGCGTCGCGTCGTACGCGAGCTCGAGCTCGGTCGTCCAGGCGTTGAGCCGCTCGGGCCGGTCGAGCGTGATCGTCGCGATCCCGCCGTCGCTCTCGACGCGAAGCATCGTCAGCCCTCAGCCTTCCCGCTCGAACCAGTCGATCGCGCCCTTGATCCCGAGCTCCTTCACGTACTCGGTGATGAAGAGCTGCCCCGGCGAGTCGTGGGCGATCGCATCCCATTCGGCGCCGAACGTGACCGCTTCGGCGAATCCCTGGACGTCCATGATGCGGTTCATCGCAAGCTTCTTCACATGCAGGAGGTCGGGCGGCGTCTTTGCGATGCGCTCGGCCAGCTCGCGCGCCCTGGGCACGACCTCGGCCGCGTCGACCGCGTAGTTTGCCCACCCGAGCTGCAGCGCCTCCTCACCCGAGATGCGGCTGCCGGCGATGTACGAGAGCTCCTTCGCCTTCTTTGGGCCGATCAACCAGCTCGAGACCGGGGCGAGCAGGCCGCCGCCGAGCGGCAGGCTCGGCCAGCCGATCACCGCGTCCCGCGCGACCACGGTGAGGTCGCAGCAGACGGCGAGCTGGGTCGCGAGACCCATGCAGTAGCCGTGCACCGCGGCGATCACCGGCTTCGGTGCCCGCCACACCTCGAGCCAGCGGTCGACGATCGCGCGCAGCCCGACCCAGTCCTCGTAGGCGGTGACCCGCTCGTTTCCCCTCTTCGCCTCGGAGTCGGTGTCGACATCGAAACCAACGGAGAACGCGCGCCCGGAGCCTTTGATGATGATCACGCGCACGTCCTTGTCGGCGACGAGCCCGCGAAACGAGTCGACGAACCCCTCGAACATCTGCGGGCTGAGCGCGTTCAGCTTCTCCGGCCGGTTGAACGTGAGCGTGCCGAGCCGGCCTTCGACCTCGACCTCGATCAGCGCCATCGCGACGCTCCTTTCACTTGACGGTCACTTGATCGCGACGGCGTTGCCGGGCGAGCCGACCCCGCCGGGGACGTTGAGCGGAGCAGCGACGAAAAAGCATGTGTAGCGGCCGTCGGCCGCGCAGTCCGCGGCAAGCGCGTCGAGATCGAACAACTCGCCGAGCAGGAACCCGAGGAGCGGAATCAGGCGACGATGCAGCGACCCCGCCTCCTTGCTCCCGGGGACGACCTCGACCGCAGGATTGTCGGTGGCGACCACGGCGACGCCCGCGTCCCACAGGAACTCGGCCATCTCCTCCCCGGCGAAGAGGCCGGGACCGTCGCGGTTGACGGCGAAGTCGGCGCGCTCGGCCTCGCTCGCCGCCTTGTAGGCGGTGAGGTACCCGGTGCGGACGAGGAGGATGTCACCGTCGCGCAGCTCGACCCCCGCCCCATGCAGGGTCGCCTGGAGGTCGGCGACCATGATCGGCGTCCCCACGCGTGCGTCGAGCGGCCGCCCCTGCCGCTCGAGGTGGGCCGCGACATCCGCGACCACCCCGCGGCCGGCGATTCCGTGCTCGACCCAGCGCTCGATGCCGAGCTCGCCGCCACCCGGGCCGGCGGTGTCGTCACCGCGGCCACCGTAGAAGCCGAGCTCGCGGGCCCGCACGTGCCGCAGACCGTCCCACTGGGTGGAGGTCTGGGGGTAGAAGTCGCGGATCACGTCGTCCTGCGTGTTGCGGTCGACGACGAGCACCTCGTGCCTGAGCGCCCCGCGCGAATGCTCCCAGGGGGGGTCGGGCAGGTTCAGCGGGAGGCAGACGTTGAAGACGCGTCCCGCCTGCACCTCGGCGCCGGCCGCCGCGACAGTCTGCGGCGTGATCAGGTTGACGCGGCCGAGCTCGTCGTCGCGGCCGAACACATCCCAGGCGTGCGCTGCGTCGATCGGGTCGGCGCGCGGCAGGTCGCGGTAGCGTGGCAGCGTCATCTCAGTGGAGGAGCAGCACGTCGGCGGCGACGGGCCCGGCGGCGGTGAGGATCAGCGGGTTGATCTCGACAGTCTCGTACGCGCTGAGCGGTCCGTCCACGAACGACTGCGCGAGCTGGTCGAGGTACGAGACGAGGTGCGCCGCGGGTGCATCGCCGGCGAGCCGGCCGAGACCGGAGCTCTCGACGAACGCGGCGAGCGCCGTCGCAGCGGCCGGCAGCGGAAGCGTCCCGAACACGGCGCCCGATTCGGCCGCCCAGCCGCCGATCGCGACGGTGAGCGACGGGCCCGCGACCCGGTCGCGCATCGTCGCGACGAGGAGCTCGGGCCCGAACACCATCTCCGCGACGAGAACCGCGACCCCGTTCGGCGCGCGGGTGCCGCTGGCCTCGACGTTGCCGCAGATGCGGCGCCACGCGTCCCGCACGCCTTCCTCGCTCGTGATCCCGATCTCGACGCCGCCGATCCGTCCCTTGTGCGCAACCTTCGGCTCGCTGACCTTGACCACGAATGGTGCCTTCAGGCCGGAGGCGACCGCCGCCGCCTCGTCTTCGGAGCGCGCAACTCCGCCCGCCGGCACGGTGAACCCCGCGCGCTCGAGCACAACCCGTCCTTCCACCTCGGAGATCGACGCCTCCCCGGGCGCGGTCGACCCGGCCGCGCGGTGTGGCGGAGCGAGGGTCTTCGCGGGGCCGGTGCCGGATCCGCGGTAGAGCTTCCCGAGCGCCTTCATCGTGTCCTCGAGCCCGCAGGTGAGGCTGACGTTCCGGCGGCGGCCGAGGTAGTCGGTGATCCACGGATTTCGCTCCTGCTCGAACGTGCTCACAACCGCGACGCCGATGCCGGTGGCGTCGGCGCCGTCGGCAAGCCGCTCGAGCGCGTCGCGATGCCAGCGGTGCCCCTCGGAGTCGTCTGGCCAGGGGAGAACGTAAGGCTCGACGAGGATGCCGACGGTTGGGTCTGCGGCAACCGCGTCGTACACCGCCTGCACTCCACCCGGCCCGTTGCCCGCAGTGACATCGAGGGGGTTCCCGACGTACGGGCCGGGCGGGAGCAGCTCCTTCAGCACGGTCACCGTCTCCGCCTGCAGCGGCGAGAGCACGGCGCCGTGGCGCTCAGCGGTGTCCGCCGTCAGCGTCGCCCCGCCGCCTGAGGCCGTGATCACGAACGCACCTCTGGTGGGATCGAGGCGGCCGAACGTCTCGAGCAGCGAGACGATGCGCGCTTGCTCGGTGATCGACTCGGCGACGAAGACGTCGAGCTCTTCGAGCCGCGCCGCCAGCAGCGCCTGTTCGCCGAGGACGGAGCCCGTGTGCGACTTCGCCGCTTCCCGGCCGGCGGGGGAGTGGCCGAGGAGGAGGAACACGATCTCCTTGCCCGCGGCGCGCGCCGCGGCGGCCGTGCGGGCGAGGCGGTCGAGATCCCCGATCGACTCCGCGATGCAGCAGACGTATCGAGTCGTGCCCCGGGAGACGGCCCACTCGACGCCTTCCTCCAGGCTGAAGCCGACGCCGTTGCCGATCGAGTAGCAGAGGTCGAAGCCGAAGCCCTCGCGCTCGAGCGCGCCGAGCAGGCCGCCCGTGAGCCCCCCGCTCTGGCTGATCACCGAGACGTCTCCCGCACGGATGCCCTTCGGTAGCGGCTGCGCCAGGGCGCAGAGGTTCTCGTGGAAGCGCGCGAACCCGACGCAGTTGGGGCCGGTGACGCGCGCGTCCGAGCCGGCGATCGCCGTCCGAAGGCGGTCCTCCAGCTCGCGGCCCTCCGGCAACCCCGTCTCGCGGAAGCCGTTGGCGATCACGCAGATCTCCGAGCAGCCGAGCTGTACGAGCTTCCCGCACTCGTCGACCGCGCGTGGGGCGCCGACCACGAGGATCGCGACGTCGGGCACCTCGGGCAGGTCCTCGACCGAGCGGTGGCACGGCCGGCCGAGCACCTCGTCCCGCGTCGGGTTGATCAGGAAGATCGGCCGGTCGTAGCCGAAGCGGCTAAGCGTCCGGAGCAGCCACTCGGTCCAGATCGTGCGATCGGAGGCACCGACGATCGCGAGGCCGCTCATGAGCCCCTCTTCAGGCGCGGCAGGCGGCTTTCGAGCGTGCGCCTCGCGCCACTCGGACATCCCGCGAAGTTTCGAATCTGATTGACTATTCGAATCTCGGGCAAGGAGTTCGACTATACCGGTGTCGGAAGAGGGAGTCGAGAGATGCGCATCGCGAACGTAGCCGGACGCCTCGCCGTTGTCGACGGTGAGCGCGCGATCGACGTCGAGCGGGCAAGCGCTGGCCTGTTCGCGGCCGATCCGCAGGCGATCTACGCCGATTGGGACGCGTTTCGCGCGTGGGCCGCCGCGGCGGCGCTCCCCGCGGGTGAGCCGTTCACGCCTGACCAGCTCGGCCCGCCGGTGCCGCGGCCCTCGCAGGTGTTCGCGATCGGTCTCAACTACGACGCCCACGCCGCCGAGGTCGACCTTGTCGACGACGGCACCTCTGGCCCGCCCGTGTTCACGAAGTTCCCGTCGTGTCTCACCGGCCCCTTCGCCGATGTCGTCCATCCGGGCGGCTCCCTCGACTGGGAGGTCGAGCTCGTCGTCGTGATCGGCCGTCACTGCCGCCACGTGCCCGCGGCGGACGGCTGGAGCAGTGTCGCCGGCCTCACCGTCGGGCAAGACCTCTCCGAGCGGATCCTCCAGCACGAGGGCAGGCTGCCGCAGTTCAGCCTCGGGAAGTCGTACGAGGGCTTCGGCCCGATCGGGCCCTGGGTGGTCACGCCCGACGAGCTCGAGAACGCCGACGACATCGAGCTGTGGTGCGAGGTGAACGGAGAGCGCGTGCAGCATGCAACCACCCGCCAGCTGATCCAGACGGTGCCGCAGCTGGTGGCGCGACTCTCCTCGATCACCGGGCTGCTGCCGGGAGACATCATCTTCTCGGGCACGCCCGCCGGCGTCGGCCTCGCCCACATGCCGCCACGATTTCTCTCGGCCGGCGACGTAATCGTCAGTCACATCGCCGGGATCGGGGAGATGCGGACGCGCATCGTCGCGCACTCGTAGATGGACAGGCGCGTCACGCTGACGTTCGACAACGGCCCGGCGGCGGGGACGATCGAGGCCGCGCTCGAGGCGCTCGCTCGCCACGACGCGACTGCGACGTTCTTCGTGGTCGGACGCGACCTCGCCCGCCCGGGCGTTCGCGCGCTCGTCGAAGCGACCGCACGCGCGGGTCATCGGGTCGGCAACCACACCCTCACGCACACGCTCCTGCTCGGCGACGTCACGGACGAGGCAACCCTCGAGCGGGAGATCGAGGAGGCGCAGGAGCTGTTGGGCGAGCTCGGAGCGGCGCGCCTCTTCCGGCCCTACGGCGGCGGCGGCATCCTCGGCCCGCACCTCCTGAGCGCGCCGGCGGTGCAGCACCTCGGCGCCGGCGGCTACACGTGCGTCCTCTGGAACTGCGTCCCGCGCGACTGGGAGCAGCCGAGCCGCTGGGTCGAGACCGCCCTCGCGGATATCGCCACGCGCGACTGGAGCGTCGTCGTGCTCCACGACGCCGAGCGCGACGCGATGAGGCACCTGCCACGCTTTCTCGACGAGCTGCGCGCACGCGGCGTCGAGCTCGTGGCCGACTATCCCGACAGCTGCGTCCCGATCCGGCGCGGCGTCGTGCAGGGATCACTCGACGGCATCATGGCATCGGAAGGAGGCTGCACGAATGGCGCATGAAGCAGTCATTGCGGGGGTCGCCCACACGCGGCTCGGCGAGCTCCCGGAGCTGACGGACATGGGCATCAACATCGAGGCGGCGACCGCTGCGGTGGCCGACGCCGGGCTGACGATCAAGGACATCGACGGCGTTCTCGTGCAGCCGCCGTTCTGGGCCTCACCGCGGTACCACATCCTCGTGACCGAGGCGCTCGGGATCTACACGAAGACGCTGACCGAAGCGACGTCGATGGGCGGCGCGTCCTACGGCGCGCTCCTGCAGCTGGCGAAGTGGGCGATCGAGGACGGGCAGGCGACGAACGTGCTCGTCGTCGCCGGTGAGAAGCTGCGCACCGCCCACGTGTCCGGGTCGGCGATGATGGCGTCGGTCGGGGCGCACAACCTGGACTGGGAGTATCCGTTCTGCGCGACCATCCCCTCGTACTACGCCCTGCTCGCGCAGCGCTACCTGCACGAGTACGGCCTCGACGACGATGCCTTCGCCCCGATCGCGGTGACGACGCGCAAGCACGCGTGTCTCAATCCGGAGGCGACGATGCGCACCCCGATCACCGAGCGTGAGGTGCTCGACTCGCCGATGATCTCCTCGCCGCTGCGGCGGCTCGACTGCTCGCTCGTCTCCGACGGCGGTGCCGCCTGGGTGATCTCCCGCAAGGGCACGAGCGGCGACTCCGCCCGCGAGGTCTCGATCCTCGGGGTCGGCGAGGCGTTCTCCTATTACCACATGGGGCATCTCGCCCGAGGAGACGGCAAAGGGCACGGCATCGTGCGGACGGTCGTCGACGTCGCGGGCAAGCGCGCGTTCGAGCGCGCTCGGATCACCCCCGCCGACCTCGATCTGGCGATGATCTACGACAGCTTCACGGTGACCGTCACCGTGCAGCTCGAAGACCTCGGCCTCTGCGGCCGCGGCGAGTCGCGCGACTTCGTGCGCGAGGGGAACATGGACCTGGGCGGGAGGCTTCCGCTCAACACGCACGGCGGGCTTCTCAGCTGCGCCCATCCGGGCGCGTGCGGCGGGATGCTCCACTTCGTCGAGGCGGTTCGTCAGCTCCGCGGCGAGGCGACGGGCCGCCAGGTCGAAGGCTGCGCGCGTGCGGTCGTCACCTCCGCCAGCGCCGTTGCTTCGAACTTCTCCGTCTCCGTGCTCGGTGCCCCTGGCAGCTGAGGCATTCACCCGTGGCCCTGCCGACCCGCCCGTGCTCGAGCGGACGGTCGGCGATGTCCTGCGGGGCGCGTGCGCGATCGCGCCCGACCGGGTAGCGCTCGTCGAAGGCACGCCCGAGGCCGAGAAGCGCAAGCGGCTGACGTACGCGGAGCTGCTGGGCGAGGCCGAACGCTGCGCAAGGGCGCTGCTCGGGCGCTACGAACCCGGCGACTGCGTTGCGATCTGGGCGCCGAACGTGATCGAGTACCAGGTCGTGCAGTACGGCGCCGCTCTCGCCGGGATGCCGATCGTGACGGTCAACCCCACGCTGCGCCGCAACGAGGCCGAGCACGTGCTCGGGCACTCGCGCGTGGTTGCGTGCTTCGCCTGCGATGCCTTTCGCGGCCGAGAGGTGGCGGCGACGGCTTCGGTGCTTGCGGACGAGCTGCCGGCCCTGCGGGACGTCCTGCGGCTCGACGGGCTCGCATCGTTTCTCGCCGAAGGCGATGTCGAGCGAGACCTGCCCGCGGTACGCCCCGACCAGCCTGCGCAGATCCTCTACACCTCCGGAACCACGGGCTCGCCGAAGGGGGCCGTGCTCCCGCATCTCGGGATGGTCAACAACGCGGCGCATGCGGCGTTGCGCATCACCGCGGATGTCCACCCGCCCGTCTGGCTCGCGGCCCTCCCGATGTTCCACCTCGCGAGTTGCGTCGTCGCGACGATCGGAACCGCATCGCTCGCCGGAACCCTCGTGACGGTCCCGCAGTTCGACGCCGAGCTCGGGCTGCGCCTGATCGAGGAAGAAGGCGTGACCACGACCAACATCGTCCCCACGCTGCTGATCGCGATGCTCGACCACCCCTCGTTCCCGCTCCGCGACCACTCCACGCTGGGCACCGTGATGTTGGGGGGCACGTCGATCGCTCCCGAGCTCGTGCGTCGGGTTCACGAGGTGCTCGGCGTCGGCTCGGTGATCGGCTACGGGCTGACAGAGGCCGCGGTGGTGACGATGACCACGATCGCGGACACGGTCGACGACCAGGTCCACACCTGCGGTGCGGCGCTGCCCGGGGTCGAGGTTGCGATTACCGATCCCGCAAGCGGCGGGCGGCTTCGCTGCGACGAGGTGGGCGAGGTGTGGACACGCGGGTTCCACACGATGACCGGCTACCTGCACGACCCCGCCGCGTCGGCACGCGCGCTCGACGCCGACGGCTGGCTGCGAACGGGTGACCTCGGCGCGCTCGACGAGCGCGGGTACCTGCGCATCGAGGGACGGGCGACGGAGATGATCATCCGAGGCGGCGAGAACATCTCACCGGCCGAGGTCGAGGGCGAGCTCTACCGGCTGCCCGAGATCCTCGAGGCCGCGGTTGTAGGGCTGCCCGACCCGTACTACGGCGAGATCGTTGCGGCCTTCGTGCGCGTGCGCACCGGGGGCAACGTGGTCGTCGCCGACCTGGCAGCGGCGCTGCGGGAGCGGCTGACGGGTCACAAGGTGCCGACGCGCTGGTTCTTCGTGGACGACTACCCGCGCACCTCGTCGGGAAAGGTGCGAAAGCACGAGCTGCGGGCGGCGTGGGAGCGGGGCGAGCTGATGGCCGAGGAATCGTGACGACGCGCACGCTGGCCCACGCGATCGGGTTTACCGAAGGGCCCCTGTGGACGTCGACCGGCCGGTTGCTCGTCACCAGCATGTCGCGCGGGCTGCTCTACGAGGTCTCGCTCGCCGGCGCCGAGCCGGCGGTGGCGGCCGAGACGGGCGGCGGCCCGAACGGGCTTGCCGAGGATGCGACCGGCGTCGTCTTCGTCGCCCAGAATGGCAATGCGACGATTCAGAGCAGGTCGCTCCGGCCAGTGGAGGCGGGAATCCAGGCCCTGCTCGGCACCGAGGTGAGAGACGCCGTCGGTGGCTGCACGGCACCCAATGACTGTGCCGTCGGGCCGGGCGGCCGGCTTTGGTTCACCGATCCACCCGGGCGCGTTTGCACGTTCGACCCGAGGAGCGGCGCGGTGGCCGAGACGATCGTCGGCGTCGGCTTTCCCAACGGTCTCGCCTTCGCAGACGAGGAGACGCTGCTGCTCGCCGACACGGAGACGCACCGAATCCTCCGCTACCGGTGCGACGTCGGGTCGGCGCGGGAAGCGGGTGTCTTCGCCGAGCTTCCGGGAACCGGCCCGGACGGCATCGCCGTCGATCGCGACGGCCGCCTCTACGTCGCCGCGTTCGAGACGAACGAGGTGATCGTGCTCGACCCCGGTGGCGTCGTGGAGGAGCGCATCCAGCTCCCAGGCGCGCGGCCGACGAATCTCTGCTTCGCCGGCGAGGCGCTCGACGTGCTCGTGGTGACGTGCGCGTCCGGCGGTCGCGTGCTCGCGTTCGAGGATCGCTTCCCCGGGCGGCGACCTCAGGCGCTTGCGTAGACCGTCCGCTCGAACGTCTCGAACAGGTCGACGACCCGTTCGTCGCAGAGCGGCAGGTAGCTGGCGTGCAGCGCGCCCGTGATCCCGGTGACCGGATCGATCCAGTAGAAGTTGTTGAACGTGCCACACCAGCCGCCGCTGCCGGCCGGGCGCAGGCCCGGCACCGGTGTCTCGGTGACCATGATGTCGAGACCCCATTTCGATCCCGGCCGGAACTGGAGGTCGCGTGAGAACTCCGGGCGCGCGGACACGTGGCGACCGGGGACGAGCTCGCCGATCTGGTTCGTGAACATCTCGCGCACGGTGCGCTCCTGCAGGAGGCGAGCACCGTCGAGCTCGCCGCCACGGAGCAGGAGCCGCTGGATCTTGAGGTAGTCGCCTGCCGTCGCATAGAGGCCGTGACCCGCGGGGTCGAACTCGCGCTCGGTGGGCAGCTCGAAGTCGATCACCTGTGCGGAGCCGTCGGCGGCGATGAGGTGGACCGGGGCGACGCGGCGCCATTGCTCGGCGGTCGGCGAGAAGGTCAGGTCGGTGATTCCGAGCGGGTCGCTGATGTGGCGACGGAAGTACTCCTCAAGCGAGAGCCCGCTGACGGCCTCGATCACCCGTCCGGTCCAGTCGGTGCTCATCCCGTACGCGAACCGAGAGCCTGGTTCGCAGACCATCGGGCTGCCAAAGGCGATCAGCTGCCCGGTGACCGGCATCGGCACCCCGGTCACCTCTGCGTACCTGAGCAGGTCGGCGTTGAACGCGTCGTACGTCAGCCCCGAGGTGTGGGTCATCAGGTGTCGCACGGTGGGGCGGATGGCGGGCGGGTGCAGCAATGGGCGGTCGCCGTCGAACCCCTCGAGCACTTTCACGTCGTCGAACGCGGGCAGGATCTCGCCGACCGGGGTGTCGAGCGCGAGTCGGCCTTGCTCGATCAGCTGCAGCGCCGCGATCGCTGCGACGGCCTTCGAGAGCGAGGCGATCCGCAAGACCGCATCGTCCGGCATGGGTGCACCCGTCCGGACGTCGACCGTTCCGAAGCTCCGCATGTACCGCGTCCCGTCCCGATCAGCGAGCGCCGCGATCACGCCCGGGACGCCCCCCGTGCCGGTTGCGGTCGTGAAGAGGTTGTCGAGCTCGGCGATCGGGACGTTCATGTCATCAGCTCCCCACGCTCGGGGTCGCCTGTGAGACGGTGGTCAGGAGCTCGGCGGTAGTCGAGATGTGCGCGCGCAACAGCTCGGCCGCGCGGTCGGCGTCGCGGCCGACGCAAGCCGCCAGCAGGGCTTCGTGCTCTGCGGCGACGTCGCGATGCTCCTCGTACGGAACCGACCAGCGGCGGTAGAGCGCCGCCGCCTGAGCCAGCCCGGCGGTGATGCCCAGGAGGCGCCCGTTTTCGCACCCGCTGAAGAGAGCCTCGTGAAACGCCTCGTGCGCCGCGATCCACTCCTCGCTTGCCTGGCGGGGATCTGCAGGGTCCTCGCGCGGGCTGCGCGCGAGCCGATGGTGCGCGCCCACGGCTCGAACCTCCCAGTCGACCGAGCCCTGCTCGATCGAGAGCCGCAGCACAACCGGCTCGATCAGGACACGGGCCGCGGTGAGCTCCGCGAGATCGTCGGCCGAGAGCGGCACGACCACATGCCCGTGATGCGCCTGCGTGCGCACGAGCCCCTGGCTCACGAGCCACGTGAGCGCTTCCCGGATCACCCCGACGCTCGCGTCGTAGGTCTCGCAGAGGTCGGCGGTCGCGAGCTTCTCACCCGGCAGTAGGCGACCCGAGAGGATGTCACCGCGGATGCGACGCCGGATCTGGTCGGCTCTTGTCTGTTTCTCGGTCGCCGCGGCCATTGGTTATCGAATCTTGTACCAACCAGAAGACGATTGCATCAACTTTCGAGTATTTCGGTGCGGCCCGTCCCGGTCAGTCGCCGACCGGTCGCTCCTCCTCGCGTCTCTGCGACGTGCCGTTGCCTCCCTCCCCGCGCAGCTCAGAGGCAATTGACGAACCGAGCTTGGTGAGCTTCCCGAGGAGGTCGGGGAGGTGAACAGCTCGACGAGCGACGGCTCGAGACCCGAGCTCCCCTACCGTCGCATCGAGGCGAGCCGTCGCGCGGTACGCGTCGGGGGAGCCCGCGTGAAGGTCGAGTCGGTGAGTAAGGAACGACACGAGGCTCCTTTTCGAACGACGGTGCTCGCCGAGGACGCTACCGCCTGCGTCGATCGTGAACGGCGGTCCCGCCGAGATCGCGTGGTAGCGTCGCCGCGTGTTGCTTGGCATCGACATCGGACAGAGCAGCTGTAAGGCATCGCTGCTCGGCACCGATGGGACGCTGATCGACTCACGAAGCGCGTCGTACCCGACGAGGCACCACTTCCCCGGTTGGGCCGAGCAGGATCCGGACGACTGGGTGCGGGCTGCGACTGCCGCGTGCTCGGAGCTACTCGGAGCCCGGCCGCCTGGCTATCGGATCGACGCGGTAGCGTGCACGTCCGCCACCCACAACGCGGTGCTTCTCGATGACAAGGGAAATCCGGTCAGGCCTTGCATCCTCCTCTCGGATGTGCGGGCCGCCGACGATGCCGCAGCGATCGAGGAGGCGGTCGGCGACGTGGCGCTCGAGCGAGGTCGGAACCGTCCGACCGCGGGGTGGACGCTCCCCCAGCTGCGCTGGATCGCGCGAACCGAACCGGACGTCTGGCGGCGTGTGCGTCGCATTGTGTTTGCCAAGGACTACGTGCGCCAAGCACTGACGGGCGACTGCGTTACCGACTGGATCGACGCGGAAGGCAGCCTGCTCTTCGACGCCGCGCGGCGCGTATGGGACGAGACGCTGTGCGCCCAGGTTCCGGTCTCGCCGGACGTGCTCCCCCGGGTCGTCTCGCCTGCTGCTGTTGTGGGCACGACCCGAGGCGGTGTGATGGGTCTTGGTCGAGACATCCCGGTCATCGCCGGTTGCTCCGACACAGCCGCCGAAGCGTTCGCCGCCGGCGCCAATCAGCAGGGTGCCGCCGTCGTGAAGCTGGCGACGGCCGGCAACGTCAACGTCGTCTGCACATCCCCCGCGCCTTCGGCGGCCTACTTCACCTATAGCCACGTCGTCCCAGGGCTCGCCTACCACACGTTTGGCACGAACGCCGCCGCGGCGTCACGGGCGTGGTTCCAGAGCCTCGTCGGCGCAGAGTCGACCGCTGACTACGCCACGATCGATGCCAACGTCGCTGCGATCGCGCCCGGCGCGGACGGGCTGCTGTTTCACCCCTACCTCGCAGGCGAGCGTGCGCCGGTCTTCGATACGACCCTCCGCGCCAGCTTCCTCGGTCTGAGCTCTGCCCACGGCCGGGCGCATCTCGCTCGCGCGGTGCTCGAAGGAGTCGCCCTCTCGCTGGCGGACTGCGCCGGCGTGGCACACGAGCATGGCCTGAAGTTCACCGACCCTTACGTGATCGGTGGTGGCGCCCGGTCCGACGTGTGGGTTCAGATCGTCGCGGATGCGCTGGGTCTACCGGTGACACGACCGGCGCTGCCGGATGCATCGGCCGGGGCGGCGCTTCTCGCCGGCGCCGGGTCCGGCGTCATCGAAGGGATCGCGGCCGCCGCCGCGCTCACGGGACGCGACGGAGATCGCTTCGAGCCGTGCGCCGCGAACGTCGATCGCTACCGTGCCCTGCTCTCTGTCTATCGCGAGGCGCGCGACGCCGTCGCACCTCTATCGCGCACGCTCCACGCGCTCGCGTTTCCGGGCTCGAACGAGCCCGGAGTGGGGTAGGTCACGAGCGGTTGCGGAACTCACGCGTATGGACGTTCACATCGAGCGTCTCGAACTCGCCCAGGGCTGCCGCAAGATGGTCCGAGAATCGCTCGTACGCGATCTCGCCCTTCTCGACCGTGCCACTGAGTGAGTTGCCGATCACGCCCGATTCCGTGAAGTCCGAGTGGTCGGTCGGGAAGAAGAAGTACTGATAGCCCTGGAACTCGACGTCCGGCGCGCCGTCCAGCTTGATGAAGCTCTCCGGGAACCACGCCGGGCGGCCCACCTTCTGGTTGACGGCCTTCGACATGTCCACGAGTCCCTCGTCGTGTGCCAGGACCGCGGCCGTCTCCAGCTCGCTCGCGTGCCAGCCGGGCGTCTCCTCAGGAGGGTTCTCCATGATGTCGCCGATCATCCCGAGGTAGCGCTCGGCATAGAGCTTCGACATGCACACGAACGCGCCCGTGTCGTACCGGAGCTGCCGGAGAGCCGGCTCGATGATCTTGACGTTCGAGCCATGGTTGTTCACGAACACCAGCTTGTTGAAGCCGTGGTGGATCAGCGACCGGCCGATGTCGTACCACAGGTCGAGCAGCACCCGCGACCGCACGGTGATCGTGCCCGTTCCCGCGCCGGGAGCGTACATGTGCTGCGGTGACCAGCCCATCCAGACGCACGGGGTGTAGAGGACGTGCGCCTTCGCGGCCGCCCTGCGGGCGATCTCCTCCGCCTGGATCGTGTCGGTCGCCAGCGGAAGATGCGCGCCGTGCTGCTCCATGCTCGCGATCGGGATCATCACGATGTCCTTCTCCGTCAGGTACTCCTTGATATCCGCCGTCGAGCAGTCGCCGAGAGCGTATGACTTCAGTGCCATGATGTCCTCCTGGGCTAGTCGTTGGTCTGGGTGATCGCGAGGTACTCCCGGGCCACCGCGTCGGCGACGGCCAGGTCGTTGGCATTGCCGTCGACCTCCGTCAGCCTCACGTTGTCGCCCAGTCGCGCGCGCAACGTCTCGAGGAGCGCCGCATCCGCCTCCGGGTCCCACAGTGCCCCGCCCGGCGCGTCCGACAGCGAGAAACCCCGTGTCGGGAAGACGACGGAGACTGGTCCCTTGGCGCTGCTGAGCCTGCTGGCGATGAGCGCTCCGAGCTCGGCCATCTCGTCAGGATTCAGGCGAACGAGGGTCGCGACCGGGTTGTGGTAGTAGGTCTTCCGCTGCCGGTACTCCTCCGGGAGGGTGGCCGGGGCGCCCTGGTTGAAGAAGTCCGCACAGCCCGGGACCACCACCTGGGGAAGTCCGTGCGCACCGGCCACGGTGAGCCGGCTGTCACCGACGGCGTGGATTCCGTCCTTGATCGTGTTCGCAAGCTCGGACAGCGAGTACTCGATGACGCCGGCGATGGCGCCCGCCTCGATCAGCTCCTCCATCGCCGGGCCGCCAACGCCGTTGGCGTGGAAGATGACGGTGTCGATCCCGGCCGGCTCGAGGATCGTGCGCAGGTGCATGACCCCGGGAGTCGTCTGCCCGAGCATCGTCACCGCGACGCTGCGACCGCCGACATCGGACACCGGCGTGCCCGCGTCACGAGCCATCCCGACCACCGCCGCCGCGGCGTTGTCGAACACCGATCTCGAGATCGGGTTGAGCCCGAGGATGTCGACCACCGAGTGCATAACGAGCACGTCCTTCGTCCCCACGAATGGAGCGAACGACCGCCGGCCGGACGCCGACGGTGACACGATCACCTTGGGCACGCCAAGCGGCAGGGCGTGCATCGCGGCCGCGCCGAGGAGCGCGCCTTCTGCGCCTCCGAGCGTCACGACCCCGTGAACGCGTCCCTTCGCAAACAGCCTCGCGGTGACAGCGGTGATCCCACGGACCATGATCTCCACCGCCGCCCCGCGGCTCCCGGCCGCTCTGACCTCGTCGATCGTCATCCCCGCCGCGCTGGCGACGTCTTGCCGAGAGATGTCGACGCGGCCGTCGCCGATCGCCTCGCCGAGGATTCCCGAGTCGAGGACGATCGCCGACGCTCCGAGCCCCTCGACCTTCGCCCGCAGATACTCGATCTCCGGCCCCTTGGTGTCGAGCGTTCCGACGACGAGGATCGTCGGCCGGCTCATGTGTCCGGGCTCCGCTCCGCCCGTTCGCCGTCGGCAACGATGAGCCTAGCCCCGGCGGCCTTGTACCGCTGTCTCGCGGGCCGCGCCAGGCCGTCATCGGTGATCACGCACGTCAGCTCGTCGAGGCGGGCGACGGGTACGAGCGACGGATGGTCGAACTTCGACGAGTCGACCAGCGCGACCGTCTCGTCCGAAACGCTCACTGCGGCTCTCAGCACGTCGGCGAGCGGCCGGGTCATCGACCCGAGGCCGTTCGTCGCCGTGATCCCTGAACCGGAGACGAAGGCACGTCTGAAGTGCAGCTTCGAGAGGAACTCCGTCGCCCACGACCCGGCGATGAGCCGGAGCTCCTGGTTCAGCTCTCCCGGCACAACGACCACGTGAACGGAGGGCGCTCGGAGCCGGAACGCGATCGCGGGTGAGTTGGTCACGATCGAGACGGACATCCCGGGGCGCGTTGCGAGCGCCTCGGCAAGCGCGAAGCACGTTGTCGAGGAGTCGACGAAGATCGTCGAGTGGGGCGCGACCATCTCGACGGCGACCTCGGCGATCGCACGCTTCTGCGCGTCGCAACGCGACACGCGGCGATGCCAGTCGGTCTGCCCCGCAACATCAGCGCGAAGGCGTGCGCCACCACGGATCCGCTCCAGCACCCCCTGCGACGCGAGGCGTTCCAGGTCACGATGGACGGTGACCGACGAGACGTCGAAAGCCTCGGCAAGCTCCGCAACCGATACGCCCTCGTGCTCCCGAAGGAACCCGAGGATCTCGGACCGCCGCACCTCCGGGGGGAGCGAGCGACGCGCCGCTCCTCCCGGTTCGTTCACCGTCTCATCGCCCCGTTTCACGGGCGAGCGTCTCCTCGCGCCAGCTGAGTAGCTCCACGAGGTCGTGCTCGCCGGGGTGTGTGCCACGCGGGAGCGTCCCAGTGCGTCTGGCACCCACAGCCGGCCCGCGAGCTCGTGGAACTCCTCATCTAGATCCGCGTCGCCGCGAGGAATCCGGACTGCGTCGCGACGTACAGCCCACCGTGCGTGTCAGCGCGGCTGCCGATCTCGATCACCTTCTCACCGTCGACTGTGCGAGCGTGGGCGGTCGAGGCGACCCGGTCGTGCGGGGCCCAGAGGACGATCCCGCCGTCGGATTCGATCGTGTCGAGCGACTCAGGCTCACCGGGCAGCTCGACTCCCAGGGTCATCAAGTAGTTGATGATATGGCCCGCAAGCAGCGGATTGATGCCGGACGCATCGAGCTCGAAGCCGGGCTCGGGGACGATCCGGGTCTTCCGCCCCTGCTCGAGCGCGAATGCCGCTGCGTGGACGCCGTAGTGACTCGACCCGACCACTGTCACCGGATCGCCGGGCGGGAGCTCTCGCCGGCAGAGGATCGCGATCCCGTCGAGCATCCCAGCGGGAACGGGCGCCGTGTCGGTTCCCGTCGCGAGCAGCACGACCTCGTAATCGTCGAACGTCCCCTCGCTTGCCTCGCTGCCGAGGCGGACGTCGACTCCGAGATGCTCGAGCTGGGCGCCGTAGTAGGAGATGAGCGCGTCGAGCTCTCGCCGTTTGAACTGCGGCGCGCCCTGCCCCCACAGCAGGCCTCCGAGCCGGTCGTCGCGCTCGACGAGGGTGACCTTGTGCCCACGCTCGGCCGCGACCTTCGCAGCCTCGCAGCCACTCACGCCGCCGCCGACCACGAGCACGGTTCGCGGCTCGATCGCCTTGCGCTTTAGCTCGGCAAGGCGGAACTCGTTGCCGAGCTCCGGGTTAATGACGCATTGGGTGCGCCATCCCTGGAAGAGGAACCCGCCGACGCACTCGTTGCAGGCGATGCAGCGACGGACGAGCTTCGACTCGCCCCGGTGCATCTTCTTGACGAGGTAAGGATCGGCGAGCTGGGTTCGGCCCATCACGAGGAAGTCGACCTCGCCCGCGTCGACCGCTCGGGCGCCGTCTTCCAGCATCCAGCCCATGCGACTCACAGCCGCGACCGGCACGTCGACGACCTTCTTCGTCTCCTGCGCCAGTGGGAACAGGGACCCGGGCTGGACGCCCTGCATCGTGAAGATCCACTCCATGCTCTCGTAGATCCCGGCGGTGATGTTGAGCAGGTCGACGTACGGCTCGATCAGCTTGCAGAACGCCAAACCCTCCTCCTGAGCAAGACCGCCCTCCGTGCGTTCCTCGAGTGAGAAGCGGAAGCTGACGGGGAAGTCCGGTCCGACTGCCTCGCGGACGGCCTTGACCACCTCGAGTGGGAACCGGGCGCGGTTCTCGAACGAGCCGCCCCACTCGTCGGTGCGTTGGTTGGTCGCAGGCCCGAGGAACTGCGTCAGGAGGTAGCCGTGGGAGCCGTGGATCTCGACCATGTCGAAGCCGGCCTGCCGCGTGCGGCGAGCACCCTCGCGGAACTGGTCGATCGCGATCTCGATCTCCTCGACCGTCATCTCCTTCGGAGGGTCTCCGCCGATCAGTGACTGCACTGGCGACGGCGCCAGCGGCGCTTTGCCGCCGACGATGTTCGAGCGCATGTTCTGCCGGCCTGCGTGGTGCAGCTGGGTTGCGATCTTGACGCCGTGCGTGTGGATCTCATGGACGAGATCGTGGAGGCCGGTGACGAACACGTCGTCGTCGATGCGCACGGGGTTGCCGGCCGCGCGGCCGAACTCCCAGTCGACGGCGGTGTTCTCGAGGATGATCATCCCGACGCCGCCCTTGGCGCGCTCGACGAGGTACGCGATCAACCGCTCGCTGACCTCGCCGAACTCCGTCGCAAAGCGCGAGTGCATCGGAGCCTGAATCAGACGGTTCTTCAGGGTCAGGCTCCCAATCCTGCCTTCCTGGAAGAGCGGGTCAAGGTTGCTCATCGTCTTTGCTCACTTTCGTACGTCGATTGGTGGCGGTCGCTCTAGACGTCCGTCCAGCGGCCATCGCGGCAGGACTTGATCACGGCCTCCTCGATGCGGGTCGCAGCAAGTCCGTCGGCGAGGGTCGTCTGCGGAGCCCTCTCATCCACGACCGCACCGACGAAGTCGAGGAGCTGGAGGAGCTTCGTGTCTGCGTAGCCGATCTGGTAGCCGGCGACCGGCCAGAAGTGCTCGCCCCCCGGCTGGGCGGGCCCGACGAGGACGGTCTTGAAGCCCTGCCGGTCGCCCGGGTCCCTCGCGTCGTAGACCTGGAGCTCGCTCATGCGCTCCCAGTTGAACACGACCGAGCCGTTCGAGCCGTGGAGCTCGAAGCCGGCAAAGGACTTCCGCCCGGGAGCGGCCCACGATGCCTCGAGGAAACCGTTGGTGCCGTTCGCGAAGCGGGCGAGGAAGCCCGTTGTGTCGTCCACGTCGACTTCCTCGGCGCGACCATCGGACCCTTCCCGGGTCTTCGTGAACGTGTCCTCGACTCCGTTGACTGCAGCGACCTCTCCAACGAGGCAACGCGCGAAATCGACGACGTGGCTGCCGAGGTCGCCAAGCGCTCCCGAGCCGGCGGTGGCGCGCTTGAAGCGCCACACCATCGGGATCGCGTCGTCGTAACCGAAGTCTCCGAGCCAGTGCCCGCGGAAGAAGCGCGGATCGCCGACCGTCCCGTCCTCGACGAGTCGCTTCGCAAGCTGAACGGCCGGAGTCAGCCGCCAGTTGAAGCCGACCTGATTGATGACACCCGCAGCTTCGACCGCGTCGACCATCGCAGCGGCATCCCCGCTCGAGGGCGCAAGTGGCTTCTCGCAGATGACGTGTTTCCCGGCCGCTGCCGCCTCGAGCACCATCTCACGGTGAAGGTGGTTCGGCGTCAGCACGACGACGACGTCGACGTCCGGGGCGGTGACAGCCTCTCGCCAGTCGGCGGTCGCGCGTTCGTAGCCGAACCGTGTTCGCGCGTCCTCGGCCAGCTCAGGCGTCGCCTCCGCGACGACCTTCCGTACCGGCACGGCAGGGCATGGCCAGACGTACATCGGAAGGTTCGCCAGGGCGATCGAATAGGCCTTGCCCATGAAGCCGCCGCCGATCACGGCGAAGTTCAGCGAGCGCATCGTTGCAGCTCCTTTCGCGTTTGAAGGTAGAAGTCCATGTGCCTTAGAGCCCGAGCTTTCCGGGATTCGAGATGCGGGCCGGGTCGAGCACGTCCTTGATCCGCTCGACGACCTGCCATGCCGGGCCCCACTGCCGAGCCACGTCGTCTGCGAGCTTGAGGCCCACGCCGTGGTGGTCGTTCAGCAGGGCACCGTGCGCGAGGACGATCTCGGACGAGCGTCTCCAGATCTCGTCGTACAGCTTGATCGAGTCGTCGAGATCGGCCGGTGGTCTCCGGACCGTGAACCTCCCGTACACCATCGCACCCCACGCGTACCAGTGCGAGAAGTGACCGCCGAACCAGACGTCGTTGTCGGGGAACGCCGTCCTGAAGAACACCCGTAGCGCCTCGTAGGCCGGGAGGATCTTGTCATGGGTGGCGACGATGTCCGCGGTGCCCCAGATCGACGGGAGCTCGGGACGGTACGGCGGGTAGTAGATCTTGTAGCGGTTCTCCCACCAGGCATCCGCGATCGCGTGGTCGCCCACGGTTGCGCCGCAAGCCACGAACTCGGCCTCCACCGCGGCGGACTCCAGATCGACGAGTGCGCCCGGCCCGTCGTATCCCATGATCACCTGGACACCCGTGATATCGAGATCCAGGACCCGCCTGAGGTTCGCCTCGGTTGCATCGGGGTCGTAGACGCGCACCATGCACGGCCGCCAGCCGGATTGAATCGACCTTCGCACGGCGGTCAGGGCGGAAGGGATGTCGGGGAACGAGTAGAGGCGGAATGCGTGCTTCTCGGGAAGCGCCTTGATGATCAGCGTCGCTTCCGTGATGACTCCCATCGTGCCCTCGCTCCCGATGAACACCTGGTTCAGGTCGGGGCCGACGGAGTGCCGGGGAACCGCGAGCGTTCGGATCAGCTCGCCCGTCGGCAGTGCGACCTCCATCGACGCGACCAGGTCCTCGATCTTCCCGTACTTGGTCGAGAGGACGCCCGAGCCCTTCGCGGAGAGGTATCCCCCGACGCGCGCGAGGTGCACCGACGCCGGGAAGTGCGGGAAGGTGTAGCCGCGGGCGTTCAGCCACTCCTCCAACGCGAGCCCCTGCACGCCCGCCTGCACCCGCACGGTCTGCGACACCTCGTCCAGCTCGAGGATCTGGTCGAGCGCGCTCGTGTCGAGCACGACGCCACCGCGATCGGGTACCGCACCACCCTGGCTGCCCGAGCCGCCGGCCCGAGGCGTCACGATCACCCCGGCCTCGGTTGCCGCCGCGAGAACCCGCGCCACCTCCTCCGCAGTCCGGGGGCGAACCACCGCCTCCGCGAGGTATGGGCGGCCTGCAGCCGCCAGCGCCTTCGCCTTCCAGTACGTGTCGATCGAGGAAGCCGCGACAGCGTCGGCGTTGACGTCGATCGGAATGTCGCCGACTCGGGCCCTGAGCGCCTCCGCCGCGGCGAGGGCCCCCGAATCGGCTGCGTGCTGGCGGGATGTCATGATCGGGCGGGTCTCCTTTTGGCGTTGGCAAGCACGGCAGTCAGAGCCGCCGCTGCCGTCGATTGGCGAATTGGTCCAAGGCGACCGCAAAGACGAGAATCAGCCCCTTGACGACGAGCTGTGCGAACGAGTTCACGTTGAGGAGGCTCATCCCGTTGTCGATCGTGGCAAGTAACAGCGCGCCGACCATCGCACCGGGGATCGTCCCGACTCCACCCATCAGGGAGGTGCCGCCGATCACCGCTGCGGCGATCGCGTTGAGCTCGAGAAACTGACCCGCCGCCGGGCTCGACGCCGAGAGCCTGGCGTCGAGGAGCACGCCGCAGACGCCGTACAGGATTCCCATCAGGATGAACCCCAGGAAGATCTGGTGGCGGACGTTGATCCCGGAGAGGTACGCAGCCTCGCGGTTCGCCCCGATCATGTACGCGTTCCGTCCGAGCGTCGTCTGCGACATGAGCACGAACAGCACCGCGCCCACTCCGATCACCCAGAGGACGGCGTACGGAAGGCCAAGAAAGCCGCCGGTGATCCAGAGGGCAAGGCCGAGGAGGATGGCGACGCCGGCAAGCCGCAGCCCGAGCTGGGCGGTGGACGCTTCGCCGTGGCGCCGGATCTCGGTGCGCCGACCGCGCAGGATGACGACCGTCACGACGGCTGCGAACGCGACGAGGAAGACATAGGAGGCGCCCTTACCGAGGAATGCCTCACTCAGCTCCACGAAGTCGTCGGGAAGCGGGCCGAGCGTTGCCGCGTCCGTCCACATCAGCCCGATCCCCTGGAACATCAAAAGGCCCGCCAGCGTCACGACGAAGGACGGAACGGCCAGGCGGGAGACCAGAAGGCCGTTCCACGCGCCGAGCGCGATGCCCGCGCCGATCGCGGCAACCACGCCGACCCAGGTCGGCTGCCCATGCGTGACGACGACCTCGCCGGCGACGACGCCGGTGAGGTAGACCGCGCTGCCGATCGAGAGATCGATCTCGGCCATGATCATCAACACCGACACACCCCCGGCGAGGATCGCGACGATCGACGCCTGCCTGAGGAGGAGCGAGAGATTGCGAGGCGTGAAGAACACGCCGTCGGACATCAAGTGGAAGGCAACCGCAAGGACGACGAGCACAAGCGCGCCAGAGGCAATGCGCCAGTCGATCTGATCGAAGACCCTCCGGTGCCAGCCGACCGCAACCGGGATGCCCTCGTCTCGCTGTTCCGTCTCGGAAGCTGTCACGACTCACACTCCTCCCGTTGCCGCGAGCATCAGCTCGTGACGGTCGGGAGACGCCGGGAACTCCTGTCGCAGCTCGCCCTTGTACATCACGAGGACGCGATCGCACTGACCGACGACCTCCTCGAGATCGCTGGAGATGAAGAGCACGCCCCGTCCCTCGTCGGCGAGCGCATGGATGATCTGGTAAAGCTCGAACCGGGCACCGACGTCGACGCCCGTCGTCGGCTCGTCGAGAATCAGGATGCTCGGCGCCGCCGCAAGCCATCGCGCCACGATCGTCTTCTGCTGGTTGCCCCCGCTGAGGAAGTCGATCCACGAATGCAACGACGGGGCCTTGATCGCCAGCCTGCTCGAGAGGCTCTCGTTCCGTGAGTACTCGGCCTCCCCGTTGATCCAGACCTTGCCCCGGGCGACACCGTCGATGCTGGCCGCGCTGATGTTCGCTCCCACCGACTGCCCTTCGAAGATCCCCCACTTCTTCCGGTCCTCGGTCACCATCGCGATCCCCAGCCGGAGTGCCTCTGCGGGCGACTTCGGCAGACGGCGAATGCCGGCGACCTCCATCGTCCCCTGTACGCGGCCGCCCCACGAGCCGAACAGGGAGCGTGCGAGCTCGCTCCGACCGGCGCCAACGAGCCCGAACAGCCCGACCACCTCGCCACGGTGCACGGTCAGGCTCACGCCCTTCACCCGCGGCGTCTCCTCCTGCAGCGGGTCGTACGCGTAGAGGTCCGAGACGTGGAGGAGCGGCTCCCCCTCCGGTGCCCCGCCGCGGCCGTGTGCCACCAGGGACTCCGGGTCACGACCGATCATTGCTCGCACCGTGTCCCGATGGTTGATCGCCTCCCGATCGAACCGAGCAACGACGCGACCGTTGCGCATGACCGTGACGCTGTCGGTGATCCGCTCGATCTCGTCGAGCCGGTGCGAGATGTACACAATGCCAACCCCACTCTCGGCCAGCCGGTGGAGATGCTCGAAGAGCCGTTCAGTCTCACCGAGGCTCATCGACGCTGTCGGCTCGTCGAGAATGAGGACGTCCGCCTGCTTCGAGAGCGCGGCCGCGATCATCACCTCGCGTTGCTCCGAGGGTGTCAGTGTCGCGGCGCGGGCAAAGGGGCGAGACGTGATGTCGAAGAAATCGAGCCACCTCCGGGCCCGCTGGTGGAGAGCATCCTGGTCGACGAGGCCGCGTCGCGTCGGAAGACGACCGATGAACATGTTCTCGGCGATCGAGAGCTGCGGGGCGATGTAGAGCTCTTGCGGGACGAGCACGACCCCGGCGGTCTCGGCGTCGTAGACGGAGCGGAACGCCGCCTCGTCCCCCTTGACGGTGATCGACCCCTCGTAGCTCCCCACGGGGTAGATCCCCGCGATGACCTTCATCAGGGTCGACTTTCCGGCGCCGTTCTCGCCGACGATGCCGGCGATCTCGCCCGCACGGAGATCGAAGTCGACATCAATGGTTGCTCGAACTCCGGGGAATGTCTTGGTCACTCCCCGAAGCTCGAGCAACGTTGTCCCGTGCTCCGTCAACTGGGCCTGTTCTGTTGTCGCTGACCTCGGAGCACGCCGTCCTGGCCTAGCCGCAAGCCTTCGGCTTGCCGGGGAAGACGTCCGTTACCTTGACCCACCCCTTCGGGGCGATGCCCTTGATGTAGGCGCAGAGGTTGGACTTGTTGACCTCGATCACCTTCACGAAGGCGGTCGGCACGCCCTTGATCTTGGCCTGCGCGGCGGGCTTGCGACCATTCGCAAGCTCGTGCGCCGCCGACATTGCGATCCTGGCCTGCTGGTCGATGGGCGTCCAGACGCTCATCGTCTGCGCGCCCTGGGCGATCAGCTGGAGGTTGGCCGGATCGGCGTCGAGACCGGAGACGAAGACCTTCCCGGTGAGCTGACGCCCCTTGAGCGCCTGCACGACACCGGTCGCCATGCCGTCGTTCGACGTGATGAACGCCTTGATGTCGTCGTCGTAGCGGCTGAGCACGTCTTCGGCGACGGACAGCGCCGTCTTCGGATCCCAGTTCTTGGTGAACTGGTTGTAGACGACCTTGATCCCGGAACGGCCTGCCAGCTGCTTGGCGACAGCGTCCGAGATGTCGCGTGCGACGCTGTTGGCGGGATCGCCCTTGATCACCGCGAAGTTGCCCTTCCCACCGGCGAACTTCAGAGCCGCTTTCGCCTGTAGCGTTCCGACGAGACCGTTATTCCGCTCGACGAAGAACGCCAGGTCGCGACTCTGGATCATGATGTCGTAGCTGATGACTGGAACTCCCTGTGTCTTCGCCTTCTTGACGAGTGAGGCAGCGGCCTTGTCGTCGACGGGGACGATGATCATCGCGTCGCAGCCCTTCACGAGCAGGCTCTCGACCTGGCTTGCCTGCTTGGCCGGATCGTCGTTCGCCCACTGGACGGACACGGTGTCACCGAGCTTCGTTGCCTGTGCCTGCATGGCTTTGAAATCGAAGGTCCAGCGGCGCTGTAGCTGCGTCTTCATCGCGACACAGATCTTCTTGCCCGCCGTCTGTCGAGCACCGGCTGTGCTCGCAACGGTAAGTACGGTAGTGAGCACCAGCGCGCTCACCATCAGCAGTGCAATCGCCCGCTTCGGGGTGTGGACGACTCGACTCATCGACCCGACCTCCATGGTCGCTTGGAACCGGACGGCCAGAGCCGACAGGAGACAGCTGCCTTCGTCGGCAGGTGTGCTGAACGTCCAGCGTGGATTGGGGGCGACGCTACGCCGGATGAAACATTTTGTCAAGTCTTCTCTGGTTCTTTCAATAGTTCTTGCACTTTCTGGCGCGCGTTGCCGACGTCAGGCGTGTCTCGTAGGATCCCCGACGTGAGCCCTTCCCGCCCTGGGTGCGCGGGAGTAGGCAGGAAACAGCGGTTTGCTGTCGACGAGCCAGGCGGTGTCGCGACCCCGGGAGTGACTGGTCGGCGCCAAGACGCGGGGTGAAAGAAAACGATGGATTCTGAGAAAATCCCGGCAAACTCGACAGGTCGAATGCTCCGCCAACGACCCCCTCGCGTCGCCTTGTTCGTCACCTGCCTCGTGGACACGCTGTTCCCCGAGGTCGGGCGGGCGACGGTGGCGGTGCTCGAGCGGCTCGGCGTCGAGGTGGAGTTCCCTCGTGAGCAGACGTGCTGTGGGCAGATGCACGGCAACTCCGGTCACGCGGGGGAGGCCCAGTCTCTCGCCCGCCGCTTCGTCGAGATCTTCGCGCCGTACGACGCGGTCGTGACGCCGTCGGGGTCGTGCGCGGCGCAGGTACGCGCGCACTACCCGGCGCTATTGCGGGGCGACGATCGCGGCGTCGCGGCGCGAACGTGGGAGCTCTCGCAGTACCTGACGGGCGTGCTCGGCGTCACCGACGTCGGCTCGGGCTTCAACGGCACGGTCGCCTACCACCCGACCTGCCACTCGCTCCGGCTGCTCGGCGTCGGCGACGCGCCGCTTCGGCTGCTGCGTGCGGTGCCGGGCCTCGAGCTCGTCGACCTCCCTGATGCCGAGGAGTGCTGCGGGTTCGGTGGCACGTTCGCGGTGAAGAACGCCGACGTCTCGGCGGCGATGCTCGAGGAGAAGCTGCGGGCGGTCGAGGCCTCAGGCGCAGAGGCGGTGTGCGCCTGCGACAGCTCATGCCTGATGCACATCGGTGGCGGACTGCGCCGGCGGGGCGGCGGCGTCCGGCCGGTGCACCTCGCGGAGATCCTCGCATCGTGACCGCCGCCGCCCGCGACGCCGCGCCGGAGCCGTTCCCGAAGGCGGCGAGAGCTGCGCTCGGCGACGCCCAGATGCGCGCGAATATCGCGCTCGCGACCTCGACGATTCGGCGCAAGCGCGGCGCCGTCGTCGCCGAGGTGCCTGACTGGGAGGAGCTGCGTGCCGCCGGGGAGGCGATCAAGGACGAGGCGCTCAGCCGGCTCGACGAGGTGCTTGTCGAGCTCGAGGCGTCGGTGCGCGCTGCGGGCGGCGAGGTGCACTGGGCGCGCGACGCCGCCGAAGCGGCGGAGATCGTGATCGGGCTCGTCCGGGCGGAGGACGTACGTGAAGTCGTGAAGGTGAAGTCGCTCGCAACGGATGAGATCGCCCTCAACGAGTCGCTCCTACAGGCCGGGATCGCGCCACTCGAGACCGATCTCGCGGAGCTGATCATCCAGCTGGCCGGCGAGCGGCCGTCGCACCTGCTCGTGCCGGCGATCCACAAGAACCGTCGCGAGATCCGCGACCTCTTCCGCGAGCGACTCGGCCTTCCCGACCTGGGCGACGATCCGGCGGAGCTCGCCGAGGCGGCGCGACGGCACCTGCGTGAGGCGTTCCTGCGGGCGCGGGTCGCCATTTCGGGCGCGAACTTCGCAGCTGCCGACACGGGCACGGTTATCGTCGTCGAGTCCGAGGGCAACGGCCGGATGTGCACGACCCTCCCCGAGACGCTGATCACGGTGATGGGGATCGAGAAGGCGATCCCGCGCTTCCGCGATCTCGAGGTCTTTCTCCAGCTACTGCCGCGCTCGTCGACGGGCGAGCGGATGAACCCGTACACGTCGCTCTGGACGGGCGTGCGCGATGGCGACGGGCCGCAGCGCTTCCACCTCGTGCTCCTCGACGCGGGGCGGACACGCGTGCTCGGCGACCCGGTCGGCCGGGCCGCGCTGCGGTGTATCCGCTGCTCGGCCTGCATCAACGTTTGCCCCGTCTATCGGCAGACGGGCGGGCACGCCTACCACACTCCGTACGCGGGTCCGATCGGGGCGATCCTGGCGCCGCAGCTCGCCGGCGAACGTGGCGCGGCCGCGTCGTTGCCGTTCGCCTCCTCACTCTGCGGCGCCTGCTTCTCAGCGTGCCCGGTCAGGATCGACATCCCCTCGATCCTGATCCACGAGCGGGCGAAGGCGGTCGCAACGTCTCGGCCCGGGCTGGAAGGCAGGTCGCTGAAGGCGCTCGGTCGTGCCTTCAGCACTCGTCGCCGCTACGAGCGCGCACAGCGGCTCGCGCGGGCGCTGCAGCGACCGGTTGCGCGAGACGGCTGGATCGGCCGCTTTCCGCCCGGGCCGCTCGCCGCCTGGGGACGCGCCCGCGACCTGCCCGCGCTGCCGGCCCAGACGTTCCGCGAGTGGTGGGAGGCCCGTGAGCGCCCGTGAGGTGATGCTGGCACGAATCCGCTCCGCGCTCGCCGGCCAACGGGCGCAGCCGGCGCCGGCGGTCGGCTATCGGGTGCACGGCGAGCGCGATCGCGACGCCGTCGTCGAGCTGTTCGTCGAGCGCGTGCGGGAATACCGGGCGACCGTCCTCCTCACCGGCGACCTGAACGCGGCGGTCGCGGAGGTCCTCGCCGCGGCCGGCGCGAGCCGCGTCGGCATCGCCGCTGACCTCGACCTCGATCTCCGTCTCGACGAGGTTGACCTCGTCCCCGACGTCGGCCTCTCCTCGCGCGATCTCGACGCGCTCGACGGCGCCCTCACGACCTGCGCGGCGGGCTGCGCCGAGACGGGCACGATCGCCCTCGACGGCGGCCCAGGGCAGGGGCGCCGCGCGCTCAGCCTCGTCCCCGACCTTCACGTCTGCGTGATCCGCGCGGACGACATCGTCGAGACGGTGCCCGAGCTCGTGGCGCGGCTCGAGCCGAGCGCACGCGAGGGGCGCCCGCTGGTGCTCGTCTCCGGTCCGTCTGCGACCAGCGACATCGAGCTCAACCGAGTCGAGGGCGTCCACGGGCCACGCAGGCTGGCGGTCGTGGTTCTCCTGCACGAGTGACTTTCCGAGCTGGGTGCCTCGCCTCAGGTGTGGTGCCGTAGTCACGGTCTTGTGCGGCACCCGCCAGGTCGTGATCGAAGCTCCGTGATCACGCACCGTTTGAAAGACGCGGCGAATGTGCAAGAGGCAGTGCAATGATCGCCTTTACGCACGAGCCGCGTCTACGTGTGTTGCCGGGGACGTATGCGACGAGGCTCTGATTTCACCGGGAACGCGCGCGCGATGGAAGCGTTGAGGGGATGGCGTGTCCACTTCGTTGTTCCGGTGCTGGTCGACGGCCAGGAGTTCGTGGCGTCTCTGACCTGTCACCTGCCCTCGATACCGCCGGTCGGTGCGACGGTGGCAATCTCGCAAGACGACCGGGCACTCCGGCCTGCGGTCGACGACGTGACCTGCTGGCTCGACGGATTCGTCGGCGTCCGCTTGACCGAGATCAGCTGCGTTTCGGAGGAGATGCTCTGTAAGCTCGAGCGTGAGGGCTGGTCGATCGAGTCGATGGCCGGCGTCGACTTCGATCCTCGGACGCTCCTCGACGACCTGTGACCATGCGCAGTCGCAGCGTGAGATCGGCGTGGGCGGTGTCGGTCACGAGTGCCCGTATCATCCTCGCGTTCGGATCGTGCCGCGCGCTGC
>JAXLSV010000006.1:0-160057 GCA_046330385.1 Gaiellales bacterium | reverse complement strand
GGTTTTCTGTTTCAAGGCAGGCAACGCAGCAGGGCGCGTGGCAACAGAATGGCAACGGTTCCACCGACTCGAGCTCGCGATCGTGCGAGAACGGCTGAGGCGGGTTCTTCGCGCCGGACTGACGCGCAATGCCCCCTTCGGTGCCATCATCGCGGTGGTCGTCGCGCTCGGACATCGCGCCTACACAGTCGAACGGAGGTCACCACCATGACTCGCAAGGCCCTCGCAATCCTCGGGCTCGGGCTCGTCGTGCTCGCCGCGCTCCCGGTCGCGCACGCCGCCGGCGGGTGGCGCACGGTTGTCGTCTCGGAGGATGCCGACAAGAGCGAGTTCGGCGGCGTGAACCTCACGCTCAAGACGAACGTTCTGAATCTCCGGGCGGCGAGGCTCGTAGTCGCGACGACCACGCCGCTCGAGTCTTACACTGCGACCGTCGACTGCAAGCGTGGGGAAACGACGGCGCGAAAGGACGTGAAGTTAGCCGTCACAAGCGGCATCAAGGCGCTGCCTGTCCCACTCCCAGGCGGGCGGTGCTCGATAGACGTCTGGCTCGCAGCGTTTCGGGCGGGCGCGGCGACGGTGAAGCTGCAGGTTCGGTGATGGTGTAGCTGCGCGGTCTTGCCTGCATGGTCTTGCAGGGGCGGCGAGTGGGCGAACCGCCATCTTCGCCTCGTCCGCCGGTCGCTGTACGCTCGCCTTGTCACCCGTCGATCATGCTGCGCCCGAGGCCCGCCACGCGCGGGCCTCGGCGCGCAAGTGAGGAGAGACTGGCCGACGGGTCTCTCCGTCCGGACGCTGGTCTAGCGTTTGGCCCAGCATGATCGGACGGATGACATGGCGGACGTAGGGTCCAGGCTCGCGACGCTCAAGTCGAAGCGCACGTCGCTCGCCTACCTCGAGAGCCTCATCTCGGCTGGGATCACCGATCTCGAGCCGGCACGAGATCAGATGCTCGAGTCGGTCGCGCAGCTCGAGCGGTCGATGAATGTTCTCGTCAACGTCCCGCGCGGGCGTCGGGTCTACCGTCCGCACGCCTTCGTTTCCGCGTACCACGGGGTTCGCAGGCTGCCGGCGATTCAAAGGCTCGCAGCCAGGCCATGCGGAGCGCCGCGGCGTCGGTGTCATGGCGCGAACCGCTCCAGCCGCTCACGGCGTTCGAGAGCGCCGTCGCGGGCTCGACGTAGCTCTGACCCTCACCCGAGACCGCTAGCCTACGCTCGGCTGCTCGCGTCCTCGCGGAGTCGCGTGACGCTCCGCGACCTCGACGTCATGGAGGACGGGTGAGCGCCTCGACGTTCGATCGCGCAGCGTGGCAGGCGCGCCGGATCCGCGAGCTCGACGCCCGCGTGACGCACCTCGAGCAGTACCGGGTCGAGCTCGAGGAGCTCGTCGCCGCGCTCTGCGAGCTCGGTGGACGCACGATCAACGCGGCTCCCCGCGACGTTCTCGCCGGCGCCCTCATGTACGTGAGTGCACGCCGCGACGCGCACCTCGAGATCGCCGACCGGATAGCCGAGGCGCTCCAACAGACCGAGCACCAGGAGGAGGCGGCGTGATCCTTCACGACTGGCTCGTCGACGCCGCCGACCTGCTCGCGGAGCCCGATCCCGGTCCGACGCCGTGGCTCGTCGAAGGGCTCGTCGTCGATCGTTCCCTCGCGGCGATAGTCGGCCGGTGGAAGACCACGAAGTCGTGGGCGATGCTCGAGCTCGGCGTGTCGATCGCAACCGGTGTAGCCGCGTTCGGAACAGCGGCGGTGCCCGAGCCCGGGCCGGTCGTCTACGTGATCGAGGAGTCAGGGCGGAAGCCGCTACAGCGACGTCTCGACATGCTGTGCCGCGGCCGCGGCATCAAGCCCGAACGGCTGCGCGGCCAGCTGTTCCTCGCCGCGAACGCCCGGGTGAAGCTCGACGACGACGAGTGGCAGGCCCGCCTCGTCGAGCTCGGTGCGGACGTGAAGCCTAGGGCGTTCATCTTCGACCCGCTCGCCCGGATGAAGGCACCCGACCGTGACGAAAACGCGCAAGGCGCGATGGCCGAAGTGATCGAGTATCTCCGCCGGCTACGGGACGCAGCCGACGCCGCGATCCTCTTCGTGCATCACACCGGACACAACGGTGACCACATGCGCGGATCGAGCGATCTCGAGTCCGCGTGGGAGTCGCGGCTCGCGTTCGCACGCGACGGTGACTCTGGCACCGTGACAGTTACCGCAGCCCACCGCGAAGCCGAGGACGGCGCCGTCGTCGCGTACACCCTCGAACACCGGCCCGACCCCGCGACGATCCGTCTCCGACCAACCACCCTCCCGCTCGTCGAGCGGGTGCTCGAGTGGATCGACGAGAACGAACCGGCAACCGCCGACACGATCGCGAAAGGAGTCGATACCCGGGCAACCGACGTCCGCCGCGTTCTCCACATGCTCGTCGAGGACGGCACTCTCGATGTAGGTCAATCTGGGAAGCGAGACAAGCTCGATCGGCCGGTCAAGGACAAGGCGTACAGGCGTCACGGTGGCTCGTCCCAGACCCTCGAAAACGACGTGCTCGAGACAGCCCCCGGGACGACCCACGATGACCCGTCCCGACACGGGACGAGGCACTCCGGGCCGAGCGACGATACCCAGGAGCCAACCGGGATTGTGGCCCGTCCCGACGTCGGGCGAACCGGGACGTCCCACCGTGAAGGGGGTACGGCCCTCGTGCCTCGTCCCGTCTCTTTAGAGACGGACGAGGGACGGGCCACCCACACGGCGCCCCAGACCGAGGACTCGACGACCGAAGCCGACGACGAGACGGAGCGGCTCTGGCGACTCGGTGAAGAGATGGGGCTGACATGAGCACCACCATCGAAAGAGACGCGATCGCGTTCGTCGTCGCGAGACTAACTGGCGACCGGCTCGCCGCGATCGTCATCGCCGACGAGTACCGCGCTCGACCGGCGCCACTGTTCTTAGCGCTCGCCGACCTCCTCATCGAAGCCGTACGACGCTCCGACCACCCGGCACTTGACGAGAGCGTCGTCCGCTCGTGGCTCGCCGACCTCGGACTCGCACTCCTCGAAGCGGAGGGATCGTGACCACCCCTGTCGAGATCCCGCTCCTCAACCTCCCTCTCCTTCTCGCGGTCGGGCCGCACCGGTACCACACGGAGCTCGCTCGCCGAGCGCAACGATCGCGACGCTCCCCGGTCTGCACCCTCCGATGCTGCATCGCCCACAGACGCCCCCGCCTCGACGACAAAGCCGCCCTGTGGAGACGGACGTCGTGACCGACGCGCGCGCACGCATGGGCGGGGGGGTGAATAGGGCCGCGGAATCGCATTCGTCGTCCCCCTCGAATAGCTCTCTGTCCTCGCAATCGAAGTTGCACGCGCAAGTATC
Organism: Gaiellales bacterium; assembly: GCA_046330385.1. Lineage (GTDB taxonomy): Bacteria > Actinomycetota > Thermoleophilia > Gaiellales > Gaiellaceae > Gaiella. The sequence goes on along the minus strand of JAXLSV010000006.1, from coordinate 156,676 downwards.
TGGGGTCAGGCGGGTCGAGTGGTTCGTCTGCGTCGAATGCAGCGAGCCGTTCGCGTACTCCTACCCGTGGCGACCGAGCTCGACGTCTCGGGGAGGATCTCGGCCATTCTCGGGTCGTCGACCGAAGCTCTGCCGGGCGTGCCGTGGTGCCCGGAACCGGGCGCGGTACGTCCCGCGTGAGCGCACGCCGAAACCGTGTGTCGACTGCGGGAGGCTCGTACGGATACCGCTTCGTGGTCGGCCGTCGAAGCGATGCGATCCTTGTCGGGTCGAGCATCGGAAGCGTCTCAAAGACGCGCGGCGACGGGATAGGGACGCGTGACCGACCTCTCCGAGATGTTCGGCCCGACGATCGTGGAGGCGCTCGAGCGGCTCGTCAACGAGCGCGTTGCGGCGGCGCTCGCGGAGCTCGACGGGGCGCGGGCCGACCGCACGTGGTTGACGCTTGAGGAGGCCGGCGAGCGGTTGGGTTGTTCGGCGGAGGCGGTACGGATGCGCGCGAGCCGCGGCCGGCTGGAGAGCCGTCGTCACGGTCGCCGGTTGTACGTATCGGCGGTGTCGGTTGAGCGGCTCGGCCGGTGAGCGTAGAGTGCGAGGCGACAACCGAAATGGCCTCCGCGACGCGACAACGTCCGGAGGCCTGGACATCGAGGAGGAACCCCCGATGACGACGCAAGTCTCGCACGGCGCGGCGTCGCGCACCCCGGTCTACAGCGGCAACCGGCGAATCCCTGGACTCTACGAGCGCGTGCGTGCCGACAGGTCCGTTGTGTTCGAGGCGGCGCTACGGCTCGGTGGCAATGTGCGGCGTCACACGCTCGTCGCGGAGACGAAGACCGACGCGATTCACGAACTCGCTGCGTTGCAGACCGACTACCGGCGTGGGGAGGAGCATCGGTCGCCTTCGGCCGCGATCACGGTGTCGGAGCTCCTCGCCGAGTTCGTGCGGCACATGGCGTCGCGGGTCGACGATCGCGATGCGAAGCGCCGTCGCGCGTCGCGTACGGGTGAGCACTACGAGTACGTGATTCGCCGGTACGCGATCCCGGTGTTCGGACACGTCGCGGTGCCTGATCTCGCGGTTCGGGATCTTCTCCGGATGCTCGACGACATGGCCGGCAAAGGGTTGTCGCCGAGCACGCGGACGGGCACGCTCGGCGCGGTGTCGTCGATGCTGCGGTTCGCGGTGCGCGAGCGGATCGTCGACCGGAACGTCGTGCGCGAGCTCGACCGCGACGACCGCCCCGGCGCCGGCCGCGTCACAGAGCCGCGGTACCTCGACCTCGACGAGCTCCGTCGCCTCCTCGCCGAGTTGAGCGACACGTTCCGACCGATAGCCGCGACGTGCGCGTACGCGGGCCTACGGGCTTCTGAGGCGCTCGGGTTGCGATGGTGCGATCTCGACCTCCGCGACGGGTCGATCGCGGTCACGGGGCAGCTGGGCGCCAACGGTGAGCGAATCCCGGCGAAGACGGCCGCGAGCTCCGCGGTCGTGCCGATGCTGCCGGCACCTGTGACCGAGCTTCGGGCTCACCGTCAGCGGCGGGCGTTGTCGAGCCTCGCGCTCGTGCGTCGTGACGCGCTCGTGTTCACGACCGGGCGCGGACGCGGCCGACCTCAGAACGTCCGCAACGTGCTGCGCGCGGTGCACGACGCCGGCGACAAGGCGGGCTTGAACGGCAAGGTCATCAGAACAGAAGGCGGGATCGAGCGGGAGCGTCAGCCAGTCGGCCTGCACGACCTTCGCCATTCGTTCGTCGCGATCGCGCTCGCGTCGGGGTTGACGCTCCCGGAGGCATCCGCGCTCGCACGGCACGCGAATCCGCTCATCACGGCGAGGGTGTACGCGGGGCTCACGGACGATGGTCGCGCGGGACTCCGTGTAAAGCTCGCTGATGCGTTCGGCGGGTGACCTCGAGGAGCCCGCTTGTTTCGTGCTGGTGCGGCGTTACGGGTATAGGAAGGCCGGCTCATGCCCGAGTGCCTCGCGGACGATGCGACGCGAGAGCCGGAAGCGATCGGCGCGGTGGGCGCGAGCGTTGGCGAGCTCGGGGTCGCTCTCATCGCCGTGCGCGGCGGCGTTGCGGGCGAGACGCAGCGGCTCAACTCGACGCCTGAACTTCGCCTCGGTCGTCTGCAGGTGGGCGTGCAACGCAGGCCAGGACTTCGACGACGTCGTGGAGACCGCGTAGGCCAGGTCCTCGAGCGCCCGGTAAGCGAATACGAAGCAATCGTCGCTCTGCCGCTCGAGCGCACGCTGCGCCGAATAGAGGTCACGGAGCGCGAGTCGCCATCCGCCGCGGTGGTTGACCGCCGCGGCGGATGGCGACTCGCGCTGCATGAGCACTCCGCCGGCCGGTCGGGCTCATCATGGGCACGTGCCCGCGTGGGTCGACGACCACCCCGATGATCGTCCCCGCGAACGTCGCCTCTGTCGCCTCGACCCAACCGCCGAACGTGAAGTCGAGCGCGTCGCCGCTGATGACGGCGTGCGCCGCGACCACGAGTCCGAGGAAGTCTCTCGATTCCTCCACCGATCGAGCGAACGTCGACCCCGGCCGCTGCCAAAGCGCAAGACCGTCGGCAAACGCTTCGACCCGCGCGCCGAATCCGACCTCGACCTCCTGGACGTTGAAGCGCGTCAGGGAGTAGGGGGAAAGCCGCCCATATGTCCAGAGGGCCGACGTCTCAGAGATCGTCACGCCGCAAGCCTAGAGCCCGTGGCAACAATGGCAACGCTCGGCGTTCGTTCGGGTTCGCTGGCGTTCGATGGCTGAGTTCGAAACCCACGGTTTCAAGCCGTCTGGCGCACCCGAGCGAACAGGCGCGAACGGTCGCTCTCGCTTGCCATGCAGAAGGTCGAGGGTTCGAGTCCCTTCATCCGCTCTCACGAAAGCCCCGCTCAGGCGGGGTCTTCGCCTAGCGGTGACGTCGGCGAGCATTCGGGATCGCTGCCAACTGCTCGGCTGAGCGCGCCAAGGTTGTTGTCGGAGGCTGATCCGGGCGTTTTGAGGGCGGTGGGGGTCGAAGGAGCAGCGCAGGCTCCGGGGGGCAAGAGGCCGCAGTAGCCGTCACCCGGTAGGCCCCACGACCACGCCGACCAGACCGAGGGCAAGGAGTGCCCCAGCGAGACAAGCAGGGTGGTTCTCAGGCTCCCCTTGCCGAGCATCGTGGCGACGAACTTGACCCACCTAAGACGGTCGGTCATATTGCAGTCGTGGCACGACATTCGAAACGAGAAGCGATCGTCGAGGCCGGGCTCAGGCTCGTCTGGCACGACGGGTTCGGTGCGTCCGGAGTCGCCGCGATCACGGCCGCGGGCGGCGCGCCCAAAGGGTCGTTCTACAACCACTTCGCGAGCAAGGATGCGTTTGGGGTTGCCCTCGTCGAGCGCTACCTCGACCGAATCGAAGCGCTGGTCGGCGACCTGGCCGCCGACCAGCGGGTGCTACCGCGCGACCGGATTACCGCCTACTTCGCCGAGCTTCGCCAACGGGGTGCCCGCGAGCGGTTCGCGGCCGGCTGCCTGATCGGCAACCTCAGCGCCGAGGCGCCTGGGCCGGAGGTACGGGACGCGCTCGCCGCCGCGTACGCCGAGTGGGCAAAGCACCTGGGCGCCCTTGTCGCAGGGGCGCAGCGGGACGGTGCCGCACCCGACGGCGATCCGGCCGCGATCGCCGCGCTCCTGATCGACGGTTGGCAGGGCGCGCTCCTCCGCGCCCGCGCGCAACGCAGCGGCGAGCCGCTCGACGACTTCCTCAGCGTCACGCTGCCGGCGCTCCTCGGCCCTCCGCAAGCCACGCCGTGATCGAGCCCGTCGGCGCCGACGACATCGACCGCCTCGAGCCGCTCTGGCTCATCCTGCACGCGCACCACCAGGCGACCGCTCGCGAGCTCGCGCCGTATGTCGACGACGGAGCGTCCTGGACGGCCCGGCGCGCGCTCTACTTCGAGCTGCTCGCAGGCGGTGGCTTCGGGTTCGTGGCGCGCTGCGCCGGGGTGGAGCTCGGCTACGCGTTCGTCGGCCGAGAGCATGCAGCCTGGCCCGCCACTTTCGTCGAAGCGCCCGCCGCGGCGGAGCTCGAGACCCTTCTCGTCCGGCCGGAGGCGCGCGGGCGTGGCCTCGGTGCCGCCCTGCTCGCTGCGGTCGACGACGAGGCGGCAACACGTGGGCTGCACGAGGCGCGGGTCGGCGTGATGCCGCAGAACGCGCGCGCGACCGCGCTCTACGAGCGCAACGGCTACGTGCCGACGTGGCTGATCCAGACCCGGTTCGGCTGGCGCGGCACGCCTTCGCCACCTGCCGAGCCCATTGCGGATGTGGCGGCCGAGGAGCTCGACGCGCTCAAGCCGCTCTGGCTCGCGTTGCACCGGCATCACCAGGACGTCGCTCCCCAGCTCGGCCCGTATCTCGACGACGAGCGCTCGTGGGAGGCGATCCGCGCCATTCTGGGTGCGAATCTCGAGCGCGGGCTTGTGCTCCGAGCGGGGCCCGCTCATGACCCAAGCGGCTTCACCTGCGTCACGATCGCGCGCGACGACGTGCTCTGGGCGGATACGTGGGTCACGAGCCGTGATGTCGCCGAAGTGGCGCTGCTCTCCGTCGCGCCCGACGCCCGCGGCCAGGGGATTGGCACGGCGCTGCTCGATGCAGTCGACTGTCGTCTCGCGGTGCTTGGGATTGCCGACCAGGCGATCGGCGCGATCGAGCAGAACGCCCGACCGATCGCCCTGTACGCCAGCCGGGCGTTTCGCCCAACCTGGCTGCGGCTACGGCGGACTGCTTCACCCGCGTCGTAGGTTGCTCAGAACCGTCGACCCCCGCAGGCTCGCGGCCCCGCGTGATTGAATCACCACATGGCCGACGGTCACGAGATCCGCATCGAGTACTGCGTTCCCTGAAGTGCGCGCCCGAACGCCGTCGGTCTGGCGGCGCGGCTGCTCGAGGAGTGGGAGGGAACGATCGGCGCGGTCGAGGTCGTGCCCGGCTCCGGTGGGATCTTCGACGTTCACGTCGACGGCGAGCTCGTGTTCACGAAGTCGATGCTCGGTCGCTACCCCGACCCGGACGACGTCCTCCCGCTTGTGGCGTCGAAGCTGACGCACTGAGCGTCTCGCCATCGCTCAGAGGCCCTGCTCGGCACGGCCGAGCAGGTGCACGGCCGCGCCGAGGGTGAGGGCAATCGGAAGCCACAGCATCAGCGCGGTCGCAAAGCCCGCGATCGCGACTGCGGTCAACACCGGTCTCGCGTACGCCGAGCCCGCGAGACATAGCGCAGCGCCCGCGAGCCCCGCCGCGACGATCGTGCCGGTTGCAGCGGCCGCAATCGTCGCGAGCACGATCAGGCCGTGGGCGACGTCGCCGTGCTCGATCGAGAACACGTCGACCACCCCGGCGAAGTCGAGCTGCGCAAGGACAAGGGGGATGCCGGCCAGCGCCCCGAGCGCCGCGAGGACGCCGGCGACGAGCCGGTCGGTCGCAAGCGGCGTCATCGTCCGCTCCGATCGCAAAGCGCGGTGGTCGCGACCTCGGCGACGGCGGCGAGCGTCGCCTCGGGGTCGGTCGCCGAGACGTGGCTGGTGTTGGCGAGCACGACCGCCGAGCGGCGACCGTCGAGGCTCGTCAGCGCGATCGCGCTGTACCCGAACAGCTCCCCGTCGTGACCGACCAACGGGCCGCACGGGGTCTTCACGCGCAACAGCCCGAGGCCGTAGGAGTACCGCGGCGTGAACGCATGCGCTCGGGTCATCGTCGTGAGCGAGCCTTGCGAGACGAGCTTGCCCCGGACGAGCGCTCGCAGGAAGCGATCGAGGTCGGACGCGGTCGAGACGAGCGCACCGGCTGCCCAGGTGTACGAGGGATTGACGAACGTTGCGTCGAACGGCCTCCCCCCACGGGTCGGGACGACCGGGTTGCCGGCGACGAGGTAGCCGTGGACCGCCCCGGGCGGCATCGCCGCGCCGTTGGGGAACGACGTGTGGCGTAGCCCGAGCGGACGGATGATCTGCGTGTCGAGCACCTTCGCGAGCGGCTTCCCCGTCACCCGCTCGGCGATGAGCCCGAGGAGCACGTAGTTCGCGTTCGAGTATGCCCAGCCGGTGCCGGCGGCGAAGAGCGGTGGGGAAGCGGCGATCGACTCGACGAGCTCGCCCGGCTCGAACGCGTGGGTCGGGTCTCGAAGGAGCGGTGCGAGAAGGGCGTCGGAGCTCGTGCCGCTGAGGTGATCGGGGATCCCGCTCGTGTGCTGGAGCAAGTGCCGGAGAGTCACCTTGGCTCCGTAGGGCAGAAGACCCGGAAGCCACTCTTCGACGGTGTCGTCGAGGCCGAGGCGATGCTCCTCGGCCAGCTGAAGCACAACGACGGCGACGAACGTCTTGGTGATCGAGCCCACGCGAAAGGGCTGGTCGACGCCGATCCGGCGCGTGGTGCCGGCGATCGCGACGCCGGCCTGGCCGGTGGTGGTTCGCGTCCCGTTGCGAACGAGCACGAGGGCCCCGGGGGCGCCGGTCGCGAGCACGGGCGCGAGCGAGGGTGTGCTCGCCGGACGGGCCGCAGCGGCCGCTGCGACGGTCGACGCGAGGCATCCAGTCGCGAGCAGCCCCGCCGAGATACGTCTGGGAATCATGGGTCTCTCCTTCGGGTTGATGACCTCTGGAGGATCCAGAAGCGACAACCACGCGACCACGTAGCGTGCCGCCGGGCCGATACCGGCTGGCCGTACTCGAAGAAGTGAGGCTGACCCGGTGGCAAGCTCACGCCGCGGTTGCGAAAGTGCCACCGTGCAACCGACTCGACGCGTACAACTTGCCCTTGCCGCAGCCGGCGCCGCCTTCGGCGCCTCAGTGGCCGCGATCACGTTGACCGGCGACTACGCCGACGATCCCGGCGCCGTTGCGGTCGCTGCGCTCCTCGTCGGGTGGTCGTTTCTTGCCAGCGGGCTCGTGCTCTGGCAGAAGCGCCCGGACAACCGCTCTGGTCCGCTGATGGTCGCGATCGGATTCGCGTGGCTGGCGACTTTCCTCGTCCAGAGCGACAGCGCCCTGCTGTTCACGGTCGGGACGGCGGTCGAGAACGTCGACCTGATCGGGATCCTCTATCTCTTGCTCTCGTTCCCGTCGGGGAGGCTGGCGAGCGTCGTCGATCGAGCGCTGGTCGCGGTCGCAATCGTGCTCGGGGTCGTCGTCGAGCTGCTGTTCCTGCTGCTTGGGCCGGCGACGACGTTCTGTGGCGACTGCCCGCGCAACGTGCTCCAGGTGCTCGATGCGCCCACCGCGGCGAGCGCTCTCCTCGACGGCCAGCGCGTCGTCGGCGCCGGCTTTGCGCTCGTGACGGCGGGTAGGCTCGCGCTCCGATGGGCGCGCGCCTCCGCGCCGGAGCGGCGCTCGGCGGCACCGGTGCTGCTCGCAGGGTGCGGCGTGCTCGCGGCGCTCGCTTGCTCTGCGATCAACGACGCGCTGGGCGCGCCACTCGGGGATGCGCCGGCGTGGGTGCTGTTCATCGCGGTCGCGACGCTCCCGATTGGCGTCCTCGCCGTCCTCGCGCAACAGCGTCTCGCCCGCGGCGCGGTCGCCGGCCTCGTCGTCGACCTCGGCGCGGGCGCAACCCCCGGGGATGTTCGCGAGCCGCTTGCCCGGGCGCTCGGCGACCCGTCGCTCGAGCTCGTCTTCTGGGTTCCGGACACCGGGAGCTACGTCGATCGTGAGGGCGCGCCGCGACGCTTGCCCACCGCCGACGCCCGGCGCACGGCAACCCTCGTCGAGCGGGAAGGACAGCCCGTCGCCGCTCTGATCCACGATCGTGCGCTCGACCACAACCCGGAGCTCGTGCGGTCGGTCGCCTCGGCAGCGTCGCTCGCGATCGACAACGAGCGCCTTCACGCCGAGCTGCGGGCCCGCCTTGCCGATCTCCGTGCCTCCAGGGCCAGACTCGTCGAAGCGGGCGAGCAGGAACGGCGCCGCCTCGAGCGGAACCTCCACGACGGGGCACAACAGCGGCTCACGTCGATCGCGATGCTGCTCGGTCTGGCGGAGGCGAAGTCTGTGAACGAGCCCGCCGAGGTGCGTCCGCTGATCGTGGAGGCACGCTCGGCGCTTGCGAGCGCGGTCGCGGAGCTTCGGGAGCTGAGCCAGGGGATCCATCCGAGCGTGCTCGCGGAGCGGGGCCTCGAGCTTGCGCTCGACGAGCTGGCACGTTCCTGCGCTCTCCCGGCTTTGGTGAGCGGGACGATCGGTAGGCGCTTGCCTGAGGGTGTCGAGGGCGCTGCGTACTTCGTAGTGAGCGAGTCGCTCGCGAACGCGGTCAAGCACGCGCACGCAAACACGATCTCGATTGCAGTCGGGCTGGGCGACGGCCTGCTCAGGCTTACCGTCAGCGACGACGGGATCGGCGGTGCCGACACGGGCGCCGGCACCGGGCTGCGCGGCCTCGTCGACCGGGTTGAAGCACTTGGTGGCCGGCTCACCGTGTCGAGCCCTCCCGGTCGGGGCACGACGATCACAATGGAGCTGCCGTGCGCGTCGTAGTCGCCGACGACGCGGTGATCCTCCGGGAGGGCCTCGTCCGCCTGCTCACCGAGCTCGGGATCGAGGTCGTCGGGTCGGCGGGAGACGGCAGCGAGCTGCTCCGGTTGGTCGCTCGCGAGCAGCCCGACGTCGCGGTTGTCGACATCCGCATGCCTCCGACGCACACTGACGAGGGGCTGCGCGCGGCGCGGGAGATCCGAAGCCGCTGGCCCGGCGTCGGCGTTCTGATCCTCTCCCAGCACGTGCGACCCGCATACGCGTTGGAGCTTCTACGCGGCGGGGCGGAGGGCGTTGGCTACCTCCTCAAGGAACGCGTCTCGGATCTCGAGGAGCTCCGCACCGCGATCGAGCGGATCGCCTCCGGTGGGACGGCGCTCGACCCGACCGTGGTCTCACAGTTCGTCTCACGCCAGTCGCGTGACCGCGACCCGCTCGCCGACCTCTCGGAGCGAGAGCTCGACGTGCTCAAGCTGATGGCCGAGGGCAGGAGCAACAAGGCAATCGGCGAGCGGCTCTGGATCACGCAGCACACCGTCGAGAAGCACGTGAAGAGCATCTTCGGAAAGCTCCGGCTGCCGCCGACCGCAGACGATCACCGGCGGGTGCTCGCGGTCGTTGCCTACCTCGAGGGCCGGTAGCCGTCGACTGCCCGCGGCGCGACGGTCGACGATCCCGCGGTTGTGAGTATCGTGGAGGGAGTGAGAACGAGTCTCCAGGCGCGTCGTCGGGCGCGGGCGGTTGCCGCCGCGACTGCCGTGGTCGCTGCGGTCGCGATCCCGTCGCTCGCGGCCGGGGCCTCCGCTTCGAACTCGAAGAGCTTCGAGGACAGCCGTGCCGAGAACCTGCTTGCGCCGGACATCGTGCGCACCGCGGTCTCCAACACCGACGCGAGCGACCTCCGATTCGCGATCACGCTCTCGAACCGGCCGGTCTTCAGCCGGGACATGCTCGTGCTGATCTTCGTCGACACGAAGTCGGGCGGTGACCCGCAGTCGGCAGGCGCCGACTGGGTGATCCAGATCGAGAGTGGCCTGCCGCTGCTCTTCGGCTGGGACGGCAAGGACTTCACCCGGTCGCTCGCCGACGGTGGGCTCGGCTATCGGTATCCGACAACCGGGCCCATCGTCGAGCTCAGCGCCCTCGCCCTGGGGTCGCCCACACAGCTCCGGTTCAGCGTGCTCGTCGGCTCGGGCGCGACGCGGAACGCGGCAGGTGAGACCGTCTACAGCGGCTTCAAGGCCGACGCCGCCCCAAACGACCCCACGCAGATGTACTCCTACAACGTCGTCGCGAAGACGCGCCTCGCGGCCGGCCCGCCGCTCATGAGCCCAGCGAAGCCGAAGGCAGGAGGGTCGCTCGCGGTTGTCGTCGAGGTCGCTGCGAACGATCTCGGGCCACTCGACGAGGGCAAGGTGCGCTGCACGGCAAAGCTGGCCGGCGCGCCGGTTCCCGTGCGGGTCGCGAAGCTCGGCAACGGCGTCGCCACCTGTGGGTTCAAGCTTCCGGCAGGCAAGCGCGGCAAGCTCACCGGCACGATCGCCGTTACGGATCGCGGACTGACCGCGACGCGGTCGTTCTCGGCGACGGTCGGCTAGCGAACGAAGCTCAGCCGACGACGGTGCCGCCGAGCGCGCCGACGATGCGCGTCCGGCTGACGCCGAGCTCGCCGTCGGCCGCCCTCGAGCCCGACACCTTCACCGTGCCGAAGAGACCGATCGGGAAGTCCGAGTTGTCGACGACGACCACGCCGCTCAGCTCGACCCCCGGCACGATGCTGTAGCGGCTCAGCTGGATCGCTCCGTTCACCGCTCGGAGCTTGCCGCCGGCGAGGCCGGCGATCTCGGGTGACGCAAAGTTGATCGCCGCTTCGGCCTCGGCGAGCGTGAGCCGGACGGCAGCGAGGGTCTGCTTCGGGCCGAGCTTGCCGGTTCTGGCGAACCCGGTCAACGCCCCGACCGGCGCAACAAGGGATGCGGCGCGCTTGCACGTCGACGAGAACGCTGCGCCTTTCATCCACGCCCGCGTCGCGATCGCGGCGCAGAAGCTCGGGTCGGCGCTCAGCACGCTGTGACCGACGGCGGGAACGACGACGACCTTGCCCTGCGGGAACTTCGAAGCGACGGCGAACGCGCTTGCGGCCGGCGTTCGCATGTCGAGGCCCCCGGTCACGGCGAGCATCGGGACGTTGGGAAGAGGCCCGGCTCCGAGCTTCGCGCCGCCCGACGGCGCCGGCCAGCCGAGGCAGAAGTGGCCGTTGCCGAAGTCTGCGGCCCAGTTGCCGAACGCGCCGAAGCTCCCCGGGGCCAGCGCTGCTACCCCGGCCACGTACAGAGCGTCCCGACCTTCGGGTGGCGCTTCGACCGCCCACGGCAAGGGCCCGTCGGCGCACACCGTGGCGGCGAAGAGCCCGCTGCTCAGGTCGATCGCGTCACCGGCAGTGCCCGCGTACCACTGGTCGACGAGCCGTGCCAGCGGCTGGAGCACGTCCTTGCGCGCGGCGTTCACCGCGGCCGGCAGCTCTGCGGCGAGGCCGGGGTTGAGATCGGCCTCGACGACGACCGAGAGCACGTCGAGACCCGTGACGCGCACGGTCGCCTTGTTGCCGCCGACACGAGTGATCGGGACGAGCGCCGGTTTGGCCGCAAGCGTGTTCGCGACGGCGATGACGTCGCCGGCGAAGTCCCGGGTCGCCGAGCAGCGGCCACCGGCGCAGAACTCGCTCAGCGACTTCGGGAGCTCACGGAACGACGTGGCCCGGTACGGGTCGTCGAGATCGGTGGGCACGACCGAGTCGAGCAGGAGCCGGTCGACGTTGCCCGGGTGCGCCAGCGCATATGCGACCGCGAGCTTGGTTCCGTATGACGTTCCCCAGAGCGCGACCTTCGGGACGCCGAGCGCCACTCGTACGGCCTCGAGATCCTCGGCGTGATCACGCGTCGCGTAGAAGACACGGTTCGGCCCCACCTTGTCTCCACACGCCTTGACGCGGGCGGGCTCCTCCTCGATGGGGTACGCGACCTGGAGCGACGGGCAATCGATCAGCCCCGACTCACCCGTGCCGCGGTTGTCGACCGCGACGAGCGTATAGCCGGGGAAGAGCAGCTCGTAGTACCACGCCTGCTGCGGGTCGAGGAGCCCGAACACGTGGGCCGACCCCTGTCCCGGGCCACCGGCGATCAGGAACAACACGCCGCGCTCGACTCCGAGCGCCGGCAGCATCTGCACGCGGAGGTTGATCGTTCCCGAGACGGCGCCGGTACGGTCGAGCGGGACGGTCACGAATGTGCAGCGCACCTCGGTGCTCGCGTTGCACGGCGTGCCGAGCGTCGTCGAGGCTCGTGTCGCCGGAGGCGCCTGCCGGCTCGAAACCTGCGCTGACCTCGGCAGCGACAGCCGCCGGTTGGTGAAGGTCGCGCGCGCGAGCGCCGGCGCGCGAACGAGTGGGGACGACCAGCTCGCCGTCGAGCGTGCCGTCGCGGTCTTGACCGGGGCGGGCGGGCGAGCCGAGCCCGCGGCCCCGAGCGAGGCGGCGATGAACGTGACGGATGCCGCGGTGAGGACGAACAGTCTGGGCCGCGGCATACGCATTGGCTCACAGAGTACCCAGGCGGCGCGTTCTGAAAATGAAAGTTGTTTCTAACGTTAGAATCTGCTAACGTAATGGCATGGAAGCGGCGCTCAAGGCGATCGGTGCGCCGACGAGGCGCACGATCCTGCGGCTCGTCGCCGAGGGAGAGCGCACCGCGGGTGAGATCGCGGCGCACTTCGCTGTCACACGCCCAGCGATCTCGCAGCATCTGACAGTTCTCAAGGAGGCCGGGCTCGTGGACGAGCGGCGGAACGGAACACAGCGGCTGTACCGCGTGCGTCCGCAGGGGCTCGAGGAGATTCGTACGTTCCTCGACGAGCTGTGGGACGTACGGCTGGCGGCGCTCAAACGTGAAGCGGAGCGAGAGGAGAAGCGACGGAATGCAAACGACACGTGAGCGCGCGGTTGTCCGCGAGCTGATGATCGAGGCCGCCCCGGAAACCGTCTGGGGGTTCCTCGTCGATCCCGACAAGGCTCTGCGCTGGATGGGGGTCGCGATCAGGGTCTCGGATCGGGCCGGGGACGAGTTCCGCTGCGAGGTCATCCCCGGTCATATCGCGGTCGGTGAGGTCAAGGAGGTGGAGCCGTTCCGCCGACTCGTGCTCTCGTGGGGGTGGCAGCCGCCGACAGAGGGGCCCGCCCCGCTCGTCGGCCCGGGTACGTCGACGGTGGTGTTCGAGCTCGAGCCGACCGGTACCGGGACGATGCTCCGCTTCGCACACTGCGACCTTCCCACCGAGGAGACGGTCGCGAGCCACGCGACCGGCTGGGATCACTATCTCCCCCGGCTCGAGGTCGCAGCGGCGGGTGGCGATCCCGGCCGCGACGAGTGGCTCGATTCGTAGAAAACGACGGAAGGAGAGGGGATGTCTCATCCAGTAGTGCATTTCGAGGTGATCGGGAAGGACCATGCGAAGCTCACCGCGTTCTACGGCGACGTGTTCGGCTGGAAGCTCAAGGCGATGGAGGGGATGCCGTACTCGCTCATCGAGAAGGAGGGCGAGGGGATCGGCGGCGGAATCGGAGCAGCACCGGACGGGAGTGCCGGGCACGTCACGTTCTACGTCAGCTCGATGGATCCGCAGGCGACGGTTGACAAGGCGGTCGCCGCGGGCGGCTCCGTGGCGATGCCGATGACCGATCTCGGGATGGTCAAGGTCGGCCTGATTGCCGACCCCGAGGGCCACGTCGTCGGGATCGTCGACGGTCGCGAGTAGACGTCCGGGGGAGCGGCGGCCTGCCGTCGCCGCTCCCCCGACGGCCGGGTAGGCTCGACCCGTGCCCGCGATCCCGGTGATCGATCTCAGCGCCCTCGCCACCCGGCGAACTGACGTCGTCGCCACGACGCTGGCCGCCTATCGCGACGTCGGGTTTGCCTACCTCGAGGGCCACGATGTCTCAGACGAGCTGGTTGCACAGGCGTTCGCCGGGTCGCAGCGATTCCACGCGCAGCCGGTCGAGGAGAAGCTCCGGCTGCAGGTGAACCGCTGGCACCGTGGGTACCTCCCGCTGGCGGAGTCGAAGATTGTCGCCTCGACCATCGAGAAGGCGACAAAGCCGAACCGCAGCGAGTCGTTGATGATCATGCACGAGGTCGCGCCGGGCGATCCCGCCAGGGCGGACGACCCCTTCGCGGGGCCGAACCAGTGGCCCGAGCTCGAGGGCTTCCGCAGCGTGGTCGAGGCGTACGAGCGCGAGCTCCGTCGCGTCGCACACACGCTGGTCGACGTCTTCGGGGAGGCGCTCGCGCTCCCTCCGGAGAGGCTGCGCGAGCGGTTCGCGCCGCCGACGACGTTTCTGCGCCTCCTCCATTACCCGCCGCAGGCGCCCGACGCGGCCGGTGACGAGTTCGGCTCGGCGCCGCACACAGACTACGGCTTCGTCACAATTCTCGCGCAGGACGACGCCGGCGGCCTCCAGGTTCGGACGGCCGACGGGAGCGCCTGGATCGACGTGCCTCCACGCCCCGGCGCCTTCGTGCTCAACGTCGGCGACGTCGGTCAGCGATGGTCGAACGGGCTCCTGCGCTCGACGCCCCACCGGGTCGTCAACCGGACCGGGCGCGATCGCTACTCGATCCCATACTTCTTCGACCCCGGTGCCGGCGCGGACATCGGGCCATTCCCGGAGTGCGTCGGTTCGGGCGAGCCTCGCTTCGCATCCGAGACGTACGGCGCCTACGTGACCGCGAAGCTGGACGCGAACCACAGCTACCGGGCCGAGCGCGGCGAGCTACAGGCCCGCGAGACTCCCTGAGCCCAAGCGACCGTCGAGCAGCGCGAGCAGGGCGGCTGCAATCGCCTCAGGGGTGGGCGGGCAGCCGGGAATCCTCGTAGCGACGGGGAGAACCTCCTCGACGGGACCGACGAGCTCGCCCTCCGAGGCGAGCACACCGCAACCGAGCGCACAGTCGCCGAGCGCCGCGACGAGGCGAGGCTCGGGCATCGCCGCGTACGTCGCGAGCAGCGGCGCGCGCATCCTGGTGGTGACCGTCCCGGTCACGAGGAGGAGGTCGGCGTGGCGGGGGGAAGCGACGATCCCGAGCCCGAAGCGCTGGAGGTCGACGTGTGGCCCGGAGACGAGCGTCAGCTCGTGCTCGCAGCCGTTGCAGCTGCCCGCGTCGACGTGCCGGATCGCGAGCGAGCGGCCGCGATCGGGCCTGGGCAGCCCGATCGAGCGACGGAGGCGGCGGAGATCTCGAAGCAGCGTCAGCATCAGCGGTCGGCGCAGGCGTAGCAGAGCTCGAAGCTCTTGTTGATGAGCGGGAAGTCGGGGAGCAGGTTTCCGGCGGCGGCGTGAGTGACGGCCGGCCAGTTCGCGTACGAGCCGGTTCGCAGGCGAACCCGCTCGATGCGGTTGCCGTTTCTTTCGACGACGCAGCTCGTCGCGCCGCGCGGGCTCTCCACGCGACCAACCCCGATCGCGGCCTCGGCGGCGCCCGGGGCGGCTTCGGCGCGAGCGATGGGGCGATCGAGCAGACGGTCGAGGATGTCGAGGCACGGAATCACCTCGAGCGCTCGCTGCTCGAGGCGCGCCTGCACGTCGCCCTCGAGCCGGCGGAGCATCGCAGGCACAAACCCCTCGTAGGCAAGGCGCGGGCTCGTCGCGCGGACGTCTTCACCGAGCCCCGCGGCCCGGGCCGCCGGGCCGACGACGCCAAGTTCGGCGGCAGCCTCCGTGGTGACGACTCCGATCTCGGGCATCCGATCCATGAACGACGCGTTGAAGAGGAGCTCGCGCCACGCTGACGAGCTCTCCCCACGGATCCGCTCGAGCACCTCGCGGCTGGCGCTCACATCCGCTTCGGCAAGCTCCAACTCGCTTCCCCCGACCGCGACCGAGCCGAACAGCAGCCGGTGGCCGGTCAGCCGTTCGTTGAGCCGCCGCGCGTCCTCGACGAGCGCGAGAAACCGCTGCGTCCCCGCCGCGAGGCCGACGCCGGCGCAGATCGCGGCGATGTCGTTGAGATGGCTCCAGAGGCGTTCGAGCTCGAGCAGGATCGTGCGCGCGCGGGCGAGCTCAGGGGTTGGCGCAAGCCCGAGCGCCTCCTCGCACGCATGCGCGTAGCTCACTGCGTTCGTCACCCAGCACGCCCCGCACGCTCGCGCGACCACGGCGAGGCCGGCCCCGAGCTCGAGGCCCTCGGCCCGCCGTTCGAGGCCGCGGTGCTTGTAGCCGAGGCGGGCGTCGAGCAGGAGGATGCGGTCACCGACGACGTGAAACCGGAAGTGGCCCGACTCGATCACGCCTGCGTGGACGGGTCCGACGGCAACCTGATGCGCGTCGTCGCCCGTGACTCGCACCGTCCAGTCGGCAAGCGGCGCCGCGTGATCGAGAAGCGGGCGAAGCGGGGTGTGGCCGTCGAAGGCGACGCCGTACAGGTCGTGTGCTTCGCGCTCGTCCCAGCCGGCCGCGCGGGCGAGGTCGACGAGCGTCGGCACGCGCCCGTCCGTGGCACTGATCGACTCGAGCCGGCATTCGCCATCGGGCGACACCAGCAACGCGCGCACCGTGCGTCCCTGTTCCGCAGCATGGAGCCCGGCGAACACCCAGCCAGAGGCGAGCGCGGCCTCGACCGTCTCGCGGTAGGCCTCCGGGGTCATCGCAATCCTCGGGCGAGCTGCTCGACGAGCTCGGAGTCGGGAAGTGCGAGCCCGGCCCCTGCGAGCGCGAGCAGTCCGACGACGGTGACCACGCAGATCACGGTGACGAGCCTCAGCTCAGCTGCGGGAAGGCGTGGGCGCCGGCGGGCCTTGCCCGCGAGCAGCTCGACGAGCGTGTGGGCGAGGCCGAGGAAGCCGAGCGCGAGCAAGACGGCGACCGCGCCCGCCGACCAGGGTCTTCCTGCCGCAAAGCCACCGGCGACGATCAGCAGCTCGCTGAGGAAGAGCGGCGACGGTGGCAACGCCGCGAGCGCGCCGAGCGAGATTCCCAGCATTGCCGCCAGTCGAGGCTCGGTGCGGGCGACGCCAAGCGCCGGCTGCGCCGCGGCGCGGGGCTCGTGCGCAAGGAGCGGCCCGGCAGCATAGAACCCGAGCGCCTTCGCGAGCGCGTGCCCGGTGATGTGGACGACGACGCCCGCCAGCGCGAGCTTCGTGCCGAAGCCGAGCCCGACCGCGACGACACCCATGTGCTCGAGGCTGGAGTAGGCGAGCAGGCGTTTCCATGCGAGTGGTCGCCAGAGGAACGGCACCGCGACCGCGAGCGACGCAAGGCCGAACGCGACCAGCACGCCTTGCGAGGTGCTCTCGCCAAGCGTTGGTCCGAGCGCCTGCTGGGCCCGCCACGCGACGAGCGCCACGGTTGGCAGTAGCGCCGCCGAGAGCAGCGCCGAGACGGGAGGGGGCGCCTCGGAGTGAGCGTCGGGGAGCCAGTTGTGGACGGGCGCCCAGCCCGCCTTCGCGGCAAGCCCCGTGAGGAGGAGCACGTACGCGACGAGTGCCGGGTCGTGGTCGAGCTCGGCACGGCCTAGCGACGTCCACGCAAGGGCGTCGAGCCCCCCGACCGTGCCGGCACTGGCGAGCACCACGAGCCCGAGCAGGGCGACCCCGAGCCCGAGGGAGGTGAGGATCAGGTACTTCCAGCCCGCCTCGAGCGCCCGGCGCTTGCCGCTGAAGCCGACGAGGAGCGCGGACGCAGCGGTCGTCGCCTCGACGAGCACCCAGGCGGCGCCGAGATTCCCAGCGAGCGGCACGGCAACCATCGCGCCCCAGAAGAGGAAGAGCACGACCCAGTAGGTCCGTTGCGCCCGGCGCGGCCGGACGACGGTGCTCGTCGCGCCGCGAAGATAGGCAGGCGAGACGAGAACGCTCCCGAGCCCGACGAGCGAGACAGTCGCAACGATGATCGCGCCGGCCGGGTCGATGATCACCCAGTCCCGAACGGTGCGTTGCGACGGGTCGCCGAGGACGACGAGGACGAGCGTCGCGGCGGCAATCGCAGCAGCGCTCCCGCCGGCGACTGCGAGGAGCTGCAACGTCCGGCGGGGAACGACGACCGTGAGGAGCGCAGTCGCCACCGGAGTAGCGACCGCGAAAAACGCGAACCACTCGCGGCTAGTCACGCAGGCTCCGAAGCTGCGCGGCGTCGCCGGCACCGAGCTCCGCGAAGATCCGCTCGTGAAAGACGCCTGCGACGACCGTGAGAAGCGCGAGGTCGAACGTGACCCCGAGCTCGATCGCGAGCGACGAGCCTCCGGGCAACCCGAGCGCTGCCAGCGCGAGAGCGTTCTCGACGAGGACGATCCCGAGCACCTGGAACAGCGTCGCGTTTCGCGTCGCCACGGTCACGAGCCCCACCGCGACGATCGCGACCGCCGACCGCTGGGCGTCGCGGGTCTCGAGCCCGAGCTCGGGAATCAGCCAGATCAGCGCGAGCGCCAGCCCAACCGCGGCTCCCGCCCGTGCGAGCGGTGTCGCCCCGGCGCGCACCGGCCGCAACTCGCGGGTGCGGCTGACCAGCAGCCAGAGGAAAGCCGCGAGCGCGACCGCGCGCAACGCAAGCGCTGCAGCGGCCACCGCATCACGACCTGAAGGGCTCTCGTCGAGCGCCGTCACGGCGAGGATGAGCGCCTGGGCGGTGACGAGCGCGACCGCGACCGAACGACGCCGGACGACGACGACGCCGAGCGCGAGCATCACCATCAGCCAGGCGGCGGCGCCGCTCACGTGTTCTCCACGAGCCAGGAGATGATTCCGAGGAGCGCGACGGCGGCACCGACCCCGAGCAGGCGCGGGACGAGGAGGATGCGCATCTTTGCGACTAGGGTCTCGACGAGCGCGAGCCCGAGACACAGCGCCACGAGCACGAACGGTAATGCCAAGACCTGTGCCCAGGGGTCGCGGGGGTGGGGGAGGAAGACTTGCGCGGTGAGCACCAGCACGAGCCAGTGGCGCGCCGCGGTGAGCCAATGCAGGAGCGCGAGATCGCGACCGCCGACCTCGAGCAGCGCACCCTCGTGGATCATCGTCAGCTCGAGGTGCGTGTCGGGGTTGTCGACCGGCTGGCGGCCGGTCTCGGCGATCACGACGAGCAGGAAGCCCGCCGTCCCGAGCACGAGCGCCGGGCTCGTCCACGGCCCGGACCCGGCCGTGCCCGCGATCATCGCGCGGAGATCGGTGCTCCCCGCGACGAGCGCGGCGGTCGCGAGACCGAGCACGAGCGTCACGTCGACCGCGACCGAGAGCGTCAGGTCGCGCGCAACGCCCTGAAGCGCGAAGCCGTTTCGGGTGTCCCAGGCTGCCGCGGCGAGCGCGAATCGGGAGAGCGCGAGGATCCCGGCCAGCGCAAGCGCGTCGTGGCCGAACGCGAGCTCCGGTGTCTCGGCGGCGATCGGGACGAGCAGAAGCGCGACCGCGACCGCCGCGCACGCCGCCGCCGGCGCGAACCGGTACACGGGGCCGGTGCCCTCGACGGCGATTGCACTCTTGCCCCAGAGACGGCGAAGCTCACGGTAGGGCTGAAGCGGGGAGGGACCGCGTCGGCCCTGGAAGCGGGCTTTCAGCTGCTGGACGAGCCCGGGGAGGAGCGGCGCGAGGAGGAACGCGCCGACGAGCTGCCCCGCCACGGTGGTCGCTCTCATCCGATGACCCCGAGCTTTACTGCACCGAGAGAGACGAGCAACAGCCAGACGAGGTAGGCGACGTACGTCCCGAGTCGGCCGCTCTGGAGCCGGCGCGCGACCGCGGCGAGCGAGAGCGCGGCCGCGGTGGTCGGGCGGTAGAGCCACTCGTCGACCAGCTGGGGCACACGACCCGTGTACGACGCGGAGCGTACGACCCCGCCCTGCTCTATGACTGTGATCTCCCGCCTCGGGCGGAGCACCGCCTCGAGCACGAGCCGTAACGACTTGGTGAAGCCGGCTCCCGTCCAGTGCAGCTGCGGGGCGAGCTCCTGCCCGCACGCCCACGTCGGCGACGAGGCCGCGGTGGGTGAGCGACGTAGTGTCGCAATCACCCCGAACAGCACGACGAGCACTCCGGCGAGGACAGGGGTGCGAAGCCCACCGGAGCCCGGCAGGTCGACTCCGAGCCCGACCGCGAGCTCGGGCGCCCCCGGCATCAGCCGGGCGAGGCGCTCGAAGATCGGCCCCGGGGCAAGCCCGAGGACGACGCTGAGCGTCGCCAGCACCGCGGTCGCGGACCACATCGCGGGCGCGACCTCGGTCGCAGCGGCGGAGGCTGCTCGCTTCGGAGTGCCGAGGAGCGCCAGCCCTGCGACCTTGACGAAGCAGAACAGCGCGACCGCTGCCGTCGCCGCGAGAGCCGCGAGCGCGACCGCCCCGACGATCCCCGCGACAGGCCCAGTCCGCCCGGGGACGTGGACGAGCGATTGGGCGGCGAGCCATTCGGAGGCGAAGACGCTGAACGGCGGAAGCCCGGCAATCGCCGCGCATCCCACGAGGACGGCGGCGCCGGTGCGGGGCATTCGCCGGAGCAGCCCGCCGAGCGCGTCGAGGTCGACCGTGCCCGCCGCCCGCTCGAGCGACCCGGCTCCGAGAAAGAGGAGCGCTTTGACGGCCGCGTGGTTGAGCGCGTGGAGGAGCGCTGCCGCGAGTGCGATTGCCGCCCAGCCCTGTTCACCGTGCGCACGGAAGAGAAGGCAGGCGCCGAGGCCGAGGAGCGCGATCCCGACATTGTCGATCGTGGAGAACGCGAGCAGTCTCTTGAACCCGCGCTGGAACAGCGCGTAGACGATTCCGGCAACCGCCGAGACAGCCCCGACCGCGATGACGAGCGCGCCGAGCCAGGGGCGCGCCGGCCCGATCCACTCGAGTAGCACGCGAACGAGGCCGTAGAGCCCAACCTTGACCATCACGCCGCTCATCAGTGCCGAGACCGGGGCAGGGGCGAGGGGGTGTGCTCGAGGAAGCCACGCGTGGAGCGGGATCGCGCCGGCCTTCGTCCCGAAGCCGACGAGCGCCGCGAGCGTCACCGCGACCGCAAGCCCGGAGCCGGGGTCGAGCGACGGGCCGCCGAGGGCGCCGTGGCTCGCAAGCAGGAGGAGCGCAACCCACACGCCCGTGCCACCCAGGTGAGTCACCGCCAGGTACACGAACACGACACGGCGGCCCGTGGTACCGCTCGACCATGCGAGGATGATCGCGGCTGGGATGAGCGTCATCAGCTCCCAGCCGAGGAGGAACGTGACGGCATCGCGCGCGCAGAACACGGCAACGAGCGCAAGGACGAACGGCGACAGCAGCGCTCCGGCGGCGCGGCCACGGGGATCCGGCCGCAGATACGCGGTCGCGTAGACGAGCACGGGCGCGGCGACGAGCCCGAGCATCGCGAGGAAGAACCCACTGAGGGGGTCGACCCCGACGCGCGGCGTGAGCACGCTCGAGAACGAGCTGCCCGCCGACTCGCCTCCGAGAAACGCGATCGCGCCCCCGGCGCCGAGCGCGGCGCCACCGGCGGCCTGGAGCCACAGGCCGGAGAGGAACGTGCGGGGGACGGCCGCACCGACCCCTCCGATGGCGAGTAGCGCCACGCCGGCGATGACGAGGGCGTTCAGCAGGCGTCCCGGTTGACCGCGAGATCATGGCCGGTCCCGACCGTCCCGGAGAGACCGCTGGGCGTGGTGCGCAGCACCATGCTCGTCAGTGGATATACGGGCGAAGCGCGTCGCGGGCGATCTCGAACCCACGCTTGACGAGGGCCTCGGTGCCCTCGAACGCGCGGTCCTCGTGTTCGACCGAGATCACGCCGTCGTAGCCCACCCGGTAGAGCTGACCGATGAACCGACCCCAGTTGATCTCGCCGAGCCCAGGCAGCCGCGGCACCTGCCAGCCCATCCCGGCCGAGAGCACGCCGTGACGCTGCAGTCCCGCCTTGTCGATCTCCATGTCCTTTGCGTGGACATGGCGGATCCTCGGTGCGTAGTCGCGCACGACCTGCTCTGGGTCGATCAGCTGCCAGTGCAGGTGCGACGGGTCGAGGTTGAGCCCGAAGTGCGGTGCGTCGTAGCTCGAGAACATCTCGTCCCAGGCGGCCGGGGTCGAGGCGAGGTTGAGCCCGCCTGGCCACTCGTCCCACGTGAAGATCATCGGGCAGTTCTCGATCGCGATCGTGATCCCTCGCTCGCCGGCGTAGTCGAGGAGCGCGGGCCAGACCCGCCGGAACTCGTCGAGGTTCTCCGGCAGCGTCCGCCACGGGTCGCGGCCGACGAACGTGCCGACCATCGGCACGTTGAGCACGACTGCCGCGTCGATCACCTTCCGCAGATGGCCGTGCATCGCCTCGCGCGTCTCCGGGTCGGGGTGGAGGTTGTTCGGGTAGTAGGCGAGCGAGGAGATCTCGAGACCGGTGCGCTCGAGCACGGTCTGCACGTGGTCGGGATCGAGTCGCTCGACGTCGAGGTGGCAGACGCCGGCGTAGCGGCGGCCGGCGCCGTCGGCCGAGGGCCAGCACGCGACCTCGAGCATCTCGTAGCCGTTGGCCGTGGTCCACTCCGCGAGGTCGTCGAAGGAGAGGCCGGGGAGCGCTGCGCTCATCAGTCCGAGCTTCATCGGGGTCCTTTCGGTCAGCTCCGGGCGTGCCCGACGGAGCCATTGATCGTGAGCCCGCCGTCGACGAGGAGCTCCTGTCCGGTCATGTAGCGCGAGGCATCGGAGGCGAGGAACAGTGCAACATCGGCGATCTCTGCGGGGGTTGCGATCCGTCCGAGCGCGATGCGGCTCGCGTAGGCGGCCCTCACCTCGGCGGTGTAGGCGGTCTTGTTGAGGGGGGTCTCGGTCGCGCCCGGCGCGAGCGCGTTGACAGTGATCCCGTGCGGGGCGAGCTCGAGCGCGAGCGTCTTCGTCAGCCCGACGATGCCGCCCTTCGCCGTGATGTACGCGCTGAGGTCGGCGAGGGGCTGCACGTCCGCGGCGGAGCTGACGTTGATGATGCGACCGCCGTTCCCCGCCGCAACGAAATGGCGTGCTGCGGTCCGGCACCCGTAGTAATACCCATGGAGGTTCGGGCCCAGGAGGCAGTGGTAGTCATCGTCCGACATCTCCAGGATCGGGCGGACGAGGCTTCGCGACGCGTTGTTGACCCAGATGTCGAGGCGCCCGAACCGCTCGATCGTTGCGGTCAGCAGACCGTCGATCGTGTCGGCCTCGGCGGTCGAGCCGACGAGCATCAGCGACTCGCGACCGAGCGCCGCGATCGCCGTCTCGGTCTCCCTCGCCAGCTCGAGCGAGACACCCGTGACGTCAGCACCGGCGCGCGCCAACGCGACTGCGATCGCTTGACCGATCCCGCTCGCTGAGCCCGTGACGGCGGCGACACGGCCGGTGAGGTCGAAGGGATCGCGCAGGGTCGAAGTCATCGCCGCGACGGTACCTCTAGCGTCCTGCGGGTGCTACGAGTGCCGCGACATCGGCCTTCAGCAGCAGCTTGAAGCCGACGCGACCGGTGCCGATCGGAGCGCGATCACCCGTTGCGACGAATCCCGCCCGCTCGTACAGGGCGCGGGCCGGGCCGTTCGCCTCCTGGACGAAGAGGAGCACGGTCGTTGCACCCCGCACCTGCGCCCACTCGCCGACGGCGCGGATCAGCGCGCGGGCGACGCCGAGCCCTCGCGCCTCGGGGTCGACCCACATCGAGATCAGGTGCACCTCGGAAGGGTCGACGCGGACGAACGCCCCGACAACCCCAAGCCACTGGCCCTCGTCGCTCTCGGCGACAAAGAGCGTCTTGCGGAGGCCGTCCTCTGCTTCCGCCACCCAGGCCCGCCAGAGCTCGTCGGGCTCCCTGACCATGTCGTCGTACCGCGTCGAGAAGAACGTGGCGTCGTCGCGCAGCATGCGAAGCCTGACCTCGCGCCAGCGACGCCACTCGTCCGAGCGCACCTTGCGGATTCGCACGCGTTCGAGGCTACGCGAACCGCGCGGCTCAGCTCGCGGGAACGATCGCGAACACGCGGGCGGGTGTGCCCGAGCCGTCGACGAGGTTGAGCGGCGCGACGACGATCCACGCGCCGCGCGGGGGGAGAGCGGCGAGATTCACGAGCCCCTCGAGCTGCCACGCCCCGCTGGGGAGGAAGCACAGGTGCACCTCCTGCGACGGGGAGCCTCCCACGTCGGTCGAGAGCGTGTCGATCCCGAGCCCGGCCACGCGACGCTCGACGAGGAGCTCGGCGGCGCTCGCCGCGAGACCGGGGAACGCGGTCGTTCCGTTCGGGCCGAGGTAGCGATCGGCGTTGCTGACGTGGGCGTCCCAGCCCGTGTGGACGACGACGACGACGCCGGGGGTGATCGCGCCGTCGCGAGCCTCGAGCTCTTCGATCACCTCCCTGCCGATCGAGACGGTCTCGTCCTCGCCGACCCACGGTCGCACGTCGAGCTTCACGAGCGGTCGGAGGAAGGTCGTCGGGTCAAGCTCGTGCACACGCGCTTGCCCGGGGATGAAGTGCGACGGCGCGTCGAGGTGGGTCCCGGCGTGCTCGGGAAAGGCGAGCTCACGCGCGTAGCACTGGTCGCGCTCGTAGGTTGCGACGGTGGTCGCGACGAACGGCGACGAACCCGGCCACAACGCCGTTGCCGGGCCGAGAAGCTGCGTCAGGTCGACGAGCCGCGCCGCCTCGAGGGCGGCGGCGAGGGACGCTGCCCCCGGCGGGGTCACGCGGCAGGCCCGGAGGTCACGGCATGGTGGCGGGGCGCGGGCGCGAAGCGCGGTCCTGCGTTCGGGCGGATAGCAGGCGACGTCACTGCTCGGAGAAGCACTCGGCGGTTGGGCCTTCGCAGCAGCCGATCTTGAACCGGCAGCGCGGGCATTGCCAGGTTCCGTGACGCCACTCCATCGTTGCGGCGCAACGCAGGCAGCGCTCGGCGTCGGGTCTCGACGCGGCGAGAGGCGAAGGGTGCGGCTGAGCGGTCACCGAGCCAGCCTACGGGTCGCGGCGGACGCTCAGCTCGGGTGGGGAGGGAGCGGCGTCGCCGGCAGGGCGATGGCGAGCGACGAGACGTTGCCTGCGATATCGACCGCGCGAACGGCGTACATGCCGCCGGTGACCGGCCTGGGGTCGTTCCAGGCGGAGCGCGGCCATGGCTGCTTCGTGAGGAGCGTCCACGGAGCGCTCTCCCCGGCCCGCCGGTACACGTAGTACCCGAGCAGGTCGAGGTCGCTGTTGTCGTCCCAGTCAACCGTCGCGCCCGAGCCGGTTGTCGTCAGCGTCGGGCCGGTCGGCGTCAGTGGAAGGTCGGTGTTCTCCGTGAGGAACGGGAGCCACAGCGCGAGAGGGATCCCCGCCGACTCGCGGCGATCGCTGACCGGGAAGTTGCCGATTCCCGGGAGACGGTCACCGCGGCAGGTCGCAGTGTCGATTGCCGCCGTGACCTGGTCGGCGATCCAGATGAGCGCGGTCGTGCCCAGCTGATCGTTGAGCTTCGCACGGCGTAGCTCGTCCTCGATGATCCCTCGCGCGACGCCTGGGGTCGCGCGGCGCTCGGCGAGGGCGGCGAGGTAGGCGTCGCGCGAGCCGCCGAAGACGCGCGCGATCACGGCGTTCTCGGCTCCGTCGAGCTCGGCCGTGCTGATCGGGAGCTTGCGCCTCAGCACCTGGCGGACGAAGGCCGCGCTAACGGCGAAGTCGAGGCTCTGGGTGACCGCGTTCGTCTCGGCGACTGCGGCCCGCGGGAGCTTGCCCGCGATCGAGATGCACTGGCTCAGCTCGCCCATCACGATCGGCCCTTCGACGAGCGACCACTTGAAGCCGTCGCCTGCCGCCGTTCGCCCGTCGCAGAGCGACTGGTCGCGCGCCCAGAGGTAGACGCAGGCGGCGGCCGGCTTGTCGGGGTCCTTGGCGGCGGCGCTGAGGTTGCCCCAACCCCACGACCAGATCGAGCCGAGCCCCATGTCGGACGCGACCTGCCTCGCGGCGAGCGCGTTCCACTTCACGTACCGGTACCACTCCTGGCTTGGCTGCAGCCCTTCGCGGCCCATCTTCCCGGGGGCGACTTGGAAGCCGAGCACGAGCCCGAGGTGATCGCGCGGGATTCCCGTGTTCGCAAACGACGTCATCACCGACCTCATCCCGAGACGGAGCCGTCGCGGCCCGACGATCCGGCCGCGTTGCACGATTCCCGGCGCTCGGTAGTACGACTCGTAGACCACGTGTCCGACCTCGCCGATCGCCCGCCACCAGTCTCGTGCCTCACCCGTGTAGACAGGGCTTCCGTGGACGAGTAGGACCGGGGTCGCACCTCGGTCGTGGAGCCGTTGCATCAGGTCCAGGATGTTCTGGCGGTAGGCGCGCACGCTGTCCGTCCACGGCACCGGGTTCGCCGGGCCGGCGAGCTCGTTCAAGCCGATCCAGGGCGTCTCGCATGCGGTCGACGCCACGGCCCGCTCGTAGGTGCGATCGGCGATGGCCTCGATCGTTGCCGGGTCGGCGGGCTTGCCGGGCTCGCCCACGAGCGACGGGAGCTTGAGGCTGAAGAACACCGTCTTCGCGCCCCTCTCCCGATATTGCCCGGGAAGCCCGGTTCCGGTCGCGGCGACGACGACTCCCGGTCGGGAGAACACGGCGCGAACCTCGGGCGGCACCGAGCCGTCGCCGTACTCGACCCACAGCGGGCTGCCCGAGACACGCGTGACGCACGCACTCGTCGTTGCCTTCGCCCCGCCCGCGGCGCCTGCGAGCGCGGCCGCGACGGCGGCGAGTGGGAGGGCGAGGCGCAGGGCGTGTCGGAGGGTCATCGCACCTCAGCGTAGGGATCGTTCGTTAGCGACCTGTGAGCCGACGCCGACGGGCGCTTCGGCGTCGCCGGCTACCTCTTCGGCACCAGGGTCCGGGTTCCCGTCTAATTGGGAAGCCCGGCAAGGTCGGTCACTACTGAGACCCGGATCGGGCCGTTTGCGTCCAGCGGCCGAACCTCGTCTCCAACAGACGCTGGTCCGTGTCCATGGTGACGCACTCCAGTCAGATGCAGGAAGCCCGGCACGAACAGGGCATGCGCTCGATGGTAGAGGTCCCGCCGGTTGGTACGGCCTTCGGGAGCGGACGAAGGCGACGAGCGGATTCGAACCGCTGTACAAGGCTTTGCAGGCCTCTGCCTAACCTCTCGGCCACGTCGCCCGGCCCTTGCATCGTAGCCGCGGCACGCGCACGGCCACCCGAGGCGCCGTGCGACGAGCGCCGAGGCCGCCGTCGGCTGCTGCCGAGGCGAAGACGCGGCGCCTACGCCGCGGCCGCGATACTTAGGGGGTGGAGGCATCTCGGCAGACGGCGCTCTTGGGGCACCTCGACGAGCTCGAGACACGCGATCGGGCGCTCGCTGGGTTCCTCGCAGAGCTCATCGAGCTGACCGAGGAGGTCTGCGAGATCCGACGGCGGGCTTCGGAGATATCAGCGGCACTCGAGCGGCTTCCGGACGACCGGGTGAGCGCGGAGAGGGAGTGTCGATCGGCGGAGCGCGTGGTGGCTGAAGCACTGCGCGCACGATCGGTGGCCGAGGCCGCGCTCGCCGACCTCGAGCGAGCCCGTCGCCCGAACGCAGTGGCGTTGCGGCGCGTGCACCGTGAGCTCGGCGACGCGGTGCGTGACCTCGACGACGCGACCGCCCGGGCCGAGCGTGCCGATCGGAGGCGCGAAGAGCTCGTTGACGTCGAGGTTGCCCTTCGCGCGTCTGCCGACGGGCTCGTCGCGGCGGCGAGAGCGCTCGCCTCACGTCTCGAGGCCGCACCTCGCCTCAGCGACGCGGGCAAAGGAGCCCCGGGGGCGACGCTCGGTGAGCTCGAGGGGTGGGGTGCCCAGGCCCGCGCGGCGCTGTTCCTCGCACACGCGACGCTCGTGGCTGAGCGGGAGCGAGTGCTGCTCGAGGCAAACGCGCTCGGAGCCTCCGTCGACGATGCGACGGCGTCGCTGAGCATCGCGCTCGTCCGTCGGCGCCTACTCGAGTCGCGGTGAGAGCTCCTATGCGCTCGAACGCCCGCGAGGCGGGGTCAGCGGATCTCGTCCCCGCTTCGGCTACGGGAACCGGTCGGAGCCTGGGTCGCGGTCGAGCTCTCCGCCGTCGCGGCACCCCTCGGGCAACCGGTACTCGAGTCGGATGAGCGAGCGGTCGGCGAGGTCGGCGACGTAGCGGCCGCGCATCAGCCGGGCCGCGACATCGTCGTCGAGGCCGAGCCGGTGGCCCAACCCGACTCCGGCCTGGAGGGCCAGGCACTCGGTCGCTCCTTCGCGGAGCTCGCCGGCAAGGTGTACGGCCTCGTGGGCGAGCACGAGCAGCGATTCGGCGCGGCGGTCGCCGTGGGCCGATCGCTCGGCGATCAGGTCGTGGAGATCGCGGCAGACCGATGAGCGGAGGAAGACGAGGGCGTGGCGGGGATACGCCACGCCCAGAGCGTCGGCGCGAACCCCGGAGAAGCCCTGGTCGTCTGAACAGCCGAGGTGAACGTCGCGACCGGCGATACGCTCGGCCTCGGCTTCGAGCCGGGCGCGCGTCGCCTCGCGGGCTGTTGCCGGCAGCGCCTGCCAGGTCGAAGCGCCGTCGTCCCGGATCCCGACCGCGATGACCGCCGTAGCCGCGGCGAGCCCGAGCACGAGCGGGACGCGATCGCGCCAGGTGCGTGCCGGTCGCGGTGGCGGCGGCTCGAGCCGGATCCCGAGCTCGTCCTCGACGAGCTCGCCGTAGCCGAGATCCGCGTCTTCTGGGCCTGGCAGCTCGCGGCGTGTCGTGTGCGAGCCGCGCTCGCGAACCCCGGCGACCGCCACCTCGACCTCGACGAGCACGAGCGCCCCGAGCGGGACGACCATCGGCAGCACAGCTCGCACGTGACCGGAGAACAGCCATGCGGCGACGACAGTGAGGAGTGCGGCGTGGGTAATCGCTCGTGGGCTCACGGCGTCACGGTACGGCGTAGGATCGGGGCCGTGCTCGACCCGCTCGCCCGCTGGAAGGCCGCCGGCCACCCCGACAAGCCCGACTATGCGGGACTGCTGACGTACTCGGGGCTCCCGTACACGGAGGATCCGGCCGACCTCGCAGGGCTCGACGTGGCGATCATCGGCGCGCCGACCGACGACCTCGTCTCCGACCGGCCGGGAACGCGCTTCGGCCCCCGCGCGATCCGCGCGGCGAGCTGTCCTCCTGGCCCTCACCTCGAGGCGAAGATCGACTGGTTCGCGGTGCTGAAGGCGGTTGACTTCGGCGACGCGCCGGTGATTCCCTCGGACCCGGTCTGGACGGCGAAGGCGATCGAGGGCCTCGTCCGCGAGGTCGCGGCCGCCGGCGTCGTCCCGGTCACGCTCGGCGGCGACCACTCGATCGCGTATCCCGAGATCGCCGGGCTCGCCGCGGTCCACGGGCCCGTCGGTCTCGTCCACTTCGATACGCACACCGACACCGGCGAGGAGGTCTTCGGTGTCGAAGTCTCGCACGGGACGCCGATGTTTCGGCTCGTCGAGGACGGGCTCGTCGACCCGAAGCGCTATGTGCAGATTGGCCTCCGCGGCTACTGGCCCGGCGAGAAGGAGCTTGCGTGGCAGGCAGAGCGCGGAATCACGGCGTTCTTCATGCACGACGTGCGCGATCGCGGGATCCGCCAGATCGTCGACGACACGCTCGCGATCATCGGGGACGGGCCGGTGATGCTGACCGTGGATGTCGACGTCCTCGATCCCGCGTTCGCGCCCGGAACTGGGACGCCCGAGCCCGGGGGAATGACGCCAGTCGACCTGCTCTGGGCCTGCCGGACGCTGGCCTCGCAGCTGCGGCTCGTCGGGATGGACGTCGTCGAGGTGATCCCGACGGCGCCGGGCTCGAGCGACATCACGGCGCTCGTCGCCGAACGGGTCGTACGAGAGATGCTGACCGGGCTCGCCAGCCAGCGCGAGTAGCGGGCTACAGCGCGGAGGGGCGCGGGATCGCTTCGGGACAGCGCCACAGCTGGCGCGTCTGGGTCACCGTGTACAGACGGCAGTTGTCCCGGGTGAGCGTCGGGTAGCCGGTGAGCATGCCCTCGTGACAGCTCCACCACTGCGCCGACGCGTTGTCGATGATCGGGGCTGCAGAGAGGTCGCAACCCCCAACGACGCCGATCTTCTCGTAGTAGTGCTGCTGCTTGGCGTACGCGAGCCCACCGATGATGAGGGCGACGACTGCGGCGATCTTGACGAAAACCATGGCGGCGGGGCTCCGAGGCGTACTTCCTTGAGACGGGTATCGGCATCGCGCCACAACCGCTTGAGCGTCGCGAACGGTTCGGTGCTGGCAGGTCGATGGTTCGACTACAGTCGCTGCTGTGACCGCGACGATCATGGACGGCAAGGCACTTGCCGCGAAGCTGCGCGAGGAGCTCGTTCCGGAGGTGCAGGCGCTCGGGCACGTGGGGATCGCGACGATGCTCGTCGGCGACGACCCGGCGTCGCACATCTACATCGACATGAAGCACAAGGCAGCGACCGCCGCGGGGTTTGATGCGCGCGACGTGAGGCTCCCCGAGTCCGCGACGGAGAACGAAGTGCTCGCTGCTCTCGCCGAGCTCAACGCCGACGATTCGGTCGATGGGATCCTCGTCCAGCTCCCGCTCCCCGCCCAGGTGGACGAGCCGACTGTGATCCGTGCGATCGAGCCGATCAAAGACGTGGACGGTCTCCACCCGGTCAACGCGGCGGCGCTCTACTTGGGCAATCCGCTCCACATCCCCGCCACCCCGTGGGGTTGCATCGAGCTGCTGCACGCCTATGGAGTTGACCCCAAGGGGAAGAACGCGGTCGTGATCGGTCGTAGCGAGCTGGTTGGGAGGCCTGCGGCCATGCTCCTGCTCCTCGAGCACGCGACCGTCACGATCTGTCATTCGCGCACGGCCGACCTGGCCGCGCACGTGCGTGAGGCGGACATCGTCGTTGCGGCGGTGGGCGTCCCCGCGATCGTCAAGCCCGAGATGGTCAAGCCCGGCGCCGCCGTGCTCGACGTCGGCGTCACTCGAACCGACGCCGGCATCGTCGGCGACGTCGACCCCGCGGTCGCCGAGGTTGCCGGGCTCCTGACCCCAATGCCGGGTGGCACCGGGCCGATGACGATCGCGATGCTCTTGCGCAGCACGCTGAAGGCGGCCCGGTTCCGTCGCGGCGAGCTCGAGTTCGCGGTCTGACCCTCTTGCACACGCCTTGAGAAGACACCTTGCCTGGCGGCCTCGTTGTCGCTACGGTTTCGCGGCTTCAGTCAAGTCGCGCCGGCCGAGCGCCGGCGCATTCGCAGGAGGACGTTCGGTTGGCAGTTGAGACGGGCACCGTGAAGTGGTTCTCGAACGAGAAGGGCTACGGCTTCATCGCACGCGATAACGGCGATGACGTCTTCGTTCACTTCTCGGCGATCACCATGGACGGCTACAAGACCCTCGCCGAGGGTCAGAAGGTGGAGTTCGAGGTCGTCCAGGGTCCCAAGGGCGCCCAGGCCGCGAACGTCTCCGCAGCCGCGTAGCACCACGCGGCGACGAGGTTCGGGCGGGCCCCACACCGGGGCCCGCCGTCTTTCTGGAAGGATGCGATCGTCGTGGCGATCACGAGGGAACAGGTTCTGCACGTCGCAAGGCTCGCCAGGCTCGACCTCCGCGAGGAGGAGATCGAGCAGCTGACCCGCGAGCTCGCCGCGATCCTCGAGGCGGTGTCGAAGGTCGCCGAGCTGGACCTCGTCGAGGTGCCGCCGACGTCCCATCCGCTCGACGTCGTCAACGCCTGGGCCGACGATGTTCCACACGAGCCGCTCGCGGTCGAGAAGGCGCTTCGCAACGCGCCCGCTCGCGAGGGCGACCTCTTCCGAGTTCCCCCGACCGTGTGACCACGCCAACGCGAAGCGTCCTGCGCGTTCGACACACACTCGACACGAAGCTGACACAGACATGACACACCTTCTCCCGTACCGTTCCGGAAGGGGGGTCCCGCACCCCCATGGGGGGCGCTGGACCAACGGGCCCCGGGGCTGGGATCGTTGGACAGGCGTCGAGTTGGCCGCGGGGGCGGCGTCGCGGTCGCGATCTCATCGATGTCCTCACGCGCGCGCGTCCGTCACCAGCTGGGGCGCCGTCGCATGAGTGCTGTCGTCGACACGCTCCGGTTGAGCGCAGAGGAGGCGATTGGTCTCGTCGAGCGCAAGGAGGTGAGCCCCGCCGAGCTCCACGCCGCCTACCGCGCCGCGATCGACGAGCGCGACGGTGAGCTGCACGCATACCTGCGAACCACCGACTACGACGGCGGCACGGGGATCCCGATCGCGCTCAAGGACGTGATCTCGACGAAGGGCGTCGAGACGACCGCCGCCTCGAAGATCCTCTCCGGCTACGTGCCCGTGTTCGATGCGACCGTCGCGGCGCGATGCAAGGCGGCAGGGCTAACTCTGCTCGGGAAGACGAACACCGACGAGTTCGCGATGGGCTCTTCGACCGAGAACTCCGGGTTTGGCCCGACGCGGAACCCGTGGGACACGAGCCGTGTCCCCGGCGGCTCGGGTGGTGGCACGGCTGCGGCTGTCGCCGCCGGCCTCGCGCCTTGGGGGCTCGGCTCCGACACCGGGGGCTCGATCAAGCAGCCGGCGGCGCTCTGCGGCAACGTCGGGCTCCGGCCGACCTACGGAACTGTCTCCCGTTACGGAGTCGTCGCTTTCGCCTCGAGCCTTGACCAGATCGGGCCGGTCGCACGCACCGTCCGCGACTGCGCGCTGCTGGCATCGATCATCGCCGGCAAAGACCCGGCCGATTCCACCACCGTCGCCCACCCGGAGCCGCTCACCCTGCCTGATCGCGTCGACCTTGCCGGGGTGAGGCTCGGGCTGCCGAAGCAGGTCGCAACGCTTCCCGGAATCGAGCCGGGCGTCACCGCCTCGTTCGAGAGCGCGACCGCCGCGGCGGTCGCGCTCGGCGCCGAGATCGTCGAGGTCGACCTCCCGCTCTCGTTCGAGTACGGGATGGCCTGCTACTACCTCATCGCCCCGGCCGAGGCCTCGTCGAACCTCGCTCGCTACGACGGTGTGCGCTACGCAGAAAGGGCGGAGGGGGCGAGCTACCGCGAGATGGTCGAGCGCACCCGCGACGACGGCTTCGGCCCCGAGCCGAAACGCCGGATCATGCTCGGGACGTATGCGCTCTCGGCCGGCTACTACGACGCGTTCTACGGTCAGGCGCAGCGCCTTCGCACGCTCATCGTCCGCGAGCATCGCGATGCGCTTCGCGCGGTCGATGCGATCATCACGCCGACCTCGCCGACGGTAGCGTTCCCGCTCGGAGACAAGGCCGCCGACCCGCTTGCAATGTACGCGTGCGACCTCTTGACGATCCCGTCGTGCCTCGCCGGCCTCCCCGGGCTCAACGTCCCCTCAGGGCTGTCGGACGGGCTGCCCGTCGGCCTTCAGCTGATCGGGGCGCAGTTCGGCGAGAACACGCTTTTTCGCATCGGTCACGCGCTCGAGCAGACGATCTCGTTCACGCCGGTGCCCACGAGGTACCTCGGATGACCCTCCAGGGGAAGGCTGGGGTGTGGGAGCCGGTGATCGGGCTCGAGATCCACGTCCAGCTCAAGACGCGCACGAAGATGTTCTGCCGGTGCCCGGTCGGGTTCGGCGCCGGCGAGAACACACAGACGTGCCCCGTGTGCCTTGGGTTCCCGGGCGCGCTGCCGGTACCGAACCGCACCGCGATCGAGTGGACGCTCAAGCTCGGGCTTGCGCTCGGCTGCGAGATCGCTCCGCGTGCCGTGTTCGCCCGCAAGAACTACTTCTACCCGGATCTACCCAAGGGCTATCAGATTTCCCAGTTCGATCTGCCTTCTTGCACAAACGGCAGTTTGTTAGTACCGACCAGTGAAGGCGATCATGTGATCGGGATCGTGCGCGCGCACCTCGAGGAGGACGCGGCGAAGACGGTTCACGTCGGCGGTCACACGGGACGGATCGGCGGTGCCGACTACTCGCTGGTTGACTACAACCGCGGCGGGACGCCGCTCGTCGAGATCGTCACCGCCCCCGACCTCCACTCGTCCGAGGACGCAAAGCGGTTTCTGCAGCTCCTGCGACAGACGGTCGTCGAGCTCGGGATCTCCGACGCCGAGATGGAGAAGGGAACGCTCCGCGTCGACGCCAACGTCTCGGTGCGACCCGAGGGCTCGAGTGAGCTGCGCACCCGCTGCGAGATCAAGAACATGAACTCGTTCACGCACATCGCGAAGGGGATCGACGCCGAGGTCGCCCGGCAGATCGAGGTCTGGGAGTCCGGCGGCGAGGTCGAGCAGCACACCTACGACTACGACGTCGCGCACAACCGGCTCACCGCGCGAAGGACGAAGGAGGAGGCGGACGACTACCGCTACTTCCCCGAGCCAGACCTCGTTCCGGTCGAGCCATCCCCGGAGCTCGTCGAACGCCTGCGCGCCGAACTGCCTGAGCTCCCCGGCGCGCGCATCCGGCGGATCGAGCGGTCACTCGAACTCGAGCGCGCCACGGTGCTCGTCTCGGGAGGGCTGGATCGGCTGTGGGAGGTGACCGTTGCCGCGGGCGCCGACCCGACGGCCGCGGCGAATGTGATCGCCAACAACCTCGTCGGCGCGGGTGTCGATCCTGCCGCGGTCGACGGCGCCGAGCTCGGCAAGCTCGTGGCGGCACGCGACCGGATCCCGCGAAAGGCGTTCGACGAGGCGATCTCACGCCTGGGCGAGCCGGCGTTCTCCGCCGAGCCTTACCTTGTACAGGAGTCGGTTGCCGATACCGCCTCGCTCGAGCCGATCGTCGACGGTGTTCTCGCGGCGAACGCCGGCCAGGTCGAGGCTTATCGCAACGGTAAGACAGGGCTTCTCGGCTTCTTCGTCGGTCAGGTGATGAAGGAGACCCAGGGCTCCGCCGACCCGCGGGCAGTTAACGAGCTCGTCCGCGCCAGGCTCGACGGCTCGTAGTCGCCACCCGCCCCGGCGGGCTGGCACCATGGGCGAATGCTCGGTCGCGCACAGGTGGTCGCGCTAACGGTCCCGCTCGTCGGGTTGAGCGTGCTTGCGGGGCACGCGGTCGCATATGCGGTCACGGGGGCCGATCCCGAGCCGCTCCACGGGTACCTCGACCATGCCGCTCAGGTGATGGTTCTCGCGGTCTTCGCGCTGCTCGTTCTCGGCGTCGGGGAGCAGCGATTCGGCGGCGGGCTTCGCCTGCTGCCCTGGCTCGCGCCTGCCGTGTTCGCGGGGCAGGAGCACCTCGAGCGCTACGTCCACACCGGCGATCTCCCGCTGCTCGCCACGGATCGGACGTTTCTCCTCGGGCTTGCGCTCCAGGTTCCCGCCGCGCTTCTCGTCGCGCGCCTCGCAGGTACCCTCGCGAGGGAGCTCGGCTGTCGAGCGGAATCGAGTTCGCCGCCACGGCTCTGGCTTCTCGCGGCGGCGCCGATTCCGACACGGTCGGCCTTCCGGCCGGCCCCTCTCCGCCCCGGGCTGCATGCCCCGCGAGGACCGCCGCAGTAGACGGCGTCCCTCGAGCGGCACTCGTCGCTCACCTAACTACTCGCATGCATCGGAGGAACGAGATGAAGCTGACAACTCTGCGCCTGCTCGCGATGCTCGTGCTCGCGGCGGGCGTCACGGCGGTCGCGATGCCGCCGGCCGCACCCGCCGCCGTCAAGCCGACGGTGATCAAGATCGTCGTCAAGGACGGACGGCCGGTCGGCGGGATCAAGCGCCCGAGCGTGAAGAAGGGAACGCTGCTCCGGCTCGTGATCGTCACCAACGTGGGCTCGGAGATCCACCTCCACGGGTATGACATCGAACGCAGGGTGGTGAAGGGGAAGCCGGTCGTCATGCAGTTCCGCGCCAAGCTCGCCGGACGATTCGAGCTGGAGCTGCACCATCCGGACTCGCTGCTGGCGCAGCTGACGGTCAGGTAGGACGTGCTCGCGCTCGACGTCGTCGCGCACGGGATCGGGGGGGTTCAGGACCTCCCCGTCCCGCGCTGGCTCTTCTACTGGGGTGCGGCGATCGCTCTCGTCGTGTCGTTCCTGCTGCTCGGCGCCCTCTGGCGTTCGCCCGTGCTTGCGCGCCGGAGCCGGGGTCAACCGCTCGTCAGCACAGCGCGACTTCAGCCGCTGGCCGTGCTCCTGCAGCTCGTCTCGGTGGCGCTGTTCGCCCTCGTCTGGGCGGCCGCGCTCCTGGGTGACACCGACCCGTTCTCGAACGTCGCGCCTACCTGGGTGTACATCGCGTTCTGGCTAGGCCTTCCACTTCTCTCGGTCGTGCTCGGTGACGTCTGGCGCGTCCTCTCGCCGTGGCGCGCGATCGCGGATGGCGCGGTGTGGCTCCTCGAGCGAACCGGTCGTCGCGCAAAGCCCCTGTCGGCGTACCCCACCCGCCTCGGACGCTGGCCGGCAGCCGCCACTCTCGCCGGCTTCACGATCCTCGAGCTCGCCTACTCGGAGCCATCGAGCCCGCGAGCGCTCGCGTTCGCGATCGCGCTCTACACGTACGTCGCCCTCTTCGGGATGGTCGCGTTCGGCCGCGAGGCCTGGACGCGAAGCGGCGAGGGCTTCTCGGTCGGTTTCTCGCTGCTCGCCCGGCTCGCGCCGCTCTACGTCGACGAGGGGGCTCTTCGGGCGCGTTGGCCGTTCAGCGGCCTCGCAACGGGCGAACGCGTACCCGGTTCGACGGCAGTCGTCGGCGTGATGCTCGGCTCCGTGATGTTCGACGGCTACAGCCGGACGACCACCTGGCAGGACCTGCTGAGCGAGCTCGAGGCCCCATACCTCATCGACCGACCCGGGGTCGCGGAGCTGCTCGTCACGGCTGCGAGCGTCGGTGGCC
Source organism: Gaiellales bacterium (assembly GCA_046330385.1). Classification (GTDB taxonomy): domain Bacteria; phylum Actinomycetota; class Thermoleophilia; order Gaiellales; family Gaiellaceae; genus Gaiella. Next base: position 120,312 of record JAXLSV010000006.1, on the reverse strand, counting down.
TGCTGGCGGCGTTCGTTCTCGTCTCGCTGGCGTTTCGGGCTGCCTGTGCCGTCGCCGGGCTCCTCGTGCGGGCACCGCGCGATCTCGCGCCCGACTTCCTGCTCTCGCTCGTTCCGATCGCGTTCGCCTACCTCGTCGCGCACTACTTCTCCCTCTTCGCGGTGCAGGGGCAGTTCCTGATCCCGCTTCTTTCCGACCCATTCGGCCAGGGCCGCGACCTGCTCGGTACCGCGGGCTTCAAGCCGAACCTGGTTCCTTTCTCCCCAACGACGATCTGGTACGTCCAGGCGAGCGCGCTCGTCACCGGACACGTGATCGGCCTCGCGGTCGCTCACGATCGCGCGGTCGCGATCTTCGCCGAGAGGCGCGTCGCGTTGCGATCTCAGCTGCCGATGCTCGCGCTGATGCTGCTCTACACCGTCGGCGGGCTCTGGATCCTCTCGCGGCCGTGATCGTCGGGCATCACCTGAGCACGACGACCGTCGCGATCGAGCTGCTCGCGGTCGCCGCCGCGATCACGCTGTTCGGCGGGATCTGGTGGCGCGAGCGGGCGCGCCGCCGCAAGGGCGGCCGCACCGCCCGGATGCGCGACGACGCGTGATCGTCGCTCAACGACGGACGACGAAGCCGCAGTAGAGGAGCACCACGGCGACCAACGAGAACGCGGCGCTGCCGCTCTCGCCGAGCCCTGCCAGCGCGCTGCCGAGCGCGGCGGTCGCAATCCCGGCGAGCACGAGGGCGTTGCCGAGCGGTCGGCGTCGCAGCCCGAGCAGCGCCACGCCCACTGCCGCTGCCGTCCCCCCAACGTTGCCCACGAAGGCAAGCGCGCGCGCTGGAACGAGCGCGAGATGATCCGAAGCGGCGGGAATCGCGCCGCCGGTGACAGGGGACGTCGGCTCGACCGCAAGGGCAACGCCCACGCTGAAGGCGATGTAGGCGACTGCGACGGGCCTGATCCACCGCACCCCGGCTCGGCGAAGCGAGCCGAGCCCGAGGAGCGCCGCCGTCAGCAGTCCGCCGAAGAGGTAGTAGACCTTGAACACCGCATCGTTCCAGCCGTAGGCGCCTCCCCAGGCGAGCGCCGCCGAGGCGGCGCCGAAGCTGACGAGCGAGAGCGCCCAGCTGACGAGCTCGGGGCGCGCCGTCTCGCGCCAGCGACGCAGAAGCGCTCCCGCGAGCCTCAGCGAGACGATCGTCGCGGCGAAGGGGACGAGCACCGACATGCGGCGACACTAACGGGGAATCGCGCTTCGGGATGCTCGACAGCGTCCGGACGATCCGCGATCATCGAGAGGCCATCGTCGACGGGAGGATCGGTTCGTGCGCAGGGCCGTTGGGTTCGGAATCGTGGTTGCAGCTGCCGCGGCGGGAGCTGCGCTCGGCGCCGGACGGACGGACTTCGCTGCGGAGGCCTGGAACGTGCTCCCGCCCGGCCAGGCCGGAGGGGTCGCGTTCACGAAAAACTCGACCGACCAGGCAAAGCTCTACGACGGTCTCACGCCGCTTCGCGACAACGTGACGGCCGCAACGGTTCGCAAGCAGTTCAAACGCGAGCCGCTTGGGCTCGGAGCCGAGAAGGCGGTCTCCACCGAGCGCCCGCGGAAGGGCCTGACGATCACGCGCGACCGCTGGGGTGTGCCGCACATCGTCGGGAAGACCGACGTCGACGTCGCGTTCGGCGCCGGGTATGCGACGGCGCAGGATCGGCAGCTGATCATGGAGCTGCTCCGCGGCCCCGGACGGATCGCCGCGCTCGATGCGCCAGGGGTCAACGCGTTCTCGCTCGCGCTCGCGGGCAAGACGTTCGTCCCGAGCCCGGCGACCGAGTCCCGGCTGAACCAGCAGTTCGACACGCTTCTACGCGCCGGCCCGGACGGTCGCCGGCTCGCGCGGCTGATCGATGCCTACGTCGCCGGGATCAACACCGCCTACAAGAAGGCAGGGCTCCCGATCACGCCGTGGACACGGACAGACGTCGTCGCGATCGCCGGCCTGATCGGCGGGCTCTTCGGCGCCGGCGGTGGCGACGAGACGACCCGCTCGGACTTTCTCGCCCGGTTACAGGCGAAGCTCGGGGCAGAGGTGGGACGCCAGGTCTGGGAGGACTTGCGGCTTCGCGACGACCCCGAAGCGCGAACGGCCGTCGAGCCTCAGTTCGTCTACGGAGCCTCGAGCTCGGAGCTCGGGAACGTCGTCGTCGACGCGGGCAGCTTCGTCCCAGAAGGGGGCGGCCCTCCTGCCCTCGCTTCCGAGAGCAGGCCACCGGCGATGATGTCGAACGCCCTCCTGGTCTCCGCCAAGCGCTCGGCGACAGGTCACCCGCTCGCGGTGATGGGCCCCCAGGTCGGCTACTACTACCCACAGATCCTGCTCGAGCTCGATCTCCAGGGCGGCGGTTATCAGTCACGCGGTGCGGCATTCCCGGGGATCTCGTTCGCGATCCTCCTCGGCCGCGGCCCGGACTACGCCTGGAGCGCAACCTCGGCCGGCAGCGACGTCGTCGATCAGTACGCAGAGACGCTTTGTGACGGAAGCAGCACCAAATACCTGTTCAACGGCTCGTGCCGGGAGATGACGTCGTTCGACGCGGGCATCATCCGCGGCGCGCCGGGGACAGCGGACGTTCCGCTCACGTATCGAGAGACCGTGCACGGTCCTGTGATCGGATACGCGACCGTTGGCGGCGTCCGGGTCGCGATCTCGACGAAGCGCTCCACCCGTGGGCGCGAGCTCCTCGCAGGGAGGTTCTTCCTCGCGCTCTCGACCGGTGAGGTCACTTCCGCGAAGTCGTTCTTCAAGGAAGCGGCGACGATGGAGATGAGCTTCAACTGGCACTACGTCGACGCGAAGGATATCGCGGTGTTCACGAGCGGCCGGCTGCCGGTCAGGCCGGCGACTGTCGATCCGGGGCTTCCGACGAAGGGGACGGGTGCCTACGAGTGGCAGGGATTCGTCCCCTCGGGTGGGCACGCGCAACAGGTGAATCCCCGCAGCGGGTTGATCCTCAACTGGAACAACAAGCCGGCACGCGGCTACAGCGCCTCCGACTCCGAATGGTCGTACGGGCCCGTGCAGCGCGTCGACCTTCTCTGGAACGCTGCGCAGCGCAAGCAGAAGCACACGCTCGCGACGCTCGTTGGCGCGATGAACCTCGCTGCGACACAGGACCTCCGCGTGGTCAGGGTGTGGCCCGCGATCCGCGCGGTGCTCGACCGCGGAACGGCACCGACCGACCGCGCTCGAACCGCGGCGACGCTGGTCGACACCTGGCTCTCGCGCGGTGGTAGCAGGCTCGACGGCGATCTCGACGGCAAGATCGACGACCCCGGGGCCGCGATTCTGGACGCAGCCTGGGGCCCGCTGACCGACGCGGTGCTCTCGCCGGTGCTCGGAGCGGAGCTGGTTCAGGCGCTCGAGCGATTCGCAACGCGCGACGATGCGCCCGCCCGGGGAGGCTCCTCGTACATCGAAGGGTGGTATTCGTACGTCGACAAGGACCTGCGCACGCTGCTCGGGCGGCCGGTCCAGAAGGCCTTTGTCACGAAGTTCTGTGGCAAGGGGAACGTCGTCGCCTGCACCGGCGCGCTGTGGGCCGCGCTCGACAAGGCGGCGGCCGGCCTCGAGGCGACGCAGGGGCCGAGCCCGAGCGACTGGCACTCGAACGCGAGCCCGGAGCGCATCACGTTCGCACCCGGGATCCTCCCGACGTCGATGCGCTGGACAAACCGCCCGACGTTCCAGCAGGTGATCAGCTTCGACGGGCATCGCTAGACCGGCCGAGTGGATGTCACCGGTCGGTAGGGTGGGAGCGATGTCGCGCGAGCCGTTTCTTCTCACGCCGGGGCCGACACAAGTGCCCGAGGCGGTGCTCGAGGCGCTGGCGCGGCCCGTGATCCACCACCGCTCTCCCGAGTTCAAGACGCTGTTCGCGCGCGTTCGTGCGCGACTGCGCGATGTCTTCCGGACGGAGAACGAGGTGATCGTGACGACCAGCTCCGGGACCGGAGCGTTCGAGTCGGCGATCGTCAACCTCCTCTCGCCCGGTGAGCCCGTCGTCGCCGTCTCGCACGGCAACTTCGGCGAGCGCTGGCAGAAGCTCGCGAGCGCCTACGGTGCCGACGTGCACCCCGTCAGCTTCGAATGGGGCGAGGCGCCGACGGCTGGGCGGGTCGTCGAGGCGATCCGCGGGAGCGGAGCCAAGGTCGCTCTCCTCGTCCACTCGGAAACGTCGACCGGGGTGATCAGCGACGTCGAGACGCTGGTCGCGGCGTGCTCGGCGGAGGGGGCGTTGTGCGCGGTCGACGCGATCTCGAGCCTCGGCGCCGTCCCGCTCGAGACCGACGCCTGGGGCATCGACGTCGTCGTCACTGGCTCGCAGAAGGCGCTGATGTGCCCGCCCGGGCTCGGGTTCGTCTCGATCTCCGAGCGCGCGCGAGAGAAGGCTGCGAGCTCGACGATGCCGCGCTTCTACTTCGACTGGGCGCGTGCCGAGGCGCAGGCGGCGAAGGACAACACCCCGTTCACGCCCGCGGTCTCGACCATCGTCGCGCTCGACGTCGCGCTCGAGCTGCTCGTGCGCGAGGGGCTCGAGAAGGCGTTCGCCCGGCACGTCTCGCTCGGTCGCGCGTGTCGGGCCGGGATCAAGGCGATGGGCCTCGAGCTCTACTCGCCTGACGATGATCGAGCCGCCGTGCTCACCGCCGCGCTGACTCCGACCGGTATCGACGCGGTCGCACTGCGGCTCGCCCTTCGCGACCGGCACGGCATCACGATCGCTGGCGGGCACGGCGACATCGTCGACCGGCTGTTCCGCCTTGGGCATATCGGTCACGTTGGGATCGCCGAGGTCGAGACCGCACTCACCGCGATCGAGACGGAGCTCGCGGTGGCGGGTGCGGACGTGAGTGAAGGCTCGGCCGCTGCGGCAGCCCGCGCGGCCTTTGGGACGACCGCGGGCTGAGCCGTGCGGGTCCTCGTTCGTGAGACGATTGCGGATGCCGGGGTCGAGCTTCTGCGCTCCCGCTTCGAGGTCGACCTCGATACCGAGAGCCCGCTCGCGGAGATCATCGATCGCTACGACGGCATCGTCATCCGCTCGGCGACGAAGCTGACAGCAGAGCTGATCGCCCGGGCCGAACGGCTCAAAGTGATCGGACGCGCCGGAGTCGGTGTCGACAACGTCGATGTCGACGCCGCGACCCGCCGCGGCATCGTCGTCGCGAACGCGCCCGAGTCGACCGTCGTCTCGGCCGCCGAGCAGACGATCGGGCTGATGGTGGCGCTCGCGCGGAACATCCCGCAAGCCCACGCCGCCCTCAAGCAGGGACGCTGGGAGCGGTCGCGCTGGAGCGGCGTCGAGCTCGACGGGAAGACCCTGGGTGTCGTCGGCTTCGGCCGAATCGGCCAGCAGGTCGCGCGGCGAGGCCTCGGACTTGGAATGCGCGTCGTCGCCTACGATCCCTTCGTCGGCGATGACCGCTTCCGCGAGCTCGGGATCGACCACGCCCAGACCCTCGACGAGGTCTACGCGAGCGCCGACTTCCTCTCGCTGCATTCGCCGCTTACGAACGAGACGCGCGGCATGGTCAACCGCGAGACGATCGCGAAGATGCGCGACGGCGTTCGCATCGTCAACGCGGCTCGTGGGGCGCTCATCGACGACGAGGCGCTGATCGAAGGGATTCGCTCCGGAAAGGTGGCGGGAGCCGCCCTCGACGTCTTCTCGACGGAGCCGTACCAGGGACCGCTGCTCGAGCAGGATGAGGTCGTCGTCACCCCGCATCTGGCTGCGTCGACCGACGAGGCCCAGGATCGCGCGGGGATGATCATCGCCGAGCAGGTCGTCGCGGCGCTCGAGGGTGGGGTGGTCTCGAACGCCGTCAACATTCCGCTCGTCGACGCGCGAGACCTCGAAGTGCTCGGTCCGTTCATCCCGCTCGCCTCGCGACTGGGGCGACTTGCGATGGAGCTTGCCGGCGGGCGGGCCGACCGGATCGTCGTCGCGGCGCACGGCCCGCTGTCCGATTCCGACACGCGCCTGCTCACGGTCGCGGCGCTCAACGGCGCGTTCGAGGGTCGCGTCGACCAGATGGTCAACGTCGTCAACGCCCCGTTGCTCGCGGCCGAGCGGGGGATCGTGGTCGCGGAGGAGCGCTTTCGCGCGTCGCGCGACTACACCAACACGGTCGAGGTGCGGGTCACCGTCGGCGACGAGACCGTTACGGTGTCGGGGACGACGATCGGGCCAGAGCCGAGGCTCTTTCTCGCCGGCGCGCTCGGGTTTGCGATCGACATCGAGCTCGCCGAGCATATGGTCTTCGTCCGCTACGCCGACCGGCCGGGTGTGATCGGGCGCGTTGGCTCGATGTTCGGCGACGCCGGCGTCAACATCGCGAACATGGCGGTGTCACGGACGAAGGAGGGCGACCAGGCGCTAATGGCGTTCTCGATCGACACGCGCGCCACCCCCGAGCTCGAGCAGAAGCTCCGGGCAGGCGGATTCGAAGACGTGAAACTCTTCGAGCTCACCTGAGAGCGCCCGGATAGGCTCCGCCGATGGGAACCTGGCCTGCCGACGTCGAACGGGTCGCCGCTTTCCTGCGCGCGGCGGGGGCCGACGGCCGGATCGAGGAGGTCGCAGCGGAGGCGGCAACTGCGGCGGCGGCGGCCGACGCGATCGGTTCGACCCTCGGGCAGATCGTCAAGTCGCTCGCGCTCCTCGCCGACGAGGCGCCCCTCGTCGCGCTCGTTCCGGGCGATCGGCGGATCGACACCGGCAAGGTGGCAGCATTGGTCGGCGCGAGACGAGTCCGGATCGCAGACGCCGAGACCGTGGTCGAGCTGACGGGGTTCGCACCCGGCGGCGTTGCGCCGTTCCCGCTTCCGCAGATCCCCGTGATCCTGCTCGAGCGGCGATTGCTCCGGCACGTCACCGTGTGGGCAGGGGCCGGCTCGGCGACTCACCTCGTCCGACTCGACCCGCTCGAGCTCGTCCGGCTGACCCAGGCAAGGGTCGAGGACATCGTTCTCGAGTCCGCATAATGCGAGAAACCAGCCCCTGAACGGAGGATCGATGCAGGCGACCGACAAGATCTGGATGAACGGCGAGCTCGTCGACTGGGCGGACGCGACCGTCCACGTCGGGGTTCACGGCCTGCACTACGGCACAGGGGTGTTCGAGGGGATCCGGTGCTACGACACGCCCCGGGGCCCGGCAGTCTTCCGCCTCGCGGATCACATGCAGCGCCTCCACGACTCCGCGAAGCTCCTCTACATGGAGCTGCCGTTCACGGTCGAGCAGCTTCGTGAGGCGACGCACGATCTCGTCCGTGCGAACGGTCTCGCAGCGAGCTACATCCGCCCGATCGCGTTCTACGGGTACGGGCAGCTCGGGGTCTCGACCCAGGGCAACCCGGTCGAGGTGGTGATCATGAACTGGCCGTGGGGCGCGTACCTCGGGGAGGACGGGCTCACGAAGGGGATCACCGCGAAGATCTCGACCTGGCAGCGGATCGGTGCCAACGTCATCCCGCATGCGGCGAAGGCAACCGGCGTGTACCTCAACTCGATGCTGGCGACCACCGAGGCGCGGCGGGGCGGCTACGACGAGGCGATCATGCTCACCGACACGGGCACGGTCGCCGACGGGCCGGGTGAGAACATCTTCGTCGTCAAGGACGGCCGGATCTTCACACCCCCGCTCTCGACTTCGATCCTCTCCGGAATCACGCGCGCGACCGTGATGGAGATCGCGAACGACCTCGGTTACGTCGTCGAGGAGACGGACCTCATTCGCACCGATCTACTCCTCGCTGACGAGATCTGGATGACCGGGACGGCAGCCGAGGTGACCCCCGTCCGGGCAGTCGACGACATCGAGCTCGGCGTTGGCCCGATCACGCAGGAGCTCCAGACGCACTACCTCGACATGGTCAACGGTCGCTCTGACCGCTGGGGTCACTGGCTCGACGTGGTGGAGACTGCGGCCGCGCCGAGCCAGGCCTGAGCCGAGCGTCAGTCGGTGGCTCGGCGCCGCGTGCCGCGCGCGTCGTCGTCTGATAATATAGACAACTAGGTTGTCTATCGAATTGGAGGAAGCGATGCCCGTCTGTCACCCGTCCGAGTCGGCCTTCGAGGTCGGCTCGACCCGGTTCACGCCACTCGCCGCACCCTCGTCCGGCTCCGCAGAGGCGAGCGTCTGGCAGGTTGAGCTCCAGCCAGGCGATCCGGGGCTCCCGCACTCGCTCACCCGCGAGGAGATCATCGTCGTGCTCAACGGGCTGGGGGAGGCAAGGCTGGCGGGTGAGACGGAGGTGGTCGGGCCAGGGGCGGCGATCGTCATCCCAGCCGAGACCGAGTTCAGCCTCGCGGCGATCGGGTCGGAGCCGCTCCGGGCGATCGCGTTCTTGCCCGTCGGTGGGCAGGCGGTTGTCTACGGCGGTGAGCCCTTCACACCCCCGTGGGCGCAGTGATCGGCGACGAGCCGCTCGGCCGCCTGCTGGCGATGGCGCTCAACCTCGTCGTCAGCGACCTGCACGAGCGACTCGCCGTCGCTGGCTTTGCTCGAATTCGACCCCTCGCCGGCTTCGTGCTCGTGTCCCTCGCCGAAGCCTCCCGGAGCGTTGGGGAGCTTGGGGTGTTGCTCGGGGTCAGCAAGCAGGCGGCGGCGAAGGTCGTTCGCGGGCTCGAGGGGGACGGGCTAGTCGCCGTACGTGAGAACCGGGCCGACCGCCGGGCCGTCGTCGTGTCGCTCACCCCGCGCGGGAGGTCGTTCCTTCGCGCTGCCGGCAACGCATATGAGGAGATCGAAGGGGAGTGGCGCCTGATCGCTGGAGAGGCGCAGATCAGGACGATGCGCGAGACTATCGGCGCCGTTCTCGAGGAGCGGTTCGGAACCGAGCGGCCGCCGCTGCGGCCGGCGCTGTAGGGCTGTGTTCCGCGCCGCTAAGAGGGTGAGACGACGCGACGGACGGTCGCGATCACGCGGTCCTGGTCGCGCTCGTCGAGCGCCGAGCCCGAGGGGAGGCAGAGGCCGTGGGCGAACAGCCGCGCCGAGACGCCGCCGCCGAAGATGGGGCGGCCGGCGAAGAACGGCTGCAAGTGCATGGGCTTCCAGAGCGGTCGCGACTCGATGTCCTCCCCTTCGAGGGCGAGCCTGATCGCTTCTCGATCAGCGCCGGCAACGGCCGGGTCGACGAGGATGCACGTGAGCCACGCGTTGCCGATCACGTCGCGCGATTCCGGCATGAACGTCACCCCGGGGAGCGGCGCGAGCTGCTCCCAATAGCGATCGCGGAGCTCACGCCTTCGTGCGACCCGCTCCGGAAGCACCTCGAGCTGGGCGCGACCGACCGCGGCGAGGAGGTTGCTCATCCGGTAGTTGAAGCCGAGCTCCGTGTGCTCGTAGTGCGGGGCGGGCTCACGCGCTTGCGTCGAGAGCTTGCGTGCGTGCTCGACGAGATCGCGGTCGGCGGAGACGAGCATTCCGCCTCCGCTCGTGGTGATGATCTTGTTGCCGTTGAACGAGAAGGCGGCGAGCCGACCCTGTCCTCCCGCGGGAGCCCCTTTGTAGCTCGAGCCGAGCGACTCGGCGGCGTCCTGAATGAGTGTCACGTCGTGCTTCGCACAGACGTCTCGGACGGCGTCGTAGTCGCAGCACTCCCCGTAGAGGTCGACGGCAATGACTGCGCCGACGCACGCCCCGGCCGCCTTGCGCTCGGCGATCGCCTCGTCGAGAAGTCGGGGGTCGATCGTCCAGCTTTCATCGCAGTCGACGAAAACCGGCGACGCGCCCGTATAGACGATCGCATTGGCGCTTGCGGCGAACGTCAGCGACGAGCACATCACCTCGTCGCCTGGGCCGATCCCGAGGACGACGAGGGCGAGATGGAGGGCGGCGGTACCGCTCGAGAGGGCGAGCGCGTGCTCGACTCCGGCCTTCGCCGCGAGCTCACGCTCGAACGCGTCGACGTGAGGACCGAGCGGTGCGATCCAGTTCGACTCGAGCGCGTCGGCGAGGAGCTCGAGCTCTCGGCCGGAGGCGTGGGGAGGCGAGAGGTACACACGAGCCATTCGTTCGAGCCTACCCGTCGTCACCGGACGCACCCGTGGCATCATCGAGCTGATGGCAGCGCACCGGATGGTGTTCCTCGGCTTCGGCAAGTACGCGCGAGCGGATCGGATCTACGCGCTCGCACCGATTACGGGCGACGATCGGGGCAACGGCCGTCGGACCCTCGTCTGGGTCGAGGGGATCGCTGAGCCGATCGTTGCCTCGAGAACGCAGGAGACGATCCTCGAGGAGATGGGAGACGTCTCCGCCGAGGCGCCAGGGCGCCCACGTCGCGCTCGTGGGGTCGTGGAGAAGCACCCTCAGCTCTTCGACGTTTCGCCGTCGGCGTTGTAGCTGCAGGCGGCGGCGTCCTGGTGTCTGACCCTCGTCATGTCGTCGCGGTCTGCGGCTTCGTGACGGACGGTGCGGGCCGTGTGCTCCTCGTCCGGGTCGCCGATCGCGGGTGGGAGATGCCCGGTGGCCGGGTGGAGGAGGGTGAAGGTCTCGTGGCCGCGGTCGAGCGTGAGGTGCTCGAGGAGACCGGATGTGTGGTCGGCGTCGATGGTGTCGTCGGTCTCTACAGCCGCACTGACATGCCGCCGATGGTGCTCACTGTGTTCCGCTGCCGCCATCTCGGTGGCGCGCCTGCGCCCGCCGACCCGGCGATCGCCGACGCGGGCTGGTTCGGCCTCGACGAGGCGCATCGACTCGTGGTACAACCCGCGTCGGCTCAGCGGCTTCGGGATGCAATTGCGAACGGGCAAGGGCTTGTTGCCGTTACCTACCGCGCAGCGCCGTACGAGGTCGTCTCGAGGATCTCCCTCCCGTGAGCGCTCACCCGTCGACGTCGTGAGCTACGCGCCCTTGATCGTCGAGCTGTTGGACGCACCGGCGGCGGAGTGTGCGCCGCGCCTGCTCGGATGGACGTTGCTTCACATGGGGGTGGGTGGCAGGATCGTCGAGGTCGAGGCGTACGACGGCGACGAGGCGAGCCACGCTTTCCGCGGACGCACCGGGCGCAACGGCTCGATGTTCGCCAAAGCGGGCTCGCTGTACGTCTACCGGTCGTACGGCGTCCACTGGTGCGCGAACCTGGCCTGTGGGCCCGTGGGGCATGGCGCGGCTGTTCTCGTTCGCGCGCTGGAGCCGACGAACGGGCTCGAGCAGATGCGAGAGCGGCGGCGGGTCACCGACGATCGCCTGCTCTGCTCCGGCCCAGGAAGGCTGACTGAGGCCCTCGGGATCACGTCCGACCACGATGGCCTGCGTGCGGATGTTGCTCCCTTCGCCCTCCGACCACCCGCGAAGCCCGCGGTGTATGACGCGACACCTCGGGTCGGCATCTCGAAAGCGGCCGGGCTTCCGTGGCGGTTCGTCGAGCGTGGCAGCCGCTGGCTCAGCCGCGGCCCACGACCATCGTCACCCTGAGCCCGGGCACGACGGCGACACCCGGCTCGAGGCTCTGCCGCAGGATGGTGCCGGCGGGACCTTGCGCGTACGTCACGGTTCGACGAAGCCGTAGTCGGGAGAGCTGCGCCTCGACCTCACCGAGCTCGGAGCCAACGAGGTTCGGCATCAGGCCGTGCTGCGCATGCGAGACGAAGAGCTTTACGGAAGAGCCAGAGGAGGCGAAGCCGCCACGCGGTTGCTGGTTCATCACCTCACCGGGGTGCTTTCCGGCCTTCGCCGGGATCAGGATGACCACGGGGTCGAGCGGAACTCGGTTGAGCGTTGCCGATGCCGTCGAGACCGAGCGACCGATCACGAGTGGCACCGAGACCTCGTTCGGATAGCACGTCGCCGTCTCTCGCGGTGCTCGGCCGACGACGTACGCGACCCGGCGGGTCCCGGGGCAGATGCCGTTGTCGAGCTTCCAGGAGCCGTCCCGCCAGACGACGCGGCGCTGCTCGTACGGGAGCGAGGGTGGAAGATCGAACCCGCGCGTCTCGACCGGCGGGAGCGCTTTCGCCATGAACGCCTTCCAGATAAGTGCCGGAATCGTGCTCCCGGCGACTGGCTCGCCGTTGAACTCCGTCAGCATCGGCTTGAGCTCGTTTGGGTAGCCGACCCAGACAGCAACCACGAGCTCGGGCGTGTAGCCGACGAACCAGGCGTCTCCGTAGTTGTCTGTCGTACCGGTCTTGCCGGCCTCTGAGTGTCCGGCGAGCTGTGCACGCCGGCCGGTGCCCTCGGCGACGACGGCCTCGAGGATGCGGGTAACGGTGCCTGCCTCTGACGCGGTGAGAGCACTCACCGGCACAGCTCGGTTCTCCCTGGTGCGACCGCTCTTGCGGAAGGTCACCTCGGAGAAGACGCGCGCACGATCGTGTGAGATCGAACCGTCGACGCGCTTGCCGCCGTTCGCGATCGTCGCGTAGGCCCTTGCCATGTCCAGCGGGTTGACCGCGACCGCGCCGAGCCCGATCGAGAAATACGCGGGAAGGTCGCTCCGTACACCGAGCGCGTGGGCGGTGTCGACGATCGCCTTAGGGTCGACGAACTTCGTCAGCTGGGCGTACACGGCGTTGTCGGAGTGGACCATCGCGGTCGCGAGATCGGCCTGGCCGAGGTAGGAGCTCTCGTAGTTCGTCACGTGCCAGATCCGGTCCCCAGCGTCAATGTCGACCGGCTTGCTCGCGAAGACGGTCGCCGGTGCGACTCCCTTGCGCAGCGCAGTCGCGAGGACGATCGGCTTGAACGACGAGCCGGGTTGGCGCTCCGCCTGGGTCGCGAGATTGAACTGGCTCCTGCGGTAGTTCGCGCCGCCGTACATCGCCTTCACGGAGCCATCGCGCGGATCGATCGCGACGAGTGCCGCGGAAAGGCCCCCGGCGGAGGGGAGAACCGAGCCGATCGCCTTCGCGGCCTTCTCCTGCATCGCGAGGTCGATCGTCGTCGTCACCGCGAGCCCACCACCGAAGACGCGCTCGGCGCCGTAGACGGCGATCAGCTGGTCCTTGACGTAGTTCGTGAAGAACGGCGCGGGCCCGCGCCCGACGGGGAGACGGATCGACTCGGGTGGCGGAAGCGGCGCGTGTCGCGCGCGCTTTCGCTGGGTGACCGTAATCCGCCCTTCGTCGTGCAGTAGCCCGAGAACGTAGTCACGCCGCGCCTTGGCCGTGACCGGGTGTTGTACCGGGTCGTATCGCGCCGGGTTTGTGAGCATCCCGGCGAGCAGCGCAGCCTCCGGGAGCGTCAGCTCCTTCGCGGTCTTGCCGAAGTACGTCTGAGCGGCACGCTGAATCCCGTACGCACCGTTCCCGAAGTAGATCGTGTTCAGGTAGGCGGTGAGGATTCGGTCCTTCGTCCAGCCCGGCTGGCGTTCGAGCTGCCAGGCGAGCGCGGCCTCTCTCACCTTGCGCCCGAGCGTTCGCTCGTTGCGTGCGTACGCGTTCTTGACGTACTGCTGGGTGATCGTCGATCCGCCCTCGACGACAGCCTTCGACCTGACGTCCTGCCAGAGCGCACGGAAGATGCCGCGGACGTCGACGCCGTTGTGCTCGTAGAACCTCCGGTCCTCGATCGCTACCACGGCCTGCTTCATGATCGGCGCGATGTCGTCGGATGTGACCAGGACGCGGCTCTCATCCCCCCTAATCGTCGCCAGCACGCGCTTCTCCCCACCGCCGGCGGGTGGGGCCGCATAGATGATCGAGTCGACGTCTCCGCGACGGTTCGTCGGGTCGAGCGTCTCGATCTCGGCACCGAGTGCGGTCACGAGCCCGTACGTAAACGACGCACCCGACAGCGCAAACAGCATGACCAGCAAGACCGCGAGCCGCAGCTTGCGAATCCGTCGACCCGGAGTGGCGCCAGCGTCCCTGCGACGTCGAAGCTGCACTGGGCTCGTAAGTGTACCCGTGGGGACGGTGACGCCCGTCCCCGGCGCGTCGCGCAAGTCTCCCCGAAACCGCCGAACGTGGAAACCTCCCGCAGTTGCACCGTGATCGCCGAGACGCGGCGACGGCCTACCGTTCGTGTGTGCCGAGCCGTCCGTAGACTCGCGCCGATGGCGGCGATCCACGACCCGGATCGGCATGAGCCGCTCGTGGCGGGCAGCTTCGACGAGGCCGGCGTGCGTGCGCGGATCGGCGCGATCGCAGCGGCGGCCGAGGCGGCATTCCACTCGCACCGGCTCTGGCCTACGCATCCCGAGGACGACGATCCGACGATGCCGGAGGATGGCATCCTGCGCGGCGTCCACGTCGGCGCGGCGGGAATGCTCCACGGCCTGCACCGGCTCACTGTCGCCGGTCTGCATGCGCCGTCGCTCGACCTCGCGGCGATCGCGGATGAGCTCTACGCGCCGTCGCTTGCCTCACCCGACGAGCCTGACGCGGGCAGCAGCCTGCTCGTCGGCACGAGCGGCATCCTCCTCGTCGCCCACGAGCTTGCCCCATCGTCGCGAACGGCCGACCAGCTCGCGGAGGCGATTGCGGCCAACTGCGCACATCCGGCCAATGAGCTGCTGCTCGGTGCGCCCGGCACGATGCTGGCCGCCGCCGCGATGCACAGCCGAACCGGGGAGGAGCGGTTCGCCGACCTCTGGCGAGCGAGCGCTCGCGTGCTCCTCGCTCGTCGAGAGCCCGACGGGCTCTGGACGCAGCACCTCTACGGCAGCGTCACACGCTACCTCGGGGCTGCGCACGGCCTCGCCGGTATCGCGCGGGCCCTGCTCGGTGGGCGCGGCTGGCTCGCCGACGCGACCGACGTCGAGCTGCGAATCGAGGAGGCGATCCGTGTGGCGGCGCAGGTGGAGGCGGGGCGGGCGAACTGGCCTGAGCTGCCAGAACGCCGACCGCCGCGGCGGACGCAGTGGTGCCACGGCGCCGCGGGGATCGTGCTCTCGCTCGCACCCGTCGCTCGCGCTGGACCGCTTGACGATCTACTCGTCGCCGCCGGCGAGGCCGTCTGGGCGGCTGGCCCGCTCTCCGGCGGTGCCGGGCTCTGTCACGGCACGGCGGGCAACGGCTTCGCGCTACTCGCGCTCCACGCCCGCACGGGCGACGCCGTGTGGCTGGAGCGGGCGCAGGCATTTGCCGTCCATGCCCTCGACCAGGTCGACCGCTTCGCGCTTGTCTACGGCCGCCCGCGCTTCACGCTGATGACCGGAGATCTGGGTCCGGCGCTGCTCGCCGCGTCGTGCCTACAACGGGATGCGCGCTTCCCAGGGATCGATGACTGGTAGCCCGACGCCCGACAGCTCGAGCGCAGCCGGTCGGGTGGGCGGACACAACAGTGACGAGGCACTTGTCGCGAACAGGTTCCTCTCAGGTCACGCTCCGCCCTTCCCGGCCGCCCCTCGTGGGTCGGTCGTGGCGATCCGCCCGAAACCGACAGGTCCCAGGACCGGCACCCCCGAAACGACAGGGGGCCAGTTGTTGGCAGGTCAGATGACGAACGGAACGCCAACCCCCATCTTCACTGCTTGTTGGGCGTCGACGAGGCCACACACCGCCCGACGCCCCGGCCAGCTCGAGACCGCCCGTCGACTCCCGTCGCTGCGCCGTTGCTCGCCGCTGTCGCATGCCGCGTCCTGATGTGTGAACGAGCCCTTCCTCACATCGTCGTGGCCATCACCTCCAGGATCGCCTCTCCGTAGCGCTCGATCTTCACCTGACCGAGCCCCTCCACCGACGCGAGCTCGCGCGTCGTCGTGGGTCGGGCCCGGATCAGCGCATGCAGCGTCCGATCGTGGAGCACGATGAACGCGGGCACGCCGTCCTCCGTCGCGCGTACCGATCGCCATCGCCGCAGGCTCGCGAGGAGCTCGGTCTCGGCGTCGTCGAGCGATGCGCAGGCGGCGGCGACGCCGCCCGGCGGGGCCGCGCGAGGCCGGGCCGGACGGCCTCGCGAGTCGGATGCCGTCTTTCGGCGTGAAGCGACCGCTTCCAGCATCGGCAGCTCGGCGTTCGGGTCGGCACCGAGCACCGTGTAGCCGTCGCCGGTCTCGAACGGCACGAGCGCGCCGACGTTCTGCAGCTGTCCGATCCATCGTCGCACCTGCCCCTCGGTTGCCGACTCGAGGACGCCGTACTCTCGAGCCCGCCTCGCTGACGGCGGCGCCTTCGGTGAGCCTCGAAGGAGCGCGACGAGGCTGTTACGGCCAAGGGGCCAGCGGAGCGAGCGCACCGCGTCGACGATCGTCGACGCGATGTCTTCCGGGAGCTCGCGCAGCGACGGCCCGGTGCGGTCCCTGCGCGCGGTCGGTGCACAGACGTCGCACGACTCGCACCTGCCCGCCTCAGCGCGCTCGCCGAAATACGCCAGGACCTGTGCGTGGCGGCATCGACCCGACTCCGCGAACGCGATCATCTGCTCGGCGCGCTCGCACGCCCCGCTGCGGTAGCGCTCGAGCAGCAGGTCGACTCTCGCTGCCGCATCTCCTTCGACGGGGAGGACGTCGACGGTGAGCGACCGTCCCGAGTCGAAGCCGCGACGCACGAGCCCCGCCCGCTCGAGCATTCCGACAAGGACACGGGGGTCGTGTGCGTCACCCGCTGCGTCGATGATCTCGCTCGCGGTGATTCGGCCGTCCCGAGCCCGGACCGCGCGGTACGCCTGGCGGAGGTCTCGTGTCGTCGGGATCGACTCGACGGCGAACCTCCGCAGGGAGCGGGCGTCACCATGGGTCGCGAGCAGCAACGTCTCGCTCGGGCGCCCGTCGCGTCCCGCCCGCCCGACCATCTGCACGTAGCTCTCGACCGAGTCGGGGTAGTTGACGAGGCAGACGAGCCGGACGTCTGGCTTGTCGATGCCCATCCCGAACGCGGTCGTCGCGACGACCCCCTGCAGCGTTGTGCCGAACGCCTCCTGCACACGCGACCGCGCGTCACCGTCGAGCCCTGCGTGGTAGTGCTCGAACGGCAAGCCGTGATGGCGGAGCATCCGCGCGATCTCCTCGCACGATCGTCGCGACCTCGCATAGACGATCGCTGTGCCGCCGTCGAGACCGCGGACCCGAGCGATGAGGGCGCGGAGCTGGTCGTCGCGCCCGTCGGCGAGCTCCACGTCGTAGCGGAGGTTCGGTCTCGCGACCGACGTCTGGACGACCCCGAGCTGGCGGCCGAGCGACTCGCTGATGTCGGCGACCGTTCTCGGCGTCGCCGTGGCCGTCATCCCTAGGACGGTCGGGGCTCCGAGCTGGTCGACGACCTCGCGGATGAAGAGGTAGTCAGGTCGGAAGTCGTGTCCCCACATGCTGACGCAATGCACCTCGTCGATGACGACGAGCCCGATCCCGACCTCGCGCAGGAGCTCGACGAACCCGCGTTGACGAAGCCGCTCGGGAGCCGCGTAGAGCAGGCGGACCTCGCCGGTGCGGACGGCGTCTAGCCGCCTAGCGGCCTCGTCTGCAGACAGCGTCGAGTTGACGAAGGTCGCCCGCGACGCCACGCGGGCTGGCAGCCTGTCGAGCTGGTCCTTCATCAGCGCGATCAGGGGCGAGAGGACGAGCGTCGGCTCGGGTCGAAGCATCGCGGCAAGCTGGTAGGTCAGCGACTTGCCGGAGCCCGTCGGCATGAGCGCAAGCAGATCGTGCCCTTCGACCGCTGCACGGACCACCTGCTCCTGCCCATCTCGGAACCTGGTGAACCCGAAGAGCTCTCGGAGTGGGGTATGGAGGTCGAGCCTGCTCACCCGAACAAGTGTACGGGTGACGTCGGTCGTGATTGTTCGGACTTCGTGTCGGTCCCGGGATTTGAGAGTCGTTCGTCGCGGATCAGGCGCGTGACGATGTCACGATCGGCGCGCTCGTCGGCTTGGGGGCGCCGGCCGCGTCCTCGACCGTGACCGCAACGACGGAGCCGGTGGAGACCGGGTGCTCGAGCGGGACAACCGCTCGTCCGCTGCCGCCACGGAAGAGCCCTGCGGGGTTCGCGACGTCGCCGTCGATCACCCACACCTCGTACGTCTTGCCCGCGGGCGCGAGCTCGATCCCATCGACGACGAGCACGGCCGCACCGGCGCCGTCGACGACGAGCTTCCCGCTCGTCTGCTGGAGCGAGACGGTGCGGGCGGTCGGGTCGGCGAGAACGGTGCCGACGTTCCGCTCGTGCGCGAGCGCGCTCCGCGTGTCACCGAGCTCGCCGTTGAGCGAGGTCGCCCAGAGGCCGAGCCCGAGCGCGACCGTCGCCGCGATCGCAGTCGTGGCAGAGAGGATCGGAACGAGCCGCGCACGCCGGGCGGCCGGGCGCTCGAAGGGCACGACGACCTGAGCCTCGGCGCGTGCCGCCGCGAGAATGCGGTCGCGGAGGTCGGGAGACGGGGCGGCTCCAGCCGTGGTCGCGGTCGCGAGCGCCGCCCCCACCTCGACGAACGAGCGAAGCTCCTCGCGCGCTTCCGCTGAGACCTCGAGCAGCTCCTCGACCCGGCGGCGATCGTCGTCGCCGAGCGCGTCGAGCGCGTAGGCGGCGATCAGCTCGTGAGATTCGGTGTCCATCACAGTGCCTCGCTCGGCTCGTCGAGTAGCTCCCGAAGGCGCGAGAGGCCCGCGAACATCCTGCTCTTGATCGTACCGAGCGGAAGGCCGAGCCTCTCACCGATCTCCGACTGCGAGTAGCCGCCGTAGTACGCAAGCTCGAGCGCCTCGCGCTGCTGGTCGGGAAGCAGGGTGAGTGCTCGTTGCACCCGCTCGCGCTCGAATCCGAGCCACGCCTGTTCCTCGGCGCTGCCCGCGCCGTCGGCGAACGTCGCCTGTGCGGCGTCGTCGAGCGGATCGGCACGCCGGCGCTGTTCGCGGCGGACGAGATCGACCGCGCGACGATGAACGAGCGTGATGATCCAGGTGCTGGCCTTCGCCCGCGAGGGATCGAACGTCGCCGCCGATCGCCAGGCGGTGAGGAACCCGTCCTGGACGGCGTCCTCGGCAAGCCGGTCGTCGCGCACGATCCTCAGCGCGATGCTGTACGCGACGCGCCCGACCCGGTCGTAGAGCTCGCCGAGCGCGTCGTCCTGGCCGCGGGCGACGAGCGCGACCAGCGCCTCGTCGGAAAGATGGGCGAACGACGTGCGCATCGACCAGGGGATTGTCGCCGTTTCGGTTCGTGGGTGTGCCAGGAGCGTGGTCATCGGGGCTGATTCGCTGAAGCGGGCCGATCGGTTTGCGCGGGTCTGTCGAGCAACAACCCGCGCCAAACCACGGTGGCAGGGCCTGGTGAACCGGTCCGCAGTGTCGGGCGAACCAGCGGCGTTCACAGGCCACAACGACCACGAGAAGGAGAAGGAGATGCGCAAGAAGCTCATGCTCGGCTCCCTCGCCGCCTCCGTCTCGGCAGCCGCAGTCGCGGCCGTCGGGCTCGGGACGACGAGCGGAATGGCGTCGAGCCACCGCGAGGCCCCGCTGATTGCCGAGGATCCGGCGGCTGACCTCACCGACGTCTACGCGTTCCGGAGCCCCGACAAGCCGAACACGGTCACCGTGATTGCGAACGTCATCCCGGGCGAGGATCCGGCGGCGGGGCCGAACTGGTACACGTTCTCTCCGAACGCGCGGTACAACCTGAACATCGATACGGACGGCGACGTGAAGCCGAACGTGACGTACCGCTTCCAGTTCCAGCGCAAGGACGGTCCGTTCTTCCTCGGCGAGACGGCCCAGCCGTACACCGTGACGAAGATCGTGAACGGCGGCACCGTGGGCAAGGTCGTCGCCGAGGGAACGACGGCGCCGAACAACATCGGCCCGCGCACGACGCCGAAGCTCGACGATCTCGTCGCGAAGTCGATCGTCTCGCTCGACGGTGGCGGCAAGGCGTTCGCCGGGCAGCGTGACGATCCGTTCTTCGGCGACATCGGTGCGATCTTCGACCTCGTCGCGATCCGCAAGGGCACCGGCAATATGGGCGGCGGCAAGGACTTCTTCGCCGGCTACGGCGTCCACACGTTCGCGGTGCAGGTCCCGATCTCCGAGCTGAACGCGAAGAACGACACGATTGGTGTCTGGGGCTCGGTCGACCGCAAGAAGGTCACCACGCGTGGCGCGAAGACGCAGGACTCGGGCAACTGGGTCCAGGTCAACCGTCTCGGCAACCCGCTGGTCAACGAGGTCATCATCCCGACCGGGCTGAAGGACCGTTGGAACGCGCTCCAGCCGTGGAACGAGCAGGAGTTCAAGCAGTACTACACGAACCCCCTCCTCGCGGCGGTCATCAACAAGCTGTACAAGCTCGGCGCTCCCGAGACCGGCCGTGACGACCTCGTCGCGGTGCTCCTCACGGGTGTCCCGAAGTTGAACTACACGGGACCCAAGCTGGCCGACGTGCTCCGGCTCAACCTCTCGATCCCCGTCACGAAGAGCCCGAGCCGGCTCGGCGTCCTCGGCGGCGACACGCAGGGATGGCCGAATGGTCGTCGTCTCG
Source organism: Gaiellales bacterium (assembly GCA_046330385.1). GTDB lineage: Bacteria > Actinomycetota > Thermoleophilia > Gaiellales > Gaiellaceae > Gaiella. The sequence continues at coordinate 99,903 of JAXLSV010000006.1, read as the reverse complement.
ACGACGATGTGATCGACATCGCTGAGCAGGCGGTGGGCGGGTTCCTCAAGGGAACGAAGCTCCCGCTCGGTGACGGCGTCAACGACGACGACCGGAAGCTGACGAAGAGCTTCCCGTACGTCGGGGCCGCGCAGAGCGGCTTCAGCAACACGAAGGGCCTCCAGAAGCCCTGAGCTCGGTCTCGGCGGGGGTGGGTCGCTGCGGTGGCCCACCCCGGCCGAACCGTTTGCGTCTCCGGGGCGAACCAGAGCAGCCTGCAACGGACGAGGGAGAGGACGACGATGCGTAGACGAGGATTCACCACTAGGGCCGCGATCGCTGCGGCCGTCGTCGTCGGCGGGCTCGCAGGTGCCGGGCTCAGCGGCATTGGCGGGGAGCGGGGCGGGGCCGCGTCCGCGACCCAGGCGCTTCCCCAAGCAGTCGCGGAGGCCGCGACCCTCGGCGTCGCTGGTCGGAGCACGTCCGAGACCGTTCGCCGGCTCGAGCAGGTGGTGCGCCGTCGGCCGGAGGCCGCCGCGCTCACCCGGCTCGGCTTCGCCTATCAGGTTCGCTGGCGCGAGACCGGCGACCCGTCCTACCTTCCTCAAGCCGAGACGGCGCTGACCCGGGCGGCGAAGCTCGGCGGCGAGACCGCGACGACGAGCCTCGGGCTCGGCTCGCTCGCGCTGACCCGGCACGACTTCCGTCGCGCGCTCGTGCTCGGCCGGCAGGCCGTCGCCGCGGCGCCGTACACGCCGGCAGCGTACGGCGTGGTCGGCGATGCGTTGCTCGAGCTCGGCCGCTACGGCGAGGCGTTCGCGACGTTCGAGAAGATGGTCGCGATCAAGCCGACGCTGGCGGGCTACGCACGGATCGCGTACGCGCGCGAGCTCCGCGGTGATCGCGCCGGCGCGCTCGCAGCGATGAAGCTCGCCCTCGAGAGCGCCGGCGGGGTGCCTGAGCCGAGTGCGTGGACGCTCGTCGAGATCGCCAAGCTCGAGCTCGGCAGCGGGCGTCCGGGCCGTGCCGGACGGGCGATCCGGGCGGCGCAGACGATCTTCCCCGGGTATCCGTACGCGGGTGAGGAGCTCGCCCGTCTCCTCGCTGCGCAAGGCGATCTTACGGGCGCGATCCGCGAGGCGCGGCGGGCATCGGCGGCGATTCCGCTTCCGAGCACCGTCTCGCTGCTGGGCTCCCTGCTCGAGCGCGCGGGACAGAGCCGGGCAGCGCAGCGGCAGTTCGCAACGGTCGGTGCGATCGACCGGTTGCTCGCCGCGAACGGGATCGCCGTCGATCTCGACAGCGCTCTCTACCGTGCCGATCGCGGGATCGCGCCCCGGGCGACGGTCGTGCTGGCGCGGCAGGCTCGGTTGGTACGGCCGTCGATCGCCGGCGACGACACCCTCGGTTGGGCACTTGCCCGGGCAGGCCGCTGTCGCGACGCCGAAAGCTGGCTCGACCGCGCGCTCCGCCTCGGCACGCGCGACGCGCTTCTCTACTTCCATCGGGGCTACGCCGCAGGCTGCGCGGGAGATCGCGCGGCGATGCGCGCCTGGTACCGGAAGGCGCTCGCGCTCAATCCCGCGTTCTCCGTGCAATGGTCGCCGGTCGCGAAGGAGGCAGTGTCGTGAAAAGGCTTCTCGTCGTCATCGTGCTCACGCTCGGGGTGCTGTTCGCGCCCGCGCTTGCCACCGCTCACCCGCTCGGCAACTTCACGATCAACCACTACGCCGGGATCGAGCTGGCCGGCGATTCCGTCTACGTCAGGTACGCGCTCGACCTTGCCGAGGTCCCAACGTTCCAGGACGGCGGGCGAGTCGAGAGGCGTGCGTTCGCCGAGAAGGTGGCGCGCGAGCTCGAGCTTCGCCTCGACGGCCGGCGTGCGCCGCTCGTGCTCGTCGACGCGCGCACCCTTCGTCGCCCCGGTGCGGGTGGGCTCGAGACGCTCAGGCTCGACGCGATCCTCCGCGCAACGGGGCGTGGCTCGCGGCTGACGTTCACGGATCCGCTGTATGCCTCGCGGATCGGCTGGCGCGAGATCACCATCTCCGCCCGGGACGGCGCCAGCCTCTCTGGAGCCGACGTTCCCGCGATGTCGAGCTCGAACGAGCTGCGCAGCTACCCGAACGGAAGCCTCTCCTCGCCCCTCTCGATTCGAGCCGCACACGCGCAGTTCACGCTCGGTACGCGCTCGGCGCCTGCGCCGGTGATCGGCGACGCTGCGCGCGCCGACCATCGTGGCGGCGGTCTCGAGAGCCTGATCGAGCGTGGCGAGCTCTCGCCGCTCGTCGTTCTCGTCGCGCTGCTGATCGCCGCCTTCTGGGGCGCAGTGCATGCGCTCACGCCGGGCCACGGGAAGGCGATCGTCGCCGGGTACCTCGTCGGCACGCGCGGGAGACCGCGGGATGCGTTTCTTCTCGGGATCACGGTCACCGTGACCCACACGATCGGCGTCTTCGCTCTCGGGTTCGTCACGCTCGCCCTCTCGCGCTTCATCGTTCCCGAGCAGCTCTACCCGTGGCTGACGCTCGTCTCCGGGCTGCTCGTGGTCGCCGTCGGCCTCGGTGTGCTCCGTGCGCGCCTACGCACCGGAACCTGGAACGATCACCACCATCACGGCGACCACGATCACTCGCACGGCGAGGGCCACGACCACGCTCACGATCATGCGCACGACGGTCACGGCCATCGCGCGCACCACCATCATCGAGGCGAGCACCGCGACCGGGTGCTCACCTCGCGCGGGATCCTCGGGGTCGGGATCGCCGCTGGGTTGTTGCCGTGCCCGTCCGCGCTCGTGGTGCTGCTGAGCGCGATCGCGTTGCATCGCGTGGGGTTTGGCCTCGCACTGATCGTCGCGTTCAGCCTCGGGCTCGCGGCGACGATCACCGCGATCGGGCTCGTCGCAGTGCTTGCGCGCCGGAGGTTCGGACGGTCATCGTTCGATGGCCCGGCAGTGCGCCTGCTCCCGGCGCTGAGCGCCCTGGCGATCCTGATCGTCGGAGCGGGGCTGACGGTGCGCGCGATTCCGGGCGTTCTCGCGGTCGTGGGCTGGTAGGCGGCGAACCGGTCGGCCTCGGCGAGCGAATCAGCGTCGTCAACGACGTCGCATCGCGGAAAGGAGCAGGGTATGTTCGGACTCGACGACTGGCTCGCAGGGATGTCCAACGGAGCGTCCGTGCTGGTCGTCGTCGCGGTCGCGGCTCTTCTCGGCCTGCGCCACGCGACCGATCCGGACCATATCGCCGCCGTCTCCGCACTGGTCGCGGGTGAGCGTGAGCGCGCGATCTCCGCGGTCGCCCGGCTCGGCGCCTGGTGGGGCGCGGGGCACGCGTTGACGCTCATCCTGTTCGGGATCCCGATCCTGCTCGCGGAGAGGTTCCTGCCCGAGGGCGCCCAGCGCGGCGCCGAGTCTGCGGTCGCCGTGCTCATCGTGTTCCTTGCGGTGAGGCTTCTGCTGCGCTGGCGGCACGGCGCCTTCGCAACGCTCGCCGATGATCACGGCCCCATCCATCGGCATCAGGTTCGCACGCCCCTCGGGGCCTTCGGGATCGGTCTCGTGCATGGGATCGGCGGAAGCGCGGGCGTCGGCGTGCTGCTCCTCGCTGCGATCCCGTCTCGGTCGCTTGCGGTTGCGTCACTTCTCGTCCTCGCAGTGTGCACCGCAATCTCGATGACGGTCGTGACGACGGGCTTCGGGGCCCTGCTGACGGCCCGCCCGGTCGCGCGTGCGCTCACGCGGGCGGTTCCCGCGCTCGGGCTCACGAGCCTCGCGTTCGGCCTCTGGTACGGCGCCGCCGTCTGGAGCCTGGCGCCCTACCCGTTCTGAGCCCGCGCGTGGGGCGATAGGCTCCGGGACGTGGGTCAGAACCTGACGCTCACCGACCTCGAGCCGCTTGCTCGAGCGAGGATCGACCCCGATTGGTACGAATATTTCGCGTCGGGTGCGGCGACCGAGACGGCGCTCAGGGAGAACGTCGAGGCGTTCCGGCGGGTAAGGCTGCGCCAGCGCGTCCTGCGCGGGATCGAGCACGTCGATACGACCACGACGATTCTCGGTCACCCGGTCGCGCATCCGATCGTCGCCGCACCGATCGCCTACCAGGCGTTCGCTCACGCCGAAGCCGAGGCTGGCGTCGCGCGCGGAGTCACCCGTCTCGGCGGTGCGATGTGCCTCTCGACGTTCTCGAACCTGTCTGCAGCCGAGGTCGCCGCGGCTGCCCCGGACGGCCTTCGCTTCCTGCAGGTCTACGTGTTCCGCGACCACGGCGTCACCGACACGCTGATCGCGCAGGCGGTCGAGCTCGGCTACCGCGCCGTCGTTCTCACGGTCGACCTTCCGATCCCCGGCCCGCGGGATCGTGAGCTCCGGATCCACTGGACGTTCCCGGAGGACTCGATCCCTGCGGTGCGGTTTGCGCTCGACCACGGAGTCGAGGCCGATGGGCTCGGCATCGTCGACCCCACGCTCGACTGGGAGTACGTCTCCCATCTGGTCGAGACCGCCGGCGTTCCCGTCGTCGTCAAGGGCATCCTCGAGCCCGAGGACGCCCGGCTCGCCTTCGAGCACGGCGCCGCCGGCATCGTCGTCTCGAACCATGGTGGCCGGCAGCTCGACAACGCGCCGGCGACGATCGACGTGCTTCCGTCGATCGTCGACGCCGTCGCAGATCGCGGGGAGGTGTACCTCGACAGCGGGATCCGGCGCGGAGCCGACGTGTTCGCCGCGCTCGCGCTCGGCGCTCGGGCAGTGCTCGCCGGGCGGCTGCCGCTCTGGGGGCTTGCGATCGACGGCGCCGATGGGGTGGCCGCGGCGATCGGCCTGCTTCGCGACGAGCTCTCGACGACGATGCACCTGACGGGTTGCTCGGAGATCTCCGAGATCGGCCATCACTGTCTGCTCGGCTGAGAGCCTAGGAAGCGCACCCGTAGAATCACGCCTCGATGAGCGACGTCGCTGCACTCGCGCGCAACCATGTCGACCTGCTTCCGGCCGGTGGCCTCGAGGAGAAGCTAAGGCTCGGGCGACCGCTACGGGTAAAGCTCGGGATCGACGTCACGTCACCTGACATCCATGTCGGCCGCGCGATCCCACTGCAGCGAATGCGCGCCTTCCAGGACGCTGGTCACGTCGGCGTGCTCATCGTCGGCGACTACACGACCAGGATCGGCGACCCGTCTGGTCGCTCGGCCGAGCGACCAATCCTCTCGGACGAGGAGATCGATGCGAACGCAAAGACCTACGTCGACCAGGCGATGCAGATCCTCGACCCCGAACGGACCGAAGTGCGGTTCAACGGAGAGTGGCTCTCACGATTGACCTTCGCCGACGTCGTCAGGCTGACGCGGACCATGACCGTCGCCCAGCTGCTCGAGCGAGACGACTTCGCGAAGCGCGTGGCCGCGGGTCACCCAGTCTCCGTCTCCGAGCTGCTGTATCCCCTGATGCAGGCCTACGACTCCGTTGCGATCGAGGCCGACGTCGAGCTCGGAGGCACAGATCAGCTGTACAACCTGCTCGCCGGCCGCACGGTGATGGAGTCCTACGGGCTCGCACCTCAGGTGGTGCTCACGACACCGCTGCTCCTCAGCTGGGACCGGGCGAAGATGAGCTCGTCGGTCGGGAACAACATCCCGCTCGCCGCCGCCCCCGAGGAGCAGTTCGGCCGCACGATGCGGATCCCCGACGACATGCTCGACGACTGGTGGACGCTCGTCGTCCAGGAGTCCGTGCCGGGGGGCGAGCCGATGCAGGCCAAGCTCGCGCTGGCGCGCTGGATCGTTGCACGATCGCACGGTCCCGACGCCGCGAGCGCGGCGGAGGCGCACTTCACACGCGTCGTCCGCGAGCGGGGAACGCCCGACGAGCTTCCCGAGCACGTCGTCGAGCCGGGAGACCCCGTTCATCTCCCGGCGCTCATCGCCTCCGCCTTTGGCCTCTCGACGAGCGAGGCCCGGCGGATGATCGCGCAGGGCGGGGTGAAGCTCGGTGGGGCGGCCGTCTCCGAGCTCGACGTCCCGCGTACCGCGCTCCGCGGCGCTGTTCTCCAGGCCGGAAAGCGGCGGTTCGTTCGGCTCGTCGCGCGCTGAGCCGTTTGACAGCAGACCCGGTTCTGCTATAGTCCTGCGGCCCCCCGAGAGGGAGGCGAAGAACGTCCTGCGACACAGGAGCGCCTTCGACCGAACCGGATACGACCGTTTGTCCGCTCTTCGATCGTCGGCCTCTGGCATCAGTCGGAGGCTTTTCTTTGCCGCCCCATCGTGTGGCGCCGCCGCAAGGCACCGGTCTTTGAAAACTCAACAGCGTGCGTGTGCGACGAGAAGCGATGCCTCGTCCCGTCCGGCTTGCCGGCGGAGCGAGACATCGTCTATCCCGTCAACCTCGAGCTCACCATCCCGGTGGGTGAGAGGTCTGACGCCTTTTGAGACCTCGGGCGTCCTTCGGGACGGTCGAGGAGAGCTCGAAGGGAGACAACCGACCACCGGTGTCACAATCGGGGTTGGTTTCTTCACGGAGAGTTTGATCCTGGCTCAGGACGAACGCTGGCGGCGCGCCTAACACATGCAAGTCGAGCGAGAGCCAGGACTTCGGTCCTGGGGACAGCGGCGAACGGGTGAGTAACACGTGGATAACCTGCCCTCGGCACCGGAATAGCCCGGGGAAACTCGGATTAATGCCGGATAGCCCCACATCCCTGCGGGGAACGTGGGAAAAGGTAGCTTCGGCCTCTGGCCGAGGATGGGTCCGCGGCGGATTAGCTAGTTGGTGGGGTAACGGCCCACCAAGGCGACGATCCGTAGCTGGTCTGAGAGGACGATCAGCCACACTGGGACTGAGACACGGCCCAGACTCCTACGGGAGGCAGCAGTGGGGAATCTTGCGCAATGGGCGAAAGCCTGACGCAGCGACGCCGCGTGGGGGAAGAAGGCCTTCGGGTTGTAAACCTCTTTCAGGAGGGAAGAAGCTACTCGGGTGAATAGCCCAGAGGGTGACGGTACCTCCAGAAGAAGCCCCGGCTAACTACGTGCCAGCAGCCGCGGTAATACGTAGGGGGCAAGCGTTGTCCGGATTCATTGGGCGTAAAGAGCGTGTAGGCGGTCAGGTAGGTCGGTTGTGAAAACTGGAGGCTCAACCTTCAGACGTCGACCGAAACCCCCTGGCTAGAGTCCGGGAGAGGAGAGTGGAATTCCTGGTGTAGCGGTGGAATGCGCAGATATCAGGAAGAACACCCGTGGCGAAAGCGGCTCTCTGGAACGGTACTGACGCTGAGACGCGAAAGCGTGGGGAGCGAACAGGATTAGATACCCTGGTAGTCCACGCCGTAAACGATGGGCGCTAGGTGTGGGAGGTGTCGACTCCTTCCGTGCCGAAGCTAACGCATTAAGCGCCCCGCCTGGGGAGTACGGCCGCAAGGCTAAAACTCAAAGGAATTGACGGGGACCCGCACAAGCAGCGGAGCATGTGGTTTAATTGGATGCGACGCCAAGAACCTTACCAAGGCTTGACATGGTCGGGAAAGCTGGAGAAATTCAGCCCTCCTTCGGGACTCGATCACAGGTGGTGCATGGCTGTCGTCAGCTCGTGTCGTGAGATGTTGGGTTAAGTCCCGCAACGAGCGCAACCCCTGTCCTATGTTGCCAGCGAGTAATGTCGGGGACTCATAGGAGACTGCCGGTGACAAATCGGAGGAAGGTGGGGATGACGTCAAGTCAGCATGCCCCTTATGTCTTGGGCTACACACGTGCTACATTGGCCGGTACAAAGGGCTGCAAAACCGCGAGGTTGAGCGAATCCCAAAAAGCCGGTCCCGGTTCGGATTGGAGGCTGCAACTCGCCTCCATGAAGGCGGAGTTGCTAGTAATCGCGGATCAGCATGCCGCGGTGAATACGTTCCCGGGTCTTGTACACACCGCCCGTCACACCACGAAAGTCGGCAACACCCGAAGCCGGTGGGCTAACCGCAAGGAGGCAGCCGTCTAAGGTGGGGTCGATGATTGGGGTGAAGTCGTAACAAGGTAGCCGTACCGGAAGGTGCGGCTGGATCACCTCCTTTCTAGGGAATCCGGAGCTCTTACTCCGGAGGCTGCTGGGCTCGTTGATGAGTGGAGCTCCTGCTCCAACTCGTCCGATGACCCAGTTCGCCTAGAACAACGTCGACCTCGTTCACGTCGGTGTGGTTCGCGCAAGCGGCCACACCCGCACGCTGTTGAGCTTTGAGAGACCGTGCGTTTCGTCGCGTCGAGCGAGGAACGGCGGGCTTTCTGCACGGCGGGCGTTCTGCTCGCGGGCACCTTGAAAACTCCATAGCGACATCTAACGTGTTCTTTCCGAATCAAGAGAACAAGGGCACACGGTGGATGCCTTGGCGCCAAGAGCCGAAGAAGGACGTGGGCGGCTGCGATAAGCCTGGGGGAGGTGCTGACCGACCTTTGATCCCAGGATCTCCGAATGAGGAAACTCACGCGTGGTAATGCGCGCGTACCCGTGCCTGAATACATAGGGCACGAGGAGGCAAGCTGGGGAACTGAAACATCTAAGTACCCAGAGGAAAGGAAAGAAACCTCGACTCCCTGAGTAGTGGCGAGCGAAAAGGGAAGAGCCCAAACCCGGGCGACGTGATAGACGGCAGTCGTTGTCGTCCGGGGGTTGTAGGGCCTGTCTCGATCCGTCTGCCGGCGGGTCGGCGAGTTACAAAGCCGTGTCGTAGCGGAAGCGAATGGAAAGTCGCACCGCAGCGGGTAACAGTCCCGTACGCGAAACGGCATGACCTCGCTGGACAGGTACCTGAGTACGGCCGGGCACGGGAAACCCGGTCGGAACCCGCGGGGACCACCCCGCAAGGCTAAATACTCCTTGGCGACCGATAGTGAACTAGTACCGTGAGGGAAAGGTGAAAAGTACCCCGCGAGGGGAGTGAAATAGCACCTGAAACCGTGTGCTTACAAGCGGTCGGAGCAGCGCAAGCTGTGACGGCGTGCCTTTTGCATAATGAGCCAGCGAGTTGCTCTTCAACGGCGAGGTTAAGGAAACGGAGCCGAAGCGAAAGCGAGTCTGAACAGGGCGTTCAGTCGTTGGAGGCAGACCCGAAACTGAGTGATCTACCCATGGGCAGGTTGAAGCGGGGGTAAGACCCCGTGGAGGACCGAACACACGTCGGTTGAAAACGGCGGTGATGACCTGTGGGTCGGAGTGAAAGGCTAATCAAACTCAGAGATATCTGGTTCTCCCCGAAATATATTTAGGTATAGCGTCGCGTGTTTATCACCGGTTGTAGAGCACTGTTTGGTCTAGGGGGCCTACCAGCTTACCGAAATCAGGCAAACTCCGAAGGCCGGTGATCCAGAGCGCGGCAGTCAGACTGCGGGGGATAAGCTCCGTGGTCGAAAGGGAAACAGCCCAGACCGTCGGCTAAGGCCCCTAATTCCATGCTAAGTGGCAAACGATGTCTGATTGCATAGACAACCAGGATGTTGGCTTAGAAGCAGCCACCATTCAAAGAGTGCGTAACAGCTCACTGGTCAAGTGATCGGGCGCGGATAATTCAACGGGGCTCAAGCATGGAGCCGAAGCCACGGACTTCAGCGTAAGCTGGAGTGGTAGGGGAGCGTTCCCACAGCGGTGAAGCGGCGGCGGAAGCCAGCCGTGGAGCGGTGGGAAGTGAGAATGCTGGCATGAGTAACGAAAGAGGAGCGAGAAACTCCTCCGCCGAATGCCTAAGGGTTCCTGAGTAAAGCTAATCTTCTCAGGGTTAGTCGGGACCTAAGCCGAGGCCGAAAGGCGTAGGCGATGGACAACAGGTTGATATTCCTGTACCACGTACCGTTCGTTTGACCGAAGGCGGGACGGGGAAGGCTAGGGAAACCCAGGCGATGGTTGACCTGGGGTAACCGCGTAGGCCGGGTGATAGGAAAATCCGTCACCCACCAAGGCCGAGACGGGACGCCGAGCCCACATGGGCGAAGTTCCTGAAGCCATGCCTCCAAGAAAAGCGTCTAGGGAGAACGGGCGTGCCCGTACCAAAACCGACACAGGTAGGCAGGTAGAGAATACCAAGGCGATCGGAAGAACCCTCGTTAAGGAACTCGGCAAAATGGTCCCGTAACTTCGGGAGAAGGGACGCCCCGGTAGGTTGAGATTCCCTGCGGAATCGAGGCCGAGGGGGCCGCAGAGAAACGGCCCAAGCGACTGTTTACCAAAAACACAGGTCTCTGCTAAGTCGTAAGACGACGTATAGGGGCTGACGCCTGCCCGGTGCTGGAAGGTCACGAGGAGAGGTTAGCCTTCGGGCGAAGCCTTGAATCCAAGCCCCAGTAAACGGCGGCGGTAACTATAACCGTCCTAAGGTAGCGAAATTCCTTGTCGGGTAAGTTCCGACCTGCACGAATGGCGTAACGACTTGGGCGCTGTCTCAACGAGGGATCCGGTGAAATTGTAGTCTCGGTGAAGATGCCGAGTACCCGTGGCTGGACGGAAAGACCCCGTGAACCTTTACTGCAGTTTTGCGTTGAAGTTTGGTGTTCGCTGTCCAGGATAGGTGGGAGACTTTGAAGCGGGGGCGTCAGCTCTCGTGGAGTCAACCTTGGGATACCACCCTTCGGATTCTGGGCTTCTAACCCGATGCCGTTATCCGGGTCGGGAACAGCGTGAGATGGGCAGTTTGACTGGGGCGGTCGCCTCCTAAAATGTAACGGAGGCGCGCAATGGTTCCCTCAGCACGGTTGGAAATCGTGCGTAGAGCGCAAAGGCATAAGGGAGCTTGACTGTGAGACTGACAAGTCGAACAGGGACGAAAGTCGGCCTTAGTGATCCGGCGGTTAAGAGTGGAATTGCCGTCGCTCAACGGATAAAAGGTACTCCGGGGATAACAGGCTTATCCTCCCCAAGAGTCCACATCGACGGGAGGGTTTGGCACCTCGATGTCGGCTCGTCGCATCCTGGGGCTGAAGCAGGTCCCAAGGGTTGGGCTGTTCGCCCATTAAAGCGGCACGCGAGCTGGGTTCAGAACGTCGTGAGACAGTGGACCTCGCTGTCTATAAATCTGGCTATATGCTGGAATATCCGAGTATCCCGCACTACTCATCGATGCCGTCCGATCGACGGTTTACGATAGTGACAACGTGTCGGGTGCGGACAATCAGCAGGAAAGGCTGGATAGCTACATCGCTGGTTATGTTGATGGAGAAGGGAGCTTCTCGGTCTCGGTGCAGCGCAGCACGTCTTGTCGCGTCGGGTACCAACTGGTGCCTGAGTTTCACGTCAGTCAGAACGGTGACAGAGCTCAGGTTCTCGAGTTGATCAAGGCGCGTCTCGAGTGTGGCTACATCAAGCCGAACAGCAAGACAGATCAGGCGCTCGTGTTCGTCGTGCGTAGGCGCGACGCGCTCCTCGAGCGTGTGATTCCCTTCTTTGAACGTAACCCTCTGCTCTCGTCAAGCAGGCGGACGTCTCGACGTTCGGCCTGATCGTGAGGGCGATGGCTCGAGGCGAGCACCTTGATGTGGTCGGCTTCCGCCGGCTTCTCGATCTTGCGCTCTCGATGAACGGGGGCGGGAAGTTTCGCAGGGTGTGTTGGCAAGAGCTCGTAGCTATTCAGAATCCTCAGAGACTGCACGCCAGACAGGGTCCGTGAACGGGCCTGGAAGATACAGTCCGAGCTGCATGGCGACATGCAGAGTCAGGCAGAAATGACCTGGCCTCCGCCCGGCGCTGCCCGCGCCGGATTCGAAGCGGGGTAACAACAACTGTCGGTCCCTATCCGCCATGGGCGTTGGGAGCTTGAGAGGAGTCGTCTCTAGTACGAGAGGACCGAGATGAACAGACCTCTGGTGTATCAGTTGTCCTGCCAAGGGCACTGCTGATTAGCCACGTCTGGACGGGATAACCGCTGAAAGCATCTAAGCGGGAAGCCCACCTCAAGATGAGGCTCCCCATCACTTCGAGTGAGTAAGGGCCGTGGAAGACCACCACGTCGATAGGCTGGCGGTGCAAGCACAGCAATGTGTTCAGCTGACCAGTACTAATTGCCCGAGGTCTTGATTTTGAACACAACGAGGTCGCTATGGAGTTTTGAAGGTGAGCGCGCTCGACGCATCGCGACCCTTTGACAGTTCGGCGGTCATAGCAGCGGGGAAATACCTCTTCCCATTCCGAACAGAGAAGTCAAGCCCGTCTGCGCCGATGGTACTTGGGGCGCAAGCCCCTGGGAGAGTAGGGCGCCGCCGGTTTTCTTGGATCACCGAAGGGCCCGCCGAGAGGCGGGCCCTTCGGCTTGCCATCGGCCCGTCCCCGCCGACCGCGACTATGCTCGACCGGTGGACGTCACCCTCGTGCCACTCGGGCGCAGCCATCTCGGGTTGCTCCAGGAGCTCGTGGCCGATCCGCTCGTGCTTCGGTTCACGCGAATACCGAACCCGCCACCGGCTGGGTTCGCATCCACCTGGCTTGCCGCCTACGAGCAGGGCAAAGCCGATGGCACGCGCGAGGGCTTCGCAGTGGTCGTCGACGGAAACCCCGCGGGGATCGGCGTCGTCGTCGACATCAATCGGGACACGAGCACGCTCGAGCTCGGGTACGTCGTGGCGGCGCACGCGCGTGGCCGCGGGATCGCGACGGCGACGCTTCGCGAGCTGACGCGCTGGGTGGTCGAGACCCTCGATCCGGAGCGGATCGAGCTCGTGATCGGCGTCGACAACGTCGCCTCGAGCAGGGTCGCAGCACGAAGCGGGTACAGCCTCGAAGGGGTGCTCAGGAACCGCTACGTGAAGCCGGGTCTGCGAGAGGACACGCAGATCTGGTCGCTTGTCCGCTCCGATCGACGTTAGTTGGCTGCCTCGCGACGAAGGCGGGCGACGCGATCTGCCGTCGGCGGGTGCGTGCTGAACTGCCTGGTGATGCGATCGCTCTCGTCGAACGGGCTGACTGTGTAGAGCGGCTCCGTCGCCGGCGAGCCTGAGAACGAGACCAGGTCTCCGGCGGCCTCGAGCTTCTCGAGCGCCGATGCGAGGTCGAGCGGATCGGTGACGGCTGCCGCCAGCACGTCGGCGTCGAGCTCGCGCCTCGGCGACAGGAGCAAGTGCGTGAAGGCGGCGCCGATTGGTGCCAGCACTGCGACAAGCCCTCGCCGGAACCAGCCCCCGAGACGGGCGAGCTCGAGCACGCTCGACCCGAGCAGCACAGCGAACGACTGGACCAGCACATCCCGGCGCTTGACGTGGGCGAGCTCGTGGGCGAGCACCGCGTCGAGCTCATCGCTCGAGACGGCCCCCACAAGCGCGGTCGAGATCACGAGCGTCGCGCTACCAGGCCCACGGCCGACCACGAACGCACGCGGAAACCCGTCGTTGATCAGCGCGAGGCGCGGCGGCGTCAGCGCGAGCCGCGTCGAAAGCCGCTCGACAGTCGAAGCGAGCACAGGGTTCTCCGCGAGCGTCATCCGGCGCGCCCCGAGCGACCCCATGATCGCTCTGTCGCAGAAGGCGTAGGCGGCGAGGGCCGCCAGAAGCGCGCAGAAGCCGAACGTCGTCGCGCCCCGCCGGTCGGACACGAGCCAGCCGAGCGCTGCGAACATCGTCGTGAGCCCGGCCACGAGCAGCCAGGCCATCGCGAGATTCCGGAGGGCTGCTCGCCTCACCACCGGCGCTGCCGGGCCGGCTCAGAGACCGTTGTCTTCGTCAACGCCGCGATCGTCGTCGTCGAGCCCTCGGGGCGGCCAGTCCGGCTCGGGGGCATCGCAGCGGCTCGAGCAGTGCAGGGAGGCGACGTTCTGGAGCGGAACCAGGATGTGGCCGTTGAGCTCGACGTGGGGAACATCCTCGATCGAGCAGTAGGCCGTGAGAACGCCCTCCTGGTATTCGCCGCCGAACAGCGCCAGCTCGACCTGCTCACCCTTGTACTTGTTGGTGTAGTCCTCCACCCGCCTGAGTGTAGCCGCGCGTTCCCAGGCTCCCGATGGCCAGGGCGCGACGCCCAACCGAGCGGCCGCCCCGCGATCCCTGCCGAGAAATGCACTCGAGGGTTGCGTTGTCGGCGAAATCGGGCAGAGTGAGATGGTGGCCGGGGGAAGGGGATCGTCGAGCGTCGCGCTGCGGCTGAAGCCGTATCTCAAGGTCGCAGCGTTCAGGCTCCCGTCCTCGCGCGTGCGGCGCCGGATGCTCGTCCGGCACCTGCACCGCAACGCCGCGACCTCTGCGTCGATGGGGTCGGATCTCTACCGCACGCTGCTCCTGCGGGTCGCGAACGACGTGGGCGCCGCGGGGCCGTGCTGGAACGTCTTCTCGTCATACCGGCCGACCGGGCCTGTTCTCGACGACGGCGTCGGCTTTCGGTTCATGGCCGCGGTGCACCGGCTCGTGCTCGCAGGACGCGCTCCGGCGCTGGCCGAGCACTACCCGTCGGCAGGCGGTCAGCTGGGCTCAGACCCTTGGCCCGCGTTCCTCGATGTCGTGCGCGCCAACGGCGGCGAGATCCGCGAGCTCATGAAGCACGGCCTCCAGACCAACGAGGTCGGCCGCTGCCGCGCGTTTATCGGGGGCTTCCTCGCGGTGGCGCAGGAGACGGGCCTCCCGCTCCGCCTGCTCGAGGTCGGCTCGTCCGCCGGGCTCAACCTCCGCTGGGACCACTACCGCTACGAGCTCGGGGGCGAGACGTGGGGCGATCCGACGTCGCCCGTGCGGATCGTCGATGGGTTCGACGGAGGAACACCCTCGCTTCGCGCGGAGGCCGTGGTGGCGTCCCGGAACGGCTGCGACCTCGCGCCGATCGACCCGACCGACGACGACGACAGGCTCTGGCTCCGCGCCTCGCTCTGGCCCGACCAGGTCGAGCGGCAGGCGCGACTCGCGGGGGCGCTCGACATCGCAGCTCGCGTCCCGGTCACGATCGAGCAGGCCGACGCGGCGACGTGGCTTCGCCGGATGCTCTCCGAGCGCGCGGACGGGACCGCCACGGTTATCTACCACTCGATCGTGATGCGCTACCTCACCGAGGCAGGGCGTGCCGAGGTACGACAGCTCATCGAGGACGCCGGAGCACGCGCCGACGCAGGCGCCCCGCTTGCGTGGCTGCAGATCGAGGGCGGGGGGACACAGGAGATCAGGCTCCAGGTGTGGCCCGGTGGGGAGTCCCGCCTGCTCGGCAAGTGCGACCCGCAGGCACAGCACGTTCGCTGGCACGCGGAACGCTGAGCTCCCAGCATCAGGGCTCGAGCACCAGCTTGCCGTCGTCGTGAGCGACGACGGTAACGACGGCGCAGTTCCCGATCCGGCCGGGCTCGACCCCCGCGTGACGGTGTGCGGCGCGGATCACGCCTCCGTGCGTGACCACGAGAACGGTCTCACCCGGATGGGCCCGGGCGATCTCAGCGAGCATCGCGACGACGCGACGCGCCAGGTCGGCGGTTGTCTCGCCGTCGCCCCACTGGCCCGCGCGCGCGTCGGGGAAGCGCGTGTGCACCTCGGCGTCGGTGAGGCCTTCCCAGGAGCCGAAGTGCTTCTCGCGAAGCGCCGGGCGACGGACGACCGGGAGGTTGTGGTGCTCGGCGATTCGCTCCGCCGTCTCCGACGCGCGCGAGAGGTCGCTCGAGTACACGGCGTCGAGGGCGAGGTGAGCGAGCGTTCGACCGAGGTCGATCGCCTGGCGGCGCCCGGCATCGTTGAGCGGCACGTCGGTGTGACCCTGAATGCGTTGCCCGCGGTTCCAGTCGGTCTCCCCGTGCCGCACGAGATGGATGGTCGTCGCCACGCCGGGACGGTACCGACGCCGCGCGCGCGTGCCGCGCGGTTCCTATACTGGCTCGCTCCATGGACCTCGAGCTCACCGGCAAGGTCGTCGTCGTCACCGGCTCGAGTCGCGGGATCGGTCTTGGCATCGCGCGCTCGTTTGTCGCGGAAGGCGCCGCGGTGCTCCTCTGCGCCCGCAACGAGGACCCGCTGGCGGCTGCCGTCGCCGAGCTCCGGGAGCTCGGCACGGTGGCGGGCGTGGTCGCCGACGTGACGACGCCCGCCGGGGTCGACGCGATCATGGCGGCTGTATCGGAGCGATTCGATGGGCTCGACATTCTCGTCAACAACGTCGGCGGCTCGGGTCCGCGCAGCTACGACGACACCGGCGGCGACGAGCTACGTCGGCTCGTCGAGCTCAACGTGCTCTCGGGCTACGAGCTCGTGCGGGCCGCGGTGCCACGGCTGCGCGGTCGTGGAGGCGGCGTGATCGCGTTCGTTACGTCCATCTGGGGAAGGGAGTCGGGAGGCGCGCTCGGATACAACGTCGCCAAGGGCGCGGAGATCAACCTCGCGGGGGCGCTCGCGCGCGAGCTTGCGCCCGATCGGATCCGCGTCTTCAGCGTCGCGCCGGGCTCGATCCGCCACCCCGGCGGGAGCTGGGATCGACGCGTGCGGGAGGACCCCGAGGGGATGGCGGCGTTCGTCGAGCGTGAGATCCCGTGGGGGCGGTTCGGCACGGCGCAGGAGGTCGGCGACGTCGTCGCGTTCCTCTGCTCCCCGCGCGCGTCGTGGGTCGCCGGTGCCTGTGTACCCGTCGACGGCGGCCAGTCCCGGAGCCTGTAGCCCGACCTCAGTGGTTCCTGCGGATGCGCGTTCGCGCGACGCAGGCAACGATGAGGGTGATGAGACGAGGCTGGGTCGGCGCGATGGCCGTCGGCCTCATTCTCGGGGTCGCGGCCTGCTTTGCTGGCGCTGCTAACGCGCCGGCGGGTGGGGTGCGTGCCGACGCCAACGATGTCGACACGATCGTCGTGCGGGAGGTCCCCGAGCTCATGGCCGCGCAGCGCCGGCTCGTCGCCGTCACGCGGACCTTCCTTCGCGAACCCGATTCGATCGAGAACGTCCTCGTCGCTGCGCGGCGCTACCGCGCGGCGGTCGATGCGGCCTCGAAGGCGTTCACGAACGCCGACACCACGTCGCGGAGCGAGCGAGTGGCGCGAGATCAACTCCGTCTGTCGATCCCACATCTTCGAAGGGGGCTCACGTACTGGGTCGCCTTCGTCCGCGGCTACCGGGAGGTCGCGCGCGACAAGGTCGAGTCGGGCGTCGAGTCACCGATCGCCTGGCGGACGCTGCTCAAGCAGCACGACCGCGCCGAGGAGGAGCTCCAGGCCGGTTGGCACTGGATTGCATCGGCCAACCGGCTGCTCGGGAGACCGATCGGCAGCCAGCGGATCGGCACGCCGCAGGCGCCCGACCCGGCGCATCCGCACGGCGACCCGCTGGCCGGAGACTGGACAGCGGCGGGCGGAGTCATGCGCTTTGCACAGGTCACGGCCTCTACCTTCGAAGGCAGGCTCATCAAGACGTATGGCTTCTGCCGCAGCGGCAGCGTCCCGCTCGGTCAGGTCGAGGTCGAGGCCCGGCGGGTCTCTCCTGGCCACTACCGGGGCTCGGTCCGGTACTACCGCGTCTCCGACTGCACGTTCATCGGCAAGGCGGTCGGCGCTACCTGGACCTACGACGCCCCGACCGATACGCTCACCGGATGCTCGACGTCACCTGACCCTGCCTACCCGGGCGGTGGCTGCGAGACGATGCGCCGAGTCGGCCGGTAGCGCCCTGGCTAGAACCCGAGGCGCGCCTGGAGCCACGCCAGGTGGTCCGCGTAGGCAGCGTCACTGAGGTCGTGGCCGCTTGTGTACCAGCGAACGATCGTTCCCTTCGGTGCGGCCGCGATCATCCGCTCGAGCGCGCTGCGCGGTACGACCTCGTCCTTCTTCCCGTCCTGAATCAGCACCGCCTCCGGATCGGCCCGACCGAGCCAGGTCAGCGGATCGATCGGCTCGAGCGCCTCGCGGATCTGCGGGCGGTCCGCCGGTGGTGCCTGCGCGGCATAGGCGGCGGTGTCTTCCGTGCCTGCCGACATCAGCACCGTTGCATCGAGCCTACCGTCGGCACCGGCGACGATCGCCGCGGTGTGAGCGCCGGCGCTCCAACCGATGAGCGCGATCCGCTTCCCGTCCACCTCCGGGCGCGCCTGGAGGGCGTCGATAGCGCGCCTGGTCGCGACGACGTCGCCGACAACCGTGTCATGGAGGTCAAGCAAGCGCGCGTTGAGCGTCGCCCCGGCCCGCTGATGACCGCTCGACGGCGGGGTGACCAGAAGCACGGCCGCGCCGCGCCCAGCCATCGCGATCGCGGGGCCGAGGAACTCCGTGCGGTCGCCGCCGGTGCCCGGCAGGTACACGACTCCGGGCAGGTCCTTGGCGTTTGGCGGTGTGACCAGGAATGCGAGAACCCTGCCGCTCGGCACCGCGTACGAGAGATCCCGGATCGTGACGCCCCCGCTCCTGATCTTCCCGCTCTCCTCGAGCTCGAGCGCGGCGTCGCGGTCGTAGGCGAACGGTCCATCGTCGCGGCCGGGAGCGTCACTCCCGCAGCCGCCCGTGGCCAGGGCGAGGAGGCCGACGGCGGCGATCGCGCGCGCAAGCCGGAGGGCGTGCATGCCTTGACGGTACCGCGCGCGCCGGGGTCGGCCGTATCCTGGGGGGAGATGAGACTCACTCCGACGGTCGAGGACGGTTTCCGGCGGCGGACGGAGGAGCTCGAGGAGCGCCTGAGCCCGCACGCCGTCCGCTCGTATGCAACCCGTGGTCGGGCACGGCGCGAGGAGCCTTGCAGCGTCCGCACGGAGTTTCAGCGTGACCGCGACCGGCTCGTCCACTCGAAGCCGTTTCGCCGGCTCAAGGGCAAGACCCAGGTCTTCATCGACCCGCAAGGTGACCACTACCGAACGCGGATGACGCATACCCTCGAGACGACGGCGATCTCGCGGGTCGTCGCACGGGCGCTTCGTCTCAACGAGGATCTCGTCGAGGCGATCGGGCTCGGGCACGACACGGGCCACACGCCGTTCGGGCACGCCGGCGAGCAGGCGCTTGACGACGTCGTCAGGGCGAGCTTCGGGCGACGGTTCCGGCACAACGAGCAGTCGCATCGCATCGCGCTCAGGCTGAACCTCACGCATGAGGTGTGCGACGGGATCCTCACGCACACGGGCGCGCAGCAGCCGGAGACGCTCGAGGGGCGCATCGTGAGGCTCGTCGATCGAGTCGCCTACATCAACCACGACATCGACGATGCGATTCGCTACGGGATCCTTGCGGCAAGCGATCTCCCCCGCGACGAGATTGCCCTGCTCGGTGAAACGGGCTCCGAGCGGATCGACCGGCTGGTGCACGACATCATCGAGAGCTCCGACGGAACCGGCGAGATCGGGCAGAGCGAAGAGATCGGCGAGGCGATGCTCGCGCTGCGGTCGTTCATGTTCGAGCACGTGTATCTGGGTCCGCACGTCGAGCCCGAGCACTCGCACGCGCGTGAGACCGTGGAGGCGGTCTTCGCTGCGCTTGTCGCGGACCCTGACCGATTGCCCCCCGGAGACGGCGAGCTCCCGGACAGAGTCGTGGACTACCTCGCTGGGATGACCGATCGGTTCGCGCTCGCCTACGCCGCCGGGCTGTAGGGTCGAGCCGTGGCGCGGATCAAGGACACCTCGGTCGAGGCGGTCAAGCGGGCGGCGAACATCGTCGACGTCGTCTCGGCGAGGACATCGCTTCGCAAGGCGGGTGGGCGGCTCGTCGGACGCTGCCCGTTTCACGAGGAGCGGACGCCGAGCTTTTCGATCGATCCGGCCGAGAACCTCTACTACTGCTTCGGGTGCAACCGGGGCGGCGACGTCGTCAAGTTCGTTCGCGAGACCGAGAACCTCGATTTCGTCGAGGCGATCGAGCACCTCGCGGAGCGCTTCAACGTCCAGCTCGAATACGAAGAGACCTCGCCCGGGGCCGAGCGTGCGCGGACCCGACGCGACCGGCTCCACAAGCTCCTCGAGCAGGCGACGACGTACTTCGAGCGGATGCTCTGGGAGACCGAGGCGGGCGGATCGGTGCGCGCCTACCTCGACGGGCGAGGGTTCCGCGAGCCGATCGTGCGGGAGTTCCGGCTCGGCCTCTCACCGGGGAACGGGCTCGTTGCCAAGGCTCGCGAGCGCGGGTTCACCGCCGACGAGATTCGCGCCGCCGGCCTCTCGAACGCACGTGGCAACGACTACTTCCCGTTCAGGCTGATGTTCCCGCTCGCCGACGCCCGCGGTCGCACTGTCGGTTTTCAGGCGCGGATCATGCGCGACGACGACCCGCTTCCCCGGGCGAAGTACGTGAACACGCCCGAGGGAGAGCTCTTCAAGAAAGGCAATCTCCTCTACGGCCTCCATCTCGCCCGGCCCGCGATTGCGAAACAGGAGCGGGCGGTCGTCGTCGAGGGCAACGCCGACGTGATCGCGTTGCGCCAGGCGGGGTTCGAACCCGTGGTCGCCTCGATGGGAACGGCGCTGACCCAGGCCCAGCTCGACGAGCTTTGGCGGCTCACGCGTCGGCTGTACCTGTGCTTCGACTCGGACGCGGCCGGGCAGGAGGCGACGCTTCGCGGGATGGAGCTTGCGGTGGCGAAGGGCTTCGACGTCCAGATTGTGACCTTGCGCGAGGGGAAGGACCCAGCCGATGCTCCCGACGGCTTCGCCGAGCAGCTCGGGCGGGCCGAGAACTACCTCCACTACCGCGTGCGGATCACGCTCGATCGGGCCGTCGACCGGAACCAGGCGTATCTCCAGGCCCGCGAGATCCTCGAGCGGGCGGAGGACTCCCCGCCGCGGCAGGAGGCGCTCAGGCTGGTCGCCGACCGGCTCGAGCTACCGCCGGAAACACTGGCCGCGATTCCTGCGGCCCGTGGCGGCGCTGCCGCCCCGCAACCCGTTCAGGCCCCGCCGCGGCTCCTCGAAGCAGGGCTTCGGTTGGAGCGAGAGACGCTAGCGGCCGCGGTTGCCCACGAGAAAGTGCGGCGGGCGCTCGAGGCGCTCAGCTCCGATCATTTCGACGATCCGCTCCACCGCAGGATGCAGAGAGCGCTGGTGACCGGCGGGGGGGAGGACGACGAGCTCGTCGCACTTCGTGCGGAGCTTCGGGCGCGAGCCGAGCGTGACGAGATCGGCGAGCGGATGGGCGAGCAGCTCGTCTTCCGGCTCCGAGAGCGACGGGTGAAGCGGGATCTGCAGGGCGCGGATCTCGCGAGGGTCACCGAGCTCCAGGCGCAGCTCGTCAAGGTGCGCCAGCGGCTCGCCGAGCTGCAGTGACGATTCCCGGCTACGCCCCGCTGATCCGGCTCGCGGGGCGCACCCGCGCGTTCGCCTGGGTCGGCGCGCGCGTGCTCCCGGCGCTCGATCGACCGTTCCGTGCGCGCCGCCGGTCGGTGACGTCGTTTGGAACGGACTTCCCGCTCTGCTATCTGACGACCTTCGGGCGCCAAAGCGGGAGGGCCCGGACGGCGGCGCTGCTCTACGTGGCGGACGGCGAGAGGGTCGCGGTGATCGCATCGAACTTCGGCAAGCGCAACCATCCTGCGTGGTCGCTGAACCTCCTTGCCGACCCCGAGGCGATGCTGACGATCGAAGGCGTCGAACGCCCGGTTAGGGCGCGGCTCGCATCCACGGACGAGCGCGAACGCGCCTGGCGCGAGGCGCTGCAGGTCTGGCCGGGCTACGAGGGGTATCGCCGCCGAGCGGGGCGGGAGATCCGTGTGTTCGTGCTCGAGCCGCGACTGGGCGCGAGCGCGATCGACGAGGAAGTGACGCTGAGCGCTCCTAGCCCTGCCTGGCCGACTCGCTACGCGGCGGAGGCCGAGCGTCTCCAGGCGCGGCTCGGGACCGCCGTAAAGCTCGAGCACATCGGGAGCACCGCCGTGCCGGGTCTTCTCGCCAAACCAGTCATCGACATCATGGTCGGGGTGGCGTCGGGCGGCGAGGTCGCCGCGGTTTCGGAGTTGTGCGCGCTCGGTTACGAGGATTGCGGTGGCCCTCCGGACCGGCGCTATCTCAGGCTGCGAGGAGCGAAGCCTCACTTCAACGCGCAGGTGGTCGAACGCGAAGGCCCTCTCTGGGTGGGCAACCTCACGTTTCGCGACTACCTCCGTCGCGATCCCGAGGCGACGCGCCGCTACGCCGACGCCAAAACACGGGCCCTCCGCTCGGAGGCACGACTCCTCGGCTACTCGCGACTCAAGGCGCCGACGATCGAGGCCTTGCTTCGCGCCGCGCGCGAGCCGTCACCCAGCGCACCCGAGGGCGTTCGAAAGACCTAAGAAGACCGTGCGCCTCGACGACAATGGAAAACCGTTCGAAGTCGGTCGGCTCGGTTCACGAGACGCTGCCGAAGCGAGGTCGCGCGAGCTGCCGAGCACCCGTACCTGCGCACCCAGACGTACTGGATCGAGGAGCGGTCCTTGCCGGGTGTGGCCGAGCGCCGCGAGCTCCCCGGGTTGGACTCGAACCAACAACCCTCCGGTTAACAGCCGGATGCTCTACCGATTGAGCTACCGGGGAATGCCTCGCGGAGTGTAGCGGCCGCTGGGTTGGGGGCCAGACCCGATCGGGTGGCCGACTGCGCTCGCAACGACTTGAGGATTTTCCCTCAAGTGAGGGACGGTTCGTGCCGATAGGAGGGGAAATGAGAAGAATCGCCCTTACCGTTGCGACGGTGGGCGCGCTCCTCTACGCCTCTCCCGCCGTCGCTTCCGTCACCGGTCCTGATCCCGGTGTCGCCGCGCTGCAGATTGCGCTGCGACACCACGGGGAGTACGGCGCGCAGGTCGATGGGCTGCGCGGACCGTTGACGAACGCGGGGCTCGACCGGTTCCGTAGCCGGCACCGGATCCGCGAGAGCGCGATCGGCCCGTTGACCCGGCGAGCGCTCGGCCCGCTTGGCGCGCCGCTTCTCGGACAGCGACTGCTCGGCGTCGGTGCGGTCGGCTGGGACGTATCGGCGCTCGAGTTTCGGTTGCTCTCGTTTGGCCTCCGCCGGAAGGAGCTCGACGGTCGGTTCACCGCGTCGACGGCGGCAGCACTCAGGCGCTTTCAGCAGAAACGTGGGCTCGACGCGGACGGGCTCGCCGGCGTGCAGACCTATCGCGCGCTTGCCTCGCGCAGCGCAGTCGTCCGCAAGTCGCGGCTTCATACGGTGCGGCCGGGCGAGAGCTTCTTCTCGATCGCCCAGCTTCATCGCACGAGCCCGCTGCTGCTCGCGCGCGAAAACGGGCTGAGCCTCGCGAGCGTGATCATCCCGGGTCAGAAGCTCGCGCTCCCTGCCGAAGCGGTCGCGGCGCCAGACCAGCCCGCCGTCGCCGCGACACCGGACGTGATCCGGTCCGCGCTCGACCACTGGGCCGACACGTACGGCGTCGACCCGAAGCTCGCGCGCGCGGTCGCCTGGATGGAGTCCGGCTTCCAGCAGGATGTCGTCTCCGAGGTTGGTGCGATCGGCGTGATGCAGCTCCTTCCCGAAACGTGGGCATGGCTCGACACCCTGCTCGGCGTGCGGACACCGAGGACGTACGACGGCAACATCCGCGCCGGAGTTCGCTACCTGCGCTGGCTCCTCGACGAGTTCGAAGGGGACACGCGCCTCGCGCTCGCCGGCTACTACCAGGGCGCGGCGGCGGTGCGGCAGCGGGGGCTGTTCGACGACACGAAGCGATACGTCCGTGTCGTCCTCCAGCTGCGCGGCTCTGTCTAGCACCGCGCTTACAGCCCAGCGGCCGCGTCGAGCGCAAGACCGCTTTGTGTTGCTGCAACACAATGTGGAGAACGTTTTGCAAACGTGGCACAGTTGCCACCGTCGGCGCGCGCGATCATGAACGAATGCGATTCGCGGCGCCAATCGAGGGTGAGCTGAAGCGCTGGCTCGTCCATGCTGACGTCGAGGAGCTGACATTCGCACAGCTGACCCGCGCGGCCGGGGTCGAGGCCGAGCGGCTCGGGGCACTCCGGCCGACCTACTACTCCGTCCGCCGGCTCGCGATTCTCGAGCGGGAGCGTCGGCGTCTTCGCCGGGAGGCGCTCATCGAGGCAGCGGGGGAGGTCTACGCCTACACGGGCGTCAACTACGCGAAGCTCACCGTCG
Organism: Gaiellales bacterium; assembly: GCA_046330385.1. Taxonomy (GTDB): domain Bacteria; phylum Actinomycetota; class Thermoleophilia; order Gaiellales; family Gaiellaceae; genus Gaiella. The sequence continues at coordinate 75,970 of JAXLSV010000006.1, read as the reverse complement.
CGCTGCTCGAGACGAGCCGCACGAGCGTTCACGGCGTCGACTGACAGGGCAGCCGGCTCGCCCGCGCACGGTGCGCGTACGTCGAGCTTGTGTTGCTGCAACACAAGCTGGGTGTGGCGGTGAGCAGCCGCGTGGGTCGCCGGGCGCGCCGGTTGGGTTTGTGTTGCAGCAACACAAGCAGGTCTTGGTGGTGCGCGGCCACGTCGGGCGAAGCTTGTGTTGCAGCAACACAAGCTGGGCGGAGCGGCCTCGGCGAACACGGCACCTGCATCGCCGCTGCGGAGGTCGGGCCCAATTTCCCCTCGCGCTCGGGGCGCGCGCTCCATGGTGATGAGCCTTCGCGCGTAGGCGATCGCGGCGGGAGCGCAGAGGCGGCGATCGTGGCACCGCCTGGCGTGACCGGCGAGCGCGCCTTCACGCGCCTTCGCCGCCTGCACGTCGTGGGGTCTCGGCGCGAGCGCCTCCGCCCACGACGAGCGCCTGCGTGGCTTCGCCGCCGGCACGTCGCGCCCGCCTCTGTGCGAGCCTCAGGCCGCGACGAGCGCGCCTGCGTGGCCTCGCCGCCGCACCTCGTGCCCGCCTCGGCGCGAGCCTCAGGCCGCGACGAGCGCGGAGACGGCAGCGTGCGCCTGCCGGGCCGCCTCGTCCACCGGCAGACCCCAGAACCGTTCGGGATCGCCGAAGATCTCGACGTCGAGGGTTCCGTCCCAGCCCGAGAGCGCGAGCGCCTCCACGATCTCGTTCGTCTTCGAGATCCCGAGACCGGCGAGCTCGCGGTCGCTCCGGGTCGCGTCGGCCGGCCAGTCGGCGACGTGGACGCCCGTGATCCGATACGAGGCGCGGGCGATCAAATCCCAGAGCGCCGGATCGTCCCAGACGTGATACGTGTCGAGGAGGATTCCGACGTCATCGGCGCCGGCGTCGGTGAGAATCGCAAGCGCGTCCTCGATCGAGTTGACGAACGACGTCGTCTCGCGCTGGCTGCGGTGGATCGGTTCGAATCCCACGCGCACGTCTACGGGCCGGGCAGCCTCGGCGATCACCCGGATCGCCTCGACGACGTACGCGCGTCCCTCCCCGAGCGTCCGATCGCCGAGCGGGCCGGTGAGACAGGCGACGGTCTCCGGCGCATACCGGGACAGACGCTGCATCGACGCGCAAAGCGAGGCAACCCGCTCCGCCGGATCGGCAGGCCCCTCCATCCCCGGAATCCCGAGCGGGAGGATCGAGGGCACCACGGGGACGCAGACGGCAACCGCGAGCCCGTGCTCGCGAAGCAGCGCGATGTTCGCGTCGTCGTCGTCAGGCAGCTTGAACTCCCAGATCCCGATCGCGTCGAAGCCTGCGGCGGCATAGGCGACGACATCGTCCGCAAAGGTCGAGCCGACCGTCGAGATCTCGGAGAGCGCGAGCCTCATGCGTCGCGGCCTCCCGGGAGCTTCGCGAGCAGGCGTCGACGCAGCGGCGGGCGCGTGAGCTCCTTCGCGACGAGGTAGCCCGAGCCCCCACCGAGCCCAGGGCCGGGGTGGGTGCTCGCGCCGACGAGGTGAAGACCCTCGACCGGCGTTCCGTGCCCGGGGGTCGCTGCCAGCGGGCGCCAGAGCAGGTTCTGGTCGAGCGCACACGAGCCGCCGTAGATGTCGCCGCCGACGAGGTTGCAGTTGAGGCGCTCGAGATCGGCGGGCGAGAGGACGACGCGCTTGAGCGTCGACGACTTCACGTTCGTGAGCGAGCCGGAGAGCCGCTCGACGACGCGGTCGGCGTACGCCTCGCGCAACTCCTCCGTCCAGGTTCCATCCCCGGTGTCGATCTCGCCGGCCGCATCGCCCTTGACGACGCCTGCGGGCAGCTCCTGCAACTGGAGCCAGACGATCCACTTTCCCTCGGGCGCCCGGGAGGGGTCGAGAGCACACGGCTGCCCAACCGCGATCGTCGACTCGGCCGGGAGCAGCCCGCGCTCGGCCTCGTTCACTGCGCGGGAGACACCGTCGAGACCCGTGGTCACGTGAAGGAGCGGGCAGCGGGCGAGGTCGTCGCCGTTCGGCCCGCGCCAGACGGGTGGCGCGTCGAGCGCGAGGTGGATCTGCATCTCGCCGCGGCCGTACCTGAACCGACCGGCGGCTTCCGTCACCGGCGCCGGGGCGTCGCCCGGGCCGAGGAGACGGCTGTAGAGCTGGGTTGGCGTCACCCCGGCGACGACCGCCCGCGACGCGGTTACCACCTCACCGTCGGCAAGCCGGACGCCTGTCGCTCGCCCGACGGAGACGAGGACGCGTTCGACGTCGGCACCGGTGCGCACGTCCCCGCCGGCGTCGCGCACGATCCCCGCGAGGCCGTCGACCAGCACGCGACCGCCCCCCCGCGGGACGGGCATCCCGCCGAGCTCGAGCGCAGCGGCGATCACCTGGGTCATGAACCCCGAGACCGCCTGGTCGGGCCCGAGGCCGGTGTGCAGCACCCAGGGCGCGAGCAGACCGTGCGCAGCCTCGCTCGTGAACGTCGCCTGCAGCCAGTCGCGTGCCGAGACCAGGGTCGAGCCCGCGAACTCGAGCGCGCCACGACGACCGAACCGCTTGTACGCCTGGCGGCCGAACGACAGCCCGGCGCCCGACCAGAGCTCCGTCCCGAGCAGGCCGAAGGCGAGGTCGGCGTTCGCCATGAACCCGTTGAAGAAGCCGTCCCAGCGGGCTCCGTCACCGGCCGCGTGGCGCTCGAGCTCGGCGATGTTCGCGGCATGGTCGGTCGAGAGGAGCGCGGCGGTGCCGTCGGGGAAGATCGACGCGGTGGGCAAGTCGGTGTTGAGGTACTCGAGCCCTCGCCGGTCGAGCTCGGGCTTGAGCTCGCCGTAGGCCGCACCTCCTGTCCAGAGCGGGTGCCACGAGGCGAGCACTTCGTGCGTAAACCCGGGCAGCGTGAGGTCGTCGGACGTGTAGATGCAGCCGCCGAGGCGCTCCTCGCGCTCCAGCACGCAGACGCTCCAGCCAGCCTGCGAGAGCAGCGAGGCACCGGCGAGCGCGTTGATCCCGGAGCCGATGAACACCGCATCGTACGTCGCCATGGGCGCGACTCTACACGGGCCGAAGCACCTTGACATGTCACGGAACCTTTTGTGACAGAATCGCGCCATGCTGCTGCGTGAGGTCGAGTACGCGCGTCCGTCCACCATCGAGGAGGCGATCCGGCTCCTCAGCGAACACGACGGGGCGCGTGCCCTCGCCGGTGGTCAGACGCTCGTCAACGTGATGAAGGCCCGGGCCGCCTCGCCCGATGTGCTCGTCGACCTGAACGCCCTTGACGAGCTGCGAACGATCGGCTTCTCGGCCGACGGCGCCTGGCTCGAGCTCGGCGCGATGGTGACGTCAAGCCAGATCGTCGCCTCGTCCGAGGTCGACGTCGCCCGCCCGATCGTCGCCGAGGTGGCGGGCACGATCGCCGACGTCCAGGTACGAAACCGGGGCACGATCGGCGGCAACGTCTGTGTCAACGACCCGACCAACCACTATCCGCCGCTGCTCACGGCGCTCGGCGCGACGTTCACGATCCGTGGGGCCGCGGGCGAGCGAACCGTGCCCGCCGACGAGTTCTTCCTCGGCGTGTACGTCACCGCGGTCGGTGAGGGCGAGCTCCTCACGCGGATCTCGGTGCCGACGAGCAAGCCGGGCACCGGCGACGGGATGGCAGGGCTGACCCTCGGCAAGCACGGGACCTACATCGTCAGCGCCGCGGCGACGACCGGGCCCGACGGCACCCGGATCGCCCTCGGCGCGGTCTCGTCCGCGCCCGTGCGGGCGACCGCGATGGAGGAGCGGCTCGCGGGTGCCGACCTCTCCGAGGGAGCGGTGCGTGCGGCGGCTGAAGGCCTTGGCGCGAGCCTCGACCCGCCCGGCGACGTCCACGCATCTGCCGACTACCGCCGCGCCCTCGCCGAGACGTGCGCAGTGAGAGCCGTCCTGCAGGCAGCCGAGCGAGCGAGGAGCTGAGATGAGCGAGACACCGACGACGAGTCGCAGCGTCACCGTTCACGTGAACGGTGACACCTTTCAGCGCGACGTGCCCGCCTCGCGGCTGCTCGTGCATTTCCTCCGGGAGGATCTCGACCTCACCGGGACGCATATCGGCTGCGACACCGGCAACTGCGGCGCGTGCACGGTGCACGTCGACGGCCAGGCGGTTAAGAGCTGCATGATGCTCGCCGTCCAGGCCGACGGAGCAACCGTCAAGACCGTCGAGGGGCTCGCCGGCGCAGCCGGCGAGCTCTCCGCGCTCCAGAAGGCGTTCTCGCATGCGCATGCGCTCCAGTGCGGCTACTGCACGCCGGGGATGCTGATGAGCGCGCAGGCGCTGCTCGACCGTGTTTCGCGCCCGAGCGAGGAGGAGGTGCGGATCGCCCTGCAGGGCAACATCTGCCGCTGTACCGGTTACTGGAACATCCTGGAAGCTGTGCAAGAGGCCGCGGGAGGTGCATCGTGACGACGGTCGAGACAGGCGCCGAGACGACGCTCAAGCGCGGCACGCTCGGGGTCAGCGTGCCCCGGAAAGAGGACGGACGGCTCGTCCAGGGGCAGGGGGTCTTCTTCGACGACATCCGCCGGCACAACCAGGGCTACGTCCACTTCGTCCGCTCGCCGTATGCGCACGCGAGGATCGTCTCGATCGACGTCACCCCGGCGCTCGAGCTCCCCGGCGTCTACGGCACGCTGACGGGCGACGAGGTCGCTCTGCTCACCGACCCGTTCTTCCAGATCGCGGCCGCGCCCGGCGGGAACGTCAAGGACTACGCGCTCGCGGTCGGCAAGGTGCGCTACGTCGGCGAGGCCGTGGTCGCGGTCGTTGCGGAAACGCGCGAGCGCGCAAGGGACGCGGCCGAGCTCGTTGAGATCGAGTACGAGCCGCTCGACGTCGTCGTCGATGCGCGCAGGGCGCTTGCACCCGATGCGCCCGTGCTTCACGACGACGTCGGCTCGAACATGTCCTACACGGGGCTCTGGGAGTGGGGCGACCCGGACGCGGCGTTCGCCGAGGCTGACCACGTCGTCCGGATCAAGGAGCTCCACTTCGACCGGTTCAACTCGACCCCGCTCGAGTGCGACGGCGCGCTCGTCGAGTTCAACAAGGGCACCGGTCAATGGACGATCTTCACGAACAACCAGTTCCCTGGCTTCGCGGTGATCATGATGGCCCCCGCAATGCGCTGCGGGATCGACAAGCTCCGCATGGTCACTCAGGACATCGGCGGCGGGTTCGGCAACAAGATCACCTCCCATCCGCAGCTCGTCGCGTGCTGCCTGCTCGCGCGCAAGCTCGGCCGCCCGGTGCAGTGGACGGAGTGGCGCACCGACTTCCACCAGTCGATGTCGCACGGCAACGAGCGCTGGTTCCGCGACGTCGAGGTCGCAGTCACGGCGGACGGGACGATGACCGCGCTCCGCTGCAAGGCTCTCGACGACGCCGGCGCGTGGCTCCGCTACGAGCCGCTCGGCGGCGTGATCTGGTCGCAGGTGACGCCAGGCGTGTACTCGTGGCGGAACATCTCCGTCGAGTTCACCCAGGTCCTCACGAACAAGGCGCCTGTCTCCCCGAACCGGGGCTACTCGCGCATGCAGCAGCTGTGGCTCACCGAGCGGGTTGCGGACATCGTCTGCACCGAGCTCGGGTTCGACCCCGTCGAGTTCCGAAAGCTCAACTACATCAAGACGGAGCAGATGCCGTACGAGACGCCGAACGGTTGCGTCTACGACTCGGGCGACTACGCCCGCTGCCTCGACATCGCGCTCGAGCTGATCGGCTACTCGTCACTTGCCGACCGGCGCCGCGAGGCGGAGAGCCGTGGGAAGCTCCTCGGCTTCGGCATCGGCTCCACGCTTGACTCGGGCACGAACAACTTCGGGCAGTCCCAGCTCCTCAACCCCGACTTGCAGTTCTCGGGCAACAACGAGGTCGCGACGGTCAAGCTCGACATCTTCGGCGAGATCGTCGTCACGCTCGGCACGACGCCGCAAGGGCAGGGGCACGAGACGACGGCCGCCCAGGTCGTCGCCTCGATACTCAACTGCGACCCCGACATCGTGACCGTGCGGGTCGGGCACGACAGCTACTGGAACTCGCACGCAGGCTTCTCGGGAACGTACGCGAGCCAGTTCGCGGTCACTGGTCTCTCCGCGGTCAAGGGTGCGGCCGAGGAGCTCGCTCGCCAGATGAAGCTCCTCGCAAGCATGGTGTTCCAGTGCCCCGAGGAGGCGATCGAGCTCGCGGACGGGTTCGCGCGAATCAAGGACAACCCCGAAGCGGCGCTGCCGTATCTGGCGCTCGGCGCGATCCCGAACGCGAACAACGCGGGCTTTCCCGTCGACCCGCCGCCCATGAACGCGCGGTACGTCTACCGCCCACCGTTCCAGGTGCCCGACAAGGAGAAGAAGTTCGGGAACCTCACGCTCACGTACGCGACGCAGATTCACGCGTGCGTCGTCGAGGTCGATCCGGAGACCGGCTACTACGAGATCGTCGACTACGCGGCCGTCGACGACTGCGGCACGCGGATCAACCCGAAGATCGTCGAGGGACAGGTGATGGGCGCGACCGCCCATGGGATCGGCGGGGCGATGTGGGAGACGTTCACCTACGACGACGAGGGGAACCTCCTCACCCCGAACTTCTACGACTACCACGTTCCACACGCGCTCGACATGCCGCCGCTCAAGACCGCGGCGATCGAGTCGCCGAGCCCGTTCACCCCGCTCGGGACGAAAGGGATGGGCGAAGGGGGCGGCGGCGCTGTGCACTGCGTGTGCTCAGCCGTCCAGGACGCGCTTCGTAGCGCAGGCGGTGCGCTCGTCTACGACTCCCACAACCCGTACCACCGCGTGTGGGAGATGCTGCGTGATCCCGAGCGAACCCGAACGAATGTCGAGGTGACGAGCACGTGAACGTGAAGGGAACGAAGGAGCTGCCCGCCACGCGGGAGGTGGTTTGGGACGTGATCAACGACCCCGAGAAGATGGCAGGGCTGATGCCCGGGGTCGAGAGTCTCGACATCCAGGACGACCGTCACTGGACCGCAAAGGTGAAGGTCCCTCTCGGGCTCGGCGGTCTGAAGATGACGATCAAGTTCGAGAAGATCGAGGAGCGGCCGCTCGAGTTCGCGAAGCTCCACGCGAAGGGGCAGGGCGTCGGCGCGCTGATGGACATGACCACGTCGTTCACGCTCGCCGAGGCCGGTGAGGGAACGTCGATGGACTGGGAGGCCGAAGTGAAGATCGCGGGGCCGGTCGGCGCGATGGGGCAGCGCGTGCTGCAGCCGATCATCAACCAGCAGGTCGGAAACGTCCTCACTGCCCTCGAGAAGCAGGTCTCCGAGGCCGCCGGGGCGTGACGCTAACCGAGTAGGGCGAGGAGCTCCTCGAGTCGGCGTTTGCCCTCGCCGGCAAGGAATGCCTTCCGCTCGGGTTGCCCGAGCACGACGGCCTCTTTCCAGAGCGACCGGCCGGCGATGAAGCCCGAGGCACCGCCCGCGAGCGCGCCGCGCAGCGTGCCGACGAATGTCTCGTGGTCTACGCCGGCCGAGAGCACCGCCCACGGCACCGAAAGCGCATCCGTCAACGAGCTGCACTCGGCCTCGCTGCCCGGCGATTCGAGCTTCAGGAATCGGGCGCCGCACGCCGCGGCGAAGAGCGCAGCCTCATGGATGAGGCGTGGCTTCGCGCGCGCGTATCCGTCGGCGTCCTCGTCGACGGCCCGGTACGTGAGGATCTCGACCACGAGCAGGAGGTGGGCGTTGGCGCACGCTTGCGTGGCCTCCCTGATCAGCCTCCCGTTGGGCCCGTCCGGGCTCTCGCGGTCGGGGCGGACGTAGACGAGGAGCTTGGCCGCGGTGCCGCCGAGCCGTCGTACGCCGGCGGCGCCGACATCGGGGAGGAGCTCGGTGATCCGTACACCGTCGTTGTCGGTCGTCCCACTTCGCTCGATCGCGACGAGAAGTCCCGTGTCGCGCTGGACGACGCCCTCGTCGACGAGGGCGGGGAGGGCGATCTCGGGGTCGAGGAGGAAGCCGCTCGCCCCGGCGCCGAGCGCGCAGACGATGTCGCGCTTCAGCGAGAGGAGTGCGGCGGCATCGGTCGTGAGCCCGGCCTTCTCCCGCGCGGCAACGAGGCTCTGGCGTTGGTCGAGGGCAACCACTGCGAGTCGCCCGTCGGCCGTTGCGAGCTGCTGGAACGCGCGCCGCTCGGCGGTCGTGAATCCCTCCCGTATGCTCATATTTGCGCTTTTCTAGCACATATGAAACACTTTCGCACATGACGAGGGTGGTCTTCGTGGGTGCGGGCAGCATCGAGTTCACGAAGAACCTGCTCGGCGACATCCTCTCGTTTCCCGAGCTCACCGCCTGCGACGTCGTGCTCCACGACATCGACGAGGAGCGGCTCGCGACCGCCGAGGCGATCGCCCGCTGGACGAACGACGAGCTTCGGGCCTCGGCGACGATCTCGGCGACGCTCGATCGGCGCGCTGCGCTGTTGGGCGCCGACTATGTGATCAACATGGTGCAGGTCGGGATGCACGAAGCGACGCTGAAGGACTTCGAGATCCCGCTGCGCTTCGGGCTGCGGCAGACGATCGGGGACACGCTCGGGATCGGCGGGATCTTCCGCGCGCTCCGGACCATCCCGGTGATGCTCGGGATTGCCGAGGACATGGCCCGCGAGTGTCCCGACGCGTGGCTGCTCAACTACACGAACCCGATGGCGATGCTGTGCTGGTCGGTGTACGACGGCTCGCCGATCGATCGCGTCGTCGGCCTGTGCCACTCGGTTCAACACACGACGCGACGGCTCGCCGAGCTGGTCGACGTTCCGTTCGAGGACGTCACGTTTCTCGGCGCCGGGATCAACCATCAGGCCTTCATCCTGCGGTTCGAGCGGGACGGTGTCAGCCTCTACCCGCTGCTCGACGAAGCAATTGCCCGCGATCCGGAGCTGCGGCGAACGGTGCGGGTCGAGCTGTATCGTCGGTTCGGGTACTTTCCGACCGAGTCCAGCGAACACGGCGCCGAGTATCTCCCGTGGTTCCTCCGTCACGACGAGCTTGTCGAGGAGTTCAGGATCCCGGTGGGTGAGTACGTACGCCGCAGCGAGGAGAACCTCGTCGAGTACGAGCGGATTCGCGACGCGCTGGCGGCGGGGGACGGGCTCGAGATCGAGCGGAGCCTCGAGTACGGCTCGCTCGTCGTCCACTCGATCGAGACGGGCGTCGAGCGGGTCATCTACGGGAACGTCCGCAACAGCGGGCTGATCGATGATCTCCCGGAGGGCTGCTGCGTCGAGGTTCCGTGTGTCGTCGATCGCACGGGGGTGCGGCCGACGAGGATCGGGGCGCTGCCGCCGCAGCTCGCTGCGCTCAACCGGACGTTTGCGAACGTCTGCGAGCTGACGGTCAGGGCGGCTCTCGAAGGCAAGCGGGAGCACGTGTACCACGCCGCGATGCTCGACCCCAACACGGCGGCCACGCTCACCCCTGCCGCGATCGAGTCGCTCGTCGACGAGATGCTCGTCGCTCACGCAACCGCGTTGCCCGAGGGGCTGCGTCGGTGAGGCAAGCCCTCGCGGTTCTCGCTGTCGCGACAGCGGCGTGCGGGGTGGTGGCGGTGATCGCAACCGGGGCCTCGGCACCGGACGCCCCGCCTGTGAATGCACAGTTCGACTACCAGATCGGCGGTGACTACCGGCCGCGCGCCGGTGTGTCGGTCGTCTCCCGGGATTGGTTTTCCGGCACCGCGCTCGCTCGCGGATACACGATCTGCTACGTCAACGCGTTCCAGACTCAGAGCGACGAGGCGGGCGTCGTCCGACCGGACGAGAAGTCGGCGTGGCCCCGCAACCTCGTGCTGACGCGGCTTGGCGATGACCCGAGCTGGGGCGGTGAGTACCTCGTCGATATCTCCACGGCGGCGAAGCGCGAGCAGGCCGCCCGGTGGCTGGCCCCGATGATCCGTACCTGCTCGCGGAAGGGGTTCGCCGCGGTCGAGCTCGACAACCTCGATTCGTGGACGCGCTTCGACGGGACGCCGCTCGCGGGGCAGGTGCCCTTCGGTCGCGCCGCCGCCGTAGCGTACGCGGCTTTGCTCGTGCGGCTCGCGCACGCGAACGGGCTGGCGGCAGGTCAGAAGAACACGGTTGAGCTTCCACGGTCGGTCGCCCGGGGTCGGATCGGATTCGACTTCGCGATCGCCGAAGAGTGCGGCCGCTGGAACGAGTGCCAGGGGTATCGGGATGTCTACGGCGACCACGTGCTCGTGATCGAGTACCGGGAGCGGGACTTCGCGACGACCTGCAAGCGGTTCGGTTCACGGCTCTCGGTTGTTCTGCGCGACGTGCTCGTCACGCGCCCGGGCTCGAAGACGTACCGCTATCGCGCTTGCTGAAGACGCGCACTACTAGACAGTGGCGACGGTGAGCCCGGCGTCGCGGAGCCGAGCGAGCTCGCCACGGTCCGCGACGGTGTCCGTGATCAGCTCGGCGATACCGTCGATGTCGCAGATGCGGGCGAAGGCGACCTGACCGATCTTCGAGCTGTCGGCGACCACGATCGCACGGGCCGCCCGCTTGATGAGTGCGCGGTTCGTGTGCGCCTCCGCCTCGTGATGCGTCGTCAGCCCCGCGCCCACCGCGATGCCGTCGACCCCGACGATCGCCAGGTCGAGGTTGAGGTCGGCGAGGCTCGCCTCGGCAAGCGGCCCGATCAGCTCGTACGACTCCGGCCGCGCTACCCCACCGGTGACCACGAGCTTGAGATTGGGCCTGACGGCGAGCTCCGCCGCAATCGAGAGGGAGTTCGTCACGATCGTCAAGCGAGACCTGTCGGAGAGCACACGCGCAACCTCCGTCGTCGTCGTGCCACCCGTAAGGCCGACAACCATCCCCTCGCCGACGTGGGCAGCCGCGGCCGTCGCGATCCTGCGCTTCTCGGCGGTATGCCGTGCGCTCCGATAGCGCAGGGGAAGCTCGTAGAGCGCGCCGTGGGAGATGGCGCCGCCGTGCGTGCGCGACAGCAAGCGCTGCTCCTCGAGCAGGTCGAGATCACGCCTGATCGTCGCAGCGGAGGTCCCGAGCTCCCGGGCGAGCTCGGCGACGCCCACGTCACCGTTCGCGGACAGGCGCTCGAGGATCAGGGCAAGTCGCTCAGGCTGGCGCATGATCGCATTCTAGGGAGGACGAGTGATTTGTGTTGCTTTGTGTTCGAGTGTGGCGTATTGTGGCCACGAATGAGCGCAATCGAACAGGAAATCGCAAGCCAGCCCGATCATTGGGGCCGTGCGATCGCGCTCGCGCGTGACGAGCCGCCATTTCCGCCCCGCGGCGCGCGGCTCGCTGTGATCGGCTGTGGGACATCGCTCTACATGGCGCAGGCGTTCGCCGGCGCCCGCGAGGCCGCGGGAGCGGGGGAGACGGACGCGTTCGCCGCCTCCGAGGCGCCGCTCGACCGCCGTTACGACGCGATCATCGCGCTGTCTCGGAGCGGGACGACGACGGAGGTCGCCGACGCGCTCGCGAGCGCGCCGGCGACGACGCCGACGTTCGCCGTGGTCGGAGTCAACGGGACGCCGGTCGCCGAGGCGAGCGTGCACCGGCTCGTGCTCGACTTCGCGGACGAGGAGTCGGTCGTGCAGACGCGGTTCGCGACAACGGCGCTCGTGTATCTCCTCGCGCGGTCTGGGCTCGCGATCACACCGGCACCGGCCGAGGCGGCGCAGGCGCTCGCCGCGCCGCTGCCGGTAGAGCCTGGCACCTTGGACGCGTTCACGTTTCTCGGCCGCGGCTGGACGGTCGGCCTCGCGAACGAGGCGGCGCTAAAGCTCCGCGAGGCAGCGCTCGCCTCAACGGACTCCTATCCGGGGCTCGAGTACCGGCACGGCCCGATCGCGCTCGCTGGCCCGCGAACGGTGGTGTGGCAGCTCGGGGCACCCGACCATGATCTGCTCGACGATGTGCGGGCGACGGGGGCGACGGTCGTCGCGCTCGACAACCATCCACTCGCGGATCTCGTGCTCGTTCAGAGACTCGCCGTCGCGCTCGCCCAGGCCCGCGGCCTCGATCCCGACAACCCTCGAAATCTCACGCGCTCCGTCGTGCTTCGCTAGGAAAGGGGTGTCAGCATGAAACGGGTCTCGGTCCTTGCAGCGGTCGCCGTCGCGGCGGTGCTCACGGCAGCCCTCGTCGCAGGCAAGGTCACTGCGGCATCGACTGCCGTCGAGAGCCCGGGCGCCGACCCCACAGAGGTCGTCCTCTGGCACGGCTTCACCGACTACGAACGGACGGCGCTCGAGCGCCAGATCTCGAAGTTCAACGCCACCAACAAAGGGGTCCGGGTGCGCGCGCAGTTCATCGGCAACGCAGACTTCGCGCTGCAGAAGGTGCTGACTGCGATCTCCGGCGGCAAGTACCCGGACATCTCGTTCCTCTACGGCTCGTGGGCGGCGAACATCGCCAAGAGCCCGAAGACGCTGGATCTGACGCAGCGCGTCAAGGAGCCCTCGTACCGCTACGACGACCTCTGGCCCGCCGCGCGCCTCGCCGGAACCGTCGGGGACAAGGTCGTCGCGCTCCCTGCGTTGATCGACAACCTCGCCCTCGTCTACAACAAGAAGCTCTTCAGGCAGGCGAACATCCCGTTCCCGACCGCACGCTGGACATGGGCCGACTTCGAGCGCGCCGCGAAGCGCCTCACGATCACTTCGCGCAAGCAGTTCGGCTGGGCCTACGTGAACGACGCCAGCGAGGACACGGTCTGGCGCTTCTGGGCGACCCTGTGGCAGGCAGGCGGCGACATCCTGAGCCCGGACGGCAAGAAGGCCGCTTTCAACTCGGCCGCCGGAGTGAAGGCTCTGACCCATCTGCAGCGGATGGTCGTCAGGGACAAGTCGGTCTACCTCGACTCGGGCAACCAGAACTACGCGAACCTCTTCAACTCGGGGCGCATCGCAATGCTCTTTACCGGCCCGTGGGACCTCGGGAGCTTCCCGAAGGTGGACTACGGGGTGCAGATCCTGCCGGCCGACGTCAGCCATGCGACGATCGCGGGGCCCGACAACTGGGTTCTCTTCGACAACGGCAAGGAGCGGGCCGACGCCGCCTGGACGTTCATCAAGTGGCTCACCTCGACGAAAGAGCACCTGAATCTCGCGCTCGCGACCGGACAGCTCCCGATCCGCGCGTCCGAGATGCGGCAGCCCGGCTACCGGCGCTTCGTCGCGAAGTACAAGGGCATCGGTACCTTCGTCGCGAACCTCGGCAATGCGAAGAAGGCTCGGCCGGTCACCGATCGGTACCCGCGGATCTCGGAAGCGGTCGGGCAGGCGGTCCAGGCCGTGTTGCTCGGGAAATCCGACCCGCAGCGAGCACTCGACGAGGCGGCCGCCAAGGTGAACGCGATCCTCGCGCGACCCTGAGGCGGCGCGCACGACCGTGAGGCGACTGCAGCAGTCGGAGCACCTCGCGGGGTGGCTGTTCGTCGCCCCCGCGGTGCTGCTGCTCGTCGTCTTCAGCATCGTCCCGATCGGCTGGTCGCTCCTTCTGTCGTTCCAGTCGAGCGATCTCGTGACTCCGCCGAAATGGGTCGGCCTCGCGAACTACGAGGCCCTGAAGGATGACCCGGAGTTTCACGCGGCGATCGTCAGGACCCTCGTCTACACGGCGCTCTTCGTCCCGACGGTGGTGATCGGCGGGCTCGCGGTCGCAGTCGCGCTCAATACCCGGGTGCGCTTCATCGGCCTCTACCGGACGGCCGTGTTCGTGCCCGTCGCGGCGTCGAGCGTCGCGACCGCGATCATCTTCAACTGGATGCTCGAGCCGACCTTCGGGCTCGTCAACTGGGCACTCGGCGGGGTGGGGCTCGGACCTTACGGTTTCTTCCAGGATCCCGACCAGGCCCTCGTCTCGGTGGTCGTGATGACCTCGTGGGGCTGGATCGGGTTCAACGCAATCATCTACCTCGCGGCCCTGCAGAGCATCCCGGCCGAGCTTGTCGAAGCGGCGGCGATCGATGGCGCCGGCCGGTGGGCGACGTTCCGGCGCATCGTCTGGCCGCTGCTCGGCCCCGCCACTCTGTTCCTCGTCGTCTGGGCGACGATCAACGCGCTCCGGGTCTTCGACGAGATCTACGTCTCGACCCGTGGAGGCCCACTGCAGGCGACCACGGTCGTCGTCTACTACCTCTTCCAGCAGACGTTCCAGTTCTTCGCTGCCGGGTACGGAGCCGCGATCGCGTACGTGCTCTTCGTGGCGATCCTCGGGCTGACGGTCGTGCAGTTCTGGATCGGCAGCAAGCGAGTGCACTACACATCGTGAGCAGCCACGCCCCAGAGCTCGCGCAGCCGCCGACCCCAAGGAGCCGACCACGACTGCCGTTCAGTCCGCGCCATCTGCTCCTGCTTCCGCTCGCGCTCGTGATGGTGACGCCGCTCGCGTGGATGCTGATGACCTCGATCCAGACGCCTGACGAGGCCCGTCACTTCCCGCCGGTTCTCCCGTCGGGGATCCACTGGCAGAACTACACCGACGCGCTGACGGCCGCGCCGTTCGGGCACTTCTTCGTGAATTCGGTGATCGTCACCGCGGTCGTCGTCGTCGGCAACCTGATCCTCTGCAGCCTCGCCGGCTATGGGTTCGCCCGGTTCGACTTCTTCGGCCGGGACCTCGTGTTCCTCCTCGTGCTCGCGACGCTCATGGTCCCGTTCCAGGTCGTGATGATCCCGACGTTCCTGCTCATGCGCGAGCTCGGCCTGATCGACAGGTTGCCGTCGTTGATCCTCCCGAACCTGGCCAGCGGTTTCGGGATCTTCCTGATGCGCCAGTTCTTCAGGACGCTCCCGGTCGAGCTCGAGGAGGCCGCGAGGATCGACGGCTGCTCGCGGATCGCGACGCTCTTCCGCGTTGTGCTGCCGCTCTCGGGCCCGGCGCTCGCGACGCTGGCGGTGATCACGTTCCTCTATACGTGGAACGACTTCCTCTGGCCGCTCGTCGCGATCCAGTCGGAGTCGAAGATGACCCTCCCGCTCGGGCTCTCGTCATTCCAGGGCGCACACCAGACCTCGTGGACGCTGCTGATGGCGGGCAACGTGATGGCGGTGCTGCCGATGCTCGTCGCGTTCCTGCTCGCTCAGAAGCAGTTCGTCCGCTCGATCGCCTCGGCCGGGGTGAAAGGCTGATGGCGGATGTTCGCTTCCGGGAGGTGAGCAAGGTCTTCGACGGCGGGGTGGTGGCGGTCGACTCGCTCACGCACGCTGTCGCCGACGGCGAGTTCATGGTGCTCGTCGGGCCGTCGGGTTGTGGCAAGACCACCGCGCTGCGCATGGTCGCCGGGCTCGAGAAGCCCACCTCCGGGTGGATCGAGATCGGCGGCGTCGTCGTCAACGACGTCCCACCGAAGGCGCGCGACATCGCGATGGTGTTCCAGAACTACGCGCTGTACCCGCACATGAGCGTCGAGAAGAACATCGCGTTCGGCCTCCAGATGCACGGCTTTCCGCGGAGCGAGATCGCCGGCCGTGTCCGTGAGGTCAGCGCGATGCTCGATCTCGACGACCTGCTTCGTCGCAAGCCGGCGCAGCTGTCGGGTGGCCAGCGCCAACGGGTCGCGATGGGCCGTGCGCTCGCTCGGCACCCAAAGGTCTTCCTGCTCGACGAGCCGCTCTCGAACCTCGACGCGAAGCTCCGCGCCCAGCTCCGGGCCGACCTGAAGCAACTGCACCACGCCGTCCGGACGACGAGCATCTATGTCACACACGACCAGGTCGAGGCGATGACGCTCGGCGAGCGGATCGCGGTGATGAGCAAGGGCGTGCTCCAGCAGGTGGGAACGCCCCACGAGGTCTACGATCGGCCCGCGAACCTCTTCGTTGCCGGGTTCATCGGCGCGCCGCCGATGAACCTGCTCGAGGCCCAGAGGAGCGACGGCGTTCTCCGCGCCGGCGAGCTCGTTGTCACGGACGTCCCGGCGGTGGAGACCGGCCGGCCGGTGGTTGGTCTCAGGCCCGAGTCGCTCAGGCTTCGCGCCGGGGACGCCCTCGATGTCCCCTCCTTTCGGTTCACGGCCGACGTGGTCGAGCCGCTCGGGCACGAGGTGATCGTCCACGGGCGGATCGCTGGTCACGTGGGCGCGCCCGTGGTCGCCCGTCTCGCGGCGCACATCGAGCCGCGACCGGGAGAAGTCCTCGAGCTGACGTTCGGCGCTCGCGACGTGCATCTGTTCGACGGCGAGACGGGCGAGCGCCTCGAGCAATGACCCGGCCCGTGCTCGACCTCGTCGTGCTCGGCGACTGCAACCCCGATCTCGTCCTCGAGGGTGGGAACATCGAGCCGGTGTTCGGCCAGGTCGAGCGCCTGGTCGACGACGCGCGGCTCGTGGTTGGCGGCTCGGGCGCGATCATGGCCTGCGGCGCGGCCCGACTCGGGCTGGCGACCTCGCTGATCGCAGTGGTCGGCGACGATCCTCTCGGCCGCTTCATGCTCGATGCGCTTCGCGAGCGCGGTGTCATCGTCGACGGCGTCAGGGTGGACCCCGAGCGTCCAACCGGCGTTTCGGTCGTGCTGCTTCGCGACGGGGATCGCGCGATCCTGACGGCGACGGGAGCGATCGACCGCCTCGGTGTCGACCCGATCGATCCGGCAGCTGTCGGCTCGGCGCGGCACGTCCACGTCAGCTCGTACTTCCTGCAGCGGGGCCTGCATGCCGTCCTCCCGGCGGTGCTCGAGCGCGCACGCGCGGGCGGGGCGACGACGTCTGTCGACCCGAACTGGGACCCACGTGGCGACTGGGACTCGGGGTTGCTCGACACGCTCCCGCTGGTCGACGTGCTGCTCTGCAACGCCGAGGAGGCCGTCCGGCTCGCTCGCGAACAGGACGTGGAGGCTGCTGCCCGGTCGCTCGGAGAGCGTGGCCCGCTGGTCGTCATCAAGCTCGGTGGGGAGGGGGCGCTCGCCTGCCGTGGCGAGCATGTGGCCCAGGTCGCGGCCGACCCGATCGAGGTCGTCGATACCGTCGGGGCGGGGGACAGCTTCGATGCGGGCTTTCTCGCTGCGACCCTCGGAGGTCGTGGGCTCGACGACGCGCTTGCGATCGCGGTCGCGTGCGGCTCGCTCTCGACGCGGGCGCCGGGTGGCACCGCCGCGCAGGCGACCCGCGACGAGGCGGGCCTCGGATGATCCTGTGCGTTGCCCCGAACCCGTCGATCGACAAGCTGTTTGCGGTGGACCGACTTGTTCCGGGCGCGATCCACCGACCCAAGTCGATCGTCCAGGTTGCGGGCGGAAAGGGGCTCAACGTCGCCCGCGCCGCCGCCGCGCTCGGCGCGGATGTCCACGCGGTCGCCGTGCTCGGCGGCTACGCGGGTCGCTGGCTCGCGGCCGAGCTCGGCCGCGAGGGGATCTCGTTGACCGCTGTCTGGACGAGTCATGAGAGCCGCTCTTGCCTCTCGGTCGCCGACACAGAGACGTCGTCGCTCACCGAGTTCTACGAGCGCGGACTGCCGATCGAGGACACCGAATGGGCGGAGCTCGTCGACGTCGTGCGCGAGCTCGGCGCAACCGCATCCTGGACGACGGTCTCCGGCTCGACTCCACCGGGCGCGGGCGGGGCGTTCGAGCTTGCGACGATGGGCACGGTCGCGCTCGACACGAACGAGCTCGGCGACGCTCGCCCGGCGCTGCTGAAGGTGAACGCGATGGAGGCTGCCGCCTTGACGGGCCTCGTCGTGACCACCCTGAGCGCGGCTGCCGAGGCGGCGACCGCGCTCCGAGCGCGGATCGGCGGGGCGGGCCACGGGGCGGTCGTCACGCTCGGTCGTGAGGGAGCCGTCGCCGTCACCCCCGCCGGGGCGGTGCTCCGAGCGAGCCTCGATGTCACGGGCGACTACCCGGTCGGCTCGGGCGACGCGTTCCTCGCCGGGCTTGTCGTCTCGCTCGAGCGCGACCCCGACTGGGGAGCGGCGCTCGCGACCGCGATCGGGGCGGGGGCGGCGAATGCCGAGATCCCCGGGGCAGGCCGGCTCGACGGGGCCCGTGCGCGAGAGCTGGCAAGGCGAGCCTCGATCGCGCCTCTTGCCTGACACGCGGCCGTGATCATGGTGTAGGGTCCCGTGACATGTCACCAACTCGGGAGGGCTGAAGAGCCGTGAGCGTTCCGTTTCGCATCGGTGTGATGCAGCTGACCATGGAGCCGCTCGACGAGATGCTGGCGTCGGCCCGTGTGATGGACGAGGCCGGAATCGACACGATCTGGCTCGCCGAGGCCTATCCGTGGTGGCGCAAGCACCAGATGGAGGCGCGGTCGTCGACCGTCGTCTCGGCGCTGATGGCGCAGGTCACGACCCGGCTGACGATCGGCTGGGGGATCATCTCCCCGTACACGCGACACCCGGTACAGGTGGCGATGGACGCCCGGGTCGTGCAGGAGGCGGCGGGCCCCGGTCGCTTCATCGTCGGGTTCGGGACCTCGAAGATCTTCCTCAACAACACCAAGCAGGGCGGCCCGCCGAAGGTGACGAAGCCGCTCGCGCACATGCGGGACTCGGTCGAGATCGTCCGTGGGATCCTCGGCGGCGAGCGCTTCGAGTACGAGGGGAAGGTGTTCTCGGCGGACATCCCGGCGCTCTCGCCCGAGGCGCATACGCCGCGCTGGAACGTCCCCGTCTACGTTGCCGGCACCGCGCCGATGATGCAGCAGCTCGGTGGCGAGGTCGGCGATGGCCTGCTGACACCGTCGATCACGACGCCGGCGTTCGTGCGCTACACGAAGCAGAACATCGTCGCCGGCGCGGCCGCGAGCGGTCGCAACCCCGACGACGTCGACCTTGGCTGCACGATCGTCGCCTCGATCCACGACGCCGACCGCGACCGGGGTCGCGACGGTGCCCGCGAGATCGCCGGCATGTACCTC
Organism: Gaiellales bacterium; assembly: GCA_046330385.1. GTDB lineage: Bacteria > Actinomycetota > Thermoleophilia > Gaiellales > Gaiellaceae > Gaiella. The sequence goes on along the minus strand of JAXLSV010000006.1, from coordinate 57,049 downwards.
GCCAACAAGGTGCAGAACATCCAGGGATCCGCCGACGTGCTGCTCGAGCTTGCCGAGATCGAGCAGGACGAGATCCGTCCGGTTGCCGAGGCGATGGAGCAGGGTGGGCGCCTCGCGGCGAAGGCGTGCGTGACCGAGGCGCTGCTCGACAAGTGCAAGCCGATCGCGGGGACCCCCGCCGACTGCATCGCCGCGATCGAGGAGTATCGGGACGCCGGCTGCACGCACATCATGCTCGAGCTGTGGGGCGATGACCGTCACGAGCAGCTCCGGTTGTTCGGCGAGAAGGTCCTGCCGCACTTCCGCGACTGATGGCGTCTGCGTTCGTGATCGATCGCGACCGGCTCGTCGAGACCGCGAGCCGGATGATCGACGTCCACAGCTTCACCGGCGACGAGCAGGGAATGGCGGAGCTGATGCTCGAGCTCTACGGGACGATCGGGCTCGACACGCAGCTGCAGCAGGTCGAGGAAGGACGCGCGAACGCGATCGGCGTGCTCCGCGGCGTGGGCGGCGGCAAGACGCTGATGTTCAACGGCCACATGGACACGTCGTACTCGGGCCGCGAGCCGTGGCTCGCGGGTGTGCCGGGGTTCCAGCCGCAGGCGTTTGTTCGCGACGGGCGGCTCTACGGGCTCGGGATCTCGAACATGAAGGGCGCGCTCGCCTGCTACGTCGAGGCGGTGCAGGCGCTCGTGGACGCCGGGATCACATTGCGCGGCGACGTGATGATCGCCGCCGTCTGCGGTGAGATCGAGAAGACGCAGTACGGCGAGGCGCAGGGCGCACAGTACCGCGGCTACGCCGCCGGCTCGCGCTACCTCGTCTCCCACGGTGGGGTGGCCGACATGTGCCTGCTCGGCGAGCCGACCGAGGGCAAGGTCGTGCTCGGTCACTTTGGCGCACTGTGGCTTCGGATCCGTGTCCACGGGAACTTCATCCACACCGCGTTCAGCGAGGGCAAGCGCGATCAGAACTCGATCCTGCGGATGCATGACGTACTTGCCGCAGTCCGGGAGTGGATCCCGCGCTGGGAGGGCGATCCGGCGAACTCCTATCGCGGCGCGAAGGCGATCGTGAACGTCGGCGCGATCGACGGTGGCTTCGGCTGGCGCGTTTCGCGCACGCCGCACCACACGGATCTCTTCCTCGATGTCCGCGTGCCGCCCACCAAGCCGATGGCCGTCGCCCGGCGGGAGGTGCTCGAGCTCGTCCGTGAGCTCGGGGAGCGGTTCCCGGCCTACGGGATCGAGGGCCAGGTGTACGTCACCGCCCCGGGTGCCGAGATCGAGGAGTCCCATGAGCTCGTCGCTGCGATCGACGAGGCGCACGCGGAGGTCTTCGGCGGCGTGCCCGAGCGCGACGTCACGCGCTGGTTCTCAGATGCCTCCGCGCTCACCCGCTACGGGATCCCGACCGTCAACTACGGGACGTCGACCGGGCTGATGGACGTCGAGCTGGGCGAGAACCTCGAGATCGACGGGCTCGTCCGGACTGCCGACGTGTACGCGAGGGTCGCGCTGCGCGTGTGCGAGCCGGCCTGACGGCTCGGGCTACCCGCACGTAATCTGCGGCGACTGCATGTGTTGCGAACGTCGTCTTGAGATCCGGGCCGAGCGCTTCGACGGTCATGTCGTGCGCGTCGACAGGCCGACGCCGCCCGCGATGGGCGAGTGCGGGTGAGCGTGGGCGGCCCGACCTCGGCCGAGGAGGCGATCGCGTGCGTAAAGACAGGCGACACGGTGATGGTCGGCGGGTTCGGGCTGGTCGGGGCACCGTTGACGCTCCTCACCGCACTCGTCGAGCGATCTGACGCCACCGACCTCACGATCGTCTCGAACAACATCGGGGAGCCCGGCCGCGGGCTCGGTCTCCTGTTGCGACAGGGCCGCATCAGGCGAGGGATCTCGTCGTACTTCACCTCGAATCCCGAAGCGGTCGCCGCGGTCAACGAGGGGCGGATCGAGGCGACGCTCGTGCCGCAAGGCACGTTCGCGGAGGCAATCAGGGCGGCGGGGGCCGGGATCGCGGGCTTCTACGTCCCGGTCGGAGCGGGAACGCCGCTCGCGGAGGGCAAGGAGGAGCGCGACTTCGACGGAGTCCCGCATGTGCTCGAGCGACCGATCAGAGCGGACGTCGCGCTCGTCTACGCGGCCAAGGGCGATACGCTCGGGAACCTCTGGTATCGGCGGACGGCCGCGAACTTCAACCCGTTGATGGCGACAGCGGCGACGATCACGATCGCCGAAGTCGGGGAGCTCGTCGACGTGGGGGAGCTCGAACCGGAGTCGATCGGGACACCGCACCTCTACGTCGACCGGCTCGTCGTCGCGAGGCCGGAGGCCGCAGCTTGAGCGGCGACGTCAAGAGCCGGATCGCCGAGCGGGCGGCGCGGGAGCTTCGTCCCGGCGAGGTCGTCAACCTCGGGATCGGGATCCCGAACCTGATCCCGGCGTTCCTCGGGGCCGAGACGGCAGTGTTCCTCCACACCGAGAACGGGCTGCTGGGCGTCGGGCCGCGCCCGGGCGAGGGCGAGCTCGATCCCGACCTGATCGACGCCGCGAAGCGCCCGGTCACGGCGCTCCCGGGCGCGTCCTACTTCGACAGCGCGCAGAGCTTCGCGATGATCCGCGGTGGGCACATCGACGTCGCGGTGCTCGGAGCGCTTCAGGTGAGCGCCGCGGGCGACATCGCCAACTGGGCGGTGCCCGGCAAAGACGTCCTCGGGGTCGGCGGGGCGATGGACCTCGTCGTCGGCGCCCGCCGCGTGATCGTGACGATGACCGCGACCTCGTCGACCGGGGAGCCGAAGGTCGTGACGGAGTGCACGTACCCGCTGACCGCCCGTGCTGCCGCCGACGTGATCGTCACCGAGCTGTCGGTCTTCCGGGTTCTCGACGGGGCGCTCGTGCTCACCGAGCTACTCGGCGACGCGACCGTCGAGCACGTCAGGGCAGTCACTGCGGCGCCGTTCGCCGTTCTCGCTGAGGAGCCCGGATGATCGTCGTCACCGGTGCGACCGGCCACGTCGGGGGACTACTCGCGCACGAGCTTGCTCGCCGCGGCGCCGACTTCAGGCTGGCGGTGACCGCCGCGGATCGCGCGCCCGACGTGCCAGCCGAAGTCGTCGTCGCGAGCTACGACGACGCGGCGAGCCTCGATCGGGCGCTCGAGGCGGGCGACCGCGTCTTCATGGTCTCGATGTTCATGCCGCCCGAGCGCCGGCTCCCGCTACACCGGGCGTTCGTCGAAGCGGCGGTGCGAAATCGTGTCGGGCACGTCATCTATCTCTCGTTCACGGGTGCCGGCGCGGACACCGCCTTCACCCACGGACGGGCCCACGGCGAGACCGAGCGGATGCTGGCCGAGTCGGGTCTCTCCTGGGCTGCGCTCAGAAACGGGATGTACTCGGACGAGCTCCCCTCGTGGTTCGACGCGAGCGGTCGAATCACCGGCCCAGGCGGCGACGGCCGGGTCAGCTTCTCCTTCCGCCCCGAGCTCGCCGAGACGCTTGCGATCCTTCTCCTCGACGAGGCGCACGACCAACGGCACATCGTCACGGTCACAGGCCCGGAATCGGTCACGCTCGCCGAGCTCGCCCGGGTCGCGAGCGAGGTCACCGGGGACGACTACCGCTACGAGCCCGACGAGCCCGGCGACTGGGTTGCGTATCGCCGCTCGCTCGGCCGCGAGGACTGGGCGATCGAGGCCGGGCTTTCGTACTACCGGGGTGTCGCCGCAGGTGAGGCTGACGTCGTCGGCCAGGACTACGAGCGGCTCACGGGGAAGCTGCCGATCACGCTCGCACAGCACCTCGATCGGTTGCGTGCCGAGATGCCGCTGGCAAGGAGCTCGAGCTGACGCGGGCGGTCGTGCTCTCGGCGGTACGAACGCCGATCGGTCGCTACGGCGGCGGCCTCGCCGAGGTGCGTCCCGACGATCTCGCTGCGCTCGCGATCGCCGAGGCGGTCGCACGGGCAGGGGTGCCGGGCGACGCGATCGAGGACGTCTGGCTCGGCTGCGCGAACCAGGCCGGTGAGGACAATCGTAACGTCGCCCGCTTCGCGGCGCTGCTCGCGGGCCTGCCCGACTCGGTCGGCGGCGTCACGGTCAACCGGTTGTGTGCCTCGGGGCTCACGGCGGTCGTCGGTGCCTGTCACGCGGTCGTCGCAGGTGACGGCGAGCTCTTCGTCGCCGGGGGCGTCGAGTCGATGACGCGCGCTCCGCTCGTGACCGCGAAGCCCGACGCGCCGTTCGTGCGTGGCGATCGGACGCTCCACGACACGACCCTCGGCTGGCGGTTCGTCAACCCGCGATACGAGGAGCGGTACTCGCGCGAGGCGATGGGCGAGACCGGCGAGAACGTTGCCGAGCGCTGGGGCGTGAGTCGTAAGGATCAGGATGCCTTCGCGGCGTCGTCGCAGGCACGTTGGGCGGCCGCGCAGGACGCGGGGCGTTTCGCCGACGAGCTCGTCGCGGCGGGCGAGCTCACCGCCGACGAGCATCCTCGCCCAGGCACAACGGAGGAGAAGCTCGCGACGCTCAAGCCCGCGTTCCGAACCGGCGGGACGGTCACCGCCGGGAACTCGAGCGGGATCAACGACGGTGCGGCGGCGCTCGTGATCGCAAGCGAGGCGCGGGCGCACGAGCTGGGAATCGAGCCGCTCGGTGTCTTCCGCGGCTCCGCGGTCGCGGGCGTCGATCCGGCGGTGATGGGGATCGGCCCGGTGCCGGCCGTGCGCAAGCTGCTCGACCGCACAGGTGTCGCGGTCGGCGAGATCGACCTTGTCGAGCTGAACGAGGCGTTCGCGTCGCAGAGCCTCGCGGTGATTCGCGAGCTGGGGCTCGACCCCGACAAGGTCAACGTCAACGGCGGTGCCATTGCGCTCGGTCACCCTCTCGGGATGTCCGGCGCGCGCCTCGTCGTCTCGCTGCTGCACGAGCTGCGGCGGCGGGATGGACGGTTGGGCCTGGCGACCCTCTGTGTCGGGGTCGGGCAGGGGCAGGCCGCGCTGTTCGAGCGATAGAGCCGCATGGTGCCGGCGTCACCCTCGTGTGACATGTCAGTTGCCGGCTGGTGGATAGAGTTGCAGCGACGGCAGCGGAGCGAGAGGAGAGGAGAGGCACCCCACATGCGGCTACTGACGTTCGAGGTGAAGGGCGAGGAGCGGGTCGGCGCGCTGGAGGGCGAGGTCGTTCGCGAGCTCGACATCCCGACGATGCGCACGTACTTCGAGCGCGGCGGGGCCGACCCGACCGGAGTCGAGCATGCGCTCGCCGACGTGCGCCTGCGCGCGCCGATCGCGCCGAAGAAGCTCTTCCACACCGCCGGCAACTTCCGCGAGCACAAGACCGAGTCGGAGAACGTCAACTGGTCGCACGACATCGCGCCGTGGATCAACTTCTTCCAGAACGTCGACGCGATCATCGGCCCGGACGACCCGGTGATCTATCCCGAGCACCTGACCGAGGAGCTCGATTACGAGCTCGAGCTCGCGGTTGTGCTGCGCAAGTCGGGGAAGTGGTTCACGCCCGAGGAGGCCGAGGACTACATCGGCGGCTATGTGATCTTCAACGACCTGACCGCCCGGGACATCCAGCGTGGCGAGATGCGTTCGGGTGTCTTCTCGTTCTGCAAGGCGATCGACACGTTCTGCCCGCTCGGCCCGTGGATCGTGACTCCGGACGAGGTCCCGGATCCGCGTGACCTGAAGATGGAGCTCCGGGTCAACGGCGAGGTGCGGCAGGAGTCGCACTCGGGGAACATGTCGGTGACGATCCCCGAGATCCTCTCCCGATTCTCGGCGCTCGGGTATTCGGCCGGCGACGTGCTCTCCACCGGCACCGTCTCGGGGGTCGCTGGGTTCAAGTCGCCTGAGGAGCGGGCGCGTCTCTATCTGCGGCCCGGCGACGTGATCGAGGCCGAGATCGAGCGCATCGGTGTGCTGCGGAACCCGGTGATCTCGTGGCAGGAGGGGCACGGCACCCCGCCTCTCGAGCGCGTGCGGCCGTGGGGCGAAGGCGTTTGACACGCTGCAACCCCTGCAGGGCGAGGGAGCGTGCGGCGGCACGGCCGCTTTGTGTTGCAGCAACACAAGCTGGTTGGCGACCCTTCGCTTCCCGCCGGCTGCCGCGGGTCGAAGTGCACCTTGTGTTGCTGCAGCACAAGCTGCTGTGCGAAGAGCGTGCGCTCGGGTCGGGTCGGACGGCGTGAGCTGGGAGCGCGACGACGCGAAGCTCGCACGCGTACGGGCGCTGATGGAAGAGCGGGAGCTCGACGTGCTCGTCGTTCGCGCGCCCGACAACGTCCTCTACCTCACGAACTTCTGGGGGATGAAGGGCTACGACGCCGCCGTCTTCCCACGGGAGGGTGAACCGGCGCTGATCTGCCTCGAAGCGTCGGCCGACGACGCGGCCCGGATGGGGTGGACCCACGACATTCGCCTGTTCGCCGGCTACGACCCTGCCGATCCGAGGCCACCGCAGGCGCGCGTGCTGGAGAGGGCGATCGAGGCGGCGACGCCGTACGGTCGCGTCGGTCTCGAGCTGAGCCTCGGGACCCAAGCGGCCGACCGGATGGTCGGGGAGCCGACGACGTACACCAAGGCCTGGTTCGACGGGTTCCCCGGCGCAGTCGATGCAACCGCCCTCCTCGCAGACGCACGCGCGATCAAGACGGCGCAGGAGATCGAACGGTTGCGGCTTGCAAACGAGATCGCGGCCGCGGCGATGGACCACGTGCGCGGAGTGATCCGTCCCGGGATGACCGAGGCGCAGGTCGCAGCGGAGTGGGAGGGGTTCGTCCAGGGCGAGGGTACCGGCTGGGCCGGCAAGGTAGAGCTCGCCTACGGCTTCACGCTGATCTGGTCAGGGCCGGGGATCAGGACGTTCACCGCCACGACGTCGCGACCGGTGGTCGCCGATGAGCCGACGCTGTTCGAGATCTGGGTCTGCGCCGACGGCTACTGGGCGGACCACACGAAGAATCTCGTCGTCGGCGATCTCACACCCGAGTACGCTGAGCTCGAGCGCGGGCTGACAGCGGTGTACGACGACGCCATCGCCTTCTGCGTCCCCGGTGCCGCGCTCGCGGAGCTCGACCGTCGGATCCGCGCGGGGATCGAGGCGATCGGGTTCCCCGGTCAGCCGACCCACCCGATCTGCCACGGCGTCGGTGCCCGAGCGCACGAGCCGCCCTACGCACACCAGGCGGGCGGTGGCGAGGTACGGGAGGGGATGGTGCTCGCGATCGAGCCGGGGTGCTACTGGGACGGCGGCGGTGGGCTCCGCCTCGAAGACAACTTCCTGATCACCGCGACCGGGGCGGAGAAGCTCTCGCCCTTCCCCGATGGGATCGTTCCGGCATGAACGAGGTCGAGCCGGCCGTCGGAGTCTCAGCAACTCGTCACAACGTGGAGGTCTGATGACGCTCGATCGAACGAAGGTGTGGACCGGCACGGTGAACGAGCGGGCGCTCGACCCGCAGCCGCACGTCACCGTCGGGCTCTACGACACGACGCTCCGCGACGGCGAGCAGACGGTCGGGGTCGTGCTCACGCCCGAGCAGAAGCTCGAGATCGCGCGGGCGCTCGACGCCGCCGGCGTCGACCGGATCGAAGCGGGTTTTCCGCGCGTCTCCGCCGACGACTACCGGGCCGTACAGCTCATCGCCGCGGCCGGGCTGCACGCCGAGGTCTGGGGGTTCTCCAGGGCCGTTCAGGCCGACGTCGAGTGCCTGATCGAGCTGGGGGTCGGCGCCTCGGTGATCGAGAGCCCCATCTCCGACGGGAAGCTCGCAGCGCTCGGTGTCGATCACGAGACGATGCTCGAGCGGATCCGGAAGGCGGTGCAGGAGGCGACTGCGAGCGGGATCAGGGTTGCGTTCTTCGGGGTCGACTCCTCGCGGGCCGAGCTCGAGTTCTTCGACCGCGCGTACGACGCGGCGCTTACCGCGGGTGCGACGGAGCTCGTCGTCGTCGACACGATCGGGATCGCGACGCCCGAGGCGGCGGCGTTTCTCGTCAGCAGGCTCGTCGACCGCGTCGGCGACGCTGTGCCCGTGCACTGGCACGGCCACGACGACTTCGGGCTCGCGACCGCGGCGGCGATCGCCGCCGTCCAGGCCGGCGCCACCTGGGTGCAGGGAACGGTGAACGGAATGGGCGAGCGCGCGGGCAATGCCGACCTCGTCGAGGTTGCGCTTGCGCTCGAGGCGCTGTACGGGATCCCGACCCGGCTCGACCTCACGCACGCGCGGCGCCTCTCACAGCTGGTCGCGAATGCAGCGGCAACATCGTTGCCCCCCTGGAAAGCGGTGACAGGCAATGCGCTGTTCACCCGCGAGTCGGGCGCCGTCGCGGCCCAGTTCCACGATCCGCCGGCGATCGAGCCGTACGCCGCCGAGCTCGTCGGCGCCGAGCGCGGGCTGGTGCTCGGCAAGAAAAGTGGAATTGACTCGATCAAACATGCGCTCTCCCGGCTCGATCTCGACGTCCCCGCAGAGCAGCAGGCGACGCTGCTCGCGGCCGTGAAGGCGCTCGGCACCGAGAAGCGGCGGGTCGTCACCGACGACGAGCTCCGGGCTCTGGTCGCCAGCGACGCGTCGGGATAGCCTTTCTCGGCGATCGGGTCACCTGGGGTTGACTGACATGTCAGCCCTCAGGGATACTCGCGCTTGCAACCTGACATGTCACGAAAGGGGGGTGGTTGCGTGCGGTTCAGCCTGTACTCCGAGATTCAGCTTCATCCCGGCAAGGACCCGGGCACCCTGTACGCCGAGGTGCTCGAGCAGATGGTGCACGCCGACCGGCTCGGCTACGACGCCTACGCGATCATCGAGCACTACTTCTTCCCGAAGTTCTCGGTCTCGACGAACCCGACGGCGATGTTCGCCGCGGCGGCGCAGCGGACGCGCGACATCCGCTTCCGGACGATGCTGCACGCGCTGCCGTACCACAACCCGACCGTGCTCGCCTCCGTGATCCACGCGACGCATCTGCTCACCGGCGGCCGGTACGAGTGGGGCGTCGGTCGTGGGCACGGCTGGATCCCCGAGAAGGCCGGCGTCCCCCTCGACGAGCACGCGCGACCGCGCTACGAGGAGGCGGTCGACCTGCTCCTCGCCGCGCTCGACAACGAGGAGTTCTCGTTTCACGGCGAGTACTTCAACGTCGACCACTCGCACATCGTCCCGTTCGTGAAGGAGCCGTACCGCGTGTACCTCGGTGGCACGTCGGATCGCACCTACACGCTCGCCGCCGAGCGCGGGTGGGGGGTGGCCGTGCCGCCGCTGCTCCCGTACAAGGTGCTCGAGACCCAGCTCGACCTCTACCGGGAGTCCTGCGCGGCCGCCGGGACGAAGCCCGACATCGTCTGGATCCACGCCTGCCATCTCGACGAGGATCGCGACACCGCGATCCGCGAGGGGCGCGACTGGATCAACGGCTTCATCCAGGGGAACTGCTCACCGCTCACCGAGCACCCGAAGCCTCCGACCGAGGGGCTGATGGCCGCCGGCTACGGCTTTTACGCGGCCGGGATCATGGAGGGGCTCGCCGAGGTCCCTTACGAGCAGCTGATCGAGGAGGACTACGTCTGGGTCGGCACCCCCGACGACATCGTCAAGCGGATCGAGGAGACGCTCGCGGTGTGCGAGGGTGTCCAGGAGATCGGGATCACCGTCAACGCCGGCGGTGCACCGCACTGGATGGCGATCAAGAACCAGGAGCTCTTCGCGTCGAAGGTCGTGCCGCGGTTCAAGGGTGCCGCCTGACGATGCGCCCGCGCGTCTGCGTCATCGGGGCGGGGGCGATCGGCAGCCTGTTCGCGGGGCATCTCGCGCAGGTCGCGGACGTCTCCGTGCTCACCCGGCGGCGCGAGCACGCCGAGGCGCTCAACCGTGAAGGGATCCGCGTCAGCGGTCGCTCCGCCCTTCACGCAACTGTGGTCGCAACCGACGATCCGGACGAGCTCCCCCCGTTCGAGATCGGGATTGTCGCGACCAAGGCGGGTGGCCTCGAAGAGGCCGCCCGCTCCCTTTCGGGTCGCTTCCCCGAAGCGACGATCGTGACGACGCTGAACGGTCTCGGGGCCGAGGAGGTCGTGCGGGCGCACGGGAGCTGGCCGATCGTCTCCGGCGTCACGTTCATGAGCGGCACGAAGCACTCGGACACGCACGTCGAGTACGTGCTCGACACAGAGACGTGGCTCGGCCCCTACGAAGCGACGTCGCTCGAGGCGGCGCAGCAGATCGGTGAGCTGATCCGGTCGGCGGGCCTCAAGGTCGAAGTGTTGCCCGATCTGCGGCCGGCGCAGTGGTCGAAGCTGATCTTCAATGCGACGGTCAACTCGGTTGCGGCGCTCACTGGGCTCAGTCACGACCATCACTTCGCCGACGAGGAGACGCCGACGGACCTGGGGCACCTGGTGCACGCTCTCGTCGACGAGGGCAAGGCGGTCGCGGTGGCGGCGGGCATTGCGCTCCACGACGACCCGTGGGAGATGAACGTGCTGGCGACGCGCCGCGGTTCCGCGCACTATCCATCGATGCTGGAGGACGTCGAAGCACGGAGGGAGACGGAGATCGAGCTGATCACCGGCGCACTGATCCGCGAGGCCGGGCGATGCGACGTCCCGGTCCCGCTCCATACGGCTATGTATGGGCTCGTCAAGGCGAAGGAGGCGTCCTGGCGGGTGGAGGGCAGGTCACCATGACGAACGTCAAAGGAGGGGTAATGCAGGTACGGAAGCGAGTGACATTCGCGATGCTCGGCGCGCTCGTCGCTGTCGTCGCGGTCACCGTTGGAGTTGCGACGGCCGGCACGAAGGCGGAGAAGCCGATCACGATCGGCTGGGCATTCGACGGCAAGGGCAACATGGCGCCGTTCGACGGGCCTGCCCTCGCGGCAGCCAACGTCCGGATCAAGCAGTGGAATGCGAAGGGCGGGGTCAACGGTCGCAAGCTGGTGATCAAGACCTGTGACACGCAAAACAACAACCCGGCGAAGGCGAAGTCTTGTGCCGCGAGCCTGCTCGGTGGCGGCGCGGACATCGTCTTCACCACCTGCGACGTCGACTTCGCGACACCCGTCGTGCAGGAGGCGATCAAGCGGGGCGTGCTCGCGATCGCACCGTGCATCGGCACCGATCAGATGGGCCCGAAGCGCTTTGGCAAGGCCGGCAAGCTGGCTTTCAGCTTCGGCAACGTCGCCCAGGACGAGGGCTCGGCGATGGCTGAGCTTGCCTGGCGCAACGGCTGGAAGAGCGCCGCGACGGCGACGAACACGCTTCTCGTGTACTTCAAGAACGTCGTGCAGGCGTTCGAGGCCCGGTTCACGCAGCTCGGCGGAAAGATCGTCGCCCGCGAGAGCTACGCGACGGGTGCGAACAACGTCAATGCAGCGGTAAGCCGCCTCAACGGCGTCAAGGCCGATGTCGTCGTCACCTCGACGGCGTTCGGTGAACTTCCGGCGCTCGTGTCCGGGCTCAGGTCGCTCGGCAACAACACTCCGATCCTCAACTCGTGGGCAGGTGACGGAACGTATTGGCTCCCGAAGGAGCCGGTGGTCTCGAACTACTACGCGGTCACGTACGCGTCGGCATTCGGTGACGACCCGAACCCGGCGGTGAACAAGCTCGCGAAGCAGGTCAAGGCCGGAACCGGCGGGTTCGTCACCGGCGCCGCCGCGATCGACGGCATCGTCTCCGCGATCAAGCGGGCGAAGGGCTCGACCGAAGGCGCGGCGCTCGCCGCGCAGCTCGAGAAGTTCAAGAAGGTCCCGACGCTCTCGGGGCTCGTGAGCTTCTCGCCGGAGCTCCACACGGTGTTCGGCCGGCAGTACCGCGTGCTCCGGATCCAGAACGGCAAGCCGAAGATCGTCGGCTCGGTGGCGGCGAAGGTCGTCCCGAAGATCTAGGGCACGTATCGCGTCTCTCGTGACCGTCACGGTCACACCGCACGACACCGCCCCGCCCGGAGGAACCCTCCGGGCGGGCGGTGTCTCGCGCTCGTTCGCGGGCGTCGACGCGCTCCAGGACGTGACGCTCGCCGTGCACCGGCACGAGATCGTCGGCCTGATCGGGCCTAATGGCGCGGGAAAGTCGACGCTCGTCAACATCCTCTCCGGCTTCGACGTCCCCTCGGTCGGCGAGGTGACGCTCGACGACGTCTCGATCACCGGCTGGCCCGCGGCGCGTCGCGCGAAGGAGGGCGTCGCGCGAACGTTCCAGCACAGCCGATCGTTTCGGGAGCTGTCGGTGAGGGAGAACGTCGAGATCGCGGCGATCGGGGTCGGCGCGGCACCACGGACAGCACGGATCCGTGCCGGTGAGCTGCTCGGCCGGCTCGGGCTCGACGGGCTCGCCGACCGTCCTGCAGGGACGCTCGCACACGGCGACGAGCGCAGGCTCGGCGTCGCGCGGGCGCTCGCGACGGAGCCCCGGTTCGTTCTTCTCGACGAGCCGGCGGCAGGACTCCCCGAGGCAGAGGTGCCCGAGTTCGCGGCGATCGTCCGTTCCGTGCGCGACGACCACGACGCGGGCGTGCTGATCATCGACCACAACATGGCGCTGATCATGGAGCTCTGCGATCGGATCCAGGTCCTCGACCAGGGCCGCACGCTCGCGCAGGGCACTCCGGCCGAGATCCGCGAGAACCTCGACGTCGCTGCCGCCTACCTCGGCGAGAGCGCCGTCGACGAGGGTGCCGATGGCTGAGCCGCTGCTCGAGCTCGCCGCGCTCGACGTCCGCTACGGCGGCGTCACCGCCGTCCGCGGGCTCGAGCTCGTCGTCGGCAGGGGGGAGATCGTCGGCCTGATCGGCCCCAACGGTGCGGGCAAGTCCTCGACGCTCCACGCGATCATGGGCGCAGCACCCGTCAGCGGTGGCGACGTGCGCTTCGACGGCCGCTCGCTGCGTGGGCGGGCCCCCGAGGCGATCGCTCGCGCCGGGGTGGCGCTTGTGCCCGAGGGGCGCCGCATCTTCGCCGAGCTGACGGTGGAGGAGAATCTCAGGCTCGGGCTCGCCGCACGCCGGGAGCGAGCAGGCGCCGAAGCCGCGATCGCCCGCGTGTACGAGCTTTTCCCCGTCGTCGGAGAGTTCCGCAACCGCCACGCGGGGGCGCTCTCGGGCGGCCAGCAACAGCAGCTTGCGATCGGGCGCGCGCTCGTCGCCGACCCGGCGTTGATCCTGCTCGACGAGCCTTCCCTGGGCCTTGCGCCCCTGGTCGTCGACCTCGTCTTCGAGGCGCTCGCGAGAATCCGCGACCAGGGCGTGACCGTGCTCCTCGTCGAGCAGCGGGCCCAGCGGACGGTCGCCTTTGCCGACCGCACCTACCTGATCGCGAATGGTGCGCTCAGGCTTACTCTCACCCCCGACGACGCCAGCGACACCGAGCGCATGGTGCACGCATACCTCTCGTGATCGGCGCGATCTCAGCCCAGACGCTCGTCGACGCGGTTGGCCAGGGCGCGATCTACGCGCTGATGGCGGTCGGGATCGGTCTGGTCTTCGGCGTGCTCCGCCTCGTGAACTTCGCCTACGGTCAGCTGATCATGGCCGGTGCGTATGCGCTGGCGTTCGCGTCGCAGCACGACTGGCCCGTGTGGGCCGGGATCGTGCTGTGCTTCGCCGTCGTTCTCGCGCTCTCGGCGCTGATGGAGCTCGCGGTCTTCAGGCCCCTGCGAACGCAGTCGCCTGCGGTGATGCTCGTGACGACCTTCGCCGTTGCGTTCCTGCTGCAGGCGGCGGCGCTGCTGATCGACGTCAATGACGGGACGCTCGGGGAGACGGCGACCTCGATCGCGTCGCTCAACCAGGCGATCACGATCTGGGGCGTCGACGTCCGCAAGATCACGCTCGTCGCGATCGTGGTCGCGGCGATCACGCTCGCGCTGCTTGCGCTGCTGCTCGGGCGAACCTCGCTCGGGCTCCAGCTGCGCGCCGCTTCGAGCGACTTCCACACGGCACGGTTGCTCGGCGTCCGCGCGGGGCTCGTGATCGGCGCCGCCGTGTTGCTCGCCGGGCTGCTCGCGGCGACGGTGGCGGTGATGCTCACGGTGCAGAACCCGTTCGTCCAGTACGACTTCGCGCTCAAGGAGACGATCGTCGTGCTCGTCGGGGTTGTCGTCGGGGGGATCGACCGGCTCTGGACGGCGACGCTCGGTGGCTTCTTGATCGGGTTCGCCTCGGGCGTGATCAACGGCGCGCTTCCGACCGACAAGACCGTCTTCCTTCCCTCGGTGCTGTTTGCGCTCGTGATCGTCGTGCTGCTCGCGCGGCCGGCGGGGCTGTTCACGCGCTCGGGGACGTCGCTGGTGGAACGCGTATGAGCCGGGCGGCGCTGACCCAGCTCGCGGGCCCGGTCGCGCTGGTCGTTGCGACTGGTGTCGTCGGCAGCTTCACGTCTCGCGCCACTGAGATCTACTTCCTCAGCGCGCTGATCTCGGTCGCGATCGTCGTTTCGGTCTACGTATTCGTCGGGAACTCGGGTGTGCTCTCGTTCGGGCAGATCAGCTTCGTTGCGCTCGGCGCGTTCTTCGCCGGGGTGATGACGATCCCACTCGAGTCGAAGCAGGGTGTGCTCCCCGACCTGTATCCGGTGCTGCGTGACCACACGGTCGGCGACCTGGCGTCGCTCGTCGGGGCCGCCATCGTCGGTGCAGTGTTCGCGCTCGCGGTCGGGCTGCCCCTGATGCGGCTGTCCGGCCTCGCGGCGGGTATCGCGACCTTCGCGGTGCTCGAAATCACGCACAACCTGCTCCGTGAATGGACGAAGATCGGCCCGGGCGCAACCACGTTGTCGCTCGTCCCCGAGACGACCGGCCTGCTGCGCGCGACGCTTGGCACGCTCGTCGTCGTCGCGGTCGCACTCGCGTACCAGCGAAGCCGGTTCGGGCGCACCCTGCGGGCGACCCGCGAGGATCCGCTTGCGGCGCAGGCCGTCGGGATCAACGTTCACCGGCAGCGGCTGTGGGCCTTCGCGCTCTCGGGCGCCCTCGGCGGGCTTGCCGGAGCCCTCTACGTTCACATGCTCGGCTCGATCACAGCCGACCAGGTCTATCTCGAGCTGACGTTCCTCTCGCTCGCGATGCTCGTGGTCGGCGGCACGACGTCGCTCCTGGGGGCGGTCGTCGGTGCGCTCGCGATCAGCGGCCTCGACTCCTTCCTCTCGGAGGCCGAGCAGGGCGTGACGCTCGCCGGCGGCACGCTCGACCTGCCGCAGGGTGCCCGGCTCGTGATCGTCGGAGTGGTGATGGCGGCGATGCTGATTCTGCGGCCGTCCGGGCTGACGGGTGGGCGCGAGGTCGGCCTCGGGTGGCTTCGCAGGCAAGGGAGGAACGCGTGAGAGTCGCAGTGATCGGCTGTGGGGCGGTGGGCTCGCTGTTCGCGGCGGCACTCGCTTCGCTCGACGATGTCGAGGTGTGGGCGTTTGACTTGAACAGTGCACACGTCGACGCGATCAATGAGCGTGGGCTTAGGCTCGTGGGCGCGGGTGACGTCCTGAGCCACCCGCGCGCGACCAGCGACGCGGCGGCGTTGCCGCCGTGCGACTACGGGATCGTCGCGACGAAAGCGATGCACGCCGACGGGGCGATCGCTGCGACGGCCCACGCCTTTGCCAGCGGTTACGTCGCGTCGGTGATGAACGGCGTCGGCAACGAGGAGACGGTGGCGCGCCACGTCGAACGGGTGATCCGTGGCACGACCTTCCCCGCCGGGAAGCTGCTCGAACCTGGCGTCGTGCAGTGGGACGTGAAGGGCGACACGACGTTCGGCCCGTTCGAGCCGAGCCCGGTGCCGCTCGAAGTGATCGCACCGCTTGCCGACGCGTGCACGCGCGGCGGGATGCCGGCCTCCGCGGTGCCGGACGCCCGCCCCGCGCAATGGCGGAAGGTGATCTTCAACGCGGCCTCGAACCCGATCGGCGCGCTAACCGGGCTGACGCACGGCCGCGTCTGCGAGCGGCCGGACGTGCGGGCGCTCGTGTCGCTCCTCATCGACGAGGGTAAGGCCGTTGCCGCAGCGCAGGGGATCGTCCTCGATGCCGATCCGGAGGAGCTCATCGACCACGCCGCGAAGCGCGAGGTCGCGTACGACCACAAGGCGTCGATGCTGCAGGACGTCGAGGCTCGGCGGCTGACCGAGGTGGACTTCCTCAACGGTGGAATCGCACGGTTCGGGCGCGAGCACGGAGTGCCCACGCCGATGCACGACGCAATCACGCAACTGATCAAGGGGGTCGAGGCGAGTTGGACATCGGGACAGAGCTGAGCCGCAGGCATACCAACGTCCGGGCGGCGATGGCCGCGCACGGTCTCGACGCGCTCGTCGTGTCGGGCAGCGAGTACTCGGGCTTCGAGGGCGGCGTCACGTACCTCTCGGGCTTTCAGATCGTGCACCGCTACGCCTACGTCGTGCTGCCGGCGTCCGGGGAGCCGTTCGTCGTGTTCCCGCAGGAGGCGCGCTACGTCGGTGAGCACGCGACGACGCCGCTCGACCAGGTGTTCGCGCCGTGCCCGGGCGAGCTGATCGCCGAGCGGGCGCGCGACGCGGGTTGGCGCCGACTGGGTGTCTTCGGCCTCGACTACATCATGGCCGTCCGTGACTACGTCGCCCTCACGGGTCTCGAGCTTGTTCCGTTCGACGTCGAGTTCGATCACGCGCGCGCGGTGAAGAGCGAGGCCGAGCTCGAGAGCGTTCGCGACTCGGTGCGGATCAACCAGCGTGGAATGGAGCTGTGGGCCGAGACCTACGCGCCGGGGAAGACGGCGGCCGAGGTCATGGCCGTCTGCGAGGGATATTTCGTCGCCGAGGGCTGCGGACGCCTGACGATGAACATGGTCCTCACCGCGCCCGGCCGCACCGGGGTCGCGCTCCCGGAGTTCAAGATCGCCCGGAAGAGCGAGATCCTCGGTGACTTCATGCTCCCCTCGCTCGAGGTCGCCGGGCCCGGAATGCACTGGGTCGAGGTCTCCCGTGCGGTTGCCGCTCGCGACGCCGTGCTCTCGCGTGACACCGAGGCGATGCTGGACGCATACCTCGAGTACTACGAGGTCGCAAGGACCGCGATCCGGCCCGGCGCCACGTGCCACGACGTTCACACCCAGGTGGCGAAGGGCTTCCGCGAGCGCGGCTACCACCTCGGTCATGTCACGGGCCACTCGATCGGGATGACGATGATCGAGTTCCCCAAGATCGGCGAGGGAGTCGAGAGCGTTCTCGAGAAGAACATGGTGTTCTCGATGCATCCGCACGCGATCGCCGCGAACGGCGAGGACTGCCTCTACATGCAGGACACGTGGCTCGTCACCGAAGGCGGGGGCGTCCCGCTCGCCACGTTACCTCTCGAGATCATGCGTCGATGAACCGGAGCACCCAGTTGTTCCACCGGGCGACGGCGGTCATCCCGACCCGCTCGTAGAGACGAACTGCGCCGGTCGGGTTGCCGGCGACTACGCCGAGCTCCACCGTTCGCACGCCCGCTGTGTGCAGTTCCCGGATCGCTCGCCGCATCAAGCACTCGCCGACGCCGCGTCGCCTCCACGTGTCCCTGACCGCCAGCGAGTCGACGTGTCCGATGGCGTGACCGCCTGGGCGGGGCGGGAGTGCGAGCGCGACTCCGACGACCTCGTCCCCGGCGCGCGCGAGATGCCAGTGTGCCGGGTCGAACCCCGGTCGCGTGACCAGGCGATCGACGAAGCTCGCCTCCGTGAGCTCGCGGTGGAACGGATCGTCGACGAAGGCTTCGTTGAGGAGCTCGATCACCGAGCCGACGTCGCGCGGACGGTAGGAGTGCAGCTCGACCCCGAGCGGCGGGATGCTTCGCGACGGGGGGTCGTCGTCGAGCTCGATTCGCATCGTCAGCGACGAGAGCCAGTAGCGATACCCGCGCTCGCGCAGTCGCTCTTCGAGCGGGTGCCCTTCGGGGACGTACGCACGCGTCCCGCCCGTGCGTTGGAGCCCGGCGACACGCTCGGCCCAGTCGAGCATCAGCACCTCGTGGCCGGCGGCTGCGATGCAGACTTCGAGCTCGTCGTTGCGAGGCACCCGGATGAGGTCGCCGTACCCGACGACGGCGCCGTTGACCTCGAGAACGCACACCAGGTCCTCGTCGAGCTCGCCGCTCGCGAGCCATCCCCTCACCTCGGCGTCGTCGACGAGGCGCTCGTCACCGAACGCACTGGCGAAGCAGCCGACGATCGCCGGGATATCGCGCTCGGTCGGCGCGCGGAGGCGGGGCTCGCTCAACGTAGGATCGATCGTAGTGACGGACAACGAGAGGTTGATCGCCGACGGGCTCGTCCGCAACGAGGACGGTGTCGTGCGCTGCTGGTGGGGAGGCGGCGACCACGACGACTATCGCGCCTACCACGACGCCGAGTGGGGGATGCCCGTCGTCGACGATCGCCGCCTGTTCGAGAAGCTCTGTCTCGAAGGGTTCCAGTCGGGGCTCTCGTGGCTGACGATTCTCCGCAAGCGCGAGGCCTTCCGCCGCGCGTTCGCGGGGTTCGACTTCGAGGTCGTCGCGGACTACGGGGAACGAGAGGTCGAGCGGCTGCTCGGCGACGCGTCGATCGTTCGTCACCGGGGGAAGATCGAGGCGTCGATCAACAACGCCGGGCGGGCGGTCGAGCTCGTCGCCCAGGAGGGGTCACTGGCCGCGTACGCGTGGAGCTTCGAGCCTGCGCTCGGGGTGCGCCCCGAGCGGATCACGCAGGGCTGGTTGATGGAGCAGGCGCAGACCGACGCGTCGCGGGCGATGGCGAAGGATCTGAAGAAGCGAGGCTGGCGGTTCGTCGGTCCCACGACCGTCTACGCGTTCATGCAGGCGATGGGGCTCGTGAACGATCACCTCGACGGATGCCATGCTCGGGCGGCTGTCGAGACCGCGCGGGCGCAACTCCTGCGACCTTCAGTACCATCTGTCGGGTGAGCTGGGTCTGGATCGTCCTGCTCGTGCTTGCCGTCGGTGTTGTGCTGGCGGCCGAATGGCCGCTGTTCGATGACCGGTTCGGGGCCGACGCGCGTCGACAGCGCTCCCGGGCGAAGCGCAAGGCAGAGCTGCGCGTGGTCTCGAACGAGGACGACGAGTTCGTGAAGAGCGTCCAACGCGACCTCGACTCGCTTCCGACCACCGAAGAGCCGCGTTCGAAGCGCTAGCGCTGCTCGATCCTCACGGTCGCCCGGAACACGCGCGTGTTGGGGAGAATGGGCCCGACGTTCTCCATGTTGCGCGTCTCCTGGTGGTCGGAGACCTGGACGGTGAGCTGGGCGACTCCCGCGGGCACGTCGGCCGTCGCGATCCGGAGCGTGTTGCCGAAGACGCCGAACGTGCGCTCTCGACCGCGCAGGCGCGCGATGGTCGTCGCGGCGTCGATCCCCGAGCCGGCGTCGGCGACGTGGACCTCGATGAAGCCGCCTCGCTTCACCCGGGGCGTCAGCAGGCGGACGGTGGGCGGGGCACTATCGTCGAGCCAGAGCCTGAACGTGAACTTCCCCGCCGTTGCCGGCGTCCGGCTATCGAACACGATGTCGTACAGGCCCGGGCGCGGCGCGATCACCCCGGCCGAGCGGGTCGCCGACCCGAGCTGCCTGAGGTAGGGGTTGAGATCGAACGGGAGCGCCGCGTAGCCGGCGAGCCGGTTCTCGTCGCCAGCGACGACAATTCGTGGCTCGACGTCGACGCCTTTCGTCCGCGAGGTGACGACGACCCCGAAGTTGGCGATCGGCTTCGTTACGCGCACGCGAAACACCTGCTCAGGGCCTCGAAGCATGGGCGTCACGGCGCCCCGTGCAATCACCTCGGGGTATCGATACCGCGTGACGAGCGAGGGGAGCCCACGGGTGTTGCCGCTGTAGACACCGGGTCGCAGGAGCAGCCTGCGCTTCGCTCGCGCGAGCGCAGGAGTCCTGATCCGCCCCCAGAACGGGATCACCCGCGTCGCGTCTCCGCGCGTGAGCACGACCCGGCCCGCGAGATCGGCGTCGACGGCAGCCGTCCCGATGGTGACCGTGAGCGTGAGCGCGCCGGGCGCGGCCACCACCGGCTCGACGGTCACCGTCGCATCGACTCCGGGCGGCTCGACCTTCGCCACCCACGGCTCCGGGCCGCCGCCCGCATCGCCAAGCTGGATCATTCGGGTCACGGTCTCGCCGCGACCCAGAAGCCCGAAAGAGACGCTGGCCGGCGACGGGGTTACGAGCGGCGCGTCGGCTGCACCGACGTCGATGAGGCCGGCCCCTGCGCGGACAAGCGGTGCGTCACGCCCATCGAGGGTCGTGCGCGATGCCGTCACCATCAACGCGGTCTTGACCTGCGCGGGTGTCCAGTCGGGATGCCGTTGGAGCAGCAGCGCCGCCGCGCCGGCGACGTGGGGGGCCGCCATGCTCGTGCCGGAGAACGACGACCAGCCGCCGGGGGTCGAAGAGACGATCCCGACGCCGGGAGCGGTGACGTCGGGCTTGAGCCGCAACGAGACGGCAGTTGGGCCTGACGAGGAGAACGAGGCGATCTCGGGCACCGTGGAGTCACTCGAGGCGGCGACGGCGATGGCCTGCTCTGCGGACGCCGGTGACGTGACGGTTCCGGCACCGAAGTCTCCGTAGTCATTGCCGGCGGCAACCGTCGAGACGACGCCAGCGTCGGCGGCGGCGTCGAGCGCGAGGGCGACGATGTCCCGTGACGGCTCGATCTCGGGCTCGCCGAGCGAGAGGTTGATTACGTCCATGCCGTCGGCGACCGCCGCCTCGATCGCGGCGACGAGCTCGGGTGCGTTGCCGTCGAGGCCGACATCGGCATCGGTCGGGATCGTGAGCGCGCGGTAGTTGCCCAGGTAGGCGCGTGGCGCGACCCCGGTGAGCCTGAGCCCCGGGCTTGGCGTGTTCGCGTTGCCCGCAGCGATTCCGGCGACGTGGGTGCCGTGGATCGATTGCCCACGATCGAACGCGAGCCTGGCGGGTGCGTACGTCGTGCCCGGCGGGGGAAACGAACGTGCCACGATCACCTTTGCGGTCGTGAACGTGCTCTGACCCTTGGGGAACCCGGGCGGCATCGTGTAGCCGGACGGGTTGAAGAACGGGTGGGTCTGATCGATCCCGTCGTCGATGATCCCGATCTTGAGCCCCGCGCCGGCGTCGGCCGGGGTATAGCCCGGGAGGGAGCGAACGTCGATCGCGCCGAGCGCTGGCCCCCCGAGCACGTGGTAGGTGGTGGGCTCGTACGCCTGCGCAACCCCGGGGAGACCCCCGAGCAGCGGAAGCTCGGCGGCCGGGAGCAGGACCGAGACACCGTTCGTGACGAGCCGGTAGCGCCAGTGGATCCTGGCCTGCGGGATCTCCGCCGCCAAGGCGTCGGCAAACCGGCGCTGCTGCGCGTCGAGCGCGGTGGCGCTCGCCCCCGGCTCGGCGAGCGGAGGCGCGGTCAGGCGGACGACGACGTGGACCACGTCGCTCGATGCGGCCGTCCCACCCGAGCGGAGTTCCTGTGCCCCGACGAGCAGGAGCGCGGTCACGGGTACGACAAGCGAAAGCATGAGCTGACGAGAGCGCATCCCGCTCAGTCTGACGACGATCACCGGCACGCGGGTCGCGAAGCGGTGGGCTACTTGTCGCTTGACGAGATGGAATATGTGATTCATCGTACAACTTCGTGATTCCCGAATCGGCGCCTGAACCCCCGAATCCTCCGACCGAGACGCAGTTCGGCGGTGCGATGCTGCAACGAATCGGTCGTCTCAGCCTCCGCGAGCAGGTCGCTCGGGCGCTCGAGGAGCGCATCCTCGACGGGACGTATCCCGACGATGCGCGACTGCCGACCGAGTCGGAGCTCCAGGAGCAGCTCGGCGTCAGCAGGACGGTCGTCCGAGACGCCCTGCGGATGCTCGAGGTCCGCGGGCTGATCGAGATTCGGCGTGGCAGCGGGACAACGGTGAAGCGAGTCCCGACCGATGCCTACGCGAGTGCTGTCGCGACGATGCTCCTTCGCTCGCAGCTGACGATCGGTGACGTGTTCGAGGCGCGTGCAACGCTCGAGAGCCAGTTTGCGATCGTCGCCGCCCGAAACCACACCGTCGAGCTGATCGAGCGGGTCGCGCTCGCGCTCGACCGGTTCGAGGCCGCCGTCCGCGAGCGCACGGACGCCGCAGAGATCGTCAACGGGCATGTCGGGTTCCATACCGAGCTGCTGCGGGCGACGAACCTCCCGGCGCTCGAGATCCTTCTGTGCCCGATCCAGGAGATGATGCTTGCGACTTCGGTGGGCCCACGTGGCTCTGATCCCCGTGAACCGACCGCGTGGCGGGTGGGCATCCACCGGGCGCTGCTCGACGCGGTCGCCTCGCGCGACGAGGAGAAGGTCGCCCGGGCCTGCGAGAAGCACTGGTCGACCCCATTGCGCGATCGGCAGTACGCCGAGACCCGGTCGCTGCGGATCAGCGCGATGTTCGCGACCCCCGCGCAGCTGGTCGCGATTCCCGGTGGGACGGTCGCCGATGGGTGAGACGCCGACCACAGCCGCGATCGCCTCGGGCGTGCCGGCGCTGGCGCAGGCCGTCGTGGGGCTCGGGCCGGCCTGGCTGGATGCCGCTGCCGTCGGGCCTGCGTTCACCGTCACGACGCCGGGGGGCGACAACCTCGCGATCCATCTCGCGGTCGCGCAGGCCGCTCCCGGCGACGTCGTCGTCGTCGAGGTCAGCCCTCGCGACGATGGCGTGGCCCTCGTCGGTGACATCGTCGCCAGGGCCGCCGCGCTCCGGGGGATCGCCGGGATCGTCGTCGACGGCCCGATCCGCGACCGGGCGGCGATCGCGGCGCTCGGGTTCCCGGTGTTCCACCGCGGTACATCGCCGATCGGCCCGGCGAAGGTCGGGCCCGTACGCGTGGGAGCGCGAATTGCGGTCCAGGGCGTCTCGATCGAGCCTGGTGATCTCGTGTGTTGTGACGCCGATGGGATCGTGGTCGTCGGCGCGGCGCGAGCCGGCGAGGCGATCGCAGCCGCAGCGGACGTGATCCGGCGCGAGGCAGAAGTCGAACGTCGCATCGAAGCGGGCGAGACGACGGTCGAGATCTTCGACCTCGAGGTCCACGAGTGACCGACCGGACGAGATTCGCCCCGGAGGCCGCGAGAGGCGCTATGGCCGCACGGTCGCGCCTGGCGGCGGGCGACTGGCGTCGGAAAGGAGGTTCGCCGATCACGCGCGCGCTGCAGTGACGTCACGTAGGCCCACTCAGCCGAGTGGGAGGGATTTCAGTCAAGGACCGTGGAGGTTCTGATGAGTCGGAAGGTGAAGCTTGTGGCGCTCGTGCTGGCGCTGATCGTCGTGGCAGTCGTGACGACATCGGCGGCAGCGCGGAGCAACGGGGCGGCGAGGAGCTCAGCGAAGCTGCGCATCGGGCTTGTGCTCCCCGATCTCTCCAATCTCTACATCGCCGGGCTCCGTAACGGCGTTCAGGCCGAGGCGAAGAAGAACGGCGACACCGTGCTCGTGAAGGGCACGAGCGACGCGACCGGGCAGGCGAACGCGACGCAGTCCTACGTCGCCGCAAAGGTCGACGCGATCATCATCGACGCGATCGATGCGAAGGGAATCGTGCCTGCGATCAAGGCTGCGAACAAGGCCAAGATCCCCGTGATCACGATCCAGTCGGACGTCGCGGGCGGAGAGCGGGCGGCGTTTATCGCCGGACGCGAGGATCTTGCAGGCCTGTACATGGGGCTCGCAGCCTCCGACTGGTGCATGGGGATCGACCCATGCAAAATCGGGATCATCGAAGGCATCCGCGCCGACGATTCCGGCCGGAAGGAG
This sequence comes from Gaiellales bacterium, assembly GCA_046330385.1. Classification (GTDB taxonomy): domain Bacteria; phylum Actinomycetota; class Thermoleophilia; order Gaiellales; family Gaiellaceae; genus Gaiella. Next base: position 33,247 of record JAXLSV010000006.1, on the reverse strand, counting down.
AACGAGGCGTTCCGAGCGCACGTCGCGAAGTTCCCGAACATCAGGATCGTCGGGGCCTCCGAAACACAGTACGACCCGGCCAAGGCGCTCAACCTCGCGACGAACCTCCTCACCGCGAACCCCGACCTCAACTTCCTGTATGCCTGGTGGGACCCGGGCGGGAACGCGGCGGTCAAGGCAATCCAGTCCAAGGGAAAGCTCGGCAAGGTTGGCGTCGCATCGCAGAACGGTGACTGCATCGCGCTCGGTCATGTGCTCGCCGGGCGGCAGACCCAGACCTCCGCGTTCTTCCCGGACATCATCGGCTCGATCGCCGTGCGCACCGCCCACGACGTGAAGGGCGGGAAGGCAGTGAAGAAGTTCGTCGAAGCGCCCGTGCTCTCAGTCGATCAGGCCCGGGCAAAGGCGTGGCTCAACGGGCTCTCGAAGCCGCCGCAGGTCGTGCGAGCGGACATCATGCGCCGCTTGAAGGAGGCCGCGTCGGGGCGTTGCCCGGTGAAGTAGACCAACCCCCGAGCAGCCGAGGTGGGTGTTGAGCCACCTCCGTGCGCGGCGTGGGGCGGTGCTCGGCCCTCCTGGCACCGCCCCATCCGCGGACGATCCCGACGTCCGAGGAGATCCGAGTGCAACGCGACGCCAATGACCGCTCCGCCCCCGCCGGCCCGCCAGCCGCACCCGACGATGGGCTCTCTCGGAGCACGGCTCGCACGCTGCTCGACCGCGCGTCCGGGTCGTACCGGGCGGTCGGAACGCTCGTCGCGCTCGGAGCGATCTGGCTGTTCTTCGCGCTGAAGTCCGAGTACTTCTTCACCCGCGAGAACATCTTCGGGATCTTCCTGCAGGCTTCGAACGTGGGGATCATCGCTGCGGGGCTGACCGTTGTCCTCATCGCGGCCGAGATCGACCTCTCGATCGGCTCGCTGCAAGCGCTGAGCGGCTCGGTCGCGGCGGTCGTCATCATCCAGCATGGTCACAACATCTGGGTTGGGATCCTCGCAGGGCTCGGCGCCACCGTCCTCTGTGGCTTCATCAGCGGGCTCCTGACGTGGAAGCTCAAGATCGTCTCGTTCATCTCCACGCTGGCGATGCTCGGGATCGCCCAGGGGGCTGCGTTCATCCTCACGAACGCGACTGCGATCGCCGGCTTCGGCGAGACCTACGGGAAGATCGGCACCGCGACGATCCGCGGCTTCCCTGCCGCCGCAGTGATCGCGATCGTCGTTTTCGTTGTGCTCCACGTGATGCTCACCCGAACGCGACTCGGGTTGCAGATCTATGCCGTCGGCGGTAACGCCGAGGCGGCCGGGTATGCGGGCATCAACGCCGGCAGGGTGAAGCTCGTCACCCTGATGATCTCGGGGCTGACGGGCGGGATCGGCGGGCTGATCCTCAGCGCTCGGCTGGATGCGGGGAACGGGCTGTTCGGCGCGAACGACCTGTTGGCTGCAGTCGCGGCCGTCGTGATCGGCGGCACCTCGCTGTTCGGCGGGGTTGGGAGTGTCGTCGGCACCGCGATCGGCGTCGTGATGATCGCCAGCATCAACAACGGCCTGATCCTGATGAACATCCCCGACTTCTGGCAGCAGATCGTGGTCGGCTGCATGATCGTCGCAGCGATGGCCGTCGATCAGCTGACCAAGGCCGCCCGGCTCGCAATCCTATGAGCGCAGCCGAGAGCATGGCCCTCGACCGCCGCCCCGTGATGGAGGCCCGCGCGATCGCGAAGGCCTACGGTGCGGTGCGGGCGCTCGCGGGCGTCGACCTCGAGCTGTACCCGGGCGAGGTTCTCGGCCTGGTCGGCGACAACGGCGCCGGCAAGACAACGCTCGTGAAGTGCCTCTCGGGCGTTCACCGCGCCGATGCCGGAGAGATCGTGATCGACGGCGTGGTGCGGTCCGGGCTGAACGCGGAGGAGACACGAGCGCTCGGCGTCGAGACCGTCTACCAGAACCTCTCGCTCGTGGACACACTCGATGTCATGCACAACTTCTTCCTCAACCGCGAGCATGTCTACCGCAACCCGCTTGGCCGCGCGCTCGGGCTGATGAATAAGCGTCGCATGTACCGAGAGACCGCGGAACGGCTCCGTGAGCTCGACTTGCGGATCGATCCGCGACGGCCCGTTGCGGCTCTGTCCGGGGGGCAGCGACAGATGATCGCGGTCGCTCGAGCGATCACGTGGGGACGGCACATCGTGATGCTCGACGAGCCGGCCGCCGCGCTCGGCGTGCGGCAGAGCCTGCAGGTTCTCGAGTTCATCAGGTCGATGGCGGAGCGAGGCGTCGCGGTGCTGTTCATCAGCCACAACATGCAGCACGTGCTCCATGTCACCGATCGCATCGTCGTCCTCCGCCACGGAGAGAAGGTCGGTGACGTCGTCACCGAGAACGCCACCGCTCAGCAGATCGTGACCCTGATCACCGGCTCAGATCTCGTCGTCCCCGGCAAGGACCTGGTGGTGTAGGTGATGCGCGGGGTGCGCTGGGCGTGACCGAGTACCCCGAGCGACTCAGCCCGCCTCTCGTGGAGGAGCTGCGCGAGCTTGCCGCTCGCGAACGGATCGACCTTGCAGAGGGCGAGGCCGAGGCTCTGTGGCCGGTGGTTGCGTCGCTCACGGACTTCGAGGAGCTGCTCGAGCAGGTGGAGGGCGGGCCGCCGGCGGTGCCCGCCGGACGTGAACCGGGACGGCTGCCCGACCCTGAGGAAGACCCGTTCAACGCGTTTGTGCGCTACTGCGACGTGCGTGGGGCAAGCGAGGGGCCGCTCGCCGGCCGCACGGTCGGAGTCAAGGACAACATCTCCGTTGCGGGCGTTCCGACGACCAACGGCTCGCGCGTATCGAGCTACGTACCGGCTTACGACGCCGTGGTCGTCGAGCGGATCCTCGCGGCGGGCGGGACGATCGTCGGGAAGCTCAACATGGACGACTTCGGCTCGTCAGGGCTCGGTGAGACGAGCGCGTTCGGACCCGCACGAAACCCCGTCGATCCGACGCGATCTGCGGGCGGGTCGTCTGGCGGCTCGGGCGCCGCGGTTCGCTCGGGCGAGGTCGACCTCTCGCTCGCGGTCGACCAGGGGGGAAGCGGCCGGATCCCCGCGGCGTTCTGCGGGCTCGTGGGGATCAAGGCGACGCATGGGCTCGTACCCTCGTGGGGCATCTCCCACATCGACCACACGATCGACTTCGTCACGCCGCTCACGCGGACGGTCGCGGACGCGGCGCTGATGTTGGGAGTGATCGCCGGCCCGGACGAGCGCGATGCGCAATGGGTTCGCGGCGCGATCCCGGCCGTCGAGCTGGACGGTGCCGACGAAGAAGGCGTGGACGGGCTTCGGCTCGGAGTGCTCGTCGAGGCCTGCGCCCCGGACGTCTGCGAGCCGGCCGTCGTCGCGAACCTTCACGGTGCGGTGGCGGCGCTCGAGGCCGCGGGCGCGATCGTCGAAGAGGTGTCGATTCCCGCGTGGGAGCATGGGCTCGCGCTGTTCCTTCCGTACGTCGCGCACCTCTTCGGCGACACGTTTCGCTCGGGTGGGCAGGGAACCGGTCACCTCGGCACATACGACCTGCCGGTGATGCGGGCGCTGACCCGGATCAGGCAGGAGGAGGGTGCCCTCCTTCCCGACCAGGTGAAGGCGTGGTTGCTCGCCGACCGCTACGTCCACGATCGCTATGGCGGCCTCCCGTACGCGCGCCTCCACAACGCGCGGCTCGCACTGCGTGCGTCCCTCGACGCGGCGCTCGCCGGGCTCGACGCTCTCCTTACGCCCACGCTTCCGATCACCGCGCCGCCGCTCCTGACGGGAGCGGCGTCGTTCGCAGAGGTTTCCGGCCGGACTGCAGCGAGGCTCTGCTACAACACGGCCCCGCTCAACCTGACCGGTCATCCCGCTCTCTCCGTTCCCTCCGGTGTCGATGCCGACGGTCTCCCGACCGCGCTCCAGGTCGTCGCGCGCCACTTCGCCGAGCGCGTCACGTTTCAGGTCGGCTACGCGCTCGAGCGGGAGACAGGACCCTTCGTCCCGCCCTCGCCGTGAGGCTCTGCGCACACCTCTCGATGCTCTTTCGCGAGCTGCCCGTGCTCGAGCGTCCCGCGGCGGCAGCGGCGGCTGGGTTCACGGTTGTCGAGACCTGGTGGCTGCCCCACGGGCAGATGGCACCGTGGGTCGACGCCGTGACGGCGGCCGGGCTGGAAGTGCGGTCGCTCAACTGCGACGGTGGCGACCTCGAGGCGGGTGACCGCGGGTTCCTGAACGTTCCGGAGCGAAGGGCGTGGACCGTCGCCGCGTGCGAGGAGGCGGTCGCGGTCGCGCGTTCGTGCGGCGCCTCCTTCGTCAATCTCCTCGCCGGCAGGGACACGGGCGACGCCGATCCGGAGGCGCAGCTTGCGGTAGCCGCGGAGACGCTCGCCGCCTGTGCGGAGATCGCCCGCGGTGCGGGGATCGCGCTGGTCGTCGAGCCGATCAACCTCCTCGACGTGCCCGGATACCTCGTACCGACACCCGACGCCGCGGTATGGCTGCTCAAGCGTTCCGGAGCTCATGACGTCAGGCTGCTCTTCGACGCGTATCACGCAGCCCGTGCCGGTCTCGACCCGGTCGCCGAGGCCGTCCGCCACGTGCGGCGCATCGGACACGTCCACTATGCGGACTGTCCGGGGCGCGGAGCGCCCGGGACGGGCGACGTCGACCTTGGCGCGCTCGTCACCGCGCTGGTGGGGGCAGGGTATGAGGGCGACGTCGGGCTCGAGCTCGATCCCGGGGGTTCGATCATCGACGCTCGCGAGCTCGAGGCGGCGTGGACGTAGGTGCCCTCGAGACGCCGGTTGTCGTCGTCGATCGAGCTGCGGTTGAGCGAAACATCGAGCGAATGCAGCTGTACTGCGACTCCCACGGTCTCCAGCTTCGAGCACACGTGAAGACGCACAAGGTCCCTGCGCTCGCGCATCAGCAGCTCGCTGCGGGCGCGGTGGGGATCGCGTGCCAGAAGCTCGGCGAGGCAGAGGTGATGGCGCGCGCAGGAATCACCGAGATCCTGGTCACCTTCCCGCTGGTCGGCGAGGCGAAGACCCGCCGAGCGGCGCGGCTGGCGGCTTCCGTCGCGCTGAGCGTGACGTGCGACTCGGAGGTTGCGGCTCGCTCGCTTGCGGCTGCGGCGCAGGCCGAGGGCGTCGAGATCGGCGTGCTCATCGATTGCGACACGGGTTTGGGTCGCACGGGCGTGCAGGCGCCGGAGGAGGCGGTGGCGCTCGCCGACGCGGTCGCTGCGCTTTCCGGGCTCCGGCTTGTCGGGTTGGCGACGCACCCCTTCGACCCAGAGACGGACCGGCGGCTTGTGGCGGCCGTCGACGCGGTCAGAGGGCGGGGGCACGCGGCGACGCTCGTGAGCGGCGGCGGCACGCCTCAGGCCTTTCGTGCGCACGAGAGCCCGGTTCTCACCGAGGTGCGGGTCGGGAACTACGTGTTCGGTGACCGGCGCGGGCTGCTCGCGGGCACGCACCGGCTCGAGGACTGTGCCCTGCGGGTGCGCGCCATGGTTGTCAGCCGTCCCACGTCGACGCGCGCGGTCCTCGACGCAGGGTCGAAGACCCTCACCTCCGACCCGGTGGCGTCCGCAGCCGTCGGTGGGTTCGGACTCGTGGTCGAGTACCCGGAGGCCGTGGTCGCGTGGCTCTCGGAGGAGCACGCTGTCGTCGACCTGTCCGCGTCGGCGGACAGGCCTGTGCTCGGGGAGGTCGTGACAGTCGTCCCTAACCATGCGTGTGGCGTCGTGAACCTGCACGACAGCCTTGCCTTCCATCGCGATGGAGCTGAGGTCGAGCTTGTCGAGGTGCTGGCGCGAGGCAAGGTGTCGTGAGCGCTGACTTCGTTGTCCGGAACGGGACGGTGGTCGACGGAACCGGCGCGCCGCCGGTGCGCGCGGACGTCGTCGTCGCGAACGGGCGGATCGACGCGATCGGCGCCGTGGATGCCGTCGACGTTCCTGTTCTCGACGCAACGGGTTGCCTCGTCACGCCCGGCTTCATCGACATCCACAGCCATTCCGACTTCACGCTGCTGCTCGACCCGCGCGCGGTGAGCGCGGTTCGCCAGGGCGTCACGCTCGAGGTGATCGGCAACTGCGGGCACGGGTGCTTCCCGATCCGTGATGCCCACCTTGCGCGGAGCGCGATCTACGGCTTCGACGACGACGTGCCGCTCAGCTGGTCGTCGCTCCCCGGGTACCTCGATCGCCTCGAGGAGGCGCGCCCAGCGATCAACGTCCTCACGCTCGTGCCCAACGGGCAGCTCCGGCTGGCGGCGGTCGGGCTTCACGACCGCCCGGCGACCGAGAGCGAGCGTGCAGAGATGGGGCGCCAGCTCGAGAATGCGCTGACGGAGGGGGCGTGGGGGTACAGCACCGGCCTCGAGTACGCAGCCGAGCGGGGCGTGCCGCCCGAGGAGATCGAGGCGCTCTGCCGGATCGTCGCGAGGCACGGAGCGTTGTATGCGACCCACACACGCGACCGAGACGACCAGGCGGTTGGGGCAGTTGTCGAGGCGCTCGAGACGGCGCGACGCGCGGGTGTGCGGCTACAGGTCTCCCATCTCGTGCCGCGAAGCGGCAGCGAGCTGGGCCATGCGTGCATCGTCGCGGTCGAGCAGGCCCGCGAGGACGGCCTCGATGTCGCGTTCGACATGCACACCCGCCTGTTCGGGTTCACGTTCCTTGCAACGGTGCTTCCTGCTTGGGCGGTCGATGCGGGGCCGGTGCGGCTCGCCGAGCTTCTGGCGGAGCCCGACGCACGCGCTGCGATAAAGGGACACCGGAGCATTCTCAGCGCCGGAAACGACTGGTCGCGCATCATGCTGCTCGACAACGACGTCTGGCCGGACTACGGCCGGCGCGACGTCGCCGGGATCGCGGCCGAGCGCGGTCAGGAGCCTCTCGATACGGTGCTCGACCTGCTCGCCGCGGATACGGAGCATCTTCATCGCCTGATGGCGCTGATCCACTGTCATACGGAGGAGCAGCAGCGCGAGGCGTTCGCCCACCCGCTGTGCATGCCGGGCTCCGACGCGACGACCCTCGCTCCGGACGGCCGGTTGGCGACGTCCGTGTTCCACGGCGCGTATACGTGGGCTTCGTGGTTTTTCCGGTTCATGGTGCGCGAGACGCAGCTGCTGACCGCGGAGGAGGCAGTCCACCGCCTCACGGGGCGGCCCGCCGAGCGTCTTGGCCTCACCGACCGTGGCGTTCTCCGTGTCGGCGCGCCGGCCGATGTCGCGGTCTTCGACCCGGGTGTGTTCAGCGAGCGGGGGACGGCGTTCGAGCCGAACCTGCTTGCGGCGGGGATGCGGCACGTCGTCGTCAACGGCGTCGTCACCCTCCGCGACGGCCTGGAGACGGGCGACAGGGCCGGCGCGGTGCTTCGCCGCCAGAGCTGAGGGTCCGGGCCCTCGAGCATCGCGGCGAGCGCGTTCCTGGGGGCGGCTCCCCGCGGTGTGCGGTTGAGCAAACCAATCGCGGCTCCGAACCGTAATCCGTCATGGGGTTGGGCGAAGCAGGCGCGGCCTGGAGCCGGGTTTCCCTGGAGGGCTTCGGTCACGCGGTCAGGCCGTGGGGTTGAGCGAAGTAAGCGCGGGCCGGAGCCGAGCTTCCCTCGAGGCTTCGGTCATGCGGTCATGGGGTTGAGCGAAGCAAGCGCGGCTTCGAGCCGAGCTCCCCTCGAGGCTTCGGTCATGCGGTCATGGGGTTGAGCGAAGCAAGCGCGGCTTCGAGCCGAGCTTCCCTCGAGGCTTCGGTCATGCGGATGAGAGGACTTGAACCTCCACGCCCTTACGGGCACACGGACCTGAACCGTGCGCGTCTACCAATTCCGCCACATCCGCGCGGGGCATCAGTGTAGCCACGGTGGCGTCAGGGGGAGCTCTTTGATGGCCGCCGACCGGCGCCTGCGTGCTCGGTGAGCTCGTCGGCCATGTCGGTGTACAGGCGGCAATGCTCGACGTTGAAGGCGCTCGCCGTCGGTTCGGGAACGATGCGCACGTAGGTCTTCCGCCCATCGGTCTCCACGGTCATGCGCTCGGCTCTGGCCGCGTACGTGACGAAGCCTTTCGTGAACTGTCCGCCGGTGAGACGATCCAGCTCGTCCTGGGCCTCGTCGTTGTCAGCGAGCTGTACGACGTGGGTGATCATGTGCCGCCTGGACATGAGCGGCTTGGTGCCGATGAGGAGCCGCGCGTCGGTGAGGACTGCGTGCGTCCTGCGTCGGCGGGCGAACGACATGACCTTGGCCTGGCCCATGGAGGGGATGACGTAGAAGTCGGCGGTGGGGTCGTCGAACACACGCCGCTCGCCCGGCGCCGGGGACCACGCCTCCAGATACTGCGCACGAACTCCCTTGACGCGGTTGACGATGATCGCAACCGCGGCGATTGCGACGAGCGCCCCGAGGAAGATCAGCAGCGACAGCACGCGCGACGGACTCTAGCCTTCGTCGACGACATCGCCTGAGCCCGCCGAACCGCCCGAGCGTGATGAGTTGTTCCACGAGGTCGTGTTCGCCGGGGCGTGGGCCGGGAGCGGCCCGGCACGACCGGCACGCGCAGCCGGCCCGTGAGCTCGTGGAACTCCTCAGCTAGAGAGCGGCAAGCGCCCCGAGGACCTTCTCGGCGTGCTCGTCGGGGTTCACCTTGCGGAAGATCTTCGCGATGTTGCCGTCAGGGCCGATCACGAACGCGGTGCGTTCGATGCCCATCGACGTCTTCCCGTAGTTCGTCTTCTCGACCCACACGCCGAAGGCTTTCGCCGCCTCGCGCTCGGGGTCGGCGAGCAGGGTGAACGGCAGGCTGTACTTCTCCTTGAATCTGACGTGCGACGCCTCGCCGTCGGGGCTGACGCCGAAGACGGCCGCGCCGGCCTTCTCGAAGCTCGCCCAGTTGTCGCGGATCCCGCACGCCTGCCGCGTGCAGCCCGGCGTGTCGTCTTTGGGGTAGAAGTAGAGGACCACCGGCTTACCCCGCAGTGCGGAGAGCGAGACGGTCTCGCCGGTGTCCGAGACGAGCGTGAGGTCGGGGGCGGGCTGGCCTACGTCGAGCATTTTCATCCTCCGCAGTCGTGGTCTCCCGCCAAGCCTACGTGCCCGGGTGAACAGCTTTCGGGGACTGCGATCGTGGTCCGTCGTTACGCTGGCATCGTGGAGACGGCACATCCCTGGGTCGGTGGGGTCGCGATCGGCGTCTGTGCGCTCGGGGCGCTGCTCGGCGGCTACCGGTACTGGCGCGGGCGCGGCGCCGGGCCGATCACGACGCACCTGCTCTCTCTCGCGCAGACGTTGCTGGTCGCGCAGGTAGGGCTCGGGCTGCTGCTGCTCGCCGACAACCATCGGGCAGGTGACGAGCTGCACTACCTCTACGGGAGCCTTTCGCTGGCAGCCGTTCTTGCGCCGTGGTTCTACGCGCCGGCCGAAGGGCCGCGCCGCCTGCTCTGGTTCGCCGGCACGGCGGGGCTTGCGGCGCTGCTCGCCGGTCGCGCCTACATGACGGGATCGGCGTGAAGCGCCTTCGACATCTGTTCGAGAGCCCGCTCGCACGCGGCCTCGCGATTGTCGTCGTCGTCTCGGCTGCAATCGTCGCGCTCTCGCTCGAAGAGTCGCTGGCGACCGCCGGCGCACTCCTTCGCGTCGCGTTCTTCCTCGCGGTCGCTTTCTTCCTGTTCCTGCTCTGGCGCGAGCGTCGTAGCGACTTCGAGACGTGGACGCTGCTCTCGCAGCGGACGTTCTACTCTGCGATCGCGCTCGTCGTCGTTGCGATCGGGGTGTACCTCGGCCTCGGCGCGAACGGGCCGGAGTCGGTCGTGTTCGTCGGTGTGGTCGCCGCGTGTGCGTACGCGGTCGTGCGCGTGTGGCGCCGCGAACGCCGCTACGTCTGAGCCGCCCGGCGGGCGCCGTCGAGCGCGTCGAGCACCGCGCCGATCGGGCGGAGCGCGCCGACGAAGATCGGCGTATCGCGCTCTGTCCACCGCGATGCCTCCGTCTCGCGCAGCGCCATCATCAGGTGCATGAAGTCGGCCGGCTCGTTGCACTCGAACGCCGGAATGAACTCCTGGTCGTCGATCCCGAACGAATACGTCGTGTGGTTCGTGACCGTGACGTACTTGCCGCCGACGTCGGCGTGCTCCTTCATCGCGTCGCGGCGCTCCTCCAGCGAGAGGAAGTACCAGGGGCGGAGCTTCACGAACGGGTAGACGACGAGGTACGGCGCCTCGCGCGGGAGCACCTTGCCCTGGCGGACGCGCTTCTTGTCGGTGTAGACCGACGGCTTGGTCGTCGCGAGGTACGAGTGCGGCGTCGTCAGCCAGCCGGCGAGCGCGGTGCCGTTGAGCGCGGCGCCGAGATCGAGCAGGTCGTCGTACTGCTCGGTGATCTTCCAGAGGAAGAAATCGGCCTCGGCCCTGATGCCGACGGTCGTGTAGGCGCGGAGCCCTTCGAGCCGTCCCTGCCATTCGGTGACAACAGCGGCGAGCTCCTGCTTGTGCGCTGCCCGCTCGGCGGCGGGAAGACGCCGCCACGCCGGCTCGACCTTGAAGAACGTGTACGCGACGTACTGACCGACCGGAAGCCCTTCGATTCGCTCGTAGGCCGGTGTCTCGCTCACACCAGTGATGGTAGTCACCGGGTTGCGAGCGGGGCGCTCGTACGCGTCCACTCTGCCCCCGGGTTGACCGGGTGCAGCAGAGAGAGCACGAGCTTGACCGGCTGCGCGCCGAGCTTGCGGCCCTGCAACGAGGCGATCACCGGCTCGCCTGCCCGCCCGTAACCGCGCACCCGCGCCGTGCCGATGCCGTCGGCGGCGCGCACCGACCGCAGCTGCCAGATGCAGTCCAGCGAGCACGTGAACTTCACGGTGCGCACGCCACGCTTGAACGCGGCTGCGGCCGGGAACTTCACCTTCGGCGCGGTGACCTCCAGCGCGAGCCCGGGGCAGCGGGCGATCGAGCCGCCCTTCGTGCGCCGCAGCGCATCGCGGACGGCGACGAGGCTCGCCTTCGGCGAGCCGTCCGCGTAGTAGACGCCCGACTGCCACGCCGGGAGCTCGTCCTCGTCGACCGTGTGGAAGAGCAGCATCCCGGCGACGTTCGGCTGGCAGAACACGAGCTGCAGCGCCCGCTGGTAGAACGCCGCCTGCGTCGTCTCGTCGACCGGCTTGGTCGTCGCCGGCTCCGCACCGGTGTAGCGCGCGGTCTTGCCCGACGGGATCACGGACTCGATCCCGAACTCGTCGTAGAGGATGGGCAGCGTCGAGCCCTGCTGTGCCGTCCCGTCGAAGGCGGTTCCCAGCAGCGAGACGAGCTTCTCGTAGTCGGCAAGCCCGATCGTCGTCGTCTTCGGGTGCGCGAAGTCGGGAGACTGTGAGGAGTTGTCGGGATACGGGTGGTGGGAGTAGCCGTCCATGATCGGGGCCACACGCCCGCTCGCCCGATACGCGGCGCCGAGCGCGGTGATGAAGCCGGTGGGTGAGCTCGTCTGCCGTGCGCCGTCGGGCCGGTCGGAGCCGCGGGGCGAGGTGGCGCCGCCCCAGATCCGGGCGCCAGGATCGACGGCCTTGACCGCGTCGTAGGTCTGTGCGAGCAACGTCAGGTACGCAGGTGCCGACGCGTTCGTCCCGTCGGGATTGAACTGCGGCAACCAGAATCGGTTGAGATTCGGCTCGTTCGCGACGATCACGTCGTCGACCGTCGGAAGCGCCTGCACGAGCGCGGCCGAGTACTGGGCGAACTGCAGTTGTGCCTCGGGGGTCAGCGGCGTCGTCTTCGAGCCAGGCGAGTAGATCGAGACGAAGACGCGGACGCCCGTGAGCTGGGAGGCGGCCTCCACGTTCCGCAGCGCTCCGAGCTCCTGCTCGGTCGGCGCGGTGAGACCCGGGAGCCAGTTCGACGTGATCCGCACCGAGCTCATCCCGGCGAGGCTGAGCATTGTCAGCTGTGACTGCGCCTGGACGAGGTCGCCGGCGCGCACGGCATCCTCGGCGGCACCGAGCGCCATCCCGGGCCCGCCCGCGAGCGCCGGCCCGCAGAGCGCGAGCGCTCCGGCCGCGGCCGCTAGAGCGAAGGTGAGTCGCGATTGTCTCGACATGGGCGGTGACCTGAGGACTGCTCGTTACGCTAGACGGAGGATGTCAGGAGATCGTTTGGAGGAGATCGACTCGGAGGTCTCCTGGGCGGGGAGTGGCAGCGAGCTGCGGTCGCGGCTCGCGACGCTGCCGCGTTCGCCAGGCGTCTACCTGTTCCGCGACGAGCGCGACGAGCTTCTCTACGTCGGCAAGGCAAAGGTGCTGCGCGCACGCGTCCGGAGCTACTTCAACCCGGGCCACGACAGCCGCCCGGGGATCCAGCAGCTGGTCGAGCGCGTTGCGCGCGTCGAGGTGATCGTCACCCAGAGCGAGGCGGAGGCGCTGCACCTCGAGCAGAACCTCGTCAAGCGACACCGGCCGCCGTTCAACGTTCGCCTCCGCGACGACAAGTCGTTCCCGTACATCGCGGTCACCGTCAACGACGAATACCCGCGGGTGATGTTCACGCGGGAGCGCCATCGGCGCGGGAACCTCTACTTCGGGCCGTACGCGAACGCGAAGAAGGTGCGCGAAACGCTCGACGTGCTCAATCGCGTGTTCCAGTTCAGGCCGTGCGAGGGGCCGACACCCGGACGGCATTCAGGCACCCCCTGCCTCGACTTCCACATCGAGCGCTGCGCGGCACCGTGCATCGGCGCGATCTCGAAGGACGACTACCGGGCGCTGATCGACGGCGTCGTCGGCTTTCTCGGCGGCGACACCCGGACGATCACCCGCACGCTGGAGCGTGAGATGCGGAGCGCTGCCGCGACGGAGCGATACGAGGACGCAGCACGGTACCGCAACCGGCTCCAGGCGATCGAATCGCTCGCTGCACGGCAGGGAGCCGACAAGCGGGCGGTTGGCACCGCTGACGTGATCGGGCTGGCGATCGAGGGCGACCGCGCGACCGTGCAGGTCTTCCCGTTGCGCGACGGCAAGCTCGTCGATCGCCACGCGTTCCATCTCGAGAACGTCGCGGAGCAAGATCGGCTGACTGTGCTCGAAGGCTTCTGCCTCGAGTACTACGGCTCGATGCCGTCAGTGCCGCCACAGGTGATCATGCCCGAGGACATCGCCGACACGGAAGGGCTCCAGGCGTTTCTCTCCGATCTCAGGGAGGGCGCGGTCGAGGTGCGCACGCCCGCGCGCGGCGAGAAGCTCCGCCTTGCGCGGCTCGCTGAGGAGAATGCAAGGCTCGCGCTTCGCCACGATGCGGGCGCAGCCGCCGAACGCCGCCGTCGGCGCTACGAGGCCCTCGAGCAGCTGCGCGAGACGCTGAACCTCGAGAGCCTCCCGCTGCGCATCGAGTGCTTCGACATCTCCAACACCCAGGGCAAGGAGATCGTCGCCTCGATGGCGGTGTTCGTCGACGGCCGCCCGAAGACGTCGCTGTACCGGACGTTCGCGGTGCGCGGGCTCGACGGACAGGACGACTTCGCCTCGATGGCGCAGGTCGTCTCGCGCCGGTTTGCTCGCCTCCGCGACGGCGATCGCGACCAGAGCTTCGGCCAGCTTCCGAACCTCGTTGTGATCGACGGAGGCAAGGGACAGCTCTCCGCCGCGCTCGACGCGATCGCGCGCACCTACGAGCTGCCGCGCGTCTCGGTTGTCTCGCTCGCGAAGCGGGAGGAGGAGATCTTCGTCCCCGGTCGTTCCGAGCCGATCGTGCTCGAGCGCCACGATCCCGGGCTGCAGCTCCTCCAACAGATCCGCGACGAGGCACATCGCTTCGCGGTGCGGTTTCATCGGCGCCGGCGTGACACCGCTGCCTTTGCGTCGATCTTCGACGGGCTCGCCGGGGTGGGGCCCGCGCGGCGCCGGGCGATTCTGCGCCACTTCGGCTCGGCGGAGCACTTCCTCAGCGCGACCCGGGAGGAGCTCGAGGGGGTTCCCGGTCTTCCCCCGAAAACCGCGCGGTCGCTCTACGAGCAGCTCCACCGCACCGGACGAACGTAGTCAGTCGCCTACAGGCTCGGTGTCGGGTGGTGGTGCAGCGGCGCTGCGGAAGCGAAGCGTCCCGAGGGTGAGGAGCACCGCGGCGAAGCCGACGACCACGTTGACGACGGTGAGCGTCAGCCGCATCCCGACGCTGAACGCGAGCAGTGTCGAGCGTGCGATCCCGGCGTTGCGGAACGCGTAGAGGATGAACGCCTGCTCCGTCCCGATCCCGCCCGGAGTAGCAGGAACGAGTGTTGCGAGGCTCTGAGTCGCCTGTACCAGCAGGACGTTGCGGATGCTCTGGTGGATCCCGAAGGCACCGAGGAAGAACCAGATCACGGTGAGTCGCAGCGCCCAATCGGCAAGCTGCCAGAAGACGACGGTGCGGACGTATCGGCGGGGCGGGCGCATCACGGTGAATGCCTGAGCGACCCGCGCCCGAAGCTCCCGCCAGCGGCGACGCACCCAGATCAGCCCGAGCACGAGCAGCACGAGGAGCACGACCCCGAGCGCCGCCGAGAACCGCCGATGATCGAGGAACCACCCGTAGTCGAACGTCGGGAGCTCGGGCAGCACGTCGATGCTCGGGAGCACGTTCTGGGTGAGCGCCCAGCCGAAGACGAGCAGCGCGCACGCCATGTCGACGAGCGAGAGCACCGCGGTCGAGCTGACGACGGTCGTGTACGAGCTGCCGGGAATCGCGCGATGAGCGAGCACGACCCGAACGACATCGCCGGCGCGCGCGGGGATGATCGCATTGATCCCGACGCCGGAGACGTAGGCGGCGAAGATCTTCCGCCACCGCACCTTCTCGCCGGGATAGGCGGCGGCAAGGACGTTGCGCCAGGCCCGACTCGTGGAGCAGAGCTTGAGCAGGTGGCAGCCGATCGCGATCCCGAGCGCCGACCAGGCAATATCCGAGAGCGAGTCCCAGAAGCTCTCGGTGGCGTCGAGGAACGAGCGCACGGCGAGCCGCCGGCGTCAGAGCTCGCGGCAGAGCGCGCCGAGCCGGGCGACGCCCTCGCGGATGCGCTCTGGCGTCGAGTTCGAGAAGTTCAACCGGAAGAAGTTGTTGCCGCCGCCGGTGGGGAAGAAGTCACGGCCGGGAACGAAGGCGACGTCGCGCTCGACGGCGCGCTCGAGGAGCGCGAGCGTGTCGACGGTCTCGGGCGCGGTCACCCAGAGGAACATTCCGCCGTCGGGCGAGGTCCAGCGGTAGCCGGCGGGCAGCTCTCGGTCAAGCGCCGCATCGAGGATGCCGAACCGCTCCCCGTACGCGTGCCGGATCCACTCGAGATGCTCGGTCTGGTCGAAGCCCGTGAGGTATCGGTGCACGATTCGCTGGTCGAGGCTCGAGGTGTGCAGGTCGGAGGCCTGCTTGAGAATCAACAGTGGGATGAACAGCTCGGCGGGGGCCACGAGCCACCCGACACGCAAGCCCGGCGCGATCGTCTTCGAGAAGGTGCTCGCGTACACGACGTTGCCGGTGACGTCCCAGTGCTTGAGCGGAGGGATCTCGTCGCCGCGATACCGCAGCTTCCCGTACGGGTCGTCCTCGACGACGAGCAGCCCGCGCTCGGCCGCGATCGCCGCGACGCGCTCGCGGCGATCGGCGGAGAGCGTGATCCCGGTCGGGTTCTGGAAGTTCGGGATCGTGTAGAGCAGTTTCGGCCGGTGACGCTCGATGAGCGTCGGCAGCTCCTCGGGGATCAGCCCGTGCTCGTCGGTCGGGACCGAGACGAACTCCACCTCGAACACCTGAAACGCCTGGATCGCGGCGAGGTAGGTCGGCGTCTCCGTGAGCACGACGTCGCCGGGCTCGAGCATCGTCTTCGCGACGAGGTCGAGCACCTGCTGCGAGCCGTTGGTGACGAGGATCCGCTCGGTCTCGGTGTCGACGCCGCGGCGCCCCATCTCCGCCGTGATCCACTCGCGCAGCGGACGGTACCCCTCGCTCTCGCCGTACTGGAGCGCCTCACTCCCGAGCTCGGTGAGCACCGCGTTCACGGCTTCGCGCACTTCGTCGACCGGAAACAGCTCGGGGGCCGGGAGCCCTCCCGCGAACGAGATCACCTGCGGCTGCGCAGTGACCTTGAGGATCTCGCGGATCGTCGAGGGTCGCAGGCCGGTCATCCGGCCGGCGAGCGTCGTCGGGCGGGTGATCGCCACCACTCAGGCGTCCGGCGCGAGGAACGGGTAGCGGTAGTCGGTCGGTGGGACGAGCGTCTCCTTGACCGTGCGCGGGCTGACCCAGCGGATCAGGTTCCACATCGAGCCGGCCTTGTCGTTCGTGCCGGACGCCCTCGCACCGCCGAACGGCTGCTGCCCGACGACGGCACCGGTCGGCTTGTCGTTGACGTAGAAGTTCCCGGCGGCGTTGACGAGCCCGCGGTGCGCCTGCTCGATCGCGTAGCGATCGTTGGAGAAGACCGCGCCCGTGAGCGCGTAGCTCCCAGTGCGGTCGACGAGCTCGAGCGTGTCGTCCCAGCGCTTCTCGTCGTAGACGTAGGCCGTGACAACCGGGCCGAACAGCTCGTCGCGCAACAGGCGAAAGTCGGGATCGTCGGTGCGGATCACGGTCGGCTCGACGAACCACCCCTCGCTGTCGTCGACCCCGCCGCCCGCGACGATCTCGGCGCCGGCTGCCCGCGCCTCGGCGATCGCGTCGCGCTGGGTAGCGAACGAGCTGGCGTCGATCACTGCGCCCATGAAGTTCGAGAGCTCGCTGACGTCACCCATCGTCACCGAGGCAACGTCGTGTTCGAGCCGCTGACGGATCGCTGGCCAGAGGTTTGAAGGGAGGTAGAGGCGCGAGGCGGCCGAGCACTTCTGGCCCTGGTACTCGAACGAGCCGCGCACTATCGCAGTCGCGACGGCGTCGGGATCGGCCGACGGATGCGCGACGATGAAGTCCTTCCCGCCCGTTTCGCCGACGATGCGCGGGTAGCTGTGGTAGCCGGCGATCCCGGTGCCGATCGTCTTCCAGATCGACTGGAACACGCCCGTCGACCCCGTGAAGTGCACCCCGGCGAGCTCGGGGCTCGCAAGCGCGACGCCCCCGATATCGGCACCGCTGCCGAAGACGAGGTTGATCACCCCCGGTGGCAGGCCGGCCTCCTCGAGGAGCCGGAACGTGTACCACGCCGAGAGCGCCTGGGTCGACGCGGGCTTCCACACGACCGTGTTCCCCATCAACGCCGGCGAGGTCGTCAGGTTCGCGCCGATCGCGGTGAAGTTGAACGGGCTGATCGCGAGCACGAAACCCTCGAGCGGACGATATTCGAGCCGGTTCCAGACACCGGGCGAGCTGGCAGGTTGCTCCGAGTAGATCCGTGTCAGGTAGTCGACGTTGAACCGCAGGAAGTCGATCGACTCGCAGGCGGCGTCGATCTCCGCCTGGTGGGCGGTCTTCGACTGGTTCAGCATCGTCGAGGCGTTGAGCGTCGAGCGCCAGGGCCCCGCGAGGAGCTCGGCGGCGCGGAGGAAGACGGCGGCGCGCTCGTGCCAGGGAGTCGCCGCCCAAGCGCGACGAGCGTCTCGGGCCGCAGCGATCGCGCGCTCGACATGCTCGGGCGAGGCCCGCTCGACGTCGGCGAGGACGTGCGCATGCCGGTGCGGCATCACCGTCTCGAACGTGTTCCCCGACTCGACGCGCTCGCCGCCGATCACCATCGGGATGTGCAGTCGCTCGGCCGACATCTCGGCGAGCCGTTCCTTGAGGGCCGCGCGCTCGGGCGAGCCGGGCGCGAAGCCGAGCACCGGCTCGTTGACCGGGCGGGGTGGGGTGAAGATTCCGTGTGCGCTCACGTCGCGATTCTACGCCCCGTCCCGCCGCGGCCGTCGCGGCCGCGCGCCGTCGGGCATGCTGAGCGAGTGTCCGCGACGCGGTTCGAGTACACGGTGACCGGGTGGGGGACAGGCGAGGTGTGGGTACGCGACGGGCTGCTCGTCCATCACGAGCTCGCGACCGGAGCGCCGTGGCCCTCCGACCAGGAGCAGGCTGATCACCCCGCCACCAGCGCGGGCCCCCGGCACGGGGGAGCGAGGGCCCCTTCGGTCACGGTAGCCGGAGATGTGCAACAGGAGTGTGTCGATTTCGTGCCGGAACTGTGTCGGCGGTTCGCCGACCATCTGCGTGGGCGGCCGGTCGAATACGCCGACATCCCGATCGAGCTCGGGTGGTGCACGCCGCTTCAGCGCGACCTCGCGCTCGCGATGCGGGGGCTCGCGTGGGGAGAGGTCGTCTCCTACGGCGAGCTCGCGGAGCGCGCCGGCCGGCCGCGCGCGCCCCGAGCGGCGGGGAGCTTCTGCGCGCAGAACGCGCTGCAGCTCGTTCTGCCATGTCACCGGGTCGTCTCAGCGAGTGGGATCGGCGGGTATGGCAGCTCGGGCGTCGCGCTTAAGCGACGACTGCTCGCCCTCGAAGGCGTGCGGTTGTGAGCGGCGGGGAGCTTGTCGAGAGCGCGCGCGCCGAGCTCGCGGCGATCACTCCTGCCACACGCTGTGACCGCCTCGCGCAGGTCTCGGCGTTGTTTCACACCGCCGGCACCGCCCACCTGCTCGGGCGCGGTCGCGTCTCGTTCCACCTCGACCTTGCGGAGTCGGCGATCGCGCGGAGCGCGTTCAGCGTGATCAGGGCTCTCCGGGTCGAGGCAGAGATCCGCACGTACCGGCAACGCGCTTTTTCCGGGGCGACGCGATACCAGCTGCTGGTCCCGGGCTCCCTCGAGACGATCGCGGTGCTTGCCGAGGCCGGCGTCGTCGACCCGGCCGGTGTGCCGCTCGAGCGGCCGCCGGGCCGCGTGGTCGCGAAGTCGTGCTGTCGCGCCGCCTACGCGCGGGGAGCGTTCCTCGGGGGAGGCTCGCTCAGCGGCCCTCGCTCGCCGCACCTCGAGATCCGTACCCCTGGCCACGCGGGCGCCGCCTTCCTGCGGGCGGTCGCCTCTGCCTCGTCCGTTCGGCTCAAGGTCGTCGACCGCGTTGGGAGCTCGGCCGCCTACGCAAAGAGCTGGGAAGCGATCGAGGGCTTTCTCTCGCTCGCCGGAGCGACCGACACCGTCCTCCAGCTGGAGGAGCGTGCGCTCGTCGCGGATCTCCGCGGCGACGCGAACCGCCTCGCAAACGCCGACCACGCAAACCTCGTGCGTCAGAGCCGGGCGTCGCAGCGGCAGCTCGATGCGGCCCATGCGCTCCGGGATGCGGGGGCGCTGGAGCGTGCTCCGCGTGCTCTCCAGGAAGCTGCGGCGCTGCGTCTGCGCCACCCGGCCCTTTCGCTCGCCGAGCTCGCCCGCCGGGCCGAGCCGCCGGTCTCGAAGGCGGCGATGGCAGGGAGACTTACGCGCCTTGTCGAGCTGGCGGAGCTCCCGTAGCCCCGCCGCGGGCAGCTACCGACGAGCCCGCGAGGGGCCGCCGATAGACTCGGGCCGAGACCTGGACAGAGACGAGAGAAGGGGCAGGGACATGGCAGTTCGTGTCGGCATCAATGGCTTTGGCCGGATCGGCCGCAACTTCTTCCGCGCGCAACAGCAGCTCGGCGCCGCCGTCGAGATCGTCGCGGTCAACGACCTCGGCGACGCGAAGACGATGGCGCACCTCCTCAAGTTCGACTCGGTTCTCGGGCCCTTTGGCGGCGAGGTCTCGCTCGGCGACGGCGTGATCCACGCGGGCGGGGAGTCGATGAAGATGCTGTCGGAGCGCGACCCGGCCGCGTTGCCGTGGGGTGAGCTCGGTGTCGACGTCGTGCTCGAGTCGACCGGGATCTTCACCGATCGCGCCGGTGCCCAGAAGCACCTCGACGCGGGGGCGAAGAAGGTCGTGATCTCGGCCCCGGCAACCGACCCGGATTTCACCGTGGTGCTCGGCGTCAACGACGACGCGTACGACCCGGCGGCGCATCACATCGTCTCGAACGCGTCGTGCACGACGAACTGCGTCGCGCCGCTCGCGAAGGTCATCGACGACCTCGCGGTGATCAAGAGCGGGTTCATGACGACGACGCACGCCTACACGAACGACCAGCAGATCCTCGATCTTCCGCACAAGGACCTGCGCCGGGCCCGGGCTGCGGCGGTCAATGTGATCCCGACCTCGACTGGCGCCGCCAAGGCGATCGGGCTGGTTCTTCCCCACCTCAAGGGCAAGGTGGACGGCGTCGCCGTTCGTGTCCCCGTGCCGACCGGCTCGCTCACCGACCTCGTCGTCGAGGTCGAGCGTGAGGTCTCGAAGGACGAGGTCAACGCCGCGTACAAGGCGGCTGCCACCACAGGCCCGCTCGCGGAGGTGCTCCAGTACTCGGAAGACCCGCTCGTCTCGACCGACATCGTCGGCAATGCGCACTCGTGCATCTTCGACAGCGGGCTGACGATGAGCCACGGCACCACCGTCAAGGTCTTCGGCTGGTACGACAACGAGTGGGGCTACTCGTGTCGCCTCGTCGACCTCGTCGGCCGGCTGCTCGACTGATCGCCCAACCGGGAAGGGAGGAACGATGAGGCTCCCACGCTCGGTCGTCACCGCGGACGTCGCCGGCAAGCGCGTTCTCGTGCGTGCCGACCTCAACGTCCCGCTCGAGGACGGGCGCGTCGCGGACGACACCCGAATCAGGGCGTCGCTGCCAACGCTTCGCTGGCTGCTCGAGCGCGACGCAACCGAGGTGGCCGTCTGCTCGCACCTTGGCCGGCCGGAGACCGACGCGGACAGGCTGACGTACGCGATGAGACCCGTGGCCGAGCGGCTCGCCGAGCTGCTGGGGGGCGACGCCCGGCTTCGCGTCCTCGAGAACACGCGGTTCGACCCCGGCGAGACGAAGAACGACCCGGATTATGCCGCCGAGCTCGCCGCAGGAATGGACCTCTACGTCAACGATGCGTTCGGCTCCGCGCATCGCGCGCACTCGTCGACCGAAGCGGTCGCCCGGATCCTGCCCGCCTACGCCGGCCTCCTCCTTCGCGAGGAGCTCGAGCATCTCGGCCGGCTCCTCGGCGAGGTCGAGCGGCCGTTCGTGCTAGTCGCCGGCGGAGCCAAGGTCGACGACAAGCTCGCCGTGCTCGAGCACCTCGGCGGTCGCGCCGACACCGTGATCATCGGCGGCAAGATGGCGGAGGAGCTTCGTGAGGAGAACCCGCTCTCGTTCCCGGTTGAGCTGCCGGTCGATGTCGTCGCGGCGGCGACGTTCGCCGCCGACGCAGAGGCGGTGGACGCCACGGTTGACGCGATCCCGGAAGGCTGGCTCGGCCTCGACATCGGCCCGGCGACACGTGCGCGGTTCGCAGCTCTGATCGCCGGCGCCCGAACCGTGTTCTGGAACGGGCCGATGGGGGTCTTCGAATGGCCGCGGTTCGCGGCCGGAACCAGTGCCGTCGCGCAGGCGATCGCTGCCGTCGACGGGTTCACGGTCGTCGGTGGGGGCGACTCCGTGCGTGCAGTCAACGAGGCCGGCCTCGCCGATCGGGTCTCGTGGGTCTCGACCGGCGGCGGCGCGTCGCTCGAGCTGCTCGAGGGCCGAGAGCTACCCGGGGTCGCCGTGATCCCAGCGGAGGAGTGAGATGAAGCTGATCGCGGGCAACTGGAAGATGTTCAAGGGGCCCACCGAGACACTCGCGTTCTTCGACGCGTTCGAGGCCCCGGACGGCGTCGAGGTCGTTCTCTGCCCGCCGTTCGTCTCGCTCGAGGCCGCGGTCGGCGAGGACTGGCCGATCTACGCGCAGAACGTCCACTGGGCCGACGACGGCGCGTTCACGGGCGAGATCTCCCCACGAATGCTCGTCGAGCTCGGGGTGAGCGGCGCGCTGGTCGGGCACTCCGAGCGCCGCCAGTACTTCGGTGAGACCGACGAGACCGTTCGCCTGCGCTGCGAAGCGGCGCTAGCGGCCGGCCTCGGGGTGATCGCGTGCGTCGGCGAGACGGGCGACGAGCGGGAGCAGGGCCTCACAGACGAGGTGCTCGCCCGGCAGGTCGCAGTGCTCCCGCGACACGCCCGGCTCGTGATCGCCTACGAGCCGGTTTGGGCGATCGGCACCGGCAAGACCGCGACACCCGAGCTCGCGCAGGCTGCGCACGCAACGATCAAGGCGCTCCACGACACACGGGTGCTGTACGGCGGCTCGGTCAAGCCCGAGAACGCCGCCGAGTTGCTTGCGCAGCCGGACATCGACGGTGCGCTGGTCGGAGGCGCCTCGCTCGAGCCGGCCTCGCTCGCCGCGATCTGCGCTGCGGCGCTCGGGTGACGCCCGGATGACCTTCCCGCTCGTGACGCTGGTGATCCTCGACGGCTGGGGGATCGCACCGCCCGGACCAGGCAATGCCGTCGAGCTTGCCCGAACCCCAGTCTTCGACGGCCTCAACGCCCGGTACCCGACAACCCAGCTCCGCGCCTCGGGCGGCGCGGTCGGGCTTCCGGAGGGCCAGATGGGCAACTCGGAGGTCGGGCACCTGACGATCGGCTCGGGGCGGATCCTCTACCAGGACCTGGTCCGGGTCAGCCGCGCCGTGAGCGACGGCTCGATTGCAGCGAACCCCGCGATCGCCGGGGCGTTCACCCGGGCGCGGGAGCGCGACGGCGACGTGCACCTGCTGGGCCTCGTCTCGACAGGCGGCGTCCACTCGCACCTCGACCACCTGCTCGGCCTCCTCGCCGCTGCGGCCAGCGCCGGGCTCGGGGAGCGGGTGTGGGTGCATGCGTTCACCGACGGTCGCGACGTCTCGCCGACCGCCTCGGTCGGCGATCTCGCAGCGCTTCCCACCGGACGGCTCGCGACGGTCGTCGGTCGCTACTACGCGATGGATCGCGACAAGCGCTGGGAGCGCACAGACCGCGCGCTGGCGGCGATCGTCGACGGCGCGGGCGAGCAGACTAGCGATCCGGTCGCAGCCGTGCGGGAGAGCTACGAGCGCGGCATCACCGACGAGTTCGTCGAGCCGATCGTCGTCGGCGACACGCCGCGGCTCGACCCGGCTCGCGATGCAGCGATCTTCTTCAACTTCCGGCCCGATCGCGGACGGCAGCTCGCCGCGCGGCTGCTCGAGCGCGGGGTCGACCTCACGACGATGACTCGCTACTCCGACGAGCTCGACTGCGCGGTGGCGTTTCCCGAGCAGAAGGTCGACGACACGCTGGCGGAGGTCCTCGCGGGCGCGGGGCTGGCGCAGCTCCACGCGGCCGAGACCGAGAAGTACGCCCACGTCACGTACTTCTTCAACGGCGGTGTCGAGGAGCCGTGGCCGGGTGAGGAGCGAGCGCTCGTCGCCTCGCCACGCGACGTCCCGAGCTACGACCACAAGCCGGAGATGTCCGCGCCCGAGGTCGCTTCGCGGGTCTCGGCGGCGCTCGCCGCTGGGAGCTTCGCGTTCTGCGTTGTCAACTTCGCCAACCCGGACATGGTCGGGCATACAGGTGTGATCCCGGCCGTGGTCGAGGCGGTCGAGGCGGTCGACATCTGTCTTGGCCAGGTCGTGGAGGCCACGCACGCTCGCGGGGGTGTCTGCCTGGTCACGGCCGACCATGGCAACGCCGAGCGGATGCTCGCCGACGACGGGATCAGCCCGTTCACCGCGCACACGACGAACCCGGTGCCGCTGATCGTCACCTCCGGCGATCTCCGGGTCGCTCACGGCGGCGAGCTTTCCGACCTCGCGCCGACGGTTCTCCAGCTGCTTGGGCTCGGGGCGCCGCACGCGATGACGGGCAGGGTGCTCACCGCCGAGAATCGGTGATATTTCACCGAGTCGTAAAGGTTTGTTGCACTCGCGTGAACGAGTGGTGGAAAGGCCGATCAGGGTTGTACACTCGCGGCGCCGTGGCACTCACGCAGCCTGATCTCGGTTTGCTTCGCAAGGCACAGCGCGGCGACGCTCGCGCGTTCGCCGAGATCGTCCGCCTCTACGAGCGCCCTGTCTACAACTACGTCGTTCGCCTGATCGGCAACCGTGACCTCGCCGAGGATCTCACCCAGGAGATCTTCCTCCGCGTCTACCAGGGGCTCCCCGGGTTCTCGCTCCGCTCGCGGTTCACAACCTGGCTGTTCCAGGTCGCGAAGAACCGCGTGCTCGACGAGCTGCGCGCGATCGAGCGTCGGCCCCGCGCCGTCGCCACGCTCGACGACCTCCCGACGCTCGATGTCGTCGACCAGCCGATCGAGCGCACCGAGGCGATCGACGCCGTGTGGCGTGCGGTCGAGCTGCTAAACGTCGACCTGAAGATGGCGCTGCTCCTCCGTGACGTCGTCGGCTTCTCCTACGTCGAGATCGCCGACTCGCTCGAGGTGACGCTCGCAACCGTCAAGTGGCGGATCTACAAGGCCCGTGAGGAGGTCGCGGCGGCGCTGACTCGCGACGGGATCACCTCGGGGTCGACAACCCGTAGCGTTGCGGACACGGCTTCTTAGCACGGCCCTGTCCCCCGATCGAGGGGGCCCGCGAAATCGACCGCAAGGTTTTCGGCACGAAAGGGCTCTTTCTCTGTAACCCCCGCGAACGGAGAAAGGACACCCCCGATGCGTCTACTGCTCATTCTCATCGCCGCCGCGCTCCTCGCGATCCCGGCGACCGCCCTCGCCGGCGCGACGTCGCACGCGAGCGGCTCCTCGGCGATCGTCAGCAAGACGAAGCCGAAGCAGAAGAAGTCCAAGAAGAAGGCGAAGAAGGCCAAGAAGGCCAAGCGGCAGGCCGCGAGAAGCGGCGTCGCCTCGATCGACGAGCGCGAGGCCAAGGGCCCGCTCACGTCACTCTCGCCCGTCACGGTCGGCACGCTCAGCTGCGCCGTGCCCGCGACGGTCTCGACGAGCGGCTTCGTCGTCGGCGACGTGGTCGAGATCACCTGCGATCTGGTCGGGGGAAGCTGGACGCTTCGGAAGATCAAGCACGAGGACGACGTCGCAGTGCCTGGAGCTCCTGGTGCTGACGACGAGGTCGAGGTGAAGGGAACGATCAGCTCGCTCAACCCGCTCACCGTCGGCTCGACCAGCTGTGCCGTCCCGGCAGGCGTGAGCCTCGGCTCGTTCGCAGTCGGCCAGTTCGTGGAGATGAAGTGCGAGCTCGTCGGTGGCGTTCTTACCGTCACGCGGCTCAAGCTCGAGGACCACGCGGACGACAACGACGATGACCACGACCACTCCGGTCCGGGTCGCGGCGATGATGACGATGACGACGATCACGGCGATCACTCCGGTCACGGCGGTGGCGGCGGAGACGACGACTGAGACGACCTCCGGATGAGTGAAGCTCCCCATCTGACTGACACCGGCAGCCTCGAGGAGGCTGCCGGTCGTCAGGTCGCGGGCATGTATCGACGACACGCGCGTGCGCTCTACGGGCTGTGCCGGATGATGCTCCGCGATCCCCACGAGGCCGAGGACGCCTTGCAATCGACCTTCCTCGGCGCTCACCGCGCACTGCTCGGCGGCACCGCGCCTCGTGACGAGGCGGCCTGGCTCGCCACGATCGCGCGCAACGAATGCAGGGGACGGATCCAAGAGCGCATGCGAAGGCCGATGACCACCGACACAGGAGATCTCGAGGTGCTGGCGGACACCAAGCCGACTCCGGAAGAGCTGCTCGCCGACGAGAGCGTCGGCAAGGCGCTCGCGGCCCTGCCCGAGAGCCAGCGCGAAGCGGTCGTGCTGCACGACGTCTTCGGGCTTCGCGCCCGGGAGGTCGGCGCTGCGCTCGGCCTCTCGGTTGCTGCCGTCGAAGCTGCGCTCTTCCGCGGCCGACGCCAGCTGCGGGGACGACTCCGACCGGCGGGGGCCGGCGCGCTGACGCTTCCGGTCGGGCTCCAGGAGGTGCTCGGGTCGCAGATCCCGGGCTTCGCCGGGGCCGGCGCCGGGTTGGCAGGAACAGGAGTGGTAGGTGGGGGTGTGCTCGCGAAGATCCTCGGCGCACCGACCGTTGCCAAGATCGCAGCCGGCGCTGCAGCCGCCGTCACCGCCGGCTCGGTCGTCGCAGTTGAGCACGGCAGGCCACCCGCACGCCCCGCCGACTCAGGGGTGACCGTCACGACCAAGCAGCCCGTCCAGAGCCCGCCCGCGGCCAGCCCGAGCCGTGGAGCGACGTCAGGCTCGCGCACGGAGCGCCGCGACTCGAACACCTCAGGCCCGGGGAGCGGCAAGCGGGAAGACGACAACAGCGGGCGCGGCAGCGCGAGCAGCGGTGAAGGCGACGGGAACGGCGATGGCGCTCGCGAGGAGGTGCCGACTGGTTCGTCGGGAGGCTCCGGGGGCTCGGGGAGCGGGTCAGGCGACGGTGGCTCCCGCGGATCCGATGACGGCCCGCGGGCGGGCACCGAGGACAAGGGACACACCGCGACCGGAACGGCGACGTCGGGTGGCAAGGGAGAGGACAAGGGCGACAAGGGCGAGGACAAGGGCGGAAAGCACGGTGGTGGCGGCTCGGGCGCCGGCGACGACACCGCAGACGACTCGGGCTCCGGCCCGGGCGGTGAGGAGACGGAGACCGAGACGGAAACGGAAACCGAGCCCTCGAGCGGGAGCTCAGGCTCCGGGCAGGCCGAGACGGAGACCGAGACGTCAGGCGGCGGCGCCGAGACGGAGACGTCGGGCGGCGGCTCGGGTGGCGGCTCGGGTGGCGGCGGTAGTGGTTCCGGCGGCGGAGGCTCGTCGGACGACAACAGCTCCAGCTCGGGCGGCGGTTCCGGGTCGGGCGGTGGCTCGGGCGACGCCAGCGACGACGACTGACGACGTCTCGACATACGATCGCAGGGTGGAACGGTTCAGCCGCCGTCGCTTCGTCGGCGCCCAGCTGCTCTTCGTCGCGGTGCTCGCGGTCGGCACCGTCGGCTTTCGGGTCCTCCTCGACGAGGACTGGCCGGACGCGTTCTACCGCGCGGTCGCCACGACGACCCTGACCGGGCTCGACACGCCGCCGCACACGACCGCGTCGCAGATCTTCTCCGTCGGGCTGCTGGTCGCCGGCGTGGCTATCTTCCTCTATCTCGCCGGAACCGTCGTGGAGCTCATCGCCCAGGGCGTCTTCGGCGGGGCGTTCGCCGAGCGACGGAGGAGACGACGGATCGAGATGCTGCGCGACCATGTGATCATCTGCGGAGCGGGGCGGGTCGGCAGGGCCGTCGCTTCGGAGATCACCGCGGCCCGGCGTTCGCTGGTCGTGATCGACGTCAACGCCCCCACCGGGTTGTGGGCGGAGGGCCTCGGCGCGGAGTTCATCCACGGCGACGGCACCGAGGACGACGACCTCCGGCGCGCGGGGATCGCGACCGCCTACGCGCTGATCGCCTCGGCCGACTCCGACGAGCGGAACGTCTTCATCACTCTCTCGGCGCGGGCGCTCCGGCCCGACCTCGTCATCGTCGCGCGCGCGTCGGCGAGCGGTGCGGCTGAGAAGCTTCGCCGGGCGGGCGCCAACCATGTGGTCGAGCCGTACGTTGCGGCCGGCAACGCGATGGCGCGGCAAGTGGTCAAGCCGCAGGTCGCTGCCTTGCTGGATCTCTCCGGGACGAGCGGATCGTCCGGGCTTCGCTTCGAGGAGCTCGTCGTCACCCGCGAGTGCAGCGCGTCAGGCGCCACGCTGCGCGAGCTCGATCTCAGGGGGCGCACCGGCGCGAGCATCGTCGCGGTCAGGCGTCACGACGGTGAGGTGATCGTCACGCCCGCAGCCGACGATGTGCTCGCACCCGACGACATCGTCGTCGCCGTGGGCTCGCCGGAGCAGATCGCGAAGCTCGAGGGCGTCTTCGCGCCGAAGGACAGGGCCGGTGTCTGATCCGGTCGCGGCGCTCGCCGGCGCGCTCGCGGCGCGCGCGGGTGTGCCCGTGCCGCTAGAGCGCCCCACCGAGGCAGCGCATGGCGACTACGCCACCAACGTCGCGATGCGCCTGGCGCCCGACCGCCGCCAGCCGCCTCGCGCGATCGCCGAGGAGCTTGCAGGCGCGTTCGGAACCGTCGCCGGCGTCGCCGATGTCGCGGTCGCCGGCCCGGGCTTCGTCAACCTCCGGCTCACGGACGAGTGGATCGCCGGCTCGCTCGCGGCGATCGTCGCCGATGGACGCCGGTTCGGCTCCGGGTCGGCGACCACACCCGAGCGCGTCCAGGTCGAGTGCGTCTCGGCGAACCCGACCGGGCCAGTAACCGTTGCCTCCGCGCGCAACGGTGCGTATGGGGATTGCGTCGCCCGCCTGCTCGGGTTTGCCGGTCACACGGTCGAGCGCGAGTACTACTACAACGACGCAGGCGCCCAGATGGACAGGTTCCGTGCCTCGGTCGAGGCGCGACGGCGCGGTGAGGAGCCCCCTGAGGACGGCTATCACGGCGCGTACATCGCTGAGCTCGCGCTCGACGAGGGCGACCCCGTGCCGCGGATGCTGGCGCGAATCGAGACGTCGCTCGAGAGCTTCCGGATCCACTTCGACTCGTTCGAGCTGCAGTCCGTGGTCGAAGCCGAGATCCCCGAGGCGCTTGCCGCGATCGAGACATTCGTCGAGGATGACGCCACGTGGGCCCGCACGAGCGCTCACGGCGACGACAAAGACCGCGTCGTGATCCGTTCGGACGGGACGCCGACCTACTTCGCCGCCGACGCTGCGTACGTGCGCCGGAAGTACGGGAAGGGCTTCGACCGGCTGATCTACGTGCTCGGGGCCGACCATCACGGCTACGTCGCCCGACTTCAGGCGCTGGCCGAGATGCTCGGCCATGACCGCGAGACGCTGGAGGTTCTGATCTACCAGCTCGTCCATCTCACCCGCAGCGGCGAGGTCGCGAAGATGTCGAAGCGGCGCGGCGATGTGGTGTTCCTCGACGACTTCGTCGACGAGATCGGGATCGACGCGGCGCGGTGGTACCTGATCTCCCGCGGTCACGACCAGACGATCGAGATCGACGTCGACCTCGCCGCCGAGAAGAGCCAGAAGAACCCGGTGTACTACGTCCAGTACGCACACGCGCGAATCGCCGGAATCCTCCGCAACGCCGGCGACGACGCGGCGTCGGCGGCGTTGCCGGATGCGCCGCTCACCGCCGAGGAGCGCGACCTCGTCAAGCGGCTCGCCGAGCTTCCGGCGATCGCCGCGGAAGCCGCTGTCCGCCGGGCGCCGCACGCGATCCCGACGTATGCGATCCGGGTCGCCGACGACTTCCATCGCTTCTACCATCACCACAAGGTGCTCGGCTCGAGCTCGGAGGGCTTCCGGCTGGCGCTCTGCCTCGCGACCCGAGATGTCGTCGCCACGTGTCTCGACCTGATCGGGGTCGAGGCGCCGGAGCGGATGTAGCGCGGTGCCGGGCCCGAGGCGTAGGATCGCCCCGTGAGCACGATCGACGGCCGCTACGAGACCCCCGACCGCAACCTGGCGCTCGAGCTCGTCCGGGTGACGGAGGCGGCGGCGATGGGAGCGGCTCGCTGGATCGGGCGCGGCGACAAGATCGCTGCCGATCAAGCGGCCGTCGACCTGATGCGGCTGATGGTCAACACGGTGTCGATGCGTGGAACCGTGGTGATCGGCGAGGGGGAGAAGGACGAGGCGCCGATGCTCTACAACGGCGAGGAGGTCGGCGACGGCTCCGGCCCCGACGTCGATGTCGCCGTCGACCCGCTCGAGGGCACGCGCCTGTGTGCGTTCGGGATCCCCGGCTCGATCTCGGTGATCGCCGTGGCCGAGCGCGGAAGCATGTTCTTTCCGGGCGCCGCCGTCTACATGGACAAAATCGTCGTCGGCCCAGACGCCGTCGACGCGATCGACATCGACCGCTCTCCCACCGAGAACGTCGCGCGCGTCGCGAGCGCGAAAGGGATGGCAGTCAGCGACCTCACGGTGGTCGTGCTCGAGCGCGACCGGCACGACAGCTTGATCGCCGAGCTCCGCGGCGCCGGAGCCCGGGTCCGTCTGATCCGCGACGGCGACGTCGCCCCGGCGATCGCAGCAGCCCAGCCGGACACCGGGATCGACATGCTGATGGGGATCGGCGGCACCCCGGAGGGAGTCATCTCCGCTGCCGCGATCAAGTGCCTCGGCGGCGAGCTCCAGGGGAGGCTCTGGCCACGCAACGACGACGAGCGGGCCGCACTGCTCGCCGCCGGGTTCGACGTCGACCGCGCGCTGACCCACGACGATCTTGTCAACAGCGACGACTGCTTCGTCGCCGCCACCGGCGTGACCGGCGGGGCCTTGCTCGAAGGGGTGCGGATCAGTGCGGCCGGCGTTCTCACCGAGTCGATCGTGATGCGCTCCCGCTCGGGCACCGTCCGCCGGATCGAGGCGTTCCACCCCGCCAGCAAGCTGCACGAGCTGCGGAGGGAGGGAGAGGAACGGTGATCGAGGGGCCGATCGAGATCGTCGTGCTCGGCTTCGATGACGACGCCGACCTCAGCGAGATCGAGACCGAGCTTGCCCGCCTGCACGACAACGACCTCGTGCGGCTGATCGACGCGATGGCAGTCCATCACCGCGAGCACGGGGTGATCGAAACCCGGCAGCTCTCGCACCTCGCAGTCGACGAGGCGATGGCGTTCGGGGCGGCGGTCGGTGCGCTGATGGGGCTCGGCGCCGGCGGAGAGCAGGCGATGGAGGCCGGCGCGATCTGGGGCCTGCGGGAGCTCGCCGACGGCCATGTGTTCGACGACCACGACAGCTGGACGATCGCGGAGCGAGTTCCCGAGGGGCGCGCCGCCGTGGTGGCGCTGCTCGAGCACCGGTGGCGGATCCCGTCCGGGACGCTGTTCGTCGCGCGGGCGGAGCCCGCTCGCGGCCGGCTGGGTTCGCGACGAGCACCTCGTCGCGCTCGGCGAGATCGTCTCTGCACCCGAGGTCGACGCGGACCCGTCTAGAGCAGCACCTTCCCCGGGTTCATGATCCCGTTCGGGTCGAAGAGGCGCTTGATCCCCGCATAGAGCTCGAGGAGGTCGCCGTGCTCGCGGGCGAGCGCTGAGCGCTTCCCGATCCCGACGCCATGCTCGCCGGTCACCGTTCCGCCGCGGGCGAGTGCGTCGCCAATGAGGAGGTCGACGACCTTCTCGACGGCGGCGACCTCATCCATGCGCTCAGCGTCGAACATCAGATCGGCGTGCAGGTTGCCGTCACCCGCGTGACCGACGATTCCGCCGCTGATCCCGGCGCGCTCGAGCACCTCCCGGGCGTAGGCAGCGTGGGCCGCGAGCTCCGGACACGGGCACAGCCGTATCCGTCGACCGATGCCGGCGCCCAGGGGAGGCGGCGGTCGACGCGTAGGCGACCGAGTGGCGAGCCTTCCAGAGAGCGCGCGCACGTCGGGATCGTCCACGACGAACGTCGGTCGCGCCGAGCTCACGGCCGAGCGCGACGACAACCGCGAGATCCTCGATCGCCGCCGCCTTGCTCCCTGCGGCCTCGACGAACAGGCACGGGGTCTCGGGGTACGCGGTGCCCTGGTACGCGTTGACGATCGCGATCGTGCCGGCATCGAGCAGCTCCAGCCGCTGGACGGAGGCACCGGTTGCGACCGCGGCAGCGGCGACGCTGCACGCGGACTCGAGATCCGGGAACGACATCCGCGCCGCGACCGTGTGCTCGGGGATCCCCTGAAGCCTCAGCGTAAGCTCGGTGATCACCGCGAGCGTGCCCTCGGAGCCGACGAGGAGCGCGTTCAGGTCGTATCCGGCGGACGTCTTGGCAGCGATCGTGCCGGTGCGGATCACCCGCCCACCGGCGAGGACGGCCTCGAGCGCGAGCACCTGGTTTCGCATCTTCCCGAACCTGACCGAGGTCGTCCCCGCGGCGTTGGTCGCGGCCATCCCGCCTAGGGTCGCGTCGGCGCCCGGATCGACGGGAAACCACAGGCCGTGCTCGCCGGCGGCCGCGGTGAGCGCCGAGCGGGTGACCCCTGCCTCGACGACGGCGACGAGGTCGTCGGGCCGGATCGACTTGACGCGCGCCATCCGCGTCAGGTCGAGCGAGATGCCCCGCTCGCTCGGGATCGCGTTCCCCTCGAGGCTCGAGCCGGCGCCGAACGGCGTCACCGGGACGCGGTGCTCGTGCGCGAGCGCGAGAACTGCCGAGACCTCCGTGGTGGAGGCGGGGTAGACGACGACATCGGGGAGGCGGGGGTCATGCGGGCTCAGGTCGCGCGAGTGCAGCTCGCGGTCCGAGTCGCCCGTCGAGACGCGCGACGCGTCCCCGCCGAGCGCGCCGACGAGCGCGTCGAAGATCGCAGTGTCCATCCGTGCAGTCTCGCGGTTTTCGCGCCCTGAGCGCGAGCCCGGGCGTCAGGGGTCGAAAGCCCACGAAGACCCGGTAGAATGAGGGGGTCTCGCGGGCGTAGCTCAGTTGGTAGAGCGTCGGCTTCCCAAGCCGTAGGTCGAGGGTTCGAGCCCCTTCGCCCGCTTTCGTTCGACGTCTCGCTTCCGGGTCTGGCTTCAGCCAGACCCGCGCTATACGGAGCTCCCTCCAGACGACCGCACGTCAGGCCGCCCCGCTGCCCCGGATCGCCGAGCGCAGGGTCGAGTAGCGCACAACCTCGAAGGCGACGAGCGCGATGAGCGCCGCCGCGAGCAGCGCCAGCGTCGCGAGCGACGCGACGCGGTCGTGCAGCGGGATGATCGCGAGCACCGCGACGCCGCACACGAGGCGCGCCCGGGCAACGCTGCGGACGACCCGAAGCCGGAACGCGACGAGTGCGAGCAGGAACGCCGTCGCTCCGCCCACGAGTGCGACGGCGGGGACGAGCTCGAGCGACTCGGTGTGATGGGCAAGCGTCTTCTTCAACCCGAGCGCGACGAGAACGACCCCCGCCACGAGCGGGAAGTGCAGGTACGAGTAGGCGTCGCGGGCGAGCTCGTTCTGCACGCGGCCGGTGGGGGCCTCGCGGAGCCGGTGTTCCGCGCCGATCGAGCTCACGTCGAAGTACACCCACCAGAGCGCAGCGGCGACGGCGATTCCCACGATCGCGGTGACGACGACTCCCGCGTCGACGATCGCGCCCGAGCCCACGCCGATCGCAACGATCGACTCGCCGAGCGCGATCAGCACGATCAGCCCGTGGCGTTCGGCGAAATGGCCGGGCACGAGCAGCCAGCCGTCCGCGCCGAACAGCAGCGGGCCGCCGAGGTCGAGCAGCAGCGCAACACCCCAGAGCGCCCCCTGGGCGAGACCGTCGGCCGCGGCCGCGGCGACGAGCAGCCCGACGCCGAGCGCGGTGCTGACCGCAAGCCCCGTCACGGAGCGTCGTAGCGCCGGGTCGTCGCGACTCGCGATCAGGAAGAGCGCGATGTGGGC
>JAXLSV010000005.1:0-513739 GCA_046330385.1 Gaiellales bacterium | reverse complement strand
CTCACCCCGATCGTGAACCGAGCGGTTCGGCTCGAGGAAGCCGTTCAAACGCTGGCCGACCTGCGCGTAGGGCACGGGAGAGGCAAGCTCGTCGCGACGATTACCCGCGACCGGCACGAGGCCGCCCACGCTCGTACGGCCACGGTCGGCTCACCCGTCAGGCTGACGGGTGCCGGCACTTGATTGGCGATCAGTCGGGCTCGGTCTTCGCGCGCTCACAGCCGGACGGACGTGCTGTGGGAAATCTGCGTGGAACAGACTGAGATCGCTTTGATATCGTCCCTCCTGGCACTCCCTTGGGGAGAGTGCCAACTCACGGTAAACGGCAACAACGAGAGTCCTTCAGGGAGGCAACTGCATGAACCTGCAGCCCCTTGGTGATCGCATCATCGTCTCGGTCCTCGACGAGGAGTCGACGACGGCGAGCGGCATCGTGCTGCCCGACACTGCACAGGAGAAGCCGCAGCGCGGCAAGGTCCTGGCGGTCGGTCCCGGCCCGCGTGACGAGGACGGGGAGCACATCAAGATGGATGTGGCGGAGGGTGACGAGATCATCTTCTCCAAGTACGGCGGCACCGAGATCAAGGTCGGTGGCGACGAGGTCCTGATCCTGCGCGAGTCCGACGTCCTGGCCAAGGTCGTCGCGTAACGCGCTTCGAAGGAGGAGTTTCTTTCCATGGCTCACAAGGAGCTGAAGTTCAACGAGGACGCACGCCGGGCGCTCGAGCGCGGCGTGAACGTCCTTGCCGACGCGGTGAAGGTGACGCTCGGCCCGAAGGGGCGCTACGTCGTTCTCGACAAGAAGTTCGGCGCGCCGACGATTACCAACGACGGCGTCACGATCGCCCGCGAGATCGAGCTCGAGGATCCGTTCGAGAACCAGGGCGCACAGCTCGTCCGGGAGGTCGCAACCGCGACGAACGACGTCGCCGGTGACGGCACCACGACGGCGACCGTGCTCGCGCAGGCGATCGTCCGGGAGGGGCTCAAGAACGTGGCCGCAGGTGCGAACCCGATGGGGCTCAAGCGCGGGATCGAGAAGGCGGTCGAGGCGGTCGTCGAGAACCTCAAGTCGCAGTCGACCGAGGTCGCGGGCAAGGAGGACATCGCCCGCGTCGCCACGATCTCCTCGCGCGAGCGCGAGATCGGCGACGTGATCGCAGACGCGATCGAGAAGGTCGGCAAGGACGGCGTCGTCAACGTCGAGGAGGGTCAGACGTTCGGCCTCGACCTCGAGTTCACCGAGGGCATGCAGTTCGACAAGGGCTACCTGTCGCCGTACATGATCACCGACGCCGAGCGCATGGAGGCCGTGCTCGACGACCCGTACATCCTTATCGCGAACCAGAAGGTCGGCGCGGTCAAGGATCTGCTTCCGGTGCTCGAGCAGGTCATTCAGGCGGGCAAGCCGCTTGTGATCGTCGCCGAGGACGTCGAGGGCGAGGCGCTCGCGACGCTCGTCGTCAACAAGCTCCGTGGCGTCTTCACCGCCGTCGCCGTCAAGGCGCCGGGCTTCGGTGACCGGCGCAAGCGGATGCTCGAGGACATCGCGATCCTCTCCGGCGGCGAGGTCATCACCGAGGAGATGGGTCTCAAGCTCGAGAACACGAAGCTCACCCAGCTCGGTCGGGCCCGCAAGGTCGTCGTCGACAAGGACTCGACCACGATCGTCGACGGCGCTGGCGACTCCGACGGGATCAAGGCACGCATCAAGCAGCTGAAGGCCGAGGTCGAGAACACCGACTCCGACTTCGATCGTGAGAAGCTCCAGGAGCGCCTCGCGAAGCTGTCGGGTGGCGTCGCAGTCGTCAAGGTCGGCGCCGCGACCGAGACGGAGATGAAGGAGAAGAAGCATCGTGTCGAGGACGCTCTCCAGGCGACCCGGGCGGCGCTCGAGGAGGGCATCGTCGCCGGTGGCGGCGTCGCGCTTCTCAACGCTGCCGACGCGGTCAAGGGCGGCTTCGACAAGCTCGAGGGCGACGAGAAGACGGGGTCGCAGATCATCCTCCGCGCGCTCGAGGAGCCGCTTCGGCAGCTCTCGTACAACGCGGGGCTCGAGGGCTCCGTTGTCGTCAACCAGGTCCGCTCGGCGAAGACGGGCCACGGCCTGAACGTCGACTCGGGTGAGGTCGAGGACCTCGTCAAGCAAGGGATCATCGACCCGACGATGGTCACGCGCTCGGCACTGCAGAACGCCGCGTCGATCGCGAAGAACATCCTCACGACCGAGGCCGTCGTCGCCGAGGCCCCCGAGAAGGCCGCTGCCGGTGCCGGCATGCCCGACATGGGCGGTATGGGCGGGATGATGTAGGCACTTCGCCTTCGGCGAAGCTCAGTCGTACGTCGAGGGCCGCCGTTTGGGCGGCCCTCGACATTGCGGCGGCCTCGTCTCACGCCGCGCACCGTCGGCGCTCGGGTTCCGACGCGCCTCCTGCCGGGCGGGCCCAGGCGTGCCGAGGTGAGGGGCCGGCCGCCGTCGCGACACGAAGTTGGCACAGTCCTGTGACACCTTCGCGGCTACGCTGGACTCAGGGGCGCAGGAATGCGCCCCCGGGGGCAGGTGGGCGGTCGTTCGGCTCGCGATGTGGGCTAGCCTTGCGTGATGGCGACCGAGCTCGGGGCTCTGCCTGGTGGCGATCTCGTGCTGCGAGGGATCGAGGATCTCCGGCAAGGTCGGACCACCGCTGAGGCGCTCCTCGTGTTGATTGGTCGTCCGAGACTCACCGCGCTGGGCGTGGACATCCCCGCTGCCGGTCTGCACGACGATCCCGAGCACGAGCTCTACGCGCTTCTCCGCGTTTCGGAAGGAGACGCAGCGCACGCCCGGTACAACGGCCTCGTCCGTCGGCTTGTCTCGTTCGAGCGGGCGCTCGCGTGCGCGGCCTAGTCGATCGCGCCCGCCTCGACGAGTTCATGACACGGCTCGGGGGGCGTGCGCAGGTCGACGCAGAATGCCTGCTCATCGGTGGCGCGACCGCGGTTGCTCTGGGATGGCGCGATGCGACGATCGATATCGACCTGGAGCTCGTCCCGCAGAACGACGACCTGCTCAGAGCAGTTGCCGAGCTGAAGCACGCGCTCGGCATCAACGTCGAGCTCGTCTCGACGGCCGACTTCATCCCGCCGCTTCCGGGGGCGGACGAGCGCAGCCTCTTCGAGACGAAGCGGGGACATCTGACCTTCCGGCACGTCGACCCGTACGCACAGGCACTGGCGAAGCTCGAGCGCGGTCACGCCCGCGACGTTGCCGACGTGAAGGAAATGGCGAGACGGGGCCTCATCGAGTCGACGCGCCTCCGCGAGCTGTTCGCGGCGATCGAGCCGGAGCTGTTCAGGTACCCCGCGATCGACCCGCCGAGCTTCGCAAGCGCCGTCGCCGCCGCTGCCGACGCGCTCGCCGGGCTGCGGTCGTGGAGCGCCGAAGCCGATCGCTGAGCTCGCACGTTCCAGCGGCGTGCCCGAAACCACCGCCAGCCGCGCGAACGAGACGAAGTTGACACAGTTCTGTGACACCTTCGCGGCTACGCTGGACTCAGGGGCGCAGGAATGCGCCCCTGGGGGCAGGTGGGGCCTCGTGGGACTCGTGTTCGCGCGTGGCGGATTGCACGCGGTGGCCCCATTCGCTCCAGCGGCGCCCGGCATCGGATGGGTCGAGGGCGGGTGCGACGCGAGAAATCACTCGAACGAGGGACTCAGCAAGCGCCCGCTCCCGCCGATGACTATGTCACCCCCCACATCCCCCCAAGCACCTGAGACGGCCGCTATCCCCCAGGCGGCCGTTTCGCTTTTCGGGGAGCGGTCGGGATCACAGCCAGTCCCGTCCCGCGTGTCGAGGGGGCAGGAGCGCGCCCTGGAACGCCGAACTCCGTTCCAATCGTTCCAAGCGCCTCATGGACAGCGTCGTTCTTCCCCCAAAGCTCGAGAAGCTCCGCAAGCGGGTGGAGTTGGCCCGTTCGCGCGAGGCCGAGGCGCGGGTCGAGGCGGAGAAGCTCGAACGCAAGCTCGTGCGCAGGGCAGCAAAGCTCGGGATTGACATCCCGTTCACCGAGACGCGCCGGCAGGCCGCCGCGCAAGGCCGGCACGGGATCAGCGCGATCAGAGAGGTGATCGCCGAGGAGCCCGAGCGGGTCTGGACAGCGGCCGACGTCCACGCGCGACTGCAGGAGCGCGGGTGGATCTCGCCGACCGCTCGATACACGCGCCAGGGGATCGAGGCGGCGATCAGCCGGCTCGTGCGGGCGGGCGAGCTCGACCGGATTGCCCGCGGCCGATACCGGGCCCCAGCTGCGTCTCGCACGTGAGCCCTGGTTCCTGCGGGTTCCCCCCAGTCACTCCCGCGCGCACGGGCGGCTCAACGCTGTGGGGGTTGGCAGCGGAGGTGCGCTGCGCATGATGTGCAGGTGCCGCCGCGGATTGCCACCAGCGTGACGCCCGCGGCGACCCGATTCGAGCGCTTCGGTCCGGGCGTGCTCGGCGTGTTGCTCGTCGCGCCGGCGGCACTCGACGACGGAGGGTTCTTCCGCCGCTCTTGGCTCTGGCTCGCCATGCTCTTCGCGGCAATGGCCGGGCTCGGGTTGCTGCGAGGAAGACCGAAGCTCTCGGGTCCGACGCTTGCGAGCGGAGTTGCCCTGGCCGGGCTCGGGGTGCTCGCGCTCGTCTCGCGGTTCTGGGTGGTTCGCGGCACCGACACACTGAGCGAGGCGAAGCGTACGGGTCTCTACCTCCTCGCGTTCGTCGCCCTGGTCGCGTGCGTCCGCGCGACCGGACGCGCGGCGCTGCTCGGTGGCGTCGTTGTCGGCATCGCGATCGCGACGGGCGCGTCGCTCTGGAACTTCGTGTACGACCGCAGCGACCCGCACGACCCCTACAACGGCAATCTGCTCAGCGACCCGCTCGGGTACCCGAACGCGATCGGGCTGCTCGTTGCGATCGGGGCGCTCCTCGCGCTCGGGCTCGACCAGGAGGCGCGCGATCCGCGCCTGCGTCGATGTCTCGGCGGGCTCGTCCCGGTCTTTCTCCTGGGGCTGTCGCTCTCCGGCAGCCGTGGCGCGCTGCTCGCGATCGCGGGTGGCGTTGCGCTCGCCGTCGCGTTGAGCCCTGCGCGAGTCGCGCTCGTCGCAAGGGCTGTCCCCCTCTGCATCGTTGGCGCGGTTGGGGCCCTTGCCGCCCAGAGCCTGGATGCCTCACTCGTCCCGCTGGTTGTGGCTGCGATTGCTGTCGGCGGCGCGTCGATGCCGTTCGCGCTGCCCACCGCGTGGTTGCGTGTCGCGGGCGTGGGCGCGATCGTCGCTGCGGTCGCGCTTCTTGCAGTTCAGCGGCCGTCGGTCTCGTCGAGCTTTCGCACCGACTACTGGTCGGCAGCGGTGAGAGCCTACGAAGACCACGTCGTGCTCGGTGCAGGCGCCGGCAGCTTCCCGATGCTCTGGCGCGAGTACCGGCAGGCGGACCTCTCCGTCCGGGACGTCCACAACCTGTATCTCGAGACGCTGACCGAGCTCGGCCCGCCCGGGCTCGTACTCGTGCTTGTGCTCGTCGGCGCTCCCCTGGCCTCGGCGGGGTTGCGGCGGCGAGCACCGCTCGTCGCCGTCTCGGCCGGGGCGTTCACGGCCTTCGCGCTTCACGCGGCCGTCGACTGGGACTGGGAGCTTCCGGCCGTCGTGCAGTCCGCGCTCGCGTGCGGATTCGCTGTAGCCGTTGTCGGGAGCGACGACTATTGACTTCTCGGCGAAGCGCTGTACAGTCGACGTGTCGGGGCTGTTTCCGTTCTCGGGGGAGGGGGAAGATGGCAAGGGCTGCTGCTCGTCGTGTGCGGAGAGATGCTTCACCTCGCGGGGTGCTCGCGGCCATGCTCTGTGCGGTCGTGGCGTTCGCACTCGTCGGTCTTGCCGTTGCGCATTCGACGGCCTCGGCGGCTGACTGTCAGTACAACCCGGGTGAGTACCAGTACTGTCCGCCGCCTCCGCCCGCGCCACTTGCGCTGTCGGCGACGATCGAGAGCTCGAACTATCTTGAATACCTCCAGCTCGCGGTGACCGTCAGCGGAGATCAGCCGAGCGGCATCCTGAACTTCGCGCTGTATGCACCATCGGACCCGACGTGCTCATCGCCTGTCTACACGTCGTCGCTTGGTCTCTCCGGCAACGGGATGTACCACAACTGGCAGGGATCGGCGTCCGGTTCGAACCAGGCGAACGAACTCGGCATCTGGCGGTGGACCGCGGCGTACCTTGGGGACTCCCGCAACGGACCAGCATCGCTCGACTGCGGCACGATCATCATCGATGCGTCCAGGGCTGCGACCTGGCTGATGCCCTCGTACGATGGGATTGCTGGGCTCGGCGATACCGCGTCGAGTTCGTGGTGGTTCTCGGGAGCACTGCCTAGAGAGGGCACGATGACGATCTCGCTGTTTCGTCCGGGCGACGATACGTGCTCGACGGCCGCTTACACGGCTCAGTTCGATGCGCACTCGGACACCGGTGATTTCGCAGTCTTTTCTACCGACGATCCGTCGTCGCCACCCATCAGCGAGACGGGGAGCAGGACGCTGGACGCGGCGGGCGTGTGGCACTGGACGGCTGCGTACTCGGGCGACAGCACGAACAAGCCGTCGTCGATCGCCTGCGGTAATGCGCCCGTGTACGTTGGGACGTACCCCTCATACCTCTACCTTCCACCTGTCGCTTCGCCGATCGTCGTCGGAGACACCGTGGACATTCAGGTGGATATCAGCAGCGACGCTCCCGCCGTGGGTGGCACGATCACCTTGGAGCTCTACACCGATGCCACCTGCTCATTGCCGGCGATCTACTCAACGACGATTCCGGTGGATGGGCGAGGGTCGTACCACCACTCGTGGACTGCTGATCGGGGCGGCGACTTTCGATGGGTCGCGAAGTACTCTGGTGACTCCATGAACATCGCGTCAAATAGCCTCTGTGCCGACTTCTCGCCGATCAAGGTGTGGCGATCAAATGTGACGATCATCCCTGACGTTGCGCCGTCGCTCGTGATCGAGAGGCAGCCGCTAGTCCTCGGCGCGAGCGTCTCTGACGGGTTTAGCCCAACTGGATCGGTGAGCTTCCACCTCTTCGAGGGAAGCAACTGCGCGGGCCCTGAAATCGTCAAGACCGCGGCGGTGACCGGTGTAGGTCACGTGTCCTCGCCTGAGTTCACGGAGCTGACCCCCGGCACGTGGTCGTGGGGAGTGAGCTACTCGGGCGACCACGCCAACTACGAGATCTCGCTGCGGTGTCAGCCCGGGACGATCACTGTGGATCCAGCACCGGTCCCCGCGCCTAAGCTCGTCGGCGTCGCGGTCCCGAAGCTCGCGCACGGCGGCGACACCGTGTACGACCGGGCGCAGCTCAGCGGCGGCGTGAGCCTGGCGGGGACGCTGACGTTCAAGCTCTTCCCGAATGCCACGTGCACCGGCACGCCGGTTGCGAGCTACTCGCTGCGCGCGCGGCGAAACGGGTGGTACCGCTCGGCGAGCCCGGGCTTCAAGATCCCGCCGCGAACCGCCACCGCAACTCCGAAGACATGGCAGTGGACGGTCGCGTACTCCGGCGACGCGAACAATGCGCCGGTCGAGCTCGCCTGCGGCTCGCAGCCGATCACGATCGTCCGACGCTAACGGTCATTGGTCGTGCCGGGGCGCGACAGGCGTATCGCGCCCCGGCACAACCACGCTGCCCGAGCCCGAGCCGAGGCTGTTCCGTCGCGTCAGAACGCGTAGCGCTGCTCTTTGAACGGGTCGGCGTCGTTGTGGTAGCCGTAGCGCTCCCAGAACCCGGGGCGGTCGTGTTCGACGAGCTCGATCCCGCGCAACCACTTCGCGCTCTTCCAGAAGTAGACGCCGGGGACGACCAGCCGGAGCGGCCAGCCGTGATCCGGCTCGAGCGGCTCCCCGTCCGCGTGGGTGACGAGCAGTGCGCCCGGGGTCTCGAGGAGCGAAGCCGGCACGTTCGTCGTGAACCCGGCTTCGGCGTGGGCGATCGCGTAGCGTGCGCTCGGCCGCTGGCCCACGAGCTCCCTGAGCGTCGTCCACGCGACGCCTGAGAACGTCACGTCGAACCGGCTCCAGCGCGTGACGCAGTGGATGTCCTCAGTGACGGTCGCCTGGGG
Organism: Gaiellales bacterium; assembly: GCA_046330385.1. Lineage (GTDB taxonomy): Bacteria > Actinomycetota > Thermoleophilia > Gaiellales > Gaiellaceae > Gaiella. Next base: position 505,612 of record JAXLSV010000005.1, on the reverse strand, counting down.
GAGAGCCGTGAAGGTGTCCCAGTCAAGCTCGATCGGGTTGTCGACCTCGCCCCAGACCCGGAACGTCCAGCCGGCGAGGTCGGCGGGATAGTGGGCGACGTCGCCTGCGTGCAGCACCGGCCACTTATCCGTGAGGTACTGCCCGGGCGGGAGACGCGCCGGGTCGTACCCTGCCTCTATCGCCTCTTTCTCAGCTTTGCTTCTGAACATGGTGATCGGTCTCCGCAGGTCGCTCGACGTTACACGTGCAGGTGTCGCGACGCGCGAGCGTCGGTCGCGCTGCTGGCGATCCCGCTGAACGGGCGCGCGCCGCTACCCTCGAATCGATGCTTCGGAGCGCGCAACGACCCCGGGACTACGTCGCCGTCTCGGGCCCTGACGCAGTGGACTTCGTGAACCGCATGGTCTCGAACGACATCGCCGCGCTCGCGGTCGGCAGGTCGTGCGACGCGCTGCTCCTTACAGCCAAGGCCCGGATCATCGCCCCGCTAGTCGTCTGGCGGCGCGGCGAGGACGACGTGTTGCTGCTCACCGAGCCTGGCCTCGGAAGCGCCGTCCTGGCGGCCCTCCTCCGAGCGCGGCTGCGGGCGAGATGCGAGGTCGGCGCCGAGGAGCACGACGGCTGGGTGCTGCTCGGAGCCCGGGAAGGCGGTGTTGCGAACGCGGACTACGGCGTGCCGGCCGTCGAGGTTCTCGACGGTATGCCCACGGATTCCGAGCCTGTCGAGCCGGAGGAGCTCGAGCTTCTGCGCATTCGCGCGCGTCGGCCGCGCTGGGGGCGCGAGCTGAACAACACCGTTCTCCCCGCCGAGGCGGGGTTGGACGAGTCGGCGATCAGCTTCACGAAGGGCTGCTACCCGGGGCAGGAGCCGGTCGCGCGGCTCCGCCACCGCGGTCACGCCAACAGGACGCTTCGCGTTCTGCACATCGCTGCGAATGCCGCGCCCGACCTCGGCGCCGAGCTGTACCACGGCGGGAAGGCGGTTGGGCGGGTGACGAGCGTCGCCCGCGCGGACGACGGAGTGATTCTCGGCCTCGGATACGTGCGCCGCGAGGTCGATGAGGAGGCGGAGCTCGAGCTCTCGGACGGGACAACCGTCCGCATCGGTTTACCGGCGCCGCAGCGCTAGCGCACGGCGCGGGTGGTGCCCCGGTTGCCGCCCTGCGCGGAACGTCGCATACTTGCGGACGTGCGACGTCTTCCACTCGTCGCGGTGTTCGTCCTGCTCTCGACGGCGGTCCCCGCGGGCGGGAGAACCGAGGTCGCGCGTCTCTACCTCGGCGTCAGCGGCGATCCCGGTCGATTCGAGTCCCAGACGGGCCAGCGCTCGGCCGTGAACAGCTTCTTCCTCGGGTGGGAGCAAGGGATGTCGTGGGGCAGTCGCTTCGACGTGATGCTCGCGCGTAAGGGACCCGTCCCCATGTTCCACATCGGCACTAAGGGCCGATCGAAGCGCGAAGCGATCACGCCGCGCCAGATCGCAAACGGAGTGGGCGATGCATTCCTGATCGTCCTCAATCAGGGGATCGCCAGGCACGGCGGTCTCGTGTACGGCCGGCTGATGGCCGAGGCGAACCACTGCGAGCGCAACTATGCAGCGTTCAGCTGTGGTGGCGCCTCGCGAGGCCCGCAATACGCCCCTGCCGCCCACGCGGCCGCGTTTGCGAGGTTCTCGGCGGTCCTCCACGGCGGCACGCGCGCCGAGATCAACGCCAGGCTCTCCGACAAGGGGCTGCCGCGGTACTCGGGGCCCGACCTTCCGGTGAACCCGTCGGCACTCCTTCGCCTCATCTGGAATCCCCTCGGTGGCGCCAGCCCGGGGCTGACCGCCAACCGCTTCGAGCGCTTCTATCCCGGCGACGCATTCGTCGACCTCGTCGGGAACGACATGTACGGCACCGCCGGTGGTTGGTCGGCGGCCCAGAACGACGCCCTCTACGCATTCGCCCGCCGCCATCACAGGCCGTTCGCGCTTCCGGAATGGGGTATCGAGCGTGGCGATGCGCCCTCGTTCGTCCAGTACGTCTGCGACTTCGTCAGGTCGAACCCCGGGATCGAGCTCGTCTCGTACTACGAGGCGAAGGCCGGGTCGGCGTGGGATCTCGGCTTGCGAGCACGGAGCGCAGCACGCTACCGGCGGTGCCTGACTCCACTGGGCAAGCCGGCGCCGTCTTAGTCAGTGCGGCGCCTCGTGACGATTCGCGGGAAACAGCCTCGCAATGAGAATCCGCACACTTGCTAGATGCGCCCGGCACGATTCGAACGTGCGACCTCTGCCTCCGCAGGGCAGCGCTCTATCCCCTGAGCTACGGGCGCGGGAGCGTGGAGTGTAGCCGTTGCGCGCGCCTACCAACGCCACGCTGACCCTCACCTTGGGCGGGCTCGCGACGCTCGCCGTTTGCACCGGCATAAACTCGTGAGCATGCCACTGTGGCTCTCCGAGGACGACGTCGCTTCGCTCGTCACTCCGGCCGAGGCGGTGCCGGTGATCGAGGCGTGCTTCCTACGGATGGCCGCGGGAGAGGTCGAGCTGATGCCTCGCCGGCGATTTCCCGTTGACGGCGGGTACTTCGCGGTGATGGCGGCCACCGACCGCGGGCTCGGAGTCGCAGGGGTGAAGAGCTACACGCTCGTCAACGGAAAGCTCGAGTTCGTCGTCTGTCTCTTCGATACCGCGACGGGCGCGCTGCTAGCGACGATCGCCGCCGACCGGCTCGGGCAGATCCGGACGGGTGCGGCCACCGGGGTCGCCGCCAAGCATCTCGCGCGTGAGGGCGCCGCCTCGGTTGGGCTGATCGGTGCCGGCTGGCAGGCGCAGTCACAGCTTGCGGCGATCAGGGCCGCAGTGCCGACGATCGACCGCACGCTCGTTGCGAGCCGGACGCCGGAGAAGGCGGCGGCGTTCGCGGAGGCAAACGACGCGCTGGTCGCGTCGTCGGTAGAGGTGGGTGCCTGTGACATTGTCATCACGGTGACGACGTCGAAGCGGCCGGTGCTCGAGGGCTCATGGCTCGCGCCCGGCGCGCTCGTGTGCGCCGTCGGCGCGAACGATCCTCGCGCGCGTGAGCTCGACGACGCCGCGATCGAACGGGCGACGTTCATCTGTTGCGACTCGATCGAGGACGCCAAGCTCGAGTCGGGCGACCTGATCTCTCCGATCGCCGACGGGCGCCTCGGCTGGCCCGACGTCCACGAGCTGCACGAAGTCGTTTCGGGTCGGACCGAGCCGCGCTCCGACACTGCAGACATCGTGCTCTTCAAGTCGAACGGGATCGCCCCGTGGGATCTCGCGCTCGCCCACGAGGTGGTTGCCCGAGCCCGGGCCTGAGGGCTACTGCCCTTCGAGTGCGGCCTTGGCTGCGGCAACCATGTCGGCGCCGACCGCATGCAGGATCTCAGGGCGGTCGAGCAGGCGCGCGCGTTGCTCAGGGCTCCTGAGCCGGTTGACCACGTACTTGTCTTCGAGGATCTCCGCAAGCGAGCGCCCACGGTCGTGCTCACGAACGACGTACTGCGCGACGCGCTCCTCGGCACCCGATCGCTGAAACAGGAAGGAGAAGAGGTCCTTGAATGCCATCTCGTCCCGAGTCTACCGCGGCGCGAACCGCGGAGCTCGGGGTGGAGTGTGCCCGGTCACACCGAAGCCTGGGCACGACGGCCGGCCCTCGGCCACTCCAGGTTCGCGTCGGGGATGGGATCGCCGTGCGGGTCGTGCGTCGGGAAGCCGAGCACCTCGTCGATCCGCGCTTCGAGCTCCTCCGACAAGACGTGCTCGAGGCGGTCCGCCTCTTCGTGCACCTCGTCGATGTGGATGCCGAGCGTTTGCGCGAGGTACAGCTCGAGCAGCCGGTGATGGCGCGTGACCTCGAGCGCAACGCGCTCGCCGGCCGCCGTGAGCGAGACCCCGTAGTACGGCTTGTGCTCGACAAGTCCGAGCGCAGCAAGCTTCTTGATCATCTTCGAGGCCGAGGCGGGGGAGACCCCCATCGCCTTAGCGAGCGCGTTGGTCGAGACCTTCTCCTTACCGACCTCGAGCTTCGAGATCTCGCGAAGATAGTCCTGGATCGCATGGGAGAGCGTCAGGCGAGGCACGGGTCAAGTCTACGGGCCGACCCTGGCCCTGGTCGCTCGCGAAACGACGAGGGCCTGCGTGCGGGAAGTCAGAGGTCGCTGCACGAGCGAGGAGGGTCGACGGGCGCCGCGTCCAAGCTTCGGTTGTCGCGTCGCGCCATGGATGCGGGTTGCTACCGTCGCCGCTTCATGTTGATCCGCGTCGGGCACAGCCCGGATCCAGACGACGCGTTCATGTACTGGGCGCTCACCACCGATCTCGTCGACACGCGGGGGTTCGTGTTCGAGCAGGTGCTGGCCGACATCCAGACCCTGAACCAGTGGGCGCGCGCAGGCCGGCTCGAGGTGACCGCGCTGTCACTCGCGGCCTACCCGTTCGTCCAGGAGGACTACGCGCTCCTCCCACACGGCGCGAGCATCGGCTCGGGCTACGGGCCGATTGTGGTCGCGCGCGACCCGCTGGCAGTCGGCGAGCTCGAGGGTCGCGAGATCGTCGTTCCCGGCAAGATGACCACCGCGTTCCTCACGCTTCGGCTCGTGCTGGGCGACTTCCCGTTCCGTGAGCTCGCGTTCGAAGAGATCCCCGACGAGATCGCAAGCGGGCGCGCCGACGTCGGGCTTCTGATCCACGAAGGCCAGCTGACGTACTCGACGCTCGGCCTCCACAAGGTGCTCGACCTCGGTGAGTGGTGGCTGCTCGAGACCGGGCTGCCGCTTCCACTCGGGGTCAACGCCGCGCGGCGGGACGTCGAGCGGCTCGACGACCTCTCCGCCGTCCTGCACGAGGGGATCGTCTGCGGGCTCGAGCATCGCGAGGAGGCGCTCGAGTACGCAATGCAGTTCGGGCGTGGGATCGACGAGGCGGTCGCCGACCGGTTCATCGAGATGTACGTCAACCAGCTCACCCAGGACTACGGCAACGAGGGTCGGCAGGCGGTCGCCGAGCTCCTGCGTCGTGGCGAGGCGATCGGCGCGTTTCCCGGCCCCGTCTCCGCCGACTTCATCGGCGGATAAGCCGTCCCGGCGGCGTGGCGAACGCGGCGCCGTCCCATACCGTTTGGCCGCGAAGCAGCGTGTGCGCGACGCGATGTGCGAACGTCCGCCCGACGTACGGGCTGTGGCGGTGGTGGTAGTGGAGGTCGTCGGTCGTGAGGGTCGTTGGTCGCGCCTCGACGAGCACGAGATCTGCGTCGAATCCCGGCTCGAGCCGGCCCTTGCGCGACAGCCCCAGCAGCGCGGCGGGCGAAGCACTGACGAGCCGGGGCGGTAGGTCGAGCTCGAGCACGGCCTGCAGCAACGTCTGCGCGCCCGAGATCCCACCCCAGACTGCGAAGAAATCGAGGTCGTTCTTCATCGCGGCAGGCGCCGGCGAATGGTCGGAGCCGATCGTGTCGACTACGCCACGCCTTACCTCGGCGAGAAGCTCGGCGCGTATCGTTGCCGGCCGGAGCGGCGGCGCGCACTTCGCGAGCGCACCGATCGTCTCCACCGCGGTCTCGTCGAGCAAGAGGTAGTGCGGGCACGTCTCGCAGGTGACGTCGACGCCGCGAGCGCGCGCCTCGGCGACGAGCGCGACTCCCGCCGCGGTCGAAACGTGCACGACGTGGAGCGCGCAGCCTGTCTCCTCCGCAAGCAGGATTGCTCGGGTGATCGCGCTGGTCTCGGTCTCGGGTGGCCTGGTCGCGAGCCACGCGCGAGCGCCCGTCGCCCCAGCCCGTCTCGCTTCGCTTGTCAAACGCTGCGTGACCGCCTCGTCCTCCGCGTGCACCGCGACCGGGAGGCCGAGCGCCGCCGCCCGACGCATCCCCTCCGCGAGCGTGTCATCGTCGACGCGCGGGAAGTCTCCGATCCCGCTGTCGCACATGAACGCCTTGAAGCCAACGACGCCGCACTCGGCGAGCTCGTCCAGCCGGTCGAGCGGGCCCGGGACGAGCCCGCCCCAAAGCGCGAGATCGACATAGCTCCGTCCGGCGATCGCATCCGCCTTCGCTGCGAACGCGGCGCCGTCGACGGTGGGCGGGCTCGAGTTCAGCGGCATGTCCACCGCGGTTGTCGTGCCGCCCGCGGCGAGCGCCCTCGTGCCGGTGGGGATGCCCTCCCATCCGGCACGACCCGGGTCGTTCAAGTGAACATGCGCGTCGACCGAGCCGGGCAACACGATGAGGCCTGACGCGTCGAGCTCTTTCCTGCCGCCAGGGAGATCGGGCCCGCGCGCCGCGACGACGCCGTCAGCAACCGCGATGTCGATCGTCTCGCCGGCGACGATGCCACCGCGCACGACGAGGTCGGCCATCGCCTACGACTCGCGGAACGCGATCTCCTGCGCGCCCTCCCAGAGGAACTTCCTCCCAAGCGCGCGGAGGTTCTCGTTGCCGCTCTCGATCGTGGCGAAATGGTTGCCCGCGAGCTGGCCCGCCTTCGAGGCGAAGTTGACGTACCCGTAGGCGAGGAGGATCTCCGTCTCGGAAACCCCTCCGGGGTAGAGCACGACTTCGCCCGGGTGGGGATAGCAAGTCGCGTTCTCGGGCCCGAGCCCGAGCTCGAGATCGCCGAAGGGAATCCACCCGGCCTCGCCCGACCAGCGAACGTGGATGATCTTCGACTCGAGCGGGAGCAGCCTCCTGAAGGCAGCCACGGTCTGGGGGGCGGACTCCTCCTCGAGGCGCGCGGTGAAGGTGAAGCCGCCGGCGGTGATCGTCAGCATGGCCTGACTCTACTTCGCGGCTCCGGATGGTCACCCGTCACCCGAACCGGCCTCGTCCGTCAGGACACGGCCGCCCGGGACACGCACGGTTTCAGGCGCCGCTGTGGAGAAACTGTGACGAAACTGGCACACCTCGTGTCCGCCCGAGACCTTGCGCGGGCTTGGGAAAAAGGTCACGCTCCTTCCTATTCCCCTGGGCGGGCGGGGGCTAGGGATGGGGCGTGGCGCGCGCGGTGGGTGCGAAGCGGTGCAGCGGGGTGGGACGTGCATTTCGCCTGCTGCGACGCCGGTCGAGCGACCGAGGCTCGGTGCCAGCTACCCGGGACGCGCCGGGCCGTTGCGCCACCGGTCGACCGCGATCGCGACGAGCTCCCCGCACGCGGTGTCGAGCTCCGCCGCGGTCGCGTTGTCGATGCGTCGACGGAGAACCTCGAGGATCTCGGCTTTCGGCCGGCGGTTGACGAACACCACGAATCGGAAGCCGTGACGGGCCTCGTACGCCGCGTTCAGCTCCGCGAGCTCCCCGAGGACGGCAGGATCCGCATCCTCGCCCTGCTCTGCAGCCGAACGAGCGGACAGCCCGGCCCGCTGGCCGATCGCCGGATGCGCCGCGAGCATCTCGACCTTCTCGTCGTACGGAAGCTCGTGTACAAGCGTCGTCGCGCGGGTCAGCGGGTCGGGCTCGTTTGCGAGCCGGCGGACCATCGCGGTGCGTCCCTCGAAGAGGTCCGCAAGCTCGGCCTCGCTCAGCTGCCGCGGTAGCTCGCGCATCCGTAGGCCGAAACGAGCAGCGGGATGTGGTGGTGCCCGTCGCCCAGATCGACGTCGAACGCGACCTTGGTGAAGAAGAGCGACGGCGGGTGGAAGACGATGGTGGCAGCACCGGGCGCGACGTCGTCGGCAAGCCGATTGATCCGCCCATCAGCGTCGGTCTCGCCGCGCGCGATCACCTCGTCGCCACGCACGAGCTCGACAGATACGCCTGCCGCGGGACGGCCGCTTCCCGTGTCGAGCACGTGCGTCGAGACACTCGCAGCCATTCGGGTGCGATCGTATAGCGTCCAGCGACGATGAGCAGGCTCTTCGTCCACGGCCATGTCGTCACGATGGACGATGCCGCAACCGAGCTTGTCGACGGCTGGATCCTCATTGACGGCGATCTCGTGGCGGCGGTCGGCGCGGGTGAGCCGCCGGACGCGGATGCCGTCGTCGACCTCGGAGGCGCCGTCGTCACGCCTGGCCTCGTCAACACGCACCACCACCTCTACCAGACGCTAACGCGCGCGCGGGCGCAGGACGGCACGCTGTTCGAGTGGCTCGTCGAGCTCTACCCGGTCTGGGCGGGGATCGACGCGGAGTCCGTGTACACGGCCGCGAAAACAGGGCTCGCGGAGCTCGCGCTCTCGGGGTGCACCACCGTCTTCGACCACCATTACGTGTTCCCGCGCGGTCAAGCAGGGCTGATCGAGGCGGAGCTCACGGCGGCCTCGGAGCTCGGCGTCCGCATCGTCGCCTCGCGCGGATCGATGGACCTCGGGGTCTCCGACGGCGGGCTGCCGCCCGACAGCCTCGTCGAGACGATCGACGAGATCCTCGCGGACACCGAGCGGCTCGCCGGGCTCGCGGACGGGGCGATGGTGCAGATCGCGGTCGCGCCATGCTCACCGTTCTCCGTGACCCGCGAGCTGATGATCGAGTCTGCCTCACTCGCCCGCCGGCTCGGGCTCCGACTGCACACCCATCTCGCGGAGACCGTGGAAGAGGACGCCTTCTGTGCCGAGACGTTCGGCTGCCGGCCGACCGAGTACCTCGATCAGCTCGGCTGGCTCGACGACGACGTGTGGTGCGCGCACTGCGTCCACCTGCCCGCACCGGACGTCGCTGCGTTTGCGACGAGCGGCGTCGGCGTCGCACACTGCCCATCGTCGAACTTGCGTCTCGGAGCCGGCGTCGCGCCCGTTCGCGAGCTTGTCGATGCTGGCGTAAGCGTCGGGCTTGGCGTCGACGGCTCAGCCTCGAACGAGCGCAGCGACCTATTTCTCGAAGTCAAGAACGCGCTCCTCGTCGCGCGCGGTCGCGGTGGGCCTCGGGCAATGACCGTCCGTGAGGCGATCTCGCTGGGAACCCGGGGTGGTGCGGCGGTGCTCGGTCGCGACGACATCGGACAGCTCGCGCCCGGGAAGCGAGCGGACTTCGCCGTCTGGCCCGTCGACGAGCTCGCGCTGCAGGGCGCTGCCGACCCCGTTGCCGGGTTGGTCTTCGGCGGCCCGCATCGTGTCGACCGGTTGGTCGTCGGCGGCGCCGACGTTGTTCGCGGCGGGTCGCTTGTTCGTGCCGACGAGGGTGAGATCGCGCGAGAGCATCGCCGCGTCTCGGCGCGATTCCAGCCGTGACCCCGGAGGAACGTGCTGCGAGGGTGATGGCCCGCGCCGATGAGCTCGCTTGCGTGAGCGAGGAGGAGGGGCATCTCACGCGTCGTTATGCGACGCCGGCACTGGTCGCCGCGGGGCGGCTGCTGGCGGAGTGGATGAAGGCGGCGGGGCTCACGGTGACGGTCGACCCGGCCGGGAACGTCCGCGGCCGAACCGCCGCCGATGGAGCGCCGCTCGTGCTCGGATCCCACTACGACACGGTGTGTGACGCGGGCCGCTATGACGGCCCGCTCGGAGTGCTTCTCGCGATCGAGGTCGCCGAGAGGTCCACCGGGCCGCTCGAGGTGATCGCGTTTGCCGACGAAGAAGGCGTCCGATTCTCTGTTGCCTATCTTGGTAGTAGCGCCTATCGAGGGCGGTTCTCTCGGGAATGGCTCTCGCTGGTCGACAGGGACGGCATCACGCTTGCAGAAGCGCTTGCAGACGCGGGTGGTGACGGCGAGGCCGTGGCCCGTCTCGAGAGCGAGGAGATCGCCGGGTACCTCGAGGCACACATCGAGCAGGGCCCGGTGCTCGAGGATGAGTCACTGCCGGTGGGTGTGGTGAGCGCGATTTGCGGGCAGACGAGGGCGCGGGCGGTTCTCGGCGGTGCCGCCGGTCATGCCGGGACGGTGCCGGCGGACTTGCGGACTGACGCGCTCTCTGGCGCCGCCGAGCTGGTACTCACGGTCGAGCGCGTGATGAGAGAGACCGACGGGCTTGTCGCGACCGTGGGGGAGCTCGTCGTCGAGCCGGGCGCTGCGAACGTGATCCCGGGGCGCGTTGCGCTCTCCGTTGACGTGCGGCATGCGACTGACTCGGTGCGCGAGAAGGCACTGTCCGGGATCGAGACGTCGGCGCGCGAGCTGGCGGCCGGTCGTGGTCTCGAGCTCGAGTGGTCGGTCGTTCAGTCCACTCCCGCGGTGGCGATGGACACTGAGCTCTCGGCGTGCCTCGCCGACGCGATTGCGGCACAGGGAATGGAGGTGCGTCGGCTCGTGAGCGGCGCTGGCCACGACGCCGTGGTCGTCGGGCAGGACGCGCCGGCGGCGATGCTCTTCGTACGCTGCCGCGGCGGGATCAGTCATTCGCCGCTCGAGAGCGTCGAGGCCGGCGACGTCGTTGTGGCGCTCCGGGTTCTCGAGGACGCCGTGCGGCGATGGGGAGCAAGCCGCGCGCCCGGGGGCGGCGGCTCGCCCCGCTCGTAGCCGGCCACGCCCGTTGTATTCCGGAGCTCCGTCGGGAGCCGCGCGCGGCCGCCGCTTGCACCGTGTGACACGCGGGCAGCCGAACCCCACCCACACGGCGCGCCCCCCGAATGGGGGCTCGCGGGCCCCTTCCCGAATCATGCCCGTGAAGGTGTGTCGTGTCTGTGTCGACTTCGTACCACCTTCGTGTCGCCACGTCCGGTGCTTGTAGCGGCGGGCGGTCGCGAGCCGATGTTGCGTTTGGCGCCGCGCGGCGATTGCGGGCTTGCTCTTACGGCGTGGCGCCGCGAACGACCGCACTGACGTACACGGCGACATCGCTGATCTGCTGCTCTGTCAGCTTGCCCCGGAACGCCGGCATCGCACCTTTTCCGTTCGTGACGCGCTCGACGACCTGCACCTGAGGGGGCTTGGTTGCGTCGAGGCTCGGGCCGACCGTTCCCGTTGTTCCGGCGTCGGCGAGGGTGTGGCATGCGCCGCAGCCGGCCGACGCAAATACGGCCTTCCCCCGCGCGAATGCGTCCGCGTCACCGCCGGTCGCGCTGGCCTCGTCGTCGGGGTTCAGCGCCACTCCAAGCGCGGCGACGACCGCCGCGCCCGCGACGGGCATCCACCAGTTCGTGCGCCCACGATGCCTGAGGTTGAAGAAGAGCCTCGCAAAGACGCCGAGCGCCATGAACGCTGCGAGCACGAGCCACGCGTGGCTGGCGCCGTACGCGAGGGGGAAATGGCCGCCGAGCATCGTGAACAGCACGGGCAGCGTCAGATAGTTGTTGTGCACCGAGCGACGCTTGCCTTCGATCCCCGGCGTCGGGTCTGGCTCGCGCCCCGCTTCCTTCGCTCGGATCAGCTCCCAGTGTGCGGGGATGATCACCATCAGCACGTTCGCGGCCATGATCGTCCCCAGCATCGCTCCGACCTGGAGGAACGCCGCCCGCGACGCGAAGAGCTCGGTCGCGGCGATCGCCGAAGCGACCGCGAGCACGCCGACCGAGGCGGCAAGCACGCGCTCGTTCCTGCCGAGCAGGCGGCAGAATACGTCGTAGACGACCCACGCGCCGACCAGCAGGACGAGCGAAAGCGCCACCGCTTGCCACTGAGAGAGATCCGCGACCGCGGGATCCACGAGCCGTGACGCGCCGTCGAGGTAGAAGAGGAGCACGACCAGCGCGAAGCCCGTGAGCCACGTCGTGTACGCCTCCCACTTGAACCACGCGAGGTGCTCGGGCAGCGTCGGCGGCGCAACCCGGTACTTCTGCACGTGGTAGAAGCCGCCCCCGTGAACCTCCCACAGCTCGCCTGCCACGCCTGCCTCCGCGTCGGTCGGGTCGGCGGGCGCGCGGAGGGACTGGTCGAGCAGGACGAAGTAGAACGACGTTCCGATCCAGGCGATCGCGGCGATCACGTGCAACCAGCGCAGGAGCAGGTCGAGCCAGTCGTGGAGATAGGCATCGAGCGCGAGCAGCGACGTCACGGGCGGACTGTAGTCCAGGAGGCGGCGCGACTGTCAGCCTCGCCGCGCCGGAATCTTCCGTTAGGTTCCCCGGGATGAGCGGACTGGCGCATCGGCTGTCCGTGGCCCGCGGGGACGAGCCAGCCGACGTGGTCGTCCGGGGCGGGCGCGTGCTCTCGGTCTTCACGCGCGAGTGGCTCGACGTCGACATCGCGATCACGGATGGCGTGATCGCTGGGCTCGGGTCGTACGACGGGCACGAGACGGTCGACGCCGCCGGGCAGTACATCGTCCCCGGTCTGATCGACGCCCACATGCACATCGAGTCGGTGAAGCTGATGGTCGACGAGTTGGCCCGCTTGATTCTGCCGCTCGGGACGACCGCGATCGTCGCCGACCCGCACGAGATCGCGAACGTCCTCGGGGTCGACGGGGTTCACTGGCTCCTCGACGCGTCGGCGGACCTCCAGCTCGACGTCTACTTCATGGCGCCGTCGTGCGTGCCGGCGTCGCCGTTCGAATCACCGCGGCGTCCGCTCACCCCGGGCGACCTCGAGTCGCTGATGCGCCGGCGGCGCGTGCTCGGGCTTGCGGAGATGATGAACTACCCCGGGGTCATCGCCGGTCACGCTGGCGAGCTCGCCAAGCTGGAGCTGGCCGGCGCGTCTCATGTCGACGGGCACGCGCCTGGCGTCCTCGGCAAGGAGCTGCAGGCCTACGCGGCCGCAGGGCTCTACTCCGACCACGAGGCGCTGACGGTCGCGGAAGGGCGGGAGCGGCTCCGAGCCGGGATGTGGCTCCTGATCCGTGAGGCCTCGATGGCGCGAAACCTCCGGGCGCTGTTGCCGCTCGTTGAGGAGTTCGGTCCCCACCGGATCGCCTTTTGCACCGACGACCGCGACCCGGACGATACCGCCGACAACGGCCACGTCAATGGGATGGTGCGCGTCGCGGTCGCGGAGGGCGTCGCGCCCGAGGACGCGATCGTGATGGCGTCGACGAACCCCGCGACCTGGCACGGCCTGCGTCGACTCGGCGCGATCGTCCCGGGCCGGCAGGCCGACCTCCTGCTCCTTCCCGACCTCGTCGAGTTCACGCCGAGCCTCGTGCTGAAGCGCGGCCGTCCGATCGTCAACGAGCCGAAGCCCGAGGTTCCCGAATGGGTGCGCCAGACAGTGCGAGTCGCGCCGGTCACCGCAGCGAGCTTCGCCATCCCGTTCACGGGTACGGACCTGCGCGCGATAGGCCTCATCGACGACCAGGTCGTCACCGAGTCGCTCGTCCGCCCGGCCAGGCTCAGCAACGGCCACGCGGTCGCGGGCGGCGAGCTCGCAAAGATTGCGGTCGTCGAGCGCCACCTCGCCACCGGCAGGATCGGGCTGGGCTTCGTCGCCGGCTCGGGGCTCGAACGCGGCGCCCTCGGCTCGAGCGTCGCCCACGACGCCCACAATCTCGTCGTCGTCGGGATGAGCGACGAGGAAATGGCGCTCGCGGTCGCGCGGCTCGTCGAGCTCGGCGGCGGGATCGTCGCGGTCGCCGGCGACCACATCGTCGCCGAGTGCCCGCTCCCGATCGCAGGCCTCCTCTCCGATGCGCCGCTGGTCGACGTGATCGCGCAGAGCAAGGCGACGAACGAGGCGGCAGCGGCGCTTGGGTGGAGCGGTGCGACCCCGTTCTTGACGCTCGCGTTCCTCGGTCTCTCGGTGATCCCGCATCTCAAGATCACCGACCGCGGGCTCGTCGATGTTGACCGATTTGAGCTAGTTCCGCTGGAAATCTGACTCTTTCGCGTCGGCCGCCCCGATCGTGGAGAATTGGCCGCGCGCGACGCTGCGCTCGATGTCCATAGGTCGTTGCGGCCGAAACAGGGAGGACTCATGAGAAGAGGGAGGATCGGTCTCGTCGGCGCGCTCGTCGTCGTGGCCATCGCGGCGCTGACGGCTGTTGCCGCCGGCACCGCGCGCAGCAACGCGGCCATCAAGGCGGCGTGGATCTACGTCGGCCCGCACAACGACGGCGGCTGGTCGCAGGCGCACGACCGTGGTCGGCTGAAGGTGCAGAAGGCGCTCGGCAAGAACGTGGTCACGACGTACAAGGAGAACGTCCCCGAAGGCCCGCAGGCAACGCAGGTGATCGAGAGCCTGATCCGCGACGGCAACAAGATCATCTTCGCCACCTCGTTCGGCTACATGGACGCGATGGAGGCGGCGGCGAAGAAGCACCCGGACGTTTACTTCGAGCACGCGACCGGATACAAGCAGGGCAAGAACTTCGCGAACTACTTCGGTGCGGGTGAGGACGCGATCTACCTCTCGGGCATCGCCGCGGGCGCAGCGACGAAAAAGGGTGTCGTCGGCTACATCGTCCCCTTCCCGATCCCCGAGATCATCCGCCACGCCAACGCGTTCGCGCTTGGAGTCCAGCTCGTCCGTCCCGGTGCAACGGTCAAGCTCGTCTGGACGAAGTCGTGGTTCGATCCGGTGAAGGAGAAGAAGGCCGCCGAGAGCCTCGTTGCGGCAGGTGCGGACGTCATCGGGCAGAACGTCGACAGCCCTTCGGCCGGGCAGTACGCGCAGTCGAAGGGACTCCCGTGGGTCGGCTACAACAGCGATTCGCGCAAGTTCGCGCCGACCTCGTGGCTTGTCGCCGCGGTCTACGACTGGGGCCCGTACTACGTCCAGCGGGTCAAGGCGGCCGGCAACGGCACCTGGAAGACCGGGAGCTACTGGGGAACGATGAAGGACGGCTTTGCGCTCCTCTCGCCCTATGGGCCGAAGGTCAGCGAGAAGACCAAGGCGCTCATCGCCAAGAAGCGAGCTGAGATCGTCTCCGGCAAGTTCTACGAGTTCCAGGGGCCGCTCTACGACCAGTCCGGAAAGCTGCGAGTGCCGAAGGGCAAGCGGATGACGCTCCCGCAGATCCTCTCCGTCGACTGGCTCGTGAAGGGCATCGAAGGGAGCCCCAAGGGGTAGTCCGCAATCCGTGCGTCGCGCATGGATGCCGAACCGCATCGCGCCACGGTCGTCTCGAGTGAGGCGGCCGTGGCCATGCGCGGGATCACAAAACGGTTTCCCGGCGTCGTCGCGAACGACGCGGTCGACTTCGAGGCCGCGATCGGCGAGGTCCACGCGTTGCTCGGCGAGAACGGGGCGGGGAAGTCGACACTGTCGAACATCCTCACGGGTCTCTACCGCGCCGACGAGGGCGAGCTTCGCCTCTACGGGCAACCCGCAGCCTTCTCCTCACCGCGCGATGCGCTCGCGGCGGGGATCGGGATGGTGCACCAGCACTTCCGGCTCGTCGAGCCGTTCACCGTCGCCGAGAACGTGGTGCTCGGCGATCATCGCGATCTCGGTCGACGGCTCGTCATCAACCGCGCCGAGCTGGAGCGCCGCGTGTCGGAGCTGGGCGCTCGCTACGGGCTCGGGGTCGAGCCGGACGCCAAGATCTGGCAACTCTCGGTCGGCGAGCAGCAGCGCGTCGAGATCCTCAAGGCGCTCTACCGCGACGCGCGGGTGCTGATCCTCGACGAGCCGACCGCGGTGCTCACCCCGCAGGAGGCCGAGGCGCTCTTCGGCACGCTCCGCGCGATGGCCGCCGAGGGGCGCACCGTGATCTTCATCTCGCACAAGCTTCACGAGGTGATGGCGGTCGCCGACCGGGTCACCGTGCTCCGCGCCGGGAGGTCGATCGCAACCGTTGCGACCGCCGACACCAGTCGTGAGGCCCTCGCGGCGCTGATGGTCGGTCGCGCCGTCGAGGTCGCGAAGCGCGTCGAGCACGGCCGGGAGGCGGGCCCGGTTTGTCTCGAGCTCACCGGCGTCACCGCGCACGGCGATCGGGGCGTCGACGCGCTGCGCGAGGTCAGTCTCGGGGTCAGGCAAGGTGAGATCTACGCGATCGCCGGGGTCGCGGGCAACGGGCAGCGCGAGCTCGCAGAGGTCGTCACCGGGATGCGGCCGCTTGCCGAGGGGGTGCTCGTAGTCGACGGCGTGCCGCTCCACGGAGGCGATCCCCGCGCCGCGATCCGCGCCGGGATCGCCCACGTGCCCGAGGACAGGCTCCACACGGGGGTCGCGCCGAGCATGAGCGTCGCCTCGAACGTCGTGCTCAAGAGCTACCGCGGGCGCGAGGTCTCGGCGGGACCGCTGCTGCGGCTCCGCCGGATCCGCGACCGCGCCCTCGACCTCGTTCACCGCTACGACGTCCGCCCCGCCGGCGTCACCACGCCGGCGCGAAAGCTCTCGGGCGGCAACCTCCAGAAGGTGGTGCTCGCCCGCGAGTTCTCCGGCGCGCCTAGGGTGCTCGTCGTCGCCGCGCCAACACGAGGGCTCGATGTCGGCGCGATCGAGGCGGTGCACACGTATCTGCGCGAGGCGGTGGCCCGCGGGACCGCGATCCTGCTAATCAGCGAGGACCTCGACGAGGTGATGGCGCTCGCCGATCGGATCGGCGTGCTCTACGAGGGGCGGCTTGTCGGCGAGGTCGACGCCCGCGAGGCGACGGCCGAGCAGCTCGGCCTCTGGATGGCCGGCGCGTGAGCCTTCGGATCGAGCGACGTCTCGAGGAGCGACGCTCGCTCCTCGTCCTGGTACCGCTGGCCTCACTCCTCGTCGCGCACATGCTGATCGCGCTGCTTCTGTTGGTGACGGGCCACTCCCCGTGGTCGACGCTTCGCAAGCTGTTCGACGCCGCCTATCTCGCCGACGGTGCGATCACCTCGACGCTCGTCTCGTCGACGCCGCTCGCGTTCACCGGGCTCGCGGCCGCGGTCGCCTTTCGGATGCGGCTCTTCAACATCGGCGCCGAGGGCCAGCTGTACTTCGGGGCGATTGGCGCAGCCGGTGTTGCGCTCCTCCTCGGCGGCCAGTCGACGGTCGTCGTGATCGCGGCGATGATCGCGGCCGGCGCCGCGCTCGGCGCCGCCTGGGGCGCGATCCCGGGGCTGCTGCGGGCGTTCCTCCACACCAACGAGATCATCACGTCGTTGATGCTCAACTACGTCGCGGGGCTGGTGATCAACTACCTGATCTTCGACAGCCAGTCGTACTGGCGCGACGACTCCGCCACCGGTCAGCTCTTCCCGCAGGGCAAGCAGTTGCCAGAAGGCGCAACATGGTCGACGCTCCGTCTCGGCTCGATCGACGTGCCGCTCGGCTTTCTGATCGCGTGCGCGGTCGCGGTGCTCGCCTGGGTTCTGTACTCGCGAACGCGCTTCGGGTTCGAGGCGCAGGTGATCGGCGACTCGCCGCGGGCCGCCCGCTACGCGGGGATGCGCACGCGGCGGAAGATCGTCGCGATCATGTGCCTCTCGGGCGCCATCGCCGGGATCGGCGGCGCCAGCCAGGACGGCGACTTCCGTCACGTCCTCGACCCGCGCGGCCTCCAGCAGGCCGGCTACGGCTACGCGGGAATCGTCGTCGCGGCGCTCGCCCGCTACAACCCGTTCGCGGTCGTCCTCGTCGCATTCCTCCTCGGCGGGCTCCAGAACGCCGGCTACGCGCTCCAGGGCGCCGACTTCCCCTCGGGGCTCGTCGGCGTGATGCAGGGACTCATCCTGTTCTCGATGCTCGGCGGCGAGCTCCTCGTCCGCTACCGCATCCGGCTCGCCCGCAGCTCTCCTCCGAAGGCAGCATCGCTGGAGACAACCGCGTGACGACGAGATGGCAAATCGTGTGGAGATCGCGGCCGTGAGCGGGAACGCCTCGATGCCTTCGGGCCGGTTGCGACCCATCCCGTGTAGCGGGATCAAGGCATCCGACAAGGACAACCACGCGCGTAGCGCGTGTCCGTGTTCGTCTCGTGGCGCCGCCCAGGCCCGAGTTCGTCCTGTACGGCGCAACAGGCGGCCCTACGAGTGAACTCGAGCCTAGGGGTCGTGATCGCCGCGTCGGCGGTTGCCTACGGAACTCCGCTGCTGTTCGCGGCGCTCGGGGAGCTTCTGGCCGAGCGGTCCGGCGTGCTCAACCTCGGTGTCGAGGGGATGATGCTCGTCGGCGCGGTGATGGGGTTCCTCACGGTGCAGCACGTCGGAGGCTCGAAGACCATCTCGCTGCTCGCGTCCGTCGGTGTCGCGATGGCCGCAGGCGCGGGCGCGGCGGCGCTGCTCGCGTTCCTCGTCATCACCCTGCGGGCAAACCAGATCGTCACCGGGCTCGCGCTCACGATCTTTGCAGGCGCAACCGGGCTCTCGTCGTACATCGGCAACGACTTCTCGCTTCCCGACAACCCGGCGCGGTTCTCGTTCGGGCCCGCCAATCTGTTCGGGCTCGAGGACCTCCCGGTGATCGGGCCGGTCGTATTCGGCCAGAACGTCCTTGTCTACCTCTCATGGCTCTGCGTCGTCGGGGTGGGGTTCTACCTCGCGCGCACGCGGCCGGGGCTCGAGCTCAGGGCGGTCGGGGAGTCGCCCGCGACCGCGGACGCGATGGGGATCTCGGTCGTGCGGTACCGCTACGTCCACACGCTCGCAGGCGGTGCTTTCGCCGGGCTCGGCGGGGCCTGCTTCAGCCTGGCGTTGACGCCGCAGTGGGTCGACGGCCTCACGGCAGGCGCGGGCTGGATCGCGATCGCGCTCGTGATCTTCGCGTTCTGGCGTGCCGATCTCTGCCTCGTCGGCGCCTACGTGTTCGGTGGGCTATCGGCGTTGCCGCTGACGCTCCAGGCGCGTGGCGTCACTGTTGCCCCGCAGGTGTTCCAGTCGCTGCCGTATGTCATGACCATCCTCGTCCTCGTGCTCGTCTCCACGGGTGGCGCGAAGCGCAGGTTGGGGGCACCCGCCGCGCTTGGCGAGCCGTACGTCCGCGAAGAGCGCTAGAACCCAGCGATGGACGTCGTCCGCCCCAGCACGCTCGACGAGGCGCTTCGGATCAAGGCCGAGCTCCCACCCGAGGCCCGGTTCATCCAGGGCGGCACCGACGTGATGGTCGAGCTCAACTTCGCCCACTCCCGGCCGCCGGCGCTCGTCGACCTCAACGCTGTCGCCGAGCTCCGCGGTTGGCGGCGCGAGGGTGAGGAGCTCGTTCTCGGCGCCGGGCTCACGCACACGGAGGCGATGCACGGCGAGATCGCGACATTGCAGCCCGCCCTCGCCGCCGCTGCCCGCACGGTCGGATCGCCCCAGATCCGAAACCGCGGCACGCTCGGCGGCAACCTCGGCACCGCCTCGCCCGCCGGTGACGCCCTCCCTCCGCTCCTTGTCGCCGGAGCGATGGTCGAGCTTCGCAGCGTCCGTGGCGAGCGGGTGCTCCCGCTCACGGAGTTCCTCACGGGGGTGAAGCGGAACGCGCTTGCCTTCGACGAGCTGGTGACCGCGGTGCGACTTCCCAACCGCGCGGCCGTTCCCTCGCAGACCTTCATGAAGGTCGGAACCCGCAATGCGATGGTGATCGCCGTGTGCTCGCTTGCCGTGCTCGTCGATCGCGAGCGTGACGAGGTCCGTGCAGCTTTCGGCTCCGCCGCGCCAGTCGCCACGCTCGTGCGCCTTCCGCTGACGGACGCGAGCGCGCTTCCGGAGCAGGTGGTCGCGGCGGCCAGCCCGATCGACGACGTGCGCGGGACCGCCGCCTACCGCCGCCACGCGCTCGGCGTCCTCGCGGGCCGTGCGCTCAGCAGGTGCCTCGCATGAGGATCGAGCTCACGGTCAACGGCGAGCGTCATGAGGGCGAGCTCTGGGGCGGCGAGAGCCTGCTGCAGCTGCTGCGTGACCAGCTCCGCCTTCCCGGCTCGAAGAACGCGTGCGAGCAGGGCGAGTGCGGCTCGTGCTCGGTGCTCCTCGACGGTGAGCTCGTCTGCGCATGTCTCGTGCTCGGAGCGCAGGCCAACGGCCGAGCGGTGACGACGATCGAGGGCGTCGCAGGCGGCGAGACGCTCCATCGGGTCCAGGAGGCGTTCGTCGAGGCGGGCGCTGTCCAGTGCGGCTTCTGCACGCCGGGGCTCGTCGTTGCGACCGTCGACTTGCTCACTCGCGTCGCCTCGCCGAGTGACGACGAGATCCGCGAGGCGCTCTCCGGGAACGTCTGCCGCTGCACGGGGTACGGCCGCATCCTCGAGGCGGTGCGGAAGGCGACCCTGTGAGCGAGACGCAGACACGCACCGTGCCTCGAGTGGGTCATGCCGCCGTGAGGCCCTGGCGCGAGGACGCGACCCCGAAGGTAACGGGTGAGTTCGCGTACTCGAGCGACCTCGACGCGCCCGGGATGCTCTGGGGCCGCACGCTGCGAAGCCCGTGCGCGCATGCGCGCATCGTCTCGATCGACATCGGCCCGGCGCTCTCGATGCCCGGCGTCCACGCCGTGCTCACCCACGCAGACGTGCCCGGTGTGAAGACCTACGGGCTCGAGTTCCCCGACCAGCCGGTGCTGGCGATTGACCGGGTTCGCTACCACGGCGAGCCCGTCGCGCTCGTCGCAGCCGACCATCCGGAGCAGGCCCGCCGTGCCGCCGAGGCGATCGTCGTCGAATACGAGCCGCTGCCGCTGGTCGTCGAGATGGAGCGCGCGACGGAGTCGGAGCCGATCCACGCCGGCCGCCCCACCGCAGGTCACGGCTATCGCGATGACCCGCGCCCGAACGTGATCCGCTCGATCGAGATCGTTCACGGCGATCCCGAGACCTCGGGCGACATCGCCGTCAGCGGCGTGTACGAGGTCGGCTCGCAGGATCAGGCGTTCCTCGGGCCCGAGTCGGGGATCGCAATTCCCGACGGCGAGGGCGGTGTCGACATTCATGTCGCGACCCAGTGGCTCCACGTCGACCGCGATCAGATCGCACCGTGCCTCGCACTGCCGCCCGAGATGGTGCGCGTGCACCTCGCCGGGGTTGGCGGCGCCTTTGGTGGACGCGAGGACCTGTCGATGCAGATCCATGCGGCACTGCTCGCTCTGCACACGGAGCGCCCGATAAAGATCGTCTACGACCGGGCCGAGTCGTTTGTCGGTCACGTCCACCGGCACCCGGCGAGGATCTGGATGGAGCATCGTGCGAACCGCGACGGCCGGATCACCTGCGTCCACGCCCGGGTGCTGATCGACGGTGGCGCCTATGCGTCGAGCTCGGCGGCGGTGATCTCGAATGCCTCGACCCAGGCGCTCGGCCCTTACCGCGTCGACAACGCCCACATCTCCGGGCTCGCCGTCTACACCAACAACCCGCCGTGCGGCGCGATGCGCGGGTTCGGGGCGGTGCAGACGTGCTTCGCCGGCGAGGCGCAGCTCGACAAGCTCGCCGCTGCGCTCGCGATCGACCCGATCGAGCTGCGGCTGCTCAACGCGCTCGAGCCGGGCGACCGGCTCCCGACCGGGCAGCTCGCGCCGGCGTGCCTCCCGGTTGCCGAGGTGATTCGGCGCGCCGCGGCGATTCCGGTGCCCGAGCCGGAGCCCCTGCCCCGCGATTCGCTGCGGCTTCCCGGCGGCGCCGGCTCGACGACGTTCGGCGAAGGCGTGCGTCGGGGTGTCGGGTTCGCGGTCGGGATCAAGAACCTCTGTTTCTCGGAGGGCTTCGACGACAGCTGCGCCGCCCGCGTGCAGCTCGACGCCTCAGGCGCCGCCGTCATCCACTGCGCTGCCGCCGAGGTTGGGCAGGGCGTTGGTGCTGTGGTTCTCGACATCGCCCGGCGGGAGCTCGGCACCGACGACGTCACGCTTGCGCCCCGGACGACCGCATCGGTCGGGTCGGCAGGTTCCACATCGGCGTCCCGGATGACCTGGATGGCAGCAGGCGCGGTTCGGGAGGCGTGTCAGGCTGCGCGCGAGGAGCATCAGCGCATCGGCGGGCCGGTCGACGTCGAACGCGTCTACCGGCACATCGAGACGCACCCTCTCGACCCGGACACGGGTCAGGTGCAGGGCGACCGCGCCCATGCGGGCTACGCGATCTCGGCGATGCGCGCGGTGGTGGAGGTCGACGTCGAGCTCGGGCTCACCCGGGTCGTCTGGATCGGCACGGCCCAGGACGTCGGGCACGCGCTGGACGAGCTTGCGGTCGTCGGGCAGATCGAGGGCGGGACGGCGCAGGGGATCGGGCTTGCGCTGATGGAGGAGCTCGAGGTGCGCGACGGTGTGATTCGCAACGCCAGCTTCACCGACTACCTCCTGCCGACGACGCTCGACATGCCGCCGGTCGTCGTCGACCTCGTTCAGGAGCCGAACCCCGACGGGCCGTATGGCGTCAAGGGCGTCGGCGAGCCGCCGACGGTCGTCTCCTCGGCCGCAGTCGCGGCAGCCGTGCGCAACGCGACCGGCCGCGAGCTCGTCCGCATTCCGGTCAGCCCGGACGACATCTGCCTGTAGCTGCGCGGCGGGTCGCCGCCGCTGAGGACGGGCTCAGCGGCGGAGCGTCAACGCGGCGCCGGCCGCGAGCAGCGCGAGGCCCACGACACGGGCGGTCGAGAGCGGGAGCGCTTCTTGCCCGAACCAGCCGAACCGATCGATGGCCGCACCAAGGGCGAACTGGGCAGCGATGAGGACCGCGGTCGTCGCGACGACCCCGATCCGCGGCCCGGCGACGGTGATCGAGAGGATGATCACCGTGCTCATCACACCGCCGAGGAGCAGCCACTTCGGCCCTTCGATCCCACGGACAAGACCGTCGAGCGATCGCCGGGTGACGAGCAGCACGACGAGCGCGACGATGCCTCCGACGATCGAAGCACAAGCGAGCGCCTCGAGCGCCCCGATCCGGTCGCTGAGGCGCCCCTGGACGGCGATCTGCACGGCGCCGGCCAGTCCCGCGATCATCGCGAGAACGGCCGCAAGCGAGGACGAGCTCACGGGCGGAGTCAATCAGCTCATGGCGTAGCCGGTCGCAGAACGTCGGCGGCGAGCTCGTGCTCGGCCGTGTAGCGTCCGCGGCATGAGCGACGTCGTGACCGCACGAGACGGCGCGGTTCTCACGATCACCCTCAACCGGCCCGAAGTCCTCAACGCCCTCTCGGGCCCGCTCCAGCTGCAACTGCGGGATGCGCTGGACGAGGCGGCGGCGCCGGAGATCCGTTCGGTCGTGCTCACCGGGTCGGGCAAGGCGTTTTGCGCCGGGCAGGATCTCCGCGACTTCGAGGAGCTGAGCGGGACGGTCGCCGAGGCGCTCGAGGAGCTCTACCACCCGAACGTCCGCAGGATTCGCGCGCTTCGCAAGCCCGTGATCTGCGCGCTCAATGGGGTCGCGGCCGGCGCCGGCCTCTCGCTGGCGATGGCATGCGACCTGCGCGTCGCGGCCGAGAGCGCGAGCCTCGTCCCCGGGTTCGTCGGGATCGGGCTCGTTCCCGACGCGGGTGGCACGTGGTTCCTCGCCCGCGAGCTCGGGTTCGCCCGCGCGTTCGAATGGCTTGGCTCGAACCGGCGGCTGCCGGCGAGTGAGGCGCTCACGTGGGGGCTTGTCGGCGGGGTGATCCCCGACGCTGAGTTCATGGCGCGGGTCGCAGAGCTCGCGACGGAGTGGGCCGCCCGGCCGACCACGGCGATCGGTGCGACCAAGGCGCTGCTGGAAGAGGCAACAGCAGGGGCTCTCGAAGCGCAGCTCGCCCGCGAGGCGTCCGCCCAGGCGGCGATGATCGCGACACACGATTTCGCCGAAGGGGTAGCCGCGTTTCTGGCGAAACGTCCAGCTGTCTACAAAGGAGCCTGAGATGTCCGAGCATGAGCCGCCGCAGCCCGACGATTCGTCGGCTCAGCCCCCTCCCGGGCCGCCACGCGCGGGAACCGACGCCGGGTCGCCCCTCTCGGGGTCTGACGCTCCCGCGGGGCGATCGGGCGAAGCGCACCCAATTCAGCTCCACGTCGCTGACGATCTGCGCAGGAGCCGGGTTACCACGCTCTTGCGGTTTTTCCTCACGATCCCCCACTTCATCTGGCAGGGGTTGTGGGGCGTGGCTGCAACTGTCGTTGCCGTGATCGCGTGGGTGGCCGGCCTCGTCCTCGGAAGAGTTCCCGACCCGTTGCACAACTTCATCGCTGAGTACGTCCGCTACAGCACCCGGGTCTCCGCGTACTTCCTTCTCGCCGCGAACCCGTTCCCGTCGTTTACGAACGCCAGCGCCTATCCGGTCGATCTCGAGATCGCGCGTGCTCGCGCACAAGGCCGCCTCGGAATCCTCTTCCGCTATCCCCTTGCATACCCGGCGATGATCGCGTCGGTCCCTCTGACGTGGCTGTTGTTCGTCCTGGCCGTCGGAGCCTGGTTCATGGGGCTGGCCGTCGGCAGGATCGGCGAGGGGATGCGGGAGGCGTTCGTGTTTTCGCTGCGCTACTCCGCCCGAGTCAACGCGTACGTCTTGCTTCTGACGAACAGGTATCCGAGCTTCAAGAGCTGATCGCTTGCACGTCGACGCGGTCGACTACCACACGGGTGGCGAGCCCTTCCGGATCCTGACCGGCGGGGTGCCGTCGCTCGAGGGAAAAACGATCCTCGAGCGACGGCGCTTCGCGCTCGAGCACCTTGACGCGGTGCGGCAGCTCGTCGTCTTCGAGCCGCGCGGGCACGCCGACATGTACGGCTGCCACGTGGTGCCGCCGAACGACGACGGTGCCGACCTCGGCGTCGTCTTCTTCCACAACGAGGGGTACTCGACCGCGTGCGGGCACGGGACGATCGCGCTCGTCACGTGGGCGCTCGACGAGGGAGTCGTTCCGCGGCGAGAGGGCGAGAACCGCGTCGTCGTCGACGTCCCCTCGGGCCGGCTCGAGACAGTCGCACGCGTCAAGGACGGTCGTGTCGAGTCGGTGCGGTTCCGCAACGTCCCCTCGTTCGTCGAGGCGCGCGGGCTCGAGGCGGCAGGCCGCGAGGTCGACGTCGCTTTCGGCGGCGCGTTCTACGCGACGCTGCGCGAGCGTGTCGAGCCGGGCGAGCTGACGCGGCTGATCGAGCTCGGGCGGGCGATCAAGCGCGACCTCGAGTCGGCCCGCACGTTCGTCCATCCGCAGGAGCCCGAGCTCTGCGGGATCTACGGGGTGAGCTTCTGGCAGGACGAGAGTGAGGCGCCACTCTGTCAGCGCAACGTCACCGTCTTCGCCGACGGCGAGGTCGACCGCTCACCTTGCGGCTCAGGGACGTCGGCCCGACTGGCACTCCTCGACGAGGAGGGTCGGCTACCGCGCGGGGAGACGCTCCGCCACCTCTCGATCGTCGGCTCCGAGTTCACCGGCCGCGTCGTCGGCGATGCCGACGTCGGCGGTCGCCAGGCCGTGATCACCGAGGTCGAGGGAAGCGCGTATCGCACAGGGGTGGCGACCTTCACCCTTGATCCGCGCGATCCGCTTGCGGAGGGGTTCCTGCTTCGGTAGCCGGCGCCGGGCATCATTGGCGGCCATGAACAGGACCATCGAAGTCGAGCTTCCAACCGAGCTGCACGCTCACGCGGTCGCACGAGCGGCAGCACTCGCAGTTCCGGTGAGCACGTACGTCGTGATCCTGGTCGACGAAGACAGAGCGCGGAATCCAGGAGCTGCAGCGTCGCTGCTGTTCGACCTTGGCTCATCCGGGGGCTCCGATATCGCCAACGAGAAGGACGCTTTCGTCGGTGAGGCGTTCCTCGCAGACCTGTGAAAGGTCCTTCGCGCCCTACCAGCGCCGCCGCGTTCGCCGAGATCGCGCGCACCGTCGCGGGCGGTGAGTCGAGCTACGCGCGGTTGCGGAGCGGCGACCCGGTCGTCGTCGAGCACGCGGAGGGCGCCCGCATCGTCGACGCCGACGGGAACACGTATCTCGACTACTGCGGCGGCTACGGGGTCAACCTCTTCGGTCACAACCCTCGCTTCGTCTGGGAGGCGGTCGCCGAGAGCGTCGCTCGGCTCGGCGTCCACATCGCGTTCCCACACCGGCTGTACGGGACGGTGGGCGAGCTCGTCGCCGAGCTCGTGCCCGGGGTCGAGCAGCTGCGCTTCGCGAACTCCGGCACCGAGGCGACGCAGGCGGCGCTTCGGCTCATGCGCGGTGCGACCGGCCGCGACGTGGTGCTCGTCTTCGACGGTCACTACCACGGCTGGGCAGACCCGGTCGCCGCGTGGCTCGACGGTGGCGTCGTCCGCCCCGTCTCGGCCGGTGTCCCGGCGAGCGCGGTCGCGGCGCTTCGGGTCGTCCCCTGGAACGACCCGGCCGCGCTCGACGAGGCGATCGTCGAGATCGGCGACCAGCTCGCGGGGTCGCTGTGCGAGGTCGTCGCAGGGTCGGGCGGGCTCGTCGAGCCGGCACCCGGCTACCTCGAGCACCTCTGCAAGGCGGTGCGCGGCGCCGGCGGCCTCGTCGCCTTCGACGAGGTGATGACCGGCTTCCGGCTCGCCGCGGGAGGCGCGCAGGAGCGCTTCGGCGTCGTCCCCGACGTCACCGTGCTCGGCAAGATCATCGGCGGCGGCTTCGCGCTTGCCGCCTTCGGCGGCCCGACCGAGGTGATGCGCGTCGAGGCCGAGAACCGCGTTGTCCATGGTGGCACCTACACGGGCTCGCCGGTCGCGCTCGCCGCGGCGGCGGCGGTGCTCGAGCGGATCCGCGACGACGCCGACCTCTACCCCGGCCTCGAGGCGCGCTCGGCCCGGCTTGCGGCGGGGATCGAGTCGGCGTTCGGCGAGCACGGCATCGTCGGGCACGTCCGGCGGGTGGGGTCGATGCTCCAGCCTTTCCTCTCGCCCCGCTCCGCCGAACCGCCGCGGACGCCGGCCGAGGCGGCGGCCCGGCAGGACGCGACAGGCTACTCGCCGCTCTGCGACGCGCTCGAGGCGCACGGCGTATACGCGCACCGCTACCCGCTCGGCCGATGGTTCGTTTCGACCGCGCATGACGACGCGATCGTCGACGAGACGCTCGAGCGTGTCGTGGCCGCAGTTGCCCGATGCGCCATGCTTCGGACGTGAGCGCCGTCCTCATCGTCAACCCGTACGCGACCAACGTCACGGAAGAGCGACTTGCGGCAGTCGCCGCCGTACTGTCACCGCACGAGCTCGTGCGGACGCGGGCGGCGGGCGAGGCGACGGTGATCGCGCGTGAGCTTCCGGCCGGCGTCGACACCGTGTACGTGTTCTCGGGTGACGGCACCTACAACGAAGTGCTGAACGGGCTCGCGCGGGACGTCACGCTCGGCTTCCTTCCCGGCGGGGGCACGAGCGTCCTGCCGCGCGCCCTGGGGCTTCCCCGGAACCCCGTTGCGGCCGCACGGGCGCTAGCGCTGGGGCGGACGCGCCGGATCGGGCTGGGCCGCGTGAACGGGCGACGGTTCGCGTTCAACGCCGGCCTCGGGCTCGACGCCGAGCTGGTGCGCATGGTCGACGGGCTCGGCAGGAACGCGAACGGGAAGCGGCCAGGCGACTCGGCCTTCGTGCGGGTCGGCATCAAGGCGCTCGCCCGGCACCACTTCCGGCTCGACCCCGTCCTCGAGCTCGTCGGGATCGGCCGTGCCGCATTCGCGATGGCTGCGAACTGCTCGCCGTACACCTACGCGGGACGCGTCGGCCTCAAGCTCGCTCCCGGAGCGAGCTTCGACGGCGGGATCGACATCGTTGCCCCGGAGCGGGTGCTGGTGTTGCCGGTGCTCGGCTGGTGGGCGCTCGGGCGGGGGCGCCGTCACGTCCGGGCGCACGACGCCGACCGGGTTGAGGCACGCTGCGACCACTCCTTGCCGCTGCAGGTGGACGGTGAGGACATCGGCGACCACGACCACGTCGTCTTCGAGGCCGAGCGCGATGCGGTGACGGTACTCGTCTAGCCTCTACATTTCCTCTCAGTGTCGGAGCTCTACGAGATCGGTGTCAGCCTGGGGCTCGGTGTTGCGGGCGGGCTGCTGTTCGCGGGTGTGCTTGCGCCGCGCCGTGGCGGCCTCGTCGCCGCCGTGGTCGGTGCCGCGGCCGTCGGCCTAGTCGCGGGGCTGCTGATCCGAGGTTGGCTCGACGTCCCTGGCGCGATGGTCGGGGCGGTGCTCGGCGCGGTCTCGGCGGCGCTCGTCGTCCGCGGCGCGATCCGACGAGGCGCCGGATCGGGTGCGACGGCGCTCCTGCTCGCTGCAGCGGCCGTGGTGATCGGCGCGCTCTCGTTCGTCCCCGTCGTCGGGTATCTGATCGCCGGCGGCGCACCCGCGGTCGCGATCAGGAAGGCGCGCTCGGAGCCCGAGCGCTACGCCGGGCTGCGCACGCTGGCGAAGTGACCCGCAAGGTCATCCTCGTGGTGATCGACGGGCTCACGCCGGCGATGCTCGAGGGTGCGCTCGAACGGCTCCCGACGCTCGGCGCCCTCGCCGAGGTGGGAACCCTCGCCCGTGCGACCACGACCTTCCCGTCGCTGACCCCCGTGTGCCTCTCGACGATCGCGACCGGGGCGCACGGCGACGTGCACGAGATCCCACACCTCGTCTGGTGGCACCGGCAGGAGCAGCGCATCGTCGAGTACGGCTCGTCCTTCGGCGCGGCCCGCAAGGCCGGGCTCACGCAGACGCTTCGCGACACGCTCGTCGGAATGAACGCAGAGCATCTCGGCAGGAACGCGACGACGATCTTCGAGACGCTCGCCGATCAAGGGCTTCGCACCGCTGCGGTCAACTTCACCGCCTACCGTGGGCGCACGTTACATCGCTCGTTCCTGCGGCCGCTCGGGACGGTGCTCGGGCCGGAGCACTTCTTCTTCTACAACCTGTTCGAGACGGCGAAGACCGGGGCGCCGCTCTCCTGGCGCAACCGGCCCGCGGGAACGATCGATCGGTATGCGACTGCAGCCGCCCGCTGGCTCGTCACGCGCGACGACTTCGACTTCCTGCTGTTCTACCTCTCGGACTACGACTACGCGTCGCACGCCGCAGGGCCGGACGCCGCCCACGACGTGCTGTTGCGTTGCGACGCGGCGATCGGCGAGCTCGTCGACGCCGCCGGGGGGCTCGGGCCGTTTCTCGAGCGCTACGCGATCCTCGTCGTCGCAGACCACGGGCAAAGCCATGTACGAGAGGTCGCCGACCTTCGGCGCGTGTACGCGAGCGAGCCCGGGACGCTGCTCGTCGCTTCGAACCGCGCCGCTGCGGTCTACCGGCTCGACGACTCCGCTCCGCCGGTCCGCACGCTCGCCACCGTGGTCGAGCGAGAGCCGTCGGCGGAGGTCGTAGTGTTCCGGGAGGGGGACGCGGTCGTGGTTCGGCGGCAGGGTGAGGAAGCGTCGCTCACCGTTCGCGACGGTGCGCTCGAGGTGGGCGGTGCCGCGTCGATCCTCGACCAGCCGGACGCGATCGCCCGCACGTGGGCCGCGGCGCACTGCCCGAACGCGGGCGAGGTGATCGTCTCGGCGACCGAGGGCTGGGAGTTCGTCGACATGGGCGGGAAGGCCCACCATGGCGGCGGTTCGCACGGCTCGCTCGACGCTGCCGACTCGGTCGTGCCGGTGCTCGGCGTCGGGCTCGATCCGCCGCGACGACTTGCCGAGCTCGCGCCGGCGATCCGGCGCCATTTCGACGTACCCTGACGGTATGAGCGACAACGAGCGGCGGGAGGCGATGATCCGGCTCCTCCGCCGCCGGGGGATCGACGACGAGATGGTCATCGGCGCGATGCGCTCTGTGCCACGCGAGGCCTTCGTCCCTCAGGCGCTGCACGACGCGGCGTACGACGACTGCGCGCTCCCGATCGGACACGACCAGACGATCTCACAGCCGTTGATGGTGGCGCAGATGTGCGAGCTGCTCGCGGTCGGGCCGGGCGATCGCGTGCTCGACATCGGGCTGGGCTCGGGATACGCGGCGGCAGTGCTCGCCGCGATGGGCTGCGAGGTCGTCGGGATCGAGGTCGTCCCCGAGCTCGCCGAGCGGGCGAGAGCCGTGCTCGCGGCGCTCCGCTTCCCGGTCGAGGTGAGGATTGGCGATGGCCGGTTCGGCGCGCCCGACCGGTCGCCGTTCGACGCGATCTCGGTCGCAGCGGCCGCCCCGCAGGTCCCCGAGGCGCTCGTCGAGCAGCTCGCCGACGGCGGCAGGCTGGTGATGCCGGTGGGCGAAGCCTGGGGGCAGCGGCTCGTCCGCCTTACGCGAGTCGGAGAGGCGCTGCGGCGGGAGGAACTGACACCCTGCGTGTTCGTGCCCCTCGTGTGAGGCGGGCTGCGGCTCGCAGCGCGCGGGTCTGGCTGAAGCCGGACCCGCCGATCGCCGGTCACGCGCGGCCGCGGCGCGGACGTGCGCGACCGGGATTGCCGGTACGCTCGGACACCGGATGCCGCCACCCGAGTCAGACGTGCTCGCGAGCGAGCCTGCCCGCGGGCGGGTCGGCGAGGCACTGCGCCGCCGGGCGAACTGGGAGCAGCTCGTCAAGTTCTGCGTGGTGGGTGCGACCGGCTACCTGGTCAACCTCGCCGTCTACCTGACGCTTCTCAACGGGCTCGAGCTCCACTATCTGCTCGCCGCGGTCGGCTCGTTCACCGTCGCGGTCACGAACAACTACCTGCTCAACCGGCTCTGGACGTTCCGGCATCATCGGGGCGCGGTCGTCGGGCAGGGGGTGCGGTTCCTGATCGTCTCGCTGATCGCGCTCGGCGCCAACCTGACGGTGCTCAAGCTGCTCGTCGAGCTCGGGGTCGGCAAGGAGCTCGGGCAGGCGACCGCGATCGTGCTCGTGACGCCGGTGAACTTCGTCGGCAACAAGCTGTGGTCGTTCCGGCGGTAGCCCGCCGGCGTCTCACCGTCGCCGCGCTCGCGATCGCGCTCGCCCTCTCGGCCTTCGGCGGCGAGGGTCGAGCTGCGGCGAATCCTGCGGCCACGGCGAACCACACCGCGGCCGAGGTCACGCGCACCGCTCTCCACCTCCGCAAAGTGGCCAGCTGGCTGTCCCGGTACCCGTCCAAGCCGATAACCGCGGCAACGTACGACCAGGACCGGCACCGCTGGACCGTGC
This sequence comes from Gaiellales bacterium, assembly GCA_046330385.1. Lineage (GTDB taxonomy): Bacteria > Actinomycetota > Thermoleophilia > Gaiellales > Gaiellaceae > Gaiella. Next base: position 474,928 of record JAXLSV010000005.1, on the reverse strand, counting down.
GCGCCTGGTCGGGGAAGGCAGGCGAGATCGCCCGGGTGGTCGTCGACGACCGGACGGGCGTGGTCGCCGAGGCGTGGACCGGGCCGCAGGTTGCATGGCGGATGGCGCGCGGCCGGCCCGGGGCGTTCGGTGGCAGAACGCTCACCTCGTGGCCGATGTGGCTCACGCTCTCGGCGGTGTTCTTCCTCGGGCTTGCCGACCTGCGCCGGCCGCTCTCGGTTCGCAACGCCGACCTGCTCGCGCTCCTCTCTTTCGGGATCCCGCTCGCGTTCTTCAATCGAGGCGAGATCTTCGAGAGCGTGCTGCTGACGCTCCCTCCGCTCGTCTACGTTCTCTGTCGCAGCACGTACGTCGGTTTTCGCTCACGTCCGCCGCGCTCGAGCCGGCCGGTCGTTCCCGCCTGGTTGCTGCTCGCGGCGACGCTCTTCCTCGTCGGAATGCGGATCGGGCTCAACGTCCAGACCGAGCGGTCGGTGATCGACGTGGGCTACGCGGGCGTGATCGGCGCTTCGCGGATCCTCGACGGGCAAGCGCCGTACGGTCACATGCCGCAGGAGGGGTCGCTCCCGAAGTGCGGCCCCGCCGACTCCGACGGGCGGGTGCGCAACCGGATCCAGGCCAACGGGCGGTGCGAGGGCTCGAACGCGCACGGGGACACCTACGGGCCGATCGCGTATCTCGCCTACGTTCCGGCGGTGGCTGCATTCGGTTGGAGCGGCCGCTGGGACGGGCTCCCCGCGGCGCACGCGACGGCAATCGCGCTCGACCTGGCCGTGCTCGCGGGGCTCGCGCTGCTCGGGCTGCGACTCGGCGGCCGCCGGCTCGCGGCGGCGCTCGCCTTTGCGTGGGTGGCGAACCCGTTCACCGCCTACGTTCTGCTCTCGAATACCAACGACGCGTTGATGCCCGCTGCGCTCGTCTGGGGGCTCGTCGGGGCGACCTCTGCCTCGGCGCGGGGCGTTGCGGTTGCGCTCGCGGGCTGGGCGAAGTTCGCTGCGCTGCTGCTCGTTCCGCTCTGGCTCGGCTATGCGGGTCGGAGGCGGGGCGCGCACCCAGCGCGCTTCGCCGTCGGGTTCGCGGTGGCGACCGCCGCCGCGTTCTCGATTCTCCTGTTCGAGCCCGACCTCGGCGAGGCACTTCGCACGTTCTGGCAGCGCACGTTCGAGTTCCAGCTCGAGCGCGACTCCCCGTTCTCGATCTGGGGCTGGGGGCAGTACCACGCCGAGGGCATCCCCGATCTCGCCCTCGGCAAATGGGTCGTCGAGGCCGGCACGCTTGCGCTCGCCGGGATCGTCGCGGTGTTCCCGGCCAGGAAGGGCCCGCTCGAGCTCGCGGCGCTCACGGCCGCGCTGCTGATCGCGACGCAGCTTTGCCTCACGCACTGGTTCTACCTGTACATCCCGTGGTTTCTCCCGTTTGTCGTGCTCGCGATCGTGTGGCGCGACGCAACCGTGCGCGTCGACCCGTGAGCGCACGGCGGTCACTCGGGCCCGCAGCAGCGTTCGTGGCGCTCGCCGGGCTGGTGACATGGCTCTGGGAGCAAAGTGGGAGGCAGGTGAGCGACGTCACGCTCTACCGGGCCTACGGCGAGCGAATCGCCCACGGGCTCGTCCCCTACCGGGACTTCGACCTCGAGTACCCGCCAGGCTCGCTTCCCGTCTTCGCACTGCCCGCGCTCGTGAGCGAGTCGCGAACCGGGTTCGCGGTCGCCCTCGCGGTGCTGCTCGGGCTCGTCGCCGTGGCCGGCATCGTCGTCTTCGGCTGGACCGAGCGGCGCGAAGGCATCGGCGTGAGCTCACTGTCGGCCGTCTGGCTTGCCGTCGTCGCCCCCGTCGTGCTCGGGGCGCTGCTCTTCACGAGATACGACCTGCTGCCGGCGGTGCTGACGATTGCGACGCTGGCGGCGCTGCTCGCCGGAAGGCCGCGGCTCGGCGGTGTGGTGCTTGGCGTCGCGATCGCGGTGAAGCTCTATCCGGTCGTGCTGCTGCCGATCGCCGTCGCGTGGGCGGCGCGACGGCACGGGCGCGCAGCCGCTCAGTGGGTCGCGGGGCTCGCGGTCGGGGTGCCTGCGCTCGCCTATCTCCCGTTCGCCGTCGTCGCCCCCGGCGGGGTCGCATGGAGCATCGGGCATCAGCTCAGCCGGCCGCTCCAGATCGAGAGCCTCGGGAGCAGCCTGCTGCTCGCGGCACACCAGCTCGGGCTGGTCGAGCTGAGCTGGTCGAGCGGGCACGGGTCACAGAACCTCGACGGCCGGGCGGCGGCGACGCTCGCCGTGGTCTCGTCGATTGTCCAGCTCGCGGTGCTCGTGCTCGTCTGGTGGCGCTTCGCGCGAGGCCCCGCAACCTCGGCGCGGCTCGTCGTTCACTCCGCCGCGGCAGTCGTCGCGTTCGTCGCGTTCGGGAAGGTGCTCTCGCCGCAATACCTGATCTGGCCGCTCTTCCTCGTTCCGCTCGCCGCCGCACTCCGGGGTCGGACCGCGCTCGGGCTCTACGCGGCTGCAGCAACGTTCACCGCGCTCTGGTTCCCGGCTCGCTACTGGGAGCTCGTGAGGGAGTTCGACCCGGTCTCGTCGTGGCTTGTGCTCGCGCGGAACCTCGCGCTGGTCGTCCTGGTCGTCGTGCTGCTACAGCGCCCGGCGGAGCGTCTCGATCGCTGAGGCCTTTCCGGTCACCGGGTCGCTCGTCACGACGACGCCCTCGAGGCGCACACCGCCGTCGGCGGTCTCGAACCGGACCGGCATCCCCGTGCGCATCCGCTTGATCGCAAGCTCGGCTTTCACCCCGATCACCGAGTCGTGCGGTCCGGTCATTCCCGCGTCGGTTAGCGCAGCGGTTCCGCCGGGCTGAACCCTCGCGTCGGAGGTCTGGACGTGCGTGTGCGTACCGATCACGGCGGTGACACGACCGTCGAGATGGCGGGCGAGGGCGACCTTCTCGCTCGTCGCCTCCGCGTGGACGTCGACGAAGACGGTCGGCGTCTCGGCGCGCGCCTGCTCGACGAGGCGGTCGACGAGTTCCCACATGCTGTGGGCCGGGTCGAGGAACAGCGACCCGAGGACGTTGATCACCGCGAACCGCGCGCCCGCCTCGGTGGCCACGACCGCAAGCCCGCGGCCGGGGCTCTCGCCCGCCATGTTCGCCGGACGGATGACGCGGTCGCTTCCGTTGAGGTACGGGGCGATCTCGATGCGTCGCCACGTGTGGTTGCCGAGCGTGATCGCGTCGGCGCCGGCAGCAAGCAGGCGGTCGGCCAGGCGCGGCGTGATCCCCACGCCGTCGGCGACGTTCTCGCCGTTGACGATGCAGATGTCGATCTCGAGCTCCGCTCGCAGCCCCGGCAGCAGCGCCTCGACCGCGTCCCGTCCCGGGCGGCCGACGACGTCACCGACGAACAACGTCCTCACCTGGTGCCTCCATCGGCCGGGCATCGGCTACGGCAGCAGGCTGGTCGAGGCGTAGACCGAGATCGCGATGTTGTTGCCGTCGCTCGCGGTGTGCTCGGCGAGCGCCTGTTCCTCGACCGCAGCGATGTGGACGACCTGACCGAGCTTCGAGACGCGGGCCTCCACCGGGGTGCCGACAGCGAGGGACGGGTCGGGATCGACATTCGCGATCGAGACTGTCGTCGACGGGGCAGCGGTGGGGCGGAGATCGATGCGCTTGCCGAGCTCGCGACCGTTGATCGTGATCGTGCTGATCGAGACGACGGAACCGTCGACGGGCGCGTAGACGTCGGTGCCTGGGGCCGCCCCGACGTCCATTACCTCGGTGCCGCTGCTGCCGCCGAGCTGAAACCACACGACCGAGTCGTCGCGGCCCGCGCCGGCGACGCGCCGCCACAGCCGGGCGAGAAGGCCCTCGTTGCCTTGTCTGCCGTGTGGATTGAGCGCCATCGCCCCGTCGCGTGCGCCATGGAACCCGATCGCGGTGACTGCAGTCTCGGGCACGGGCAGCTGGAGTCGGAGGTTGCCGACCGTAGCGAGGAGCTTCGCCGCGGGCCGTGCCGAGCTCGTCTCACCGGGCGGAGGCGTGATCACCGTGTCCGGGGCTCGCTCGCTGTTCCCGCCGAACGCGCTCAGGGCGAGCGTCACCACGAGCAGGACCGAGACCACCGTCAGGAGCGCGAGACGGCGCGCGCGGAGCTGCGCGCGCCGCTGGCGGGCACGAAGTCGGGCCGCCTGCCGTGAACGCGGCGTGGCCATAGGCTCACGGTACCGCACTCCGCAGCTCCCCCAGGCACGAGCGCACGTACGATCGTCCCGTGAACGGGTCACCGACGATCAGGGTGCCGCGCTGGATCCAGCTCGTCGGCCTGCCGGTGCTGCTCCTCGTGGTCTTCCTCCTCGCCCGGTCGCTTGGGCACGTCCTCTTTCTCTTCCTCACGGCCTCCGTGATCGCGTTCACGCTCAACCCGCTCGTTCGCGACCTGACGCGGCTGCGACTCCCGCGAGGGCTCGGGGTTGCGGTCGTCTACACGCTCTTCTCCTCGGCCGCCGCCGGGATTGCGGTCGCACTCGGGAGCGTCTTCGTCGATCAGGGACGCACGGCCGCCGACAGGCTCGACGAGTACTTCACGCTCGAGAACGCCAGTGGGCTCACGGGCGCCGAGCTCGACGTCGACCGGTTTCAGACCTGGCTCAACAGCCACGGGCTCGAGGGGATCAAGGTCAAGGAGCAGCTCGACAACTTCCTTTCCGACGCGAGCGCCGGCCAGATCTCGGGCTACGTCCAGGACGCGCTGGTCTTCGCGCAAGGAGCGGCGCTGAGCGCGATCGTCCTGCTGTTCGCGATCATCCTGATCGTCGTCATCTCGATCTACATGCTTCTCGACATGCCCCGGCTCGAGGCGTCGATCGATCGGCGCTTCCCGCCGCACAGCGGGCTTCCCCTCACCCAGCGGATCGAGCGCGCGCTCTGGGGGTACGTCAAGGGACAGCTGATCCTCTCGACGGTGATCGGGGCGAGCGCGGGGGTGGGGATGTGGATCCTCGGCAAGACCGGGCTGGTCGACGGCGCCGACCATTACGCGCTCCTCTTCGGGCTCTGGACGGCGTTCATCGAGGTGATCCCGTACATCGGGCCGTGGCTCTCGGCGGTGCCACCCGCGGTCTACGCGCTCGCCGTCGACCCGATCGGCTTCATCTGGGTGGGCCTGCTCTTCGTGTTCATCTACCAGGTCGAGGGTCACATCGTCGTTCCCAACGTGATGGCGAACGCGCTCCGGCTCCACCCCCTGCTCGTGATTTTCGGCCTCCTCGCTGGCGCCGAGCTGTACGGGATCCCGGGTGTGCTCATCGCGTTGCCGACGATGGCGGCCGCCCGCGCGGTGTGGGAGTTCTTCGCTGAACGCGTCGAGCTCGAGCGGTGGGAGGACGGTCGGCCCGTCGACGTCGAGGTCGAGCTCGTTGCGCCGGACGCATCCGGTCGAGAGCTCTGAAGGGCTACCCTTGCCGCCGATGGGTTACCCAAAGACACGCCTGCGCCGCCTGCGCCGCACCGACTCGCTGCGCGCGCTCGTGCGGGAGACGACGCTCGGTGTCGACGACCTCGTCGCGCCGCTCTTTGTCTGCCCTGGCGGGGGTGTCGTCAACGCCCCCGACGGGCTTCCCCACATCGCCCAGCGCTCGCTCGACACGCTGCTCGCCGAGGTCGACGAGCTCGTCACGGCGGGCATCCACGCGGTGATCCTGTTCGGGATCCCCGAGGAGAAGGACGCGGTCGGCTCGGGCGCCTACGCCGACGACGGGATCGTGCAGCGGGCCCTGCGCGCGGTCCGCGAGGCACAGCCGCGGCTGACGCTGATTACGGACGTCTGCCTGTGCGAGTACACCGATCACGGTCACTGCGGTGTCGTCGAAGGTGACGAGATCGTCAACGACGCCTCCGTCGAGCTGCTCGTCCGCACCGCGGTGAGCCATGTCGCCGCCGGCGCCGACGTCGTCGCCCCGAGCGACATGATGGACGGGAGGGTTGGCGCGATTCGCGCGGCGCTCCCGGAGACCCCGCTCGTCGCGTACGCCGCGAAGTACGCCTCGGCGTTCTACGGCCCGTTCAGGGTCGTCGCCGAGTCGACCCCGTCGTTCGGCGACCGCGGCGGCTACCAGATGGACCCAGCGAACGTTCGCGAGGCGCTGCGAGAGTGCGAGCTCGATCTCGGCGAGGGCGCCGACGCGCTGCTGGTGAAGCCGGCGCTTCCCTACCTCGACGTGATCCGCGCGGTCCGCGACCGCTTCGACTGCCCGGTCTGGGCGTACAACGTCTCCGGTGAGTACGCGATGATCCGCGCAGCCGCGGCCGCCGGTCACCTCGAGGAGGAGCGCGCCGTGCTCGAGTCGCTCACGGCGATCAAGCGCGCCGGCGCGGGCACGATCCTCACCTACTGGGCGAAGGATGTGGCGAGGTGGCTCTCGTGAGGCGTCGTGGAGGTTGGTCGTCGATCCGCGGTCGCTGTGGTGCTCACCATCCCGCCCCAAATCCGTCTTTCAGGCTCTTGGGGCAGTTGACCCCGCTCGATGGACACTCGATTCTAGGGCCTCGGTCATGGGGTCAGGCTCTTGGCTATGGGCTTGAGCGAGGCAAGCTTGGTGACGTCGGTGTTTCCGTTGGGGCCTCGGTCATGGGGTTGAGCGAGGCAAGCTTGGTTACGTCTGCGATTCTTCGGGGCCTCGGTCATGGGGTCAGGCTCTTGGCTATGGGCTTGAGCGAGGCGAGCTTGGTGACGTCGGTGTTTCCGTTGGGGCCTCGGTCATGGGGTTGAGCGAGGCGAGCTTGGTGAGGTCGGTGTTTCCGTTGGGGCCTCGGTCATGGGGTCAGGCTCTTGGCTACGGGCTTGAGCGAGGCAAGCTTGGTTACGTCTGCGATTCTTCGGGGCCTCGGTCATGGGGTTGAGCGAGGCGAGCTTGGTGACGTCGGTGTTTCCGTTGGGGCCTCGGTCATGGGGTTGAGCGAGGCAAGCTTGGTTACGTCTGCGATTCTTCGGGGCCTCGGTCATGGGGTCAGGCTCTTGGCTATGGGGTTGAGCGAGGCGAGCTTGGTTACGTCTGCGATTCTTCGGGGCCTCGGTCATGGGCTTGAGCGAGGCGAGCTTGGTGACGTCGGTGTTTCCGTTGGGGCCTCGGTCATGGGGTTGAGCGAGGCAAGCTTGGTTACGTCTGCGATTCTTCGGGGCCTCGGTCATGGGGTTGAGCGAGGCAAGCTTGGTTACGTCTGCGATTCTTCGGGGCCTCGGTCATGGGGTTGAGCGAGGCAAGCTTGGTTACGTCTGCGATTCTTCGGGGCCTCGGTCATGGGGTTGAGCGAGGCAAGCTTGGTTACGTCTGCGATTCTTCGGGGCCTCGGTCATGAGCAGCCTGTGGCGACGCGCGACGCGGGCGATCCCGGGCGGCGTGAACTCACCGGTGCGGGCGATGCGTGGGGTCGGGCTCGACGAGCCCGTCTTCGTCGCCCAGGGCGAGGGCGCGTACCTCGTCGATCCCGCCGGGCGGCGGTACGTCGACTGGGTGCAGTCATGGGGGCCGCTCGTGTTCGGTCACGCCGATCCGGAGACGGTCGCTGCGGTCGAAGAGGCGACCCGCCGGGGAACGACGTTCGGCGCGCCGACCGAGGCGGAGGTGATCCTCGCGGAGGAGATCATCGACGCGGTGCCGTCGATCGAGATGGTGCGGATGGTCAGCTCCGGGACGGAGGCGTCGATGAGCGCGATCCGGCTCGCTCGCGGGATCACGCGCCGCGACCGGGTGATCAAGTTCGCGGGCTGCTATCACGGGCACGTCGACCCGCTGCTCGCGAGCGCGGGCTCCGGGATCATGACGCTCGGGATCCCGTCGACACCCGGAGTGCCGGCGGGTGTTGTCAACGACACGATCGTTGTCGGGTTCAACGACATCGACGGGGTCGCCGCTGCCGTCGCCCAGTACGGCGAGGGTCTTGCCGCGATCATCGTTGAGCCGGTTGCGGGGAATATGGGCTGCGTGCCACCCGAGCCGGGATTCCTCGAGGCGCTACGAACGTTGTGCGACGCAAGCGGCGCGCTCCTGATCTTCGACGAGGTGATGACCGGCTTCCGCGTCGCCCGCGGCGGCGCCCAGGAGCACTACGGCGTCGCCCCCGATCTCACGGTGCTCGGCAAGATCGTCGGCGGTGGGCTCCCGGCCGCGGCCTTCGGCGGTCGCGCGGAGCTGATGGAGCACCTCGCCCCGGTCGGTGCGGTCTACCAGGCTGGCACGCTCTCCGGAAACCCGCTTGCGACGGCGGCCGGAGCCTCGGTGCTCAGGCGGCTCCGCGATCCCGCCGTCTACGCGCGCCTCGAGGAAACGGGGGCCCGGCTCGAAGCGGGCCTCGGCACCTTTGGGCACGTGCAGCGGGTCGGCGCGATGCTCACGCTCTTCTGCGGCGAAGGGCCGATCCGCAACTACGACGAGGCTGCAGCCTGTGACAGCGACCGCTTCGGCGCTCTCTTCCGGCACCTGCTCGCCGAGGGTGTCTACCTGCCGCCGTCGCAATTCGAGTGTCTGTTCGTGGCGACCGTGCACGGCGACGCCGAGATCGAGCGCACGCTCGCCGCCGTCGCCTCGTTCGACGGATGACGGCGCTCTTCGACGAGATCTGCGCCGGCGCCGAACGTGAGAGCCGGTTGTGGGCCGAGTCGCTCCTCCCGGCGGACGAGCGTGAGCTGGCGCTCGTGTTCTCACCACTCGTCCCCGACCCTGCGCAGGCGCTCGGGCTCGAGACGATCTACGAGGGCTACCTGCTCCACTACGGGCGCTCGCGGCTGTTCGCATCGACCGATGCCGACATCGCCCTTCTGCTCGGCGACACGCTGCTCGCGCACGGGCTCGTGCGGATTACCGATCTGGGTGAAGTCAGGGCCGTCGGCGACCTCGCCGAGCTGCTTTCTCTGTGTGCCCAGCTCAGGGCGGACGGTCGGGACGGTGACGGGATCGCGTGGGCGGCCAGCGCCGCGTATCTCGGGCGTGGCGGGCTCGAGGCCGCGCGCCGCGCGCTCCGTGAAGGGGGCGACGCGTCGAAGCTGGCGGCGGCGGCGCGTGCCCGCGGCGGCGACGCAGCGGTCTCTGCGGCGCTCAGCGCCCACGCGGCGCTGGTTGCGCCTCCGGTCGGGGTCGACCACGTGGAGTGATACAGTCGGCGCCCATGGCAGCCGCATTCGCTCTGATCCTCGCCGACGCAGCCGAGGAGGGACGAAACGTCATCCTCTCGATGCTCGTCGTCGGCCTCATCTTCGTCGCCGTGATCGCGGTGGGTGAGGCGGCGCACGCGATCGCCGCGCGCCGCAAGGCCGACAAGGCCAGCCGCCCGCTCTGACGCGTGCCGTCCCGTCGGGACAGGGGATGACCGCCCGTCGGGTCAAGCAGCGGTCCTCGATCGCCCGGGCCGTCGATTGCGTGACGTTTCCGCTGCGTGCCTTCACGCTGTTCCACCGAGACGCGTTCGGGCTTGCCTGTCAGGCGACCGAGCGTTACGACTTCGCCGCGTCGGTCGTCCGCGGTCGCTGCCTCGACGTCGGCTGCGGCTCGAACAGGTTCATGCGAGAGTTCCTGCACGACGACGGGATCGGCGTCGACGTGCATCGCCACGAGGACAACCCCGACGGGCTCGTCGTCGAGAGCCTGCAGACGTTCCCGTGGCCGGATGAGTCGTTTGCGTCGGTCACGTTCCTCGCGAACATCAACCACGTTCCCGAGCACGACCGCGACCTCGAGCTCGCAGAGGCGTACCGGGTGCTCGAGCCGGGTGGGAACATCGTCGTGACGATGGCCAAACCGTCGGTCGAGATCGTCGTCCACAAGGTTGTGTGGCTCTACGACCGCCTCTTCGGCACGAAGCTCGACCACGACAACGAGCGCGGGATGAAGGAGGGCGAGGAGCTGTACCTGACCGCCGAGGAGATCACCACGAGGCTCACGCGGGCGGGGTTCCAGGACATCGCCTACCGGGGGTTCTGGACGCAGTGGAACTTCAACGGGATGTTCGTCGGCTGGAAGCGCCCATGACGAGGACGCGCGCGGCGGGGGAGGTTGTACAGTCCCGAGCCGAGATGCGATCGTGTCATGCCCTCCCGGGCGCCTCCCTGACCACGTCGGCCGTGTGACCAAGACGACGACCGCGCCGGGCCCATGGCAGCTCTTCTGGCGGCGTTTTCGCGGTGACCGGATCGCGCTCACCGCACTCGGGTTCATCACGCTCGTCGTCCTCGTCGCCGTGTTCGCGCCGCTGATCGTCAAGGTCATCGGCCACCCGCCCAACGCGCAGTACCCCGACCGGCTCGATCCGTCGTTCGGGACGCCGACGGGCCCCTCGAAGGACTTCGTCTTCGGTGTCGACGCGGTGGGTTCCGACGTGTTCTCGCGGGTGCTCTACGGCGCCCGGATCTCGCTGCTCGTCGCGCTCGTGGGAACTGCCATGGCGACCGCGATCGGCGGTGTGCTGGGAACGCTCGCCGGCTACTACCGGGGCGTGGTCGACACGATCATCTCGCGCGCGATTGACGTCATGCTTGCGTTCCCGCTCCTGCTCCTCGCGCTTGGGATCGCGTCCGCCTGCTCGCTCGGCAACGGCTGTCTCGGCGGCGTGATCAAGCCGGGCGCCGGGACCGTGATCGGGATCATCGTCCTCTTCAGCTGGACGTACGTCGCCCGGCTGGTACGCGGCCAGGTGCTCTCCCTGCGCGAGCGTGAGTTCGTCGAGGCGGCGCGGGCCTCGGGGGCCGGTGGTGGCTCGATCCTGCTGCGCGAGATCTTCCCGAACCTCGTCACTCCGCTCGTCGTCTATTCCGCGCTCGTGATCCCGCAGAACATCCTGCTCGAGGCGGCGCTCTCGTACCTCGGGGTCGGGATCGCACCGCCACAGGCCAGCTGGGGCCAGATGATCGCCGAGGCGACACCGCTATTCGCGAGCGCGTGGTGGTACTTCCTCTTCCCCGGCGTCGCTCTCGTCCTCACCGTCCTCGCGTTCAGCCTCGTCGGGGAGGGGATCCGCGACGCGCTCGACCCCTATCTCGCGAAGTAGCCAACCGGAAGGAGCCCTCATGCACACACGCTCAAGATCAGCCCGCTGGGTGAGGCGAGCCGTCATCGGCGGGGCAATCTGCGCGGTCGCGGCGCTGGCCGCCGCCTCCCTCGGAACGGCCGCCGGCCCGCACAAACGTGGCGGGACGTTCATCATCGTCTCGGCCGGTGACATCGACTACGCCGACCCCGGCCAGACGTACTACTCGTTCACCTCGCAGATGCTGACGCCGGTCAACCGGGCGCTCTACACGGTTCCCGCGGATAAGTACGAGCCGAAGCCGGACATCGCTGCCGGCCCGGCCAAGATCTCCGCCGACGGCAAGACGGTGACGATCAAGATCCGCAAGGGGGTGCGGTTCGCACCGCCCGTCAACCGCGAGGTCACCGCCGCCGACGTCAAGTACGCGATCGAGCGCGGCTTCTCCGCGAGCGTCGCGAACCCCTACGCAGGTGCCTACTTCTCGGTGATCGCCGGGACGCCGTCGAACTTGCCGAAGACGCCGAAGCCGGTCTCGGGGATCAAGACGCCGGACAAGTACACGCTCGTGTTCAAGCTGAAGCACAAGACCGGCGTTTTCGTCGGTGCCCTCGTGATGCCGCTGACCGCTCCGGTGCCGAAGGAGTACGCGGCGAAGTTCGACAACAAGACGACCTCCGACTACGCGTTCAACCAGGTCTCGACCGGCCCGTACATGATCAAGAACGACTCCAAGGGGAATATCAAGGGGGTCGGGTACTCGCCGGGCAAGTTCATGACGCTCGTGCGAAACCCGAACTGGAACCCGAAGACCGACTTCCGCCCGGCCTATCTCGACGAGATCCAGCTGAAGGAGGGGTTCTCGGACACGACCGTCGCAACCAGGCAGATCATCAGCGGCACGGCCGACTACAACGGTGACTTCACGCCGCCACCCGCGCTCCTGCGTCAGCTTGCGACGACGTCGAACCTCAAGGACAACTTCTATCGCTTCTCGCTCGGCATCGCGTACATGGCGATGAACATGACCAAGAAGCCGTTCGACGACCTGCACGTGCGCCGGGCGGTCGAGTACGTCGTCGATCGCAACGCGATGCGCCTGGTCGTCGGTGGGCCGCTGACCGGCCCGATCGCGACGCACATCATCGGGCCCGACTTCAAGGGCACCGGCTTCGAGGCGGCTGGCGGGTTCGCGTTCGACCCCTACCCGACGAAGAACTTCGCGGGCGACGTCGCCAAGGCGAAGGCCGAGTTGCGCAAAGCGGGGTTCGCCTCCGGGATGTACGACGGCCCCGCCGTCACGGCGGTCGTCGGCAACACCCCGGTCGGAGTCAACTACGGGAAGACGGTTGCAGCGAGCCTCGCGAAGATCGGGATCACCGTGAACGTCAAGCCGGTGTCGCCCGACGCGATGTACACGAAGTTCTGCAACGTCCCGAAGAACCAGCCCGAGCTGTGCCCGAGCGTCGGCTGGCTCCCTGACTTCAAGGAGCCGCAAACGCTCCTCGACCCGACGTTCAACGGAAACGCGATCCTCCCGTCCGGCAACTCCAACTGGCCACAGCTCAACGACGCGGCGATCAACAAGGCGATGGAGAAGGCCAAGCTCATCCTCGACCCGCAGGCGCGCTACCGGGCCTGGGGGAAGATCGACAAGATGATCATGGCGCTCGCCCCCGTCGTGCCGTTGCAGTGGACCGACACGATCAACGTCGTCTCCGACCGCGTCGTGGTCGCGAAGATGACGGCGTTCCAGGGTCAGCCCGACCTCGCCTTCACGTCGCTGAAGTAGGGGCACGGCGCTGACGGCAACGACGACCGATGCGGTCCCCACCCCCGCTCCCGGGGGAGGGGACCGCCGGCCTGCGCCAGGGATCTCCGGGTGGCTCTCGCGCTCGCCGCTCCTGCGCTACGCGCTGCGCCGCATCGCCTGGAGCGTGCTGCTGCTGGCGTTCGTCGTCTTCCTCACGTTCCTCGTCTTCTACGAGCTTCCCTCCGCCGATCCCGCGCAGCTGCGAGCCGGGAAGCTCGCGACGCCCGAGCTCGTGGCCGAGATCCGCCACAAGTTCGGGCTCGACCGTCCCTTCTACGTCCAGTTCTGGATCTACGCGAAGGGCGTGGTCGGACACTTCGACCTCGGCTACTCCTACTACAAGAACCTCTCGGTCAGGGAGGAGATCGTCTCGCGGCTCCCGGCCTCGATCTCGGTCGCGCTCGGCGCCTTTGTGTTGTGGATGCTCGTCGCGATTCCCGTCGGGATCATTGCTGCGCTTCGCCCGCGCTCGCTCGTCGATCGGCTCGCGACCGGGTTCTCGCTGCTCGCGATCTCGGCACCCACCTACTGGCTCGGGCTCGTCCTTCTCTTCCTCTTCGCGAAGGACATCGGCGCCTTCCCCCTCGTCGGCGGTGCCGGCACCTATGTGCCGATCAGCGAGAGCCCCTCGCAGTGGCTGCAGTCGATGATCATGCCGTGGATCGTCCTTGCCGCCGGGTTCGCCGCGTTCTACTCGCGGATGATCTCGGAGAACCTCCGCGAGGTGATGGCGCAGGACTACGTCCGGACCGCGCGAGCGAAGGGGCTGAGCGAACGGCGCGTGATCGTCCGTCACGGTCTCCGCGCCGCGCTCACGCCCGTGGTTACCCTCGCCGGGCTCGACCTCGGCGGGCTGCTCGGGGGAACCGTGCTCATCGAGTCGGTCTTCAACATCCCCGGTGTCGGTCGCTATGCGATCGAGGCGATCCAGCACAGCGACCTCCCCGCGATCCAGGGAACCGTGCTCTTCGGCGGCGTGTTCATCGTCGGCGCGGTGCTCGTCGTCGACCTCCTCTACGCCTTCCTCGATCCTCGCGTCCGCTACTGATGCCGCTTCTCGACGTCCGCGATCTCCGCGTCTCGTTTCGCACGCTCGACGGTGTCGTGAAGGCGGTGGACGGGGTCTCGTTTTCGCTCGACCGCGGACGAACGATCGGCCTCGTCGGTGAGTCCGGCTCCGGTAAGAGCGTCCTTACTCTTACCCTGAGCGGTCTGACTCGATCGCCGACCACCGAGATCAGCGGCGAGATCTTCTTCGCCGGCCGCGACCTCGCCGCCGAGCCAACCTCCGAGCTGCGCCCACTTCGCGGCAAGCGGATCGCGATGATCTTCCAGGACCCGCTCTCATCCCTGCACCCGTTCTACCGGGTCGGCTGGCAGATCGGCGAGGCGATCGGCGCGCACGAGCGCGCGTCCGCTCGGGCCCGCCGGACGCGGGCGATCGAGCTTCTTCGCCGCGTTCGCATCCCAGACCCGGCGGCGCGTGTCGACGCGTACCCGCACGAGCTCTCCGGTGGGATGAGGCAGCGCGTGATGATCGCGATGGCGCTCGCGCTCGGCCCCGAGCTGCTCGTCGCCGACGAGCCGACCACCGCCCTCGACGTCACTGTCCAGGCGCAGATCCTCGAGCTGCTCGCCGATCTCCAGGACGAGCACGGCACCGCGATCGTGCTCATCAGCCACGACTTCGGCGTCGTCGCCGAGCTCGCGCACGAGATCGCGGTGATGTATGCGGGCCGGATCGTCGAGCGCGGGAGCCGCGATGCGATCCTCGGCGCACCCGAGCACCCGTACACCATCGGCCTGCTCGACTCGATCCCCCGACTCGACGCCGCCCGTGGGGAGGAGCTCTCGCCAATCCCGGGCTTTCCGCCGAACCTCGTCGACAAGATCGCGGGCTGCGCGTTCGGCCCGCGCTGCCGGTTTGCCCAGACGACGTGTGCGGAGGTGACGCCGCCGCTCGTCGAGCGAGGTGCAGACCATCTCTCCGCCTGCCTCTTCGAGCGGTCATCGCGTTCCGTGATGGTCGAGCGGTGACGACGCCGCTGCTCGCGGCGACCGAGCTCGCGAAGACCTTTAGGGTTTCGCGGGGAACGCTACGTGCCGTCGACGGCGTGACGCTCGCGATCGACGCTGGCGAGACGGTCGGGATCGTCGGCGAGACCGGCTGCGGCAAGTCCACGCTCGCGCGGTTGCTCCTGCGGCTGCTCGAGCCGACCGCGGGCAACGTCGCATTCGATGGCGAGGACATCACCCATCGCTCCCAACGCGCGCTCCGGCCGTTGCGTCGCGACCTGCAGATCGTCTTTCAGGACCCGTTCTCGTCGCTCAATCCGCGGCGCAGCGTGGGCGCGATCGTCGGCGATCCACTGCGCATCCATCGGCTCGGGTCGAAGGAGGAGCGGAAGACGCGCGTGCGTGAGGCGCTCGAGCTGGTCGGGCTCGACCCGTCGTTCTCGAACCGGTTTCCGCACCAGTTCTCCGGCGGCCAGCGCCAGCGCATCGGGATCGCCCGCGCGCTCGTGACCCGTCCCCGGGTGGTCGTCGCCGACGAGCCGGTGTCGGCGCTCGACGTGTCGATCCAGGCACAGATCCTCAATCTGCTCGGGACGCTCCGTCGCGACCTCGGGCTGACTCTGCTCGTGATCTCGCACGACGTCTCCGTCATCCACCACCTGAGCGACCGGGTTGCGGTGATGTACCTCGGCAAGCTCGTCGAGCTCGGGCCCACGGACGAGCTCTTCGGGTCGCCCGCGCATCCGTACACGCGGGCGCTTCTCGACGCGGTTCCGGTCGCCGAGGCGGGTGCCCCCCGCCGGCGGCGGACGGGCGTCACGGGGGAGCCGCCGAGCCCGATCGCGCCGCCGAGCGGCTGCCGCTTCCGCACGCGCTGTGCGCTCGCCCAGGAGCGTTGTGCGCTGGAGGAGCCTGCGTTGCGGCCGGTGACGGGCCGTCAGGGCAGCGCCGCCTGTCACTTCCCGCTCGGCTGACCGTCGGCCTCCGCGGGCCTACGGCCTACACTGCGCGCGTGGCGTCCCTCGCCTCCGACCTGCGTGACTGGATCGCCCTGCTGGAGCGGGAGGGCGAGCTCGTCAGGATCGCCGCCGAGGTCGACCCCGACCTCGAGATCACCGAGATCACCGATCGGGTCGTCAAGTCCGGTGGCCCGGCGTTGCTGTTCGAGAACGTCAGAGGGTCGCGGCTTCCGGTGCTCATCAACCAGTTCGGGACGGAGCGCCGCATGTGCCTCGCCTTCGGGGTCGGTGGGCTCGACGACGTCGCGGCGAAGCTCGAGGAGGTGCTCGAGCTTCAGCCGCCCCAGGGGCTCGTCGACAAGGTGCGCAAGCTTGGCACGCTCAAGTCGATCGCCGATTCGATGCCGAAGGAGGTTTCGAAGGGCTCCTGCCAGGAAGTCGTCCTCACCGGCGACGAGGTCGATCTCGACCTGCTCCCGATCATGCGCTGCTGGCCGGGTGACCCGGCTCCGTTCATCACGCTCCCGGCGGTGATCACGAAGGATCGTGAGACGGGCGTTCGCAATCTCGGGATGTACCGCATGCAGAAGCACGATCGCCGCTCGACGTTTATGCACTGGCAGATCCACAAGGACGGCCGTGCCGACCTCCTCGCCGCACCCGACGGGCGGATTCCGGTCGCGGCGGCGATCGGGCTCGACCCGGTGACGGCATACTCCGCGAGCGCGCCGCTCCCGAAGCACGTCGGCGAGTTGATGCTCGCCGGCTTCCTCAAGGGCGACGCGGTCGAGCTCGTCAAGTGCAAGACCGTCGACCTTGAGGTTCCTGCCAACGCGGAGATCGTGCTCGAAGGGTGGGTCGACGCGAGCGACGTCGGGATCGAAGGGCCGTTCGGCGATCACACCGGCTTCTACACCCCACCGGAGGAGTTCCCGATCTTCCGGATCTCTGCGATCACGATGCGGCGCGACGCGATCTACCCCTCGATCGTGGTCGGCAAGCCGCCTGCCGAGGACGAGTGGCTCGCAAAGGCGACCGAGCGGATCTTCCTCCCCGCGATCCGGATGAGCGTGCCCGAGATCGTCGACTACGACCTTCCGACCGCGGGGACGTTTCACAATTGCGTGATTGTCTCGATCCGCAAGCGCTTCCCGGGGCACGCGCGCAAGGTGATGCACGCCGTCTGGGGGCTCGGGCTGCTCTCGCTTTCGAAGGCGGTCGTGGTCGTCGACGAGGACGTCGACGTCCACGACTACGAGGGCGTCTTCTTCCGCGTGTGCGCGAACGTCGACCCAAAACGCGACGTCGTGCTCTCCGAAGGGCCGATCGACCAGCTCGACCATGCCGCGGTGCTCCCGAGCTTTGGCGGCAAGATCGGCTTCGACGCGACCCGGAAGGGACCCGACGAGGGTGCACGCCCCTGGCCCGACGAGATCGAGATGAGCGCCGAGGTGAAGGCGCGGGTCGATGCGCGTTGGGCCGAGCTGGGACTACCTGCGACACGTTCCCGAGAATCCGGGCAGAATGGCGACCGCGGACGGAGACGACCGTTCGTCCGGCGGGGACGCCGTTGACAGGCGTCCGACCCGGTGGGTTGAATCCGATCGGAAAGCGACTGACACGGAAGGCTCCATGACCGACGATAGGCGCGACCAGGAGACGATCCCGACCCCGAGCCTCTGGCCGGCGGGGTTTGCGGTCGGTGTCGCGTGCGCGCTCGTCGGGCTCTTCGTCAGCGTCCCGGTGCTGATCGCCGGGCTCGCGGTGGCGCTGATCTTCGGTGTGCTCTGGGCGGTTCAGTCGGCTCGCGGGCCAGTGCCCTCCGCGCCGGAAGCGGCCGCAGGGCTGGAGCACCCCCCCGAGACCTACGGCCGCGGCGCGTTCCTCACCGCCGCGACGGTCGGCCTCGGCGGCGTGATCGGCGCCGGCGTCACGCTCCCCTCGCTCGGCTTCGCGGTGCTCCCATCGTTCGTCGGCGACTCGGTGGAGACGCACGACGTCGACCTCGGGCCGATCTCGAACTACCCCGAGGGTGAGTATGTGATCGCGACGTACATGGAGAACCCCGATGTCGGTGAGGTCACACGCCGCACCGCGTTCATCCGCAACAACGGCTTCACCGAGTCCGGCAAGCCGAGCTTCACGGCGCTCTTCAGCCGCTGCGTTCACCTCGGCTGCCCGGTGCAGCCGAACGGGCCGATCGACGAGGAGGCAAAGAAGGACGTCAATGGCGTCGAGCTCCGACCGGTGCTGGCAGCCAGCTTCGGCTGCCCGTGTCACGGTGGCCAGTACGACTCGGAGGGCAATCGCACTGCCGGCCCGCCCGTCCGCTCGCTCGATCGCTTCGAGTTCTCGATCAAGAACGGCAATCTCGTGCTCGGGCGGCTGTTCTCGGTTGGCTCCGTGGAAGGCACGGGCGCGCGCGCGAAGATCACGAAGTACTACCAGGCGTATCCGGGCGTCCACGTGGACGGGCCAGAGCGCTTCCTCTACCCGATCCCGACGCCCGGGACGAGGCGGTGATGGCGGTCAAGTCCACCCGCCGCCGGCAGCTCGAGTCCGCCGCGCTCGCACCCGTCGACTGGGTCGAGGAGCGGACCGGGCTTGTCGGCTACATCAAGTGGTTCCTGTTCCGCAACGTCCCGCGCGACACGAACTGGATGCAGACGCTCGGCGCGGCGACGCTGACGGCGTTCCTCGTGCAGGCGACCACCGGAGTGTTCCTCGCGATGTACTACCGGCCGGATCCCGACACCGCGTACAGCTCGATCACGCGCATCACCGAGGACATCACGCTCGGCTGGCTCGTCCGCGGGATGCACAAGTGGGGCGCGTCGGTGTTCATCATCCTGATGTTCTTCCACATGGCGCGCACGTTCCTGTTCGGCGCCTACAAGTACCCGCGTGAGCTCAACTGGATCACGGGTGCGCTGCTGCTCGTGATGGGGATGGCCGAGGGCTTCACCGGCTACCTGCTCCCGTGGGACCAGACGGCGTACTGGGCGACGGTCGTCGGGATCAACCTCAACGCGACCGCTCCGTTTGCCGGCCCGTTCCTCGCCCAGTTCCTCCAGGGTGGAACCTCGATCGGTGCGGACACGCTCCCGAAGTTCTACGCCCTGCACATGCTCGTGGTGCCCGGCGGGATCATGGCGCTGATCGGGCTCCACATGTACCTCGTCGTGCGTCTTGGCGTGACCTCGCCGCCGTGGTCGAAGGTCGCAGCCGGCCGTGAGCGGCCAGGGCAGGAGGAGGCGCACTGATGGCTCGGTCACTGAAGGAGCAGCGTCGCGCCGAGTTCAAGCAGTACAAGGAAGACGTCAAGAACGAGGGCAAGCCGTTCTTCCCGTACGCGATCTTCCACGACACGGTGATGTCGCTCGTCGTCGTGGTGGTGATCATCGGGCTCGCGGTCGTGTGGCACGAGACGGCGGACGGCACGGAGGCGGGCGTCCTCGGGCCCTGGTACACCGACGAGGCCGACCCGGGGACGATCGACTTCATCCCGCGCCCTGACTGGTTCTTCTACTTCCTCTTCTACCTGCTGCGCATCTTCAAGTGGCCGGAGACGGTCGTGCTCGGCACGGTCGGGATCCCGACGATCCTCCTGATCTTGCTGATCGCGCTGCCGTTCTACGACCGCCGTCCCGAGCGCCGGCTCGGCCGGCGGCCGGTGGCGCTCGTCGCGGCGGTCCTCGTCGTCCTCTCGATGGGGGTGCTCACGTGGAAGGGCGCCACCGCCAAGGAGGCGCTCGGTGCCGAGCTGATCAAGGACGGTGTCCCGCAGGAGTGGGCGGCGGCCCAGGGCTTCAAGGGCGATGCGGCCGCGGAGGCGGGGGCGACGCTCTTCGCGCAGGCCGGCTGCATGAACTGCCATACCTACCTCGGGGCCGGCAGCTCGAACCAGGGCGCGCCAGACCTCACCGAGGTCGGCACCCGGCGGCAGGGCGTCGACACCTTCAAGGCCTATCTCCAGAACCCCGCCCAGTTCGGGAACAGCGTGATGAGCTCGTACTCCTTCCTCGGCGACGAGAACCTCACGAACCTCGCGACGTTCCTCGACGCGAGCAAGGGGTCGCAGGGCGAGAAGTAGGCACCTCCGCTTCGGCGGAGTGGAGGTGCCAGATGAGCTTGGTGTCGACGACGAGTCGAGTAGCTCAAGGTGCCAGCTTGGCACCTCGAGTCCACGTTCATCCCGCCCGACACGTCCGCCGACCCGTTGTCGTGCAAGCCGTTCGAGAGCCGCTTCGGCTCCGTCGCCGGGACGATCTATACCGCCTCCAGTCCGAGTGTGGAGTGGGCGGAGAGCTGTCGTACTCAGGCGACCTCGGTTGAGCGTGCGAACCCACTGGGAGGGTCGAACGCGAGCCTCCGTGAGCTTGCTCTCGCCGCACGGCGGCCGCTCTCGGAGCTGATGCCGCAGCGGGCGTTGTTCGAGCTGTCGCTCGACCTCCGGGCGGCGGTGGATCTGCGACGGACCCGCGGCGAGCGAGCTGCTGACGGCAGCCGGACGGCGAGCGACCCGGTTGGCTGCCACCGCTGCGTGCGGCTCTCGGGGATGGATGACGTCGACGCGCGGATACCCTGCGCGCATGCGTGTCTTTCTCGGGATCACCGGTGCGTCGGGCGCGCCGTATGCCAAGGGCATCCTCGACGGGCTCGTCGCCGCCGGGGCGGAGGTCGGCGTGTGCGCCTCGCGCGCCGGAGCCGAGGTTCTCGCGACCGAGCTCTACGGTGACCCGGAGCTCCCCAGGGAGGACGTGCTGGCACGACTCGTCGGCGACGCTCGCGGGGTGACCGTGTACGGCACCGACGACTTCCGGTCGCCGTACGCGAGCGGCTCGGCGCTCGTCGACGCCTACGTGATCGCCCCGTGCTCGATGGCGACGGTCGGGACGCTCGCGACCGGGGCGATGGCGAACCTCATCCACCGTGCCGCCTCGGTCGCGCTGAAGGAGCGGCGCAAGCTCGTTCTCGTCCCGCGCGAGACGCCGCTCTCCTCGATCCACCTCCGCGGGCTCGCAACGCTCAACGACGCCGGCGCAGTGATCCTCTTCGGTGCTCCCGGCTTCTACCACGAGCCCCGCACGATCCAGGATCTCGTCGACTTTGTCGTCGCTCGGTGCCTCGACCAGCTCGGCGTGCCCCACGCACTGTCGGGCCGCTGGGGCATGTCGGCGACGCCGAGGGAGCGCCCGTGACGCACGAGTCGGGAACGCTCGCCCCCGACGAGGTTCGAGGGCTGTTCGACCGGATCGCACCCGTGTACGACGTGATGAACCGCGTGATGACCGCGGGGCTCGACCAGGCATGGCGGCGCCTCGCGGTCGAGTCGGTCGTGCAGCCCGGCGATCGCGTGCTCGACGCCTGCTGCGGGACCGGGGATCTCGCGGTCGCCGCTGCGCGTGAGGGCGGGGTCGTCACCGGGCTCGACTTCTCCGAGAAGATGCTCGCCCGAGCCCGGCGCAAGTCGG
Organism: Gaiellales bacterium; assembly: GCA_046330385.1. GTDB lineage: Bacteria > Actinomycetota > Thermoleophilia > Gaiellales > Gaiellaceae > Gaiella. The sequence continues at coordinate 453,663 of JAXLSV010000005.1, read as the reverse complement.
AGGCGATCGAATGGCATCAGGGCGACCTGCTCGCGCTGCCGTTCGCCGATGACTCGTTCGACGCGGCGACGGTCGGGTTCGGAATCCGCAATGTCGACGACCTGGAAGCCGGCCTCCGCGAGCTCGCCCGCGTCCTACGGCCGGGCGGGCGGGTTGCGGTGCTCGAGATCACGCAGCCCCGCGGAGCGCTCCGGCCCTTCTTCTCGCTCTGGTTCGACCGGGTCGTGCCACTGCTCGGAAGGATCCTGCCCGGCGGCGCCGCCTACACCTACCTCCCGGCGAGCGTGCGTCGCTTCCCCGACGCCGAGGCGCTCGAGGGGGCCCTTGTCCGCAACGGCTTCGACGACGTGCGGTTCCGCCTGCTCGGAGGCACGATCGTCGCGCTCCACGTCGGGGTCGCGCGGTGACCGAGACCGGCGTCGCCGCCGACGCGCTGGCGGCGCTCCGCCGTGAGCCGGGGCTCGCCGACTACCTTGCCGCGGTCGAAACGCGGCTCGAGGAGGTCGTCGCCGGCTATCCGGGGCTCGTGTGCGAGGTCGCGACCGAAGCGCTCGCGGCCGGCGGCAAGCGGCTCCGGCCGATGCTCGTGTATCTCTGGACGAGCCCCGGTGCTCCCCCTCCTGTCGCAGCCGGGGCCGCGCTCGAGCTCGTGCACATGGCGACGCTCGTTCACGACGACATCGTCGACGGCGCCGCCGTTCGTCGTGGTCGCGCGGCCGCATGGTCGACCCACGGGGCGCTCGCGGCGAAGGCGACCGGTGATCACCTGTTCGCGCTGGCGTTCGCCGAGCTTGCGGAGTGTGGCACGCATGGCGATCTCGCGGAGCTGGCCGACGCGTCGCTCGCGCTCGCCCGCGGGGAGGCGATGCAGCGGTGCCAACGACACAATGCCGACACCCCGGTCGACGCGTACGTCGAGCGAGTTGCGCTCAAGACCGCCCGCCTCTTCGAGGCTGCCTGCCGGTTTGGCGGGGGGGAGCCGTCGTTCGGCCGCGACCTCGGGATCGCCTTTCAGATCGCCGACGACATCCTCGACTGCGCCGGCGACACTCACGAGACCGGGAAGATCCCGGGCACCGATCTGCGCGACGGGACGCCGACCTTGCCGTTGCTTCTCGCCGCCGAGGCCGATCCCATCGTGCGTGCGGCGCTCGCAGGTGGCCCGCTCGAAGGGGCGCTCATTCGTGTCGCCGCCTCCGGCGCGCTCGAGCGATCGCGCGAGGTCGCGCTCGAGTTCGCGGAGCGCGCCCGGGCGAGCCTCGACGAGGCTCCCCGCCGCGAAGCACTCGAGGCGCTCACGCTCGTCGTGGTCGATCGTGCGGGTTAGACGGTCGGTGTCTGCAAGGGGTGCGCGAGTGGCGTGGCTGGTCGCTCGGCGTGCCGGTACTCGACGCGATACCCAAGCCTCCGCGGCACCTCGAGGAGCGCCTCGAGGTCGAGGTCGATGCGGGCACCCGCCTTCTGCGTGACCTCGTCCTCGATCGGGAGGTCGAAGTCGTCGGCGCCGTAGTCGAGCGCCCGGAAGGCCTCCTCGTTCTGCGTCAGCACGGAGGTGCGCATGTGCTTGACGTTGTCGAGGAAGATCCGCGAGAGCGCGATCCAGCGCCAGTACTCCTGCGGTGAGAGCTCGACGCCTCCGAGTGCGGTGCCGTAGGGCTTGTACGTCCAGCAGAGGAACGAGAACAGCCCGGAGTAGCCGTCGCGGAGACATTCGTCCTGGAAGTCGCGCGTCCGCTGGAGGTGCTCGAGCCGCTCGTCGAGCGTCTCGTCGAACCCGATCACCATCGTCGCGGTCGTTCGCATCCCGCTCTCGACGATCGCCCGCTGCGCCTCGAAGAACCCGGCGACCGTGTATTTGAACTTCGCGTGCCGGCTGCGGAAGTCCTCGGTGAGGACTTCGCTGCCGCCGCCAGTGACCCAGTGGACGCCCGCGTCGCGGAGCTGTGACGCCGCCTCCGCGTAGCCGAGACCCGCCCGGTCGGCGAGGTACATGAACTCGGCGACCGTCAGCGCGTAGAACTCGACTCGGTCGCCGTAGCGTTCGCGCACCGACGCGAAGAGGTCGCAGTAGTAGTCGAGCGGCAGCCGCGGGTTGAAGCCCCCGTTGAAGCCCACGAGGTCGCCACCGACCTCGAGCAGCTGGTCGATCTTCGCGAACACGTCCTCCCGCGAGAGGACGTAGCCGCCAGCCTGGTTTGGAAGGACGTAGAACGCGCAGTAGTCGCACTGGGCGACGCAGACGTTCGTGTAGTTGATGATCCGCATCACCATGTACGTGGCGCGATCAGGCTCGTGGAAGCGCGCGCGTGCCGCACGGGCGAGCTGTCGCAGCTCGTCGTCGCTCGCGTCGTGCCACAGGCGGGCGGCTTCGTCGACCGAGACTCGACTCACGCGGGCACCGCCTCCTCGACGGTGACCTCGTCGGGGTCGAGCGTGTCCATGAACGAGCTCACCGAGAACACGGCGTTTCCTGCTCCGGCGACGCCGTAGCCGGGAGGCGGCTTCAGCCCGTGACGCGAGAGCGCGGCTCGGTAGGCCTCGAGAAGCCGCACGTGGTATTCGAGCGGCGCTCCCTCGGGGTTCGCCGTGCCGAGCGGGGTCGTCGGCTCCGGGCACCACGTCGTGAACCGGGGGGTGATCCCGCGGCTCATGAAGTAGTCGAGCCCCTCGGTGGTGCTGGCGATCGCCTGGTCGACGGTCTCGAACCCGAACGGCCTCGCCATCTCCACGCCCGCGACGAAGTTCGGGATCACGTGGCGCGGGCCGAACACCTCGGCCGCGTCGAAGATCCGTCGATGCCACTCCTCGCGGCCCACGTAGCGCTGCTTCCCGGGCGAGATCCGCGAGAAAAGCTCCTTGTCCCAGACCTCGTAGTTCGGGTGATAGATCGTGATCCCGTAGTCCTTGAAGCGCTGCGCATCGGCCTTCGGCAGCGCCTGCGCTACCACCTTCCCCAGCCAGCGGCCGGGGAACCGCTCCTCGATCGCCTGCGCATAGCGACCGTAGAACTCCGCCTCGCCGAGACCGTCGACGGTGCTCGTCACCGAGCCGCCGGTGAGGGTGTATGCCTTGCTCGCCCGGTCGACGTCGTACCGGTCGATCAGCGCGAGCGCCTCGAGCACGTCCTCGATCGGCTTGACCCCCGTATACGGTCGGCCCTCACGCTTGTGCTGGCGCCAGTTGTGGTTGATATCGCAGAACGCGCACTCCTCCTTCGCCCCGAAGTACTGGCAAAGGCGGAGCACCGTGAGGTAGATCAGGTAGCCCCACTGGATCGTCGGCGCGGTTTCCATCACCGTCTTGCCGTTCGCGAGCGCGTGGCGGTAGTACTCCGGCATCGGCGGCAGGTAGACATCGGCGAGCAGCTCGCCGTCGGCCGAGAGCCGCAGCCCGCCCTCATCAGTGGCCGCGACGCGGTACGGGGAGCCGGGGTTGACGCGGACGGAGACGATCGTGCGGCGCAACCCGAACGGGCCGCCGGTCAGCGCGATCTCCTCTGGTGGCCGCCGTCTCGCCGCCTCCCCGAGCTCGGCGAGCGGCTTCTGGTCGAACGAGAAGATGAAGTACGACTTCGGCTTGATCTCGCCGTCGAGGTTGTCCGAGAGCGCCGAGGGGTCGAAGGCGATCCCGGTGCGAAGGAGATCTTCCTTGAGCACCGCTTCCGGCGGGACTGCCGGGAAGCGAGAGACGAGCGAGTCGAGCAGCGCGGTGCGGGAGCCGGTGGTGACGTCGCTCACGCCGTCAAGGTATCGACCGCGAGGGGTCGGCGGTGGTCGAAGGAGCCGGTGCGGTTACGCTGGTGCCGATGACGCCTCGACTCGCCTACCGGTGGAGCTCGTGATCAGGCTCGGCCGGATCTCGTACGTGAACATGGCGCCCGTGTTCCATCGCCTCACGTACGAGGTTGAAGAAGTGACGGGGGTCCCGACCGAGCTCAACCGGATGCTCATCGACGGGCAGCTCGATGTTGCTCCGATCTCCTCGATCGAGTACGCGCGCCACTCGTCGACGCTCCGTCTGCTTCCCCGGCTCTGCGTCTCGTCCGAGGGCGCGGTCGACTCGATCCAGCTCGTAACCCGGATCCCGCTGGCGCAGGTGCGCACCGTCGCAGTCACCCCCGAGAGCGCGACCTCGGTGGTGCTCACGAAGGTGCTGCTCCCGCACACCGAGCGGTTGCCCATGGAGCTGGCCGACGAGGCCGACGCAAAGCTGCTGATCGGGGATGCGGCGCTTCGGAGCGCCTTCGAGAACCCGACCCCCCATCACGACCTCGGCCGCCTGTGGCTCGAGCGGACGGGGCTGCCGATGGTGTTCGCGGTCTGGGCCGCTCCCGAGCCCGTGAGCAACGAGCTGCTCGAGCTGCAGGACGCCCTGGTCGCGTCGGTCCGGCTCGCCCGCTCCGAGCCTGAGCGGCTCGCGTACGAGGCGAGCGAGCGCTACGGCTACCCGCCGGGATTCCTCGCGCGGTACTTCGAGAAGCTCAGGTACAGCTTCGGGCCGCGCGAGCGCGCCGGGCTCTACACCTTCCTCGAGATGGCGCGCGACGTCGGCGAGCTCGATCACGTCCCCGAGCTGCGATTCGTTGCACCCGCGCCGGTAGCGCCCCTCGAGTAGCTCGCGGTCAGCGGCGTGTCGCCTCGATCCAGTCGAGCCGGAGGCCGCAGAGCTGCTTCGCGTCGGCTGGGGCGACGACGTACGGCTCAAGCGCGGCCGCGATTGGGGCGAGCGCGAGCGGGCCGAACGCGAACGCCTCCCCGCCTTCGCCCGGGCGAAGGCTCGCGGCCGCGTAACGCAGCTCGACCGCATGACGTCCTGCCGTGAGCTTCACTGTCGCGAGCGGGGTCCACTGGCTCGTGTACGTCAGAAGCCGGCGCGCGGTCGCGACGACCTGCCCATCGATCGAGATCGTGACGCGATGCCTCGTCGAGCCGCCAAGCCAGACCTCGTAGCGCCCCGGCGCGCGAACGCTCATGGTCGTCGAGACGGTTCCCGCCGAAGACGGGGTGAGCGTGCCGCGGATAGGGTCGGCGATCCAGCCGGGCGGGGTTTCGAGCTCCGAGAGGAGGGCGGTCGTCGCGGGGGCGTGCGGCGCGGCGACGAGGACTCCGTTCTGCCCCTGGGCTTTCTTCGCGAGCGCTTCGATGTCGATGCAGCGAGCGACGCCGGCGGCGTCGAACCAGCCGCCGAGCGGTAGTCGGCCAAGCGTCGCTGGCATGCGCACCCGCTCCCAGACCTCGTAGTAGCGACCCCGCCACGCGAGCGCGTACCCGGACGGCGGCCGGCTTGACACGGGCGACCGGCGAAGCACGAGGGTGCGATAGAGGTAGAGGTCGGGGAGCGCAAAGCGGTCGACGTCGATGTACGCGGCCTTGTCGAGCGTGGTGCCGTCGTCGAGTGGCACGATCCGCCGACGAAGCTCCGACGCGCCCTCGGGATCGAGCCTGCGCAGGAAGTGACGGACGCCGTACACCTGGTACTCGGTCATCAGCGCTGGTCCGCGTCCGGCGAATTGCTCGCCGATCGTCTCCAGCTCGTCGAGCCCACCACGCGGCGCGAGCCACACCGCGTGATAGCCGAGCGCGTTCGACCAGAGCACGCCCGCACCGATCACGCTGACGACGACGAGCGCGACGGCGCGAAGGCGCCCGCCGACGAAGAACGGGCCTGCCGCCGCGAGTGCAAGCATCGCTGGCGCGGCGGTCGCGTAGCCTTTTGCCGCGATCCAGGGTGACGTCGTCAGGTCGAGGACGATCGCTGCCACGACCACCGTCGCGGCGTAGAGCGGTAGCCGCCAGGCGCGCCGCCTCGCCGCCTGAGCCGCTCCGAGGAGCACGGCGAGGACGACGAGCGCGAGCACGACGCCGGTCACGATCGTGTGCTGCGGTGGATAGCGAAAATCACCCGCGGGCCAGATCCCGAGGATCTGCACGAGCCGCAGCGGGCGGACGAGGTTCCCGAGGCGCTGGTCGGGCGTGAAGATGTTCGATTGCGTCAGCTCGTAGAACTGACGCGCGATGACGAGCGACGGCACCGAGAGGGCCGTTCCCGCAACCGCGAACCCTGCGAGCGCTCGCAGCGAGGCACGGCTGAGGTGCCGGAGGACGATCGCTGCGAGCGGCAGCAGGAACGGTGCGACCCACAGGGCGCCGCTAACGCTGAGAACGCCGAGCGTCGCAGCGACCCCGACCGCGAGCGGCAGCAGTCGCCGGGCCGAGATGAGGCCGTCGCGATCGAGCGGGCACGTCGCCGCCAGCAGGGCGATCAAGCCGGCTGCTGCCACCTCCTTGATCCCACCCCAGAGCGAGTAGCCGTAGAGAAGCGCCGCCTGGGCCGCCAGCGCTGCTGCCGCCGCCCGGTACCAGCGCGGGAGGCCGAGCCGGGACAGCAGTGCGTAGAGCGCCAGGGCGAGCATCGCCGCGTAGAACGCCTCGCACGGCTGGAACACCCACGCGGGATCGCTTCCGGCCAGCGTCGCGCCGATCCCGAGCGGGAGGAAGGTGCCGACGGGGTAGCCGTAGTCGAGGTTCAGCGCAAGCGCAGCCTCGTGCGTCGACGGCGCCAGACCGGCGAGGTCGCGACCGTTCTCCATCACCTGATCGGTGAAGGCGAGGAACGTCGCAATGTCGTCCAGCTTGATCATCCCGGTGAAGGTCGCCGCGCCGGAGAGAACGACCGGTGCGGCGTAGGCTGCGAACGTCACGATCGCTGCAAGCGACGCTGGAAGCTCGGGACGACGAGCTCCGTCGCGGGTGGTCACGGCGAGGCCGAAGCCTGCAGCGGCGAGACCGACAACGGCGGGTGTCGCGAGCTTCGCGAGCGGCGCCCACGCCGTAAGCAGTCCGGCGGTCGCGACGATCGCGGCGGTTCCCACCGGGAGCAGCAGCGGTCGGTCGAGTCGGGCACCCGCGAGCGCCTCGACGATCCTCCCGCAGCCATAGGCGAGGGCGAGGAGGACGAGCGGGAACAGCAGCCACGCCTGGAGGAGATCCACCAGCGCATGATCCCAGTAGCGTTCCGTGGATGGCGACACTTCGTTCGGCCGCCGGCGCACCCGGGGTGCGCGTCCTTGTCAGCCTGGGGCTGCTCGCGATCGTCGCGACGCGCGTCGACTTCGACCACGCCGGCGAGCAGCTGGCCGACGGGCGCTGGGGCCTCTTCGTCGGCGCGGTCGCGGTGCTGTTCGTCGCCTTCGTCTCGAGCGCCGTGCGCTGGCGGATCTACCTCGTCGCCGCCGAGCTGGCCACCTCCCGGCTGCACACCGTCCGGGCGTACCTGATCGGGGTGTTCACGACGAACTTCCTTCCCAGCCAGGTCGGGGGAGACGTCGCGCGCGCGTGGATCGTCGCCGCTTCGGGCTCGCGGACTCGTTCCCTCGTCACCGTTGCGGTCGACCGCATCACTGCACTCGGCTGTCTCTTCGCCGTCGCCTGGGTGGCGCTGGCGGCCCGACCGGACGACGTCCCGCACTCGTTGCGAGCCGGTCTGACGCTCGCAACCGCCGGCTACCTGGCAGCGGCCTCGCTCCTCGGTGCCCTCGCGGTCGGGCGGCTACACCTCGGGCGGCTCGCTCCAGAGCGGCTCCGGCGGGGCGCCGGTGGCGTACGGAGCGCCTCGACCCGGTGTCTCGAGCCCGGGGTCCTCACCCGGACCGTCGCGCTTGGGCTCGGCATCCAGCTGCTCACGGTCCTGGCCGCCTGGCTCGTGGCCGAGACGATCTCGCTCGAGGTCCCGCTGGCTGCCCTGGTCGTGATCCTGCCGCTCGTCGTCGCGCTTGGGGTCGTGCCCTTCTCGATCGGCGGGCTCGGCGTGCGCGAGGGAGGGTTCGTGGTTCTGCTCGGGCGGGCTGGCGTCGAGGCGACCGATGCCGCGGTTTTCTCATTGCTCTTCGGGCTGGCGTTTGCGCTCGCGAGCCTGCCCGGCGCCGGTGCGCTCATGCTTCGCGGAACGACCGTCGACCGAGACGCCGAGATTGCGCAGCAGGCCGTCGTCGAGGGCGTAGACAAGCCCGTGCACGGTGAGGTCGGCGCCTCGTGACCACGCGTCCTCGACGATCGTCGTCTGAGCGACGTTCGCCACCTGCTCGATCACATTGAGCTCGCAGAGCCGGTTGAGTCGTGCCTCTCGCGGGGTCGTTGCGAGCTCGGCTGCATGCTTCTCGGCGACGTCACCGATGTGGCGCAGCCAGTTGTCGATCAGCCCGTGGCGTTCGCCATCGAGCGCCGCCTGAACGCCGCCGCACCCGTAGTGCCCGCACACGATCACGTGCCGGACCTCGAGGATGTCCACCGCGAACTGCAGGACCGAGAGGCAGTTGAGATCGGTGTGGACGACGACGTTCGCGACGTTCCGGTGAACGAACACCTCGCCCGGGCGCAGGCCGACGATCTGGTTGGCCGGAACGCGGCTGTCGGAGCACCCGATCCACAGGTACTCCGGGGCCTGACGCTCCGAGAGCGTCGTGAAGAAGGCCGGGTCGCCGGCGACCATTCCTGCCGCCCAGGCGCGGTTCTGGTGAAAGAGCGTTTCCAGATCCGCCATGGCGCCAACCTACCTCTCAGGCGGCCTCGTTCGGAAACGGTTAGCGAATCGTCCCGAGCCGTTCTCGCCCGCTACCGTCGAACGACGATGCGCCGCCTGCTCGTGATTGTCCTTGCGATTGCCGGGCTCGTGCCCTCGGCAGCCGCGACTGCAGCCCCGGAGACGCTCTGGCCGGGCGTCACCTACGAGCGTGGGGTGCAGTTCACCCCTCACGGGCCTGTCGCGATCTCGATCCTGCGCGGTCCTCGCCCCGGCGGGCTGACGACGCTCGAGCCGGTGCTCTCGAACGACACGCTCCTCGGTCGAGAAACGCTGACGTCGATGCAGCGCCGGCTGGCAGCCACGTCAGCGTCGGCCGGCGTCAACGGTGACTACTTCACGCTCGCGACCGGGAGACCGAGCGGCGTCCTCATGCAGGAGGGCGTGCTCGTCAGCCCTCCGCGAAGCGGCCGGGCGGCGGCTGGGATCACAAGCGACGGCCGCCTCGACGTCCGTCGGGTCGGATTCTTCGGCTCCTGGCGGGGGACGGGCGCCCGCCATCCGCTCGACGCGTTCAACGAGGTTCCCGAGTCGAGCGGGGTCGCGCTCTTCACCGAGCGGTTCGGGCCGTTCACGCCACTCGTCCGCGGTGCGACGCTTGTCGTGCTGTTTCCGTTCCCGGCTGCCGTTCCCGGGATCGACCTGCAGGCTGCGGTCGGCGAGGTGATTCGGAGTGGCTCCCCGATCGAGATCCCGGCCGGCGGTGCGGTGCTCATCGCGCGTGGTCAGGCCGCCGCGCAGCTCGCCGCCGAGGCGCAGCCCGGTGGCGACGTCGTCGTCCAGCTTCAGCTCAAGCCCGCCTGGCCCGGTGTCGTCGCTGCGATCGGCGGAGGGCCACAGCTCGTTCGCGACGGCTCGCCGGTCTACCGCGCGGGCGAGGAGTTCACGTCCACCCAGCTCACGCCGCGTGCGCCTCGCACGGGAATCGGCCAGCTGCGGGACGGGCGCGTCATTCTCGTCACCGTCGACGGCCGGCAACCGGGGCTCAGCGTGGGGCTCACGAACTTCGAGCTTGCGCAGGCGCTCGCGAGGCTCGGAGCGGTGAGCGCGATGGCGCTCGACGGTGGCGGCTCGACGACGATGGCCTTCGACGGGCGGGTGCTGAATGCGCCCTCGGACGGGCGGGAGCGCCCGATCGCCACCGGGCTCCTGTTTGCGTACCACGGCGTCTTCGCGAATGAGGTGCCCGCGGTCGTCTCTCCAAACGGCGACGGCGTCTCCGACACGGTCTCGCTCGCCTACCGGCTTGCGCGACCGTCGACGGTGACGGCGAAGCTCGTTGCACCCGACGGCACGGTTGCGTCCGAGTCGAGCGGGCCTGCGCTCGCCGGTACCTACCCGATCGCGTTTCCCCCTGCCGGTGGCGCCGGCTCTGAGCCGCCTGCGGCCGGGGTGCGCACGGCGCAGGTCGCCACCGAAGCGGGGGAGACCCCGCTCGGAACCTGGCGGCTCGTCGTCGAGGCGCGTGACGACCTTGGTCGCGCAACGACGATGAGCCGAGCCTTCGTTCTCGACGACACCCTCGGCTCGCTCAGGGTTCCCCGACGGGTGACCGTCCGCGACGGCTTCGCCGGGGTAACGATCGGCTGGAAGCTCGCACGGAGCGCTCGGGTAACGGTGACGATCACGCGGGACGCGAAGGTCGTCCGCCGGCTCGCGCTCGGCAACCTCGAGGCAGGCGAGCGCACGACGGTCTGGGACGGGCTCGTCGCCGGCCGCAAGCCGGCCGCGACCGGGAGCTATGCGGTGACCGTTGCGGCGGTCAGCGAAGTGGGCCGCTCCGAGCTCAGCGCGACGCTCAGCCTCCGCCGTCCCGCGTAGCGGCTGCCCTGGTCGTCCGGCGCTCGGGACGGCGACCGGTGAGACGCCCGCCTAGCCCGGTACCCTGCCGCGATGCCCGTCGCGAGCATCGTCTCCGGGATCACCGACGCGATCACCGGCTGGATCGGTGACTACGGCCTGTACGCGGTCTTCGTGCTGATGGCCGTTGACGCCGTCTTCCCCGCCGCCAGCGAGGTGGTGATGATCTACGCCGGCGCGCTTGCCGCCGGCGCGTTTACCGGCCAGACCGTGAGCTTGTTCGGGGCCGAGCTCTCGGACGGGTTCGCTGCATATCTGGGTATCGCGCTCGCCGGGTCGCTCGGGTACGTCGTTGGCGCGATCGGTGGCTGGTGGCTCGGCCGGCGCGGCGGCAGGCCGTTTCTCGAACGCCACGGCCGGTGGCTGCACCTCGACCACGCAAGGCTCGAGCGAGCGGAGGCTTGGTTCGAGCGCTACGGGGACTCGGCCGTCTTCTTCGGACGTGTCACCCCTGTCGTCCGGTCGTTCATCTCGGTGCCTGCCGGCGTCTTCGAAGCTCCCTTCGCCCGCTACGTGGCCCTCACGACGGTCGGCTCGGCGCTCTGGTGTTTCGCCTTCGCCGGGGCGGGCTGGGTCGCGGGTGCGAGCTGGGAGCACCTGCACCACCTGCTCCAGCGGTTTGACTACGTGATCGCCGCGGGGGTCGTGCTCGGGGCGATCTGGCTGGTCGTTCGGCAGCGGCGCTCGCGCGCCGGGTAGGGCGTTCACCCGGGCGATCCTGATCCCGCAGGGGGTGCCGGTACACTCGTTGTCTCGTGATTCCGCTCGTCGACGTCAAGGCGCAGTACGCACCGCTGATCCCGGAGCTGAAGGAGCGCTTCGCCGCCGTGCTCGAGTCGGGCCGGTTCATCTTCGGTCCCGAGGTCGAAGCGTTCGAGCGCGAGGCCGCCGACTACCTCGGCGTGCCCCACGCGATCGGCGTCGCCAACGGGACGGACGCACTCGTGCTCTCACTCGAGGCGATGGGAATCGGGACGGGTGACGAGGTCATCTGTCCAGCGTTCACCTTCTATGCGACCGCCGAGGCGATCGCGCGGGTCGGAGCGACGCCGGTGTTCGCCGACATCGACCCGTTGACGCTGAACGTCGACCCGGACGATGTCGCGCGGCGGATCACGCCCCGGGCGAAGGCGATCATGCCTGTCCACCTCTTCGGGCGTCCTGCTCCGCTGGCGGAGCTCGCGGCGCTCGGTCTCCCGCTGATCGAGGACTCGGCCCAGGCCTTCGGCGCATTGGGGATCGCGACCACGGGCGTTTGCTCGACGTTCAGCTTCTTCCCGACCAAGAACCTGTTCGCGCTCGGCGACGGCGGCCTTGTCGCGTGCACGGACGATGAGGTCGCGACCACCTTGCGCAAGCTCCGCTTCCACGGCTCGCAGGACAAGCAGACGTTCGAGCTCGTCGGGACGAACTCACGCCTCGATGCGATCCACGCGGCCGCGTTGCGGGTGTTTCTCCCGCACCTCGCGGGCTGGAACGCGTCACGCCGCGAGGGCGCGACCCGATACGCGGAGCTCGGTCTTGGTGAGGCGGTGACGCTTCCCGTCGACGAGCCTGGTCACGTGTACCACATGTACGTCGTACGGACGGCCGAGCGAGCTCGGGTTGCGGAGGCGTTGAAGGCGGCCGGGATCGCGTGCGCGGCGTACTACGTCACGCCGCTCCATCTCCAGCCCGCGATGGCCCGGTTCGGCTGGCAGGCCGGCTCGCTGCCCGAGACCGAGCGTGCTGCCGCCGAGAACCTGGCGCTGCCTCTGTGGGGCGGGATCACCGCCGACGTGCAGGAGCGGGTCGTCGAGACCGTCCGCTCAGCGGTCGGCACCGCCGTCGTGTGAGCTAGCAGCGTGAGACACGCGGTTCTCAACCCTCACCGCCTCCTGCAGGCGCTGCTTGACGCAGGTCTTGTCGCGGTTGCGTGGTTCCTCGCCTGGTACTTCCGCTTCGACGGTGACTGGCCGCGCTACTACGAACCGTACCTCGGCTGGAAGCTGGTGCTCGCGGTCGTTGCCTTCAAGCTTCCGGTGTTCTTCCTCACGGGGTTCTACGATCGCTGGTGGCGATACGTCTCGACGCGGGACATGTGGAGCGTGTGTCGGGGCGCGCTGCTGGCCTCGCTCGCGACGTTCCTCGGGTTCACGCTCCTCGAGTTCCACTCGGTTCGCGTTCCGAGCGGCGTGTGGTTCATGGACATGGTCCTCTGTCTCGGCCTCGTCGCGGGTGCACGACTCGCCGCCCGCACGCTGATCGAACGCCCGCGCCCCGGCAACGTCGTTGCGCGCGGCAAGGAGGTCGTCGTCGTCGGCGCAGGCGATGCGGCGCAGCTGGTCGTCAGGGAGATGCTCCGCAATCCCACGCTTGGCGCCACGCCAATCGGCCTTCTGGACGACGATCCTCGCAAGAAGAACGTCCGGATCCACGGCGTCAAGGTGCTCGGGACGACCGACGACCTTGCCTCGGTGATCCACGAGCATCGACCGGACGAGGTGCTGATCGCGATCCCCTCCGCCTCGGGGGCGTTCCGGCAGCGCGTTCTCGACCTGGCTGCGACGGCGCGGGTGCCGGTGAAGACGCTGCCGAGCCTCTCGGAGCTCGTGAGCGGCGAGTACGACCTGGCCGGGCGGGTTCGGCCGGTCGAGGTCGAGGATGTGCTCGGCCGCGAGCCGGTCAAGGTCGACCTCGACTCGATCGCCGGCTACCTCGGTGGCGAGGTCGTCGTCGTCACCGGGGCAGGAGGCTCGATTGGCTCTGAGCTCTGCCGGCAGGTTGCTCGGCTAGGCCCGTCGCGCCTGCTCCTCGTCGACAACGCCGAGCCCGCCCTCTTCGAGATCCAGCGCGAGCTCGTACGGGAGCGAGGGTTCTCGTCCGCGGTCGCGATCGTCGCGGACGTGAAGGATCGCGCCCGGATGCAGCAGCTCTTTTCTGACTTCCGGCCGGGGGTGGTGTTCCACGCGGCGGCGTACAAGCACGTCGCGATGATGGAGGCGAACCCGCTCGAGGCCGTACGCAACAACACGCTCGGGACGCGGGCGCTCGTCCGTGCCTCGGTTGAGGCTGGGGTCAAGCGGTTCGTTCTCGTCTCGACTGACAAGGCCGCGAACCCGCAGACCGTGATGGGGCAGTCGAAGGCGCTCTGCGAGTGGATTGTGGAGATGGTCGGCCATCGCGACGACGTCGTCACCCGTTTTGTTGCTGTCCGTTTTGGCAACGTGCTCGGCTCGTCTGGTTCGGTGATCCCGATCTTCCGTCGTCAGATCGCGGCGGGCGGCCCGGTCACCGTCACGCATCCGGAGATGACGCGGTTCTTCATGACGATCCCTGAGGCGGTGCAGCTCGTCGTTCAGGCAGGGGCGATGGGTGAGCGGGGTCAGGTGTACGTCCTCGAGATGGGTGAGCCGGTCAGCATTCTCGAGCTCGCAAAGAAGATGATCCGGCTCTCGGCGAAGGAGCCCGACGTCGACATCCCGATCGAGTTCATCGGGCCCGCGCCGGGCGAGAAGCTCCACGAGGAGCTCGTCGGGGAGGGAGAGAGTGCGGGCCCGAGCCCGCATCCGGCGATCATGCGGCTGACGCGACCGCCGGTCGATCCGATCTGGCTCGAGAGCGAGCTCGCGATGCTCGAGCGGCTCGTCGAGGTCGGAGAGGAGGAGCTGCTCGTGAGCACGCTCGACCGGATCGTCTCCCAGCCGCGCTACGCAGTCGTTGCCGAGCCCGAACCGCTCATCTAGTGGTCTCTCCGGGAAGGTCGGGCGGTGTGCGTCGGCGAAAGCCGGGCAGGCCTTGGACGCAGGGAGCGCCAATACCGGTGTGGTATTGGTGCGACTGAGGACGACGGCATGCGAAGCGCTTGCAGCCGCACGAAGCCGGTGCGAACTTCCCGGAGAGACCACTAGTGGCCGGGAGACCGCTCTTCGTCGTCGGCGACGTCCACGGGCACCGCGACGTTCTCGCCGCGCTGCTGCGCGACGCTGGGCTGATCGACGCCGCCGACCACTGGTGCGGGGGCGACGCCCGGCTCTGGTTGATCGGTGACCTCGTCGATCGCGGCCCTGACGGTCTGGGCGCGATCGAGCTCGCGATTGAGCTGGAGCGATCCGGCGGCGTCGGCTGCCTTCTCGGCAACCACGAGGTGCTGCTGCTGTGCGCGCTGCTGCACGGCGACGTCAAGCTCGGTCCGGGGCGTGAGACGTACTTCGACCTGTGGGAGCTGAACGGCGGCCGGCTCGACGATCTGCGCGGTCTGCGGTCGGAGCATCTCGAGTGGCTCAACGCCCGGCCTGCGGTAGCCGCCGTCGACGGGTGGGCGCTCCTGCACGCAGACACGGATCGCTACCTGGAGCTCGGCCGCGATCTCGCCTCGATCAACTACGCGGTCTCGGACGTCCTTCTCACCGCCGAGCCCGACGACCTCGGGCTGCTGCTCGAGCGTCTCACGGGTCGGTTCGGGCTCGTCGATCCGGAACGACTTGAGCGGGTGCTCACCGCGCTCGGTGCCTCACGGGTGGTGCACGGGCACACGCCCATCGCGGTCGTGCTCGACCGCCACCCGCTCGCGGTAACCGAGGCGCTCGTCTCTCCTGACCGGCGGGTCGTCAACGTCGACCACTGCCTGTTCGGTGGCGGTCGCGGGTTCGTCACGCGCCTCGACGAGCTCGGGTAGCGCGGCCCGGCACACGGTGTCTGGCACCGAGCCATGTCCGCCGGGGATCGTCGAGGGCGCCAGGGGCTCATTGAGCCGACGGGAGTCGTGGCTCGCCGTCCGGGCGTCCGTCTATGGCATGACCACCGGCGACATGTCCCGGTGCCAGACATTGTCTAACGTGTAAACGGACGTCCTTGATTGACGGCGTTAGCGGCCGAGCGCGGCGAGCATGAGATCGAGGAGCAGCGCCGGGTCACGGGTCGCCGGCGCTGGACCGAGGCCGCGCTTCTCGAGCTTCAGCGACGCGGCATCGGTGAGCTGGTGGAGCCGCCCGTCCGCGATGAGTTGCTCGTCGATGGCGCCGAGCCGGCCGGCGAACGTCGTCCATACCGGGGTACCGAGGGCAACCGCCTCGCGATTCATCGTCCCACCGGCCGAGACGACGAGGTCGGCCTGCGCGACCAGGCTCCGCGCATCGACAGCGCGCTCCGGGACGACGAGTGAGGGGAGTCCCCGTGCCTCGATCGCCGCACGCTGCTCGGGCGTGCGGGGTAGGACGACCGCCTGTACGGCCGGGTCGGCTCCGAGGCGCTCCAGTAGCTCGACGAAGAGCGGGTTGCCGTGGCGATGGTAGAGCGAGACCTCCGGTGGTGTGCGCACGACCACGAGCACCCGCGCCCGATCGACCCCGAGCGCGGTGAGAACACCCGAATCCGGCACGAATCCCGCCAGCGCGTACTCCTCCTTGAGACCGGGAAAGCGCCCGACCTTGCTGGCACGCGCCCCGAGCCGGTCAAGGCGGTCCTGGGCAATCACCTCCGGGACCACGACCCTGGTCGCCGCGCGGCACCCGATCCCATGTTGCGCGGTCGCGAACTCGTAGTCGAACGCGTACGCGGACGGGACCCCGAGCAGCCGCGCGGCGACCGGAAGCTCGTGCGAGGCGTGCGATAGCGCGACGTCGAACCCGCGACTGCGAGCGAAGCGCTGCAGCGCGCGCAGCCTGAAGGCCATCGCTTGCACCTTGCCCACAACCCCGGCGCCCCCGTGTGGCGGGCCGACGACCGTGTGCTCGAGCTGCGCGTCCTCGAGCAGCTCAATCGTCTGGGCAAAGTCGCGCGCAGAGATCGTCACCTCTGCCCCGCGCACCCACAGCAGCTCGATCAGCGGCCGGAAGAAGACGACATGCGGCGAGTTGGTGAGATCGATCCAGACGCGCACGGCGGACGCCGAGTCTACTCCGGTGCGTGGCTCCGCACCGCGTGGATGACGACGTCTTGGAACGCGTGCGCCCGGCCGCGGCGTGCGGCCAGGTGGTAGCGGAACCCGGCCTGCTCGAACGCGGCAAGGAACGGGGCGAGCCTCGGCGCGTCTCCGGCAACCTGGTGGTGGTACTCGATGACGTACTGGCGGGGAACGGCGATTGTCCCGCTCGCCAAGAGGTCTTCGAGCACCGCGTGCTCGGCGCCTTCGACATCGAGCTTGACGAGGTCGACCGTTGGAAGTGAGCCGAGCACGCGGGACAGCCTGACCGTCGGGACGCGCACCGCTCGGTCGCCTCCGCGCTCGCGACGAACCGAGGCGCGGAGGCCACCGGGGTCAGCACCGACAAACAGCTCGATCTCGCCTTCGGCGCTCCAGACAGCCTCGTTTGAGGCTCGAACGCCGTGCAACCCGTTCGCGCGGACGTTTGTCTCGAGCATCCGGAACGTCGCTGGGTT
Source organism: Gaiellales bacterium (assembly GCA_046330385.1). GTDB lineage: Bacteria > Actinomycetota > Thermoleophilia > Gaiellales > Gaiellaceae > Gaiella. The sequence goes on along the minus strand of JAXLSV010000005.1, from coordinate 436,866 downwards.
CGCTTCGAGGCAGCGCACGGTCGCGGCCGGGTAGCGGATCTTGAAGAGGAGTGTCGCGAGGCCGATGTTGGCCCCGCAGTCGACGATCGTCGGCGTGTCGGCGTCGAGTTCGACCGCGTAGTGCCCGCTCATGAAGACATCGTTGAACAGGTACGTGAGCGTGCGGGCGTCGTGGCCTCGGATGGGGTGTCCCATGATCGGCACGGTGATGCCCTCCGCCATAGGCTGCCGTCTTGCTGCGCGATCCAGGGCCCGCAGGGTCTGCGCGACCGCTCGCCGGTTGCCGAGCTGAGGCGCAAGGCGCCGCGCCTGCCACTGACGCTGAACGGGACGCAGGATGCGCGTCGTCACTCAGCCCGACGATAGCGCGCTCGAGCGGTCGTCGAGCGTGTGGTGGAAGGGGCAAGCGATGCCGGAAGATGTTTGCAATAACATGTCCTCATGGAACATACGTCCTGCATAAGTAGTCGTACCTGGACTGGCACGTCGGCCGGGAGGCGCTGACCGTGGATACGCGCCAGCTCGCAGCGTTCTGCGAGGTCGTCGAGCGCCGTTCGTTCTCGCAGGCCGCGGAGCGGCTCGGGGTAACGCAGCCGGCTGTCTCGCTTCAGGTTCGTGCGCTCGAGAAGCGGCTGGGGGTGACGCTCCTCGACCGCTCGGGTCGTCGCGTCGAGCCGACCGAGGCAGGTTGGCGGCTCTACCGTGGTTCGCAGCGCCTCCTCACGCTCGAGGAGCAGCTTCTCGACGAGGTCGTTGCGGGAACCGAGGGTGTCCTCTCGGGGACGCTTTCGATCGGCGCCTCGACCGGTCCGGCGGCGATCGTGGTGCCGCAGCTTCTCTGTGAGTTCCAGCGAGCGAACGCCGGGGTTCGCGTCTCGCTCGTGGTCCACGACACCCAGTCGATCGTCGAGCTCGTGGCGAACCGCGAGCTCGAGCTGGGGATCGTCGGCGCGGCCCGCCGGCACCGTGGAGTCCGGTTCGAACCGTTCGCCTCCGACGAGGTCATCCTCGTGTGCCCGCGCGGCCACGCGCTTGCCGGGAAGACGGTGGCCCCCGCTGAGCTCCGCGGCCACTCGCTCATCCTGATGCAGGACGGCGCTGGTGTCCGGCAGATCGTCGAGGACGAGCTCCGTCGGCTGGGTCTCCGGCTCCGCGACCTCGACGTGCGTCTCGAGCTCGGGCTCCAGGAGTCCGTGCGCGCGGCGGTTGCCGCCGGTTTCGGAATCACGTTCATCTCGCGGACCTCGGTGGAGTCCGAGCTCGAGGCAGGCACCCTCGTCGAGGCCAGGGTCGCCGGGATGGACGCCCGCCGTGAGATCTCGCTCGTGCGCGGCACGGGCCGATCAGCGACGCGTGCTGCCGACGAGTTCGTGGAGTTTGCGCGGGCGCGCCTCTCCTGATGCTTGCCTACCGGTTCGGGGCGGGCACGCTCGCCGAGCTCCCCTCCCTGTGCGAGGAGATCGGTGTTGCGCGCCCGCTGCTCGTCGCGACCGAACGCGGAGCACGGTCGGTCGGCGAGCTGCCGGTCGTCGGCGTGTTCGCGGGGGTGCGTCCGCACGTCCCGGTCGAGACGGTGCACGAGGCGGCTGGGATGGTCGGTGAGCTCGAGGTCGACGGGATCGTCGCGGTCGGTGGCGGCAGCACGATCGATACGGCGAAGGCGGTGGTGGGCGAGCTCGCGGACGCCGGTGTGAGGCCGCCGAGAGTGATCGCGGTGCCGACCACCTACGCCGGTGCTGAGCACACGCCGTTCTACGGGGTGCTGCTCGCGCCGGGACGAAAGGGGGGCGGCTCGAACGACGCCGCTCGGCCCGTGGCAGCGATCTACGACCCGGAGCTCACGCTCGGGCTTTCGCTCCCCGACACCGTCGGCACGTCGATGAACGCGCTCGCGCATTGCGCCGAGGCCTACTACCACCCCAAAGCGACGCGGCGCGCGATGCGTCATGCCGACACCGGCGCGACCGCGATCTCGTACGCGCTGCCGCTGGTCGTCGCGAGCCCCACGGGACTGTACGGTCGCTCGCGGTTGCTCGAGGGAGCGATGCGCGCAGCCGAGGCGCTCGGCGCCTCCGGCCTCTGCCTCGCGCACGCGATGGCTCAGGCGGTAGGTGGCCGCTACGGGATCCCCCAGGGGGCGGCTAACGCGGTGTGCTTGCCCGGCGCGCTTCGGTTCAACGCCGAGGCGGTGCCGGAGGCGATCGAGCGGTTCGCAGCGGCGCTCGGGGTCGAGGACGCGCCCGCGCGGTGCGCCGAGCTCGCGGCGCTTGGCGGCTTCGAGCGGCTTCGCGACCTGGGTGTTCCCGAGAGCGATCTTGTGGGCCTCGCCGAATCGGCCGCCGCCAGGGCCGGCACGAAGGCGAACCCGCGAGCCGCGACGGCCGCCGAAATCGCCGAGCTCTTCGCCGCCGTGTGGTGACGCCGCGAGCGCCAGCGTCCGCTTTGCCGCGGACGCCATAGCCCGTCGAAGCATGAGTCCGCGCAGCCGCCACCAACCCACTCGCTGCGCCCCCCGCAACGGGGGATCGCGGGCCCCTTCCGGAATGGTGCCGGACGAGGTGTCACAGCTTTGTGCCAGCTTTGTCGCAACTTCGTGTCGAGCGCCGTGATCGCAGGCAAGCAGCCTCTCACGGGAGCAAAGACCCGGGGCCACCCCGCCGACGTCGAAGGTGTGCGTCTCTAGCTTCGCGCAGCGCGCGTCGCCGCGCCGACGACGCGGCGAAGGCTGACGAGGCCGACGACGATCCCGTTGTCGTCGACGACGGGGAGGTGACGGAAGCCGCGCTCGAGCATCGTCTCGGCGGCGTCGTCGACATCGGTGTCGGCCGTAGCCGTGATCGGGTCCTCGGTCATCCACTGCCGCACCCGCGCTTCGCTCGTGTGTACGCGCTCAGCCATCGCCTTCAGCAGGTCGCGCTCGGTGATGATCCCGATCAGGCGGCCGAAGTCCTTCACGACCGCGGCACCCATGTTCACCTCGTTCATCCGCTCGGCGACCTCGCCGAGGGTGTCTTCCGGGGCTACCTCGATTAGCTCGGGTCGCATGATGTCGGCGAGTGTTGGCATGGGGGCAATTGTAGTCTGCAGCTGCGCATTGCGTGGTTCCGAGTTGGTTAATAACGATTGCTAATGCAAGCCATTAGTGTGATACGCTCTTGATCATGGTTGACCGCTCGCTCGACGTGCTCGTTGTCGGCTCAGGCGCCGCGGGCCTTTCTGCGGCGGTGGCGGCCGCAACCGCAGGTGCGAGAGTGGCCGTCGCGACGAAGACCTCGCTCCAGGCGAACAACTCGTCGAAGGCGCAGGGTGGGATTCAGGCGGCGGTCGGGTCTGATGACGACCCCGCGACCCACGCCGACGACGTGATGCGGGCGTCGCGCGACACGGCCGACCCGGCCCTTGTTGAGGCGCTCACGAGTGACGGCCCCGATGCGATCGCGTGGCTCGAGGGGCTCGGCTGCTCGTTCACGCGAGAGAACGGCGGGTACCGACTCGCTCGCTGCGGCGGGGCGACGCGAAAGCGCCTGTTACAGGTCGGAGATCGAACCGGTCACGCGATCACGAAGGCGCTCCGCGACGCGTTCGAGTCCGGAGTCGGCGAGGAGCTCGGGCACCATGTGCTCGCAGCGATCGCCCCGGCCGAATCGGGCTGGCGTGCGACCTTCGAGACCGCGGATGGACGACGTGAGGTGTCTGCAGGTGCTCTTGTGCTTGCCGCCGGCGGCCGCTGCTACCGCGAGGCGGAGGAGCGCGGTGAGCTGTCGACGAACCATCCGAACGCGACGGGCGAGGTGACCGCGATCGCCGCAGAGGCGGGCGCCGCCACCCGCGACCTCGACGCGCTCCAGTACCACCCGAACGGTGGCGCGTGGCCGACGACGATGCAGGGGTACGCGATCCCGGAGACGACGCGTGCCTACGGCGCCGTGCTCCTCAATGCGGATCGCGAGGAGTTCACCGATTCGCTCGCGCCTCGAGACGCTGTCTCGCAGGCGATCGTCGACGAGGTCGCGGCGGGTCGTGGCGTGACGACCCCGGACGGGCGGCCGGCGGTGTACCTCGACACGACTCGGATCCCGCAGGCCGACGCCGACGTCTCGCTGCCGTACATGCTGCGGCGCTTCCGTGGCGCTGGGATCGACCCGCTCAGCGAGCTGCTCTACACCTACCCTGTGCTCCACTACCAGAACGGTGGCCTCCTGATCGACCCGCATGGCGAGACGACGCTTCCCGGCGTCTTCGCGTGCGGCGAGATCGCGGGTGGCACCCACGGCCGGAATCGAATGATGGGAAACTCCCTGCTCGAGTGCGTGGTCTTCGGGCGGCGCGCAGGCAAGCAGGCCGCTGCTGCGGCACGCTAGAGGAGACACCGAGGAAGGACGCCACGTTGACGACGACCACAACCACCGAGCTCGCCCAGGCGGTCGAGGACGCTGCCGCCCACCTGTACGTGTGGGCGCTCAAGGACATCCCGCAGGATCTGCGCGATGCACTCGCCGCCGCGCGCAAGCGGGAGACGTCCACCACGGGTATTCGTGTGCTCGAGACGATCCACCGCAACGTCGAGGTCGCCGACGAGCAGCGCAACCTCGTCTGCCAGGACACCGGGATCGCCGTCTACTACTGCCGCGTGGGTGAGCACTTCCCGCTGCACCCGGCGCGGATCTACTCGGCGCTCAAGTCCGGAACCGAGCGCGCGACCGTCGAGCACCCGCTTCGCTCCAACACTGTCCACACCCTCACCCGCGAGAACACCGGCCCGAACGTCGGCTACCGCGTCCCGATCGTTCACTGGGACTTCATCCCCGACTGGGACGGGCTCGACGTCAAATGCGTGCCCAAGGGCTCGGGCTCCGAGAATATGACCTTCCTGAAGATGCTCGTCCCGGCCGACGGGGTGAAGGGGATCAAGAAGTTCGTGCTCGAGGCGATCGTCGGCGCGGGCGGCAAACCTTGTCCGCCGGGGATCGTCGGGATCGGAATCGGCGGCTCGGCGGACTACGCGATGCATCTCGCCAAGGAGGCGATTGCCCGCCCGATCGGCACCCGCAACGCCGACCCGCTCGTCGCCCAGCTCGAGGACGAGCTCTACGAGCTCCTCAATCAGACCGGAATCGGTCCGATGGGCCTCGGCGGCGACGTCACGGTCCTGCAATGCCACATCGAGCATGCCGACACCCACATGACCCTCAATCCAGTGGCTGTCAACTACCAGTGCTGGGCTGCGCGGCGCGCGTCCGCGCACATCGCAGCGGACGGCACCACCGAATTCGACCGGGAGTTCTGATGGCACATCACGAGGTCACGTTCCCGATCACCGATCCGGCCGAGATTCTGAAGCTTCGGGCGGGCGACGAGGTCACGGTGCAAGGCCACATCATCGGGATCCGGGATCGGACCCAGATCCGCATCTTCGACCAAGGGATGCAGCCGCCAATGGATCTCACCGGCGCGTTCCTGCTCCACACGGCGCCGAACGTCCGCAAGGTCGGCGAGGACGACGAGGGGCGCGGCCGCTACGAGAAGATCTGCATCGGCACGACGACGAGCGCGCGAATGGTGCGGTTCACCGAGGGGCTCGGCCGCCAGTACGGCGTCCGCGCGATCTGCGGCAAGGGCGGGTTCCCCGACGAGGCGATCGAGCCAATGCACTCACTCGGGATGGTCTACTTTGCAATCGTCGGGGGCGCCGCCGCGCTCGAGACGACCCAGATCGAGGAGATCGAGGAGGTCGCCTGGGAGGAGCTCATGCCCGAGTGCCTCTGGAAGTTCCGGGTCAAGGACTTCGGCCCGCTGATCGTCGGGATCGACGCGCACGGCAACTCGCTGTACCGCGAGGTGCAGGATCGCGCGAAGGCGAAGCTCGAGGAGCTCTATGCCTCCTTCTGAGCTGAGCGGCGACGGGTGGCTCGGCGTCCCGGCGAGGCCGGGCAAGCCGCGGGAGATCGGCCTGACGCACGTGATGGACAAAGGCCTGAACCTCCGGGACATCGAGGGGATGTTCGACACGGCCGGGGAGTTCGTCGACATCGTCAAGTTCGGGTGGGGCACGAGCTACGTCACGAACAACCTCGAAAAGAAGATCGCGCTCTACCGCTCGTTCGACACACCGGTCGTCTGCGGCGGAACGCTCTTCGAAGCGGTCTGGGCGCGAGGGAAGCTCGACGAGTTCAAGCGCTGGCTCATCGAGCATCGCTTCTCCCACGTCGAGATCTCAGACGGGACGCTCGACATCCCCCGCGAGGAGAAGCTCGCGCTGATCGCCGACTTCGCCCGCGACTTCACCGTGCTCTCCGAGGTCGGCTCGAAGGACTCCGACGTCGTCTACGCGCCGTACCAGTGGGTGCAGTGGATCAAGGAGGAGCTCGACGCGGGCTCCTGGAAGGTGATCACCGAGGGGCGCGAGGGGGGGACCGCTGGGATCTTCCGCTCGGACGGTGACATGCGCACCGGGCTGATCGACGAGATCGCGCATGAGGTCTCGGTCGACGACCTCATCTTCGAAGCGCCCACCAAGGCCGCACAGGCGTGGTTCGTAAAGCACTTCGGCCCGAACGTCAACGTCGGCAACATCCCACCGGACGAGGTGATCCCGATGGAGACGCTCCGGCTCGGGCTTCGCGGCGACACGTTGAAGGCGCTGCTGCCGACCACGTAGGCTGGCGCTGTGCCTGCCCTTCGCTCGCTGACGCCGCCCTAGCTGAGTTGTTCCACGAGGTCGTGTTCGCTGGGGCGCGGGCCGGGCCCGCGAACGGCCCAGCGCGTTGCGCAGCCGGCCCGCGAGATCGTGGAACAACTCAGCTAGACGCGATCCCGGTCGCGCGACAACGCGGCTCTAAACGACGAACGGAAGGACTTGGTCATGACGCACGGCTATCGCGACATCGTCGCGATCCCTCGCGCGCGAGGGTTGCTCCTCGCGCTCGTCGCGGCGTGGCTCGCGTTCGGGATGGTCGGGCTCGGGCTGTTCCTCGCGGCTTCCGAGACCACGGGCTCGAACGCCGCCGCGGGACTCGTCGTCGCCACGTTCTCCGCTGGCGCCGGTCTCGTCGCACCGCTCCGAGGCCGGTTGATCGATCGTCGCGGTGCCCGTGCCTGGCTGCCGGTGTTCGGGACCTGCCACGCTCTCGGGCTCACCGCCTTCGCAATCACCGTCGCGCTCGAGGGCGACGCGTGGCTGTTGGCCCTCACCGCCGGCGTCGCCGGTGCCAGCGCGCCGCCGATCGTCGCCTCGACCCGCGCCAGCTGGGCCGCAGTCGTCGGACCGAAGCTGCTCCGGCGCGCCTATGCGCTCACTGCGGTCGTCGGCGACGTTCTGTTCGTCGCCGGCCCACCGCTTGCCGCTCTCCTCTTCGCCGTCGCGCCGTGGGTGCCGCCCGTGGTCGTCGCCGCGCTCGGGCTGCTCGCGGTGACGCTTGTCGCGGGGGTCGCTCCGCGAGTCACGCGAGAGGGTGGGCCGAAGCCAGACCGGACGCTCCTGCGCCGGCTCGAAGCGGTGCTCGCAGTCGAGGTCGCGCTCGGCGTCGCGCTCGGCGCGATGGAGGTAGCGGTGCCGATCGCCGCGAGAGAGTGGGACGCGCTCGGCGCGTCCGGCCTCTTGCTCGGTGCCTTCGCGCTCGGCAGCGCGATCGGAGGCGTGTGGTTCGGCCGCCGCGCGTGGGTGATGGGGCCCGAGCGCCGGTTCCTCGTCTCGGCGCTGATCCTCGCGCCGGTCTTTACGCTGCCCGCGCTCGCCGGTGGGCCAGTGTCGCTCGCAGCGTTGTTGCTGTTCGCCGGGCTCTGCTACGGCCCGGCAACGATCTCGCTGTTCGAAGCACTCGACGTCCTCGCGCCGACTCGTGCGGTCGAATCGCTTACGTGGGTGACCACCGCGGGCGCGATCGGCGCTGCCACGGGAAGCGCCGCGACGGGCTGGGCGGCAACCCACCACGGGCTCGCCTTGCCGTTCGGCGTCTCGGCGGCGCTCATCGCCGGCGCCGCGGCCTACGGGCTGAGACGGCGCAGCTGATGCGTGCGGCGGCGGGCATGAGCGCCACCGCAGAATCATGAGTTCTTCTTATCGACACGATAAGTATCTTCGGCTACTCTGCGCACTGCGTGGACTGGAAGCTCTCACTCGCCGGGTTGCTCATCGGTCTGCTGGTCGGGATGACCGGGATGGGCGGCGGCTCGCTGATGACGCCGCTGCTCGTGCTCCTGTTCGGGTTCAAGCCCTCGGTCGCGATCGGCACCGACATCGTCCACGGTGCGATCTTCAAGTCGTTCGGAGCGGTGCAGCACCGCAGGCTCGGTCACGTTCACGCACGCCTCACCGGCTGGATGCTGCTCGGCTCGGCGCCATTCTCGATCATCGGTGTGGCGCTTGCCTGGTGGCTGAAGAAGGAGTACGGCGACGGCTACGAGGACACCGCGAAACAGATCCTCGGCGTCGCGCTCGTTATCTGTGGACTCGGGTTCTTGCTCAAAGCGTTTCTCCACAGCGCGCCAGAGGACAAGCCGCTTCTGCTCAACAACCGGCAACGACTGCTCGCCTTCTGCACCGGTGTCGTCGGTGGGTTCGTCGTCGGGCTGACATCGGTTGGTAGCGGCACGCTCTTCGGCCTCGTGATCCTGGTCGCGTTCCCGCTGACCGCGGTCAAGGTGATCGGAACCGACATCTTCCACGCTGCGTTGCTGCTCGCGGTTGCCGGTGTCGGGCACATGGCGATCGGCACGGTCGACTTCCACGCCACCGGCTGGCTCCTGATCGGCTCGATCCCGGGCGTGCTCCTCGGCGGGCGGTTCACGGTGAGCCTGCCCGACAAGGCGCTGCGAATCGGGCTCGCTTCGACGCTGACGCTTGCCGGGGTCAAGCTCGTCGACCCACCGTACGCCGACGATGTCGTTCTCGTCGGAGCGGGCATCGCGGCGTTCGCCGCGCTAGTGGCCGCCGCGCGGTGGTTCGCCGGCAGGCGGCTTGCGGTCGAAGACGCCTGAGCTTTACGAACGCTCGAGCACTGGCGGCAACGGGCACGCGACGAAGGTACGTCCCGTGAGCCGATAGCCGAGCTTGTAGGCGGTGCAGCCCGCACAAAAGCCGGTGGCCGCCGCGAGAATCGCGAGCGCTGCGACCATCCCGCCGAGCGCGGCGCCGACGGACTCGAAGCCCAGCGCGAACGCGAGTGACGCGGCCATGAGGAATGCGAGCCCAACCACGTTCGCGAATCGCGGCGGGCGGCTGTCCTCGAGCCGGCCCTCGCCGACGAGCGGCTGGATCACTTCGAAGTAGAAAACGCAAGGCACGCAGTACCGGCGGCCAAAGGTCAGCCCGACCGCGAGCTGGAGCGCGAGAATCGCCAGCAGCCACCACGGCCCGGCCACCACCGCAATCGCCGAGACGATCCCGACGACGACCTGGTTGGTGCGCGGCGCGCGCTCGTCGATCAGCTGCGTGTCGCGATAGGGGTGCGCATGACGGACAAGGGCTCGCTTCATTTTCGGAAGCATGCCACTTTCGTGCCGAAAGTGGGGACCGACGGCCGCTTCGCGGCCGGCTGTCTTGCTGGGCGCCTTTGCTCCGCTTCGCGGAGTGGGCCGCTTCGCGGCCCGGAGGCGCCACGGCCGCTTCGCGGAGTGGGCCGCTTCGCGGCCCGGAGGCGCCACGGCCGCTTCGCGGCCGGCCCCATCCAGCAGGCTCCTAACGGCCCCAACACAACCGAGACGCCACGGCCGCTCCGCGGCCCGGAGGCGCCACGGCCGCCCCGCGGCCCGGTGCGACAGGTTGCGGCGGCGGGTCCCGTGTCGGGCCGCGTCCAGCGGCCCGACCGTACAATCCGCAACTGTGTCCCGGTACGTCTCGGTCGCCCTCGTCGGGGCACTTCTCGTTGCGTCGGGCATCGCGTTCGCCGTCACCGAACGGTTGAAGCTCACGCCGAGCCCGATCCTCGGCACATCGCTTCCCACCAAGTTCTTCTCGCCGACATGCGAATGCACGACCAGCGTTGCGACGCTCCGGTTCCGGCTGCGGAAACCTGACGTGATCGACGTCGAAATCATCCGCGGTGGCCGCGTCGTTCGCACGCTCGCGCGCGAGCAACCCGAGGCCGCGGGGCCGGTCGAGGTGCTCTGGGACGGGATGACCGAAACGGGGGCGGTCGCGCCCGAAGGCGTCTACCGGCCGCGGGTCCGGCTGCATCGGGAACGCCGGACGATCACGCTGCCGAACCCCATCACCCTCGATGTCACGCGCCCCGAGATCGTCGCGTCGGCGATCCGCCCGCTCGTCTTTTCGCCTGACGGCGACGGCCGGAACGAGCTCGTCAAGGCGCGCTACCGCCTCTCGGAGCGCGCTCACGTCTCGCTGATCGTCGACGGGCGCCGGCAGGTGCTGAAGCGTGGGACGAAGGACCGAGGGATCGTCCAGTGGCTCGGGCTCGTCGACGGCGAGCGCGTACAGCCCGGGCGCTACCGCGTCCAGCTCGGAGCCCGCGACCTCGCCGGGAACGTCGCGCGATGGACACGTCCGACCGTCATCGAGGCGCGGTCGGTTGCGCTCGGGCGGTCTCGCATCGTCACCGCCCCGGGGGGTCGCCTCGCGGTACTCGTCGTCAGTGACGCCGCGCGGATCGAGTGGCGGCTCGCTGCCCGGCGCGGCGTCAGCAAGCCGGGCACTCTGCGGCTACGGGCGCCCCAGCGTCCCGGCCGCTACCGGCTCGTCGTGACCGCCAACGGAAACCAGGCGACGGCTGTGGTCGTCGTCAAGGGCCGCAGGTGAGCACGATCGCACAGATCGGCGGCGCCGTCGGGGCCGTCGGGCTTGCGACCGTCATCGTCGCCGTCGGCGATCGGGCTCGCCTCGCCGGGCTGGCGTTGCTCGCACTCGGTGCGGGCGGGGTTGGCCTCTACCTTGCCCCCGACCTCTCGCCGAAGCTCGTCGTGGCCGGTGCAGTCGGCGGGGTCGTCGCAGCGGCTGCGCTCGCCTGGCTGTACCTGCGTTGGCCGTGGCTTCTCGCATTCTCCGTGCTCGCCTGTGCGCCGGTCCGCATTCCGATCACGCTCGGCTCGGACGACGTAAACCTCCTCGTCCCGCTGTACGGCGTCACTGCGGGTGCGGGCCTCGCACTCGCCTGGCGTCTGGTTCGCGGCGACGGCCGTTCGCGCGAGCTCGGGCCGGTCGCGGTCCCGCTCGCAGTGTTTGTTGCCTGGACGGGGGTGTCGATGCTCTGGGCCGACGACCTGCGCGAGGGAGCGGTCACGATGGCGGCATTCATCCTCCCGTTCGGTCTGCTCTCCGTCTGCATCGCCCGACTGCCGTGGCGCGGACGCTGGCTAACCTGGCTCTGGGGCGCGCTCGTCGCGACAGCGCTCGTGTACGCCTCGATCGGGATGGTGCAGTGGTGGACGCGCGAGATCTTCTGGAACCCGAAGGTCAAGGTGGGGAACGCGTACGCCCCGTTCTTCCGCGTCAACTCGATCTTCTGGGATCCGTCGATCTACGGTCGCTATCTCGTCGTCGGGATCCTCACCGCGCTTGCGGGAGTGCTCCTCCGGGGCGTGGTCGGGCGCCAGGTGTGGGGCCTGGTGGTGCTGATCGCGGCGATGTGGGTGGGGCTCTTCCTCTCGTTCTCACAGACGAGCTTCGTCGCGCTGGCGGTCGGCGTGACCGCCGCGGCGGTGGTCGTCTGGGGCAGGCGCGCGCTGCTCGCGGGAGTCGCCGTCGGGCTGGTCGTGCTCCTCGGCACGCTCGCGATCCCGCAGGTCCGCCACCGCGTGATCGACCAGAAGCGGTTCGACAAGGTCACGAGCGGTCGCGCAAGCCTCGTCGGCCAAGGCGCCCGAATCGCGTTGTCGCACCCGGTGTTCGGAGTCGGGGTGGGCGACTTCAAGAGCGCCTACGCGGAGCGGGTCGGGCTCGAGGGAAACCGGCGCAAGCTCGGGGCGTCGCATACGACGCCGATCACCGTCGCCGCGGAGACAGGGCTCGTGGGGCTCGCTGCGTTCTGCTGGCTGCTGCTCGCCGCGTTCGCCGCGACGCTCCGCGGGCTCGGGCACGGCTTCACCTCGCGCGTGTCGTTCGCCGTTGGCCTTACGCTACTGGCGATCGCCGTGCACAGCGTCTTCTACAACGCGTTCTTCGAGGATCCGATGACCTGGGCGCTGCTCGGGCTCGCAGGGCTCGCGGCGAGCGTCCCCCGGAGACCCGGCGAGCCCGGGGGCACGACATGATCGAGGGCTTCCGGCGCGCGCTCGTTCTCGCGCCGCACACCGACGACGGCGAGTTTGGCTGCGGCGGCACAACCGCCCGCCTCGTCGAGGCGGGTTGCGAGGTGCGCTACGTCGCGTTCTCGATCGCGACCAGGTCGCTTCCGGCGGGCTTTCCGCCTGACACGCTCGCGAAGGAGGTGCGGGCAGCGACCACCGAGCTCGGGATTCCCGAGGCGGGTCTTACGGTCCACGACTTCGACGTTCGCACGTTCCCCGAGCGTCGGCAGGACATCCTCGAGCTGCTCGTCGCGCTGTGGGACGACTACTGCCCCGACGTCGTCTTTCAGCCCTCACACCACGACGTCCACCAGGATCACCAAACGATCGCGCAGGAAGGGCTGCGCGCTTTCAAGCGGACGACGATCCTCGGCTACGAGATCCCCTGGAACAATTTCGAGTTCTCGTACGGCGCCTACGTCTCGCTCGAGGAGCGTCACATCGAGCGCAAGGTCGCGGCCGTGCAGTGCTACGCCTCGCAACAGCACCGGCGCTACGCGAACGAGGAGTTCATCCGGAACCTCGCGCGGGTCCACGGCACGAACGTGAGCCGCGAGTACGCCGAGGTCTTCCAGGTGTACCGGCTGGTCGTCTAGCCGGGTAGTCCCACAACGGTCATTCGCATGCGGCCGCCCCGAGCGGGTCGTGCCGCGTGCACTCTCGAGCCGCTGGTCGAGGTCGGCCGGGTGACAGAAAGGCTCCTCCGCAGGCCGGCGTGAGCACGTAGGTCGTCCGAGCGCTGTTCGATGAACGGCCTGCCTTTGGCGGGCATCGACGGGCTCCGGGTCAGCTCAAGTGGGCCTCAGCTCGATCTCGTCGATGTCGCCCACGCGCTCGTATCCGAGGCGGGCGTAGATCCGATTCGACGTTGGGTTCGCGAGGTCGGTGAAGAGGAAGCAGAACCGGTGCTTCGTGAGCAGCCGCGTGGTCAGGGTCGAGACGAGCGCTGAGGCATACCCGTGGCCGCGCTCGGGGGGCGGCGTGTAGACCGGGCCGATCCGGATCCCTTCGGGCGTCCGGCCCCCGTACCCTGCAAGCGAGACCGGACGGCCGTCGGGCAGGCGCCAGAGCACGACTCCGCCGGAACTCGATTCGAGTCGATGTTGGAGTGAGGCGCGGTGACGCTCGACAGCGGGCACCCTCTCGCCAGCAGCCTCGGCCGCGAAGGCGATGACCCACTCGAGCAGGAGCTCGAGGTCGGCGACCGTGGCGTCGTGCATCCTGCCGGCGACCGGCGGCGCAGGGTCGAGCGAGCCGAGGGTATGAACCGCCTCTTCCCTGAGCACGCGCGCGTTGCCGCCGGTTCGCGCTTCCCAGGCGCGGGCGAACTCCCCCACCTCTGGCTGCGGGCCGGTCACTCCCGGGATGCCGTCGATTGCAGCAGCGAGAGCAGCGACCGAGCCGGCGTGTCGTTCCCGGGCGAGCACGAGGAAGTGCGGCGGCGTTCTCAGCGCCGCGCCGACGGGAACGTCGCCGTCGACCACGACCCAGAATTGGCGTTCGCTGTATAGGTCGGGCTGGTCGCGGATCCCTGTTGCGATCCCGATCGGGAGGCAATTGACTGCCTCGTGCTCCGCGAGCAGGGGTAGCGCCAGCTCGAGGAACGCCGATGCGTCGCTGAGCTCGACGACCCGCACGCTACCCCCGGTCGGCCTCCGGCACCGGGGCGGTGAAGAACTCGCGGCGGTGGTAGAGGATCGGCACCTCGGCGGGATCGGGCGGGCTCCCCGACTCGACCCGACCGGTGACGACGACGTGGTCGCCGATCTCGAGCTCCTCGAGCGTCGTGCACTCCGCATGCGCGATCGCGCCCGTCGTGAGCAGGGGAATCCCCTCGGCCCCCGGCTGCCACGCGACGTGCTCGAACTTGTCGTCGGCTTTTGAGGCGAAGAGGCGGCAAACGTCCTCGCAATCGTCGCGCATGAAGTTCACGGTGAAGCGCTTGCTGTGAAGAAGCGCGGGTAGCGTGCGCGAGTTCCGGTCGACGCAGACGAGGAGGATCGGTGGGTCGGCGGAGACGCTGGTGACGGCGTTCGTGGTGAGGCCGCGCGGTGTCCCGTCCTCCTCCAGCGTCGTCACGATCGCAACGCCGGTGGGAAAGGCGCTCATGATCCGCAGGAAGAGATCGCGGTCGACGGACATCTCTCGACGATAGTGCACTACGCTCGCGGTGTGTGGAGACGGATCTTCGATCATGGCGGGCCGGTGCTTTGCGGCCTCGGCGCGCTCTCGATGTTCGCAGCGCTCGCGGTCGACCTCGACTCGACTGCCGCTAAGGTCTTCATGGCGACGTCGGCGATCCTCTTCGTCCCGGGCGCGCTGCTCCTTCTCGCGTACGTCCGCCGGTACTACGGCCCGGGCCGGTAGGCCGACCTGCCGCGGGGGACGTCTTGCTCGGAGGACGGCCCGGCCTCGGTCGGGTCTGACTTCAGCCAGAACCGTGCGTTTGACTGTTCGTCCTGGGTTGGGTCTGGCTTGAGCGAAACCCGTAACGTAGCCCTTCCGTCTTTCGGGGCTCTCCGGTTGCGAGGAAGCGCACGGGTCTGGCTGAAGCCAGACCCGCGATGCGAGGTGGTGCGCTCAGAGGCGGCAGCGGCCTCGCGTAAGTGGCGGTTGGTCCGTCAAGACACGTCCTGGGGCTCAGTCGCCCTAATTATTTAGACAAGACCAAAAATCGTGTAGAGTCCGGCGCATGATTCCGCCACCCGCGACGGGGCCACATGACCGAACGGCGCTCGGACACCCGCTCGACGACGTTCTCCCCGGCGAGGCGCGGGTTCTCCAGGCGGCACAGGAGTCGCTCGTCGGCGCGCGCTCCGGCCTCTCGCGCTACCTCCCGTTCCTCGGTCCTGCGTTCATTGCCGCGGTCGCGTACGTCGACCCGGGCAACTTCGCGACGAACATGGCCGGCGGTGCGAAGTTCGGCTACCTGCTCCTCTGGGTCGTGCTGAGCGCGAACCTGATGGCGATGCTCATCCAGTCGATGAGCGCAAAGCTCGGGATCGCGACCGGGCGAAACCTGCCCGAAGCGTGCCGCGAGCGATTCCCGCGTCGGGTCTCGATCATGCTCTGGCTCCAGGCGGAGGTGATCGCGATGGCGACCGACCTTGCCGAGTTCATCGGCGCCGCGATCGCTCTCAACCTGCTGTTCGGGTTGCCGCTGTTTCCCGCGGCGCTTCTCACCGGAGTTGCGGCGTTTGCGATTCTCGCGCTGCAGTCACGAGGGTTCCGGCGCCTCGAGGCAGTGATCACCGTCTTCATCCTCGTGATCGTGGGCGCGTTTGCGGTGCAGGTCGTCGTCTCGGATCCCGAGCCCGGCTCGGTCTTGCGCGGCTTCGTTCCCGGGTTCGAGGGCACCGAGAGCGTCCTGCTCGCGGTCGGGATCCTCGGCGCGACGGTGATGCCACACGTGATCTACCTGCACTCGGCGCTAACGCAGCACCGCGTCGTCGTCCACGGCGACGAAGAGAAGCGGCGCCTGTTCCGGTTCGAGCTCGTCGACGTGCTGATCGCGATGGGGATCGCGGGCGTGATCAACATGTGCATGCTGATCACCGCCGCAGCGACGTTCCACACGCGCGGTCTCACCGAGATCG
The DNA here is from genome assembly GCA_046330385.1 of Gaiellales bacterium. Lineage (GTDB taxonomy): Bacteria > Actinomycetota > Thermoleophilia > Gaiellales > Gaiellaceae > Gaiella. The sequence continues at coordinate 421,030 of JAXLSV010000005.1, read as the reverse complement.
GCGATGACCTCTCTGATGTGGCGACCGGGCTCGGCGACTACCTCGGGACGCCTGCGCGCATCCTCTTTGGCGTCGCGCTCCTCGCGTCCGGGCTCTCATCGTCGAGCGTCGGCACGCTCGCCGGCCAGGTTGTGATGCAGGGGTTCATCAATCGTCAGATTCCACTCTTCCTCCGACGGGCGATCACGATGGCCCCTGCGCTCGTGATCATCGCGATCGGCGTCGACCCGTCACGGTCGCTCGTGATCAGCCAGGTCGTGCTCTCGTTCGGAATCCCGTTCGCGCTGATCCCGCTCGTCCTGCTGTGTTCGAAGCGCGACCTGATGGGAGCGCTCGTCAACCGGCGCGAGACGACGGCGGCGGCGATCGCGGTGGCGGCGGTGATCATCTCGCTGAACGTCTTCCTGCTTGCAGGGACGTTCGGGCTGGTCTGATCGGCCCGGCTAGCCGCCCGCGCCGGCCAGCCGGCGGGCCGCTGCGCGGAACGCCTGGCGCTCTCCGCGAGTGGTGAAGCCCGCGAGCACCAGTGCGAGCGGATAGGCGAGCGTGAGTCCGACCTGGAGCGCAGGCCCGGCATGGAGCAGCTTGCCGCAAACGGCGAGCAACACACCGACTCCGGCAGCCGTCGCGACACGGCGCCATTGGTACGGAACCGGATAGATCCGCTGCGACCACCAGGCCATTGCCATCGCCATTGCCGTGTAGGCGGCCACCGTCGAGACGGCGGCGCCCATCATCCCGTATCGCGGGATCAGGATCAGGTTCAGGCTGATGTTGACGACCGCGGCGATCAGGGTCACGACCCAGTTGAACTGCGTCCGCCGCGACCGACCGATCCCGATGGCGACGACGATGTATGCACCGTACGAGACGCTCGAGAACGCGAGTGGCCCGACCACGCTCGCGGAGCGGTGGTAGGCGGGATCGAAGAGACGGCCGATCGTGGGTGCGAGCAGGGTCAGCGCGAGTGAAACCCACGTTGCGACGACGGTGAGATAGGTGAGGACGTAGGCGTAGGTGCGACGAGCCTCGCGCTCGTCGCGGATCGAGTATGCAAACGCGGGCCAGGCCGTCCGGAACGCAGTGAGGACTAGCACCATAGCCGAGGCGACCTTGACGCCGACCGAGTAGAGACCCGCCTCGGCGACCGACGAGAGCTTCCCGAGGAAGAAGCGGTCGGAGAAGTTCGTGATCCAGAGAAAGAGCCCGGTCGGGACGAGCGGCAGCCCGAACGCGTTCATCTGGCGAAGGAGCGGCCGGTCGAACTGCAGGCCGAGCTGATCGCGGCGGAAGCCGAGGAGCGCAAGGTAGACGACGAGCGTGCCGGTGAAGTTCCCAACGATCACCCCTATCGGCCCTTTCTCGAGCGCGACGACGAGGAGCAGCGTCGTCCCAATCGTGAGGAAGATGTTGACGAGACTGGCAATGACGAATGCGACGGAGCGCTCCTCCACGCGGAAGAGCGCGGTGAGCTGCTCGTAGTTGACGGTCGCCCAGAGGGCGACGCCCGACGCTCGAACCAGGTTGGCCGCGTCCGGCGATCCGAAGAGCGTCTGCGAGATCGGGCCTGCTGCGCCCGAGAGGAGTGCGAGCCCGGCAGTCGCCGCGATCATGTTGAACCAGAACGACGTTCGCAGAACGCGGAGACGGCCGGCGTGATCGACCGCGTCGAAGTAGAAGCGGAAGAAGGCGCTCGTGATCCCCGCGCGGAAGAGAAGCCCGAGCACCGTCGTCAGCGCGGTCAGCATCTCGACCTTGCCGTTGTCGTCCGGCGACAGGTAGTGCGTGTAGAGAGGGAGCAGGACGATCGCGATTGCGCGCGAGACGACACCGCCGATGCCGTAGATCACCGAGTGGCGGCCGAGCCGCTTCAGCTGGCCGCCAAGTCCTCCGACGGCGTCGGGGCGTGGCGGCGGCGTGACCGCGGTGGGCATGCCGGTCTCGAGGTCGGGCTCGTCGAGGTCGTAGGGCTCGGGCTCACGCGGCGCGAGCGGCGCCCGCTTCGCAACCGCTTCGACTGCCTGCCGACGTCGTGCGCGCTCGGGCTCCATCGCAGCGGCGTAGAGGTCGAGCAGCCGATCGGTGACGCGCTCTAGGTCGTGAACCCGCTCCACGTACGTGCGCGATCGCGCGCCGAGCGTCGCCCGGCCTTCCGGCCCGAGCGCGACGAGCTCCTCGAGCTGTCGGCGGAGGTCGTCCGGGGAGGCGTTGACGATCGGCACCGGGATCTCGTAGGCCTCCTCAGTGCGTCGTACCGCCTCGTCGTGGAGGAAGGTGACGACAGGCTTCCCGAGCGCCATGCACTCGATCGCAAACAGCCCGTACCACCCGGCGTGGAGCTGGTCGACGATGATGTCGGCGTTGCGGTAGCGCTCGAACGCCTCGGCGTGATGGAGGCCCTCGACGATCTGCAGGTCGACGTCGAGGCCCGCGCAGGCCTCGATCACGCGTGCGGTTCCCTTGCGCTCGCGCGACGACGGAGCGTGCACGACGACGGGTCGCTCATGGCGGGCGGGTGGGCTCGGGACGATCGAGCGGACGTCGATCCCGGGTGGGATCACCGTCGCCTCCGGCACCCAGCGGATCGCGTCGTAGCTGCCGACGATCTCACCGTCGGCCTTCTTGCCGAACTTGAGCTGCTCCGGCGTCTTGCCGCGGATGTCCGAGCCGAGGTAGTGAAACACCGAGCGCTTGCCGAACGCGCGGAGAATCGGAAACTGCAGCGACTGCGGCACGAGCGTGAGCCCGAAGACGAAGTGGAAGACGTCGGTCTCCGGGAGCAGCCGGCGGAGCTCGCGCCACTGGCGCCCCTGGCGGCGGAGTAGGCCGCCCTCGAGGTCGAGCGAGCGGTCGGCCTCGGGGTGGAGGGCGTAGCGGTTGAAGACAACGAGCCGCGAGTCGACTCCACGGCGGCGCAGCGCCTCGGCGGTCGTCCACGGCACCCCGGCGGTGTTGACCGGGCAGAACGTGACGCGGAGCGGCTGCCCGTCTGCACGCAGCACCCGGCCGTCGCCTCCCGGCGCGCGCGAGAGCCCGGTGCCGGCCCCGCCGTCAGCTGCCACGCCGAATGACGCTGGGCGCCGGCCCTGGCCGACCTCGCTCACGACCCCGACCCCGCCGACACGAAGCTGACACGAAGTTGACACGAACGCGACACGGCTTGGCTGCAACCATTCCGGAAGGGGGGTCGCGCGCCCCCATGGGGGCGGCTGGACCGGCTGCCCGATCGGCTATCAGACCGGGGGTGGGGGCGGCGGGCGTGCGGCGGCTCATCGGTGGCCACGACAGGGGCGATCGGCGAGCGCGCGGCTGACGACCGGGGGTGAAAGCAGCCGACGGGGGAGCAGGCGTGGGTCGGCCGGGCGCCGGAGCGTCGAGCGCTGGCACGAGGACGCCGGTCGTGCCGGGCGTCGCGGAGGCTGGTCTGCCGACGGGCAGATCGCCCGAGCGTTACGGGTCCCATTCGAGCTGGTCGAAGTAGCGAAGCGCCGTCCGGCCCGGCCGGATACGCGAGCGACGCTCGGCGAGTTGATCGTCGGAGATCTCGCCGAGCGCACGCTTCACGCCGAGGTACGGGAGGTTGAGATCCTCCTGGTAGACGATCGTCGAGATCCGCGGGTTGATCTCGATCACGTAGTCGCCGACGAGCTGGATGTTGAAGAACCACTCGATCTCGAGCTCGGCGACGATCGCATCTGCGACCGCCATCAACCCCGGGTCGTCGAGTGTGACGAAGTACATCGCCAGTCCGGCCCGCATCGCCTCGCGGGTCTTCGGGTGACCGAGCACGACGCGCCTTCCGTCGGCGATCCCGTCGATCGTGCGCTCGCCGCCCGTCGCGAGCTCCATCACGAGGAGGTCAGGGCCACCTGTCGCGGGAAGCAGCTCGACCGCCTCCTCGAGGCGCATCGCCACCGAGCCCGGACGCTCGTTCAGGAGCTGGTGCGCGCGATCGACGGTAGGGTCGAGGATCCGGAACCCGCGCGAGCCGGACGAGAACACCGGCTTGAAGCACACCGGCCGGTCGGGGTAGCCGAGCTCGCGGGCGGCCGCTGCGACCTCTGCGGCGCCGTTGACGCGTCGGTACTCAGGAGCGGGAAGGCCGAGCCGGTGGAGGAACGCGTACGTCTCGGCCTTGTCGTTCGAGGCGTGGATCGCCGCAGGGCTCGAGACGAGCACCGGGATCGGGAACCGCTCGCGGTGCGCTGCGAGCCCTTCGAGATCGAATGAGGACTGCGGCAGGACGACGTCGACCCGCTCGCGCTCGACGACCTCGAGGATCGCGTCCGCGAAGGACGGGTCGGCCCCGGCGGGAACCCGGTGGAAGGCGTCACAGAGGTGTCGGCCGACCGATCGCTCGGACATGTCCGTGCCGACAAGGCGCACCTCGCGCTCGCCGTTCTCGCGAAGCCCGCGGAGCAGCGCGGCTGTCCCGGGTGCGCCGGAGGCGGAGACGAGCACGGTGATCGGATCGAGGGCAGGCATGTCAGTTGCGCGGCCGTGGCTACGACCCGGCCATGGTACGTGGGTCTCCGGCCAGGTGATCGAGGTTGGCGTGTGGCTACAGGAGCCAGGAGCGAATCGTCGCGGCGTGCTCGGCGACCCAGGCGTCGCGCCCGACGAGGTAGCGATCCTGATCACGGTCCCACATGTGTGCCCAACCCGGCCTGCGCTCATCTCGACCCCAGAGGTGGAAGGTCGCACGCGCGATCGTGGCTCGCTCGAGCACCGCGTCGAGGATCGCGGGCCGCTCTGCCCGCGGGAGCCCGTAGCCGTCGCACAACGCGCGCGCCCTCACGTCTCGGCGGTCGGTCGGCAGCCCCCAGGCCTCGGCGTGCTCGTCGGGTCGAAGTGGCAGCCAGAGGTTCGCCGCCGAGGCGAGGTCGTGCAGTCTCGGCCCCGGGGCGGCGAGATCCCAGTCGATCACTCCGCGAAGCCGGTTGCCCTCGACGATCACGTTCGGCCAGAAGAGGTCGTTGTGACAGACGACCTCACCCGTCGCCGGAGCTCCGACGAGCCGTTGCCAGGGAGCGGCCGGATCGGGTGAGAATTCCCGCTGGCAGTCGTGCATCTCCCGGAGAAACGCGCCGAGTTCGAACACGAGGTCGTCGCTTGCGGGCACCGGTGCGAGCGCGGCCTCGCCCGGCACGTGCGTGAGGATCTCGCGTCCTCGCTCGTCGAAGCCGAGCACCCGAGGGACGCCCTCGAGCCCGTCCTTGGCGAAGTGATCGAGGAGGGCGTGCACCGCGGGTGTCTGCGGTCCGGCAGGTCGTCTCACCGTGTCTCCGACGCGGACGACGGTGTCGTCGCCGACGTGGATATCACCGCCCGTGAGCGGGAGCTCCTCGGTCACGACAGATCGATGCGGTCTGCCGAGAGCTGCTCGAGTCGTCGCGTGCGTTCCGCATCGAGCATCGCCCGCATCGTCTCGCCCATGCGCTCGCCTGGGTAGGCCCAGATCTCGGGGTGAGTGAGGAGCTGCAGCCACGGAAACGCGCCCGCGCGCAGGTCGTCGCGGGGATCGCCTGAGCGCCAGTGTTGGTTCGAGTCAGAGCGGTAGGTCGCCGGATCGAAGCGGCGCGGCTCCATCACGTTGATCGCGCCGTCGACAGGCGCGCTCATGTACTCGGGGTCGGGGTTGTGCCACGCGACGACGCGATCGAAGCGGTCGTCGAAGCGCGCGTGCGGGTAGACGGCGTGCAGCCCGACGCAGTGGCCGAGCGAGCGCAGCTCCGCGAGCGTCTCTGCGCCCTCGTGCGAGGCGAGGTTGTAGAACACGGACTCGGTCATGAGGAAGTACGTGGCGAACACTCCGACCTCCGCCTCGATTCGTGCCATCCGCAACGCCGCGTCGAGCGACAGATCGACGTCGTGGCGGAGGTAGATCGCCCGCCCACGCGGCTCGGTCTCGAACCCGATCGGCTCATACCCGCCGGCAAGCGCAGCTTCGACGAGCTCCCGGTAGCTCTCGAGGCTCCACGGCTCGCTCACGATCGTCCCACTCCGAGGTTCGTCACTCCACGAGCACCTTGAGCTTCCGTGCGGCCGCTTCGGCGCGCGCGAGCGCCTCGACAGACGTGTCCGCGGTTGCGATCACGTAGCCGCGACGATCACCGTCGACGCGGACCGGCCGGATCGTCTCGCCGATCCGGAGGTACGTGTCCGCCTGCACCACTCCCTCCGAGTCGAGGACGGGGCCGAGGTCGCCGATCTCGGTCACGCGTCCCGTCGGGAGCGGGCCGGGCGCGGCGGTGAGAAAGCGGATCGCGAGGGGTTGCGAGAAGCGCGGCAACGCGATCTCGTCCGGAACGTCCTCACCGAGCGCCTGCCGGAGGGCGATCTCGACGAGGTCGACCCCGACGGCGTGGCGGACGAGATCGGCCATCTGCCCGCCCGGAATCCGGGCGGCGACCTCGACGATCGCGACGGTGCCGTCGTCGGCGACGATGAGCTGCGGGAACGCGATCCCGTCGCGGAGCCCGAGCGCCCGCACCGCCTGCGCCGCCGCCCGCTCGGCGGCCTCGAGTCGGTCGGCGAACAGAGTCGCGGGGTAACGGTGAATCCAGCCGACCCCGAACCCGACCCCGGGCGGCCGCAGGCGATCCGAAAGCGTCAGCACGGACACCTCACCGCCCCGAGCGAGGACGATCCCGTTCAGCTCGAGCCCGTCGACGAAGCCCTCGACGATCGCCTCGGCCGTGGCCGACTCGGCGAGCGCGACGTGCAGAGAGCTCTCGAGATCGCCTGGGGAATCGATCCGAAACACGCCGCGTTGGCCTCCCGAGTCAGCCGGTTTCAAGACGCAGGGAAAGCCGACGGTCTCGGTCGCGGCTCGGGCGCTCGCAAGATCGCGAACCGCGGCGAACGGCGGTTGAGGCACGCCCTCCTCGGCCAGGCAGCGTCGCATCGCGATCTTGTGTGTCATGCGGCGCGCCACCGCGCTCCCGATCGACGGGAGGCCGAGCCGCTCGGTCACGGCGGCGACGACGGGCACAGCACGATCGGCGGAAACGGTGAGCGCCCCCTCGACGCCGTGTTTCTGCGCGACCTCGGTAACGGCATCGATGTCAGCGAAGTCGACGACGACGGGAACATCGGCAATCGCGAGCCCCGGGGCGGAGTCGCTGCGATCGACCGCAACCACGCGGAGGTCGCGGGCCTTGGCCTGCAGGATCGCGCGGCGCTGGTGACGACCGGCGCCGACGAAGAGAACGGTCTTCACGCAGCGACTCTACTCACGCTCACGGTGCAGAAGCCGTGCTCCCGCGCCGCTCGCTGCGGACTCGTCGCCGGGGTTGAAGAGCCGGCAAGCGCGCAGCGACAGGCAGCCGCAGCCAATGCACGACGTGAGTCGGTCGCGGATGCCCTCGAGGTTGGCGATCCGGGCATCAGGATCATGGCGCCAGGCGCCGCGAGCCTCGCCCAACCTCCCCCAAGGGGCCGCGAGGCCGCCTGCAGTCACGATAGCGAGGATAGTGTGTCGTGACTGTGTCTCTTTGGCGGACGCAGGTGTCGTCAGTCGCGGCCCGGCGGATCTCGGCTGATGCGCTGTCGCCGGCGCACGGGATGGGACCGACGTGGACGTTGGCGGCGCGGCGGCAGGTCGCACGTGAGCGCCGAAACAACCACAGCTAGCGGTCGCTCCGGGAAGTTCTCAACCAGCTTCGTACGGCTGCAAACGCTTCGCATGCCGTCGTCCTCAGTCGCACCAATACCACACCGGTATTGGCGCTCCCTGCGCCCTAGGCCTGCCCGGCTTTCACCGACGAACACGGTCCGAACGTCCCGGAGAGACCACTAGAATCCGCGCGTGGCGCTCAGCGGGAAGCGGATCCTGATCACCGGCGGGGCCGGGTTCATCGGCACCACGCTCGCTCGCGCGCTCGCCGGCGCGAATGAGGTCGTGCTCTACGACAACCTTCACCGCAATGCCCTCGCAGGAACTGACCTCGAAGGCGAGGTCGAGCTTCTCGAGGGTGACGTCCTCGACGCCGAGCGGCTCGTCGAGGCGGCGCGGGGAGTGACGCACCTCGTTCACGCCGCCGGGATCGCGGGCGTCGACACCGTGCTCTCGAGCCCGGTGACCACGATGCGCGTCAACGTCGTCGGCACCTACAACGCGCTCGAGGCGGCGCTCGCGACGAAGGGCACGCTCGAGCGGCTCGTCGAGTTCTCGACGAGCGAGGTCTTCGGTCAGCATGCGTTCAACGTCAGCGAGGGCCACGTGACCACGATCGGCTCGGTCGGCGAAGCGCGCTGGACGTACGCGGTCTCGAAGCTGGCCGGCGAGCACATGTCGCACGCCTACCACTCGGAGCTCGGGCTCCCCACGGTGTCCGTGCGCCCGTTCAACGTCTACGGCCCGGGACAAATCGGCGGCGGCGCGATCCGCGCCTTCATCGAGGCCGCGCTCGCGGGTCGTGACCTCGCGATTCACGGCGACGGCTCGCAGATCCGCGCGTGGACGTACGTCGACGACATGGTTCGCGGCGTGCTCCTCGCGCTCGAGCACCCGCGCGCGATCGGCGAGAGCTTCAACATCGGCAACCCGCGCTCAGCGGTCACGATCTTCGACCTCGCTCAGCGGATCAAGCGCCTCTCCGGATGCCCCGGTGAGATCACGTTCCAGCCGCTCCACTACGTCGACGTCGAACTGCGGATCCCGAACGCGACGAAGGCGCGCGAGCTCCTCGGCTTCGAAGCGCAGGTGGAGCTCGACGAGGGGCTCGCACGAACGATCGCCTGGTACCGGCTGCGCCAGGCGGCGGCGACCGCGTGAGGCGCCGCTCTGCCGAGCACAAGCCGACGGTGACACGTGAGCGCTGACCGGCGGATCAGGCTCGCGCGACCTGACGTGGGCGAGGAGGAGATCGCGGCAGTCGTCGACGTGCTTCGGAGCGGGCAGCTGACGATGGGCCCCAAGGTGCCCGAGTTCGAGCGAGCGATCGCCGCCGCGGTTGGCACCGCCGACGCGGTCGCCGTCTCCTCCGCGACCGCAGCACTCCACCTATCGCTCGTCGCCCTCGCGATCGAGCCTGGCGACGAGGTGATCGTCCCCGCGTACACGTTTCCCGCGACGGCGAACGTCGTGGAGCTCTGCGGCGCGCGCACGGTGTTCGTCGACGTCGATCCCCGCACGTTCGTTCTCGACATCGACGCCGCCGCGGCAGCCGTGACCGAGCGCACGAAGGCCGTGATGGTCGTCCACCTCTTCGGGCATCCGGTGGACTGGGACAGGCTGCGGGCCGCGATTCCCGCGCACGTCGATCTGGTCGAGGACGCGGCTGGAGCGCTCGGGGCCGAGTGCGGAGGACGCCGGTGCGGCTCGCTCGGAGTCGCGGGGTGCCTCTCGTTCCATCCGCGCAAGATCGTCACCACCGGTGAGGGCGGGGCGGTCACCACCGACGATCCGGCGCTCGCACAAGCGGTTCGTGAAGGTCGGTATTTCGGCATGCAGATGGGAGATCGAGTCGACCTCCACGTTCCGGGAACCAACTACAAGCTCGCCGACGTGCTCTGTGCGATCGGAATCCCCCAGCTCGCCCGGCTCGAGGAGCTCCTTCAGGCTCGCGAACGCGTCGCAGGGTGGTACGCGGAGCGTCTGCCCGCAACCGTCGACGTCCCAGGCGCAGCCGCGGGCGATCGCCACGGCTGGCAGGCCTACGTGATCGGGGTCGACCATCGCGACGACGTACGAGCTGCGCTCGCCGAGCAAGGTATCGAGAGCCAGATCGGCACCTACGCGGTCCATCGGCTCAGCGCCTACGGGGGTCGCGGCTCCTTCCCGGGCGCCGACCGCGCGTTCGAGCGCGCACTGGCGTTGCCATTCTCGACAACCACGACCGAGGCCGAGGTCGAGCGGGTGTGCGATGCGATCTGCAACTTGACAACCCGACAGTTGTGAGTTACTACTCACTTACATGGAAGCAACGACCGTGCGCCTGACCGCTGACGAACGACGCGAGTCGGTGCTTGCGGCTGCGCAGCTTGCCTTTGCGCAGTCCGGTTTTTACGGCGCCTCGACCGAGGACATCGCCACTGCCGCCGGGATCTCGCAGCCGTACCTCTTCCGCCTGTTCGGAACGAAGAAGCAGCTGTTCGTCTCGTCCGTTGAGCGCTGCTTCGAGACGACGCTCGAGTCGTTCAGGACCGCGTCGGAACAGCTTCATGGCGACGAGGCGCTTCGGGCGATGGGCGAAGCCTACGTCGAGATGGTACGCAGCGATCGGAGCCGGCTGATGGGACAGCTCCAGGCCTACGCCGCCGCCGACGATCCGGAGATCTGCGCGGTCATCAAGACCGGCTACGGCAGGCTGTACGAGTTCGTCGAGGCACGCTCCGGCCTCTCGCAGGAGAAGGTCGCCCAGTGGTTTGCGTGCGGCATGCTCCTCAACGTGATCGCGGCGCTCGACCTCTGGACGGCGAAGGACCCATGGGTCGGGCGCATGATCGGCGGTTGCCTCCAGCACGAAGGGCTCTCGGAGGAGCTGCGCACCTGAGCCGTGTTTTTTTCAACACAAATGCTAGTGAGTAATCACATTACATCGAAGGAGGAGAGATGACGGCAAGAGCACAGACGATCTGGACGCTCGCGGTCACCTCGGTCGCCCTATTCATGGTCTCGCTCGACAACCTGGTCGTCACCACGGCGATCCCGGTGCTGCGCGAGGATCTCAACGCGTCGCTCGAACAGCTCGAGTGGACGGTTAACGCCTACACGCTGACGTTCGCGGTGCTGCTGCTCACTGGCGCAGCGCTTGGCGACCGCTTCGGACGACGCCGGATGTTCGCAATCGGGCTCGTGATCTTCACGGTCGGCTCGGCGCTCGCGGCGCTGGCCCCTTCGATCGAGGCGCTCAACCTCGCGCGGGCGATGCAGGGCCTCGGCGGCGCGATCGTCACCCCGCTGACGCTGACGTTGCTCTCGGCTGCCGTCCCGCCCGCCAAGCGCGGGCTCGCCCTCGGCATCTGGGGCGGGGTCGGTGGGCTCGCGATCGCGTTCGGGCCGGTCGTCGGCGGCGCGGTCGTCGAGGGGATCTCCTGGCAGTGGGTGTTCTGGCTCAACGTTCCGATCGGGCTCGCGTTGGTCCCGCTGGCGCTCTCGCGGCTCAAGGAGTCGCACGGGCCGTCGGCGAGGCTCGACCTCCCCGGTCTCGGTCTCGCGAGCGCCGGGCTTTTCGGGATCGTCTGGGGCCTCGTGCGCGGAAACGGTCAGGGATGGGCGAGCCTCGAGATCGTCGGGGCGCTCACGATCGGCGCTGTGCTGGTCGCGGCGTTCGTCGCCTGGGAGCTCCGCACCGACTCGCCGATGCTGCCGATGAGCTTCTTCCGCTCGCGGACGTTCTCGCTGGCGAACCTGGCGTCGCTCTTCATGTTCTTCGGGATGTTCGGCTCGATCTTCCTGCTCGCGCAGTACTTCCAGACCGTGCAGGGCTATGGCCCGCTCGGCTCAGGGCTACGCATCCTCCCGTGGACGCTCGCGCCCATGTTCGTCGCCCCGGTTGCGGGGGCGCTCTCCGACCGGATCAGCCCGAAGCGGATCGTCGCCACCGGGCTGACGATGCAGGCGCTCGCGCTCGCATGGATCGCATCGGTCTCCACCCCGACGACTCCGTACTCGCACCTGATCGCTCCGTTCATCGTCGCCGGCGTCGGGATGGCGCTGTTCTTCGCTCCGATTGCGAACATCGTGCTCGGTACGGTGCGCCCGGAGCGGGAAGGGCAGGCGTCCGGCGCCAACAACGCGATCCGCGAGCTCGGCGGAGTATTCGGCGTTGCGGTTCTCGCCTCGGTCTTCTCGCACGTGGGTGGCTATCAGAGCCCGGACGCGTTCGTCGACGGGACAACGACCGCCGTCTACGTCGGTGCCGCGGTCGTCGCCGTCGGAGCGCTTGCCGCGTTCGCGATTCCCACCGGCCGCCGCCGGGCCGAGAAGCCCGTCGGAGCGGTCGAGCCCGCGTTCGCCGAGGCTTGAAGATCGATCGACGCTGGCACGTATGGGGCACGTACGCTGGGACTCCCGGGGCGGAGTAGGCGCGTCACAGCGGTGCGACCAGCCACGGTCGTGCGCGGCCGGCTGCTCGGAACACGCCCGGACGTGACGGAGCCCCGGCCACGTCCATGATCTCGGCGCCGCTGAACCCCGGCTTGTGTTGCTGCAACACAAGCCGGGGTTCGTTGGGTCTACGGTGGCCATTGACCGTGGCGTGCCCGCGACTTTGTGTTGCTGCAACACAAGCTGGCCTTGGCGGTCGCGCGTGTGCACACGGGCGGTCGCGTCGGGCGCCCTTGCGAGCTTGTGTTGCAGCAACACAAGCTCGCGGCGCCGGCGGCGCCGACGGCGTGCGAGGCTTGTCGCCGGACGCGGTCGCCGCAGGTCCTGCAGATCCACCGGCCAGTCGCCCGTCGGTGCCACGCGACGGGCGGCACGACCCGTCGCGCGGTGTCGATCGTGCGGTCTGGACGGGGCTACTCATCCGAGCGAACGCGGTACGAGGCGATCCCGGCGGACGGCGTCGGAGGCTCGCTCTTCCACCCGGCGCCGAGTCGCGTTCCGACCCATGCCTCGTCGGGCACAAAGTCCGCCCAGCGCTCCCACCACCACTCCCCGGCATCGAGGATGCCCCCGATCGCCTCGCCCAACCGGCGGATCTCGTCGACCTGGGCAACCGAGAACCGGCCGTCGCGGATGCGCTCCGGAAGCAGCTCCTCGTCCTTGAACGCCCACGAGCGATCGGGCCGAACGACGACGTCGAGCTCGAGGTCCTGCGTGTCGTGGCCGATCACGGTCCGGCGGAACGGCTCCTGCAGGTTGATGTACCACGATCCGGCGGGAGCGTCGAGAAAGCGCCACACGGCATACGCCTCGTGAGATCGCTGGACCATGAGCAGGCCTGCGCCCTCCCATTCCGCCTTCGGATACCAAGGGTGCGGGCGCCCGTCGGCGCTCGGCGGGAACCCGAGCTCGCCGCCCTCCCCCATGAACGTCGCGAGCGCGTCCCCGTCCTCGACGACGACGACGGCGGCCGCGAGCCAGGCGACCCCGCGCCAGATCTCACGACGCACGATCGGCGTGCCGGGCGCCCAGGACATCCGTCAGATCCTCACGCCTGCCTGCGTGGAGTACGCTCCGTGCCCATGGCGCAGTCGGAGCTCGAGCCTGTCCGAGATGAGGTCGACGCGCCCGTGCCGTCTCTCTCGATCATCGTCACGATCTTCAACGAGGTCGGAACGCTCGAGGAGCTCCACCGGCGACTCACCGCCGCACTCTCGCCGACGCTGCGGACGTGGGAGGTGATCTACGTCGACGACGGCTCGAGCGACGGCACGTTTGCCGCGCTCGAGCGCCTCCACGGCGACGACTCCCGGATCCGGGCTGTGCGGCTCAAGCGAAACAGCGGCCAGCATCCCGCGATGCATGCAGGCCTCTCCCGGGCGCGCGGAGAGATCCTCGTGACGATGGACGGGGATCTCCAGAACCCGCCCGAAGACATCCCGCGGCTCGTCGAGGCGATCGAGGCCGGCAACGATGTCGCCAGCGGCCGGCGCGTGTCGCGGCACGACTCCTGGGGGCGAACGCTACCCTCGAGGCTCATCAACGGAATGCTGCGCCGTTTCACCGGCGTCAAGATCTCGGACTTCGGGTGCGCGTTCAACGCATACCACCGCAACACGGTCGTGCCGATGCTCGGCGCGATCGGGCGGCAGAAGTTCACCAAAGCGCTCGTTCTCTCCGGTGGAGCGACCGTCATCGAGGTTGACGTCGGCCATGCCGCGCGCCAGGGCGAGTCGCGCTACTCGCCACTGCGGCTCACCCGGCTCGCGCTCCACGTCCTCGCCGGCTTCTGGCCGCAGCCGATCCAGTGGGTCGGGGTCGTGCTCGGGATTCTGTGCACACTCGCGGCGACGGTGCTCGGGGTCTGGGGGGTCGCCTACTGGATCGGCGAGGGCAACTTCCCAGGGCCGCTGCTCCTCGGCGCGCTCGTCGTCGCCGTTCTCGGGATCCAGGGATTCATCCTCGCGCTCGTCGGTGAGTACCTCGGCCGGATCCAGAGAGTGGTAGAACATCGCCCTCTCTACCTCGTCGACAAGGAGCTGTAGTGCGGCTGCCAGCGGATATTCGTGGATCGGCGTTGATTGCCCGGCGTCGCGGAGATTCGTCGATGCGGCGGGGGCGTGAGGGGGCCGTGGGGGCGCGGCGCTGATGCGCAAGCGCGTGCTGGTAACAGGCGGCGCCGGGTTCATCCCGTCGAACTTCATCCATCACCTGCTCGCCAATACGGACCACGAGGTCGTCTCGCTCGACGCGCTCACCTACGCGGGCAACGTCGAGAACCTGGCGGAGGTGATGAGCCACCCGCGGCTTGCCTTCGTCCACGGTGACATCCGCGACGCCGGGCTCGTTCGCGAGCTCGTCAGCGGGGTGGACGTGATCGTCAACGCCGCGGCCGAGAGCCACGTCGAGAAGTCGATCCGCGAGGGCGCCTCGGAGTTCGTCACGACCAACGTCGAGGGCACGCAGATCCTCCTCGACGCGATCCGTGAGACCCGGGTCGAGCGGTTCCTCCTCATCTCCTCGAGCGAGGTGTACGGAACGGCCGAGAGCGACCCGATGGACGAGCGTCATCCGCTCGAGCCGCGGAGTCCCTACGCAGCGACGAAAGCGGGCGGCGACCGGCTCGCCTACAGCTACTTCGTCACCTACGACCTCCCAGTGACGATCGTGCGCCCGTTCAACAACTACGGCCCGCGCCAGCACCCCGAGAAGGTCGTGCCCCGGTTCATCACCCAGGCCCTGCAGGGTGAGTCGCTGACAATCCACGGCGACGGGCATGCGAGTCGCGACTGGCTGCATGTCGACGACACGGCCTCGGCGATCGAGGCGCTGATCGACGCGCCCGTCGATGCGATCGCGGGCGAGGTCGTGAACGTTGCCACCGGTCGCGATATCTCGGTCACGGAGATCGCGGCGCTTGTCCTGGAGGCGGTCGGCAATCCCGAGGCGACAACCGTTCACGTCCCCGAGCGTCCCGGCCAGGTGGACAGGCACATCGGCTCGACCGATAAGCTCGCGCGCCTCACCGGCTGGCGCGCGTCGATCGAGTTCGAGGACGGGCTCGAGCGCACGGTCGCCTGGTATCGCGAGAACACCGCGTGGTGGCGCGGAGTGCTCGAGCGTGCCGCGACGCTCCGGTGAGACGACGGAAGCTCCTGGTTCTCGGCGCAGGTCCGGCACAGCTCGGCCTGCTCGAGGCTGCGGCGAGGCGAGACGACGTCCACGTGATTGCGGTCGACCGCGACCCGGCCGCGGTCGGGTTTCCGCTTGCCGACGAGCGAGCAGTTCTCTCGACCGAGGACGAGCCCGCGGTCGACCGGCTCGCGCGGGCTCGGGACGTCGACGGACTGATCTCCCCTGGGGCCGACTGGCCCGTGGGGATCGCGGCCCGGGTCGCGGAGCGGCTTGGGGTCGCGCACCCGATCGATGGTCGCACCGGCGCGATCGTCACCTCGAAGCTCCGCCAGCGCGAGCGGTTTGCCGAGGCGGGCGTTCCCCATCCGAGAACGTGGACGGAGCCGGAGGCAGCGTCGGTGCCCTGCGTGGTCAAGGCCCCCGACCGCCAGGGGCAGCGCGGGCTCGGGCTCGTCCGTTCCCCCGGCGAGCTCGCCACTGCGGTGGCCGACGCGCGTGAAGCCTCGCGCGGTGGCGGCGTTCTCGTCGAGGAGCTGATCGAGGGCCCGGAGGTGACTGTCAACGCGATCTCGGTCGACGGCGCGTTTGTCCCGCTCGCGGTCGCCGATCGCCTCACCGCTGAACCGCCGGCGTTCGGGGTCGCGCTGGCGCACGTCTGGCCGTCTCCCGCCGAGACGGACGCCGTCCTCGAGGTCGCCCGGGCCGCGGTCGAGGCAGTCGGGATCCGGAGCGGGCCCTCGTACACGCAGCTGCGGGTCGGCCCGGGCGGGCCCGTGGTGATGGAGGTCGCCGCACGACTCGGCGGAGGCCACGACGCCGAGCTCGTCGAGGCAGCGACGGGCGTCGACCTGAACGCGCTCGCAGTTGGCTTCGCGCTTGGCGAACCGATCACGACGCCGACGTCGGAGCGCCGCGCCCGAGGCGCAGCAATCGTCTTTCTTGTCCCACCGGCCGGCGAGCTCGTGCTCGTCGACGGTGTGGAGGACGCGACCGCGGGCTCGGGGGTCGAGTGGGTTCGGATCTACCGGCGCCCCGGTCACGTGTTCGGCGAGCTTCGCCGGGGCGCCGACCGCGCCGGAGCCGTGCTCGCGACGGGCTCGACTCGCGAGGAGGCCGAGGCTCGTGCCCACCAAGCCGCACGCGCCATCCGCTTCGTCGTCCGGTAGCGGCGGGCAGACGGCAGGCCGCGCGACGTCTGCGGCTCCGTCACGGGCGAGCGCCTACCCTTCGCTGATGCGCACGCCGCGAACGACTCGCCTCGGCTTCCAGCCACCCGCGATCGGCGAAGAGGAGATCGCCGCGGTCGCCGAGACCCTTCGCTCCGGCTGGCTCACGACCGGCCCTCGGGTGGGCGAGCTCGAACAGCGGATGAGCGCGTACCTCGAGGCGACCCATGTGCTCGCTGTCACCTCGGGCACGGCGGCGATGCATCTCGCGTTGCTTGCGCTGGGCGTCGGGCCTGGGGACGAGGTGATCACCAGCCCGATCACGTGGCCGGCAACGGCGAACGTGGTGGAGCACTGCGGCGCTACGCCCGTGTTCGTCGACGTGCGCGAGAGCGACCTGAACCTCGATCCTGCGCTCGTTCCTGCTGCGATCACGGAGCGGACGAAGGCGATCCTTCCCGTTCACCTCGCGGGGCAGCCGTGCGACCTCGCGCCCCTGCACGCGCTCGAGCTTCCCGTCGTCGAGGACGCGGCGCACGCGACTGAGAGCCGGTACCGCGGGCAGAAGCTCGGAGGGCTCTCCGACGCGACCTGCTTCTCGCTCTACGCGACCAAGAACCTCGCCGCGGGGGAGGGAGGGTTGATCGCGACGAACCGCGACGACATCGCCGAGGCGGTGCGCGCGATGCGGCTGACGAGGCGCGGTGACGGCTCGCTCTACGATCAGGTGACCGCTGGGTTCAAGGCGAACCTCTCGGACGTGCTCGCCGCGATCGCGCTCGTCCAGCTCGACCGGCTCGCGGCACATGCGATGATCCGAGAACGGCAGTTCGCGCTCTACGACGAAGGGCTCGCCGGGCTGACGGGGATCACTCCCCTCGGTCGCGATCCGCGCGACACGCATGCGCGCCACCTGTACATCGTCCGCATCGATCCGCAGCGGGCGGGGGCGACGCGTGACGACTTCCAGCGGGCGCTCGCGGACGAGCTGATCTCGACGAGCATCCATTTCCTCCCAGTGCACCGGCTGACCTGGTTTGCGACGCGCTACCCCGAGGCGCCGCCGCTCCCCGTTGCCGAGCGGGCCGGTCGCGAGGTCCTGTCGCTTCCGCTCTCACCGGCGCACTCGGATGACGACATCCTCGACGCCGTTGCTGCGCTCCGCCGGGCCCACGCGCGGTTCACTCGATGAGGCGCCTGCTTCGAGTCGGTGGCACGCTCGTGCTCACGGGTCTCGCCGTGGGCTACATCCTCTGGAAGATCGACCTCCACACGACCGCCGACGTGCTCCGCGATACGCACCTCGGCTGGTTCGCGCTCGCGGTCGGGATCATGACCGTCACCGCGCTCCCGATGGCCCTGCGCTGGCAGTGGATGCTCGCCGCGCAGCGGATCGACGAGAGCTTCCTGTGGCTCACCCGTGCCTACTTCGTCTCGTACACCGCCAGCCAGGTGCTGCCGACCTCGATCGGCGGCGACGCGATGCGTGTCTACGAGACGTCCAGGCGTCACCCCGGCCGAGTCGGGGACATCACCGGGATCGTCCTGCTCGAGCGCGGGCTCGGTGGCGCCGGCACGGTGCTGCTCGGCGCGATCGGGTTTGCGCTCGCGATCGGCAGGTACGACGTCGGTGCGTATCTCTGGCTCGAAGGCGCGTTCGTGCTCGGTACGCTCTTGCTCGCCTTCCTGTTCTTCGCTCGCACGGCACGACCGTTGCTTTCCCGGTTGCGGCCACTGCTCACCCGGCTCCGTCTCGAACGACCGCTACGAGCGTTCTACGAAGGGGTCCACCACTTCCGTGGCCACGGACGCCTGGTGCTCGCCGTCTTCGTCTTCACCACCGCGATCCAGGCCGTGCGCATCCTCTCGGTCTGGGCGGCGGCGCGCGCGGTCGAGATCGAGCTCGGTCCCAGGATCTACTACGTGATGGGGCCGCTGTTCTTCCTCGTCCTGCTTGTGCCGTTCACGCTCAACGGCTTCGCGGTTCGGGAGGCGTTCTTCGTCAGCTTCCTCGGGGGGGTCGGCGTCGGCGCCGACCAGGCGTTCGCCGCAGGCTTCCTCTTCTTCCTCGTCACGGTCGCACTCGCGGCGCCGGGAGGGGCGATCCTCCTCGGGGAGGCGGTTCGCGGATCGAAGCGGGCACCGGTGGCCCGTGAGTGAGGTCGCCTGTGTCGTGGTCACGTACGACGCGATGCCGTGGATCGAGCAGTGCCTGGAAAGCGTCGCCTCGCTTCCGACCGTCGTCGTCGACAACGGCTCGCGGGACGAGACGGTCGCGTTCGTCCGGCGGCGATTTCCCACCGTCACCGTTCTCGAGGCCGAAAACAGAGGGCTGGCCGCAGGCTGGAATCGCGGGATCGCGAAGGTCGAGGCCGCGTACGTGCTGCTCCTCAACGCAGACGCCTGGCTCGTCGGCGATGCGCTCGCGACGCTGGTCGAGACGGCGAGTCGGCACCCGCGCGCCGCGGTCGTCGCGCCGCGGTTGCGAAACCCGGACGGGACGCTGCAACGATCGGTGCGCGGCTTTCCGACCCCGTGGCGCATCGCGACCGAGTACCTCTACCTCCGCAAGCTCGGTCGTCGAACGAGGCTGTTCAACGCCTTCTACGGCGCCGGGTTCGCGCACGACGTGGAGCGCGAGGTCGAGTGGGTGATGGGCGCTTGCGTGCTCGTGCGGCGGGAGGCACTGGAGGACGTCGGGCCGTTCGACGAGCGCTTCTTCCTGTTCAGCGAGGAGGTGGACTGGATGCGGCGCGCCCGTGATCGCGGGTGGAGCGTGGTGTTCACGCCGGCCGCCGAGTGCGTTCACGTCGGCGGTGCGTCGCACGGCGGCAGGCTGTTCGTCGAGAACGCGAAGGGCCACCTGCGGTACCTCGCGCTCCACGCCGGAGACGTCGCCGCCCACCGTGCCCGCCGCGTGATGCGCGCCGGTATCCGGATCCGGATCGTCACTTCGCGAGGCGCTCGCCGAGAAGCGCTCCGGGAGGCGGATCGGGCCCTCGCGCGCGTCGCCCTCGCTGAGCTCCGAGCGGCGCCCGGCCGGGTCGACACGGGTGGTCCGTGAGCGGCATCTGGCTCTTCCTGCGGCTCGCGTTCGCGCTTGCGGTGGTGCTCGCTCCGGGCGTGGCGATCGCTCGCGCGTTCGGCGTACGCGGTGCCTCAGCGGCCGTCGGGTTCGGCCTGCTCGCGATCGGAGGGGCGCTGCTCGTCACCTTCGTCGTCTCCGGCTCGCTCGGGTTCACGCTCGTCGTCCTGTTGCTGATCGGCGCCGCCGCAGCCCCGGCCGCCGTCCGGCGGCGCGCCGGCGGTCCGCTCCACGGGAGCGGCGCAGTCGTCGCCGGGGGCGCGCTGCTTGGGATTCTGCTCTGGCACGTCGCCGGCGAGGTGGGAGGCGACGGGTTCTTCCATCTCGCGCGGGTCGAGAAGCTCCTCCGCCTCGGTGACCTCTCGCCCGCCCGGGTGGTCGAGTTCCCCGACGGGGGCCTCCATCCCGGCTACGCGTTCCCGCTCTGGCACGCGTTCCTCGGGCTCGTCGCGAAGGTTTCCGGTGCGACGCCGGAGGAGGTGGTCGTGCACCTTCCCTCGGTGCTGACGCCGCTCTGCGCGCTCGTGCTCTACGAGTCGGCTCGCGCGCTCTTCGGCAAGAGCGTTCCGGCGCTTGGCGCGACTGCCGCAGGGATCACGCTGGTCGGGCTCGCGCCCGGCCACGGCGGGGCGCTGACGGCGCTCGCGCTGCCCGCGACCGCCGCCCGCCAGCTCCTCGTCCCGCTCGTCCTCGCGCTCGCGTTCATGGCGGTTCGCCGCCCTGCACCGGCGCAGCTCGCGGCGGTCGCGGCGGGGTCGCTCGTGCTCGCGGCGGTCCACGCCTCGTACGCGATCTTCGTCGTGCTGCCGTTTGTCGGGTTTGTCGCGGCCCGCTGGCTCTGGACGAGGCTCGAGCTTCGTGCGGGGATCGCGACGCTGGTGGCGCTCACCGCCCCAACCGTGCTCTTCGGCCTGTTGCTGCTTCCCGTCGCGAACGACACCGTCTCGGTCTCGCCCGACACCGACGAGATCGCGCGGGCGCTGCGTCACTACGCTGGCCAGCTCAGGATCCACTCGCCGACGAGCTACTCGGTCGCGCCTGACCTCTTCGGGCGCGCGGGCGCCGTCGCCGTCGCTGCGCTGCTCGTGATCCCGCTCGCCGGGCTCGCGGCGCGACGTCGCTGGGCCGCATACGTGATCGGCGCGTCGCTCACGGTGTTCCTGATCACTCTCCTTCCGTTCCTCTTCGTCCCGTTCTCGGATGTCGTCTCGCTCTCGCAGTCTCGCCGCTTCGCAGGGTTCGTGCCGTTCGCGTTCGCGCTCGCCGGCGGGCTCGGCGTCGCGGCGGCCCGTCTTGGCCGCGCCAGCCTGCCGCTCGCGCTCGCGGCCGGGGTTCTCCTGCAGGTGACGACGCCGGGAGACTTCGGCTACTCGCTCGAGGACGGCGGGCCCTCTGCAGTGACGTGGCTTGCGGTGGTCGGCGCGATCGCAGCACTGGTCTACGGCGCCGTTCGACACGCGCCCCCCGTGGAGGCGATTGCCGGGCTCACGACCGCGCTCTTCCTGCTTCCGGTTGTCGTCCACGGCTTCAGCCAGTGGACGCCGTCCGCCGCTCGCCCGGCGAGCCCGCTGAGCGACGGGTTGCTTGCGGCAATCCGCAAGGACGTCGAGCCGGGCGCAACCGTGTACTCGTCACCCGAGGCCAGCTACCGGCTTGCGGCGGTCGCGCCGGTCTACGTGTGCGTCGTCTCCCCGGGTCACGTTGCCGACACGCGCAAGAACCGGCCGCGCGAGCGGGTCGCGGCGTTCCGCCGGTTCCTTGCGACCGCCGACGTCGCGATCGCGCGCCGCTGCGGGGCGCAGTGGCTGATTCTCGACAAGCGCCGGTTCCCGCGGCTCGAGACCCGGCTCAGCGAGCTTCCCGTCGCCTTCCGCGACGAGCGGTGGACGCTGTACCGGCTCTGAGCGAGAGGTCGCGCTCGAGCATCTCGCCCTCTCGACGCTCACGAAGCGGGGCGAACCGGTGCGTGAGCACAAGCTCCTCGGCGGGAACCGGCGGCGCGTACATGAACCCTTGGCCGAGACGGCACCCGAGCCCGACGAGCTCGACGGTCTGCAGCGGTCGCTCGATCCCCTCGGCGACGACGGCGAGCCCGAGGTCGTGCGCCAACGGGATCAGCGCCGCGAGCAGGTGCGCTTCGCGCGAACCTGTTCCGAGCGCGTCGACGAACGGCTTCGCGATCTTGAGGATGTCGACCGGCATTCGGCCCAGGTAGCTGAGGGAGGAGTACCCCGTCCCGAAGTCGTCGAGCGCGACCCGGAACCCGAGCGAGCGAAGCCGGTGGAGTCGCTGGATCGCGAGCTCCGGGTCGCTCAGCATCAGCGACTCGGTCATCTCGAGGACGAGCGAATCGGCTGGGAACCCGTGTCGGCGGGTGAGGTCGTCGACGAAGTCGACCAGGTCGTCCTCGAGGAGCTCTCTCGGCGAGAGGTTCACGCTGACGAAGAACCCGGGGATCTCGAGCTCGTTGCGGAGGCCGGCCGCGGCGACGACCGCCTTCGAGATCGCCGAGCGCCCGAGCTCGACCAGCAAGCCCGCTTCCTCGGCGATCGGGATGAAGTCCATCGGTGGCACCCAGCCCTTCGTGGGGTGCTCCCAGCGGAGCAGCGCCTCGGCGCCGACGGTGCCGCCATCGGCGAGGTTCACGATCGGCTGGAAGAACATCCGGAGCTGATCCGTCTTCAGCGCGTTGCGGAGGTCACTCCGGATCTCGAGGCGATCGCGGGCGCGGCCCCCGAGCGCCTCGGTGTAGACCTCGAGACGGCCCTTGCCGCGCGCCTTGGCCGCGTACATCGCGAGGTCGGCACGCCGGATGAGCGATTCCGCGTCGGAGTTTGGCTCGCTCCGGGCAAGCCCGACGCTTGCGCGAATGTCGAACTGGCGGCCGGCGGCGACGATCGGGAGGTCGAACGCGCCGAGCACTGCTGCCGCAACCCGCTCGCCGTGGCTGGGATCGTCCTCGACGAGGATCGCGAACTCATCGCCGCCGAGCCGGGCGAGCGTGTCCGAGCGTCGCACGGTGTGGCGCAGCCGCTCGGCCGCGGTGCGGATCACGTCGTCGCCGATCCCGTGGCCGAGGCTGTCGTTGACCGTCTTGAAGTCGTCGAGGTCAACGTAGATGACCGCGACGTCAGTGCGCGAGCGGCGGCTCAGCGCGTGCTCGACGCGGTCGTGGAACAGCGCGCGGTTGGCGAGCCCGGTGAGCGAGTCGTGGAACGCCTCGTGCGCGAGTCGGTGCTCGAGCTCCTTCTGCTGCGTGATGTCGACCATGAACCCGCGACTCGAGACCGGGTGGCCACCGGCGTCGCGGACGATCACGGCCTCGTCGAGGAACCAGCGCCAGCCGCCGTCCTTCGTGCGCAGTCGGTACTCGAGCCGGAACGGCCGGCCGGTCTCGACATGCTCCCGGTTCTCGTTGATCGCGCGCTCGCGGTCGTCGGGATGGAGCAGATCCACCCAGCGTGTCGTTCCGTTCTCCCACTCCTCGACGCCGTAGCCGAGCAGCTTCTCGAGCTGCGGGCTCGTGTAGAGCGACGGGGAGTCGATGTCGAGGCTGTTGGTGTAGGTGACGAGCGGGATCGTCTCGACGAGCGTCCGGTACTCCTCGCGAACCGCATCGGCTTGGGCGCGCTCGGTCACCTCCTGGGTGACGTCGAACAGGATCCCCTCGAGCATCAGGCCATCGGGCCCGTGGGTCGGCCGCGACCAGTCCTCGACCCAGACCTCGCCGTCGTCCTTGCGCGTGAGACGATACGTCGTCTGGAACGGCTCATCGTGGGCGAGCGCGTCCTGCATCGCGACGAAAGCCGCCTCGGCGTCTTCAGGGTTCACCAGGGACATGAACGGAGGCCGGCGGGCGAGCAGCTCGTCGCTCGTGTGGCCGGTGAGCTCGAGCGCGCCAGGCCCGAGGAGCTCGAACGTCCGGTCGCGGTCGGGCCGGCAGCGGTACACGACCCCGGGCAGCGTCTGCAGGAGGGAGTGGTAGCGCTCCACCTGCTGATCGCGCTCGCGCCGCAGCGAGCGGCCGATCAGCGATCGCACCGAGTGAATGAAGACCGAGAGCCCGATGATCACGAGCACCCATGAGCCGGCGGCGGCGACGTCGCCGGCGCTCGGGTGGAAGGCGAGCGCGATCGAGAACCCGACGACGATCTCGAGGAGCATCACCGCCAGCCCGCGTGTCGAGGCGAGCAGCGCGAACACGGCCGCCATCCAGGCGTAGAACGGGACGTACGTCGTCCAGACCGGATCGTCGAGCGCGACCCCGATCGAGAGCCCGGTGATGCCGGCGACCCCGACCGCGTGGAGCGCAGGCATCGAGACAGGCCGTCTGACGGCGACGAGCCAGGTGCCGACGGCCACGTAGCCGAGGGCGAGCACGATGTAGGCAACCCGGTGGTGCGCACCGCCGAGTGACACGCTCAGCGCTGCCAGGAGCGAGACCGCGGCCCCAAGGAAGAACAGCCCTCCTGAGAGCAGCGCGATCGAGCGCCACCACGTCCGGGGCGGACCGGCTGTGCGGGCCATCAGGACAGGATCGGCCCTCGCGCGTGACGGTGCGTCCCCCTTTTGGGGGACGGCGGTCGCGCCGGGTCTCGGCCCGTGCCTGTGAGGCGAGCCTCTACGATCGCGGCCGTGAGGGTTCTCCTCGTGAGCTTCTACTTCCCGCCGGCGGGTGGCGGCGGCGTCCAGCGTCCCCTCAAGCTCGCCCAGTACCTCCCTGCGCTCGGGGTCGAGACACATGTGCTCGCGCCCGACGACCCCCGTTGGATCCACCGCGACACCGAGCTGCGGACGCCGACCCAGGCCTGGGTGCATCGCGCCCGCTACTTCGGCCCGAGCGGCGGGAAGCCCGCCGAGCTCGTGCGAAGCGCGACCGGTCTCGACCGCGCGCTCGTTCGCGCGCGGCTCCAGGCGCGGCGTCTCGTCGTCCCGGACGAGAACGCGACCTGGGCGCTGACGGCGGTTCCGGCGGCGGTGAAGATCGTGCGCGAGCACGAGATCGACGTCGTGCTGACAACCTCGCCTCCCGGCTCGACGCACCTCGTCGGCGCCGCGGTCAAGCGCGCGACCGGAGTCCGCTGGGTTGCCGACCTCCGCGACTCCCTCGTCGCGCACGCTCATCGCCGTGCGAACACCCAGGCGACGCGGGCGAAGGCGGCGATGCACCGCAAGGTCGCAGGGCTGGTCGCCTCCTACGCGGACGCGATCACATGCGTCTCAGAGGCGATCTCCGAGGAGACGCGCGCGCTGTCGCCGAAGGGTCGTGTGGTGACGATCCCGAACGGGTGCGACTTCGACGACGTCGCCGGGCTGGAGCGGTCGCCGTCCGACCGCTTCCGGATCACGCACACGGGCAGCTTCTTCGGGCGGCGCGATCCCCGACCGTTCCTCAATGCGCTCTCGAGCTCGAAGCTCGACGTGGTCGCCAGGTTCCTCGGCGACTTCCGCGAGACCGATCGCCAGTGGGCAAACGAGCTCGAGCTCGGGGACAGGCTCGAGCTGATCCCGTACGCGCCACGCTCGCACTCGCTCGCGCTCCAGCGCGATTCCGAGGCGTTGCTGCTGTTGATTCCCGAGGCCGACGGGCGCGGCAAGGGTGTTCTCTCCGGCAAAGTGTTCGAGTACATCGCCGTCGGCCGCCCGATCCTCGCCGCGGTGCCCCCCGACGGCGCTGCCGCCGACCTCCTGCGCGAGACGGGCGCAGGGCTCGTCGTCCCGCCGGACGACCCCGAGGCGATCGCCGCGGGCCTCGCCGAGCTCCACGCGCGTTGGCTCGAGAACGACCTCCCCGACGTCGACCTCGCACGCGAGTGGCACGACCGGCTCTCCCGGCGCACCCGCGTCGAGGAGACCGCTGAGGTCCTCCGCGGGACGCTCTGAGCCGGCTCGCGCCTACCGAGACTACGATCCACGTGTGACGAGCATTGCGCTGCCCCGAGCTCGCGCGATCGAGTATCGCACCCCGGCCGTCGACTTCCTCTTCCTCGCTACGGTCGCGACCGTGACGATGGCGAAGATCCAGTGGGAGGTCGCTGGGACGCTCTCATTCTCGGACGTGATCACGGCCGCGTTTCTCGCTGCCTTCGGATGGTCGCGACTCGAGCGTGGCGACGGTCGAGTCCCCCGCGCCGCCGCGATCACCGGAGCGTTCTTCGCGGCCTTCCTCCTCGTCTACCTCGTCGGCTTCTTCAACCTCGAGACGTCTCAGGCGCTCGGGCAGTGGGCGAAGGGGATGTTCAAGTTCGTCCTCCATTTCCTCTTCCTGATCGCCGGGATTGTGCTCCTCGCCCAGCGTGGCCAGCGCTTCTACTGGATTACGCTCGCCGCCTTCTCCGGAGGGTTGGCGTTGAACGGCCTCTACGGGCTCCTCCAGCTCGCGTACGCCGAGACGACAGGTGGGAACTTCGACGAGCTGTTCGTACAGCCGATCACCGGCGGGGACAGCCAGATCAACATCTACGGAGCAATCGAGGGTCAGAACGTGTTTCGCGTCAACGCGCTGACCGGCGATCCCAACCACCTCGGGATCGAGCTCTCGGTGCCGATCCTGATCCTGATCCCTCTCTACCTCAGGATGGAGCGGTCGAATCCCTGGCGCCGACGCGTGTTGCTGCTCGTGGCGTTCCTCGCGGTCGTCCAGCTTGCGACGCTCTCGCGCAGCGGCATCCTCGGGCTCCTGTGCGGCTTGCTCGTGCTCGCGGTGCCCTACCGGCGGCTCCTCGTCAGCGCCCGCTTTCTCGTTCCCCTCGGTCTGCTCTCTCTCGGGGTGCTCGCGTTCGCCGCCCAGCGTTCGGCGTTCTTCGAGCAGGTGATCCGCAGCCGGTTCGCGACCGAGGGCAAGGGGACCTCGACCCACATCGTCGTCTACGACTTCATCCCCGACGTGCTGTCGACCAATCCGCTGTTCGGGCTCGGGCTCAACAACTTCTCGGTCTACTACGAGTTCGTTACGGGCAGGACGAACTTCGGCCCGCACTCGTTCTACGTCGCGCTGTTCGTCGAGAGCGGCATCGTCGGGGCAGCGCTCTTTGCGGTGTTCCTCGGGTACCTCTTCCGCCGGACGGGTGAAACGCGCCGGCTCGGACGCCGGCTTGCCGCGCTCGGCGACCCGCTCGCGATCCGGGTGCGTCCGCTCGGCTGGGGGTTGATGGCCGCGCTCGTGGCGACCATGGTCTCGAACGTCTTCTACCTGACGATGACCTTCTACTACTTCTTCGTCGTCGCGTTGCTCGTGATCGTGCCGCCCGTGGTCTTCAACGACCGCCGGTGAAGGTCCTCGTCCTTACGACGTCCTACCCGCGTACGCCAGATGACTCGGCGGGGGTGTTCGTCGCCGAGGGAGTCGACGCGTTGCGGGCGGGCGGGCTGGACGTCACCGTCGTCTCGCCGTCTTCCTTCCGGCACTTCGGGATCGCCTACGGCGACGGGATCGTGAATAACCTCAGGCGAGCGCCCTGGCGCGCGCTCTTGCTGCCGGCGTTCTTCGTCTCGTTCCTTGCCGCGACTCGTCGTGCGTCGCGTGGCGTCGACCTCGTGCATGCCCACTGGCTGCCGTCGATGCTCCCCGCGCTCGCCGTACGTAAGCCGGTGGTTGCACAGCTTTGGGGTTCGGACGCCGCCTTGGCGATGCGAATGCCGTGGCTATCGCGCCGGCTCCTACGCCGCGCTGTAGCGGTCGTGTGTGCGTCGGAATCCCTAGCCCGCGACGCGCGGGCGCTGGGCGCTCGTGACGTGTCTGTGGTCCCTGGCGGCGTCAAGATCCCCGAGGCGGTTGTCGCACCTGCCGAGCCCTCGTTCGTCCTCTATATCGGGCGGCTCTCTCGTGAGAAAGGCGTCGAGGAGCTCGCCGAGGCCGCACACGGGCTTCCGCTCGTCGTCATCGGCGACGGCCCACTACGGGGTCTCTTCCCGGAGGCGCGCGGCGCCGTGCCGCCGGCTGAGGTCGGTGGGTGGCTGGATCAGGCCGCGGTCGTCGTCGTGCCGAGTCGTCGCGAGGGATACGGCATGGTCGCCCGCGAGGCGATGGCGCACGGCCGCGCCGTCGTCGCGACCGACGCAGGAGGCCTTCGCGACGCGATCATCGACAACGAGACAGGGTTGGTCGTGCCTGTTGGTGATCCAGAAGCGCTTCGGGTGGCGATTCGGCGACTCCTCGGCGATCCGGCACTGCGCGCTCGACTCGGGGCCGCGGCGAGGGGCTTCGCGGTTGAGCGGTTCGGCTGGGAGACCGCCGTGCGCGACCTCATCGGCATCTACCGCGCAGTGCTGGACTAGTGGGCGTTCGGAGACGACGATCGCGCCGGATGCCCCGCGCATGAGCGACGCGACGCCCTCGTGGCTCACCCGGGCGTATCTCGCCGGCTTTGCAGGCTGGTTCGCGATCGTCCTTGCCCTCGGGCTTGTGTGGGCGCTGGCGTTCCCCTACCACGAGTGGGATGCGTTTGCGTTCTCGGAGCTCTCCCGCGCGATCTCGCGTGGTGACTACGACATCTCCGACTTCCCCGCCGCCTACGTCAACCGACCGCTCTTCTACGTCGCGCAGGGCGGTGTCTGGTCGGTTTTCGGGTTCTCCTTTTCCGCGGGGCGGCTCCTCGGTCTCGCGTTCTTCGCGTTGCTCGTCGTCGCCAGCGCAGGGCTTGCAGGTCGCGGGAAGCTCCGTTCGCTCGAGGCGGCCCTCGCCGGATTGGTGATCCTCTCGATTCCGGCGGTGCTCGCGAACGCCGTGGCGGGCCTCACAGATGTCCCGGCGGCGGCGATGGTGGCAGCGTCCAGCGCGCTCGCGCTCCGCACAGAGGGCGGTCGCCGGCGAGCCGTCGTGCTCGGTACGGTCGTATTCCTCACCGTGCTGACCAAGCCGTCCGTATTGGGGCCCGTGATCGTGCTGCTGATCATCCTCGTCCTTCGTCGCGGCTCCGGTTCATGGCGACGGCGAGCGGGATGCGTCCCGCCGTGGGTCGGAGCCGCAACCGGTCTTGTCGCCGGGTTGGGAGTCCATGCGCTCGCAGCGGCGTGGTTGGATGTCGGGCCCGCCGACTACCTGACGAACGGCACGGGCGGACTCTGGGCACAACGGGCCGCTGCCGAGCGATGGGACGCGCTCGCTCGATTCGACGTCCTTGGAGCGGCGCTGAGGTTGCCACTCGCGTTCGCGCTGCTCTACGCCGCGGGGCGCGGTGCCGGACTCCGGCACCGGCTCGCCGGGCCTGTCGCGCTCGCGGGCGCGGTGGTGTGGTTCGTGGTCGGCGGTATGGTCGGCGACACGCCCGACCGGGACCTGTGGGCTGCAGAAACGCTGTTTGCGTCGGCGGGCTTCCTCGCGCTTCTCGCCTTGTTCTGCGCATGCGATGATCGGGATGCACCGGAACGGCGTTCGCTCGTAGAGCTCGCTGCGCTTGCCATCGTGCCCCTCGGGGTCTGGTGGTATGCGACGCCGTACGCCGATCGACTTGCGTCCACGTCGTGGCCAGCGGCAGCTGCCCTGCTGGCCGTCGTCGTCGCGGTGCCGCTCCGCCGACTGGCTACTTCGGCCGGGGTCGCGGCGCTCGCCCCGGCAATCGTGTTGCTCGTTCCGCTATGGGTTGCCATGTCTGGCTTCGACGGGTTCGGTAGCCCACATTGGCGCGAGACACGCTCGCTCGGTTGGGGCGGGCTCTGGAACGAGGATCGCACGCTCAACATCGTCCTGCCGTCGGTGCAGTCGAGCGTCGCGGTGGTGCGCCCGCTTCTCGCCGACGGAGGGATCCTCGTCACCCCGGACCCCCGCTTCGTCTACTGGTTCGCCGATCAGACGCGTACCGACTACGCGTTCACCTGCGACCAGCTCGGTGGAACCGCGGCGTACATCCTGGTCACGAGCGACGAGGCACGCTCGTACATGGAGAGTCGCGGGAGCACCGCCGACCCGGCGTTCTGGGCGAGCTGCACGACCCCGAAGCTCGAGCAGCTGACCGACGGGAGCAACGGATTCGCGGTGTTCGCCGTCAAGGATTAGTCGGGCGCGCTGCAGGCAGGCGATTCTGCGACGCGCTCGAACGCGACGACGATCGCGGAGAACCGGCGCGCCCTTCTCCAGCCACGCCGGCACGCCGGGGCTGCCTCGGTCTCGAGGATCGCCCAGTCGGCATCGGCTGACTCGGCGTCGCCGAGCGTGTCGATGGGGAGGACGGTACGGGTGAGGTGACGACCGAAGAACCCCGTCGCCATCAGCCCGTTGTCGACTGCGAGACGCGCATCGGCAGGGATCGACCGGTCGGCGAACTCGAGTGCCTCCCTCGGCGACTCCCCCGGAAGGCCGACGGCTTCGTTGTACGACCGCGTCCACACCGACTTCGAATCGGGCCCGTCGAACAGACGAATGCCAAGCGGTCGCTCCTCGAAGTGAACGATCGTGAGCACGAGAGTGACAACGACAGCCGGAACGGTCCAGATCGCAAGTGGTCGCCAGCGAAGCGCTACGCCCCAGGTCGCGGCCGAGATCGCCACGGCTCCCATGAAGTACCTGCCGCTCCCCGTGTAGTAGCCGCCTCGACTGGAGAGCAGTGCGACCCAGAGCAGGGGTGAAGCGGCCAGCAAAGCTCTCCATCGGAGATGGGGTTGGCGCGCGAGTGCGACGGTTGCCGCCGCCGTCATCACCACGGCGACAGGGCCGTACCACGTTTGCCAGGTATCGGCGCTTCCGAGTGACCGAGAGACGTCGAGGAGCTCCAGCCGATCTCGTCCGAGCACGTCGAACAGCTTGCGATAGACGCGCCAGACGAAGGCTGCGAGCGGTGCGAGCAGCGCGGTTGCGGCGATCCCCAGGGCTGCCTGCCATGGCACCGACCTCGGGTCATACCGCAGAGCCGCCGCGATGCCGAGCGTCGCGATGCCAGCGATCGGGTACAAGAGCGCGTCGCGTCCTGCCGCACCCGGGAGCTCGAGGGCCTGGACAGAGAGTCGGAGGAACGCTCCGATCGCATCCAGTGCGTCTCCCGAGGATCCGCCGCCGAGGTCGTTCGTGACGCCGCCGACCGCGCCCTGCCCTTGAATGCTCGGGGCGAATCCGAGCCAGACCACTGTCGGGATCGTTGCGGCGCCGGCGATGAGGGTCCGACTGATCGTCGCTCGTAACCCCCGCACTACCAGCACGACCAGGAGAATCCCGGGGATGGCGATCGCTGCGGTTACCTTCGTCAGGCCCAGACAGGTGATGGCGAGCCCGCCCAGACATAGCTCGGAGCGTGCCGTTCCTAGGAGAAAGTAGGTTGCAGTCACGACGAGCGCCGCCACGACGATGTCGTTGAGCGCCGTCGGGGCCTGCATGAAGACGACGCTCAGCGTCGGGAAGAGGAGGGCGCCGAACATCGCCTCACGCGGCTCGGCTTCCAGGCGCCGCGCGATTCCGAAGATGCCCGCACAGGTGACGAGGAGCGACAGGAACTGGACAAGACCGGCAAATCTCAGGCTGCCGCTGGCCATCATCGTGAAGGCGACGGCTAGGTCTGACCCCGGAGGAAAGCTGTCGATGCGGAGTTCGGTGTTGCCGGGAACATGACCGATGCCGCCGCGCTGAAGCCAGTACGCGGCTCGAGCGAGGTGGTAGACGATTGCGTCTCCTTCGGCCGGCGGTGTGAACACGAGCGTGAACGCGTAGGCCAGGCCAATCGCGACGCTCACGGCGAGCGCTGCGAGGAGGCGATCCGCCGCGAGGCTCCCGACGACCTGGCGCCAGGCGTCTCGCCAGTCAGCCGCTCTCGTTCCTCGAGCCCGGTCGGCGAACACGGCGAACGCGGCGACGATGAGCAAGGCACCGACGGTGGTCGCGCCCAAAAGGTAATGACCGATCGAGAGCACCAGACCGACACCGACGAGAACCGCGTACAGCACCAGCGCCGCGGCAAGGATGGCGCGAACCGCCGAGCCCCTGCCGAAGCAGCGGGCAGAGCCGCGCGCGACGATCGCGAGCGAGCTGACACCGAGAACGACGCCGATCGCAGTCACAGGCTCCGACTGTCCCGAGCTGCGAGCGCGGCACCCAGAGTCCAGCGTGAGTCGAACGGTCGTTCCTGCACGGGCTGGAGACCCGGCGCTGCGCTGGCCACCGCGACGCGAAACACCGTGCCGGGAAACATCATGGCCCCACGCTGAGTGCTGGAGACGGGCAGGTCAAGGGAGAGCGTAGCGAAGGTGGCGAGCGCTCGCGCGATACGTTCCGAAGGCCCGTCACGCGAGACTTGCCGAACCCGACGCGCTGCATAGCGATGGCCTCGAGCTGGCGGAGGGCTCGAACGAGGAGTCGGTGCGACGTGCCTCCGAGACGGTGTGGTCGCCCGGGCTCAGCGACCGTGGGTGCGACGCCAGCTCGGGCTTCGCCGAGCTTCGCGGGCGACCTGCGCCAGCTCAACCGCGGCCCTTGCCATCGCGGTCGGCCCGAGCTTCGAGCCGGAGACGTCGCGCCACTCACGCAGCGGAACCTCGGCAATGCTCTCGAGCGGCGTCGGTGCGACACCTGGGGCCGGGAACAGCAGCCGCGCGAGCAGCTCGACGTCGAAGCTCCACCGGGAACGAAACGGCTTCGCAAGTGCGGCTTCGAGCGTCGGCGAGACGCGCATCGCCTTGGCGCCGCACTGCGTGTCGTACACCGGAATATCGAGCGACAGCGAAGCGAACGTGGCGAAGACCCGTCCGAGGTAGTGGCGTCGGGCCCGCCGTTCAATGCGTCGCCCGAGCAGCGCGACTCGCGCGGCCATCACGACTTCGAGCTCGGGCCTCGTCACCAAGTGGTCGATGAGGCGCAACAGCTCTGCCGGTGGGGTCGAGAGGTCGGCGTCGTAGTAGCCGACGATGCTCGCGCCTCCGGCGATCGCCCGCGTGAGGCCGGCCCTGACCGCCTCGGCTTTGCCCGAGTTACGCGCGAGCGTCAGCACCTCGATCGAGTCGGACGTCTCCGCCAGGTGCGCGACAACGTCGGGTGTCCTATCCGTCGAGCCGTCGTCGACGATGAGCAGTTGCATGCCGTCGGTCGCGGCCAGCGCGAGCAGCGCCTCGGACTGAAGGCGGCGCTCCTCCTGGTAGCACGGGATGACGACCGTTGCCTCAGCCACGACAGCTGAGGCTAGATGATCAGTTCAGTCGGCAGCGCACAAGCGTACGGAGCACGCGGAGCCCGTCGAGCGCCGTCAGCTTCTTTCCCTCGGCTCGGCTTCGCGCCCGATACGTGATCGGAACCTCGTAGATCCGTTCGCCTGTGCCGAGGACGCGGGCAGCGATCTCGGGCTCGATTGCAAAGCCACGCTCACGGAGAGGGAGTGAGCGGAAAAGCTCGGTGCGCATCGCCTTGTGGCACGTCATCACGTCTGAGATGAAGCAGTTGAAGATGACGTTCGTCGCGAGGGTGACGCCCTTGTTCCCCATCACGTACCAGAAGCTGAACGCCGAATGGCTCAACCATGAGCGTGACCCGAAGACGACGCGCGCGTCACCGGAGATGAGCGGCCCGAGCAGCATGCCGAGGTCGGCCGCATCGTACTCGAGGTCGGCGTCGAGAATCGCCGAGTACTCGCCCGTCGCGTGCTCGAGCCCGGTGCGGATCGCCGCACCCTTGCCCTGATTGCGGGCGTGCTCGACGACGACGACGTTGTCTGGCTTGTCGAGGGCGCGCAGCCACTCGCGCGTCCCGTCGGTCGACCCGTCGTCGACGACGACCAGCTGGCGGGCGGAAACGGGAAGCTCGGCGCCGAGCGCGTCTTCGATCGCCCGCTCGATAGTCGCCCGCTCGTTGAAGACGGGCATCAGGATCGTCAGGGTCGACATCACGGCATTCTTGCGCACGTCCGGGCAGCCCGGGTAAGGAAGCTACGATCCGCCGGTGCGCGACCTCACCATCGCCGGCCGGCGAATCGCCGACGACACAGCCGCATATGTCATTGCCGAGATCGGCAACAACCATCAGGGGTCGCTCGAGAAGGCCAAGGAGCTCGTTCGAGCGGCGGCCGACTGCGGCGTCGACGCAGTCAAGTTCCAGAAGCGGGCGAACCGGCGGCTGTACACGAAGACGTTGTTCGACTCCCCGTACGACAACGAGAACAGCTTCGGAGCGACGTACGGCGAGCATCGCGAGGCGCTCGAGCTCGGCGCTGACGCGCTCGCGGAGCTGAAGACGGTCGCTGACAGCGCCGGCGTCGCGCTGTTCGCCACCGCCTTCGAGGAGGAGAGCGCCGACCTGCTGGCGGCGCTCGACGTTCCCGCGGTCAAGCTGGCGTCCGGGGATCTTGGCAACACGCCACTCCTCAGGCACGTCGCCGCGCTCGGCAAGCCGATGATCGTCTCGACCGGTGGCGCGACAATCGAGGATGTCGACCGGGCAGTTGAGACCATCCTCCCGCTCAACCGGCAGCTCTGCTTGCTGCAGTGCACGGCGGCGTACCCCGTGGACGTCGAGGAGCTCAACCTCGGCGTGATCACGACCTACCGCGAGCGGTATCCGGAGCTTGTCATCGGCCTGTCCGACCATCAGGACGGAATCGCGATGTCCGTGGTCGCTCACATGCTGGGTGCGCGCATCGTCGAGAAGCACTTCACGCTGAGCCACTCGTGGAAGGGAACGGATCACGCCTTCTCGCTGATGCCGGAGGGCATGCGGAAGCTCGTCCGCGACCTGGGCCGCGTGTCGGTCGCGATCGGCGACGGCGTCAAGCGCCCGCTCGC
The DNA here is from genome assembly GCA_046330385.1 of Gaiellales bacterium. GTDB lineage: Bacteria > Actinomycetota > Thermoleophilia > Gaiellales > Gaiellaceae > Gaiella. The sequence goes on along the minus strand of JAXLSV010000005.1, from coordinate 386,901 downwards.
CAGCGAGACGAAACCGTTGCAGAAGATGGCAAAGCAGCTCGTCGCCTCCCGCGAGCTCCCGGTTGGGTATGTGCTCGCCGAGGCCGACCTGGCCGCCAAGTCACCCTTCGACGGCGGGCTGCCGCCGTTCCGGCGGGACGAGCTGATCGGGCGGCGGCTCAACCGAGCGCTCGCAGCCGACGAGGCGATCGGTTTCGACGACGTCAGCTGAGCGCGCCTCTACGATCGGAGGGATGAATGATCCGCTGTTCGATCTCTCCGGTCGCGTTGCGGTCGTCACGGGCGGGCTCGGGCAGCTCGGCGCGGCGCTCGCGGGCGCACTCACCGAGCGTGGCGCCCAGGTCGCCGTCCTCGACCGTGCCGACGGGATGACGGCCCCCGGCGTGCGTCTCGTCCGCGCCGACGTGACCTCACGCCCGGCGCTCGAGCGCGCACTCGTCGAGATCGAGACGGAGCTCGGCGTCCCCCACCTCCTCGTCAACGCCGCCGCGATCGACGCCCCGCCCGACGCGCCTGCCGCCGAGGTTGGGGCGTTCGAGGCCGTTCCGACCGAGGTGATCGGCCGGGTCGTCGACGTCAACGTCGGTGGTGTCATCACCTGCTGCCAGGTGATCGGCGGAGCGATGGCGAGGGCCGGCCGCGGCTCGATCGTCAACATCTCGTCGATCTACGGGATGCTCTCACCCGACCAGCGGATCTACGACTTCCGCCGCCAGGCGGGTGAGGAGTTCGTGAAGCCTGTCGCCTACTCGGTCTCGAAGTCGGCGCTGTACAACCTCACCCGGTATCTCGCGACCTACTGGGCTCGCTCGGGGGTGCGCGTGAACACGCTGACCCTCGCCGGAATCGCCAACGACCAGCCGGGAGAGTTCGTCGAGGCCTACACCGCCCGGATGCCGATGGGTCGGATGATGGACGTGAGCGAGGCGATCGGCCCGGTCGTGTTTCTTGCCGCCGACGCGTCGTCGTATCTGACGGGCTCGAACCTCGTCGTCGACGGCGGCTGGTCGGCCTGGTGAGCGAGGTAATCCCGAACTTCGTCGACGGTGAGCGTCGCGAGGCGGCGAACGGAGAGACGTTCGTGAAGCTGCGGCCCGTCGACGGGACGATGCTCGCTCGTGTCGCCCGCTCGGGCACCGCCGACGTCGAGGCGGCGGTCGCAGCGGCGCGCGCAGCCCAGCCCGCCTGGGCCGCCGAGACCGCGGTGCACCGAGGCGACGTTGTCCGGGCGATCGCTGAGCTGCTTCGTGAGCGCCGCGAGGAAGCGGCCGCAATCGTCGCCGAAGAGACGGGGAAGTCGATGGTGCTTGCACTCGGGGAAACGGATGCCGCGGTCGAGATGGGGCTCTTCGTCGCGGGCGAGGGGCGCCGGTCGTACGGGCGGACGACGACCGCGTCGATGCCGAATCGCTCCGTGTTCACGATCCGCCGGCCGGTCGGGGTCGCGGCGCTCCTGATCTCGTTCAACACTCCGCTCCCGAACGTCGCGTGGAAGGCGTTCCCCTCGATCTTCTGCGGCAACGGCTCGGTGCTGAAGCCATCGGAGGAGACGCCCGCTTCGGCGCACTTCTTCGCCGAGCTCGCACTCGAGGCGGGGCTGCCGCCCGGCGTGCTCAACGTCGTGCAGGGTTTCGGGCCCGAAGCCGGGGCGCCACTCGTCGCATCCTCGGGGGTCGACCTCGTCAGCTTCACGGGCTCCGCGGCGACCGGCCGCGAGATCGCGGAGGTTGCCGGGCGGAGGCTCGCAAAGCTCTGCCTCGAGCTCGGTGGCAAGAACGCGCTCGTCGTGTGCGACGACGCCGACTTCGACAACGCAGTGCGCTGGACGCTCGCATCGGCGTTCTCGAACGCCGGCCAGCGCTGCGCCGCCGCGAGCCGCATCGTCGTCTTCGACGAGGTTTACGAGACGTTCCGCGAGCGGCTGGTTGCGGCTACGCGGGAGCTCAGGGTCGGTGCTGGTGACCAGGACGCACTCGGCCCCGTGATCTCGGAGGCGAGCATGACGAGGATCCTCGCGGCCGTTGAAGCAGCAGTCGCGGGCGGCGCCACGCTGCTCGTGGGCGGAGCCCGGGTCGGCGAGGCGGGCTGGCACGTCGCCCCGACCCTCCTCGAGGGCGTCGCGCCGGATGCTCCCTTCTCGTGCGAGGAGCTCTTCGGGCCGGCCGCGGCGCTCTACCGGGTGAGGAACCTCTCCGAGGCGATCGTGCTCGTCAACGACACGCCGTATGGGCTGACGGCAGCGATCCACACGTCCAGCGTGCACCGCGCGATGCGGTTCGCCGCGGAGGCGGCTGTCGGCGTCGTCGTGGTCAACGCCGGGACCCACGGCAGCGAGCCGCACATGGGCTTTGGCGGCGTCGGACAGTCGGGGACCGGGTGGAAGGAGGCGGGGGTGGAGGCGCTCGACGTCTACTCCGATGTGCGCTACGTCAACCTCGTGACCGACCCGACAAGTGCTTGATCGACCGCGGTCGGCCGTCGTCATACTGGCGGCGGTCTACTTTCTCGTCCTCGCGACGATCACGAATCTGAAGGTGGTCGGGTTCACCGCCGAGCACGATCTGGGAATCTTCGCCCAGTATCTCTGGCTCCTCGGTCACGGGCACGAACCGTTCGGGACGATTCCACTCCGATCGATGCTCGACGAGCATTTCGAGCCGACGTTCGCTCTCCTCGCCCCGCTTGGGACGCTCGGCTTGCAAGCCGGCGGACTACTCGTCGTGCAGGCGTTCTCACTCGCTCTCGTTGCGCCGCTGCTCTACGCGCTTGCACGTCGCCATGGCGCCTCGGGCGGGCTCGCGGCCGTCCCGGCGGTTCTCTGGCTCGCCTCTCCGGTGGTAGTGAAGGTGAACCTGTTCGAGTATCACCCGGACACGCTGATCCCACCGCTGCTCGCCGGCGCGGTGCTCGCGCTCGAGGCGCGGCGCGAGCGGCTGTTCGTCGCCCTGCTCTTGCTGGGGATTGGGGTAAAGGAGGACGCCGGGTTCACGATCGCCGCGCTCGGAATCGTTCTCGCCTGGACCGGTAGGCGGAGGCTCGGGGTGGCCGTCGCCCTCACGGCGGCAGCGTGGTCGACGCTGCTCATGTTCGTGGTGATGCCTCGCTGGAACCCGATCGTCAGGGAGTATTTCGCAGAGCTCTTCGCCGGGGATCGTGGCGACGGTCTCGCGGGTGTCATCGCCTTCTCTGCCCGCCACCCGCTCGAGACCGTGGGCTCGACGTTGACCCTCGGGAAGCTCGAGATCCTGGCCCTCCTGGTCGCGTCTACGGGAGGCCTCTGCTTGCTCGCCGTCCGGTGGATGCTCATTGCGGTCCCGGTGGCGGCCACGAACCTCCTGTCGGCGTACGACGCGCAGGCCAGCCTCGAGTACCATTACTGGATCGTTCCTGTCACCGGCCTCGGGCTGGCGGCGGCGGTGGGTGCCGGACACCTCCGCGAGCGGTTGCGGCGGCCATGGTTGCGAGGCTCGGCAATCGTGGGGGTGCTCCTCGCGATCCTCTCGTTCAACGCATTGTGGACAACGATCGACGAGATCCACGACGCCTGGCCGAAGCGTGCCGATCGGCTCGCGATCGTGCGCGCGGTACCCTCGGGTGCGTCCGTCTCGCTGCCGCAGTACTACTACGCGCGGCTCTCGAACAGGCGCTGGATGTTCGCGCTCCCCGAGCCGTTCGAGCCTGCGCAGCCCGCGACGACCTGGGGGCCGGCCGAGCGGAAGGCGGCGGTCGCGAATCTCGATGCGGTCGTGTTCGACGAGGCGGAGCCGGGAGACATATCGACGGCGACGCTCGAGCAGCTCGGCTTTCGGCCGACGCTGCGGCGCGGCGATGTGACCCTGTACCTGAGGGCGGGTTAGCCGGGACAGGCGCGCTCTGGCGCGCGTCGGAAGACGGTCCACTTCGAGCGCTCCGCGACTCCGCGCCAACCGGCAACGCAGCCGCGCACTCGATAGGACGGAGCCAGGTACCAGTCGGCTCCCGTTCGCGTCGCTGTCGCCGGATCGAGCGCGAAGTGGACAGTGCGGTCGAGGGACGGGCCGAAGACAGGGTACTCGAGCAGCTCGGGGGCGGTGAGGGGCGGCATGCCGGCGCGTCGGGGGAAGAAGAGCGGGAACACCGCGACCGTCGCATCCTGAGGAAGGTCGTACTCGAGGTACCGCAAGAGAGCGACGACCTCCGGGCTCCAAGCCATCGTCTCGGGTCTCGGTGTGGTGAACGCCGACCGTTGGTCGCGAGGCTCGAGCAGTCGGATTCCCGCCGGCTTCTCATAGAAGTGCGTGTACGAGAGCAGCAGGGTGACGGCTGTGGCTCCGACCAGTCCTGCTGCCAGCGATCGGATCCGAAGGACGATCCCCCAGGTCATCGCGGCGAGCGCGAACCCCGGTAGTGCATAGCGAAGGCTCCAGCGGAAGTATGCGACCGCGACTCCGACCATGGCGAGCCACAGCAGCGGGGCGAGCGCGAAGCCGAGAGCGGCACCGCAGATCCTGCCCCGGCGGAACTCGCGAAAGGTCACAAACGACCCAATCACTACGAGGAGAACGCCGATCGGTCCGGCGCCGGACTGCATGCTCGACGCGACCGTCTCGACGCGATCGAGGTCGAGCGTCACGAGCGAAGGGCGCCCCGCCTGCCACCAGAGCTTGCGATAGAACCGCTGGCCGAGCTCTCCGACGAGAGCGAGCGTGGGGATCGATGCAACGAAGAGACCTGCGACGAGGATGTCGACCGACCACTCGCGACGGCGCCGTCTCCAGGTCATTCCGGCGATGCCCGTCACCAGGATGACGACGCCGACGATCGGGTAGACGAGGATGTCCCGCCCGACCGTGCCTGGCAGGTCCAAGACGTCGAGCCCGAGGCGCATCGTCTGGGCGGCAAGGACGATCGGATCGTGGCTGCCCCGCTCGTGGGCGGGCGTCTCGCCGGCCAGGTCCCCAACACGGAGCGCGTTGCCGAGGTACCAGTAGCCGCCGACCAGCACGGCCGCACCGATCGCGAGCATTGCCGGCCGCCATCTGGGTCGCCACGTCATCCAGGCGATACCGCCAAGCACGGGAATCGCGAAGATACCCGTCACCTTCGCTCCGATCACGACGGCAAGCGCAAACGATCCCAGTCCGAGATCTCCTGGCCTCCGCCTGAGCAGAAGCGCTGCGCCGCAGCACACGAGCGAAGCGACCTGGAGGTCGGTGAGGGTGCTCGGTGCCTGGAGAGCCACGATCGGCAACGAACCGGCGAGGAGCGCGCCGAAGATCGCCTCACGTCGTGGAAGACCGAGCCGGCTCGCGCCGACGGCGACCGCCAACACGAGCACCACAGCGGCGACGAGGTTGACGCTCTCGACGAGCCGCTCGCCGTCGGCCACGGAGAGGAGGAACGCATAGACGAAGTCTGCGTTCGGGGGAAAGGCGTTCCAGCGAAAGTCGAAGACCTGCGGCACGAGCGCGATCGACTCGTGCTGCAGCCAGTAGGCTTGCCGTCCCAGGTGATACTGAAGCGAGTCGTCGTCCGCCGGGGCCGTGAGGATCACGATCGCGGTTGAGTACACAAGCTCGGCCGCAACGAGCAACCCGAGCGCCGTGAGCAGGCGGCTGCTTCGCACTTCTCTCAACCACCGCGCAACGGTTTGAGTCAACAGCACCGGGGCGGCTGGCCAACGGAGCTGGCACGCGACCAAGACCGAACACACGAGCGCTGCGCCGATCAGGTACCCGGTCTGGCCGAGCGCATCTATGGAGGAGAGCGCGAGCGAGAGGCTGGTGATCTGTCCGATCCAGATCACATACGTGCCGAGCACCAGTGTTCCCGTCGAGCCGCTGGCCAGCCTCAACGCGATCAGCGACGAGCCGCCGAGCGACAGCATCACCGCCGCAACTGCGGTCACGGCGTCAGTCACGGCCGGCGTCCCGCGACCGACTCAGCGCCTCCGCTTCCGGAACCAAAGCGGTCAGTCTTGACCGGGGTCGCTCCATCCTCGCCGCACCGCGCTACGGTGCCGATTCGACTTGCGGCTCGCCAATGCGTTCGGGGGCAGCCTCCCCGTGGGCCGGCCGTCCGACGATTGCGACGAGAAAGCCGGTGAAGATGAGCTGCACACCGAGCCCGGCAAGGGCGAATGAGAGCACCGCCTGATGCTCGTGGCGGATGACACCAAACCCTTCCGTTGCCCAAATAGCAAACACGGCGGACAGGCCGAGCAAGCCGATCGCGAGCGCCGTGGCACCGGCGATCAGAGCGTGCTCGAGCCGGAACCGCCCGAACAACCGCTCGAGCAGCATGTCGCGATCGCCGAGCTGCGCCATCCCGAAGGTGCGCGCGACGAGACCGAAAGACGCGATCTGCACACCCAGGAGAAGCAGGGCGACGGACAGGTGAAGAGCGTCGATCTTCCACGTATGGCCGAGGATGTCCACCGGCCCCGCCGCAAGCGCAAGGCACCCCGCCAGGCCAGGAATCACCAGAGCGAGGGCGGGAACGAAGAAGAGATAGCTGGGGCTGTGAACGAGGATGAACTTCACGCTTCTCCAGCCGTCCGACATCGAGTTGAGCTTGGAGTCCCCTTGACGCCGGTGGTACTCGATCGGGATCTGCGCGATCTCGAGGTGCAGCCGTGCGGCCTTGAAGACCATCTCGAGTGCGAACTCCATGCCTGGCGACCGGAGCTCGAGCGAGGGGACGACGTCGCGGCGAACCGCACGGAGCCCGCAGTAGGCGTCCGAGACGCGCGCCTTGAACATGAGGTTGATCATCCCCGTGATCAGCGGGTTGCCGATCCAGCGATGCGACCAGGGCATTGCGTCCTTGTGGATCTGCCCTTGGAGGCGCGATCCGAGCACCATGTCCGCGCCCGTGTCGAGAGCGTCGACGAACTCCGGCACCATCGCGAAGTCATACGTCCCGTCGGCGTCACCCATGACGATGAACCGTCCGCGCGCGTTCGCCAGCCCCGCGAGGTACGCATTGCCGTAGCCGCGGTTCGGCTGATACACGACGCGGGCGCCTCTGCTCGTGGCGATCTCCGCAGAGCGGTCCGTTGAGGCGTTATCGACGACGATCACCTCACCCTTCCGGCCCGAGAGCTCGATGCCGTGCCACGCGCGGTCGACAACCGACGCGATCGCCTCCTCCTCGTCGAGGCACGGGATCACGACCGAGATGTCGACCTCGTCGTCGTCGGCGGGTTGTCGCTGGGGTGCGGTCGTGTCCTCTACGGTGGCGATAGGTCAGTGTAGTCAGGCGGCTCGGCGGGTCAGCGGGGCGGGGCGCCGCGCTCAGCCGGACGAGGCGGTCAGCCAGGGCGAGCCGATCGCAACCGGGGGCGGAGACTCGGGGTCGACTGAGGTCAGAACGACGGCTGCGTCGCCCTCGGTCGAAACGGGGATCACGACCGTAGTCCCGGACGGCGTTGCCGATAGCCGACGACCGCCGAGCACGAACGGCACCGGCGCCTCACCGTCCGCGTAGACCGGCACATGGAGGTCTCCCTCGATGCGGCCGCCCTTCGGGCGGACCACCCGGATGACCGCCTTCGGGTGCTCGGGGCGTTGGACGATGCGCCCCTTCGAGTCCGGGTACGGAGTCGTGAACGTATCGACCTCGGCGTAGGCGAGCCCGGGTGCTGGGGCGGCCGCTATCCGCCACACCGACGCGCCTGAGGCAGTCGTCCCGACGAGCTCGAAGCCGTCTCTCGGCACCGGCGCGACGTCAGGCAGCGGCGCCTCGAGGGCGCGACTCAGCGTGTCGGGCCTGGTGATCGCCGCACTCACTCCCATCGCCGCGAGCTTGGCGGCGACGCCGGGAGCTTCAGGGTCGACGAGAGATCGTCGGAGGCCCTCGTTCTCGTTGCTGAACGGGTTGGGCACCGAGATGAGGGGCCGGTGGTGGCGGCGCTGGCGCATGAGGTACTCCGAGCCTGCAGACGCCTCGAAAGCGGCAAGGGGGTACTCGGCGAGCGCACCCGCGGGAACACTCGCGAGCAGCCCATATTCGGGTGGGTCGACCCGAGGGTCATAGTGGACACCCGGGTGGGTTGCCCGAAGCTCGACGACGGAGAGCGCTGCGGCCACGACGACGAGCGCCGTCCCAATGGCGGCGCTGAGGTGGGCCGGGGCCGATCGGCGGGCGATGCGAACGAGCTCGGCTAGCGCGAGCGACGCCAGGACGACGAGCACGAGCATGATCACCGCCGTCCAGCGCGAGGGAACCCTGAACGGTCGCACGACCTCCCAGAGCAGCCGAGCGGGCATCAGCTTCCACTCGTGTCCCCTCACCGCCACGCTCCCCGGCAGCGCCAGAAGGAACGCAACCCCTCCGAGTGCCAGAGCGGGAATCGTGATCTGCTCGCCGATCCCGCCGAAGACTCGCCGCCGGTACAGGAGGAGAGCCCAGGTGCCCGCAAGCCCGATCGTCACCCAGCCGACATAGTTGCTCGTCTCCTGGATGTTCGAGCCGTGCTTGCGCGTCTCCCAGAACCCGGGCACGAACCGCCTGAATTCGGGGTTTGCCGAGGTGGGCACGACGAGCTCGAGGGGCCGCAGCCCAAAGCGCGTCAGCTCCTCCGGCGTTCGTCGCGCCCCGACCCCGCCGTCTCCGCCCCCAGCGAGCGACGCGAGAAACACAAGGCCAGCGATGCCGACCGACACCGCCGTGACGAAGGCCGACGCGCGGAGCCCTCGACGCCGGTTCGGTTGCTGCACCGCCCACGCGAGCGACGCGGCGGCGACCATGACGATCGCCATCACCCCGAAGTAGCCCATCGACAGCCAGCAGAGAAGAACCGCGCCGCCGAGGTAGGCGACACGGCGGCGTGTCTGCTTCTCCGCAAGCAGCACCAGGGCGAGCGCGACGAGGGGGAGGCCCTCGATGTGAATCAGCTGCGCGTGACCCACGACGGCACGCTCCACATGCCAGGGGAACACCAGATAAACGAGGCCGCCCCAGCCGGCCACCAGCACTCCCACATCCAGCCTCCGGAGGAGTGCGTAGGCGGTTGCACCCGACAACGTGAGGCCGCTGAGTAGCGTCAGGTTGTAGGCGACGACAGGGCCGACGGCCTTCGTCATGAGGTACGCCGGATAGAACGGCCAGGCCCACTGGATGTTGAGGCCGTTCGCCTGGTTCGAGCCGTACGGCACCCCGATCTCGGTGAGATGAGTGGTTCCGGTGACGTGGTAGCCGTACTTCTGGAGCGCCTCGAACCACCAGATGAGGACGGACGAGTCGCCGTCGACCACGCCGAGGGCGCGCGAGCCCAACGACCCGGCGATCGGCCACGTCACCCACGCCGCGACGAGCCCGTAGAACAGGAGGACCGCGACGCACTCGACCGCGAGCTTCCCGGTGTGCGTCCTTCGCAGCATCGCATCATCCTGCCCGACTCGCCGTACGATGCGGCCTGTGATCGCGGTGCTCGGGATCGGGGGCGTGGGTGGGATGCTGGCGGCGCGAACCGGCGCCGTGTGCGTCGCGAGCGAGCAAACCACCGAGGCGATCACAGTCGGCGGCCTCAGGCTTGCGACCGGCTCGGACGAGATCGTCGTCGAGCCGCGCGTCGTGACAGGGCTAATCGACCCCGTCGCGCTGCTCGTCGTCGCGGTGAAGGCGCTTGCGCTTCCGGACGCGCTCGCGCGGATCGCCCCCGAGGCCGTCGCCGGCGCCGTCGTGCTCCCGCTGCTCAACGGGCTCGAGCACCTCGAGGCGATCCGGGCCGCATTTCCGGCAACCACGGTCGTCGCGGGCAGCATCGGCCGGTTCGAGGGGTTCTCGCCCGAGCCTGGGCGGATCGTGCAGCGCACGCCGGGCGCCCTTGTCACGGCCGGGTCCGACGCGATGTCCGCCGATGACCTTCGCGCAGCGCTCGACCCGCTTGTAGTCCCTGGAGTCGACCTCGTGGTCGGCCTGTCCGAGCGCGAGGTGTTGTGGGAGAAGGCCGCAAGGCTGGCGGTTCTGGCGGCGGCCACCGTCGCAACCGGGTGGCCCGTCGGCGAGCTCCGCAACGGCTCGGCGCGCGTGCGGCTGGAGACGGCGCTCGCAGAGGCGTGCGCGGTGGCGCAAGCCGAAGGCGTCACGCTGGCGCCGACCGCCCAGTGGGCGATCATCGAGACGATGGATCCCGAGCTGACGACGTCGGCGGCACGCGACGCCGCTGCGGGCCGCGAGACGGAGCTCGATGCGATCACGGGCGCGGTCGTCCGCGCCGGACGGCGGCTGGGCGTACCGACCCCGGAGCTCGCCGCGCTCCTGTACGAGGCGGAGGCCGCGTGCCGAGCGCGATAGCCCTGATCGGTGCGCGTGCGGGCTCCGAGCGCGTCCCGGGCAAGAACGTCCGCAGGCTCGCCGGGCACCCACTGCTTGCCTACGCGATCGCCGCCGCTCGAGAGAGCGGTCTCTTCGGTCGGATCCTTGTTTCGACGGATTCGGAGGAGATCGCCGACGTCGCGCGCTGGTATGGCGCCGACGTCCCGTTCCTGCGGCCCTCCGAGTATGCGACCTCCACCTCGCCGGACATCGAGTGGATCGCCTGGACGCTCCCGCAGCTCGAGGAGCAGTACGACCTGTTCGCGATCGTGCGGGCAACGAACCCGTTTCGAGGGCCGGACGCGCTCCGGCGTGGGATGGCGCAGCTCCTCGCGACACCCGAGGCCGACTCGATCCGGGCCGTCGAGCTCGTGAAGCAGCATCCGGGGAAGATGTGGACGCTCGCCGAGGACGGTCGGCTGATGGAGCCGATCCTCGACCAGTCGCACCTCGATGTCGCCTGGCACGCGGGTCAGTTCCAGGCGCTGCCGCCGGTCTACGTCCAGAACAGCGCGCTCGAGATCGCCTGGACACGTGTCGTCACCGAGACGGGCACGCGTGAGGGTCGCGTGCTCGCGCCGTTCCTCACGACGGGCTACGAGGGGCTCAACATCGACGACGAGGACGACTTCGCGCGGGCTGAAGCGCTCGTCGAGAGCGGTCGGGTCGAGCTGGCGGCGATTACCCGCGCTCGCTTCGAGTAGTTCACGTCGCCGTCCCGTCGATGCGTCGGGCGGCGCCTGCAGAGCCGTCCCGCAGGTGGCGGATCCCGGCTCGCACGGCCGGCAGGCTCGAGCCGACGAACAGCTCGTGGGCGACGAGCAGACCGATGCCGACGCCGATATTGACGAGGATCACCTGGCGCAGGCTCCCGGGCACCGTCGCGAGCAGGCTGAGCTGCACGGCGACTCCCGCCGCGACGATCCACGCGTACAGCCTCTCACCCCGCGAGAGGTGGAATCCGACCAGTACGTTCGCGAGCGACAGGAACATCATCTCGACCGCGAACAAGGGCAGAAGCCCAGCTGCGTCAGAGAAGTCGGCACCGAAGGAGCGCGTCACGAGCGGCCCGCCGGCAACGAGGTAGAACAACGCGAGGACGGCGCAGAAGCCGGCGGTGACGATAAGAGACCGGCCGAGGATGTCGTCTGTCTCCTGGCCTCGCGCCTGACGGGCGGCCGTGCGTGGGAAGATGACGGTGAGGATCGCAGCGGGAAGGAAGTACGCCACCCGCGCGAACGCCGATGCCGCCGCGTAGAGCCCGGCGTCATCCGACGAGAAGCGCGCCTTGACGACGAGGATGTCGGCGTTGGTGAGCACGCTCACACCGATCAGCCCGATCACGACAGGCCCGAGGTATGCGAGAAAGCGCTGGAACTGCACGTCGCCGCGCACGCGGCGATGCGAGAGAAAGCTCCAGGCGGCGCCGAGCGCAAGCGCGAGACCCACGAGCGCCGCGACGACGAGCGCGGCAACAGCGCCTCCGAGCCCCCAGCCCGCGCGACGGCGGCGACGCTGAGCACGCCGACCCTCGTCGCGAACGGGGCGAAGCTCACGATCGCGAGCGCGCCCAAGCGCTGCGTCCCCTGGACGATCCCGAGCGCCACGGGTGCGAGCAACGTTGCGACGAGCGAGAGCCCCGAGACCGCGAGCAGTCCCTCACGGTCGATGGAGATCAGCGAGGCGATCGGCCCGGAGAACGCGATGAACCCCACGACGAGCGGCACGGTCGCAGCTGCGGTCACCAGGACGACGCGCACGCTGAACGCCTGTGCCCGGTCGGTCTCGCCGACGGCGACAAGCCGTGAGACCTCCCGTGAGACGGCCATCTGGAGCGCCCCGGCCGGGATCAGCAGCACGGTGAGCAGACCGCCGATCGCGGCGAACTCGCCATAGTCGGCCTTGCCGAGAAGCCGTCCCGCGCCGAGGAGGAACACGTAGTTGAAGGCGATCCCGGCGAGTGCCGACGCGCCGACGAGCAATCCACCGCGCGACCCGCTCGACAGGCGCGCCGCAACCTCGGGCTCGGCACGTGCGACGTCGGCGCGTTCCTCGGTGCTCAGGAGGCCCATGGTGCCAGACCTCTCGGCGCGTGAGAGGGACGACCTCGCCATGCCCCGGCCCACGACGGCATCCTGGCCACTGCGGCCGCACGTGATCGGAGCCCCCGACCGTGCGGTCGGTCCTCTCGCCTACATTCTCCCCGTTCAAAACTCCATATTCTCCCCTTTGCGAGTGCTACATTATCCCCGATGAATCGCCCACATTCTCCCCTCCCGTACAAGCCACGCATCGTGGATGCAGAGCTCGAGCGGCGCCTCGCGGCTATCGGAGGCGTTGTCATCGAAGGCCCGAAGGCGTGCGGCAAGACCGCGACGGCGCGCCAGATCGCACGTAGTGAGGTCCTTCTCGACGTCGATACGAATGCGCAGCAAGCGGTCTCGTTGGCGCCGCCGCTCGTGCTCGTCGGCGAGACACCCCGTTTGCTCGACGAGTGGCAGGTCGAACCCAGGATCTGGAATCTCGTGCGTCGCGAGATCGACGACCGCGGTCTCCCCGGCCAGTTCATCTTGACGGGCTCTGCTGTGCCGCCCGATGACGAGACTCGCCATACCGGAGCCGGGCGTATCAGCCGCCTGCGGATGCGGCCGATGTCTCTCTTCGAATCGGGGCGAAGCACGGGTGCGATCTCTCTCAACCGCCTGCTCGACGGGGAGGCCGCCTCCGCCGCCGATGCGGGTCTCACCGTGCCTGACCTCGCCGAGGAGATTGCGATCGGCGGCTGGCCGGGAAGCCGCGGTCTGCCTCTGCGTGACGCGCTCCAGGGGGTGCGCGACTACGTCGACGAGATCCGGCGCACTGACGTCAGACGCGTCGACGGTGTCAGTCGTGACCCCGACCGGGTCGGACGATTGCTGCGGAGCCTCGCGCGCCACACGGCCACGCACGCTGCGGCGACCACGCTGGCGCTCGACGCAGAAGGCGCGGATGGGCCGCTGAAGGATGACACGGCCCGCGATTACGTCGCGGCGCTGACCCGGTTGATGGTCGTTGAAGACCTACCCTCCTGGGCTCCCCATCTCCGGGCCAAGGCGACCTTGCGAGGTGCTCCGAAGCGGCACTTCGTCGACCCCTCGATCGCAGTGGCGGCACTCCGCGCGACTCCCGATCGGCTGCTCGCCGATCTCAACCTACTCGGATACCTGTTCGAGTCGCTCGTCGTCCGCGATCTGCGTGTCTACGCGCAGTCGTTCGACGCCGACCTGCTGCAATACCGCGACAGCAACGGTGTCGAGGCCGATTGCGTCGTGCAGTGCCTCGACGGGCGTTGGGCGGCGTTCGAAGTCAAGCTCGGGTCGGGCATGGTCGACGCTGCCGCAGCCTCGCTGACGCGATTCGCCGAGCAGATCGACCCGGAGAAGAGCGGCGCGCCGGCGCTGCTCGGCGTGATCGTCGGAACGGGCTACGGATATGTGCGGGACGACGGGATCGCGGTGATCCCGATCGGAGCGCTCGGCCCATAGCGGTCGGGCGAGCCGATGTCACGCGAGCAGGGAGGGCACCCTGCGCTACGGCTCGCCGCCCGACGGTGCATGTCCGTAGTGGACAACATGACAGATCGAGGTCATGATGTCATCATGACAGAGACATTGAACGTCTCAGAGGCAAAGCGGCGGTTCTCGGAGCTCATCGACCGGGTGGGCCGCGGCGAGCAGTTCGTGATCGCGCGGCGCGGCAAGCCGGTGGTTGCTCTCGTCTCCCCGACGCGGATCGCCCAAGAGGTGGAGCGACCCGGCGGGGTGTTGTCGCTCGTCGGGCTCTTCGCCGACTGGGACGGCTTCGACGAGGTGATGGACGACGTGGTGAAGTCACGGGCGCGCGCGGGTCGCCGGGGTGCACCGCGCTTCGAGTGAACGAGTACTGCCTCGATACCGACGTCTTCAGCGCGCTCATGCGCGCTGTCCCGCCGGTCGCCCTCGTCCGGCGCATCGCCGCGATCACACCCGACGCGCTTCACTCGACCGCGATCACGTACGGCGAGATCGTGTACGGCGCCGCTCGCAGCGGGCGCGTGGAGCTCGTCGAGCGCGCCCGAACGATCAGCTGGCGGCCCGATGCGTTCCTGCCATTCGACGCCGCCGCTGCCCGGGCGTACGGCGAGCTTCGGGTCTCGCTCGAGCGTGAGGGTCGCATTCTGGACGACCCTGACCTCCGGATCGCCGCGATCGCGATCGCGCGAGGGCTCACCGTCGTCACCGAAAACGTGCGCCACTTCTCGCGGGTGCCGGGGCTCCAGGTCGAGAACTGGCTCGACTAGCCCTCGGTGCGCCACCGTCGAAGTCGGTTCGCCGTGGAGCCGAACGAATGGTGCCGAGGTCGACCGCCCTCGAGGGGAGCGCGCGTCTACTTAAAGTGTCGACTAGCGATCAGAGAAAATGCTGACTAGCTTGATGACAATTTGTGGATTAGCAGATAGGTTTGCTGGATGTCGTTGCTCCCCCGGCGTCTAGAAGCTGTCGTACTGGACTCGCTCGGCGCATTCAGAGTGGTGGTTCTGCACGGGCCCCGCCAGGCTGGCAAGTCGACGCTTGCGCGGCTGATCGCCGACCGGCTCGGCGGCGACTATGTGACGTTCGACCGTGCGGCGGAGCTCGAGGCGGCTCTGGCCGATCCAAAGCCTTATCTCGACGCGCTCCGGCGCCCCACGGTCGTCGACGAGATCCAGCGCGGCGGCGACCGCGTCGTGCTCGCTGTCAAGGAGACCGTCGACCTCGACGATCGTCGCGGCCTCTTCATGCTCACCGGTTCGACCAACTTCCTGACCGTGCCGACGATCTCGGAGTCGCTGGCGGGACGGGCCGACATCGTGACGCTCCTTCCCCTCTCACAGGCCGAGATCGACCGCACTCGGGGTGACTGGGTCACGCGCGCGTTCGCAGCGTCCGACAAGCTCGGCTTCCACGCCGGGGAGACCCCGTCGCGGGAGGAGTACGTCGAGCGCGTCTGCCGAGGTGGCTACCCCGAGGTCCAGAAGCTCGAGCGCCGGCATCGGGCTCGCTGGTTCGCCCAGTACAGCGAGACGGTCATCCAGCGAGAGATCGAGAGTGCGGCCGACATCCGGCGGGCCGGGCTGTTGCGGACAACGCTCGAGCTCCTCGCGGCTCAGACCTCGCAGGCGGTAGTCGTGTCCGATCTCGCCGGTCGGCTCGGCGCGGATCGGGTGACGATCGATGCCTACGTCGGGTGGCTCGAGAGCGCGTTTCTGGTCACCCGGGTGCCATCGTGGTCACGAAACGCCTCGCGTCGCGTCCTGCGTCGGCCAAAGCTCCACCTCGTCGATTCGGGACTTGCTGCAGCCCTGATCGGGAAGGACGAGGCGGCGCTCTCCAGCCCGAAGGATCCGTCGTTCGGCGGACTGCTCGAGACGTTCGTGGTCGGCGAGCTCTCGAAGCAGCTCGCCTGGCAGGGGCAGGACTTGCGCCTCTTCTACTATCGCGAGAGTGGTGGCGGTGCCGAGGTCGACGCGATCGTCGAGCGCCGCGACGGGCGGCTCCTGGCGATCGAAGTCAAGGCGACCACGTCGCCGCGGCCGCAGGACGCGAGCGGGCTCCGCGCCCTTCGACGGCGGCTCGACGCGGTCGGTGACGACTTCGTCGTCGGCGTCCTCTTCCACACGGGGAATCGCCGGATCGCGTTCGACGACCGCATCGTCGCCCTCCCGATCGCCGACCTCTGGACATGAGCCTTGGCGCCGCCGTTGTGCCTCGGCTGGGCGGCTAACGGGTCATCGTGGTGGCGAACCGAACCCCCTGATCAGTCGTGCTGACCCCGAGCGAGCGGATCCGCCGCACATCGGTGTCCTCTGGCGCCTCTTCAGATGTCCCCCCGGTTGGGAGGGGGCCAACTCGTAATCGGCCGGGTGGTCGGCTCGACCGTATCCTCGTCAACCCGTATCCTCCCACCGTGAAGGTGGCGCCGGCCTGGGCTGCAAGGTGAACGAGGATCTCCTCCGTGCCCGACGCTGGTGGCGGTGACCACCGAGGATACGCCAGGTCATCCGTCCGGCACGCTTGCCGCGCTCTCGGTTGACGTCGTCGTGCCGACCTTCAACGGGTGGGAGTTGACGCGAGCGTGCCTCGACAGCCTCCTCGCCCAGACACGGGCGCACACGGTCGTAGTCGCCGACAACGCATCCACGGACGGTACACCGGCTCACGTCCGGGAGTCGTTTCCGGATGCCCGAGTGGTCGAGCTAGCGACGAACCACGGGTTCGCCGTCGCCTGCAACTGTGGCGCGCGCGCCGGCGACGGTGACGTCGTCGTTCTCCTCAACAACGATGTCGTCTGTCCACCGGACTTCCTCGCCAAGCTGGTCGCGCCGCTTGCCGAGCGCGACCGGCTCGGCTCGGTAGCCGCGTTGCTCGTGCGCCCAGGCGGGCAGGCGATCGACAGCGCGGGTCTCACGGCAGACCGAACGATGGCAGGCTTTCCCCGCCTGCGCGGCCTACCTCCGGCGGACGTCGGCGCCCGCACGCCTGTCCTCTCCGGGCCTGCGGGCGCCGCGGGTGCGTACCGGCGAGGTGCGTGGGAGGAGGTTGGCGGGCTCGACGAGGGAGTCTTCATGTACGGCGAGGACCTCGATCTCGCGCTCCGGCTTCGGGCGGCCGGGTGGGAGACGACACTCGCTGCGGACGCCGTCGCCGTGCACCTCGGCTCGGCCAGCATCCAACACCGTTCGAGCTGGCAGCGCTACCACGGCGGGTTCGCGCGCGGGTACCTCTTACGGCGCTATGGCGTGCTCCGCAGCGCGGCAGCCGTCCGCGCACTCGCCACCGAGACGATCGTCGTCGCGGGCGATGCCGTGATCTCGCGCGACCTCGCGGCGACACGCGGCCGGGTCGCCGGATGGCGGGCGGCGGCGGGGCTCTCGCGTGCGGCGCCGCCGCGTGAGGCGATCGACCGCGCGATCTCGTTCGGCGAGAGTCTGCGGTTGCGGCGCGGGGTTTACGCTTCGTGAGCCGCCTCGCTGACTCGGGGACTGTGTGAGACTACGCCCGTGCTGGCCCCGCTTCACGTTCTGCTGAACGGTTTCCGAGGTGGCTTTCGGGCGCGTCTCACCACCGGTGTACCAAGCGCGCAGACGGCCATCGACTCGGTGGCGGCGCAGTGGGCCTCGCGACTCCCGCTCGCGTGCGCGCCGGCACCGCCGAGTTGTTCGACGACTCGCGCATGCACTGGGGGTTCGAGCGGCTCGGCGGACTCGACGGCCGTTCTGTGCTCGAGCTTGGGCCGCTCGAAGGTGGACACAGCTACATGGCACAGCGGGCTGGCGCGAGCCGCGTCGTCGCGGTTGAGAGCAACAGGCAGGCGTTCCTGAAGTGCCTCGTCGTCAAGGAACTGCTCGACCTCGAGAGGTGCAAGTTCCTGTGTGGTGACGCCAGCGCCTACTTGCGCGAGACGGCCGACACATTCGACGTCTGCTTTGCCTGCGGGATCCTGTATCACATGGTCGAGCCCGTCGAACTGCTCGACCTGATCTCGCGGCGGGCGAAGCGGCTGCTGTTGTGGACCCACTACTACGACGAGAAGGGTCTTGACGGGCTGGCGGCCGGTCGCGCACTCGGGCGCCGCGAGGAGCGTCAGTACCGCGGATTTCGCTACGCAGCGCACCGGCACCGCTATCACCCCCTGAGCCGTGGCGCAGGATTCTGGGGCGGTACGCAACCCTTCAGCTACTGGCTTCCACGGGCCGACCTGCTGCGCGCCCTCGAGCACTTCGGCTGGCATGACATCCAGATCGCCTTCGAGGAGACCACCGCTAATGGTCCAGCGCTGGCGTTGGTCGCCGAGTGCGGCTAGTCGACAAGCCTACGAGCGCTCACTGCGGCTCCGGCTCGCTGCCTGTGGCGCAAGCTCGAAGAGCAACCGCCGCAGCCGCGAGCCGCCCGTCGGCAACGAAGCGGAGATGAGCGCGTCGAGCTCACGCGTGCCGACGACCCGAGAACGCTGGATCTTCCTTCGTGCGCGCAGCGTGGCCGGCAGCCGCACCAGAACGTCGAACCAACCATGGAGGAGTGCCATGAGCGTGCGATCGCGCACGCTCGCTGCAAGCGTCAGCAGCTGATTGACGACGATCTTCCAGCCGTGACGTAACAACGCAGACGTCGGGAAGCTCTTGATTGCCAACGTAAGTTGGTTCCGTCGTTGACAGCGGATGTAGAGCCTCGGTCGCTTGCCCGTCGTTGCTCCGCCCACGTGGTACCCGATCGCCGTCGGCGTATATCGCGCGCTCAGCCCGAGCAGCTGAGCGCGCGTCCCCCAGTCGATGTCCTCGGCATAGGCGAAGAACGACTCGTCGAATCCGCCGACCAGCTCGAAGGCGCTCCGCCTGTAGAGCGCTGCGCCGGCGCACGCCGCGAACACGCGTCCCGGTTCATCGAACTGACCGCGGTCACGCTCGCCCGCACCTCGGTTGAGCACCGCGCTCGACCAGAGCAGCAGGTCGCCCGCGGAGTCGATGATCTCGCGCTCGTGGTAGCGAAGCAGCTTGCCAGACGCCGCCGCCGCCTCGGGGTGCGTGTCGAGAGCCGCGACCAGCTCGCCCAACCAGTCGGGCTCAAGCTCGATGTCGTTGTTGAGCAAGGCGAGGTACTCGGTGTCACCGGCGGCGACTGCTCGATTGAGCGCCGCGGCGACGCCGATGTTCTCCGGGATGCGGATCACCTCGACCGCCGGCCAGTGCTCCTTCACGTGCTCGGCCGAACCATCGCGGGAACCGTTGTCCACAACAACCACACGCCCTCGATGTCGTTGTGCGAGGACAGAGGGTACGACGATGTCGAGCAGGTCGCATCCGTCGTAGTTGAGGATGGCGACCGTCACGCGCTCGGCGGCATGTTCGACATCGAGACCCGCAACTTCATCCATCTGAGCGTCGTCCATCAGGCCGGGTCCGCAAGCTCGCCCCAGGCGAAGCGCGACAGGAGCGACCGGATCTCGGGATCGCCGCGCTCGTAGTCACGCGTCTGGTTGTCGCCGACGAGCAAGCCCTCCTGTTGCCGCTGCCAGAAGATGCCGCTCGCCGGCCACGTTGCACGATCGTGGATGGCTCCATCGCGCGAGACGAGGACAGGGCGCAAGCCGAGCGCGTCGATCTGTCGCGTGATGGACATGCGCCCGCTCTCGACTCGGTACGCGTCCACCTTCCGCCTCAGCTGAGGCATCGAGATGCTCTCGCACACCTCGCCCGAGAGCATGAACGCGTTCGTCCGGACGTGAGGGCTGGGAAACGACTCGAAGTGGCGGACCTGGTCACACCTTTCCGTCGCGGTTGCGAGCTTGCCGGCGAGCCACGCACGCCGCTCGGGAGCTGCTTGGCGTTGGGAGGCAAGTCGAGCGAACGCGAGTTGCGTCTGTGCCCGATCACCGAGGATGGACCGATACGGACCGCCGAGACCCAGCTGGTAACGGCTAGCGGAACGGATGCTGGCCCAGGATCCAGTCGCGCCGACGAGTCCGACGGTTGGATCATCGAGGGCGGAGCTCAAGAGTGCGAGCCAGCCATCCACGAGGACTGTGCTGAACGAGTTGAGGAAGCAGTAGCGCGCTCGGCGGAGCTGCGAGGCAACTGCGAAGTACGCCGTCAGATCGAAGCCGCTGTCGTCCACATGGACGACCTCGTGGACACGGTCGCCCGCCCGTCGCAGGTGAGGTTCGGTCTCGGCCGCCGTGCGAAACCCCTTGAAGACGATCGCCAGCTCGTGCTCCACCCCCGCCGGATGCGCGTTGTAGGACGCGAGGAACTCCTCGAAGGGCTCGAGGCTCGTACCCCGGCGCACGAGATGCACGACACAGGGCGTGCACGAGGTGCTCGCCGATTTCGCCGGGCCCTCGTCTCGCATCGCTCGCATGCCACCGGGTCGGCCCGCCTCGCCCGGAGCGTGGGCCACGTCAGACACTCTCGACGGAGATGGAGTCTGGCCGGGCCTGCCACCATTCAACCGTCTGCTGCACCCCGTCCCGAAGGCTCGTTCGCGGAAGAAATCCGACCTCGTCGCGCAGCCGCCCGACGTCGGCGACGATCGCGGCAGGCTCGCCCGGCCGGGTAGCGACTCCGCCGAACTCGATCAGGTCAGGGCATCCGGTGGCGGCGCCGACCGCCTCCACCACGTGTCGCACGGTGACACCCTCCCCCGACCCGATGTTGACGGCTCCGTGGACGTCGCTGTCGAGCAGGGCGACGAACGCCGCGCCGACGTCGTGCACGTGCATGAAGTCGCGCACCTGCAGACCCTCCGTGACCCGCGCCGGCCGTTTCTCGAGAAGCGCCGTGACCACGGACGGAACGAGGCGGTCACCGGTTTCCCCGGGACCGTAGACGAAGAAGATCCGTCCCCAGGCGAGCGCGAATCCCGCCTCGTCTGCCAACGCTTCGCCGATGCGCCGGGTGGCGTCCTTGCAGGCGCCGTAGAGCGTTGCCGGACGGAGCGGCGTCGAGTCCTCGGAGAGGAACTCGCTTTGCAGTTCCCAGTCGTACTCCGCGCAGGTCCCTGCGACGACCGCACGTACGCCACCCTGATCCGCGAATGCACGCAGGAGCCGTAGCGTGGCCTCGACCCAGCGGACGTTCTCAACCGACGTCCAGTAGCGACCGTGCTCGGCGTACCAGGCTAGGTGAAGGAGCTGCTCCGGGCGAACGAGCGCCATGAGTTCGTGGGCTGCGTCGGCAACATGGAGATCCGCCGTATGCCACATCACACCCGAAGCATGCGGGCGCGGGCGGGTGGATATCGCGTGCACCTCGTGACCCCCGCGCGCCAGGCTCGCCAGCGCTGCCGCGCCGACGAAGCCGCCGGCGCCGGTGACCAGCACGCGACTCAAAGCGGTTGGTCGGGCCAGGGTAGTGCGCTCAAGGTGCGGTTAGGATAGCGCTGGCCCGTCAGGTCTCGGTCTGTGGTAAACCGGAGGGTCTGCGACAGCCGTGGTGGCGCCAGGATCGCGTCGGGCACACCGCGATTGCGGCGAGGGCATCGTCGACACGCTGGACGTGGCCGGGCGTCAAGTGGAGCGTCGTCGGAACTGCTGCCAGATCTCCGGCGGAACCGCGCGAAGCGCGACCACGACGATGAGGTAGACAACAGCCGCAAGGACGCAGGTCAAGAGCACTGGAAGCCCAATGAGTACAGTCGCGATTGCGAGTAGTGTTGCCAGCACGACCGCTGGGACAATTCGCATTGGGGGCGTGAGTGTGTGATCTGCGCGTGCCAGCGCCCAGCCGCTGAGCATTGCGAGCGCGACCTCAGCTCCGGATGCTCCCAGGGCTGCACCCTTTGCCCCTTTGACGGAAGCGAGGGCCGCGACGGCGCTCCCGCCCAGCACGAGTGCAACGAGATTGATCTTCAGGATGTCGCGAGCGCGCCCAAGGCTAAGAAGCCCGTATGACCACCCAGCTCCGACGAAGCTCGCCGCCAGGCCGATGGCTTGAATCGAGAGCACGGGTGACGCGCCCGCAAACTCGGGGCCGCCGAGCAGTCTGATCACGATCGGTGCGCCCACGGCAAGCAGAAGGGAGACCAGCACTCCGACGAGGAGGCTGACCTCGAAGACGCGCGCGAGCGCGTAGGCGAGGCGCTCACGATCGTCGCGCGCTGCACGCGCGAAGATCGGGAACGCGGCTCCGACGGCGAGTCCGGGGATGATCAGAAGGACCTGCACGACCCGGGCTGAGACGCCGAAGTATCCAACCTCGCTTGGCTCTGCGATCAAAGACACGATGATCACGGCGAGCTGGAAGTAGACCGCCCCCACCGCGGCAGCCACGGCATAGGGAAGAGCGTCCGCAAAGAGCACACGCCAGTCGGCAGTGCGAAAGGCAGGGACGAGGGTTCCGCTTCCGCGAAGAAGGTAGGCATTGAGAGCAAGCGCAATGATGCTTACCGGGATCGTGATTGCGAGGAACGGCAAGAGACCTGCCCCCGCCGCGACTAGCAGCAGCACCAAGACACCGCCCAACACCGCGCGTGTCAGGTCGATAACCGTCACCCGACCGAACCGGAGCTCGCTCATGAGCTCGGCGGAAAGGGTCGACTGCCAGCTCGCAAGGAGTAGGCCCACTGCCCCGAGTGAGACTCCTGCGGCGATGACCTGGTCGTAACGGGCCAGCTCGACAAGGCCGATCATCCCGATGCCGGCGACGATGCTGAGCACCAGGCGAAGGCCGAGAAGGTTGCGGGCGAAGTGGACGCGATCAGAACCGGTTCGGGTCGAAAGCTCGCGGGTGCCGATCGCCGTGAGTCCGAGATCTGTCAGGCTTCCGACCACCGTGACGAGAGCCACGACGACCGTGTATCTCCCCGTGTCTTCCACTCCGAGGTGGCGAGCAAGGATCGCAAACGACGTGAGCCCTACGAGAGTCCCCACGATGAAGCCGGCGACGCGAAATGCACTACCTCGGATCGCAGCAGGGCCAGCGTCAGATGTGTCGAGCAGGTCTGTCACGGACACGCCGCATCTACCGCGTGGTTAGTCGTACTCTGGTTCTGGGCCGCGCTGTCTGACTTCACAAATACGGCTGTGTAGGCAGCCCCGTTCATCCCCCGATGCTCGAGTGGGCCCAGCGCGGCTGTGATGAACCGCGCGATGTCGGACCTCCAGACTGCGATCCTCCTACCCCTGGCGCTCATTGGTTCCTCCGAAGGCCGGTGGCGGAGACCGTATTCCCATGCGAAGCGATTGCACTGTCTGCCTGCCTGATCGCTCGTCGTGACAAGGGCCGGCACGAGGCCGAGCTCGGCGGCGCGATCACGGAGGGCGGCGAAGGAGATCAGGAACAGGTGACGCGGCGCGTCGATGTGCGCCCAACGGGTTCGGAGGATGCGGAGCTGGAGCGAGTCGGGGTTCGGCGTGGCGACAAGCAGCACCCCGCCCGGCTCGAGTCGATCCGCAGCAGCCTCGAGCACGACCCAAGGGTTGGGAAGATGCTCGAGCACGTGCCATAGGGTGATCGTCTCCATCGGCCTCAGCGTTGCAAGCGCCTCGTCTGGTCGATCGCTCTGAATCGTGTGCACGCCGACGACCTCCTCGAGGTATCTGCAGCACCGGCCGTCCATCTCGATCGCAGTGACGTCGTAGCCCGCGTTGGCCGCGGCTCGAGCGAAGGTGCCGAGCCCAGCACCGACGTCGGCGAGGGAGCCGCGCCGCGCGAACGGCCGAAGGAGCTCAATCTTCGGTTTCTCTGCCTCTGCATACCTGTCCAGTTCATCCACCCCGGGAAGCCCGTAGTACTCCTCCGGGTAGTACCGACCCAGATCAGCAGGAGGGTCGGCGACGTGGTAGCTCCTGCAGTCTGCGCAGCGGCGATACGCGAACCGT
Organism: Gaiellales bacterium; assembly: GCA_046330385.1. Lineage (GTDB taxonomy): Bacteria > Actinomycetota > Thermoleophilia > Gaiellales > Gaiellaceae > Gaiella. Next base: position 363,231 of record JAXLSV010000005.1, on the reverse strand, counting down.
TCGGTTCCGATTCCGCGGTTCCGGTCGCCGACGACGAACGCTTCGGTCGTCGCACCGCCACAGAGTGGGCAGTCGACGGCGCTCATGCCACGAAGTCCGTGTAGGCCCCGTCCCGCTCGGAGATGATTCGACCGCCAACCGGTGGCGGCGGCCAGCTGATGGCGAAGAGCGGATCGTCCCACCGCACCCCGCGCGCCGCAGCGGGCACGTACTCACGACCCATCTGGTAGTGAACCTCACAGTCGTCGGTGAGCGTCTGAAAGCCGTGAGCAACCCCTTCGGGAACGTAGAGAGCGCGGCGGTTGTCGGCGCCGAGCTCGGCTGCATGCCACCGCAGAAACGTCGGTGACTGCGGACGAAGGTCGAGCGCCACGTCGAAGATCCTTCCGCGCACGCAACGCACCAGCTTCGGCTCGCCGTGCGGATCGGCCTGATAGTGCATGCCTCGGAGCGTTCCTCGTCTGGCATTGAACGAGGCGTTGCACTGGACCATGTCCGCGCAGAGGCCCTGTTCGGTGAAGGCAGCCGCATCGAAGGTTCGTGCGAACCAGCCGCGGTCGTCCTCGAGGAGATCGAGCTCGATCTCCCAGACGCCGGGCAGCGGTGTCTCGACGAACTTCATCCCACGATGCGGAGATCCGGGCAGCGCGCGGCGAATTCGCCGCCCCAGTCTCGAATGAAGCTGAGCTGCTCGATGATCTCGTCCCTCAGGTTCCACGGCAGGATCACGACCACGTCCGGGCGGTCTTCGCGGAGCGCCTCGGGCGCGCGGATCGGAATGTGACTGCCCGGGAGCAACATCCCCTGCTTGTGCGGGCTCAGATCGCAGGTGTAGTCGAGGAAGTCCGTCGAGACCCCGCAGTAGTTCAGCAGAGTGTTTCCCTTGGCCGGCGCGCCGTAGCCGGCGATCCGCTTTCCGGCTCGCTTCAGTCCGATGAGGAACTCGAGTACCTGACGCTTGTCCTCGGCGACCCCGGCGCCGAACGAGGTATAGGTCTCGAGCTCGAGAAGGCCTGCCTGCCGCTCGCGCTCGGCGAGCCCGAGCACATTGGGATTCTGGTCGCGCAACGCATCGACATGGCACGCGTAGATCCGGAGCGAACCGCCGTGGGTCGGAAGCTCCTCGATGTCGAATACGCGAAGGCCGTGCCGCTCGAACACCTGCGAGACGGTGACGGACGAGAAGTACGAGAAGTGCTCGTGGTAGATCGTGTCCCACTGGTTCTCGGCCATCAGCCTCATCAGGTGCGGGAACTCCATCGTGATCACCCCGTCGGGCTTGAGCAGGATCTTCATTCCCGCGACGAAGTCGTTGAGGTCGGGGACGTGGGCGAGAACGTTGTTTCCGACCAGCAGATCTGCGGCCGACTCCGAGGCGATGCTCTCGGCGAGACGTCTGCCGAAGAACTCTACGAGCGTTGGGATCCCGTTCTGGACAGCGACAGCCGCCACGTTGGCGGCCGGCTCGATCCCGAGTACCGGCACTCCGGCGTCGCGGAAGTGCTGAAGCAGGTAGCCGTCGTTCGAGGCGATCTCGACGACGAGGCTCTCGCGACCGAGTGCGAGACGGTCCGTGACCTGCTCGGCGTAGCGGCGGCCGTGGGCGACCCAGGTGCTCGAGTAGGACGAGAAGTACGAGTAGTCACCAAAGATCCGGTCGGGAGTCTCGAACTCTTCGAGCTGCACCAGGAGACAGCTCGCGCAGACGAGCGCGCGCAGCGGATAGAACGGCTCCATCGCGTTCGCCTTCTCAGGCGTGACGTAGGAGTTCGCGAGTGGGGACATGCCGAGGTCGGCGAAGACGTGGCGGAGGGGGGCGCCGCAGAACCTGCAGGTTGCGGTCATGGCTGCGCCTCGACCCCGAGTCGATTCCCGACGTCAACTCGCTTAGTGCTTTCCGTGTACGAGCTGATCTGCGCGCACGTGAGTTCACGGACATTCGCCCCCGCCTCGAACTCCTGATACCAGCTCACGGTGTGCTCGATCGTTTCGTCCAGATCCCAGGCCGGCTGCCAGCCGAGCTTCGTTCGCGCCTTCGTCGAGTCGACCCTCAGGTACTGCGCCTCGTGGGGCTGGGGTTCCGTCTCCCGATCCCAGTCGAGGTCCGAATGCCAGCGCTGCTGGATCCGATCGACCAGCCACTCGACCGGCTGCGCATCATCATCGGCTGGGCCGAAGTTCCACGGTCCGACGTACTCGGCAGACTCCCAGAGCGCTTCGGCAAGGATGAGATACCCGCCTAGCGGATTGAGGACGTGCTGCCACGGCCGGATTGCCGCGGGGTTGCGAACGCGAAGTGGCGTCCCGCCGAGCGCTGCGCGCATGAGATCAGGGACGAGACGATCCTCGCTCCAATCACCACCCCCGACGACGTTGCCCGCCCTCGCCGAAGCGAGGCGGGGCGCGCCAGCCGACCCGAAGTAGCTCCGCCGGAAAGCCGTCGTGACGAGCTCCGCGCAGCCTTTCGAGCTCGAGTACGGGTCGCTTCCACCCATCGGCTCGTCCTCTCGGTACGCCTGACTTCGTTCGCGATTCTCGTAGCACTTGTCAGACGTGACGTTCACGACGACGCGACAGTCGCTGCTGCCTCGGACTGCATCGAGCAGGTTGACCGTGCCCAACACGTTCGTCTCGAACGTCTCGCGTGGATGTGCGAGAGACGGCCTCACAAGCGATTGCGCAGCCATGTGGAACACGATCTCGGGTCGTGCGTCTGCGAACACCTTGGCGACCGCCGGGAAGTCGCGGACGTCCGCCCTGACGTCACCCGCCATTCCGCTCTGGACGTCGGCGAGGTCGTAGAGCGAGGGAGTGGTCGGGACACCGTTGGCCAGTCCCGTGACCCTGGCGCCGAGTCGCTGGAGCCAGGTCGCGAGCCACGCCCCCTTGAAGCCCGTGTGGCCGGTGACGAGGACGTGTCGGCCCGACCAGAACGCGCCGTCGACGATACGACTGCCCGCGGTCACGTCATTCCCACGTGCGCCACGGCGCGTCGCCGGAACGCCAGAGCTGCTCGAGGTGGTTACGGTCGCGGAGCGTGTCCATCGGCTGCCAGAAACCGGTATGGCGGAACGAGGCGAGTTGGCGATCCCGGGCGAGCGCCCGCATCGGCTCCTGTTCCCAGACGGTCGTGTCGTCCGTCAGGTAGGTGCGGACTGCAGGCGAAAGGACGAAGAAGCCACCGTTCATCCACCCGCCGTCGCCGACGGGCTTCTCCTCGAAGGCATTGACGATCTCGCCGTCGAGATCGAGCGCGCCGAACCTACCCGGTGGCTGCACGGCCGTGACGGTCGCGAGCACGCCGTTCTCGCGGTGGAAGTCGATCAGGCGACGGACATCGAGGTCGGCGACGCCGTCACCGTATGTGAAGCAGAAGTCTTCGTCTCCGACATACGGCAGCGCTCGCAGGAGTCGGCCGCCGGTCTGTGTCTCCTCCCCCGTGTCCACGAGCGTCACGCGCCATGGCTCCGTCGTCGACCTGTGGATCTCTATCGACCCATCGACGAGGTTGAAGGACACGTCGCACGAGTGGAGGTAGTAGTTCGCGAAGTACTCCTTGATCATGTAGCCCCGATATCCGAGGCAGATGACGAAGTCCTCGATCCCGTAAGACGAGAAGATCTTCATGATGTGCCAGAGGATCGGCTTTCCGCCGATCTCCACCATCGGCTTGGGGCGCAGCGCAGTCTCCTCGCTCAGTCGTGAGCCAATCCCACCCGCAAGAATCACGGCCTTCATCGGCCAGAGCCTAGCTGCACGGGTGTCGGGGTTTTCTGGCTACGACGAAGGGCGCCGGTCCTCGTAGAGCGCTCTCGTCACAGCCACCATCGCGGCCGTGTGGAACTGTGCGACAACCCGCTCGTGCGCCCTGCCGCCGAGAACAGCGGCCTCGCTGGCGGGGACCAAAAGACGGCGCAGCGCATCCGCCGCGGCCGCCACGTCCCCCGCGGCGAACGTGATCCCTGTGTCGCCAACCGCCTCCACGTTCTCCGGGAGATCGGTCACGATCGGAGTGAGCCCGGCGGCCATCGCTTCGAGGAGGGACAGGCTGAGGCCCTCGCGGTGCGACGTCGAGATGTAGACGTCTGCGGCCGCCAGTAGGCGGGGCACGTCGTCTCGTCGGCCGAGAACGCGCACGGTCTCGCCGGCAGCGCGCTCGACAACCCCGCGCAGCGGCCCGTCCCCGACGACGAGCAGCGTCACGCCCGCCGCTTCAGCCGCTCGCACCGCGGTGAGCGGGTCCTTGCGCTCGTCGAGCGATCCGACCCAGATCGCGACGAGCTCCTCTGCGGCCAGCCCGAGCTCCTTGCGAATGGAGGCGCGCTCCTGCTCGGTGGGTGCAGGTGGGATGCGAACCCCGTTGCGGATGACCACGGCCCGCCGCGTGGCCGCGGCCCCCGCGAGTCTCGCAAGCTCGTCGTACTCGGTCTGCGAGACGCAGATGGTGCGGTCGGCCACACGCACCATTGCACGCAGGTTGAGCACCGCCAGGCGCAGGCGAGCGCCGTGCAGGCGGCGTACGAGATGGAGACCGTGGAGCGTCACGATCGAGCGCCCGAACCACAGGCGCGGCAGGCAGAGTCCGGCCGCGACCTCGCCGTGGACATGCAGCAGGTCGTAGCTGCCCGCGCGACGCAGGACGTGCGACACGCCGCGCGCAAGCTCGACAGGCGACGGGCTCGGGCTGCCGGCGAGGTAGGCGCGGTCGAAGCGATACCCCTTCATCTCGGCGAGCAGATCGACGTACGTCTCCCCACCTCCCCCGGGATGCGGGAGCACGTGCAACACGGTTCTTTCGGTCGTGCGCTCATTCACCCGCATACGCCTCCAGGACCGTCGCGAGCGAGCGCTCGAGCGACAGGCGGTCGGCGTTCGTCCGAAACCAGTCGGCGGTTGACTCGCGGAGGCGATCGCCGGCGTCGTACACGCGCACGATCGCGTCGGCGAGCTCGTTTGGTGCCGCAGTTGCGGCGACCGTGCCGTTGACGCCTTCCTCGACGAGCTCCGTCGCCGCGTTGTCTGATCCGGCGACGAGGACGACCGGCACCCCGCGAGCCGATGACTCGATCACAATGCGCCCGTAGCCCTCGCGCGTCGAGGGCGACACGAGGCAGAGTGCGGTGCTGAGCGCATCGGCGAGGGCCTCGGCCTCGACGAAGCCAGGAGCGATGACCCGGTCGCCGAGCCCATGCTTCTCGATTGCGCCGAGCACGGCGCCTCGCTCGGGCCCGTCGCCGTAGATCTCGCAGCGCAGATCGGGGAGCCGCTCGAGCGCTACCGCGACGGCGGGAACGAGCGCAGGCGCGTTCTTCTCCGGGATCAGGCGACCTGCGAGCACGACGAGCGGCTGCGCCGGCGCCGGGCTCGGCCGCTCGAGCGGCCCGACGTACTGCCCCTCGAGGCGGGTCAGCTCACCGCGAAGGCCCAGGTCGCGAAGCCGGTCTTCGTGGAGTCGCGAGAAGCAGAACGCTCGCTGGGGCACGCGCAGGCACCGCGCCTGCACCCACCAGCCGATGCGCCCGGCGGTCGCCCCGAGGTACGAGCGCCAGTACTCGCGTGTCCACACCTCGTGCCAGTCGACGACGACGCGATAGCGGCCTCGTCGGCGTGCCACCCCGGTCGCCAGCAGCGAGAAGTACGGGAACGACGCCGTGTGGACTACGTCGTAGCTCCTGCCGTGACGCAGGAGATGCCAGAGCACGCCGAGCCCGAACCTCAGCGGCGGCAACGTGCGACGACGCCCATCCTTCGTGTACAGCGCCATCCTCGGGCCGACGGTGACGACCGTCACACCGGCGACGTCCGCCCGATCGCCACGATCCCACTGGCGCAGCGTGAGGAACGTGACCTCGTGTCCCTCGGCCGCAAGCCGCTCGGCGAGGCTGCGGTACCAGCGCTCTGCACCCCCGATCGTGTAGGGGTACAGGCAGTCGTAGACGAGGCAGACGCGCACGGCCTCTATCCTTCCACCAGCGTGGCTACGGCTGTTACAACAGCGCCCCCGTCCCTTCGCGTCTCGGTCGTGATCCCGTGCCTCGACGAGGCCGAGACGATCACCGAGTGTGTGGAGAGCTCGAGGGCGGTGCTCGAGGAGAACGGGCTCACCGGAGAGGTGATCGTCGTCGACAACGGCTCGAGCGACGGGAGCGGCGACCTCGCGCGCGCCGCCGGCGCCGTCGTGATCGACGAGCCGCGTAAGGGCTATGGGAGCGCCTATCTCGCCGGGCTGGCGGCGGCGCGCGGCGACTACATCATCATGGTCGACGCCGACCTCACCTACGACTTCCGAGAGATCCCGCGGTTCGTCGAGCAACTCGACAACGGCGCGGAGGTCGTCCTCGGCAATCGCATGCAGGGGCTGCAGCCGGGATCGATGTCGGTGCTGAGCCGCATCGGCAACCCGATCCTCTCGGGCTTCCTCAACGCCCTGCACCGCACGAACATCGGCGACGCGCACTGCGGCATGCGGGCGATGCGACGGAGCGTCGTCCCGGTGCTCGACATGCGCACGGTCGGGATGGAGTTCGCGTCGGAGATGGTGATCAGGGCGACCCGCGAGCACCTCGACGTGCGGGAGATCCCGATCGAGCTACATCCACGCGTCGGGACATCGAAGCTCTCGCCGTTCCGCGACGGCTGGCGTCACCTCCACCTCATTCTCGTCTACAACCCCACGTTTCTCTTCCTGCTTCCGGGTGTGGTCCTGCTCGCGATCGGCTCGCTGATCGATGGACTCGTGTTCGCAGGGGTGCCGGTGTTCGGCCGAGAGCTGTACGTTCACTCGCTGATCGTCGGCTGCCTGCTCGTCATCCTCGGCGTGCAGGCGATCGGGTTCGGCCTCTGCGCCCGCGCCTACGGTGTCTACTTCATCAGCGAGAACGACCGCCTGTTCCAACGCCTGCGGACCCGGTTTCGCCTCGGGCACGGGCTCGTGATGGCCGTCGTGGTGGGACTCGCAGGCGCGTCGCTGCTCGCGGTCGTCTTCGGCGAGTGGGCTGCAGGCGGGTTCGAGAGCCTGGGTGAGACGCAACTCGCGGTGTTCGGCGCGACCCTGGTCGTCGTCGGGGCACAGGTGTTCTTCACCTCGTTCATGCTCTCCATCCTCGGGCTCCGCCGCCGTCGTGACGAGCCCTGACTCCCTGCCCGAAGCGCCCGGACGTCTAGCGACAGCGGGACAGGCGGACGGCCGGAACAACATGCCGGCACGGCTCGCGGCGAGATGGCTGAGATTCGAAGCGTGGGTCGGTTCCCGGAGCTCGGCGGCCGCCCTCTTCCTGCTCGGGCTCGCCGTCTTCGGACTGCAGAGCATCGCCATTCCCGTCGCTCCGGGTCGCGACATGGTCAGGTACGTCCAGCTCTACCTTCAGCTCGGGAACGATCATCCGTTCCTGCCCAATCAGCTCGCCGACCGCGGGCCCCTCGCCGGCCTTGCGGTCGGGCTCCCGCTGCAGCTCGGCGGTGTCGCTGCGGAGGTGTGGCTCGCGCTTCTCTTTGCGGCGTCGGTCGTCACCTGGGGCGCGATCGCACGGACGTTCGGTGCAAGACCGGCAATCGCAACCTCGGCGCTCCTGCTCGCCTACCCGGGCTACGGGATCCTCTTTCATGGGCTTTCGAGCGACGCGCCGTTCGCAGCCGGATTTGCCGGCTGGGCGTTCCTGTTGACGAAGGCCGTGCGGCGACCCTCGGCGACGGCTTTCCTCCTCACGGGGCTCGGGATGGGGCTGCTCGTTCTCGTCCGACCCGCGAACCAGGTGCTGGTCGTGATGGCGCTCGTCCCGCTCGTCCTTCGCGTGCCGTGGAGCCGCCGGCTCGCGATGGTTGCGTCCTACTTCATCGGTTCGGTCGCCGTCACCCAGGGCTGGAAGGAGCTCGTCGCGCTGCGCTATGACGACACGGTGGGTGTTCGGCCGAGCCTGGCGGCGGTCGGTGTCGCGTTGCTGCTCGGCGTGCTTCTTCTCCCGGCGAGGTGGCGGCGGCGCGCCGCTGTGCTCGTACTTCCCGGCGCCGTCGTGCTCGTCGGCGCCCTTGCGGTCGCGGGTTCGGGCATGCCGAGCCCGACGCATTACGCCCGTTCCGTCATCCAGAGCCCTGACCCGACCATCCTCCTGTACCGGGCATTCGTCATGGACAGGATCGTCGCGCCCGACAACGGGCATGCCTCGCGCGAGCTCGGCCGTGTCGTCCGCCGCGAGCTGCTCACGCAGGAGCCGTATCGCTCGTATCACATCGATCTCGAGACGTTCTTCTCGTCCGGGAGCACGCGCATGTTCTTCGATGTCGGGAATCTGGGCGGAGTCGACATGAGCGCGGTCACCGGCGAGGCGATCCGCAAACATCCCTGGACGTTCGGCGCCGGCGTCGTGCGGACGGCCTGGGAGATCCTGGCGGTCAGGCGCGTCTACTACGTGCCGGTAGCGGAGGCCCCCGCGCCCGGCGGGAACCAGGAGCAGGACTACGTGGTCATCGGCGGGCGAAAGCTGCCCCGGCCGACCGACGGCGAGCCAATCCCGGCCTCGCACTTCCTCCAGCGCGCGATCGTCGTAGATCGTCGATCGGCTGCCAGCCAGGTGTGGCGATCACCGACGGATCCCGAGCTCGTCTTCCTGGATGCGCGAGCCGAGCAGCGGTGGAAGACGTTCCAGGAGAGGACGGCCCGGCTGTTCGATCGCATCCCCACGCGAAGCGGCGACGCCTCCCTGGCGCATCGCCTGAACCAGGCGTCCCACCGCTTCCCGTCACCCGCCTTCTGGCTTGTCGTCGGGCTCGTCGCGCTCGCAGTCCGGCGCCCCCGCTTCGCCCTTGCCGCGCTTGTTCCGTCCGTTGCGGGGCTGGCTGTCGTTCTGGGGACGGCGCTCGTGACCGAGTCCGTCGCCCATTACGCGGCGCCGGTCAGCCCCGCGTTCATGATGCTCGCGGCCGTCGGTGCGCTTGGCGAGGGCGCCCGCCGCGGCTCGGCTTGAGACGGCGCACGCAGTAGCAGGGAGCGGGCGTGACCCCCCGCCGCAGGCGTGATCCGGTCGGCACTCCCAGGGAGAGCCGACCGGATGCCACGCTGCTCAGTCCTCCCCGCCGCCCCCGCCGCCCGAGCCGAGCGAGGTCGTGAAGCAGAGGTGGCTGGCGTCGTACCACTTCCCGCTCGACGGGTTGAGCGACGCATGCAGACCCGTCGCCGAGCTCACCGCGGGGTCGAACGTCCACGTCTCGAACGCCGTGCCGCCCTTGTCGACCACCGAGCCGACGAGGTGGGTCGGCGCGTCGGTTGCGAAGTCGAAGAGCTGGCCCGCCGGCGTGTCGTAGACGGTGATCGTGACCGAGCCGGGCTCGGTACCGAACGGCATCTCGTAGGTGCCGCTGACGACGGGCTCGATCTTCGTGCCGTCGCACGCAGGGTTGAAGGCAGGGCGGCCTGCGGTCGCAACTTGGGCTGCGACGACGCTGGTGATCGCGGCGACGAGCGCAAGCACGGTGAGGAGCTTTCGCATGTGCAGATGACCTTTCGCGGGGACCGGATCGAGCCGGTCTAGGACACGTCTTCGCGTTCATCGGTCGCCCGCACGCCACGGGCAGGCTCGGTCGAGGGAACCGGCAGGAGGTGACGACCCGTTCCGGGGACTAGACAGTGGTCTCCGAACCTCGCGAAGCGACCACAAGAAGCTACCCGCGGGGGAACGGGCTCCAGCGGAGCGACGCGGCCACGGCGGCTGCGGCAAGGAGTCCGCCTAGCGCCGCGAACCACCACGAGATCTCGACGTTCTCCTTCTGCGTTCGCACCTCACGAGGGAGCTTCGCGAACACGTCACGGAGCTGGGCGGCGTCCTGCGCAGAATGGAACGTCCCACCGGTCTTCTCGGCGACCGCGCGCAGGGTCTGCTCGTCGGCGACGAGAAAGCGCCCGAACCCACCGCCGAAGCCGCCGCGGAACCCGCCGCCACGGAACCCCTGGAGGCTCTCCGGGCCGAGCTGGTCGCGAGTGCAGACGAGCGGCGCCGGCTCCGTCGTACCGAACCCGATCGTGAACACCCGCACCCCGCGGGCGGTCGCGTAGGGCACGGCGTCCAACGGCTCGATTCCACGGTTGTTCGCACCGTCGGTGAGGAGGACGACGATGTCGGCAACGTATCCGCCGGCGCTCGCCTTTCCGGCGGGCGGCGGTGTATCGCCGACCGGTTCGACCGCCGGGTTCACCTCCGCGATCGCGTCGAGGCTCTTGAGAATCGCGGCACCGATCGCAGTCCCTTGACCGGTCGTTAGCGACGAGATCGCGTCGATGAGCACCTTGTGGTCGGAGGTCGGCGGGAGCGCGAGCTCCGCGAAGCCCGAGAAGACGACGAGCCCCATCCGTGTGTTCTTCGGCTGCTGCTCGACGAACGCGCGCGCCGCGTCCTGTGCGACTGCGAGACGGTTGGGCTCGACATCGCTCGAGCACATCGAGCCGGAGACATCGAGAGCAAGGATGATCGAGGTTCGGGCATACGGAACGTCTCGTCGCGCGTGTGGTCTCGCGGCGGCGACCGCGAGCGCCGCGAGCGCTGCGAGAAGGAGGGCGATCGGAAGGTGTCGTTGCCAGCGAGAGCGGCGCGGGAGCACCGAGCGAAGGAGCGCGACATCCGAGTAGCCGACCGCCTGCCGGCGTCTCCGGCGCTGCGCGAGCAGATGGGCCGCGAGCACGGCGGCCGGGATCGCGAGCGCGAGCAATGCGAACGGCCAGGCGAACGTGATCACAGCGGCCGCCCCAGCCACAGCGTCGAGAGGGCTGACCCGGTCGCGAGCAGCAGACCCGCGATGGCCGCGAGCGGCGCCGTCAGCTCACGCTCGTCCTTCCGGTGCTCGAGCTCGAGATCGATGCTCCGGTACACCGCGGCGAGCGTCGCGGCGTCCGGCGCTTCGTGGTACTCCCCGTCGGTCTCGTCGGCGATCCGCTTGAGCAGGTCGGCGTTGAGCGTCGTCCCGACGCTGAAGCCGTTGACCTCGACGACCGCGCCGCCCTCGGTGCCGAGCCCCACCGTGTGGATCGCGACGCCCGCAGTCGCGGCGAGCCGCGCGAGGGGCAGCGGCGCCGGTCGCGTCGTGTTCTCGCCGTCGGAGAGGAGCACGATCGTCGCCGAGCCGAAGTAGCCGATGTCGACGCTCTCGCCGGAGTCCTGCTGGAGCGCCTGCGGGTCGAAGACGAGCCGCTTCCCTGCGATCGTGCTCAGCGCCGCGTAGATCCCCTGCCCGAGCGAGGTGCCACCTCCGGACGAGAGCCGGTCGATCGCTGCGAGCGCCTCTTTCTTGACGGAGGTCGGTCGCAGCACCGTAATTGCGCTGTCGCCGAACGTGACGATCCCGATCCGGATCGACTTCGGCTGGCGCTCGACGAACTGGCGCGCCGCGGCCTTCGCGGCCGCAAGCCGGGTCGGCTTCAGGTCGGTTGCCCTCATGCTGTTCGAGACGTCGAAGGCGAGGATCACCGTGCCCTGGCGTTCGGGCAGAGTCAGCGCGACCTCGGGACGCGCGGCCGCGATCGCGAGGAGCGCGAGCGCCGTTACGGTCAGGCCGAACGGGAGGTGGCGGCGAATCCCGATCCGGCGAGACGCCGCGGTGAGCACGAGCCCTTCGGCCGCTAGCCGCGCTGCGCGACCACGGTTTCGGCCGGTCGCGCGCCAATAGAGGACGACCACGCCGAGGACCGCGACGAGCGCCACCAGCAGCCAGGGGGAGCGAAACGTCACCGGCGCCTCCGGCGGGCGTTGACGATGCGGACGAGCGCGTCGACGAGATCGTCGGCGGTCGACACCTCGTGGACGTCGACGCCGGCGCGGCGGGTCTTCTCGCGGATCTCGGCCTCGCGAGCGAGCCCGGCCTCCCGCAGCCTCCGCCGGAAGGTCTCGTTGCTCGAGTCGACAGTGAGCTGCTCGCCGGTCTCGGCGTCCTCGACCACGATCACCCCGGCGTCGGGGAGCTCGTACTCGCGCGGGTCGACGAGCCGGATCGCAACCACCTCGTTGCGCTCCGTCAGCTGCGTCAGCGCTCGCTCCCAACCGGGTGCAGCGATGAAGTCCGAGATCAGGATCACGAGCGACCGCCGACGGACGATCCCGCGCGCGGCGTCGAGCGTCCCGGCGAGGTCGGTCACCGCCCGGCGCGGCGACGGCGCCTCGAGCAGCTGCCGCGTGAGCGCGAGAACATGGGCCCTGCTCGCGCGCGGTGGGAGCGTCCGCTCGATCGCCTCGTCGAACAGGAGCGCTCCGACGCGGTTGCCGTCGCGCGTCAGCAGCCGAGCGATCGTCGTCGCCAGCTCACACAGCACCGTCTCCTTCGGCCGGTCGATCGGACCGAAGCCCATCGACGGTGACCGGTCGAGCAGGAGCCAGGCGGTCAGCTCGCGGTCCTCGGTGTACTGCCGGACATACGGAGTGTCCATCCGCGCGGTGACGTTCCAGTCGATATGCCTGACGTCGTCGCCAGGTTCGTACTCGCGCAAGTCGTGGAAGTCCGTCCCGACGCCGCGGAAGACCGTCCGGTTCGCGCCGAGAAGTCGCCCGTCGAGGCGGCGAAGCACGTGCCACTCGAGGCGGCGGAGCACCCGTTCGGGCGTCTGGGCGAGGACGGGTGGAGTCATCCCACGCTCGGTCGGGCGCTGCCGACGACACGCTCGCGAAGCACGATCTCCGGCAGCGGGACCGTCTCGAGGACCCGCTCCACGATCTGGTCGGGAGTGACGCCGTCGGCGAGCGCCTCGTACGACAGCACGAGCCGGTGCCGGAGGACGTCGGGCGCGATCTCGCGGAGATCCTGCGGTAGCGCGTACCGGCGACCGCGAACTAGCGCGAGCGCGCGGCCCGCGAGAACGAGGTTGATCGAGGCCCGCGGGCTCGCGCCGTAGGAGACGTATCGGGCGAGATCGCCGAGCCCGGCGCCGGCGACATCGCGCGTCACCGTTGCGAGCCTCACCGAGTACTCCATCAACGCCGGGTCGACGAAGACCTCGTCCGCAGCGCGTTGCAGGGCGACGAGCTGCGAGGCGTCGACCGCGCGTGCCGCGTGGTCGACCGTCGCGGTCATCCGCTCGACGATCACGAACTCCTCGGTCGGGCTGGGGTAGTCGATCAGCACCTTGAGCATGAACCGGTCGACTTGGGCCTCTGGAAGCGGATACGTCCCCTCCGACTCGATCGGATTTTGCGTCGCCATCACGAGGAACGGGTCGGGCAGCATGTGCGTCTCGCGGCCGATCGTGACCTGGCGCTCCTGCATCGCCTCGAGGAGCGCACTCTGCACCTTCGCCGGCGCACGGTTGATCTCGTCTGCGAGGACGAGGTTGGCGAACACCGGCCCCAGCGTCACCTGGAACGCGCCTTCCTTCTGGTTGAAGATCCGCGTGCCGACGATGTCGGCGGGCACCAGGTCAGGAGTGAACTGGATCCGTTGGAACTCACCGCCGATCGCGTCGGCGAGCGTCTTCACGGCCATCGTCTTAGCCAGCCCCGGGACGCCTTCGACGAGAAGGTGCCCGCGCGCGAGGAGCGCGACGACCATCCGTTCCAGCAGCTCGTCCTGGCCCACGATCACGCGCTTCACCTGGTAGAGGACCTGCTCCAGCGATGCGTCGAGTGCGGTGTGCTCGTCCATGTCTCCTCGTCGTGTCGTCATTTCGGCGGCGCGTTCACGCCACCACCGGCGGTTTCGATCGGGACGGCAAAGCCGATCCCGCTAAAGAGGCCGTCCCGGCCTGGATTGGCGAGCGCGGTGACGATCCCGACCACCTGACCCGCGCGATCGAGCAGCGGCCCACCCGAGCTGCCGGGGTTGACGGCGGCATCGAACTGGATCAGCCCCTTGAGCCTGCGACCGTCCTCCGTCTCGAGGGTGCGATCCACGCCTGAGACGACACCTGCGCTGAGCGAGCCCTCGTACCCGAGCGGGTGACCGACTGCGTAGGTGTCGTCGCCGATGCTCGGGGAGCCTCCGAGCACTGCCGGGACGATCACGCTCGGCCCTCGCTCGGGCGCGATCACGGCGATGTCGTTGGCCGGATCGCGGCTCACCACGGCCGCCGGGGAGCTCGAGCCGTCGGCGAACGAGACGGTGATCGTCTTCGCCCCGTCGATCACGTGGAAAGCGGTCAGCACGAGCCCGGCCCGGTTGACGATCACGCCGGCGCCGAGCTTGGTCGCCGGCTTCCCGCGCCCGGGCTCGCTCGTCTCGATCCGGACGAGCGAGGGGAGGATGCGTGCGTAGACGAGCGCGGCGCGTGGCGGCTTCGTGTCCTGAGCTGCGAGCGCTTCCTTTGCCGCAGTGTCGGCGATGCCGCGCACCTCTGCGCGGGTGGGCGGCTTCGGCCCGTCGTCGCCACGTGTGAGAACGAACGGCCCGACCGCGATCACGAGGACCGCGACGATCGCGGCCCCGCGCGCGAGCAATCGCCACCCCCCGAGCCGGCGACCGCGCTCGGACGCGGCACCCGGTGCGGGGGCGTCGGGAGGCTCGGTAGCCGGTCCGCGCGCGCCCACCTTGGCGATCCTAGACCTGGCGAGGGTGTCGGACGCACTAGCCTCGGGTGCTTAACCGCCGCTCAACGTGGGTCGCGAGGCGCCAGCCGAGCATCCCGTTTCCTCGCTGCGCGCTCTCTCGCGGGCGCTTGCGCTTGCGCTCGCGGTCATGACGCGCGCGGGCGACTCGAGGGTGCCGCATCGCGGCGCCCGATCACGACGCGGCGAGTCTGGACGAGACGATTGGCGGCGGCGTCTGCCAGAACGATCCGAACGGTCGCCGTGCCTCGCTGCACGCCCTTCGGCACGACGAGCCTGAGCATTCGGTCACCCGATTGGAGCGAACGAGTGCGGGCGGCACCGAGCCGCCGGCCAGCACGTTCGAGCGAGACGGTCGCCGCGACCGGCTCTCCGAGGTCGAGCTCGATCAGCACAAGGCGGGTGCCCAGAGCGCTCCGGGACGAGCGAGCGCCGACGATCTGAGCGTCGACATCCGTGTCCTTTGGTGCTGGAGGCGAGGCAGGCGCCGGTGGGTTCTGGTTCGACGGCACACTTTCGAACTGGGCATGGGCGGAGGTCGCGCCCTGAACGGTGAGCCTGCAGACGGCGGCCTGGCCCGCACACGCCCCGAGCCAGCGCGCGAAGCGGGTTCCCGAGTCGGGCTCGGCGGTTAGTACGAGCTGCGAGCCGTGGTCGACGTTGATCGTGCACGTGCTGCCGCAGTCGATCCCGGCGGGTACGCTCGACACCTTGCCGAGCCCGGGGCCGCTCCGAGACACGACCACAGGGTGCCGATCGAGCACGAAGCAAAAGGGCGCGTCGTAGTCGGTGTAGAAGCCCCGACTGATCGTGTATGACCGCGGGGTACCGCCGCCGGCACGGCCGCACTGGAGGTCGTCGACCCAGAACTGGCTCCCCGGTGCCGGGGTGTACGTGAGATCGAGCCAAACAGCAGACGATCCCGGCGGCGCCGCGAAGTGGGCGCTGCACCTCCCCGACTGCACACCGACGACGACGACGCAGTCGATTCCGGCTGGCGCGCTCGTGATCGTGCCGCTGCCGTTGCCGAGTGCCTTCAACGTCAGTGTGTTGCACACGAGGCCGGTTGGGCACGTCGGGATCAGCCCGGTCTCGCGGGCGTCGGCGGCCCCGCTACCGGCGAGCAAGACGGCAAGCCCCAGGAGAGCGACTCGAAGGCGCATGGCTACCCCTTCCCCACGCGGCGCTGCAGCTTCGAGCCGTACTTCGAGAGCTCAGCGAGCGCGCGCGGCTTCGAGAGGCCGGAGTCGGCTGCGGTCGGATCGGTGTTGACGTACAGCATCCACACGACGGCGTCGTGTCTCACCCAGAGCTGAACCTGGGTCTCTTCGACGGCAACGTCGCCGAGGAGCACGGCGTACTGCTCGTCGCCAAAGCGGCGCACGCGCAAGACCTGATGCTGGAGCGGCGCGTTCTGGGCTTTGTTGTCACGGACTGCGGCTCCATAGATCGTCCGAGCCTGCCTCGCGCTCCCGGCGACGATCACGATCGAGTTGACGACCTCCGTCTTCCGACCTACCGCGAACCGGTAGGTCGTTGCATACAACCTTCCGTGCAGGCCGCCTGGGAGTGACGCCTTCTCGTCGGCGTGCTCGTAGTCCACCGACGCCCCCGCCGGGAAGTCGCTGACCTTGAGGCTCATCTCCTTGGGATCGGGCCTCGCGGTTGCCCGAACCGTCGGGGTGAGTGTCGCGCACACGATCACCGCGATCGCAACTGCACGGATCTTCATCGTGCTTCCTCCTTCGGTCGCTCGGTCGTGGCCGTGACGAGGTGGTGGACGCGGAGCTCGCGGACGACCGGGGCGAAGCCGGTCGACACGCCCGGCGGGCGACCAGCCTCGCGGAACGCCGCCTCCGACTCCCACACCTCGATCGTGCGATAGCCGTCGTCGGTCGGTCCGGCCGCTCGGAGAATCAGTCCCGGGTCGCGAGCGGTGCCGGACGACCCGTAGCTCGTCCAGGTGGCCGGCGTGTCCGCGACCACTGCAAAGGGGTGTGTCGGTTCGGGCTCCATGGTGCGGAGCTTCGAGTCGGCCGGTTGAGGATCGGTATAGCCACGGCATCGCCGGGCGGCAGCGCACACAATGTGGCCGTGCTCGAGTACCGGATCCTCGGCCCGTTGGAGGTGCTTCGTGACGGCGAAGCTGTCCTGATCGGTGCGGCCAAGCAGAGAACGCTGCTCGCGGCGCTCGTGGTGGCGGCGCCGCACCGGCTGTCGGCGGACACCCTCGCCGATGTCGTGTGGGAGGATAGTCCGCCACCGTCGGCCCGGAAGCTCGTCCAGGTCTACGTCTCGAAGCTTCGCGCCGTCCTCGGTGCGGAGGCGATCACGACTGAGGTCACCGGGTACCGCCTCGACGCTCGACCCGAGCAGATTGATGCGGTGCGGTTCGAGCGCCTGATCGCGCGAGCCACGACCGGCCTCGACCAGGGAAATCCGTCGCTGGCCCATGCGACTGCGGGCTCGGCGTTGGAACTCTGGCGGGGGTCGCCACTCACCGAGTTAGCTGACGCCGCTGGAGAGGTCACACGTCTCGAAGCGCTCAAGCTCGACGCTGAGACGTTACGTGTCGGCGCCGAACTCGCGCTCGGTCGCAACGACGAGGCCCTCGCGGCAGCAACGCGGCTTGCGGCGGCGCATCCGCTCGACGAGCGGCTCTGTGGCTACCGCGCGCTCGCGCTCTATCGAGTGGGCCGCCAGGCCGACGCGCTCGCCGCGATCGCCGAAACCCGGCGCCGGCTCCAGGACGAGCTCGGCCTCTCTCCGGGCGCCGGCATCCGTCGCCTCGAGCAGGAGATTCTCACCCACGACTCCTCCCTCGATCCTGTCCCGGCGGCTGTTCGCAGGTCGGGGCGGGTTCCGACGCCCGGCTCATCGCTCGTCGGACGTCAGCAGGAGCTCGCCTCGCTGCGCGAGCTCGTCGAACGGGAGGACGTGCGACTCGTGACGATCGTCGGCCCTGGCGGCTCGGGCAAGACCCGACTCGCGCTCGCGGCGGCCTCCGGGCTCGAGGAGGGGTTCCCCGACGGCGCCGCGTTCGTCGAGCTGGCCGCTGTGCGCGACGAGAGCGGTGTTACGGAGGCGATCGCCCGGGCGCTCGCGGTCGGTGAGACCCCGGAGCAGACGACCGAGGCGCGATTGACGGATGCGCTCGCGACAATGACCGTCTTGCTCGTGGTCGACAACTTCGAGCACCTCGTCGAGGCTGCGCCGCGACTCTCGGCCTTGCTTGAATCGTCCCCCGGTCTCATGCTCGTCGTCACGAGCCGGCGGGTTCTCCACGTCACCGGGGAGCACGTCTTTCCACTCGGCCCGTTGTCGGAGGACGACGCCGTCGATCTGTTCGTCGCCCGCGCGAGTGCAGCCGACACCAGGCACGTCGTTGCAGGTCACGAGCACGTCGTGCTGGAGATTTGCCGCCGGCTCGACTGCCTTCCCCTCGGGATCGAGCTTGCCGCGGCCCGAACGGCGATCCTCTCCCCGGCGGCATTGCTCGAACGACTCGAGGAAAGCGTCACCGCGCTCGGGCCAGGGCCGCGCGACGCACCGGCCCGTCAGCAGACGCTTGCCGACACGATTGCATGGAGCACCGCGCTGCTGTCCGACGACGAGCGCCGCGCCCTCGGTCGCATGTCGGTCTTCGCCGGTGGATGCACGCTGAAGGCGGCCGAGGCCGTCTGCGACGCTCCGCTCGAGACGATCATGGCGCTGCTCGACGCGAGCCTTCTTCGTCGTGACCCCGCAGCGGGCGACCGCCTGTCGATGCTCGAGACGATCCGCGAGCAGGCCGCACTGATGCTCGACGAGAGCGGCGAGCGCGAGGCGGCGGAGAGCTCGCACGCCGGCTTCTTCGGCGTGCTCGTTGAAGAGCTGGCGCGACCGGCGCGGGAGGGTACCCACTACGGTAATCCGGACGAGATCGACATCGAGCTCGACAATCTCCGCGTCGCCCACGACCGCCTGCTCGGCGCCGGCGAGCCCGACAGGGCGGTGCGGCTCGCGACGGCGCTTCGTCACTACTGGTACGTCCGTGGGCTCTTCCGCGAGGGGCGCAACCGGATCAGCCGGTCGCTGTCGGACGCCACAGAGCCCGCGCTCGCGGCGTCTGCGAAGACGGTGCTCGCGGGGTTGTCGTGGCAGCTGGGCGAGATGGACGAGGCCGAAGCGCACGCCCGGGGCGCCGTCACCCAGAGCGCGGTTGCTGGTGCGCTCGAGCCCGTGATCGGCGCCGAGACGGTGCTCGGGCTGGTGGCCCGACATCGCGGCGACCTCGTCGCGGCGGCCGAGGCGTTCGAGCGCAGCCGGACGATTGCGCTTGGGCTTGGCAGGGAGGTGGACACCATGGTCGCAAATACGAACCTCGCCGACCTCGCGCTCGCAGCGGGCGACCTCGACCAGGCCGAGCGCCGGCTGCAGACGACGCTCGACTGGAACGCCGCAAACGGTCGCACCGCGGATGACACGTTCGCCCTGCTCGGCCTTGGCGTCGTCGCGTTCAGGCGGGAGTCGTTCGCCATCGCCGACGGCTATTGGGCGAAGGCGCTCGCCGTGGCGCAGGCCGCGGGATTCGCGCACGGCATCGCTCTCGCCCAGATCGGTCTCGCCGCCGTCGCTGCCAGCGACGGTCGCCACGCGCGCGCGGCGGAGCTCCTCGGCGAGGCCTCGCGGCTGCTCGAGGCGACCGGCGGTGTGCTCACCGAGATCGAACACGACCTGTTCGTCCGCGCCGAGACCACGGCGCGGCGCGCGCTGGGCGCTGAGTCGTTCGCCCTGAGCTTCGGGTCCGGCTAGGAACCGCCTCGGCCCGTCGCTCGCGCGAGCGCCAGTGTTCGCACGGCGAAATCGGAGATCCTCGAGTGGTCGAATCCGAACAGCGCGCTGCGCACGATGTCGTCGAATGGCTCGTACCACCGCTCCGGGATCGCGGCGGTGCCATAGCGGGCGCCGAACGCTGAGCCGGCGGTGGCGCCGTTGCAATCGGTGTCCCAGCCACCCTGCACCGCGAGCCCGATCACCCGCGTGAAATCGTCGCCACCCCAGAGCAGCGACGCGGCGACGACCGCGGCGTTGTTGATCGTGTGGACGAACTCGTAGTGACCCGTTCGGCGCTCGATCCGATCGCGCGCCTCCTCCCAGTCGACGCCCTCCTCGTAGGCGCCGATCACCTCGGCGAGCGCCTCGTGGAGACGCGACCGGGTCGGGACGAACGCCATGCTCCGCCGTACTGCGGCCTCGAGGTCGGGCGCGGTGAAGCTTGCCGCGATCAGCGCTGCCGCCCACATCTCGCCGTAGATGCCGTTGGCCGTGTGCGAGAGGCTCGCATCCTGGAACGCGAGCCGAGCTGCGTCGGCGGGCCGTCCGGGCGAGACCCACCCGAAGACGTCGGCGCGGATCTGGGCACCGATCCACTCGCGGTAGGGGTTCTCCGTGTCGGCCGTTCCCGGAGGTGCGACTCCACGCAACAGGTTGCGGTAGGCCGCTCGCTCCGCCGTGTAGATCTGCGTGTATGGGAAGTGGTCGAGCCACTCCCGCGCCACGTCCCGCGGACCGAACTCGAAGCCGACCTCCTCGAGCAGGTGGAGCGCGAGGATCGAGTAGTCGATGTCGTCGTCGCGCGAGACCGACGCGATCCGGCCTTGCACCGTCTCGACCCAGCAGCCGCGGTAGGCGTGCGCCTCGCTGTCGTCACGCGGCTCGGGAAACCAGTCGGCGAGGGGATAGGCGTCGCGCGAGTCGAGGAGTCGCCGGATCTCCTCCCGGCTCCAGCCCTCCACCGGCTTCCCGAGCACGCAGCCTGCGCAGCGACCGCGCCACGCGGCAAGGAGCCGATCGGCCAGCGTTGCCCCGTCCAGAGCATGAGGCTCGTCGGTGACGACGCCCGGCGGGCAGGCGGCGAGGATCTCGTCGTAGGACGAAGGCTCCTCGTAGGGCCAGCTCTTGACCCGCGGTGCGCGTTCGACCCGGCGGTAGAGATCGAGCAGCTCCGCGAGAGGACCGGAGACGAGCGCCGTCGCGATTGCGGCTTCGAGGTGACCGACCTCTCGTCCCGACTCGCGAGCTTGGGCGAGCTCCCAGAACAGCTGGTCGCGAGGGTCGAGCGGGTCGTGGAGGGGCTGGTAGCTCATCCTTTGACCCATCAGCTCGATTGCCGAACGACGAGGGGATGCTTGACGGCGAGGTTGCGGCGAGGGCCCTCATAGCCCTGCATCCGCTCGAGCAGAAGTCGCCCGGCGGTGACCCCGACCTCGTCGGCCGGGTTCAGCACCGTCGTCAAGCCGGGGCTGACGAGCGCGGCCGCGTCGATGTCGTCGTAGCCGACGAGGGCGATGTCCTCCGGGATGCGCAGGCGCAGCTCCCGCGCGACGCTCATCGCACCGATCGCCATCAGATCGTTGGCGCAGAAGATCGCGCTCGGACGGTCTGCCTGCTCGAGGAGCTCGCGGGCAGCGATGACGCCTCCCTCATGCGTGAAGTCGCCGGTCGCGATCCAGTCGCTGCGGAGCTCAACGCCCGCCTCGGCCAGAGCCTGCCGGTAGCCCTCGGCGCGGATCTCGCTCGGCGGAAGCCCCGCCGGCCCGCCGATCATCCCGACGGTGTGACCGCGAGTGAGCAGATGCCGCGTCGCGTCGCGCGCGCCTGACGCGTCGCCCGACGAGACGACGTCGATCGCAGCGTGATCGAGCCGGGGGCCGACCGAGACGAACGGGACGTCGGCGAGCGGGACCTCGCGGAGGTCGTCGGTCGTAAGGTGGAAGGCGACGACGACGACCCCGTCGACCTGGCGATTGACCACGTCGACGACGTACTCGAGCTCGTTCGCCGCGATCCGATCGGTGTTGCAGACGAGGGTGTGGTACCCGGCCGCAGCAAGCGTGTCCTGAAGGCCGCGCGCGAGACGTGGATAGAACGGGTTCGAGATGTCGGGGATGATCAGGCTCGCGGTGAGCGATCGGCGCGTGCGGAGGCTCCTCGCGACGGCGTTCGGTCGGTAGCGGAGATCGCGCGCAGCCTGCTCGATGCACCGGCGCGTCGCCGGGGCTACGTGCCGGCGGCCCGAGAGGGCGTGCGAGACGGTCGTCGGGCTCACACCCGCCCGGCGTGCGACCTCCGCGATCGTCGCTCGGTGCTGCATGGCGGCAGACCTTAGCAAAACGATTTGCATGAGGAGCTGGAATCGCGTATGCTCGCCCCCTCGACGCGACGCCGCTAGCGGGCACGCGGCTTTTTCACCGGAGACGGATCGTTCTCCAGAGAGGGAGGGGTCATGGGATCGGCGAGGATGCGGAGCCTCCACCGACCGTTCGTCATGTTGACCACGATCGCCGTCGTCGCCGCCGTTGCGGTCGGTGCGACGCGCGCGGCGGGCGCGGCGCGTGCGGACGAGAAGAAGCTGGTCGTCTGGGATTACGGCGCCCGACCGAACACGAGCAAGGCGTACGACAGGATCTATGCCGCGTTCATGAAGACCCATCCGGGCGTCGAGATCGAGCGGCGGAGCTTCTCGGGTGGCGACGACTTCCAGGCGGCGTTCCAGCCCGCGATGGCGGCGAACAAGGGCCCGGACATCTGGGCCGGCGGCGTCACCGAGCAGCTTCTCAACAACGGGCTCGTCCTGGAGCTGACGCCGTATTACTGTCGCTACGGCTGGAACAAGACGCTCAACTCGGCACAGGTGCGGCTGACGCAGCGCAGGGGGAAGATCTGGCAGATCCCGGACAGCATCGAGTCGAACGTCGTCTTCTACAACAAGGACGTGTTCAGGAGGATCGGGGCGACCGAGCCGAAGACGTGGGCCCAGTTCCTCGGGATCGTCAAGAAGGCGAAGGCGAAGGGTGTCGTGCCCGTCGGGTTCGGCAACGTCGACAAGTTCGGCGGCGGCGCGTTCTGGCACGGCGCGCTGATCGGCAACTCGATCGGGGCCAAGGCCGAGCAGGCGATCCTGTTCGGCAACGGGCGCTGGGACTCGCCGGGCGTCGTCGCCGCGCTCGAGAAGTGGGTGCAGCTGGTCGGTGCGGGAGCGTTCCCGGACGCGTCCGTGTCGATCTCGTTCGACGAGGGGCTCAGCCTCTTCGCCCGCAAGAAGGCGGCGATGTTCCTGACTGGAAGCTACGTGCTCACCGAGCTGTCGGGCGCCTCGATCTTCACCAACCCGAACACCGGCGTGTTCCTGTTGCCGAGCTGGAACGCGAAGGTCGGCACGAACGCGACCGACCAGTCCGGCAACAACTGGGTCGCGAACGCGCGCACGAAGGACCCGGCGCTCGCGGCGGAGCTCCTGAACCACCTCCTGTTCAAGCCGGCGAGCCAGAAGATTCTCGTCGAGGAGACCAACGATGTGCTCGCGGTGAAGGGGCTCAGTCGCTTCAAGCTCAGCCCGCAGCTCAAGCGGATCCGCACGCTCGTCGACGCGATGCCCCCTGGACGCATCTCGTACTCCTACCTCTCGTCGCTCGTTCCCGGAGAGGTACAGCAGGCCTTCTTTGACGACATGCAGGGTCTCCAGGCCGGCAAGGAGAAGCCTGCCGAGGTCGCGGCGAAATGGCAGAAGCTCTGGGCGGAGGCAAAGGCGAAAGGTCAGACGCTCAAGCCAGGCGCGCCCCCGAAGTGCGGCAAGTAGAGACTTCCTCCCCCGGTGGCACGGCCCTTCGCGGGCCGTGCCACGCCTTGGCGTCGCGGGCAAGCGGATGAGTGGGTATCAGGCGCCAGCGCGACGGCTGCGGTTTGCCGCCCCCGTCCGGCGCACGCTCATCGCGTGGGCGTTCGTCGCGCCGGCGCTCCTCGTCTATTGCGTGATCGTCCTGCGGCCGCTGGTCGATGCGGTCAGGACGTCCTTCTACCAGTGGGACGGGTTCGGTCCGCTCGACGACTTCGTGGGGCTCGACAACTACCGCCGCTCGTTCGACGACTCGCTGTTCTGGAAGTCCCTCGTCCACACGCTCGAGTGGATCGCCCTCTCGGTGCCACTGGGAGTCGGGCTAGGCTTGCTCACGGCTGTGTTGCTCTCGGGCCGGGTCAGGGGCCGGACGCTGATGCGGACGATCTTCTTCCTCCCCGTCGTGCAGGCATCGGCCGTCATCGCGCTCTCGTGGCGGTGGATCTACAGCCCGCTCGGACCGGTGACCACGCTCCTCGACAAGGCCCATCTCGGCTTTCTCACCTACGACTCGGGCTTTCTCGGCAGCGAGACCTGGGCGTTGCCCGCCGTCGCGGTCGCGGGCGCGTGGGCGGGCTTCGGGTTCGGAATGGTGATCTTTCTCGCGGGGATCCAGAGCATCGACCCGGAGCTGTACGACGCCGCCGAGGTCGACGGGGCCGGAGCGTGGAGTCGGTTTCGCCACGTGACGATGCCGGGTCTTCGCGACGTGACCACGACTGTGCTCGTCCTCTCGATCATCGGGTCGTTCCTCGTCTTCGACCTGCTGTTCATCCTCACGCCCGGTGGCGGGCTGCTGCAGAGCACCCAGGTGCTCGGCACGCTCATCTACTACCGCGCGTTCAACGGGGCGACCATCAACGGGTTCAACGAGTTCGGATACGCAGCGGCGCTCAGTGTGATCCTGATGGTGATCGTCTTCGCGCTCTCGAGCCTCTACCTGCTCGCGAGAGAGCGGAAGCGATGACCGACCTCAGCCTCGAGCTGCCTGCATCGCGCCGCCCTCCTCGCCGCCTGGGGCCGGGCGTTCTCAAGTACCTGGTGCTGAGCGCGCTGCTCGCCTTCACCCTCGTGCCGCTCGTGTTCATCTGGTTCACGGCGTTCAAGCCGAGCGTCGAGACCCTCTCGCACCCGTACTCACCGCCCTCGTCGCTGTATCTGCAGAACTTCGTGGACGCCTGGAACCAGGGGCGGTTCGGCACGTACTTCTTCAACAGCGTGCGGATCAGCGTTCCGGTCGTCCTGATCAGCGTCGCGCTCTCGGTGCCGGCCGCCTACGCGTTTGCGTGCATGGACTTCCTCGGCAAGCGGGTGCTGCTCTTCGCCTTCATCCTCGGGCTGATGATCCCGGCCCAGGCGCTGCTGATGCCGTTGTTCGTCACGCTTCGCGACCTTAACCTCCTCGACACGCGCTGGGCCGTGATCGTCGCCGAGGTGGGGTTCGGGCTTCCGTTCGGGATCTTCGTGATGCGCGGCTTCTTCAAGGGGCTACCTACCGAGCTCCTCGACGCGGCCCGGATGGACGGGTGCTCGGAGCTGCGGATCCTTCGGCACGTGGCGATGCCGCTCGCCTGGCCGGCGGTTCTCTCGCTCGCGATCTTCCAGTTCGTGTTCAGCTGGAACGACTTCCTCTTCCCGCTCGTGTTCCTCTCGAGCGAGGACATGCGGACGCTCCCGCTCGGGCTCATCTACTTCAAGGGCAAGTACTCGACCGACTGGGCGTTGACCGGGGCCGGCGTGATCATCATCTCGCTCCCCGTGATCGCGCTCTACATCGCGCTCCAACGACACTTCGTTCGCGGGATCGTCGCTGGGAGCCTAAGGGGGTAACGTGGCGGAGCTTGCGTTGCACGGCGTCACCAAGCGCTTCGACGGCGGAGTGCAGGCGGTCGACGAGCTCGACCTCGAGATCCGCGACGGCGAGTTCGTCGTGCTGCTCGGCCCGTCCGGGTGCGGCAAGACGACGGTCCTGCGGATGATCGCCGGGCTCGAAGAGCCGAGCGCCGGCGTCGTCGCGATCGGCGGGAAGCCCGTGAACCACGTGCCGGCGAAGGACCGCAACATCGCGATGGTCTTCCAGAACTACGCTCTCTACCCACAGATGACCGTACGCCAGAACCTCGGCTTCAGCCTGAGGATGCAGAAGGTGGCGAAAGCCGAGGTCGCGAAGCGAGTCGACAGCGTCGCAAAGCTCCTCGGGCTCGAGACGCTGCTCGACCGGCAGCCGCGCGCGCTCTCCGGGGGGCAGCGACAGCGGGTGGCGATGGGGCGCGCGATCGTCCGCGAGCCGGTCGCGTTCCTGATGGACGAGCCGCTCTCAAACCTCGACGCGAAGTTGCGGATCAGCATGAGGGCGGCGCTGCTCCGCCTGCATCAGCGGCTCGAGACGACGGTCGTGTACGTCACGCATGACCAGACCGAGGCGATGACGATGGGAAGCCGTGTCGCGGTGATGCGCGACGGGAAGCTGCTGCAGTTCGCGGAGCCACAGGCGCTGTACCGGAGGCCCGGAAACGTCTTCGTGGCGAGCTTCGTCGGGAGCCCGCCGATGAACCTGTTCGAGGCGATGGTCGCGCCTGCCGGCGACGGGCTGGTCGACCTGGTGTTCGGTGCCCATCGGCTCCGGCTTCCGGCGACGGCGACGCCGGCGGGCCTTCGCGGGCCGGTGGTTCTCGGCTTCCGCCCCGAGGACGTCGAGCCGTGTGCGGGCGGCGACGACGCGATCGCGACGCTCGCCGAGGTCGTCGAGCATCTCGGCGGCGACACCCTCGTCCACTTCTCCCTCGGTCAGGGCGTCTCGCAGCTGCGGGGTGAGGGAACGGATCTCGAGGAGGACGCCGACGCGGCGCTCGCGGGTGCGGTGTTCGTCGCCCGGGTGCGCGAGGAGGACGCGCCGGAACAGGGCGCAGCGTTCCACCTTCGCGTGAGCCCATCTCGGCTTCACTTCTTCGATGTCACCACGGGGGAGCGGCTCGATGTCACGTGAGTTCGTCACCACCGGGCCTCGGCAGATCGAGATCCGCGAGGTCGACGAGCGCCCCCTGGCACCCGAGGAGGTTCGCGTCCGCTCGCTGTTGACGACGATCTCGCACGGAACCGAGCTCGCGCTCTACCGCGGGACCGCGCCGTTCGCAACGCAGCGGTTCGACCTCGAGACGAGGGCGTTCCGGGAGGAGCCCGGCGGCACGATCTACCCGTTCAGGCTCGGAAGCGAGTTCGTCGGCGAGGTCACCGAGGTTGGCAGCGAGGTCGTCGGCGTCGCCGTCGGTGATGTGGTCTACGGCAACGGCGGTCACGCTCATGTCCAGCAGCTCCGGGCGGACGCCGTGATCCCGATCGCGCCGGGGATCGACCCCGAGCGGGCGCTGTTCGTCCACCACGGCTGTGTCGCGCTCAACGCGATCCACGACGGCGCGCTCCTCGTGGGCGACGTCGTCGGCGTCTTCGGCCTCGGTGTGATCGGCTTGCTCACGGTGCAGCTGGCGGGGCTCGCCGGCGCGCGTACCGTCTACGCCGCCGACCCGCTGGCGCATCGCCGCGAGCTGGCGCTGGCCTGCGGGGCCGCCGATGCGTTCGATTCGATCGCGGCCGACGCGGGCCTCGAGATGAAGACACGCGCCGGCGCCGGGGTCGACGTCGCCCTCGAGGTCTCGGGCACCTACCGCGGGCTCCAGGATGCGATCCGCTCGGTGCGGATCGGCGGTCGGATCGTCGGTGGCGGCTACTACCAGGGCGGCGGGGAGGCGCTGCGGCTGGGGGAGGAGTTCCTCCACAATCGCGTCGAGCTCGTCTCGAGCATGTACGTGTGGGAATGCCCACACCGCGCGCATCCGCGCTGGGATCGCGCACGCCTGCGCGAGACCGTGTTCGGGCTGCTCGCCTCGGGGGCCCTCGACGTCTCCCGCTATGTCACCGACCGGATCCCCTGGGAGGAGACCGCCGCCGCCTACCGGCTTCTCGACGAGCATCCCGAGCAGACGGTGAGGGTCGTGATCACCTATGGCTGACCACGTCCGCATCACCGTCTGGAACGAGTTCCGCCACGAGCGCGACCCCGCCCATCCCGAGATCGGCCGGCTCTACCCGGACGGGATTCACGGCACGATCGCGGGAGCCCTGACGGAGCGGCTCGGCGACGCTGTCTCCGTCGGGACGGCGACGCTCGACGAGCCTCGCCACGGTCTCTCGGACGAGACGCTCGCCGAGACCGACGTTCTCGTCTGGTGGGGGCACATGGCCCACGACCAAGTCGACGACGAGGTTGCCAACGCCGTCGTGCAGCGGGTGCTCGACGGGATGGGGCTCGTCACACTCCACTCGGCGATGCACTCGAAGCCGTTCGTGCGGCTGATGGGAACCAGTTGCAACCTGCGCTGGCGGGAAAACAACGATCGCCAGGCCCTCTGGGTCGTGAGCCCCAGCCATCCGATCGTCCGGGGGCTCCCGCCGGTCGTGCTCATCCCCGCCGACGAGATGTACGGCGAGTACTTCGACATCCCACCCCCGGAGGAGCTCGTCTTCATCAGCGCGTTCACCGGCGGCGAGGTGTTTCGGAGTGGTTGCTGCTTCCGGCGTGGGTTCGGGAAGATCTTCTACTTCAGCCCTGGCCACGAGACGTACCCGGTGTACCACCAGCCGGAGGTGCAGCAGATCCTCGCGAACGGCGTCATGTGGGCGTACGGAACCGGCCAGCCGGCGGTCGAGCGGCGGACTGCGCCGAGGTCGCCCGCCGGCTGGTGGGGGTCGCTTCACGAGGACGAGGTGGGATGAAGCCTCACGCTGGGCGCTCGGGCGGTGGCGTCCTCGACTCGCCCGGCCGAGACCTGACAACCTGACGAGGGCGTTTCGGTGGTCGACTCCCGAAGCGTCGTCTACAAGGTGGCGGACGGGTGCGAGCTCGTGCTCGACGTGTACGAATCGCCCACCGCCGGCCCGGTTGTCGTCTGGCTCCACGGCGGCGCGCTGATCACGGGCTCGCGCCGCTCAGTGCGGGAGGGTGGCCAGAGGGCGCTCGCGCGAATGCTGGCAATGGCGGGCTTCACCCAGGTTGCAGTCGACTACCGGCTCGCACCGGAGACGAAGCTCCCCGAGATCGTCGCCGATGTCCGGGACGCGTGGTGCTGGGTGGTGGCGAGGTTCGGGGCCGGCGCCCTGCTCGGTCACTCGGCCGGCGGGTATCTCTCCCTCCTCGGCGGTGCCGTCCTCGAGCCTCGCCCCCGGGCGATCGTCTCGCTCTACGGCTACGGCGACATCGCCGGCCCCTGGTACGCGGAGCCCGATCCCTTCTATCGCGCGCAGCGGGAGATCCCGGCGGCCGAGGCCCGAGCGGCGGTCGGCGTGACCCCGCTCAGCGAGCCGCCGCCCGGAGCCGACCGCTGGCGCTTCTACGTGCATTGCCGCCAGGTCGGAAGCTGGATTCGCGAGGTTGCCGGTGAGGAGCTCGCCGTCGATCCTGCCGCGCTCGGCCGGTACTGCCCCGAGCGGCTGGTCGACTCCGGGTTTCCGCCGACGCTGCTGATCCACGGGACGGCGGACACCGACGTCCCGTACGCTCGCTCGGCAGAGATGGCTGGGTCACTCGCCGCCGCCGGGGTGCCGCACGAGCTCGTCACGATCGACGGGGGCGGTCACGGCTTCGATCACGTCGTCACCGACGCCGACCTCGCAAGCGCATCACCTTCGCCGGTCGCTGCGGCGCTGCTCCGCCCCCGGGCGTTTCTCGAACGGGAGCTTCGCGCGTGACGCTCACCTCGCCGCACTTCACGCCTGTCTCGCTCGCTGGCGCATTCAACGCGCACCGCACCGAGCTCGATTCGCGCCTCGCGACCCCGCCCGGTCACGGCGACGCCGACGGCGCCGTCACGATCCGCGGGATCCCGTTCCTCTTCGGTCGCCACGCCGATCAGTCGGATGTCGTCGTCCTCGATCGGGAGGAGGTCGCGATCGGGCTGGACGGCGCGGTCGCGACCTACGTCGTCTTCGTCCATGTCGTCGAAGACGCGAGCGAGCGGGTTTCCGGGGGCTGGCCATCGGACGATACGCACGGCGATCGGCTCGGCGGCGTCGTGTCCGAGTACACCCTCGAGTACGCCGACGGCGAACGGTTCGCGACCCCGATCCTCCGGCGATTCGCGATCCAGCAGGCGAGATACGCCTGGGGCTCGGCGCCGTTTGCGTGTGTTCCCGCGGGGGAGGATCGGGTGTTGCGAGCGCCGGAGGAGTCCCTCGCGCGCGGCGAGGTCCCGGCCACGCTCTCGGCGACGAGAGCGGGCGGGGCCCACTCGGCCGGGCTCGACGGTGGCAACCTCTGGCTGTACGCGCTTCCGAGCCCGCGCCCGGAGGCCGCCCTCGTGGCGGTCACGTGCCGGCCCGGCGACGAGCGCTCGGCGGTCTACGGCGTTGCGCTCACGACCGTGCAGAGTCACCCGCTGCGGCCCGGGCCCAGGCGCACGCTGCGCCTCCTGCTCCCCGACGCGGTGGCGCTGGACGAGTACGGCGAGCTCGACCCCGCCGACGTCGAGGTCGACCTCGGCGTCGTGATCTCCGCTCGTGCCCGCCTCGAGTACGACGAGCGGCGGTGGGCAAGCGCCGACTCGCTCGTCCACCCGGCGCGGTCGACCACCGAGGCCCTGGTCGAGGTCGCTGCCCACCCGCAGGCGATTGTCCGTCTCGGTAACCATTTCCACCCGCTCGACGGTCTTGCCGGAGGGCTCGAGGTGCCGGCCGCGCAACGACCGGTGCGGCTTCGCTTCAGCGATAGCGACTCCGGCGAGCCGGTCGCGGTCCGGCTGCACCTCCACGGCCCGGCCGGCGAGTATCTGCCCCCGCGGGGCCACCACCGGGTAGTCAGCCGCCTCTGGCACGACGACGAGTACGCCGAGCTGGCGCTCGGTGACCACCAGTACGCCTACGTCGACGGCGAGTGCGTCGCAGATCTCCCGCTCGGTCGCGTAGCGATCGAGATCAGCCGGGGGCTCGAGATCACCCCGGTCAGGACGGTGGTGGAGGTCACTGGCGAGACGGAGGAGCTCGCGTTCGCGCTGGAGCGGGTGCTGCGCTGGCGGGAGCGCGGGTGGGTGACCGCCGATACCCACGTCCACTTCCTCAGCCCACAGACTGCCTTGCTCGAAGGGCGGGCCGAGGGCGTCAACGTGGTCAACCTTCTCGCCTCGCAGTGGGGCGAGCTCTTTACCAACGTCGGCGACTTCGACGGGCGCACGACCTTCGGCGCCGATGACCTCGGTGGGCGTGGCGAGTTTCTCGTCCGGGTCGGGTCGGAAAACCGCATGCCTGCGCTCGGTCACATCTCGCTCCTCGGGTACGGCAGCCCGCTGATCGGCCCGCTGTGCACGGGCGGGCCCGACGAGTCCGCGTTCGGCGATCCGCTGGCGGTGTCGATGGCGGAGTGGGCTCGACGCTGCCTCGACCAGGGTGGGCTCGTGGTGCTGCCGCACGCGCCCGAGCCTCAGCTCGAGCGAGCGGCGGACGTTGTTCTCGGGCTCGTGAACGCGATCGAGCTCATGCACTTCAACCCGCTTGCCCCCGACGCTCACGACTTCGGCCCGCCGCTCAGCCCCTACGGTCTCGCCGACTGGTACCGGTATCTCAACCTCGGCTACCACGTCCCGCTCGTCGCCGGCTCCGACAAGATGAGTGCAGCCTCGCTGCTCGGCGGGATCCGAACGTACGCGCGGCTCGGTGCCGAGGAGCTGAGCTACGACGCCTGGATGGACGCGATCCGCCGCGGCGACACGTTCGTCACGGTCGGGCCACTCGTCGAGCTCGCAGTCGAAGGGGCTCGTCCAGGGGCGTCGCTGGCGCTGCCCGCCGGGGGTGGGACGATCAACGTCGAGTGGACGGTCGAGTCGCTCCGGGCTCCGCTCAGCGCCGTCGAGGTCGTCGCCGGCGGAGAGACGGTACATGCTGTCGACGCCGCCGGAGGACTCTCGTCGCGGGGAGCGGTAACGCTTCCGGTGACGCGCTCCACGTGGATCGCGCTCCGAGTGCGCGCCTCCACCCACGGCACGGCGGACGACATCGCCGCCCATACGAGCGCCGTCGTCGCACTCGTCGACGGGCAGGAGCTCTTCGCCGAGATGGACTCCCTGGCCGTGCTCGATCAGATCCAGGGGGCGCTCGCCTACGTCGACACGATCGCGCCGCGCGCCGACGTTCAGCGGTTCCGCGCGCTTCGGGCAACGCTCGAGAGTGCCTACGAGCGCCTTCACCGGCGGCTGCACGCAGCCGGGCTCTACCACCGGCACCCGCTTCACGATCCGTCCGAGCCGCACGAGCACTGAGCGCCGCACGGGCGCCGCACGCACCCGTTCGCGGTGATTCGGTGGTTTCCCACAGCAGGCTCGACCAGCTTCTCGCGATGCGGCAGCCCCGGCGGGCTGCGATGCTCCGAACAGCGACCGCGTACGCGGTTGCGCAGCCTGACTGAAAGGAGAGTCATGGCAACCATCTCGAAGGTCGCGGCGTATGCCGCTCCGGGGCATGCGGAAAGCCCTGTCGAGCTGAAGCCGCGATACGACAACTTCATCGGCGGGCGCTGGATCCCGCCGGTGCGTGGGGAGTACGTCGAGAACGTGACCCCCGCGACGGGGCAACCGTTCACGGAGGTGCCCCGCTCGACTGCCGAGGACGTCGAGCTCGCGCTCGATGCGGCGCACGCGATGAAGGACGCGTGGGCCGAGCGGCCCGTGGCCGAGCGCTCCCGGATCCTCAACCGGGTTGCGGACACGATCGAGGAGCATCTCGCGATGCTCGCGGTCGCGGAGAGCTGGGAGAACGGCAAGCCGGTGCGTGAGACGCTCGCGGCCGACATCCCGCTCGCGGCCGATCACTTCCGCTACTTCGCGGCGGTGATCCGGGGCGAGGAGGGTCACATCTCGGAGCTCGACCGCAACACGGTCGCCTACCACTTCAAGGAGCCGCTCGGGGTGGTCGGCCAGATCATCCCATTCAACTTCCCGCTGCTGATGGCGGCGTGGAAGCTGGCGCCGGCGCTCGCGGCGGGCAACGCCGTCATTCTCAAGCCGGCGAGCCCAACCCCGTGGTCGATTCTCAAGCTGATGGAGCTGATCGAGGAGATCGTCCCCGAGGGCGTGATCAACGTCGTCAACGGCCCGGGGGCCGAGGTCGGCAGAGCGCTTGCCACGAGCAAGCGCATCGCGAAGATCGCGTTCACCGGTGAGACGGTGACAGGGCGGCTGATCATGCAGTACGCCGCCGAGAACATCATCCCGTCGACGACCGAGCTCGGCGGCAAGTCGCCGAACATCTTCTTCGCCGATGTGATGGCGACCGACGACGCGTTCCTCGACAAGGCCGTCGAAGGGCTCGTGCTCTACGCCTTCAACAAGGGCGAGGTCTGCACGTGTCCGTCTCGCGCGCTGATCGAGGCGTCGATCTACGAGCCGTTCATGGAGCGGGCGCTGGCGCGGATCGCGCAGATCCGGCAGGGCCACCCGCTCGATCCGGAGACCCAGATCGGCGCGCAGGTGTCGGCCGCTCAGCTCGAGAAGATCGCCGACTACGTCGAGATCGGCAAGCAGGAGGGCGCCGAGCTGCTGATCGGCGGCAAGCGCGCACATCTCGGCGGCGAGCTCGAGGACGGGTTCTTCTTCGAGCCGACCGTCTTCAAGGGCACCAACGACATGCGGATCTTCCAGGAGGAGATCTTCGGTCCGGTGCTCGCGGTCACGACGTTCCGCGACGAGGAGGAGGCGCTCCGCATCGCGAACGACACGATGTACGGGCTTGGTGCGGGCGTCTGGACGCGCGACACGACGCAGGCGTTCCGCATGGGGCGCGCGATCAAGGCCGGCAGGGTGTGGACGAACTGCTACCACCTCTATCCGGCGCATGCCGCCTTCGGCGGTTACAAGGTCTCGGGCGTGGGACGCGAGAACCACAAGATGATGCTCGAGCACTACACCCAGACCAAGTGCATGCTCGTCTCCTACGACCAGAGCCCGCTGGGGCTCTTCTAGGAGCCAGGACAATCATGGCAGCGGCCGTGACCACCGGGATCGTCGCGACCGAGGCTGCGCTCGCGGAGCTCGGTCGCCTGGCGGCGCGCCATGGGCCGCTGCTGCTCATCGTCTCGGGGGGCTGCTGCGACGGCAGCTCCCCGATCTGCCTTCTCGCACCGCCCGCCTGACCGCGCCCGCGGGCACCCACCCCGAATCGGCATACTGTCCCCGTCCGTTCGCGTCGGAGTGCCGGGGAGGGCTGTTGCACCTGTGCGCGGACGGTCGTGGCTGTTGCGCGACGAAGCGCGATGGGCGGAGACGCTGACGAGAGCCGGCGCTGGTCGGCCTGAGGAGTGGAGGAGAGATGAGCGGAACGACCGAGATCGGGTCCGAGCGGCTGGCTGCGCACGAACGCCTCGCGGCGGGGGCGCTCGCCCGGTGGACGACCGCGTGCGCGTCGCACCCGTGGCGGGTGATCGGCGGCTGGATCGGGATCATCGCCGTGCTGATCGTGCTCGTCTCCACCGTCGGTGGCGGCCTCAAGGACGAGTTCGAGATCCCGGGCTCCGACACGCAGCGGGCGACCGACCTGATCAAGGCGGAGTTCGCCTCCGAGCAGGGAGCCGTTCTCAACATCGTCTTCGCTGCGCCCGAGGGCCAGCGGCTCGACACACTCGAGCGCAAGGCGGCGGTCACGAAGGCGATCGAGCGTCTCCGGAGCCCGTCATTCACGGCGGCAAAGGGTGCCGAGGCCGTCAACGGTGGGCCCAAGCTCGTCAGCGTGGCCGACCCGTTCAGCGACTCCAGCTTCTCGGAGAGCGGCAGGATCGCCTACGCCGAAGCGCAGTTCGACCAGACGATCGAGGACACCGATCGCGACGGCGTCGTCGCCGTCCAGGAGGCCGTGCGCGCCGATGTTGCGCCGGCGGGCGTGACGGTCGAGTACAACGGCGAGGCCGAGTTCCCGCCGCTCGAGCAGGGGACCTCCGAGCTGCTCGGCCTGCTCGCCGCGGTGATCGTCTTGCTGATCGTTTTCCGCACGTTCGTCGCGATGCTCATCCCGATCGTGCTCGCGATCGTCGCGCTCGCGACCGCGTTCCTGCTCCTCTTCATCCTCGCAGGGCTCACGAAGATCAACACGGTCACCCCGATCCTCGTCTCGATGATCGGGCTCGGCGTCGGGATCGACTACTCCCTGTTCATCGTCACGCGGTTCAGGCAGCTGCTGCACGAGGGGCTCTCGCCACGCGACGCAGCCGCCCAGGCCGGCGCCTCGGCAGGGCGTGCGGTTCTCTTCGCCGGGACGACGGTCGCGATCTCGGTAACCGGGCTCGCGTTCTTCGGGATGGACTTCGTCACGAAGCTCGGGATCGGGAGCGCCCTCGGTGTGCTCACGACCGTGCTGATTGCGAACTCGTTGCTGATCGCGGTGCTCCGGCTCCTCGGAAGCAAGGTCGACCGGCTCAAGGTGCCGCTCCTCGGGGAGGTCGACGAGTCGGAGGCGGGCCGCGAGCGGACGCTCGTCGCACGCTGGGGCAGGTTCGTCGCCGGGCGAGCAAACGTCGTGTTCCCCGTCGTGCTCGTGCTCGTCCTCGCCGTCGCCGCGACCTCGTCGCTCGTGCGGCTAGGCGCGGCCGACCAGGGGACGCAGCCTACGAACCAGACGAGCCGTCGCGCCTACGACCTGCTCGCCGAAGGATTCGGGCCGGGCTTCAACGGTCCGATCCCGATCGTGGTCGACGTCAACGGTGACGGGGGCGCGCCGCAGAAGATCGCCGACGGTGTCCGGTCGTTGCCGGGGGTCGCGTCGGTTGGCGACCCGCAGCTTAACGACGAGAAGACGGTCGCAATCGTCTTCGCCACGCCGAAGTCGGCTCCGCAGGACGAGGCGACCGACAAGCTCGTCGATCGGATCCGCGGAACGGTCGTTCCCGCAGCGACCTCGGGCGGTGACGCGGTCGCGTATGTCTCCGGGCAGACGGCTGCGTTCAAGGACATCGGCGACCGGATCATCAACCGGCTGCCGCTCTTCCTCCTGTACATCGTCGGCGTCACGTTCATCCTGCTCGCGATGGCGTTCCGGTCGATCGTGGTCTCTCTCACCGCCGCGGTGACGACGATCCTCTCCGCGTTCGTCGGCTTCGGTGTGCTCGGTCTCGTCGTCCAGAAGGGGCACCTGCTCGGACTCACGGGGCTCGATCGCACCGGCCCGATCGAGACGTTCGTGCCGCCGATCGCCTTCGCGATCCTCTTCGGGCTCTCGATGGACTACATGGTCTTCATCATGAGTCGCATCCGCGAGGAGCACGTCCACGGGCTCGAGACGAAGCCGGCAGTCGAGCACGGGATCGCTGCGATCGGGCGGGTCGTCGTCGCCGCCGCGATCATCATGGGCACCGTGTTCCTGGCGTTCGTGCTGAGTGCCGACCGGGTGCCGAAGGAGTTCGGCCTGCTCCTCGCGATCGCGATCCTCACGGATGCGCTCGTCGTGCGGATGACGCTCGTGCCGGCGTTCCTGACGATGCTCCATGAGCGCTCGTGGTACATCCCGGGCTGGCTCGACCGGCTACTGCCGAACGTGACGATCGAGCCCCCACATGGGGGTGAGCTCGTGGTCTCACCCGCCGGCGAGCCGCAGGCGGCGTTCGAGACAGGCGACGCGTAGCTCACGACTCGCAAAGCTTGGATCGGGTTGGGTCTGGCGGGGCGACGAGCCCCGTCAGACCCAACCGGCCCGCGAGACCGTGCCGCACCGGTATTGGTGCTCCCTGCGTCCTGAAGGCCTGCTCGGTTTCGCCGGAGACACCACTAGGCGCCGGCCGCTTCGGCGGCGCGTTCGAACTGGTCTTCGCGCACGTACACGACGTAGCCGAACGAGCCGAGGCCATCGGTGACGCCGGTTGAGGCGTAAATGTCGATCCCGGCGTCGAGGAGCCGCTCGTGCACGGCCGCGAGCGCTCCGAGCTCGTCGTCGCCCTGCACGAGCAGAGCGTGATAGGGACCGTCGAGCGGCAGGCCAGCTGCCTTGCCTTCGGCGAGGAGCATGCTGGGGTTCTCGGGGAAGAGCGCGAACTGGGCGAGCGCGGGCCCGCTCGGTACCGCGGTGAAAGCAAGCAGGTTGACACCACGCGTCGCGAGCGCCGACAGGACCCGGTAGGCAACTCCGAGCTCGTCCCGGACGTTCGCGTAGTAGTACTCGACCCGCCGAATCGTGTGCGGCATCGCGTCTAGGCTAGCGCGTCCCCGAGGGCGCTGGCGACTCGCGGGCGAGGGGATTTCTAGACGCCCCACGGCCTACCCCGCGGTCCTGAGCGCCCGACCGTCGAGGAGTTGCTGCACCGCAAGGGCTCCCTCGAGCACGGCCTCCTCGAACGATCTCGGCGAGAGGCAGTCACCCGCTTCGGCGACGGCCAGCCCGAGCGCGCGGAGCACGCGAGCCGGCGAGACCTCGGGAACCCGGCCGAGCGCCAGCACGAGCCAGTCGGTCTCGAGCTCGGTCTCGAGCTCTGGTGCGAACGTGTTGCCAAACACGGCAGCGGTGTCGGTGGCGCCGGCGAGCGAGAGGTGTAGGCGCAGGTCGATCCCGGAGCGGTAGAGCCTTTGGAGGTAGAGGTTGCGGCGGTACTGGTGCACGCTCTCGCCGAACCAGACGGCCGAGACCGCGAGCGTTACGCTCGCGCCGGCAGCCGCGAGCGACTCGGCGGCATTGATGCCCGCCGGGTCGCCGCCCCAGTCCGCGACGACGACGCGGCCCTGGAAGTCAGCCGGCCGCTCGAGGGCATCCCACGACTGCGCGACCCGCATCGAGCCGAGCGGGAGCGGCGGCGCGTACGGCGCGGCCCCGGTCGCGACGACGACGCCGGCGGGCTCGAGCGCGGCGATCTGCTCTGGGGTCGGGGCGGAGTCGAGCCGGAGGTCGACGGCTGCGAGAGTCGCGCGGTAGTTCGCGAGGAAGCCGGTTGCGATCGGGCCCCCTCCTGGTGAGCCGGCGGCGAGCGCCTGTTGGCCGCCCGCCCACGCCTTCCGCTCGAACAAGACGACGTCGTGGCCCGCGCCGAGCCCTTCCTCGGCGGCGGCGAGACCGGCCGGGCCCGCTCCGATCACGACGAGCCTTCGAGGGGTCGCGCTTCGCGCGGAGGAGCGCCACGTCAACTCGCGCCCGGTGGCTGGGTTAAGCGCGCAGCGAAGAGCGGTTCCCGCGTGGTAGTGGGCAATGCACGCCTGGCAGGCGATGCAGCGGCGAATCTCGTCCAGCCGGCCAGCGCGCATCTTCGCCGGGAGCTCCGGGTCGGCGATCAGCGCGCGGGTCATCCCGACGGCCTCGGCGACGCCGGCGGCGACGAGACGACCGGCCTCGACCGAGTCGACCACGCGCGAGGTCGCGATGAGCGGCTTCCCGAGACGGAACGGGTTCGCGTGCTGCTCGATCAGGTTGTCGGGTAGCGGCGCGGGCGGGGCGATGAGCGTCGAGCCCAGGTATGAGGACGACTCGCCAAGCGCGATGCTCACGTAGTCGACGAGGGGGAGGAGCGCGGGAGCGGCCCGCCGGACGTTTGCGTCGTCTGCCGAGAGCCTCAGCCCGAGCGCGAGCCCGGGCGCAGCCTGGCGCACCGTCTCGAGCACCGCCCGCAGGAATCGGCTCGGCTCGCCCCAGGCGTCGTCGCGCAGGTTGAGCTCGGGATCGAGGAACTGCGCCGGCAGGTACCCGTGGGCCGCCGAGATCTCGATCCCGTCGAGGTCGCCCTCGGTCGCGATTCGCGCGGAGACGCCGAAGCCGGCGATAATCTCCTCGATCTCGCCGCCGTGCAGCGCGCGCGGGGCGACGCGGAACCGCTGGCTCGGTACCGGCGACGGCGCAACTGCGGGCGCGCGCGGTGCGCCCGCGATCTGCTCGCGGCCGCCGTGGAGCAGCTGCACGAAAAGCCGGGTGCCGTGCGGCTTGACCGCGGCGGCGATCCGCCGGTAGGCCTCAGCCATCTCGGGCCGGAACCCGGCAAGCTCGTGCGGCGTGAGGATCCCGGTCGGATGAGGTGCGGTCGCCTCGAGCACGATCAGCCCGACCCCGCCGCGCGCTCGCGCCGCGTGGTAGGCGACGAAGTCGTCGGTCGGGAGATGATCGGCGACCAGCGTCGTCTGGTGGGCCGTCGAGACGATCCGATTCGGGAGCTCCACCGGACCGAGCGAGAGCGGCTCGAACAGCGCCTCGATCATGCGGGCATCCTCGCGGAGCAGCGGTCGCACGGCAATCAGTACATCCCCCGATCCGTGATGACCGCGGGCCGGCGCGCTCGCGCTCGATCGTGTCAGATCGCGGGCGCGGATTGTTGTGCGCGTGGTGCTCCACTTCGGCCTGGCCTCGACACTCGACCCGGTCTCTGCCGTTGCGCATCTCGCACACGGCTCGGGCGTCGAGTCAGGCTTCAGCCTGACTCGTGCGCTTAGCCTTCCGCCTCCCGCCGACGTAGCGCACGCCGATCGGGCGAATCGCACCTGCGGCGATCGCGTCACGCTCGTCGGCTTCGTGCTCGGCGCCGAGCCAGTGGTAGAAGTACGGCCGCCACTCGACCTCGCGCTCCTCGTAGCGGGCGTCGAGCTCCGCGCGGAGGCGCTCGTACGGGTGCAGGTCGGCGTGGCCGGCACGCCATTCGTCGATGCTCGCCGGCGCCTTCGGCTCGCCGCCGGCAGCGACGATCTCGCGGTAGCGCCCCTCGTACCAGGCCTGCGTCGCCGCGTCGATGTGGTTCAGCGCAAACTCGTCGACGATCAGGAGCGGAGCGAGCGCGGCGAGGCGGTCGAGCGCGGGCGCGAGCGGTTGGACGTGATGCAGCACCCGCCCGGCGACGACGGCGGCGAATGGCCCAGGGTCGTCGAGCTGCTCGAGCACGATCTGCCGATACGCGGGGCCGATGGGTGCGCGCGGGTCGATCGCGAGCACGTCGTAGCCGGCCTCGAACATCGCCGGGGTCGCCCCACCGACCTCACCGCACCCGACCTCGAGCACGCGCACGGGTGGCGGCGGCAGGTGGCGCAGGACGTACTCGGGAAAGGTCACCGGTGCAGCATCTCAGACGCGGGTCGCCGTGCCGGCCTTTCGCCGCCGCGCGAGGAGGTCGCAGGGAAACGACTTTCGTGGTCGCCACTTCTTGACGTTCGCTCAGGGAGGTGTGCGAACGTGTGTCGATGAGCCTGGACAAAGCCGCTGAGGCTGGCCCTTTCGAGGCAGGCCCGGGCGCTCGCGCGCTCCCCTCCGTTCGTGCCTTCAACCGCTCCGAGCTGCGTCTTCAGCCCGCTCTTCCAGATCCAGGCCCCTCCACTGCGGTTCTGCACGATCCCTCATCGGGATCAGCGCAGTCCCCGATGTCTCACGCTGGGCCATGACAGAGTCTTGTTCTGAGGCCGCGAGCATCGGTGGCTGCTCGGCGGTCCAGGGGTGCAGTCGGGACGATCGAGAGGTGCGAGATGTGGCGTTGGTGGATGTTCGGCGCTGTCGGGTTGAGCGCGCTGATAGGTGTTGGAGTGCTTTCGCGTCGCTGCGGCGGGATCGGGTGTCGGCAGACGGCCGAACGGGTGACGAGGAAGTCGCCGCGGCGGATGCTGCTGAGCGACATCGCTGCGATCCGTGAGAACACCGACCGGATCCTCGAGCTCGTCGAGGCGCAGCCTGCAGCCTCGGTCGAGCGGTCGGTTGTGTAGGCGAGGGCTCGGCTAGCCCGTCTGCGTCTGGGCCGGACCGGCCGGGTCGCCGCCGTCCGGGTTGGCCCCGTCGCTCGCGGGTCGGAACGGCGTGCGCCCCATCCAGGGTTGCACGGCGAGGTGTTGCAGCCAATCCTTGACCGACGGGATCCATCCGAGATCGTCTTTCACGTGCTGTTCCCCTACCTGGCGCACGGGCACGATCTTGCCCTGGCTGTTGGCCAGCGTCTTGCCGAAGATCGACTCGCACAGGAAGATGCCTTCGCTGTGATGGCGTAGAGCACGGTGCCGAATGTCCGCGAGATGGGCCTTACTCTCGTCGAACCAGTCGTGGATCGCGAGGTAGTCCTCTGCCTCGCCGCCGAACAGGCGGGCTGAGCGGACGGCGTGGTGGTACGGGTGCGCCACGTCTACTCCGCTTCGGCGATCGAGATGTTCTCGACGACCGGTGTTGCCGAGGCGTCGTCGATCAGCTCTCCGGTTTCGAGGTCGGCCGTGAAGGCGCCGAACATCACGTACTCGCCGGTTCCGTAGCCTCGGCCGAGCAGGAGCGACGCCCACGCATCTGCGAGACCGTGGCGCAGAACGTATTCGGTATCGGGGTCCGTGAGCTGCTCGTGCACGTTGGCAGCCTCGAGGCGAGCGCGCAGCGTCGCCCCATCGAGCTTCTGCCCGTCGGTGAGCTTTGCACTGTCGATCCAGGCGAAGCCCTCGTCGTTGCCGCCGTCGTAGCGGCAGTACACCGAACGGACGCCGAGCGCGCGCATCGCCGGCACCAGGACGGTGACGAGAACGTCCAGCTCGTCGCCGCCACCTGGCGACGATCCCCGTCTGCCGTGTGGCGAGGTCCGGCCGAACAGGCGTCCGAGCAGGCCGGGGCGCCCTGCCGGCTCCTCGGGTGTGCGAGCCCCGGGCTCGGGCAGCGCGAACCGCACCGGCCCGGGCGTCGCCCGGTAGTCGTTCGCATCGAGGTATTCGAAATCCGCCGCCTTCGGCTCGAAGGTCTCCCATTCGTCCTCGGGAAGGTCAAGCCCCGACTCGTCGAACACGAACGGCATCCGGCACTCCTTTGCTCACGGGTCGACCGGTTCGCCGCAGCAGCCGGCCGTGTGCGCGGAGCGTATCGAGCCTGGGCTGGCGCGGTCGTCACAGCCCGTCACGAGGCCGTTAAAGACGGGAGCGACGGGACTCAAACCCCGTTTCGTCGGGAGGTTCGCGTGGCGTTCGACCTCGCTGATGGTGTCTACGAGTTCACTCTTTCCGGACGCTCTCCCGGTGAGTATCTCCGGACACACGCGAGTGCGCGACAGATCGGGTTGATTACCGCGGACAGGGCGCGCGAGGCAACGGCTCCCCATGTTCTCGACGCGTTTCTGATGCAGCTGACTGCGGATTAGCCAATGTTCCGTCCCGCTCTCCTCGTCTCCACGTGGCAGAAGCCGGACGTGGGCGCGTCGCTCTGCCCTTCAGAGGCCGCACGCTCGTTGCTGCCTTGCGTCCGTGGTCGGCGCGTGCGCCCTGCCATTCGAAGGTGACGCGGCGGCCGGGCTCGAGTGTCTTGTAGCCCTCGACGTCGATCGCCGAGAAATGGACGAAGTAGAAGTAGTCGTCGTCCCCGGTGATGCGTCCGTAGCCCTTCTCGTTCTTGAACCAGCGGACGGTGCGGTCATCGTCTCGCCCTCACGGATCCCATCGTTGAGGAGATCGATTGGGCGTGTCGGGGGAGCGACCCGATGGTCGGAGAGTCATCGCCGTCGCGTCAGGCGTGGATCATCTCCGAGCAGACGAGCTCGAACGGCAGCTGCCGTCGGCATGTCAACGTGGCGTCCGAGCCGCCTTCCTGGTAGGCGAAGAAGACGGGGCCCTCGAGTCGGTGAAGCCCTTCCACGAGAAGTTGGTCGCAGCGGGGATCGCTTCGCGCCTGGACGTCGTTCCTGGTGTCGGCCACGACTACCCGCCTGACCTCGAGTCCCGCCTTCCTGACATCTTCGCGTGGTTCGACGTGCCGTAGCGAACCGCGATACCTGTCCCGCGATCGGACGCGCCTGTCTGAACGGATGAGATCATGTCCGACGTTTAAGGGATAATATCCCTCTTATGTCTGACAGAGTCA
Organism: Gaiellales bacterium; assembly: GCA_046330385.1. GTDB lineage: Bacteria > Actinomycetota > Thermoleophilia > Gaiellales > Gaiellaceae > Gaiella. Next base: position 321,279 of record JAXLSV010000005.1, on the reverse strand, counting down.
ATCATGACGGCCTCTACGGGCTCGCGGAGTCGCAGGCCGGGTACTTCACGGCCAGGCAGGCTCTCGAGGCGGGGATGGACAGGAGCACCCTGGTTCACCATGCCCGTCCGGGCGGGCGCTACGAGCGCATCAGGCGCGGTCTTTACCGGCTGCGTCACTTCCCTTCGAGCCCGGAGGAACATGTCGTCGCCGCCTGGGTCGCTCTTCCGCCGCCAGCGGTGGTCTCGCACGAGAGCGCGCTCGAGCTGTGGGAGCTGTCGGACGTGATCCCGAATGCCGTCCACATCACGCTGCCGCGCGCAAAGCGCGGTCAACGCTCCAGACCGGGTGTTCGATTCCACGCCCTCATGGATCCCCCGAGACCGGAGGAGACACGTCGCCTCGGTGCCGTGCTCGTGACGAGCCCGGAGCGGACGATCGTCGACTCGCTCGAGGACGGTACGCAACCGGAGCAGATCGAACTCGCCGTCCAGCAGGCCCTCCAGCGAGGGCTCACCACTCGAGGTCGTCTGCAAGCGGCGGCTGCGGGCAGGTCCAGCCGCGTTCGCGCTTTTATCGACCTCGTTCTGAGCGAGCGTCAGGCATGAAGTACCGCGACGCAGCGGCCTTTCGGCAGGCGCTCGAGAAGCGGCTCAAGGCACAGGCTGGCGGCGACGTCGCCCGCCTTGCGCGCGACCGGAAGCGGGTTGCCTTCGATCGGCTCCTCGCACGGCTCGACGCCGTCGCGCGCAGCCGCTGGGTACTGAAGGGCGGGTTCGCGCTCGATCTGCGGCTGTCCGAACGCGCCCGGGCAACCCGCGATATCGACATCGATTGGCAAGCGGACGAGGAGGAACTCGCAGACGTGCTGATCGAGGCTGCGGGGCACGTCTCGGACGACTTCTTCGCGTTCGAGATCGAACGCGCCGGCACCCCGCCCGAGCGCCTTGGTGGCAGCTATCGGTTCCGCGTCACCGCGAGCCTTGCCGGGCGACAGTTCGAGAGGTTCTGGCTCGATGTCGGAGTGCGTCCACCTCCGGCCGAGGGGTGCGACATGCTCACGACGCCCGATCTCCTCGCATTCGCGGAAATCGCTCCGGTCGAAGTGCAGGCCGTTCGGCTCGGGCGTCACGTTGCCGAGAAGGTGCACGCCTACACGCGCCGCTACGGTGACGACCAACCGAGCTCTCGCTCGAAGGACCTGATCGACATCGTCCTCATGAGCGAGCTGGCTTCGTACTCGTTCGATCGGCTGCGAGGGACGATCGTCCGCCTCTTCGAAGCTCGAGCGACGCACGACCTCCCGTCGTCGCTGGCCGCGCCACCGAGTGAGTGGTCGATTCCGTACCGCGCGCTCGCCGTTGAGGTCGGGGTCGATCCCGACCTCACGGTCGGACACCGCCTTGCCGCCGCGTTCCTCGACCCGATTCTTGTGTCAGATCCGGGACACGTCAGGTGGGACGCGGCAGCGGCCGCCTGGCTGTAACGGATCTGTGCTCGTTCAACTCCCAGTTCGAGACAAGATGATCCCGGTCTTGCCGAGCGCTTGTTCAGGACGAGTAGCGTCCCCGTTGAGTGTACGAGCTGGTTGAGGTCTTTTCCGTCGCTGTTGTGGAGCGCGAGCCGTAGGCGAGTGCGGAGCGGCTGCGGCGGGATCGGGTGTCGGCAGACGGCCGAACGGGTGACGAGGAAGTCGCCGCGGCGGATGCTGCTGAGCGACATCGCTGCGATCCGTGAGAACACCGACCGGATCCTCGAGCTCGTCGAGGCGCAGCCTGCAGCCTCGGTCGAGCGGTCGGTTGTGTAGGCGAGGGCTCGGCTAGCCCGTCCGCGTCTGGGCCAGACCGGCCGGGTCGCCGCCGTCCGGGTTGGCCCCGTCGCTCGCGGGTCGGAACGGCGTGCGCCCCATCCAGGGTTGCACGGCGAGGTGTTGCAGCCAATCCTTGACCGACGGGATCCATCCGAGATCGTCTTTCACGTGCTGTTCCCCTACCTGGCGCACGGGCACGATCTTGCCCTGGCTGTTGGCCAGCGTCTTGCCGAAGATCGACTCGCACAGGAAGATGCCTTCGCTGTGATGGCGTAGAGCACGGTGCCGAATGTCCGCGAGATGGGCCTTACTCTCGTCGAACCAGTCGTGGATGGCGAGGTAGTCCTCTGCCACCGACCAAGGTCAGAGAACGGGCGCGACTCCCGGGGCATCTCATCGTCCGATGCGATGTACGCAACGAGGTCCCATTCCTGCGGCACGGCTTCTCGATGACACGTCGGGTGATAATCCCGAACGCCGGGGCTGGCGTGACTACCGTGCTCGGGCTGGTCGCTGGTTCTGTCAGGTGGTGTGGGTGTGCTCGAGCTTGGCTGGGTCGACACGAGGTCTGGTCGCGCTTCCGAAGATCTCAAGTTCGAACCGTCTCCCGGGTGACATTCCCGATTGCTGGCCACGGAGAGCCGCTAGTGGCGATCGAGGGCCGCTTGGAGGACGCTGGGGAAGTTGGGATCACGCGTCAATGATTCCAGCCGGCGCCGAAGCTGCGGATCGTCGTCGGTCGCGATGCGAATTGCCGAGTCGTTGAACGCCAATACTGGGCCGTCGTCGTCACCCGTCGCCCACAAGGGGATACCTTGAGTCTGCGAGACGGGAGCCGCTGAGACCAGCCACGCTGGCTAGCCGGACGGATCACGACCTAGGCACGACCCGATCTCAGTGCAATGCCACTCGCCAAGCTCGCCGCGCACCCCGACCTGGACGGATTGGAGAATCAGGTCAACCAGATCGTCCGACGGCCGGCTACCGCCCGAGCTGTAGATGTCAACGACCTCAGCAAGCACATAAACGATCTCCGGCCTGTGTTCGTCGTCCTGAGCCACGACACACATCCTAGGGCGCGTGGTGTCCCGACTAGTCACGCTGCCACTGCGCTGCCATTTTGGGGCCCTCGCTGCTCGACCTCAGCAACACCGACGCGAAAGCCCTGCATATAGAAACGGGAGCGACGGGACTCGAACCCGCGACCTCCGGCGTGACAGGAGCGCGACGCGGGTCACGGGCCGAGACTCCGCGACATCGAGTCACGGTTTCGGAGTCATCTACGGTTGCTAAGCCTTGGCCGTGCCGTGTAGCAGAGGCGGGTACTTGCCAAGAACTTGCCAGGTTGGGGCGTCGCAACGACATCTCGCTCGGGACTGCCGCGAGACTACGACCACGTGTACTTGATCGGGTTAGCAGCCCCGCGTCTCCGGAAGGCATCTGGAACCTTCCTCCCCACGTAGAGCGCGACGGTCGTCTCGGGGGCGGGATGGCCGACGAACCCGTATCGGCCGGGCCGACTCTCTCCCAGGCTCGGGAAGTTCTCGACCGTGGCCTCAAGCCACTCCTCGGCGATGAACACCCCGACGATGAGTCCTTGTACAGACGCGAGCACGACCTCCGCTCGGCTCGCCTTCGCAGGGTTGAGCTTCCAGGCGTAGCGGGTCGCGTCGTACAGAGATCGCTCGGCGGCGCTGCGGTTGACACTGATCAGGACAGCCTTGTGATGGAAGACCGCAGGCTCGGCAGCGTATCGGCGCACGATCTCGACTGCGTGCATGGCACCTCGGTCGGAGTTGCCCGCACCGCCCATGATGTTGGTCAAGCCGGGATATGCGTCGATCAATGCGCCCTCGACCTCGAATGCGGTCGCATCATCCATGCCGTGGCGGTGAATCACGTGCCCGACATCGAAGCCGGCGTTGCGGATCTCGCGGATCCGCGTCAGCTTGTCGTCGAGCTCCTCGTCGCCGTCGAAGGCGCCCTCGGCTGCGACGTGCGCGAACACCCGATCCCCACGTCCTTTGCCGACGTAGAACGTCTCCCCGTTGCGCGGGTCGATCAGCCGGTAGACGTACGTCCTCATTGCCGCAGCGACCTCGGATGGGAATCCTCCTGTCGGTTCCACGCGTCCAATCCTCGCACGAGAACCGTCCTGCGTCACGCCGCGGGGTTCTTTGGCGGAGACCGCCCGAACCGAGCGGGTGCAGTCCGCCCAAACCTCGGCTGAGCGCCCGGCCGTTGGCAGTTGCTCCGAGCGGCGGGAGTCTGAGAACGACTCGCTCTCCCTCCCCGAGCGAGCGGAAAGCACAGCGGCGCAGCCGCGAAGCGGGCGAAGCGGAAAGGACGGGAGCGACGGGACTCGAACCCGCGACCTCCGGCGTGACAGGCCGGCGTTCTAACCAACTGAACTACGCCCCCGTGGGCCGAGGGATGATACCGACGGCCCGCGGGTCGCGGGTCAGCTGGCGGTGAGCGAAAGCGCGAGGTCGCGGATCGCTTTCGCCGCCGCCTCAGGGCTCATGTGTCCGTGTGTGACGAGCTCGTCATAGAAGTGAAAGCCGGTCAGCGACGCGAGCATCTCGGTCGCGACGGGCTTCGAGAGGTCGGCGCGAAGCGCCCTCGCCTCGGCGAGGCGTGCGACGATCGACTCCATCTCGCCGTGGTGGTCGGCACGTTGGAGGTCGACGAAGCGAAGCGCGCCGGGCTCGATCGCTGCGACGGCGTAGACCGCGCGGAAGAACGTGTGCTCGGAGGCCCAGAAGCGTGTGGCGAGCACGACCCCGCGGGCGAGAGCCGTGCGCGGGTCGGGGAGGCGTAGCGCGTCGCGCACCTGCGAGAGAAGCCCGGTCTCGATGATCAGCTCGCAGCAGGCGTCGAGGATCCCCGCCTTCGAGCCAAAATGCTGGTAGATCGTCGCGCGTGCGACTCCGGCCTCGGATGAGACATCGTCGATCGTGACGTCGACGTATCCGCGGCGCTCGATCAACCCCTTTCCCGACTCGAGAATGCGCCGCCGGGTTCGCTCGGTCGTGTCGTGCCGGGCCGTCTGGCGATAGCTGCGCACCATTTGACCAGTCTAGTATCTCGTACTACAGTTACGTACTGAAAGTCTAATGAATATGAAGAGCCTTCCCGTGACGAACGTGCGAATCGATGCGATCCCCCTCCCCTTCGGTGAGGCCGCCGAGAGCTTGTGGGTCGTCGACGGCTGGCTGACGAGCGCAGCCGTCGACGGGGCGGTGCCGCTCCCGGGCAGATTCGTGGCGCCCGGGCTCGTTGATGCGCATGCGCATCTCACGATCGACATGTCCGGCGGCCGGTTGCGTTGGGGTGATCGCTCCGAGCTCGCCTCGCGCAACGCGGAGTCGCAGCTCGCGGCCGGGGTCACCGTCATCCGAGACGTTGGGCTCGTCCCCGACGGGGCGGTCGACCATCTCAGCGAGCCCGCCGTGATCAGCGCGGGTGGCTTGCTCGCGCCCCCCGGTCGGTACCACGCCGGGCTGACGACCGAGGTTGCCGCGCCCGACCTCGTCGACCACGTCAGCCGTGACGTCGCTGCGGGTGCTGTCTGGGTCAAGCTGATCGCCGACTTTCCGGGCTCTGACGGCAACTGGTTCGCAGCGCCCCCCACGTATCCGATTGAGCTCGTGTCGGAGGTCGTCAAGGTCGCGCACGACGGCGGTGCGCGCGTCGCGGCGCACGTCTCGAGCGGGATCGTCGGCGACCTCGTTCGCGTCGGAGTCGACTCGATCGAACATGGCCCACTGACGACCCCGGAGCTCGTTGAGGAAATGGCGGCGCGGGGGATAGCGTGGGTGCCGACCCTCTCGACCGTCTTTGCCAAGCACCTCGACCCGCTGCTCGCCGAGGGCGGGCCGGTTGGCGACTTCCTCGGTGAGGTGTACGCGACGATGGAGGCGTCGTTGCGGCGGGCGGTCGATCTGGGCGTCCCCTTGCTTGCGGGGACTGACGAGCGCGAGCACGGCTCGATCATGCTCGAGCTTGAGCAACTCCGCCGGTTCGGGCTCACCGGCGCCGAGGCGTTGGCCGCCGCGACGGTCTGGCCGCGTTCGTACCTCGGGCTCGGGACGCTCGCCGACGACGAGCCAGCCGATCTCGTCCTTTTCGACGACGATCCGCGCGAAGGGCCGGCCGAGCCCGTCGCCTTAGTCGTAAACGGGCTTCTCGTCAAGTAGCGCAGGTGAAGTTCACTCGCGAGAGTGAACTTGGCATCGCCTCCCTCGAACTCGTGACCCGGCCGGGCTCCGAACCGCCGATCCACTCCGTGTCCTGGCCGTGACCAGGGCCCGGCTGGCGGCACCGGCCCTTGCCGCACCTGAGCACTACGAGGAGACCCGATGACGCGAACGCGACCCGCTGGGAGAGCACGGATGCTGCTCGGCGCTTCGGCCGTGTCGCTCGTCGCTGCGGTCGGAGGGCTGGCGAGCCCTGCGAGCGCCGCGCCGCGTGACAATTTCGCCAACGCGCGGCTCTGCCTGATCAACCAGGGGTGGAGGACGCTCGTGACGGCAAACGGGCAGCACTTCCGGACGCCGCTGCAGTGCGTGTTCTACGCCCTCCGCGGAGGTCAGTTCGGGACGACGGCGCCGACAACGCCGCCGCCGCCCCCGGACACGACGCCTCCGCCTCCCCCGCCTCCCCCGCCTCCTCCTCCGCCGCCGCCTCCGCCGTCGGACTGAGGGTGATCGGTCGTTGAGCAGCCCTGGAGGGCGGGTGGGATTCCCGCCCTCCAGCTGTTCGTCTCTGGCGACGGGTCGGTTGGTCGGCGATCGCCGCTGGCTTGCGTCGGATCGGGCACTACGCCGTGCGGCGCGTCGGGCGCGCGATCACGCGTTGACGCTGCAGGGCGGGCTCGATCGAGCCCGCAAACGTATCCTGGACGGGTGGCCATTCCCCGCATCCCGTTCGGACGCACGGGGCACGAGAGCTCGCGCATCGTCTTCGGGGCGGTCGCTCTTGCTGGGGCGACTCCCGCTGAATCGTCGGATACGCTCGAGCTTCTGCTCGCCCACGGGATCAACCATCTCGACACCGCTCCCAGCTACGGCGACTCGGAGGATCAGCTTCACGCCTGGCTACGCGACCACCGCCGTGACTTCTTTGTCGGGACCAAGACGGAAGCCAGAACGGCTGCGGGTGCGCGCGAGTCGCTCCACCGCTCGCTCGAGCGGATGGGGATCGAGTCCGTCGACCTGATCCAGCTCCACAACCTCGTCCACCCCGGCGAATGGGAGCACGCGCTCGGCCCCGGTGGGGCGCTCGAGGCCCTCGTCGCGGCGAGGGAGGAGGGGCTCACGCGGTTCATCGGCATCACGGGCCATGGGCTGACCGTGGCGCACCAGCACCTCCGTGCGCTCGAGCGGTTCCCGTTCGACTCCGTGCTCGCGCCGTGCAACCCGGTGCTACTCCGCGACCCCGTGTACGGGCCGGACTTCGCGCTGCTGGTGCAGCGCTGCGACGAGCGGCAGGTTGCGGTGCAGACGATCAAGGCCGTCACACGTGGACCGTGGGGCTCGCGCCAGCAAGTCTCGTCCACCTGGTACGAGCCGCTCACAGCGCAGTCCGAGATCGATCTCGCCGTCTGGTTCGTGCTCGGACATCGCGGGGTCTTCCTCAATACCGTTGGCGATCGGGACTTGCTTCGGCTCGTTGTTGATGCGGCGACGCGGTACGACGGTCATCCGGATCAGAAGTCCATCGACGACTTGATCGTCCACGCCCGACTCTCCCCCCTCTTCGTCTCCTGATGGTGGAGCGCACGCTCTCGCGGGCGCTGTTCACGCGCGACTTCAGCCTGCTGTTCACCGGGCAGGCGGTGTCGGTGCTCGGGGACGGTCTGTTCACGATCGCGCTCTCGTTCGCCGTGCTCGAGATCACGGGGTCGGCCGGGCTCGGCCTCGTGCTTGCCGTCGGGTCGCTGCCGATGGTGGGGCTCGTCCTCGTCGGTGGCGTCTGGGCCGACAGGGTCGGACGGCGGAGGTTGATGATCGCGGCCGACGCCGGGCGTGCAGCGGTGCAGCTCGTGCTTGCAGTGCTCGTCATCTCGGGAAGCGCCCAGCTGTGGGAGCTGCTCGTCCTGCAGCTCCTCTACGGCGTGGGGCAGGCCTTCTTCGGGCCGGCATCGATGGGGATCATCCCGCAGGTCCTCGATGACGACACGATGCTCCGCTCGGCGAACGGTGTGTTGGGGGCGAACCGCAGCATCATGTTCATGCTGGGTGCGGCGGTCGGTGGGCTGCTTGTCGCGGAGCTCGGCACCGGGACGACGATCGCTCTCGACGCAACGAGCTTTGCCGTGTCGGCTCTTTGTCTCTCGCTGATGCGCATGCACCGTGCAGCGACGCCGGCTGCGGCGGCGTCGTTCCTTCACGACCTGCGCGAGGGGTTTCGCGAGGTGCGCCGCCACCGCTGGCTCTGGATGACGTTGATCAACGCGTTCGGGTTCCTCATGCTCTACGTCGCCCCGATCAACGTGCTCGGACCGCTCATCGCGAAGGCCGACCTCGGCGGCTCACGGGCCTGGGGGTTCATCGAGGCGGCGTTCGGGCTCGGGATGGCCGCGGGCGGGATCTTCGCCGCGACCGTCCGGCTTCGCGCGCCGGTTCCGGTTGCGGGGGTGCTTTTCCTCGCGTCGAGCGTCACGCCGCTGCTGCTCGCGGTCGCGGTGCCGGTACCGATCACAGCGGCTGCCTTCGCGTGCGAGGGCCTCGGCGCCGGCATCTTTGTCGCGGTCTGGGAGGCCGAGCTGCAGCGACAGATTCCGGCGGAGATGCTCTCGCGCGTGTCGGCTTGGGACTGGATGGGCTCGCTCGCCGGGATGCCGCTCGGCTTCGTCGCGGGCGGATTCGCCGCGCACGCGGTTGGGATCGACCCCACTCTCTACGGGATCGCGGTCTGCGCCTCGTCGCTCGGCATCTGGCTGCTCCTCTCGCCGACGATGCGATCGATCGGAGCGCGGACACGCCGGGTCGAGCCCGCGGGGTAGCAGCTCGTCGACGGCGTTGCCTCAATCGGCGCAGGTTTCCGGCGACTACGCAGAGAAGCGCACCACGACGCGCGCCTGAGCAATGCCGTACTCCACCCAGCGACAGTCCGAACCGATTCCCGCGCCCCCCTCCGGGATGCGCGAGGACGACGCCGCGCTCGACATGGTCGCGGCGCTCCTTCGTGCGCTTGCACGAACGAGTCGACGGCCAGCGGACGCCGACATGCTCGACGCGTGGGCCCGCCACCTCCTCGTGCTCGCACCCGCGCCTGCGCCTGACGGATCGGTAGCCCCGACGACCGCCGAGACGGTCGCTCGTGACTGGGCTGGAGCGCGACGGGCCGCCGTCGCGCACATCGCTCACGATGGCGAGGCGGCGAAACAAGACCTCGAGGACATGAACGACGTGATCTGGTCGCTCGTCGAGGGAACCGCGAAGATCGTCTCCGAGAACGCCGGCTTCGACCACAAGATCGCGCTCTCGCTCGATCGCCTGAAGGCGTCAGTAGGTCTCTCACCCGAGGAGCTCAAGTCGGCCGCGATAGACGCGGTCTCGAGCCTCGGCGAGGTCATCGATCGGCGCCGCGACGGCGAGGCGCTCGACCAGGCTCTCGTTCAGCGGATCACGTCACTCACCAACGACCTCGAGCAGGCGCGGCGCGAGGCAGGGTCTGACGCGCTGACGGGTCTCGCAAGCCGGCGAGTGCTCGAGCAGGAGCTCAGCCGCGCGATCACCATGCGCGCGCTCTCGTCCGACCCGCTCTGCCTGCTGTTGATCGACCTCGACCGGTTCAAGAGCGTGAACGACGAGCTCGGGCATGTCGCCGGCGACGATGCGCTCAAGGCGGCATCGAGACGGCTCACGCGGGTGTTTCCGCGCAGCAGCGACCTCGTCGCGCGGCTTGGCGGTGACGAGTTCGTCGTGCTGCTGCGCTACGCCGGGATCGGCGACGCGAAACGGCTCGGCGAGCGGTTCCTCACCGCGCTGGCCGAGGAGCCCGTTGCCTCCGGGGAGGGTGCGTTCGTGCTCACCGCGAGCGTCGGGGCGGCGCAGGTGCTCCCCGACGACACCGTCACCGACGCGCTGCGCCGCGTCGACGAGGCGATGTACGTCGCCAAGCGGGCGGGCGGCAACCAGCTCGCCGTCGCCTAGCTTCCTGTGGAGCGATTGTGACGAAGTTGAGACACCTCGCCCTTGACGGCTGAGGTGTCCGACACCTGATGCGTACCGTCGGACACGTCCACGGCGGACCGAGGCACGTTTTCCACGGTTTTCGTGGAGCGTTTGTCGCAAAGGCGACACAGGGCGGGCTTGACACCCGAGAGTGTCTGACACCGGCGACGCCTCCGCGGCTTCGGAGTCGACCCCGACGAATCGCCAGTGCGGTGTCCCGCAAGGACGTAGAACGGGGGTGTGTGGCGCTACGCGAGGCCGCGCGCCTTGCGGCTCGCCGACTGCTGCCGCCGGTTCGCCGCGAGCTCGGTCTTGCGCAACCGGATCGACTCGGGTGTCACCTCGACGCACTCGTCGTCGCGGATGAACTCGAGGGCCTGCTCGAGTGAGAGCGGTCGCGGCGGGATGAGCCGAACGAGCTCGTCGGCGGTCGACGAGCGCATGTTCGTGAGCTTCTTCTCCTTCGTCGCGTTCACGTCGAGATCCTCGGCACGCGCGTTCTCGCCGACGATCATCCCCTCGTACACCTCGACCCCGGGCCCGACGAAGAGCGAGCCGCGCTCCTGGAGGTTGAGCAGCGCGAACTGGGTCGTCGGACCGCGTCGGTCGGCGACGAGGCTTCCGGTCGGCCGCGTCCGCAGCTCGCCGTGCCAGGGCTCGTACCCGTCGGCGATGTGATGGAGGATCCCGGTTCCGCGCGTCTCGGTGAGGAACTCCGTTCTGAACCCGATCAGCCCGCGGGCTGGCACCTTCACCTCGAGCCGGACCCAGCCGGTGCCGTGGTTCACCATGTTCTCCATTCGTCCCTTACGCAGCGCAAAGAGCTGGGTGAGAACGCCGACGTACTCCTCCGGGACGTCGACCGACACCCGCTCCATCGGCTCGTGCAGCTTGCCGTTGAGCTCGCGAGTGACGACCCGGGGCTTGCCGACGGTCAGCTCGAACCCCTCGCGCCGCATCAGCTCCACGAGCACCGCGAGCTGCAGCTCGCCGCGGCCCTGCACCTCCCATGTGTCGGGCCGGTCGGTCGGGACGACGCGGAGCGAGACGTTGCCGATCAACTCTTGGTCGAGCCGCTGCTTCAGCATCGGCGCGGTGAGCTTCGAGCCCTCCTGCCCTGCGAGCGGCGAGGAGTTGATCCCCAGCGTCATCGAGAGGCTCGGCTCATCGACCTCTACCACCGGGAGCGGCCGCGGGTCGTCAGCGTCGGCGAGCGTCTCGCCGATCGTCACCTCGGCGATTCCGGCGATCGCGACGATCTCGCCGGGGCCGGCCTCCTCCGCGTCGACCCGATCGAGCGCCTCCGTCACGTAGAGCTCCGCAACGCGTGCCCGCTCGACGGTGCCGTCGCGCCGGCACCAGGCGAGCTGCTGACCCTTGCGCACGATCCCGTTCCGGATCCTGCTGATCGCCAGCCGCCCGACGTACGGCGAGGCGTCGAGGTTTGTGACCAGCGCCTGGAACGGATGCCCCTCCTCGAACGCGGGGGCAGGGATCGTGCCCAGGAGCGTCGCGAACAGTGGCTCGAGCGTCTCTCCGAGGCGGGAGAGATCCGGCTCGAGCCCCGCCCGCCCGGCTTTCGCGTTGCAGTAGACGATCGGGAACTCGATCTGGGACTCATCCGCGTCGAGGTCGAGAAAGAGGTCGTAGACCTCGTTGACGACCTCGTCGATCCGCGCGTCGGGCCGGTCGACCTTGTTCACGACAAGGATCACCGGGAGGCGCGCTTCGAGCGCCTTGCGGAGAACGAAGCGCGTCTGCGGGAGTGGGCCCTCGCTCGCGTCGACCAGCAGGAGCACGCCGTCGACCATCCGCAGCCCGCGCTCGACCTCGCCGCCGAAGTCCGCGTGACCCGGTGTGTCGACGATGTTGATCTTCACATCGCCGTAGCGGACGGCGGTGTTCTTCGCGAGGATCGTGATCCCCTTCTCCCGCTCGAGGTCCATCGAGTCCATCACGCGCTCGGCGACGTCCTGGTTCTCCCGGAACGAGCCGGACTGCCAGAGCATCGCGTCGACGAGCGTTGTTTTGCCGTGGTCGACATGGGCGACGATCGCGACGTTGCGGATGTCGTCGCGGGTCGCCACGTCGGCAGGGTACCGGTGGCCCGTCGCCGGCGACTGATGGCTCGCGCGCCCGCGTGACGAAAGGGAAGCAACCTTCGGCACGGAAAGCGTTGCGCCCCGAACGGGGCGTCAAGAAACGGGTCGACGCGGCCGAATACCGCCGGAGGGCTCGCGACGAGGCCCGCGCTCACGATGACGAATCAGCCAGTGACGACTGCTCGACGCCGCCCAACGATCGGCGCACTTGCGCCTGTCGGCGGTGGCTACTACTTCGGTCGGGTGCTCGCCGGCGTCGGTCATGCGCTCGAGGCAGTTGGCGGCCAGGTCGTGTTGCTGCAGGCGCTCGACGCGGGCGTAAGCGGCGACCTCTCCGACTTCCAGCATTCGCCGTTTAGCCGCACCGCGCTCGAGCACCTCGACGGCGTCGTGGTGCTGGCCCACGGGGCCGCACGGGAGCATGTCGCCGAACTCATCGCGATGGGGATCCCCGTCGTCCTCGCCGGCGAGCGGTTCGACGGCGTCACCGCCCCGCTCGTCGCCGTCGATAACGCCTCAGGGATCGCCGATGCGGTCAACCATTTGCTCGGCCACGGACACCGCCGGATCGGGTTTCTCGGGCGCACCACCCAGTTCGACATGCGCGCCCGCTACGAGGCGTACTGCGATGCGCTTGCCGCCGCCGGGATCGAGCGCGATCCGGCGTGGTTCTTCGAGACACCCGACCACCGCGAAGATGGCGGCAGCGCTGCGGCTGCGGCGGTTGTCGCTGCCGGCCTGCCGGTGACCGCGCTCGTGTGCGCGACGGACCGCAATGCGCTCGGTGCGATCGCGAGGCTCCAGGAGCTCGGGGTGAGGGTGCCTCAGGACATCGCCGTCGTCGGCTTCGACGACGTCGAGCGCGGGGCGTTCGTGCGGCCGACGCTCGCGACGGTCGACCAGCAGTTCGCGCTGATCGGGCGCCGGGCGGGCGAAAGGCTCCTCGAGGTGCTGGCTGGCGATCGCCGGACAGGGCCGGATCTCGTTCCCGCGCTCTTCGTCCCGCGCGAGTCGTGTGGCTGCGGTGCGCGAATCGCTTCCCCTGAGGGGGAGCCGCCGAGCGTCGCGGAGACCGCCGATTGGGTCGTGAAGCTGCTCCGCCCACCGGCTGGCAATCCAGAGCTCGAGCGCCGGCTCCGATCGAGCAGCCTCCGGCTGCTGGAGACGCTCGAGCGCTCGCTCGCGGGGGACCACGCCGACGTTGCCGCTGCCGCAGGCTCGCTCGCGGCCGCCGCCGGAGTGTGCGATCCGTCGCCCCGACAGCTCCAGCAGGTCCTCGACGTGCTCCTCGATCGTCTCGCCGCCCGATCCGAGAGCGCCGGCGCGACGGATGCGATGCGTGCTGCCGCAGAGGTGATCGAGAGCCTGTGGCGCCAGCAGGCGTATCACTACCTCGAGCTTCGCGCCAACCTCGAGCAGTCGCTTTTCGAGCAGTACGAGATCGGCGTCGAGCTATTCGACCGCGAGGACGGACGACCGATCTCGCTGGACTGGATGGCGTCGACGCGCGTCACCGCCGGCTGCCTGGCAACATGGGTGCCCGGGGCCGTTGGTGAGCGGTTGAGGATTCGCGACGTCTACTCACGCGACGGTGTTCTCGACGGCGATCTGCTGCGCAGCCAGGAGCTGCGCGCCGAGGCCTTCCCGCCGCGATCGCTGATCGCGCTGGGAGACCCGGGCGCTGACGTTGTGACCTACGTCATCCCCATCCGCTCCGGTGCTGACGACTTCGGCCTGCTTGCGGTCGTCGGCAGAATCGATTCGACGTCCGGAAGCGGGCGGGAGAGCTACAGCCAGTGGGCGTCACTGCTCACGGAGGCCTTTCAGCTCGAGGAGATGCACGAGAGGGTGCGCGCGAGCGAGGAGCGCTACGGGCTCGCCGCCGCCGCGACCAACGACGGGCTCTGGGACTGGAGCCTCGACAGCGCCGAGATGTACTACTCGGAGCGCTGCAACAGCCTGCTCGGGATCGGCGCGCTCGGCGGGATGGCCCCGGTCGACCGCTGGTTCTCCGTGATCCATCCGGACGACGTCGCCACGCTCGAGCGGATCGTCGAGGAGGTTCGCGCCGGCAGCCTCGAGCCGTTCGAGGTCGAGCAGCGGGTGACGACGGCCGGACAGGAGCGGACGGTGCTCTGCCGAGGGCTTCCGGTCGCCCGAACCGACGGCGCCGCGATCCGGATCGTCGGCTCCGTGAGCGACATCGACCAGCGAAAGCGCCTCGAGGCGAGGCTTCGCCACGACGCCCGGCACGATTCCGTCACCGGGCTCGCGAACCGCGCTCGGTTTCTCGAAGTCCTCGGTGATGCTGTCGCCGCCGCGAACGCCGATCCGCAACACGGATACTCGGTCGCGTTCCTCGACCTCGACGGGTTCAAGCTCGTCAACGACACGCTCGGCCACCTCGCCGGCGACCGGCTGCTCAAGGAGGTTGCGCGTCGGCTCGAGCGAGCCACCCGCGGCAACGACACCGCTGCCCGCTTCGGGGGCGACGAGTTCGCCGTACTGCTGCCCGAGGTGACACCCGCAGACGTCAGCCGGATCGTCGATCGCATGCTCACCGCGATCTCGGCGCCGATCCGGCTCGACGAGCACGAGGTGCAGGTGACCGCCAGCGTCGGGATCGCCGGCAGCGACGGCAACTACGTCGATCCGGCCGACGTGCTCCGCGACGCCGACCTCGCCATGTACCAGGCGAAGGCGACCCGGAAGGGGTCGGCGGCGACGTTCGACATCTCGCTGTACGAGGGCGCGCTTGCGCAGCTCTCGCTGCTCGCGGAGCTCCGTGCGGCGTTCGATCGCGACGAGTTCGAGCTGCACTACCAGCCGATCGTCAGCCGCACCGGCTCAGGGCCGCACCGGCTCGAAGGGCTCGTCCGCTGGCGTCATCCCGAACGGGGAATCCTCGGCCCGCAGACGTTTCTTCCCGCGCTCGCGGAGTCTGGCTCGATGGTCAGGCTCGGACAGCGAGTCATCGAGCTCGCGTGCCAGCAGATCGCTCGCTGGCAGGAGGACGGGTACTCGGTCTCCGTGAGCGTGAACATCTCGAACTCGGAGTTTTGGGACATTGGTCTGGCGAACACGCTCGTTTCGGCGTGCCGCCGCCACGGCGTCGCTTCGGCGAACCTGATCGTCGAGATCACCGAGGATGTCATCGTCCACAACCCTGAGCTGGCGATCGAGCGGATGACCGCGCTGGTCGACCGCGGCTTCGAGCTGCACGTCGACGACTTCGGAATCGGGAGCTCTTCGCTCCACGCGCTCTCGCGCTACCCGGTGCGGGCGCTCAAGATTGACCGGTCGTTCGTGGCCCGGCTCGACGACGACGCGCGAATCGTCGCTCTTGTCCGGGCGATCGTCGACATGGGGCACGCGCTCGGGCTCGACGTGATCGCGGAAGGTGTCGAGGATCTCGCTCACGCCGACTTCCTCGAGGAGCTTGGGTGTCAGGCGATGCAGGGGATTGCGCTCGCGCCGACGATGGACGCGGCCGCAGCCGGTCAGTGGTTGTTCGACGTGGACGCCTCGGGCACACTCGCGCTCGGCGACCTCGGCTGACGCAACCTCCCTCGGTGTGCGATGCTCCGGCCGTGAGCGGCCGCGTCACGCACCGGACGACGACAGCATCGGCAGCGGCGGATGGGGTCGAGCGGGCCCAGCTCGTCCCACCCGAAGCGGGGTCGGAGCTCGCGCTCGAAGGCCTTGTGCTCGGTGCCGGGACGTCGGTCGAGCTCGGCGACGACCGAGAGGACGTGCTCGTTCTCGTGTCGGCCGGCTCGGGCGTCCTGCGGGTCGGCGAGACGACGAGCCAGGTCGCCGCGGTCTCGTCGTTGCATATCCCTGCCGGGGCTGCGGGCGGGCTTCGGGCCGGAGACAGCGGCCTGGAGTGCGTCCGGGTCAGCGTCGGGCCTGCGGTCGATCTCCACGCGCCGATCGGTCCACCCGAGCCTGCCGTCGAGCTCGCACTCGTCGAGGCCGGCACTGCAACCGGGTCGCGCTCCTTTCAGATCCTCCACGGGCCTCACAACGGCTCGGTGAGAGCGACCGCGTTCGGGGGGACGATCCCTCCCGGCAAGGCGCCGTGGCACTACCATCTGTACGACGAGATCGTCTGGGTTCGCGAGGGCGCCGGGCGGCTTCACCTCGACGACGAGACGGAGGACCTCGTTCCCGGCTCGGTGTTCAGGCTTCATCCCCGTGAGGTCCACATCGTCGAGAACCTCTCGCCCGACGCGACCCTCGAGGTTGTCGGGTTTTTCACGCCGGCCGGTAGCCCGTCGGCCGCGTACCTCGAGCCGCACGTGGCGGCGAGCTACGCGATCGACCGGGCCTGACCGCGCCTTCTGCTGCGCCACAGCGCGGACGGCCACCAGGTACGCTCGCCAAGCTCGAACGTCAACGCTGGGACGAGGATCGAGCGAACGACCAGCGCATCGAGCAGCACGCCGACGGCGACCGTGACGCCGAGCTGGGTCAGTGCGACGAGCGGGAGCACCGCGAGCACGAGAAAGGTCCCGGCGAGAACGACGCCCGCCGACGTGATCACCCCGCCGGTCAGCGCGAGGCTGTGGCGCATCGCCTCGTCGGTCGGGACGCGCTGCGCCTCCTCCCGCACGCGTGCGACGAGGAAGATGTTGTAGTCGACGCCGAGCGCGACGAGGAAGATGAACGCGTAGAGCGCATAGCTCGGGTCCTCTCCGGGGAGGTCGGTGAGAAGCTCGAGGAGGCCGAGGCTAAGCCCCACCGCGGCGAAGAACGACAGCACGACCGTCGCGACCAGCATCACCGGGGCGACGACAGCCCGCAGGAGCAGCAGGAGGATCACGAGCACGACCGCCAGCACGAGCGGCACGAGCAGTCGCGTGTCGCGCTCGTTTGCGCTGCGGACGTCCGCTTCCTCGGCAGTCGGCCCGCCGACGAGAACGCGGTCGCCGGCGACCGCACGAAGGTCGGTGCGGAGCGTAGGGATCGCGGCAATCCCCTCTTTCGAGAACGGGTCGGCGGTGAGAGTCACCGTGAATCTCGAGCCGGGCGGCCCGCTCTCCACTTCTCCCACCGACGCCACCACGACTGAGGCCCGAGCCGCGCTGCGCAGCCCGTCGACACTGGTTCCCGGCTTCACGAAAACGGTCGTCGGCGCGGCCGCCCCCGCGGGGAAGGACTGCTCGAGCAGAGCCTGGCCCTGGACCGCCTCCACCGATCCACGAAAGCCGTTCGCGCTCGTGAGGTCATCGTCGAGCTGAACCGCGCCCGCCGCCGCGACCGCGAGCACGAGCGCCGTGCCGATCGACACCGCGCGCCGGCGGGCGGCGATCGCGGACCCGAGCCGAGCCCACGAGCCGGTCGCGGCCCGGTCGGTGGAGCCATAACGTGGCACGAACGGCCAGAAGGCCCGCCGCCCGCAGACGGCGAGGAGCGCGGGCAGGACGGTGAGCATCGCGACCGCGGCGATCCCGACGCCGAGCGCGCCGATCGGGCCGAGCCCGGCGGTGGTGTTGACCTCGGCGAGTGAGAGGCAGAGGAGTGCAGCGATCACGGTCGCCGCGGACGCAACGATCGTGGGCCCGGCGGCGAGGAGCGCGACGCGCATCGCTTCGTGCTTGTCCTCGTGCCGCCGAAGCTCCTCCCGGTAGCGAGCGGTGACGAGCAGCGCGTAGTCGGTACCGGCACCGAAGACCAGGACGAGGAGGATTCCGCCTACCTGGCCGTTGACTACGAGCCCGAGCGACGCGAGCCCGTACCCGGCGGCGCGCACCATCGACTCTGCGAGCAGCACCGCCAGGAGCGGGAGGACCCAGAAGATCGGACTGCGATAGATCAGCACCAGCAGCACGAACACGAGCCCGGCGGTCGCGAGGAGGAGCGTCGAATTGATCCCCTCGAAGACCTGGCTCGCGTCGGCGGAGAAGCCGGCCGGCCCGGTCACCTTGGCCTCGAGCTGTGCGGGAAGCCCCGTGGCGAGCGCGCCGCGGATCGCCTCGACCCCGTCGACGATCCGCTGGATGTCGTCCTCGCCGGCGATCGGCACCGTCACGAGCAGCGCCTTGCCGTCGCCCGACCCGATTGCCGGCGCCGGCTCGCCCAGCCCCTCTACGTCTGCCGCGGCGACTCGCGCTCGCGCCGCCTCGGCCGCTGCGCGATCGGTCTTCGTGAGGCCGCTCGCGTTCCGCAGGACGACCGTCGCGATCGTCGGGCTGCCGGTGTCGAACTCCTCGTTTGCCCGGAGCACCTCGACCGACTCGGCCGAGCCTGGCAGGAAGCTCGCGGGGTCGTTCTGCTGGGCGCGCTCGAAGCGTCCGGCAAAGGGGCCGAGAGCTGCGACGCACAGGATCCAGGCGGCAACGACCAGCCATGCGCTCCGCCGTCCGGTGACGGTCTTCGCCAGCCGGTTCAGCTCATCGCTCCTCTCGTCCCGGACGCGTCCACCCGACGGTCTTCGGAGCGAGGCACCGTTCCGGATGGGCTACGTGAGCCTGAGCTCAGCCGCGTAGAAGCTCACGTCGAGTGGCTCGCCGGTCGCGTGCTCGAGGAGGTGGTCCCAGCGCAGCGAGGCGCCCGGGCCGAAGACCCGCTCGCGGAGGAACGCCCCCGCCTCGGGCCTGCCCACGAGCCCACCGACCGTGCGCCGGATCGCCGCCCGCAGTTGCGCGGCGACGAGGTGTCCGTAGAGGTACGTGTGGTAGTAGACCGGCGCGCAGGCGATGTGGATCTTCGCCGCCCAGTCGGGAGCCTGTCGTTCCTCGGGCGGGGTCAGGCCCTGGAACCGGGCGACAAGCTCCCACCAGATCGTGTCGAGGTTCGCGTCGGGGTCGGCGTACAGCGCCCGCTCGAAGTGCGTCATCACGAGCACCCAGCGGGTGAAGACGAGCGCGTCTGCGGCGTGGGCGGTTTGGAGCCCGTTGCTCTCCTCGAGCTCGAAGCCGGCGACGGTGCGCAGCCACTCGGGGTCACGCGCGAGCGCGCCCATCATGATCGCGATCCCCTCCGTCATCGTCAGGTGGCAGTCGCGCAGGAGCCAGGGAAGGCTGTCGGCATAACCGAGGTCGTAGGCGGCGTGGCCGAGCTCGTGAAGCATGGTGTCCGCCCAGCTCGCGTCGTTGCGGACGTTGGCGAGGACGCGGACGTCGCCGGCGCGGTCGACGTCGAGGCAGAAGGCGTGCTGGCACTTCGCATCGCGCGGGTAGAGGTCGCTGCGTGCGAGCACGTCGTCGGTGGGGAGCCCGAACCCGGAGAACGTCGCGCCGGCGAGCGCGACGACGTCACGGTCGGCGAAGAGCGGATCGAGGTCGATCCCACCCTCGGCGGGGACGTCCTGGAAGAACGGATCGGCGTAGTGCCAGGGGCGGAGCTCGTCCACCCCGCAACCGAAGCGCTCCGCCAGCTGCGCATCGACCCCCTGCTTCCAGCGCGTGAACAGCTCGCGGGTCGCGGCGTCACAGGCGTCGAGCGTCACGAACAGCTTGTCCTCGCTCATCTCGCTGACGTCGAGCGCAAACGCGAACCAATCGCGATGCCCGAGGCTGCGGGCGATCTCGTTGCGCAGCCTTGCGAGGGCGCGGACGTCCTCTGCGACGAGCGCACCGACGGTCTTCGACGCCTCCCAGGCCTCGCGCCGCTCGGCGATGTCGTTCGAGCGGCGGAGGATCTCGAGGATCTCGTTGTCGGTGACCTCGGCGCCGCGAACGACGCCCCGGTGCTGTGCAAACCTCCCCTCGACCGCGGCTTCGAGCTCGACCAACCGGTGGCGGAGCGCTTCGGGCGCCTGGCTCGTCGCGGTCATCCCGTAGAGCAGGTCGAGCTGGCGGCGGGTCGCGCCCTCAGCAGCACCCTTGCGAGCCTCGACGATCCGGCCGTACAGCGCCGGGTCGGCGAGCGCATCGGAAAGCGCGACATCTGCAGCGACGCGCCGAGCCTCGTTCTCGTCGTTCGCGACCACGTTCGCATCCCAGGCGGCGAGCGCCGAGGTGAGGAAGAGCGGACGCAGCCGCTCCTCGGCCTCCTGACACAGTGCGGTCGCCTCGGTCACGGCGGCACCTTACCTCTACGATCAGCGAATGGGCACCGATGCGCACCGCGCCGCGGCCGCGGGCACCGACGTCGTGATCGGCGTGCTCACCGTCAGCGATAGCCGAAGCCCCGACGATGACGTCAACGGCGACTACCTCAAGGAGCGCATCGCCGCGGCCGGGGCGACGGTCGGCGGCTATGCGGTCGTGCGGGACGAGCCGGCCGACGTGCGGGCAACGGTCGAGCGGCTCGTCGAGACGTGCAGGATCGTGATCGTCAATGGGGGCACGGGGATCAGCCGGCGCGACTCGACGTACGACGCGCTCGCCGGGATGCTCGAGAAGACGCTTCCCGGCTTCGGTGAGCTGTTTCGAATGCTGAGCTGGGAGCAGGTCGGGTCGGCGGCGATGCTCTCTCGGGCGACCGCGGGGACGTTCCGCGGCTCGGTCGTGATCTCGACCCCCGGCTCGCCGAAAGCGGTGAAGCTCGCCTGGGAGAAGCTGATCGAGCCCGAGCTCCAGCATCTCGCCTGGGAGCTCACCCGCTGACCGAAGGTCACGCGGCGGCGGGGCTCTCGAGGGTAACGGTGCGCGACCCCGGCTCGAACCGAGCGAAGCCCAGATCCCAGCGCTGCCCTGGCCACAGGAATGCTGCCGCACCGGCGCGGACGTCGTACGCGACCGTGTAGAGCGTCCCCATCCGCCGTGCATAGCCGTCCTGGTAGAGGGGAGGCACGAGGAAGGCGGTGGTGAGGTCGTCGTAGGCTGCGGGCAAGGTGACGAGGTCGAGGAGAGTCCCCTCCCGCTCGAGTGATCGGGTCGCGCGCGCGTGCTCGGCCCACTCGATCCTGCCCTGGTGGTTCGTCGCGACGGGCGCCTCGGTGAGCACGACGTCCCGGTCGGGTGCGATGTACGCCGTGCACGTGTCGCCGTTCGCGTCGACCATCGTCAGCGTATGGGCGAGGTGATACGGGAGGCGGAGGAGCGCCGTCCGGGCCTGCTCGGTGGTCGCGCAGGTCTGCAGCAGGTACCGGACGACCAGCGGGATCCCGAAGCCCGGGCCAACGACCTTGCGGCCCCCGAACGCGAGCGAGACCGCGAGCCCGTCCTCGTTGACGCCGTCGAGCAACCCCCACGCGCAATCCGAGACGCCGAGCACGCGCTTCCCGGCCCACGCGGTCGAGACGATTGCGCCCTCGAGCCGCTCGGGCGCGTAGTCGTAGTTGCGGATCAGCACCGGCCCGCCGGTCTGTGGGCCACGCCAGACCGCCTGTGAGCAGCCGGAGAGGTACGACGGTGGCGCGAACATCGCGAGAAAGCGCGCCTCGAGGTCGCCACCGCCCGCGAGCTCGCAGATCTGGACGTACGTCTCGACGAGCTCCGGCATGTGCGTGCCGAGCGCGCGGATGGACTCCGCGTAGGTCGTCCGCGCAGCCTCACCCTCGGAGAGGAACCAGTCGCGGTAACGCGGCCAGTGGCGCTCGAAGAGAGCTTGCCAAAGCGGCCCGGGCGAGGCTTCTGTGAAGGCTTCGAAGGTGAGCGAGATGGAGCTCATCCGAGAAGCGTACTGGCGCCTGCTCACGGCACGGTCGTCCGCGCTATCCGGAACCGGGGTGGACGTCGGTCGTGACGCCGGCCATGCCGGAGGCTCCCTTGCCACTGGGGTCGCTGTTACCGCCGGCGCCGGCGTTGGCGTAGCTGACCTTGGTCGAGTTCTCGAGCGCGGCGGTCGAGGTGCCGGTCTTGAAGATGCCGACGCTCCGCACCCGACAACACAAACACCAACCCAACCAGCACAACCAAACGAAACCGTCCAGGACCGGGAGCTCATGAGTGGACCTCGGGGTAGACCTGGTTCGCGATACCGGGGAAGCCGGCGCTTCCCGCGCCACCCGGGCCACTGCTGCCGCCTGCTCCACCAGGACCTGCGGTGCCGATGCTGACCTTGGTGGAGTCCTTGAGCGTCGCGGTCGAGCTACCGGTCTTGAAGACGCCGACGCTCGGCCCGCCCGCTCCACCGCCCCCACCACCGCCGCGGCCACCTGCTCCGCCGAAGCCGCCGTTGCCACCCCCACCGACCTCCGAGGTGCAGACCTTTCCGCCCTTGCCACCCGCACCACCCGCGCCACCGAGACCGCCGTTGCCACCGCGACCACCAGCACCGCCGTTGCCTGCCGTGATGATGCTGCGTTCGGCGACGAGCTTCGAGTTGTGCAGGTAGACGCCGAACGAACCATCACCAGCGGCGCCGCCCTTGCCACCCGCGCCACCGGCGCCGCCGCCACCACCACCGCCACCACCGTTTCCGGCGCCGTTGTTGGCGAAGACACCGCTCTGGGCGCCGCCGCCACCGCCACCGCCGCCACCGTTGCCCGGGCCTGCTGGGCCGCCGTCAGTTCCGTCTCGGCCCACCCAGACCAAGCCGGCGTCTGTCGTTGCGCCCTGACCACCCGCTCCTGCCGCCCCGGTTGCGCCGTTCTCGCCACTCTGGCCCGCGCCGCCCGGCTTTCCCGGGTTGCCCACCGCACCACCAGGGCCGCCGACGGATCCGCTCTTGCCTCCCTGTCCGGGTCCGGCCGATGAGACGACGGTCAGCGTCGAGAAGCCGCCGCTGCCACCGGACCCGCCCGTTCGCCCGCCCGGGCTCGACCCGCCCTTCCCTCCGGCCGGCCCGGCGAAGCCGCTCGGATTGTCGTCGCACATCCCCGGCTGCCCTGGGTCGCCGTCGCCGCCGCGGACGCCCCTGACCGCGTCCGCTCCCGCAAGACCCGCGCTTGCATTCCCGGCGGTTGCGACGACGCGCTGCAGCGTGAGGCTGGCGCCCTTGATCGCACGGATGCCGTAGGTGCCACCGTCCGAGGCCACGCCGACTCTGACGGTGCCGGTGACCTTCAGGTGCTGGAGGACGACGTCCTTCACGCCATCGACGACGACACCGTCCGGCTGACCGGCGATCACCGGGAGCCCGTCGGGGAAGCGGTCGCGTCGTTGCCAGCTCGATGGGTCGTAGCCGCCGTAGAGCGAGATTCGAGAAGACAGGTACACCCGCGAGTACTCGCCGAACGCGATGAGGACGTACCGCTTGCCGCCCGTGGCGGCGACCTCGACCGCCCGCGTGACCTCGCGCATCGGTCGGGACTTGGTGCCGGGGTCGGTGTCCTTGCCGTTCGGGCTGACGAACACCGCGTCGGTCTCGGTGCCGTCGATCCCATCGCAGTTCGAGTCGACGAACGCAAGATCGGGGACATCGGCCGCGCCAGGGTGGATCGCAGCGTCCTTCGCCGCACAGTCATCTGCATCCGGCGTCCCGTCAGCATCCCCATCAAGCGGCGCAGGAGCCGGCGGCGGCGGAGATGCAGGCGGCACATGCCCGTGCGCCCTCGTACGAACAAACAGCTGGCCGACCGCCTGATTGCCTGCCCGATCCCTCACCGGCTGATTCTTCGAGCGGCGATACCGAACCGTCGGCGCCGCATCGGTGTCCGGATCAGCATGCTCGACGAGCACCACAACCAGACCTTTCCCCGACGCCTTACCCACCGACCTGACCCTGTAGCCCGCCACCACAAACGGATATCGACCATCACGATCAGCCCGATGCACCACCCGCTCCGAATACATCACCCGCAGCCTGTCAGCACGAGCGTCGTTGTCGGAATCGATCATCACCGCGCCCACAACCCGCGGCGGCCTCCGATCCGGCGCCGCCGACGCCGCCAACACCACCACCAACCCAACCAGCGCGACCAGCAAAACCGTCCAGAGACGGGTCATGAGCTCTCCTCCTCCCCCTCACGCCCCGCAACCGCGAGCGCGACTCGATCGAACGGAAGCGACGCGCGCCGAGCTGCCTCGGCGACGTCGTCGGCCGTGATGGCCTCGTACAGCAGGAAGCACGTCTCGTCGTCAGGCACGAAGATCGAGCGCACGACGCGCACCGCCCTCCCCTCCCGGGTCAGCTCAACGGCCGCGAGGCGGGCGAGGCGCGCGCTGCGCGCCACCGTCTCTCCGTCACCCCGCGGCACGTACAGCTCGATGAGGAACTGCGGCATGTCCTACGCGATCCCGGTGACCATGCACTTGCTGTTCAGCGTGTTGAGCATGCCTTGCGCCTTGTCGAGCTTCGCGTCGGCGCTCGCGTCGTCGCCGTTGGCGATGTCGTCTCCGGCGCTCTCGACCAGCTTGTCCCACTTGTTGGCGAGCGCCTGGCACCGCGCCGTGTCCCAACCCTTCACGCCAGCGCCGCCGGCGTGGATCCTCACGACCCTGCGGCCGGTGACGCGCGAGGGGTCGAACCCGCCGATCCCACCCAGGCCGGGCCCGCGCTTGTTCGCGCCGTAGACTTTCCCGTCCGCGAGGACTATCCAGCGGTACTCGCCGGCGGTGAGATGCTGGGCGAGCGCCGTGAGCTTCACGTCCGTGCCGTCTGCGCTCGCGGTCGCTGCGACCGGCCCCTTCGCGGGCAGCGCGCCGCCCGCGCCGACCCGGCCGCTGAGCGTCGCCCCTGAGCTCGAGCTCCCCTCGATCGCGCCGCTTTTCGCGATCGTCACGTCGAAGAGCCCGGCCACCCGGACGACGTTTGGGATCACGAAGCGATGTTTGCCTCCACCCGGGATCGCCAGCACCCCACCAGCCCTACGCGACGTGACCGAAACCTGCGCCCCGAACCCGCCGGCGGCCGACCGCAGAGTCGCCGAGTCGCCCGTCGCCTCGCCGGTGAGCCATACGGCGATCGACGTGCCGTTGCACACGTACATCGAAATCACCCGCGACTGCCCCTTGACCGCCGGCGCCTGCGCGATCACCGCGACTGCAACCGGCGCATCGTCGAGCTTGCCGGTGTAGCTTCCGCTGGTGACGGCAGTCGTCGCCGTTGTCACCGCCGGCGTTCGTGCCGCGCTCGCGCTCGCGACTCCGAGCGCGACGATCAATGCGATCGCTACCAACAGCGATCTCCCAAGATGCGTTCTCAGCCGGTCTCGCACGATCCCCTCCCCGGGTCGACGTCGTCTACCCGACGAACGTTGCCGCGCACGACCGGTGAGCGAAATCGCGGAAACCCTGAGACTTTGAGGCGCTACACGCTGTTCAGGTTCACACGCGAGAGCTGTGAACGCGAGCGGATCCCGAGCTTCGCGTAGGCGTGCGAGAGATGTGTCTCGACGGTGTTGACGGTGACGACGAGCGCTTGCGCGATCTCCTTGTTCGAGCATCCTTCGGCCGCGAGCTCGACCACGCGCCGCTCGGTTGGGGTGAGCTGACCGTCCGCGCGCGGGCGGCGCGCTCCGACCCGTCCAAGCTCGACGCGGGCGTCCGTCGCCCACCCGTCCGAGCCGAGCTGGTCGAAGATCGCCACCGCGCGCTCG
Source organism: Gaiellales bacterium (assembly GCA_046330385.1). Classification (GTDB taxonomy): domain Bacteria; phylum Actinomycetota; class Thermoleophilia; order Gaiellales; family Gaiellaceae; genus Gaiella. Next base: position 295,833 of record JAXLSV010000005.1, on the reverse strand, counting down.
AGCGAGCCACGGGCCGCGGCCCATTTCTTTTGCCGGCGTTGGGCCCTTCCGAGCGTGAGGAGCGTGCGTGCGGCCTCGAAGCGCAGCCCGAGTGCCTCGTAGCCGTCTGCACTCTCGACTAGCGCCGCCGCCGCAGCGTGCGACGCCTCCCCGATCAGGAGGAGCCCGGCGCACCGGCCGACGGACACGCGACCCCACGGATGATCGAGACCTTCAGCGAGCTCCCTCAACCGGTCGGTGACGGCCTGCGCCTCCTCCCGCTCGCCGAGCTCGACGAGGGCCTCGACGAGCTCGGGCGCGACCGGGAGTGCGCCGGGATCGCCGATCCCCTCGCGCTCCCCGTGTGCCCAGACCTCCCGGAGGAGCCCCGCAGCCTGCTCGACCTCGTGGCCGAGGAGGGCGGTGCGGGCCTGCGCATGCCTCGTCGCGAGCAGCTGCCACGTTGCCCCGGTCGCTTCGGCACCCGCGAGCGCTGGAGCTGCCCAGCGCGAGACCTCGTCCGGCTTGCCGCGACCCGCCCCGAGCGCAGCGCGGCAGCGCTCGTAGCTCGGTGCGACGAGCAACTCGCCCTCCATCGACTCGGCCCACTCGTCGAGGAGGCGTTCGGCGGAGTCCCACTCGCCGGCGCGGAGCTCGAGCTCGCAGAGGTGCAGGCGCACGACGACGTACGACCATTGCTCTCCGCGGGCGTCGGCGAGCGCGAGGAGCTGCGCCAACGCCGTTCGAGCGGCCGCGACCTCACCTCGCCAGGTCAGCCGGAGGGCAGCCACCCGCTCGACGGAGTCGATCAGGTGGAACGCGGCCGGAGACGCGGCGAGAAACCGCTCGTTGAGATCGTCGACGGGCCTGCCAGCGAGCGCCGTCGCCCACGCCAGGCCGTGGAGCGCGAGCCGTGCCACGTCGGGGTCACGACCCCCGGTTGCCTCGAGCGCCTCGAGCGCCCAGGCTTCGGCCTCCCCAACCCGCTCGACACAGGCGGCGGTCGCGTGAATCGACTTCTTCGCGAGCACCGGGGCCCGGAGCTCGGGATCGTCCCCCGCTTCCGCGAGGGCGGCCTCGAGATGTCGTTGATGGTCGTCCACGCTCTTGACCCCACCGCCCTCGGAGAGGAGCAGCTGGGCGCGAACCTGTGCGGCTCCCGGGGGCAGCGATTCGAGCTCCGGGGTGAGCAGGTCGGTGATCCGCTGAGCCTCGCCGGCGACGTCGAGATACCCGGCGAGGACGAGCAAGCGATCGCCCCGCGCCTCCGAGCCCGCGGGCGTGAGTCGTAACGCAGGGTCGGCGAGATCGACTGCCTCGTGCCGGGCGCCCCGGACGGCGGCGGCCGCGGCGGCGCTCGCGACGATCGTCGCGAGCGCCTCGTCGGCGACTTCCGCCGCGAGCGCCAGATGACGGGCGCGGAGCTCCTCGTCACCGACAACGCCCGCGAGCTCGAGGTGGAGCTCTCTCCTCGTCGCCGCGTGGGACCGTCTCCGCACCGCTGCCGCGAGCAGCGGGTGCGATGCCCGCACGCGCTCGCCGTCGAGAACGAGGACCCCGTCGGCCACGGCCCTCTCGACCGATCCCGCGTCGGCGATCGCGGCGAGCTGTGACGCGGTCAGGTCGGCGCTGAGCGCCGTCGCGAGCAGAGCGCGGCGGATCGGCGCGGGCAACCGGGCGACGCGTCTTCCGAGCAGCTCCTCGACTGCTTCGGGAACGGGAAGCTCATCGCCGTCGGGGCGCCGACCCGAGTCCGCGAGCGCGCGGCCCACCTCGAGCGCGAACAGGGGATTTCCGAGAGTCGCATCGACGAGCCTCCGGAGCCGGTGCCGGGGAACGACCAGTCCGAGCTGGCTCGCGAGGAGTCGCCGGATGGCGCCGTAGCTCAGCGGCCCGACGTCGAGTCGACGGAGGCCGTTCCGGCCAAAAGCATGCTCGAGGGCAGACGCCCGCCCCGGTCGACGGGCGAGGAGAAATCGAGGGCCGTCGCCGAGGCGGCGGGCGACGAACGCGAGCGCGTCGGCCGTCGACCGGTCGAGCCACGGGACGTCGTCGACCGCCACGAGCACCGGCGCGCGAGCGAGGGCGCGCAGGGTGTTCAGGAGTGCGAGCGCGATGGCCGACTCTGAGGGCGCGTCGGTGGCTCCACCCGCAGGAGGGCGACCTCGAGGGCGTGCCGCTGCGGTGTCGGCAGCCCGGCGAGCTCCGCGTCGTCGACGTCGTCGAGAAGGTCCACGAGCCCCGTATGCGACATGCGCGTCTCGGCGCCGCTTGCTCGCGTCGCGAGAACGCGAAACCCCTGTTCGCGAGCCGCGGCGAGCGCGGACTCCCAGAGCGTCGTCTTGCCGATCCCCGCATCGCCGGCGAAGACGAGCGCACGTGCACCGGCTCCTCCGAGGAATGCGTCGATCGCGGCGAGCTCGGCCTCCCGTCCCACGATCTCGACGCTCGACGAACGCGCCGCTCGATGCGCGGTAGCCTCCCGCCTCCCCATCGCGGAAGCCTACTCCCTCTCTGAGCTTCGGCCTTAAGCACCACGCGGACCGTGGCCGGGCGCGACGTGGCTGCCCGGTCTGCGCGCGCGCCGGTAGTGCATCGCGACCGCGCCGTTGCGGAGCGGCTTCGACGAGACGAGCTCGAGCCGGCGCGTACCGGGCAGCCCGGTCTGATAGAGGGTCGGGCCGTGACCGGCGATCCTGGGGTGGACGAGGAACCTGTACTCGTCGATCAGCTCCAGCCGATCCAGCTCAGTCGCGAGCGTCGTGCTGCCGAGGAGCACACCCTCCTCGTGGTCGACGCAGCCGTCCAGCGTGACGTTGATGCTGAAGGTCAGAAGCCCCATCGGGCGAGTCTAGGCGACACTCGTTTCGATGGAGCAGCGGTGCACCCCGCGACGGTTGCCCAGCAGGCGCTACAGCATCTTGAAGCTGAACGGCTCGGGCTCCCGCACGGGCACAGGCTGCTCCGGTGGCACCGGGGCCGTCCAGAACTGCTTCTTGATCCCCGTGATCCACGTACGGGCCCGCTCGGTGAGCTCGTGGTCGTCGGTCTGCAGGCGACCACGCGTGACGAGGATCCCGATGTCGGCGCCGGGGTAGCGGTAACCGCCCTCCTGGGCGATCCGCAGGTAGAACGCCTCGTCCTCGTCGCGCACCGAGTGCCAGTCGGTCTCGCGCCGAACGAACCTGATCCCACCGTGCGCCGCCGGGTCGAGGCGCCAGATCCCCGACTGCGGCGCCTCGGTGATGAGCTCGACCTTGTGGGCCGTGTCCTTGAGGATGAACTGGCTCCACTCGTCGATCGCGCTCGGTTTCGCCCACGCCTCGTTGAGCTCGGCGACGTCGATCTCGTAGTCGACGTCCATGAACTCGAGCAGGTGGAAGAGGAAGAGCGGCATGTCGCCGTAGGCGACCGCGGTGACGTTCGTCATCGAGCTGGCGCCGGTCACCCGCGGGTTGAGCTCGCCGAGGTAGAGCTCGCCGCTATCCATGTCGGCAAGGAAGTCGAGCTCGAAGTAGCCGCGGTAGCCCTCCTCGCGAAGGCGGTCGCCCATTCGCTTCGTGTATTCGCGGGCGAGCTCGCGGTGCCGTTCGGTGAGCGCGGTCGCGAACACGTCGTTCCCGCACCAGCCGCCGCCGTAGGGTGTCAGCTCGGGAAAGCCGGTCAGCTCGGTCATCAGCGGCCCGACGAGCGTTCCGTGGCGGGTGATCACACCCTCGATCGCCGCCTCGTGGCAGTCGATGCGCTTCATCACCTTCAGGTGCTCGTCGACGAGCTTGTCGGCGTGCTCGTCCCAGTCCTCGCGGGAGGAGATGAAGAACGTCGTCTGGCCGGAGTCGCCGTACGGCGTCTGGACGACGAGGTCGTCGCCGAGGTCGGCGCCGCGCGCGAGCGAGACGAGCCCTTCGTAGGAACGTGCGCGCCCGAGGACGTTGGGAACGCTCGGCACGCCGGCCTCGTTGCCGAGACGAGTCGTCTCGATCTTCGAGTCGAGCCGGTTTCGCAGCGCGGCGCTCGGGAACGCGACCTCGAGCCCGGCCTCTCGCGCCAGCTGCTCGACCTTCTCATCGAACATCAGGAACAGTGCCTTGCCGCCGCCCTCTCCCTTGATTCGGTCGATCACCTGTTTGTGCGAGAGCAGGTAAGCGTTGATCTCCTCGATCGAGTCGAACGCGGGCGGGGTGTAGTGCTCGGGGACGAACACGTTCGGGTGGGTGCCCTGGAACGAGTCGTAGTAGTTGACGTACGTGAACCGGCGCACCCACCGGTCGATCCCGAGCAGGTTGAACGCGGTCGCCGAGACGAACCAGATCGGCACGTCGTTCGTCCGGAAGAACCTCCGGATCGACGAGATCCCCGAAAGCTTCGTGCTCGACTCGGGATGCCGGGGCGCGCTGACGACGACCTCCCACCCGCTTGGGAGAGCGTCCTCCGTGCTCGTCTCCTCCGGGTCGTCGGGCATCTCCGCGGGTGGTGGGGGCGCAGCGACGAGTGGCGCTGCAGCGCTTCCTTGGAGCGGTTGCTCACGGCGTGGCGCGGCCGGCGGCTCGGGCTCCGCCGGGGGCTCCGGCTCCTCCGCCGGCTCGAGGTCGGCGGAGGATACTTCGACCGGGTCCGCCGAGGGCGCCGGCAGCGGCGGCGGGGCGGGCGGGAGCGCCGGCTGGACGGCGAGGTGCTGCCGGCGGCGCTTGCGCAGCGAGGCGCCGAGCGCGCCGAGCGCGCCGAGAATCGCGATCGTGCGTGGCTTCATCTCGTCACCCCGCACCAGTCTCTCACGAGCGTCGCCAGAACACGAGCGGTCGCGATCACCGAGGGAACGAACACCCGCTCGTCGACGCCGTGAAGCGACTCGGCGTGAGGGCCGAAGCAGACTGCGGGAACCCCGCTTTCGACGAACGCGCGCGCATCCGTGGTTGCCGTCGTCGGGACGAGGGTCGCCTGGTCGCCGGTCGCGGCCAGGTGGGCGCCGGCGAGGGCCGTGACGATGGGTGAGTCGGCCGGCACCTCGACGCCGTTCCCCGCGAAGCCCTCGTAGCCGACCCGCGGCGGGTGCTTCGCGAGCCAGGGGTGCGCCGCTGCCGCCTCGGCGACGGCGGCCTCGATCCGGCGCTTCAGCTCCGCCACCGGCTGCCCGGGGAAGACCGCAAGCCTGCAGCCGAGGATGCAGGCGGCAGGCACCGTCGAGATCCAGTCACCGCCGACCAACGTCCCAATGTTGAGGTTGATCGGATGAGGGAACGAGTCATAGGGGGGCGGCGGGTCCTCGTTGAGCTCCGCCTCGAGCTCACGGAGCCGCGCGATGACGGGGAACGCGGCCTCGATCGCGTTGACGCCGTGCTCGGCGTCGCCGACGTGCGCGGGGACGCCGAGGAGCTCGACGGTGAACCAGAGCACGCCGACCTGGGAGATGCTGATCGCGCCGGGGAACGGCTCGGCGATCACGCAGGCGTCGACCCGCGGCAGCGAAAGAACGCACTGCAGCGCGCCGTTGCCACCGCACTCCTCCTCGAGAACCGACTGGAGCTGCAGGTCGCCGCGCAGCTCGACGGCGAGGCTCCGCAGCGCACGCACTGCCCCGAGCGTCGCGGCGATCCCGGCCTTCATGTCGCCGGCGCCGCGACCCACGAGCCAGTCGCCGTCGCGCACGGGCGTGAACGGGTCGTGCGTCCAGAGCTCGGGAGCGGCGGGCGGGACGACGTCGACGTGGCCGTTCAGCGCCAGCGAGCGGCCGCCCGTCCCGGTCGCGGCCCAGGTCGCGACGACGTTGCGCTTGCCGGTGACGTCCCAGCCGAACGGCGCGGCGAGCGGGCTATCGCGGAGCGCCTCGGCATCGAACGGCACGTCGACAGGCTCGAGTTCGAGCTCGCGGAACGCGTCGGCCATCACAGCCTGAGCTGGTTCCTCGTTGCCGAGCGTCGACGGGATCGCGATGAGCCGCATCGCGAGATCTTCGATCCACTCCGCCTGCGCGTCGACCGCGCGCGCGAGATCGTCGTCGGAGACGAGCGGCAGGTTCGGGCTCCGCGTCGGCATGGGGCGCGAGCGTACCGCGACCCGGGTCAGTTGGGCAGGAGGATCAGTGCATCACGATGGGCCGGTCGAAGCACTCCAAAGTGGCGATGATCGAGCGTCGCCAACACCGCCAGATCAAGCCGCTCCATCAACGCGAGGATCGAAGCGTCCACGACCCCAAGTCCGAGACCGTCGTATTCGTCGAGCAACTCGTAGATCCGATCCCAGTCACCGGGAGCGATCGGCTCGACTTCGAGCTCACCGTCGCGTAGGGCGCCGACAAACGACCGCTCCGCGTGCTGCCCAAGCCGCTCCCCGAGGAAGTAGGCAACTTCCGTGACGACGAGAGTCGGAACGATCAGCGGTCGCTCGGCCGACATCAGCAGCTCGACGCAACGCGTGTGATTCCTATCTCGGCTCAAGGCGGCGGCGACCAGCGGGCCCGAGTCGACGACGAGCATCAGGCGGCGCCGAGCTTCCTTCGTACTGCACCTCGAACCACCTCATCGACACGCTCGGAGTCGCGCACCTGTCCTTCGCCGAGAGCGACGAAGGACAACGGCTTGGCGTCTGGTTCGCCAGGGAGGTGCTGCTCCACCGCCTCCCGCACTACCTCGGCGATGGACACACCGCGTCGTCGTGCCTCGTACCGCAGACGAGCAGAGACCTCGTCCGGCAGCATCACGGTTGTTCGCTTCATGATGCGAGCATAACACATCATCATCGACGTCGCTTCACACGTCCGCGCGAAGTACCATCCCCGGCCGATGGCGACCATGACCCGCACCGTGACGCTGCCGTACGACTGGTACTCCGACCCGGCCGTGCTCACGCTCGAGCGCGAGCGTCTGTTCTCCCGGTTCTGGCAGTACGTCGTGAGCGCGAGCGACGTTGCCGAGAGCGGTTGGTACGCGACTGCGACCGTCGGCGAGACCCCGGTCGTGATCGTCCGCGACCGCGACGGCGAGCTTCGTGGCTTCGTCAACGTGTGCCGTCACCGCGGCTTCGTCCTCTGTGAGGGCTCGGGCAAGCGTGAGACGCTCCAGTGCCCGTATCACGCCTGGACGTACGACCTCGACGGCTCGCTGCGAGCCGCGCCGCGCGCCGACCGTGAGCCGGGATTCGACCGCGACGGCCTCGGTCTTCGCCCGATCGCCGTCGCCCAGTGGGGCCCGTTCGTCTTCGCCAGCCTCGACGTCGACGCAGCGCCGCTCGAGGAGTGGTTGGGCGACGTCCCGGAGCGGATCGCCGCGACCGGGCTCGAGCTCGACGCGGTCGCGTTCGCTCGCCGCATCGAGGTGCCGGTATACGAGGCGAACTGGAAGATCTGCGCCGAGAACTTCCTCGAGTGCTACCACTGCGCGACCGCGCACCCGAGCCTCGCGCGGACGATCGACACGTCACGTGAGGGCTACCTGCTCACGACGACCGAATGGCATTCGTTCCAGCGGACGACGGCGAGAAGCGGCGAGGGCGCAGCCTATGACGCCTCGGGTGACGTCGACTCCGGGCTCTTCGGCTACCTCTTCCCCAACACCGTCTTCAACGTGATGCCGGGCCGGCGGTCGCTCTCGATTGGCCCGATCCTCCCGCGCGGGCCGGAACGGGCGTACCGGTTCTTCGACTACTACTTCGGCCCCGACGTCGACGACACGTGGCTTCGCGACTTCATGGCGCTCGAGACGATCGTCGGCGACGAGGATCGCGTTCTCGTCGAGCGGGTCCACCGTGGGCTCCGCAACGGGGTCGTCACCAGCGGGGTGCTGCTGCCCGAGGCGGAGAAGCTCGTCGCCCATTTCCAGGAGCTCGTCGCCCGCGAGCTCGCACAGCTGTAGCCCCCGTGGTCTCCGGGTCTGGCTTCAGCCAGACCCGTGCGCGTGACGTGGGTGCAGCACGGAACGTCACGCGCACGCCTCAGACTGAAGTCTGAGCCGGGAGTTCAAGCGCACGCCTCAGACTGAAGTCTGGGGCGGGCAGAAGCTGTGCGCAGAGCGGTAATCCGTCCGTGCCCCGAAACCGAGAGGCCGGAGACGACCGACGCCGTACACTTCCTGCGTGACGATCCACGCCGAGCACACGGGAGCGCCGCGGCTGATCAACCGCGAGCTCTCCTGGATCGAGCTGAACGCCCGCCTGCTCGAGCTCGCCGAGGACGAATCGCTGCCGCTGCTCGAGCGCGTGAAGTTCGCGGCGATCGTCTCGTCCAACTTCGACGAGTTCTTCATGGTGCGGGTCGCCGGCCTCCTCGAACAGGACGAGGCTGACGTCGGTGTCCGCTCGGTCGACGGCCTCACGCCGGCACACGCGCTCGAGGCGATCCGCGCGCGGGTGGGGGAGCTAACCGCCCGGCAGTCGCGGCTCTGGAAGCGGGCGCTGCGTCCGGCGCTCGCCGCGAGCGAGATCGAGATCGTCGGTCTCAAGGACTGCAGCGAGCGCGAGCTCAAGCGGCTCGAGGGCTACTTCGAGCGCGAGGTGTATCCGATCCTGACACCGCTCGCGGTCGGGTCGGGGCAGGCGTTCCCATACATCTCCGGCCTCTCGCTCTCGCTCGGGGTCACTGCCGTCGACCCCGACACCGGTGAGGAGCGGTTCGCGCGCGTGAAAGTCCCTGAGGGGCTCAATCGCTTCGTCTCGGTCGGGAAGCGCTACGTGCTGCTCGAGGCGGTGATCGGGCACTTCCTCCCGATGCTGTTCCCGGGGATGGATGTCACCGAGCGCGCCTACTTCCGGGTCACTCGCGACGCCGACTTCGACGTCTCGGATGACGCCGACGATCTCCTCGAGGCGGTCGAGTCCGAGCTCCGGCGTCGCCGGTTCGGTGACGTCGTCCGGCTCGAGATCTCCGCCTCGGCGTCACAGGCGATGCGCGACAGGCTCGTGGAGGGGCTCGGTGTCCATCCGACCCAGGTGTACGACATCGAAGGCCCGCTCGACCTCGTCGACCTCTGGGAGCTCGTCAGCTTCGACCGGCCCGAGCTGAAGGACGAGCCATGGGCGCCCGTGGTGCCGCCGCGGTGGGCGCGGCTCAAGTCGGTCACGCGCGTGTTCGACGAGATCCGCCGCAGCGACATGATGGTGCACCTCCCGTACGACTCGTTTCGCGGCAGCTTCGAGATGTTCGCCCAGGGTGCCGCCCGCGACCCTGACGTGATCGCGATGAAGACGACGGTGTACCGCACGAGCGACGACTCGATGCTGACCTCGTCGCTGATCGAATGTGCCGAGGAGGGCAAGCAATCGGTGTGTCTCGTCGAGCTGAAGGCGCGCTTCGACGAGCGGCGGAACATCGAGATGTCGAGGGCGATGGAGCAGGCGGGCGTCCACGTCGTCCACGGGTTCGCCGACCTCAAGATCCACGCGAAGATGACCCTCGTCGTCCGCCGCGAGGCGGACGGCCTGCGGCGGTATGTCCACATCGGCACGGGCAACTACAACGCGTCGACCGCCAGGCTCTACGAGGACCTCGGTCTCTTCACCGCCGACGAGGACATCGCCGCCGACGTCGCCGACCTCTTCAACCACATCACGGGCTTCGGTCGCCCGCAGCGCTTCCGCAAGCTGCTCGTGGCGCCCTTCGAGATGCGCGAGCGGATCCTCTCCGAGATCGAACGGGTCGTGACCTCGGCCCGTGCCGGCAAGACTGCGAGGATCAGGCTCAAGCTCAACCAGCTCGTCGACCCCCGGATCATCGACGCCCTCTACGCCGCGAGCCAGGCCGGCGTGAAGATCCAGATCTGCGCCCGGGCGATCTGCATGCTCCGCCCCGGAGTCGAAGGGCTGTCGGAGAACGTCGAGGTCCGCTCGATCTTCGGCCGCTTCCTCGAGCACAGCCGGGTGTACTCTTTCGAGGGCGGCGACGAGACGACAATGCTGATCGGGAGCGCCGACCTGATGCCGCGCAACCTCGACCGCCGGATCGAGGTGCTGACCCCGATCGAGAACGCACGCGTGCGTCAGGAGCTGACCTCCGTGCTCGACAGCGTCTTCGCCGACACGACGAACGCCTGGATCCTCGCGGCCGACGGCACGTGGTCTCGAGAACGGCTCACCGACCCGAAGCCGCAGACGCACCAGGCGGCGATGATGCGTCGGGCGCAGCAACGCGCCCGGCGCGGCGATCGCGGTCGCTAGCGCGGCCGCTTCGCGGCCGCACGGCAGGCGGTCGACCCCTTCGCGGAGCGGAAGCCGCTCTGCCGCGTCCTCGCGACGCCGAGCGTCGCCGTCCGACCAAGGCGGCACGATCGGAAGATGCGGGTCGCGATCGTCGATGTGGGCTCGAACACGGCCCGGCTGCTCGTCGCCGATGTGGCGGGGGGTCGGGTCACGCCGGTCGTCGAGGAGCGTGAGCACCTCGGGCTCGGGGCCGAGATCGCCGACGCGGGTGCGCTCGGCGAGCCGACGCTTCGTGATCTCGCGCATGTCTGCGAGGCCTACGCGCGGCGGGCGCGGGCGGCCCGCGTCGATCGCGCGGCGACGATCGTCACCGCTCCCGGTCGCCAGGGCCGCAACGCCGGCCGCCTCCTGCGCGTCCTCGCCGAGGCGACCGGGTTCCGAGTCCGCGTGCTCTCCTCGGGTGAGGAGGGCCGCTATGCGTATCGAGGCGCGATCGCGGCGGCACGAGAGCCGCTGCCCGCGTCGGTCGGTGTTGTCGACGTCGGTGGCGGCTCGACCGAGATCGCGATCGGCCGGCCCGACGCCGAGGCAGCCTGGGTCCGCTCGATCGACCTCGGCTCGGTGAGGCTCACCAGCCGCCACTTCGTCTCCGACCCGCCGGGACGGAAGGAGCTTCGACGGGCGCGCGCTGAGGTTCGCGCAGCACTCGGCGCGCTCACCCCGCCGCCCGCAGGGCTCGTCCTCGCCGCCGGCGGGAGCGCGCGTGCCGTCGCCCGCGTCGTCGGTCGCGAGTTCGCCGCCGACGATGCCGACGAGGCAGTGCGGCTTCTGGGTCGGCGCCCGTCCCCGCGCGCAGTACGCACGTACGGCCTCCACCCGGTTCGCGCGGCGACGGCGGTCGCCGGCGCGCTGCTCCTCGCCGAGACCGCGCGGCTTCTCGACCGCCCGCTGCGGGTGGCCGGCGGCGGCCTGCGCGAAGGTGCCGCCCTCGCGCTCGCCGGGTGGGAAGCCGCCGAGGCCGCCTGACCGCGAGCGCTCAGGCCTGCCAGGAGGCCCAGAGCGCGGCGTAGGGGCCGCGGCGCTCGAGCAGCTCGTCGTGCGAGCCGATCTCGCTGATCACGCCGTCCTCGACGACGGCGACGCGGTCGGCGTCGTGGGCGGTGTGGAGCCGGTGGGCGATCGCGATCACACTGCGGCCCTCGAGGAGCGACGCGAGCGAGCGCTCGAGGTGGCGGGCGGCGCGAGGGTCGAGGAGCGAGGTCGCCTCGTCGAGGACGAGCGTGTGCGGGTCGGCGAGCACAAGACGCGCGAGCGCGAGTTGTTGCGTCTGCGCCGGGCTCAGCGTCAGCCCGCCGGCACCGACCTGGGTCTCGAGCCCGGACGGGAGCGCCTCGACCCACTCGCGCGCGTCGGCGCCGGCGAGCGCGTCGAGCAGCTGTGCGTCGGTCGCCTCTGGCCGGGCCAGCCGGAGGTTCTCGGCGAGCGTTCCCACGAAGACGTGCTGCTCCTGCGTGACAAGCGCAACCTCGCGGCGGAGCCGGTCGAGCGGCAGCTCCATCAGCGAGGCGCCGCCGAGCTGGACGTCGCCGGTCCGCGGCGGGTGAATCCCAGCGAGCAATCGCCCGAGGGTTGACTTGCCGGCGCCGGAGGGACCGACGACTGCGAGGCGCTCGCCCGGCTCGACCGCGAGCGAGATCCCGTGGAGCACGTCGCGATCGTCGCGGTACGCGTAGCGGACGTCGGTGGCGCGGAGCCACTCGTCGTCCGGTCTGCGCTCGCTCGCAACCCGGTCTGGCTCCACGTCTGCGATCCCGACGAGCCGGGCGAACGATGCGGCCCCGACCTGGATCTCGTCGAGCCAGGAGAGGAGGCGGTCGACAGGGTCGGTGAGCTGCTGGGCGTAGAGCACGACCGCGGTCACCTCGCCGATCGAGGCGTGCCCCTTCGTCACGAGCCAGCCGCCCCAGGCGAGCGAAGCGGCGATCGGCAGCGTGTAGGAGAAGTCCATCAGCGGGAACCAGATCATCCGCAGGAGCAGTGTCCGTCGCTCGGCCGCGGTCGCCTCGGCGAGGTCGTCCTCGATTCGCTCCACCCGGTTCTCGGCGAGGTCGAGCGCCTCGATCGTGCGGCCGCCGTCGACGGTCTCGCCGACGCTCCCCGCGAGCCGGGCGTAGGCGGCACGCTCCCACAGGTACCCGGCCGGGGCGCGCCGCAGGTACCAGCGCGTGCTGACCACGATCAGCGGCACCCCGGAGAGCACCGGAATCGCGGCGAGCGGGTTCACCCAGACGATCGCGGCCGCAGTCAGCGCGGTCGTCACGGCCGCGATCAGCGTCTCGGGGATCCCGAAGCGGATCGTCCGCGTCAGGGCGTCGATGTCGGCGGTGGTGCGCGAGACGAGGTCCCCGGTTCCCGCCCGCTCGACAGTCGAGAGGGGGAGCGCCAGCACGCGTTCCATGAAGCTCTCGCGAAGCTCGGCGAACATGCGCTCACTGAGGACGAACGAGGCTCGCCGCGCGACCCAGGTCACGACCGACTGGGCGGCGAGGAAGCAGGCGAGCAGCAGGACGAGGCGATCGACGTGGGCTCTCGTCGTCCCTTCCTGGACCGACTGGATCAGCGAGCCGAGTAGGCGTGGGCCGGCGAGCCCGGCGGCTGCGGCGATTGCGTGGAGGGTCACCACGCCGGCAAGCGCGCCGCGATGGCGCGCGGCGAGCTCGAGTGCGCCGCGCCGCATCCCGGCGGGGTTCGCGACCGGGAGCTGTGTGCTCACCCGGCCTCACCTCGCGTCACCGTCTCCGCGTAGTCCGGACAGCGACCCAGCAGCTCATGGTGGGTTCCGGTTTCGCGGACGACCCCGGCGACGATCCAGGCGACTCGGTCGGCTCGCTCGAGCATGAGTGGGCTCGTCGTGATCACGGCGGTCGTGCGGCCACGCCGCGCCTCGAGCAGACGGGATGCGATCCGCGCCTCCGTGTGTGCGTCGACGGCGCTCGTCGGCTCGACGAGGACGAGGATCTCGGGGTCAGCGACGACAGCGCGCGCGAGGACGAGTCGCTGACGCTGCCCCCCGGAGAACGAGCGGCCGCGTTCCTCGACCTCGCCGTCGAGCCCGCCGGGCAGCGCCTCGACGATGTCGGCGGCGTCGGCGACCTCGATCGCAGCGAGGATCGCACCGTCGTCGACGGTCCTGCGGGTTGGGTCGAGCTCGCTGCGGAGCGTGCCGGAGAAGAGGATCGGGTCGGCGTCGCTGACGAGGATCCGCCGCCTGACCTCCGCGAGCTGCAGGCGTGCGAGCGGGACGCCACCGAAGGTCACGCCCGCGTCGGGTACGAACCGGCCGAGCCGATCGGCGATCGCAGCGGTCTCCTCGGGGACGGCGGAGACGAGGCACACGAGCTCGCCCGGCGAAAGCGTGAGCGCCGAGCGGTTGTCGGCAAGCGTCGCCGGGGTCGGCGGCGGGACGGCCGGCTCCTCGGGATCGTCGACCTGACGCTCGACCGCGAGCACGTCGAGCATCCGGCGGGCCCCGACGACCGCGCGCGTCATCCGTTCCACTGCCTCGGCGGCGGTCCGCAGGGGGATGACGAGGAAAGCGGCGTAGCCGTAGAACGCGACGAGCTCGCCCGGTGCGAGCGTCCCGTCGAGCACGAGCCGCGCGCCGATCCACGTGACGAGCACGACGAAGAGGCCGGGGAGGAAGACCTGGGCGGCGTCGATCGTCGCCTGCGGGGTCGCGACGCGTACGCCGGCGGTGCGCACGCGCTCGGACTGGGTGCGGTACCGCTCGAGGAACGTCTCCTCGCCGCCGATCCCACGCAGCACCCGGAGCCCGGCGGCGGTATCGGCGCCGAGCGCGGTCAGCAGGCCGACCTCGTCGCGCTGCTTCCGTTGGCGAAGCTGGAGCGGCCGGATCACTCCGCCAAGCAGCAGCACGAGCACCGGCACGCCGATGAGGACGAGGAGGCCGAGGACGGCCGAGCTCGTCAGGAGGATCACGGCGACGACGACATAGGAGACGATTGCGCCAGAGAGCCGCGCAGTGACGTCGAAAGCGCCGCCGGCCCGCAGCGCGTCGTTCGACACGGTCGCGACAACCTCGCCCGTCGAGTGGGCGGCCCGGATCGCGGGCCCGCCGCGCGCGACGTGACGGCCGATGATCTGCACGAGGCGGAACGAGGCAAGGAGCCAGTTCTGGACGGCGTAGCGGTGCCGGAGCGTCCCCGCGACCGCCTGGGTCGCGCCGAGCCCGAGGAGAAGAAGTGACCAGCGCGCCAGTGCGGCGTGGTCACCGCCGACGATTCCCTCGTCGATTCCCCGACCGACGGTGAACGGCATGAGCGCCTGCGTGGTCATCCAGACGATCCCGAAGCTCATCGCGACCAGGAGTAGGCGCAGCTGGAGCCGTCCGACCCAGAGGAGCAGGCGGACGGGCGTGACCGCGTCGGGCGAGCCCGGATCGCGAAGCGGAAGGCCGAGGTCGAGCACCGTCCTTTCCTAGCAGCGATCGGCGGCGGCCGCCGCCGAGCTGGGCCGCTAGCGGGTGATCGCCCGGGCGTCGAGCCAGCGGGCGATGTCGGTGAACAGGCCGGGGACGAACCCGGGCGATGACGGCACCTCGCGGTCGGCGCCGGTCCGCGTGAGCAGGAGGCCGTGCTGCCCACCAGGGTAGAGCTTGCCGGTGAAGTCGCGACCGGGGGAGAGCCGCTCGAGCTCGGCTGCGCTCTCGGGTGCGAACACCGACCGGTCGACGGCGCCCCAGGCCCAGAGGATGGGGATTCGCAGCGTCGTGATCACGGGGCGGGGGTCGAACCCCGTCTGCGGCGCGTCCCGCAGCGCGTTCCAGGCCTCGTCGTCGCTGATCGCGCGCCCACCGTCCTGCGTCAGCGCCGAGTAGATCGACTCGTGCCCGACGCTCGTGACGGGCCCGGAGAGGATCACCGCCCAGTGGACGCCGGGCTGCCGGGCGGCCGTCAGCGGGATCGTCCACCCGGCCTGGCTCCCGCCCGCGAGGCCGATGCGCGTCGGGTCGATGTCGGCGCGCCCGCGGAGCCAGTCGACTGCCGCCGCGGCGTCACCCGCGAGCGCGGTGAGCGTCTCGATGCGAGCGTTGTTGTTGACCGCCGTTCCGGTCGACTCGCCACCCCCGCGCTTGTCGTAGCTCAACGCCGCGATCCCACGCGAGACCCAGTACGAGGTCCACAGGTCGTACGTGTCGCGGAGGCCGCCTTCCGAGCCATGGAGGATGACCACGGCCGGAAACGGGCCGGCGCCGGGCGGGAGTCTGAGCTTGCCGACCAGCTTGACGTCGCCGTTTCGCCACTCCGCCCGCACCGTGCGCTCCGCGACCCGGTCGGCTGTCCGGCCGCCGACCGTGATCGACCGCGCCTTGCCACCGTCGAAGACGGCGGTCGTGTCGCTGAACGGGTACGTGCCGTTGAGCACTGGCCCGGCGCTGACGCGAACCGTGCCGGTTCGCCACGCGATCCGGAGCGCGCCGGTCGTGTAATCGGTCGCCCAGACCCGATCGGAGCCGTTGACATGCAGGCTGAGCGCGTGCCCCTCTGGCGTGCGGTAGAGACCGTCGAATGCGGCGATCGGCGGCTGCGGGGTGCGGAGCACGCGCCGGAGCTCGAAGCGCCCGCGCTCGGCGCCTCGCGTCGCCCTCCCTGCGAAGCGTCCCGACGTGACGCGCCCGCGCAGGGAGACACGGTTCCCGAGCGTCACGAGGAGCTGGCCGCCGCGCCGTGCGACGACGCGGGCGGACGTCGCCTGCTGACCGGCTCCGAGGCGGCCGGCCGTGCCGTTGTCGAGGACGAGCGAGGTCGGGGCGCCCGCGAGCGAGTAGCCACCGACCCAGGTCCCGGCGAGGGGCTGGGCCTGCGGCGCGGCACCGGCGACGGCGGCCGTGAGCAGGATCCCGCAGACGACGAGAGCGCTACGTCGCACGCCAACGAGCGTAGACCGACCGGCGGCCGCCTCAGAGTGATTCGGCGGTTGCCGAATCCTCAGTCGGCAAAGACAGCGAGGAGGCGGCGGCCCCGGGCAGCAAGTGCGTAGCTAACGACGCGGCCTGCCCGCTCTCCCGTCACGAGACCCGCGGAGCGAAGCGCTCCCAGGTGCTCCGACACGGTCGATGGCGCGAGCCCGAGCAACGCTGCCAGCTCGGAGGTACAGGCGGGAGTGACGAGCGCTCGTAGCAGTCGGGCGCGGGTACGACCGAGAAGCGCTGCGAGCGCGTCGTCCGCCGACGGGTACGTCGCCTGCGCGACGCCGGGTGGCACATACGCGATCCCGCCATGGCTGTCCGGATCGAGCGTCACCGGCGGCGGCTGCGGTGCGAACGGCGACGGAACGAGCCAGAAGCCCTCGAGCGACGGGCGCACCTCGAGCTCGCGTCCGTCGTGTACCACGAGGGCGTCGTCGCGGATCGTGATCCCGGGGATGGGCTCGACGAGCGCGACGCGCGCTCCGGCGGAGGCGAGCAGCTGGCCCCTGCGCCAGGCCTCGGCCGCCGAGAGCCCTCGGAGTGGAAGCCATCGCGTGCCGCCCAGCGTCAGCCGCGCGAAGAGCGCAAGCTCTCGTGCAAGCCTGCCGAGGCCGACGGCGGGCCGGCTCCGCAGCACGCGCAGGTCGGCCGGCAGCGCGTCCGGGTACGCGAACGCGAGCCCTCTACGCACGACGACGGGGTCGAGAGCGACAAGCGCGCGGAGATCGGCGAGAAGGCTCGGCCGGTGGCCGGGCTTCGAGACGAGGAAGTCGGGGACGTAGCGACCCGGCGCGTGAAGCGCGGCGGTGAGCGGCAGGTCAACGCGCGCAACCGCCGCCCGGGCGCGCCGCCACCAGGGCTCGAGCGCACCTGGCTGTGCCTCCGGGTCGAGGGTCAGACGCGCGGCGCACGAGACGTCGATCATCGCGCTCGCGCCGAAGCGCACCTCGGCGAAGAGCCCGCGCTCGAACCGCACAACCGTCACGCACGGATTGTGCAGGGCAGGGGCAGTTACGGCCGGACGAGCGGCTTGTACTTGATGCGGTGCGGCTCGAGCGCCTCGGGGCCGCGGGTCTCGCGCACCCAGTCGCAGTACTCCGCGTAGCTCCCCTCGAACCACGTCGTCTGCGACTCGCCCTCGAAGGCGAGGATGTGGGTCGCGATCCGGTCGAGGAACCAGCGGTCGTGGCTGATCACGACCGCGCAGCCGGCGAAGTCGACGAGCGCATCCTCGAGCGCCCGCAGCGTGTCGACGTCGAGGTCGTTCGTCGGCTCGTCGAGCAGCAACACGTTGCCGCCGCTCTTCAGGAGCTTCGCGAGGTGCACGCGGTTGCGCTCTCCGCCTGAGAGATCCTTGACGAGCTTCTGCTGGTCGGAGCCCTTGAAGTTGAACCACGAGACGTACTGGCGCGAGTTCACCTCGCGCTTGCCGAGCAGGACGACGTCCTGGTTTCCGGAGATCTCCTTCCAGACGGTGCTCTGCGGGTCGAGCCCACCACGGGACTGGTCGACGTACGCGAGCTCGACCGTGTCACCGACGCGAACTTCGCCGCCGTCGGGTGTCTCCTCGCCGGCGATCATCCGGAAGAGCGTCGTCTTGCCGGCGCCGTTCGGGCCGATCACGCCGACGATGCCGCCGGGCGGCAGGTCGAAGGTGAGGTCTTCGACGAGGAGCCGATCGCCGAAGCCCTTCTGCACATGCTCTGCCTGGACCACGACGTCTCCGAGGCGGGGGCCGGCGGGGATGTGGATCTCGACGGTGTCGAGCTTGCGGCTCTGCTCGTCCGCGAGCAGCTTCTCGTAGGCGGTGATGCGCGCCTTCGACTTCGCGTGCCTCGCGGTGGGGCTCGCGCGCACCCACTCGAGCTCGCGCGCGAGCGTCCGCCGGCGCGCCGACTCCTGCTTCTCTTCCTGCGCGAGCCGCGCCTGCTTCTGCTCGAGCCAGGAGGTGTAGTTGCCCTGGAACGGGATCCCCTTGCCGCGGTCGAGCTCGAGGATCCAGCCGGCGACGTTGTCGAGGAAGTAGCGATCATGGGTGACTGCCATCACGGTTCCCTTGTAGTCCTCGAGGAACCGCTCGAGCCAGGCGACCGACTCGGCGTCGAGGTGGTTCGTGGGCTCGTCGAGGAGGAGGAGATCGGGACTTTGAAGCAGCAGCCGGCAGAGCGCGACCCGGCGGCGCTCGCCACCGGAGAGCGTCGTGACGTCGCGATCGCCATCTGGGAGACGGAGCGCGTCCATCGCCCGGTCGAGTTGGGCGTCGAGGTTCCAAGCGTCGTGCCGGTCGATCTGCTCCTGCACCGTCGCCTGCTCGGCGAGGAGCTTGTCGAAGTCCGCGTCGGGCTCGGCGAACGCGGTGGAGATCTGGTTGAAGCGGTCGAGCAGGTCGCGCAGCTCACGGACGCCGTCCTCGACGTTGCCGCGAACGTCCTTGGCGAGGTCGAGCTTCGGCTCCTGCTGGAGGAACCCGACGGTTGCGCCGGGTTGCAGCTCGGCGACGCCGGACGAGGGCTCCTCGAGCCCGGCCATGATCCGCAGCAACGTCGACTTGCCGGCCCCGTTCGGCCCGAGCACGCCGATCTTCGCCCCGTGCAGGAACGAGAGCGAGATGTTCGAGAGCACCTGACGCTCGGGACCGTAGAACTTGTCGGCCCGATGCATCGTGTAGACGAAGTCGGCGGCCACGAGGAGTCAGGCTAGCTGGGTCGCCCACCGAGTGTCAGACCGCCCCACCGCAACGCCCGGCTACCGCCTGAGCGCGACCCGGACGTCGTGCGCGAGGTTGCGGTTCGTGAGATCGACCCCGACCGTAAGCGTCGAGCGCCAGATGCCGTCGCGGTCGTAGATCTCGATTGGGATCGAGTGGAGGCTGTCGTCGCCCGAGCGGACGGTGGGGAGCACCTTGAACGCGTCCCAGAGCGGCTCCATCACTTGCTGCGGCGCCGTGAGGTACCGAATCCGTCCTCGCGCCCGGTGGCGGTCGAGGAAGGAGGTCACCGCGGCGCGCGTGTCCTCGGCAGGGTCGACCGAGAAGCCCAGCACCGCAACGTCGGCGCGCTCCTCGGCGGTCAGGTCGTCGACGGCGCGGGCAATGATCCCTGCCGCGACAGGGCACGCGTCAGTGCACTGTGCGTCGAGGAACGTGACGACGACGACCTTGCGGGCGACGTCCTCCGACCGCACCTGGGCTCCGGTTTCGTCTACGAGCGTGAAGGCGGGGAGCGAGATCTCGGCGGGCGGGCGCGTGCCGCGGTACGTCGACCCGGCCGTGCTGCCGCCGAAGAAGACGACCGCCAGGATGAGCACCGCGCTCACGGTCGCAAGCGCGATCGAAAGGCTGATCACCGCCCTCATCGGGCTCGGCCCAGCACCTGCTCGTAGGCGGCGATGTACCGCGCGACGGGGATTCTCGCGATCGCCTCGCCGATCACGTCGAGGGCCGCGTCCTCGAGCCGCTTCAGCCGAACGCACGATTTCCCCATGTCGAGCTTCCGGCCCGTTGCCCTCCACGCTTCGCCGAACCAGGCCGTCTCGTTCGTCTCGCCTGCGGCGCCGCTCACCGTGTAGAGCCCCATCAGGTAGAGCGACATACCCGACTTTCGAGCGGCCACCGACGCATACGGAAGCGGCGTCCCCGGGGTGGTGTGGTAGCCGGCGGGGTAGAGGCTGAGCGGTACCGACCACCCGATCGTGCCCCACTGCATCCGTTCCTCGTATCCCTCGGGGAGGCTCGTCCGCACGACGGCGACAACCGCGTCGACGAGCTCGCGCTGAGGACCCTGGACACCCGCGAGATACTCGTCGGCTGTCGTCGGTGTGGGCACGCGAGCACTCTACTCCGGGTCGAGCTCCCCGAGGAGCTCGACGTCGCGCGGGTAGGTCAGCCGCGTCGAGGCTTGCGCCGGTGTCAACCACCGGGCTTCCGCGATCTCGTGCTCGAAGGCGAGCTCGCCGCCGACGACCTCGAGCTGCCAGTAGCGGACCGTCTTCGGACGCCCTTTCTGGTCGTTGTAGCTCGTCGAGGGCAGCTCGCGGCCGAGAGTGCAGCGTAGACCCGTCTCCTCCTCGACCTCACGAAGCGCGCATTCCTCATCCGTCTCGTCCGGCTCGCATTTGCCTTTTGGGAAGGTCCAGTCGTCGTAGTGCTCGCGGTAGACGACGAGCACCTCGAGGGTGCCGTCGCGGCGGCGGGCAGGGATCCCGCCCGCGGCCCGCACGACCTCCACTACAACCCCTTGGCAGCGGCTCGGAGCTTCGCCCACGCGGCCGGCCAATCGGCTCGAGCCTCCTGCCGGCGTTCACGCTGGCGCTCGACGAGCCTGCCCGCCGCGACCCCGTGCTCGGTCGCAACCTCCGCCCAGGCGCGGATCGTCGTCTCGGCGACGACCGCGTCCTGATGCGTTCCGAGAATCGTCTGCACGTCCTTCGCGGCCGCGACGAACCGTTTTCCCGTGCCGCCCAGCTCGTGCGCAGCGAGCTCGCCGGCGTACCGTGCGCGTTTTACCCGTAGCCGCGCCTCGTGCAGCTCGGCGTCCGGCGGCTCGGCCGGGAGGCTCTTCACGAACCGGTTGGTGCGCCGCCACTCGGCCCGGGCGATCTCGGCGAGAGAGGTCTCGTTGCCCGACAGCTCCGGCTCCGCGACGTGGTCGAGCCGGTCGAGCAGAGCGAGATACCGATCGCTCGACATCGCTTCGACCGCGGCCTGACGCGCCGTCGCCCGCTCGGCTTCGAGCCCTACGAGCAGCCCCTGGGCCGCGTCGGTGTCGATGTCGAGCGCTTCGGCGTCGGCCGCGAGGAGCTCGACGAGGACGTCGAGGTCACGGGCGGGTCCGAGCGACTGGCCGAGCCACCCGAGCTCCGCGCGAAGCGACTCTGCCCACGCCCGCTCGAGCAGTGGCCGTCCCGCGCGAAGGTAGGCGCGAAGACGCCTGGTCGCGACCCGGAGCTGGTGGAGGTCCTCGCTGTCCGCGCCGAGCCGGGTGCCGGGGTCGTGCAGCAGCAGAAGCCGCCGCTGTTCAGCGAGCTCGAGCCCGAGTGCCTCCGTCGGGGGTGTCTTGCGCGTAGGTAGCACTTCCACTCCCGGCGCGGGCAGGCCGAGCGCCTGGTGGAGCTTCGGGACGAGCTGGGCGAGCGGACGGGAGGCGCCGGCCTCGCGAAGCCGCCGCTCGAGGTGTTGCATTGCCTCCTCGTCGCCGTCGATCAGCTCGAGCTCCACCTCGTGGAACCGGCGGACGACGTGCTGGCCCTCGAGCACCGCGATCGTGTCGGAGACGACCTCGACTCCATCGACCCGCACGGTCTCACGCCAGGTTCGCAACCGGGCGACCGGGGCGACCTCGGTCCCACGCAGGTGCGCGACGAGCAGCGCGAGCATTTCGGCGGAGGGCTTACCCGGGCGGCCAGGGAGCTCGAGCTCGATCCGGGCCGCGGCGCGCGGCAGCTTCAACTGCCAGAGCCCGGTGCCGTTCTCGACCCGGTGGCGGAAGGTGATCCCGTGACGCGCGAGCGGGAGCCCGGGCGCGTCGTGGTACGTCGAGACGAAGGTGCGATCGGGCAGCGTGACCCCACCGAGCTCGGGAAGGGTGAACCCCTCGACCGAAGCGAGCTTGACTTCCCGTTCGAGCGTGCTCCGCATTCTCCGAGCGTACAGCCATTTGCTGGACCTCCTGCCGCAGCAGTGTCGCCGTTTGGTTAACGTCCGGGCTCGATGAAGATCGCGCTCACACCGCGCACGAGCGAGTTCTACGCCCTGTTCGCCCGGGCCGGGGCAAATGCGCTCGAGGTTGCCCGGCTGGTCGACCGCCGGTTCAAGGAGTTTCCGAACTCGAGCGTCACGCAGGAGCAGGTCAAGGCGGCAGAGACCGTCGGGGACGGGATCACGCGTGACCTGATCCAGCTTCTCAACACGCAGTACCTGACCCCGTTCGACCGCGAGGACATCTACCTGCTCGCGACCGAGATCGACGACGTGGTCGACTATCTCGAGGAGGCGTCGGATCTTCTCGGCCTCTATGGGGTCGAGCTCCCGACCCGGCATGCCCGCGAGCAGAGCGAGCTCATCGTCAAGGCGGTCGAGCAGCTCGCCATGGCGCTCGACGACCTGAAGGGGATGCGGGGGATCCAGGCGGCACTCGTCGAGCTGAAGCGGCTCGAGGACGAAGGCGATCAGATCCTGCGCGACGCGCTCGCCTCGCTCTTCCGCGACGACCGCATCGACCCGTTGATCGTGATCCGCTGGAAGGACATCTACGAAGCGCTCGAGCGCGCGCTCGACGCATGCGAGACCGCCGCCAACGTCATCGCAAACGTCGTTGTGAAGAACTCCTGATCCAGACGAGCTCCCGCCGATGGACCTCACGCTTGTAGCGGTCGTCGCCGTCGCGCTGTTCTTCGACTTCACGAACGGCTTCCACGACACGGCCAACTCGATCGCGACGACGGTCTCGACCCGGGCGCTCTCGCCTCGCCGGGCGGTGCTGATGGCCGCGATCCTGAACTTCGTCGGCGCGTTCGTCTCGATCAAGGTCGCCGCGACGATCGCCAAGGGCATCGTCGACCCGTCGGTGATCACCCTGGACATCGTTCTGGCCGGGCTCGTCGGTGCGATCAGCTGGAATCTGATCACGTGGTACCTGGGGCTGCCGTCGAGCTCGAGCCACGCGCTGATCGGCGGTGTGCTCGGCTCGGCGGTGATGGCGAGCGGCTGGGACGTCCTCAAGTGGGAGGGGATCAAGGAGAAGGTGCTGAAGCCGTCGCTGATCGCGCCATTCGCCGGGGTCGCCGTTGCGTTCGTGCTCATCCTCCTGATTACGTGGCTCATCGCGCGACGGCCGCCGGCGAAGGTCAACCGGGTCTTCCGCAGGTTGCAGCTCGTCTCGGGCGGGTTCGTCGCGTTCACTCACGGCACCAACGACGCGCAGAAGACGATGGGGATCATCTCGCTCGCGCTCGTCGCGGCCGGCGACCTCGACGAGGACTTCACGCGACCACCGCTCTGGGTGATCGCGGCAGCGGCGTTGGCGATGGCGGCGGGCACCTACGTCGGTGGCTGGAAGATCATCAAGACGCTGGGCCAGCGGATCGCGAAGATCGACCCGCCACAAGGGTTCGCCGCCCAGACGGGCTGCGCGGCGATCCTCTGGACGACCGCCCACTACGGCTTCCCGGTCTCGACGACGCACACGATCTCCGGGTCGGTGATGGGCGCCGGCGCGATCCGGGGAGTTCACGCAGTGCGGTGGGGCGTAGCGGGGAACATCCTCGTCGCATGGATCCTGACGATCCCCGCCGCCGCCGCCGTCGGTGGCGGGATGGAGCTCGTGACACGACTTCCGGCGGGCGACGCGATCGTCTTCGTGATCTCCGGGTTTATCGCGTTTGCCGCATTCGCGGCGCGAAGCCTGCAGCTTCGTCGGTTTCGCGGCCAGGTCGCCGAGGCGCACTGAGGGGCGGCTCTACCGCCCCTCAGTGCGCGATCGTGCTAACCCTTCCGGGCGGCTTTCACCGCGAGGTCGAACGTGATCTTCGCCCGCTTGAGCTGGGCCGTGGTGAGCGGGACGAAGTCGGCCCGCTCCGCGATCGCCTTCTCGTTCGCGAAGATGTAGGCGAGGAACGCCTGGACTTCCTTGCGCTTGAACGAGCTGCCCTTCGCGTAGATGAAGAGCGGTCGCGCGAGCGGCTTGTACGAGTTGTCCTGGGCGGTGGCGACGCTCGGCGCGACGCACTTGCCTGTCTTCGGGTTCTCGATCTGCAACGCCCTCAGTTTGTCCTGGTTCTCCTCGTAGTAGGAGTACCCGAAGTACCCCATGCCGCCCTCGGTGCCCGAGACACCCTGCACGAGCACGTTGTCGTCCTCGGAGGCCGAGTAGTCGGATCGAGATGCCTTCGCCTTGCCGTTGATCACCTCTGTGAAGTAGTCGAACGTCCCCGAGTCGGTGCCGGGACCGAAGAGCTTGAGCGGCTTATCCGGGAATCCTGCCCGGACGTCCTTCCAGCTGTTCACCTTCGAGCCCGTGTTCCAGATCTTCTTGAGCTCAGCAACGGTGAGGCACGTTGCCCAGGTGTTGGACTTGCTGACGACGACGGTCAACGCGTCGTTGGCGACCGTGAAGGCGCGCCAGGAGCCGACGGCGTTCGTCTTGCACGCTGCGGCTTCCTTCGTCTTCATCGGCCGCGAAGCGTCGGACAGGTCGGTCTCACCGCGGCAGAACCGCTCGAAGCCGCCGCCGGTTCCCGAGATGCCCACCGTGATGTTGACCCGGGAGGCCCCGGCCTTGCGGAAGAGCTCGGCCGCGGCTGTTGTGTACGGGCCAACGGTCGAGGAGCCGTCTGCGGTGATCGTGCCGTTGAGCTTGCCGAGGCTCGCCTTGTCGAGAGGGACGACAACTGCGGCGATCGCCACCGACGACAGCATGGCAACTGCTGCGACTGCAGCTGCGGTCACGACCTTCCGGTGCGAACGCGCGAAGTACTTCATCTGGTTCCACCCCTTGTGTTGAGTTCATCGCTACCGGGAGAGCGTGCCGCCGGACGGCCGTCGGGTGGGCACCGGCGCGGTAAACGTCCTGTGAGGTTGTGGTGAACGCAGACCGGCCGCCTGCGCCGTTGCTCGCCTCGGCCGCTGCGTGACGTGACGGACCGCGTCAGTCCGGGTGCCGGTTGGCGTCGCCTGCGTCAGTGGCTGGCGTCGCCGAACTCGTGGAACTCGCCGGTCACGAGAAACGACGTCTGCTCGCCGATGTCAACGGCGTTGTCGCCCACGCGCTCGAGGCAGCGGGCGACGACGATCATCCGCATGCCCCACTCCTGTTGCCCCGGGGACGCCGCCATCTCGAGGACGCTGTCGACGACCCGGCGATTAGTGTTGTCGACGAGCTCATCGAGATCGACCAGCGAGTGGGCGAGTTCGACGTTCCGGTCAGCGAAAGAGTCGAGCGCGATCCGGAGCATCTCCTCGCAGCGCTCGCCCATCTCGCGCAGCCCCTCGACAAGGTCGTGGTGCTGCTCGTGCTTTGCGGAGAGCTTCGTGAGCTTTGCGATCGTGACCGACTGGTCGCCGATCCGCTCGAGGTGGATCGAGGCGTGGAGGATCGCGAGGACGAGGCGGAGATCGGTCGCGACCGGGGTCTCGAGCGCGAGTGTCTCCTCGACCAGCTTCTCCAGGCGGTGGTAGCGCGTGTCGATCTCGTCGTCGAACGCGACGACCTCGTCGCAGAGCTCGATGTCCTGAGAGAGGAGCGCGTCGATCGCTCCGCGGAGGGCCCGGAGGCACACGGCGCCCTGCTCCTGCAACCCTGACTCGAGAGCGTCGAGCCTGTTCTTGAACTCGGTGCGCATGATTACCCGAACCTTCCGGTGACGTAGTCCTCGGTGCGCTTGTCCGCGGGTTGCGTGAACATCTTCGACGTGGCGTCGTACTCGACGAGGATGCCATGCCGACCCCTGCCGTCCTCATGCACCTCGACCGAGAAGAACGCGGTCATGTCGGCGACGCGGGCCGCCTGCTGCATGTTGTGCGTAACGACGATGATCGTGTACTCGCGCTTGAGATCGTGCATGAGATCCTCGATCGCGGCCGTCGCGATCGGGTCGAGCGCAGACGCCGGCTCGTCCATCAGCAGCACATCCGGGGAGGTGGCGAGCGCCCGAGCGATGCAAAGCCGCTGCTGCTGGCCGCCCGAAAGGCCGAGCGCCCCCTCCTTCAACCGGCTCTTGACCTCGTCCCAGAGAGCCGCGCGTTGCAGGCAGTTCTCGACGAGGTCGTCGAGGCCCTTCTTCTGTCCGAGCACGCGGGGCCCGAACGCGACGTTGTCGTAGATCGACTTCGGAAACGGATTCGGCTTCTGGAAGACCATCCCGATGCGTCGTCGCACCTCGACCGGGTCGACCGAGCGCTCGTACAGATCCTTGCCGTGGTACTGCACGCTGCCGGTGACGGCAGCACCCACGACGAGGTCGTTCATCCGGTTGAAGCAGCGGATGAAGGTCGACTTCCCGCAGCCGGATGGCCCGATGAACGCCGTGACCGTGTTCTTGTACACCTCGAGCGAAACACCGCGCAGCGCGACCTTGCCGCTGTACGACACGGAGAGGTCACCGACCGTGAACACCCTGTCGCGCTTCATAAGATCGTCGCGGTTCGTGCCAACGGACACCTCGGCGATCCGAGAGGCGTCGATCGAAGGAGCTCCCTCGTTGGTGCGAGCGTGCGTTCCGGGCAACTGATCGTGTTCCATTTGTGTCATCCAGTCCTCACCAGGTCTGTCGGAATCGGTTACGGAGGAAGATCGCGAGCGCGTTCATCGTGAGGACGATCGCGAGCAGCACGATGATCGCCGCCGCGGCAAGCGTCCGGAACTCCGGGTCGGGGAGCTTGATCCAGGTGTAGATCTGCACCGGGAGTGCGGTGAAGGCACCGAAGAGCGTCGGGTCGAACGCGACGTACTGCAGCGCCCCGATCAGAAGGAGCGGCGCCGTTTCGCCGACTGCACGCGAGAGCGCGAGGATCGCGCCGGTCGCGATCCCAGGGATCGAGGCGGGAAGCACCTGCTTCCAGATCACCTGCCACTTTGTCGCGCCGAGGGCGAGACCGCCCTGTCTGATCGTGTCGGGCACGGCGCGGATCGCCTCACGCGCGGCGATGATGACCGTCGGTAGGACGACAAGCGTTAGGATGATCGCACCGGCGAGGAGCACCCGACCGACCCCGACCGGGCCGCGGACGACGAACGCGAGCCCGAGGATCCCGTACACGATTGCGGGCACCGCCGCGAGATTCTGGATGTTCAGCTCGAGGAGCCGGTTGTACCAGCGCTCCTTGTGCGCGTACTCCTCGAGATACACCGCGGTTGCGACCCCGATCGGCACTGCCATCATCAGCAACAGCGCGGCGATGTAGATCGTCGCGAGGATCGCGGGTCGGGCACCGGCCTCGTCCGGCTGCGTCGACGGCGGCGCCGTGAACAGCTTGCCGCTGAGGCCTGGTACGCCGTCAACGAAGGTGGTGACGAGGAGCCAGCCGAGGGTGCCGAACGACACTCCCAGGCACAGGACCATCGCCCCGATGAAGATGTTCCCCTTCGTCTTGCGGCTCATCAGTCGTAGACCTCCCGATAGCGCCGGACGAGCCGGATCGAAATGATGTTCATGACCAGCGTCATCACGAAGAGCGCAAGGCCGACGGCGAAGATCGTCTTGTATTCGATCGAGCCTGTCGGGAGGTCGCCGTTCCCGGTCGCGCCGATGAACGCCGTCATCGTCTCGATCGTGTCCTTGGGATCGAAGGTGATCTGCGGCAGCTGGCCGACGGCGATCAGCACGATCATTGTCTCGCCGACCGCCCGCGAGATCCCGAGGACGAACGAGGCGATGATCCCCGAGATCGCCGCGGGGACGACGACCCGGGTCGACACCTGCAACCGATCCGCGCCGAGCCCGTAGGCGCCGTCCCGGAGGGCCTGTGGGACCGCTCCCATCGCGTCCTCGGAGAGCGAGGCGATCGTCGGGATGAGCATAACGCCCATCACGAGGCCTCCCGCGAGGACGTTGAAGATCTCCACCTCGATCCCCAGCGAGCGAAGCAACGGCGTGACCGCGGTCAGTGCGAAGTAGCCGAACACGACGGTCGGGATCGCGGCGAGGATCTCGAGCGTCGGCTTGAGTAGCTGGCGCGCGCGGGGCGACGCGTACTCGCTGAGGAAGATCGCGGTTCCGAGCCCTGCCGGAATCGCGAGCACGAGCGCCCAGAACGTGACCACGAGCGTCCCGACGATCAGCGGGACCACGCCGAAGGAGCCGGGCTCGAACAGCGGTGCCCATGTCGTACCCGTGAAGAACTCGGCGGGGCTGATCTCGCGGAAGAACTCGATGGCGGGCAGGAGCAGCGACAGCACGATTCCGACCGTCGTGACGAGCGAGATGAAGGCGGCGAGCCCGAGCAGGCTCTTGATCGCGAGCTCCCCGAGCCGCATGCTCGACTGTGAGAGGTCGACTTCCGTCGCAGTCGCCGCCGGGAGCGTGGTGTCGGAGGTCGACAAGGCTACTTCGTCGCCTCGTCGAGCTTCGCCAGGTTGGTGGTGATCTGGTCAGGGTTGAGCGGGACGAACCGTGCCTGTTGGGCGATGGTCTCCTCGTTCTCGAGGATGTATCTGACGAAGTCGGAGACCTCGGCGCGCTCGAGTGCTGAGGTCTTCGCGTAGACGAAGAGCGGGCGGGACAGGGGCGCGTATTCGCCCCTCTGGGCGCTCTCGACGCTCGGAGCGACGCAACCGTCACCGCTGTCGATCTCGACGGCCCTGAGGTCGGCCTCGTTTTCCTCGAAGTACGAGAACCCGAAGTAGCCGAGGCCGCCTGTCGTTCCCCTGACGCCTTGCACCGTGACGTTGTCGTCCTCGCTCGGCGCGTAGTCCGTCCGGCTCGCCCCTTCCTCGCCGACGATCACGTCGGTGAAGTAGTCGAACGTGCCCGAGTCGGTGCCGGCGCCGAACAGCTTGAGCGGCTCGTCGGGGAAGCCGTCGCGCACCTGGCTCCAGCTCGAGAGCTTCGAGCCCGGCTCCCACATCGCCTTCAGCTCGTCGACGGTAAGGCACTCGGCCCAGTCGTTTTCGGGATTGACGACCACCGTGAGCGCGTCGTTCGCGACCTGGAACTCGACGTACTCGATAGCGTTATCCGCGCAGATCGCCGCCTCCTCGTCCTTGATCGGGCGCGATGCGTTCGAAAGGTCCGTCTCGCCGCGGCAGAACCGCTCGAAACCCCCGCCGGTGCCGGAGATCCCGACCGTCACATTAGTGCCGCTCTCCTCGCGGAATCCCTCTGCCGCCGCGGTCACATAGGGGCCGACGGTGCTCGACCCGTCGGCCGAGATCGCGCCGCTCGAGCCCGAGCTCTCACCGCCGCAACCACCCAACAGGGCTGCGGCTGCGAGCATGGCTGTAGCGGTGGTGAGCAGTCTCATCGAGAACCTCGCTGGTCGCAGGGCGATCGGAAGCGGTAGCGGAAGTCTCCCGCCCGCGAGGATTCGCGTGGGTGCCGTCGTGGTTAACGCCCGGTGAAAAACTGGTGAAGTCAGGCTGGAAAAACGCAGTGAACCTCGAGCCCCGTGCCTGCCGCCCCTCGAGCGTCAACGCGCCCACCGGCCTGCGTCACGATGTGCTTCACGATTGCAAGCCCGAGGCCTGTGCCACGCGAGGCGCGCGCCCGGTCGGCCCGGTAGAAGCGCTCGAACAGCCGGGCCAGCTCGGCCTCGGCGACCCCGACGCCGTCGTCGACACCGCTCAGCACGATCTCATCGCCGATCCGCTCGACCCGGAGCGTGAAGGTCGCGCCGGGTCCCGAGTACCTGATCGCGTTCTCAGCGAGGTTCTGGGCGACGACGCGCAGCATGCGTGGTCGGATCGCGACCTCGATCGCCGGATCACCTTCGACCCTGAGCGAGACGCCGGCGCGCGCGGCCCGATCGGCCAGCTCGGAGACGACCTCCTCGAACTCCACCGCGACGGGAACCGCTCCGAGCGAGACTACGCGAGCGCCCGACTCGAGCTCGCTGAGGAACATCACCTCGTCGATCAGCTCCCTGATTTGCTCGACTTCGTTTCGGGCGCGACCAATGAGCTCGTGGGCATCCTCGCCCGGAAGGCTCGCCATTTCGAGGAGCGACAGCAACCGGGCGAGAGGCGTTCGCAGCTCGTGCGACACGGCGGCGGTGAAACCGGCGCGCAACTCCTCGTATGCGGCCAGATCACCTGCCTGGCTGAGATACACGAGTCGCTCCCGGTGGCCTCGCGCGTCGAACGGTACGACGAGCGGAACCACGCCCGCGTCGCCGGAGAGAATCCCCTCGGGGATTCGTCTACCCTCCACGACCTCGGGGATCGTCTGCCGTGCCCTGCGGCTCGCACCGACGACGACATCTTCGTCGTCGAGGATGACAACGGCCTCCTTGCTCTCCTCGAGGAGTACGCGCCCTCGGATTGCGTCGGTGCTCATGTGCACACCGTTCTAACAGAAGCTTGAGCAACTCCTTGCCCGCCGCACACCCGCGGTTCACCGGCTGGCCTCTGAATACGAGCGTCATCCGACAACCACTCGGAAAGGAACAGCGATGAAGGGTAAGGGGAGAGCGTTGCTCGGGCTGTCGTGGCTCGTCGCAGTGTTTGCGCTCGTCGCGACATCGGTCGCCGTTGCGGCGACGATCGTCGGCACGCCGGGCAACGACGTGCTCCATGGTACGAGGGGCCCCGACGAGATTCGTGCGTTCGACGGCGACGACTTCGTCAACGCGCGCGGGGGCGACGACGTTGTCCGCGCCGGCAAGGGCTCGGACCGCGTCCAGGGAGACAACGGAAACGATCGGATCTGGGGTGGTGTCGGCCAGGACACGCTTCGCGGTGGCGATCACGGGGACGTCATCTGGGGCGGCTCGGGCAGCGACTTCGTTGAGGGTGGCGCCGGTGCCGACGAGCTTCACGGCGGCACCGGCAACGACGCGGTCGACGGCTCATACGGAAGCGACACGCTGTTCGGCGGGCCGGGTGCGGACATCCTCCGCGGTGGCTTCGGCGACGACCGGCTGCACGCGCTTGCCGCCGACAACGATCCCGACGTTCTCAACTGCGGGCCCGGGAACGACGTCGCTCGAGTCCTCGGGAGCGAGCGGCCGACCACCCGCCTGATCGGCTGCGAGACTGTTGTCGTGATCGTCACTCCGACCGCGGCCGACGCGGCCGCCGAGGCCGACGACGACGGCGGCGCCGAGTAGCACGAGCTCCGAGACGGGGGATGAGGAGACTCCGGCGGCGGCGCGAGGCGTCGCCGCCGGAGCTGTGCGTCGCTCGCGGGGCGTCGAGCGGCTCGAGGCGCCGTTCACAACCCGGATACCATTCCTTCACCAGCTCGCGTCCCACGGCGTGTTGCCGGGAAGCAAGATTGCGACCGGATGAGTGCAAAGATCCTGATCATCGAGGACGACGAGGTCATCGCCCAGGGGATGGCTCGCCATCTGCAGGCTGCCGGTTTCGAGACGCTCGGGGTTGCGAACGGCGAGACGGGCCTTGCCCGGCTTCGCTACGAGCGTCCCGACGTCTGCGTTCTCGACCTGATGCTGCCAGGTCTCGACGGCTGGACGATCATCGAGCAGGCGCGCGCCGAAGGGATCGGGACACCGGTCGTCGTCGTCTCCGCCCGCGGCACCGAGCACGACCGCATCCACGCGCTCGAGATCGGCGCCGACGACTACCTCGTCAAGCCGTTCTCGATGAAGGAGCTCGTCGCCCGCGTCGGCGCCGCCGCCCGGCGTGGCACGCGGGCGCAGGACACGAAGCGCGGAGACGAGGTCGTGATCGAGGAGCTCCGGCTCGATCCGCGGAACGTGCAGGCGTACGTCGACGGGGAGAGCGCCGACCTCACCCCGACCGAGTTCCGGCTCCTCTACGCGATGGCGCTCGACGCCGGTCGCGTGCTCACTCGCGACGAGCTGCTCCAGAACGTCTGGGGTCGCCGTGCCTCACACCGTGACCGAACGGTCGACGTCTTCGTCCGCAAGCTTCGAGAGAAGATCGACCTGCGGGCCTCGAAGCACACGTTCCTCCAGACCCGCTACGGCGTCGGCTACAAGCTCGAGCCCGAGCCGAAATAGCCGTCCCTGAAACGAGGGACAGCCCCTCCCCCGAAATCGCCGATGAAAACTAGTGACTGTCGGCAACAAGGGAGAGGAACAAATGACCGTCTTCGGAGATCGCGACTTCACCGCTGTCGAGCACACCCCGGCGCCGCGCGCCGAGCCCGGCTGGGCGCCGGCGGCGAAGCCCTCGCTTCCCCCGATGGCAACGGTCACAACGCTGCCTCACACGCTCGACACGCGCAGGGTGATCGTGCGCGTGACGAACGGTGAGGAGATCGAGGTCGGCCGCACCGAGGGGCGCGAGCCTGCGGTGCGGCTGGCCCGCGAGACGATCAAGCTGATCGAGGATGCGGCAAGCGACGACGCATGGCCCGAGGTGGGCGACCGCTTCCTGCGGCCCGGCGCGATCGTCTCGATCGACGTCCAGCGCGCCGACGGCGTCGCGTAACCCGGTGCACGCCCCGCCCGCCGTGGGTGAGCCGATGCAACTCAACCCGTTCGAGGGACAGGCAAGTCGGCTCGAGCTGGCGATACTGGTCTCAGATCGGGAGCAGGTGCGGCAACTCCTTCCCCCCGCGTTCCGGAGGCTTGCCATGACCGCACTCGAGCACGAGACCACGAGCACCACTGAGCGCTCCGAATGGGCCGCCTCGGAGCTTCGCCGCGTCGTCCTTCGTCTTGCAGACGGCGAGCTCGTCCAGGCCGGGACGGCTCCGAACCTCGACGGCGCGAAGTCGCTCGCGCAGTCGCTCATCCGCGAGATCGACCACCCCACCGGCGAATGGCCGCGCATCGGCGACCGCCACATCCGTCCCGATGCGGTGATCTCGGTCGACGTTCTCCGGGTCGTGGCCTAGCCCGGCGCTGCCGCCGCCCGGATGAGCGCCTCGGTCTCGAGTCGCTCGTCGCCGTGTGCGAGCACGACGGCGCTCACCGCCGCGTCGATCCTGGCGCCGACGAGCTCGAGATCTGCCAATCGCTCGTAGTCGGGCGCCGAGAGCGGGCTGACTCGCTCGACGAGCGCCTGCCAGTGCCGGCATCGCTGCTCGCGATCAGGGCGCGTGAGGATGACCGCCGGCAGGCCGGCCGGCGCGCTGTCCGGCGCGTCGAGCTCGAGCACGCTCGGGCCGCGTCGCCGGCGCAGACGCTCGAGAAACGCGGCGGGGTCGCGGGCGACGAGCGGCCCGGGCCGGTCGAGGAGCAACACGCCGGGTGGCCGCTCGCCGAAGCCGCACACCTCGTCGAGACCGCGGGTGGTGGCCGTGTCGCCGTGACGCGTGAGCAGGCGAGTGCAGTCGACCTGCCAGAGCTCGAGCCTGAGCGACTCGGCCCACACGCGAGTCGCAAACGTCTTGCCAACGCCCGGCGGCCCGGCGACGACCGCGACGAGCCCACCGTCGGCGACCCGACGCGAGAGCGCCTCGAGCGCGCTACGAACCTCCTCCGGCACGACGAGGTCCGCCCAGGTGAGCTCACCGACGGCGAGCCGCGTCACGATCTCGCTGAGCGGGGGCCGTGTCGACATCGCGTCGATCTTCCCAGATGCGCCGACCGTCGATATACTTCGACTAGCTAATGATTAGGGAAGCTACGAAAAATGTCACCGAGCTCGCCGAGGAGCTACGGCCGATCTTGATCCGCGCGGCGCGCGAGCTTCGCCGCGAGACAGAGAGCCTCGGCGTCGCAACCAGGCACGTAACACTCATCTCGCGGGTGCAGTCGGACCCCGGGCTCTCGCTTCGCGAGCTCGCCGGTCTCGAGGGAATCAGTGCGCCCGCGCTTTCCGACCACGTCGACCGACTCGAGGAGGCAGGATACGTCGTCCGTGTGCGTGCAGCCGACGATCGGCGTCGCGTCGGGCTCGAACTGACGCCGGCGGGGGAGTCGCTCCTCCGGCGAGTCCGCGCTCGCCGGACGACCTGGCTCGTCCGGCGCCTCGACTCAATCGCCGGTGACGACCTCACCGCGATCGAGGCGGCGCTGCCCGCGCTCCGGACGCTGCTCGCCGAGGAGCCGCGATGAGCAGCGTCGCACTCGCCGGGGCTCGGACATTCCGCAGCCTCCGCCGTCATCGCAACTACCGCCTCTATTTCGCGGGGCAGGTCGTGTCGCTCGCCGGGACCTGGATGCAGAATGTGGCGCTCGCCTGGCTCGTGATCGATCTCTCGAGGGAGCCTTTCGCCGTCGGTGCGCTCGCCTTCTGCCGGTTCGTGCCATTCACGGTGTTCGGGCTGGTCGCGGGCGTCCTCGCCGACCGAGTCGACACGCGCCGCCTCGTGATCGGCACGCAGGTCGCGGCGATGCTCGTCTCGGTTGCGCTCGCCGTCGTCACGCTCGCGGGTCTGGCGACGCTGCCCGTGGTGTACGTCCTCGCGACGCTGGGTGGAGTCGCGCTCGTGTTCGACGCTGCCGGTCGCCATACGCTCACCTTCCAACTGGTCGGAGAGCGCGAGCTTCCGAATGCGGTCGCGCTCAACGCGAGCCTCTTCAACGCTTCACGTGTCGTCGGCCCGGCGATCGCCGGGGTCGTGATCGCTGCGGTCGGCACCGGCGTTTGCTTTGCGATCAACGCGGCCAGCTTTCTGGCCGTCATCGT
Source organism: Gaiellales bacterium (assembly GCA_046330385.1). Taxonomy (GTDB): domain Bacteria; phylum Actinomycetota; class Thermoleophilia; order Gaiellales; family Gaiellaceae; genus Gaiella. The sequence continues at coordinate 261,525 of JAXLSV010000005.1, read as the reverse complement.
TGCGCTTGCGGCGATGCGAGCCGACGAGCTCGTCGCGGTGGAGCGCCGGCCGGCGACCCCGATCCTGCAGAGCGCGCGCGAAGGGCTTGTGTGGGCGACCCGGGATCCGCTTGCCCGCGCGACGCTCGTCGTCGTCGCAGTCACGAGCCTCCTCGGCTTCAACTTCCACGTGCTCGTCCCGCTCCTTGCCGCCGACACCCTTCACGCCGGGCCGCAGGGGCTTGGGTTGCTTTCGGCGACCTTCGGGGTCGGCGCGCTGATTGGCGCGTTGATCACAGCCAGCCGCCCGCGAGCGCGATCGGAGACATTCCTGCTCGGCTCGGGAGCGTTCAGCGCGATCATGCTCGCGCTTGCTCCGGTCACGCAGATCGAGCTCGCACTTCCGCTCCTCGTCGCGCTCGGAGTTGCCTTCACCCTGTTTGTCACGACTGCCAACTCGCTCGTTCAGCTCGCCGCTCCCGATCACCTGCGCGGACGGGCGGTCAGCATCTACCTGCTCGCCTTCGTCGGGCTGGCGCCGGTCGGTGGCCTGCTTGCAGGCGGGCTGACGCAGCTTGGCGGCACGCGGCTAGCGTTCGCGATCGGCGGGCTGGTCGGATTGGCGGCGACAGCGTGGGCGGCGAGAGCCGCGGCCTCAGAGCGAGAGCCCGTGACCGCCTGAGCTCAGGCGATCGTCCAGGTGTCGTTGCCGAGCAGCAACGCCTCGAGGTCGCCCGCGCCGCGCTGATCGGTCGCGATCTGTACCTGCTTGCGCACCTCGGCCTCGTAGGTCGGTCGCTCGACCGCCCTGAAGACGCCGAGGGGAACGCAACCAGCTGTCTCCCACGTGAGCCGTGCGAGCGCGAAGGCGAGCCCCGGGTCGTCGCGCTTCGGGTCGTGGACGAGCAGGTGGTCGTCGGTCGCCGCGACGACCTCGAGCGTCCCGTCGGAACGCATGCGCACGCCCCGGTCACCCCAGGTCACGGGCTCGCCCTCGCGCAGGTAGAGGCGGTTCGCCTTGTCCTCGCGAACGACGTCCCAGGCACCGTCGTTGTAGATGTTGCAGTTCTGGAGGATCTCGACGAACGACGCGCCACGATGCGAGGCGGCGGCGCGGAGCACCTGGGCGACGCCAGCCTTGTCGGTGTCGATCGCGCGAGCGACGAACGTCGCCTCCGCACCGATCGCGACCGAGAGCGGGTTGAAGGGTTGGTCGATCGACCCGAACGGCGTCGACTTGGTCACCTTGCCGCGCTCGGAGGTCGGCGAGTACTGCCCCTTCGTCAATCCGTAGATGCGGTTGTTGAAGAGGAGGATCGTCACGTTCACGTTGCGGCGCAGCGCGTGGATCAGGTGGTTGCCGCCGATCGAGAGCGCGTCGCCGTCGCCCGAGACGACCCACACCGAGAGATCGGGCCTCGCGGTGGCGAGCCCGGTCGCGATCGCTGGCGCGCGCCCGTGGATCGAGTGCATCCCGAACGTCTGCATGTAGTACGGGAAGCGAGCGGCACAGCCGATCCCGCTGATGAAGACGATGTTCTCCCGCGGAACCCCGAGCTCCGGCATGAACGATTGCACCGCGGCGAGGATCGCGTAGTCCCCGCAGCCGGGGCACCAGCGCACCTCCTGGTCGGACTTGAAGTCCTTGGCGGTCAGCTGGACGAGGTCGCTCACGAGGCCACCATCGTCAGGATCGCTTCCTCGAGCTCGGTCGCGGTGAGCGGCCGGCCGCGCACCCGCGTGTAGGAGTGCGCGTCGACCAGGTAGCGCGCCCGGATCAGCATCGCGAGCTGGCCGAGGTTCATCTCCGGGACGAGCACCTTCGGGTATCGCGTGACGACCTCGCCCGTGTTGCGAGGGAACGGGTTCAGGTGGTGGAGGTGCGCCGCCGCAACCTTGACGCCCCGCGCGCGGACCCGGCGTACCGCGGCGCCGATCGGACCGTACGTCGAGCCCCAGCCGAGCACGAGGAGCTCGGCGTCGCCGTTCTCGTCGTCGACGGTGAGCAGCGGAATATCGGCGGCGATCCCGTCGATCTTTTGCTGGCGGAGCCGGGTCATCGCGTCGTGGTTGTCCGGGTCGTAGGAGATCGAGCCCGAGATGTCCGCTTTCTCGAGGCCGCCGATCCGGTGCTCGAGCCCTTTCGTTCCCGGGATCGCCCACGGGCGCGCGAGCGTCGCGGGGTCGCGGAGGTATGGTCGGAATCGCTCTCCCGCCGGGGCCGCCTCAGCGAAGGTCGTGGAGATGTCGGGGAGCTCGGAGACCGCGGGGACGAGCCACGGCTCGGAGCCGTTTGCGAGCCCCGCGTCGGAAAGGAGGTACACCGGGGTGCGGTACTTGAGCGCGATCCGGGTTGCCTCGATCGCGGCGTGGAAGCACTGCGACGGGCTCGAGGCGGCGACGACCGGCACCGGGCTCTCCGAGTTTCGGCCGAAGAGCGCCATCAGCAGGTCGGCCTGCTCGGGCTTCGTCGGCATCCCGGTCGAGGGGCCGGCGCGCTGGATATCGAGTACGACCAGCGGGAGCTCGAGCGAGACCGCGAGGCCGATCGTCTCAGCCTTGAGCACGATACCGGGGCCCGACGACGCCGTCACGCCGAGCGCGCCGCCGAACGATGCGCCGACCGCCGCGCCGACCGCCGCGATCTCGTCTTCGGCCTGGAAGGTGACGACCCCGAACTCCTTGCGACCGGCCAGCTCCTCGAGGATCGACGAAGCCGGGGTGATCGGGTATGCGCCCAGGAACAGCTCGAGGCCGGCGAGCTTCGCGGCTGCGATCAGCCCGTAGGAGATCGCCGTGTTTCCCGTGATCTGCCGGTAGGTGCCGGGCTGGAGATGGGCGGGCGCGACCTCATAAGAGACCGTGAAGTCCTCGGAGGTCTCACCGTAGTTCCAACCGGCCTTGAAGGCCTTGAGGTTTGCCTCCGCGATCTCGGGGCGCCTCGCGAACTTGTCCTCGATGAACGCGAGCGTGCCCTCGATCGGGCGGTGGTAGAGCCACGACATCAACCCGAGCGCGAAGAAGTTCTTCGAGCGCTCCGCCTCACGGGAGGTGATCCCGTCGATTCCCTTGAGTGCCTCGATCGTCATCGAGGTGAGCGCGACGAGGTGGGTGTGGTAGTCGGCGAGCGAGCCGTCCTCGAGAGGGCTGGTCTCGTAGCCGGCCTTCTGCAGGGCGCGCTCGTTGAACGCATCGGTGTTGACGATGATCGTGCCGCCCTTTGGCAGGTCGCGGAGGTTTGTCTTGAGCGCGGCCGGATTCATCGCGACGAGCACGTCGGGCCGATCGCCGGGAGTGAGGATGTCGTGGTCGGCGAAGTGGACCTGGAAGCCGGAGACCCCCGGGAGGGAGCCTGCGGGCGCTCGGATCTCCGCCGGGAAGTCGGGGAAGGTGGCGAGGTCGTTGCCGAGCGTCGCGGTCTCGCTCGAGAACCGGTCGCCCGTCAGCTGCATGCCGTCACCCGAGTCACCGGCGAACCGGATGATGACGCGATCTAGCTGCTCTACGCGCTTCGCCAATGCACTCGTAGCGTAGCCGTCGTGGGTGACATGACAATCACCCGAGCGGGCGGCGTTCGACGCGGATCCCCCAGGCTGTTCCCGCTGCGAAGAGCTCGTCCGGGTCGACCTCGCCGAGCCAACCGAGGAAGTGGCGCTCCGGGTTGTCGGCGGTGCAGCCGATCACGGCGAGCCGTGTCGCATCGGCCGCCTCGGGCGTGACGCCCGCTTCGAGCTCTTCTCGCCGTCGCTCGGCCTCGTCGGCTGCAGGGCCCTCAGCGTATCCCTTTCCCATCGCTCAGCCCTCCGCCTCGGCGAGCAGCGCCCGGAGATCGAGTGGCCAGGTGCCCATCGCGATGCTCCCATCCGGCGCACGCGGCCACTCGGCCTCGGGCCGGTCGCGGTAGAGCTCGAGGCCATTGTCGTCGGGGTCGCGCAAGTAGATCGCCTCGCTCACGCCGTGATCGGACGCGCCCTCGAGCGGAACCTGCGCGTCGACGAGTCGCTTGAGCTGATTCGCGAGCGCTCGCCGGTCAGGGTAGAGCAGAGCGACGTGGTAGAGACCGGTCGTGCCGGGTGGCGGTGGAGGGCCGCCGCGCGACTCCCACGTGTTGAGTCCGATGTGGTGGTGATAGCCGCCGGCCGAGACGAACGCCGCCTGGTCGCCGAAGCGCTGCATCAAGTCGAGGCCCAGCACCCCACACCAGAACCGGAGCGCCCGGTCGAGGTCGGCGACCTTGAGGTGAACATGGCCGATCCGGACCCGGGGATCGATCACGAGACCGCGTTCTGGAACGCCCGGTACGCCGGCTTCTTCACGAGATCCGAGCCGATCAGCCCGGACTGCCAGCCGTCGTTTCGCGTCTCGTCGATGAGCAGGAACCACACGAACAGGTCGATTCGCGGGTTCGCGCGGGCGATCGCGACAGCCTGTTGCAGGTACTGGGCCTGCTTCTTCCATGGCACGCCGGCGACCGTGTCGGTCGGGTTGGTCTGGTAGCCGTACTCGGTGAGCCAGATCCGCTTCGGGCCGAAGAGCCTCGTCACCTCACTCACGAGCGTGTCGAGGTTTCCCATCGTCACCGCCGTCGGTGCTCGCCCGTTGACGGATGGCGGCGGGGTCGTGGGCGTCTCGGTCGGCGCCCCGGGGTAGGGGTGGTGAGCATAGGCGTCAAAGCCCGTGGCCCCGGCCTTCGCCATCGCGCGGGCGAACGCGAGCGGCGAGACCGAGGGGCGCGACGAGCTCGGGTTGTTGTTTCCGCGCGGCGCGGTGACGCCGCACCCGACCTTCGCGGTGCGTTGCGCATCCTTGACGCCGGCGACGACCGCGTTGCAGATGCGGGCGTAGTCGCGCGCGCTCTGGATCGCCCAGCCCGACGGCTCTCTCGCGTCGCGGGCGAACTGCGGGCGCAGGAACACCGGGCTGTTCGGCTCGTTCCAGGCGGTCCAGAGCGCGACGCGTCCAAGCCTGACGCCGTCGTCGTTCGTGAACGTGCCGTCGTAGCGGCGCGCCGCGGCGGTCGCAAACGCCTCGAGCTCGGCCGCGTTCGTGGGGGCGACGTTCCAGCCCTTCCCCTTGTTCGCCCACGGCGGCGTCCCGACGATCGAGAAGAGCACCGGGATCCCGTTTTTCGTCGCCCGCTTGACGACGTCGTCGTACATCTCCCAGTTGTAGGCCGGGTCAGCGGGATCGGTGGCGTCGGCGGGCCTGGTCGGTGCAACCGCGATCGGGCCCTGCGTGTACCACCAGAGCGTCACGCGAAGCAGCTTCGCCTTGCTCTGCTTGAGCGCGGGAAAGAAGGTGCTGCGAACGCCGAAGAGCACGTGCCCGTCGTCGAAGATCCCGACCCGGAGGTTGCTACCCCCGGTGCGGGCCGGTGAGGCGGTGCTCGCCGAGATCGCGATGACAGCGACGAGTGCGGCAGCGGGCAGGGCGAGGATGGCGAGGCGTCGCGACCGGTTGGGGCGCGTGCGCATCGACTCAGGCGCGGACGGGCTCACGGCCGAGCGAGGCGATCGTGCGGCTGAGGCCGTCGTCGAGCGAGACCTCGGGCCCCCAGCCGAGCAGCTGCTTCGCGCGCGTGATGTCCGGCTGACGGACCTGCGGGTCGTCGACCGGAAGCGCCTCGTGGACGATCGTGCTCGTCGAGCCCGTCAGCCGGATGATCGTCTCCGCGAGCTCGAGCAGCGTCTTCTCGTCGGGATTGCCGATGTTGACCGGCAGGTGCTCGCCCGACTCGGCGAGCAGGATCAGGCCGCGGATCAGGTCGTCGACGAAACAGAAGCTCCGCGTCTGAGAGCCGTCGCCAAACACCGTGAGCTGCTTCTCGTCGAGCGCCTGGCGCAGGAAGGTCGGGATCGCCCGGCCGTCGTGCGGTCTCATCCGGGGGCCGAAGGTGTTGAAGATCCGGACGATCGCCGTGTCGACGCCCTGTTGACGATGGTAGGCCATCGTCAACGCCTCGGCGTACCGCTTCGCCTCGTCGTACACGCCGCGCGGGCCGATCGGGTTGACGTGCCCCCAGTACGTCTCGGGCTGCGGGTGCACCTGCGGGTCGCCGTACACCTCGCTCGTCGAGGCGAGCAGGAAGCGCGCGCGCTTGAACTTCGCGAGACCGAGCGCGTTGTGGGTGCCCGCCGAGCCGACCTTCAGGGTTTGCAGCGGCAGGCGCAGGTAGTCGATCGGGCTCGCCGGGCTTGCGAGGTGGTAGACGAAGTCGACCGGCTCGACGATCTCGATGTGAGTCGTGACGTCGTGCGGGACGAACTGAAATGCGACGTCGCGAAGGTGCTCGATGTTCGTCAGCGAGCCAGTCTCGAGGTTGTCGACGCAGATGACCCGGTGTCCCTTGTCGAGGAGCGCCTCGCAGAGGTGTGAGCCGAGGAAGCCGGCGCCGCCGGTGACCACTGAGGTCGGCACAGTGGGATGCTACCGACGGGCCAGGCTGGCGGACCGTTCCGTAACGGGGCGTTCACAGGTCTTCTACCGGTTGACACGGAGATGCGGAGATGCGAAGATGCAAAGATGGCCTCAATCCGGACAACAGTCACGCTCGACGAGGAGGTGATGCGCGCGGTGCGCGTTCAGGCTGCGCGCACGGGTCGCGGTGACAGCGAGGTGATCGAGGCCGCGCTGCGGCGCGAGCTCGGCTTCGATCTGCTCGACCGGCTCTGGGCCAACGCCGAGCTCGAGCCGGACGCCGCCGCGAGGCTGGCGCTCGAGGCGCAGCACCGGACGCGGCGGTAGCTCCGCGTGCGGGCGGTGCTCGACCCGAACGTCCTGATCGCCGCGATCCTCTCCCGCGAAGGTACGCCATCATCGCTCCTGCGATCGTGGCTGGACGGCGGGTTCGAGCTCGTCGTCTCGGATCTGTTGCTGGATGAGCTCGAACGCGCCCTTGCCTACCCGAAGCTCGCGGCGCGTGTCGCGCCTGCGGATGCGTCGGCCTACACCGCCCTGCTACGGGCGCGCGTTGTCCGTGCTGTCGACCCGGGCGTCGCGGAAGCACGTTCGGAGGATCCCGACGACGACTACCTCCTTGCGCTCGCCGAGGGGACCTCGTCGTACCTCGTCACGGGCGATCGACACCTGCTCGTGCTCTCCGACCGGTTGCCCGTCCTCACTGCGGTTGCATTCGCGGCGTTGGTGTCTGAGCGGTGACGACGCGCTGGTCACGACCCGCGACGGGCGGTGAGCTCGCCCGGCTGACGGTCGCTGCGATCGCCGTGCTCGTGCTCTCGTCACTTGTCGTCTGGCACGCGTTCCCGGGCGATCGCAAGACGACGACGGAGGCGAACGTCTACTACGACTTCGCACACCCGGTCGCTGGGGGTGCGGTGCCGTACCGGGACGTGACGATCGAGTACCCGCCCGGTGCGATCCCGGTGTTCCTGCTTCCCGTATGGCTGCGCGGCTCGACCGACGGCGCCCGCTGGGACGATGCCGCGCAGAACGATGCAGCGCGACGCTACGAGTCCGCGCTCACCATGCTGCTCGTCGCGATCCTCGCCGCGACGCTCGTCGTCGTCGGGCTCGCGCTTGCACGGCTCGAGGCATCGGTGGCAGCCGCCGTCCAGGGGCTCGCGCCGCTTGCGGTCTCGCCGCTCCTGCTCGGGGCGCTGCCGCTCACGCGCTACGACGCCTGGCCCGCCCTGCTCACCTCGCTCGGGCTGCTCGCGGCGCTCTCGGCGCGGACCCGGACGAGCGGGGTCGCGCTCGGGCTCGCCGCGAGCGCAAAGCTCTACCCTCTCGTGCTCCTGCCGGGGCTCGGTGTCCGCGCGTGGCGGGCCGGAGGCGCGCGGCGGGTCGTCGAGCTGCTCGCTTCGTGTGCGGCGGCGGGCGCAGCGGTCGTCGTGCCGTTCCTGCTGTTCGCGCCGGGGGAGACAGCCCATGCGATCAGGCTCCAGCTTGCGCGCGGCCTGCAGATGGAGAGCCTCGGCGGCTCGCTGCTCGCGGCCGCCTGGAAGCTCTCGCTCTCCCTCGACGCGCACGGGGTCCTTCCGGGCTCGCTTCCCGTCGAGGCCTGCCAGCGTTGCGACGGGATCGTCGCCGCCGAGCTGACCGGGACGCTCGCGGGGCTCGTCGGGCTCGCGTCGCTCGCCGCCGTGCTCGCGGCGCTGTGGCTGGTCGGGCGCCGGGTCGCGGCCGCGCCGGTCGATGCGGCCACCGCCGTCTGGGCGGCGGCCGTCTCGGTGAGCGCGGTCGTCGTGCTCGGCAAGGTGCTCTCAGCCCAGTTTCTGCTCTGGCTGCTCCCGCTCGTCCCGCTCGTCGCAGGCCGCCGGGGACGGAATGCGACCGGGCTCCTCGTCGCCGCCGCGCTGATGACGAACGTGTGGTTCCCGTCGCTCTACCGCGACTACGTCAACGTGCTCGCGCCGGGCCCGATCGCATTCCTGCTCGTGCGCAACGCGCTGCTTGTGGCGATGCTGTGGGTCTTGCTCCGACCGGAGCCGGCGGAGGGCGTGGGAGTGCCGGCCCTGCGAAAGCACGTGGGCCCATCGCGCACGGACGCTTGAGTCCAGAAAAGGCCCTTCGAACGTCGCCGACCTTCGCCTACTTGACGTCGTCCGCGCGCCGGCTCCGTGGATCCTGATCCCGTACGCTGGTTCGGCGATCGGCCCGATCGTCCGTTCGTTCGGGCGCCTCGTCGCGTCAAGCTCTGAGCTTCTCGTTCTCTTCCTTGTCGAAGAGCATTGCGAAGAGCGTGAACTGCGTCCCGGCGATGAGCAGGAGCGCGACGAGGACGACCGTTGGCGTCGTGATCTCGTTGCCGCCGACGATGCGCGAGATCGCGACAACGAGGCCGAGGACGGTGCCGACCAGAGACATCACCGTCCCGAGCACGTAGAAGAACACAAGCGGGTGGAAGTCGCGGATCACGTACTTCTCCTTGAGCCGCCACCAGAACCCCTTGAACAGCAGCCACGCGATGCGCGGTGCGACCGCATGGATGCGGATCCCTGAGCGCTCGCCGACACCGTAGATCGGACGCGAGACGACGTCGAGCACGCGCGCGCTCTGGACGTTCAGATGGACGAGCATGTCGTTCGGAAAGCCGTACCGCCGGTAGAGGCGCTCGAGGTCGAGCTTGCGGAGCGCCTCGAGCGAGAGCGCGGTGTAGCCCGCCTGCGAGTCGGCGACGTGCCAGTAGCCGGAGGCGATCTTCGTCAGCAGCGAGAGGACGGCGTTGCCGAGGTAGCGGGTGCGCGGGATCAACCTCCAGGCCTCGCCGCTCGCGAGCCGGTTCGCTTTCGCGTACTCCGCCTCGCCGCGCGCGACCGGGCCTACGAGCGCCTCGAGCTCGGCAGGATCCATCTGGTTGTCGGCGGCCATCACGCACGTCACCCCGAGCCCCTCGTCGCGGCAGCGGGAGTACCCCGTGACGATCGCCGCCCCGACCCCGCCGTTTCGCTCGTGGCGGATCAGCTCGACCCGCGTGTCGCCGAGCGCCTCGACCGCGGCGACGGTGGCGTCGCGGCTGCAGTCGTCGACGACGACGATCCGGTCGACGAACGCCGGGATTCCGGCGATCGTCTCGGCGATCAGGCTCTCCTCGTCGAAGGCGGGCACCACCACTGCAACCGACACGCCCTCGAGCATCGCTATGACCTGATCGGATTCTCTCGGTGGTTCCCGAAGGGGACTACCTCACGCGGCAGCCGCGCGCCGCCGCCCCAGCCAGCCGTCGAGCATGATCGCGAGCAGCGAGCCGGCGATCAGCCCGGCGAGCGCTCCCACGATCAGCGCGTTGCGGCGACTCGTCGCCGACGTCTTGTGCCCGATCGGCTCCGAGATCACCCGTGGCCGCTCGACCTGATCGGCGAGCGCGAGGAGCTGCTTCGTCGCGGTCACGTCCTGCTGGATCGTGAGCCGCTGCGCTTCGGAGACCGCGAGGTTGGAGTTGATTCCCTGTGAGACGATCAGCCGGTCACCGAGTGCGAGCCCGCCGCCCGAGAGGATCTTCGCCTGCTGAGCCAGCAACGCCTTCGTGCGCGCATCGAGCCTCTCGAGCTGCGCGTTGTCGGCGGCGAGCTGCTCGTTGAGCTGGGCGACCTTGCTCTCGACGTACGGGGAGACAGTCTCCATCACGGAGCGCGCGAACGACAGCGACGCCTTCTCGGCCTTCTCCTTGACCTTCGCCTGAACCGTGATCTGCACGAGCGGCGAGAGGTTGCGCGCGGTCTGTCCAGTCGCGATCGTGATCGGCGTCGAGGTGACGTTGCCGCGGAGCTGCGCCCGCGTGAGCCCGGACGCGTCCATCGCCTTCTGGACGGCCTGGTCGCTCTTGATGATCTCGGGAACGGTCTTGGGGTTGGTCTGCAACGTCTGGATCTGGCCGCCACCCTGCGGGGTGAACGGCTGCCCCATGTAGAGAAGCGTGTTGGCGTCGTAGACGGTGCCGCCGCCGGCAGCGGCGATCACGCCGAGGATCGCGCCGGCGAGGAGGCCCCCAAGCGCGAGCCACCAACGGGCCTTGATTCGCTCCCACGCCGAGCGGAAGTCGACCTCGCGCTCGGCGTTCAGATCGATGGTCTCGCCGCTCATGCCGCGCCGACTCTAGCTGCGGCCCACGCCCAGTGGGCGCGGAGACCCGCTTCGAGGCTCGTCGCGGGGACAAAGCCGAAGTCTCTCGCAGCTCGGGTCACGTCGGCCCGGGTGTGCTTCACGTCCCCGCGAGCGGCGGGCAACAGCTCGAGGTCGAGCTCGGCTCCCGCGATCTCCTCGGCAAGCGCGATCGCCTCACGCATCGACGCCTCGTCGCCGCCGCCGATGTTGTAGAGCGTGCCCGGGTCGCCACCGACCATCGCGCCGATCGTTCCCGCGACCGCATCGGCGACGAACGTCCAGCTGCGCGAGGCCGAGCCGTCGCCGAAGAGGCGGAACGTCCGGCGCTCGGCGAGCGCCTCGAGCATCCGTGTGAATGCCATGTCGGGCCGCTGCCTTGGCCCGTACACCGTGAAGAACCGCACGCCGACCGCCTCGAGCCCAGCGGTTCGCGCGAGCGCATAGGCGAGGTGCTCGCACGCGAGCTTCGTCACGCCGTACGGGGAGATCGGGCTCGGGCGCACGTCCTCGGGGGTGGGGTAGCTCTCCGCGTCGCCGTAGACCGACGACGATGACGCGTAGACGACCCGGACTCCCTGCGCCGCCGCCACCTCGAACACCCGCTGGCTCACGAGCAGGTTGCGGCGAACGTACAGCTGGAAGCCGTCGCCGAAGCTGTTGCGCACACCCGGCTGCCCGGCGAGATGGAAGATCCCGTCGGCACCGGCGAGCAGCTCGCCGAGGTCGGTCGTCTCGAGGTCGACCTCGACCACGGGAAAGCCTGCTGCGTTCTCGCGCTTGCGCGCCGGGTCGTAATAGTCGGTGAAGCAGTCGACCGCGACGACGTCGTGGCCGTCGGCGATCAGCCTCTCGGTGAGGTGCGACCCGATGAACCCGGCCGCGCCCGTGACGGCAACGCGCATCGCGGAAGGGTACTTGTCCGCGAGGATCGCGTCGTCCCGCGACGCCGTCGTCACGGCCGCGGCTCGAGCGCGTAGATCCGTGCGTAGCCGACGAGGTAGACGCGATCGGCATCCGCCGCGAGCGGCGTGTACTCACCGTCGGGAAACGTCCAGACCTGCCGCCCGGTCCGCGCATCGAGCACGTAGGTGCGTCGCTCGAGAGTCGAGAACCACACCTGCCCCCCCATCACGGTCGCCGAGCCTGAGATCGGGCCGTTGGCGCGGAATCGCCAGCGGACGGCGCCGGTTGCCGCGTCGAGCGCATACAGCTCCCGCGAGTACGAGCCGGCGAAGACCGTACGGTTCCAGACCGCGGGTGACGAGTACACGTAGCCGCCGGTCGATCGCGACCAGCGCAGCTCGCCGCTCGCCGCGCCGAAGGAGTAGACCTTGCCGTCGGTCGAGCCGATGTAGACCCGGCCGTACGCGACCGCCGGCGTCGAATAGAACCGCCCGCGACCGCCGAGGCGCGACTGCGACGAGGTGCTCCACTGGAGCGCGCCGGTTGCGAGGTTGAGTGCGTACACGCGACCGTCGTAGGCACCGACGAATGCGCGATTCCCGCTCGCGGCAACTGCTCCCTTCACCCGGCCGCCGGTGTGGAAGGACCAGAGCTTCCGCCCGCTATGCAGCTCGAGGGCGACGACGTCGCCCCGCCAGTCGCCGACGATCACCCGGTTGCCGACCACCAGTGGCGACGACTCGCTCGGCCCGAATCGGTAGCGCCAGCGGGTCTGGCCGCTCTCGGCTTCGTAGGCGACAACGATCCCTTCGAGCTCGCTCGGCGAGCGACCCGAGTTGCACGGGCGCGGGTTGAGGAACACCTGGATCACGAGCCCGGCGGCGACCGCCGGGGTCGAGGCGGCACACCGGTTCTCGTCGCGCCGCCACACCTGCCTGCCCGTCTCCGTGTCGAGCGCGAAGGTGGATCCCCTGAGGTTCGTGACGAACAGCTTCTCGTACGCGAGCGCGGGCGGGAACTCGAGCAGCGAGCCGGCACCGAAGCTCCAGGCGCGCGCGAACGGCGGCCGATGGTCGAACGGCGAGATCCGGGCGCGCTCGGGCCCGAACCCGTACGTCGGCCAGGAGACGACCTTGGAGAGGTCGGCTCCCGGGGGCGCCGGCGGTGGGCGCACGGGGTCGGGGATGTTGCGGAGGTCGAACTCCTCGGTCGAGGAGCCGGCGACGTCGGCGGCGGTGCCGAACCGCTCGACGAGCTGCCAGCCGGCGGCGAGGCCGAAGGTGACGAGGATGGCAGCGACGATCCAGACGCGTGGTCGCCGCAGGAACCTCATCCGGCGAGGGTAGCCACGCAGTTGTTACGAGAGCGAAAGGGTTAGAACCGCGACTGCAGGCCCGGCTTGCGCGCAGTCGCCGGCCGGCGCGGCGCCGATCGCATCGCCGCCGCGGAGCGGCGAAGACGCCGGCGCAGGGTTGCCGTCCCGGGGGCTGTGGCGCCAGCCTCGTGCGGCTGGCGGCCGGTCCAGTGCATCGCCATGCCCATATCTCAGCGGGGAGGTCGGACGTCAACCAGCCGTGAGCAGGAGGAAGACGAGGGAGAGGGCAATCGCCACGCCGAGCGCGAGTGCGGTCGCGATCCGCCAGATCCGGCCGCGCCCTGCAACAGCGGACGCACCGCTTGCGAGTGCCAGGGCGCCGACAGGCGCGAGGTTCAGCAGGTAGAGCGCCTTCATGTTGTCGCCGTCCTGCTTGGGGTTCTGGACGAGGAAGAGCACGAACATCGCGACGAGCGACACACCCGAGAGGAGCACCGAGCCGAGGGCGAGGTCGCGGCGGCGGTACGCGCGCAGGATGAGGGCAACGAGGCCGACGAGCGTGAAGAGCCCCATCACCGCGCCTGCCCACACCTGGCGCACGAGGGGATCTCCGTAGCGGCTCGGAAGGACGTCGGGCTCGTTGCGGAGCGCGACGGGCATCTCGTAGTCGCGCCAGTAGTCGCCGTACCAGTCCGCGAACACCGTCGGGAGCAAGTGGTTACGGAAGGCCGGCTGATACGGCGTGTGGATGAGCGCCTGCAGATCGAGGGAGAGGTAGAACTCCGTCGGGCGCCCGTGCTGACGCCACTGCCTCGGGTCGGGCTTCGAGTACGCAAACGGGCTCCCGTAGGTCGCCGTCTTGACTGCCAGCCACGGGACTACGATCGCCGCCGCCGAGACGACGACTGCAAGCGCGAACGTCCTTGCGCGGTCGCGGTCACGCCACCAGACCGCGAGCGCGCCGACGATCAACGCACCGAGCGCCGAGAACGCCCAGGTTCGAGTGAGGTTTGCCAGCCCGAGCAACACCCCGACCGTCGCGCCCGAGGCGAGCGTCGTCTGGTTTCGCGCGACCGCACGGACGAACGCGTAGAGCGCCGCCGTCGTCAGGAGCGCGGCGAGCGGCTCGGGGTGGAAGAGCACCCCGGCGCGCACGAGCACTGGGGTCGTCGCCGCCGCCACCACCGTGAGCGGCACGAGTCGGGGCCGGTCGGGCGCGAGCTCACGGGCGAGAAGTCCGGCGAGGGCGACGGTGCCGAGCACGCAGAGCGCGCTCAGGAGCTGGACCGGGACGCCGGCATCGGGGAGGCCCACGATCTCGCCGGCGTGGTACACGCCGCCGGCGATCGCGAACCAGAGCGGCGGGTTGTGCCAGACGTCGGTCTCGTCCTTGTGGGGCAGGCGGTGAGACGTGCCGAGGGCCTCCGAGTAGTGCGCGGCCGAAACGGCGTCGTAACCGTTCTTCCACGGGTAGTGGAAGGCGTTCCACACGAGCATCGCGGCGAGCACGACGAGGATCGCGCCGGCGCACCTCACCTCCCGGGTGAGGCCGGCCATCAGCCGGGCTCGACGGGGAGCGCGAGCGCGCCGGCATACGGCACGAGCTCGCCGGCGCCGTTCTCGACGAGACAGACGTCGGAGAAGAAGCGCGTCATCACCACTCCTGCCCGGAACTCACCGAGGCGCGGCTCGGGGTGCTCGCCGCGCGCGAGCGCCATCGCGAGCTCCGGATACCGGCTACCTGCCGCGGTCGGGAGTGGAAACGCGCCGCCGAAGCGTGGGTTGACGTCGGTGACGGGGTGCGAGCCGTCGGGCTCGCGAAAGCACTGGACGTTGGCCGGACCGACGATCCCGATCGCCTCGGCGGTGTGGGCCGCATGTTCGATCAGCACCGCGTCGGCGACCGTCATCCCCTTGATCGACTCGCCGCCCTTCGACTGGATCATCGTCCGTGGGATCGCGTTGAGGCAGCGGCTCTCGAGATCGCAGAAGACGTCGATCGAGAACTCCTCGCCGCGACAGAGCTCCTGCACGAACGAGTCGACCGGCGTGTGCTCGAGGTGGTGCGCGAGCGCGGCAGGCGTGTCGCAGCGGTAGATGTGGCGCGAGCCGAAGCCCTCGCGCACCTTGACGAGCAGCGGGTAGCGGGCATCGTCCGGGACGTCGGCCGGCAGCCACGAGCGCGGCGTGTCGATGCCCCGCTCCTCGAAGAACAGGTGCGCGAGCCACTTGTCGCCCATCGTCCGGCAAACCTCGGGCGGAGGCGCGAGCACAAGGGCCGGCTCGAGCCGGTCGCGAGCGGCCGAGAGGATCTCCTGGTCGAGGTCGGTGAGCGGCACGATCAGCTCGACCGAATGGCCGCGGACGAGCGCGACGAGCGCCTCGACGTACCCAGGGTCGGAGACGCGCGGGACGAGCGCGTGCTCGGAGGCGTGGTACAGCGAGGGCGCCAGCCGGTCGGCGTCGGTCGCGATCGTCGTGCCGCCGGCGCGCGCGAAGGCGCTGACGATGTCGACCCGCTGGCCTGCGCAGGTGAAGAGGACAGTCGTCATCGCCGACTGAGGCTACCCGGAGGCGCCGCCGTCCCAGCCGCCGGTCTTGCCCTTGTACGTGCCGCCGAAGAGGGCGACGGGGGTACGAAGCAGGATCAACAGGTCGGTCTTGAGCGAGTGGTGCTCGACGTACCAGACGTCGAGCTCGATCCGTTCCTCCCACGGCAGGGTTGCGCGCCCGTGGATCTGGGCCCACCCGGTGAGCCCGGGCCGCACGTCGAGCCGCTTGCGTTGGCGCTCGTCGTAGCGCTCCACCTGGTAGCGGAGGGTCGGGCGCGGCCCGATGATCGACATGTCCCCGCGGATCACGTTCCACAGCTGGGGAAGCTCGTCGAGCGACGTTCGCCGCACGAGCCGGCCGGTGCGGGTGATCCGCGCGTCGCCCTTGTCGACTGCGTAGCCCGCTCCCTTGTGCTCCGCGTCGACGACCATCGAGCGGAGCTTGAGGAGCTCGAAGTCCTCGCCGTCCTTGCCGACCCGCGTCTGCCGAAAGAGGACAGGACCGCGGTCCTCGAGCTTGATCGCAAGCGCCGACAGCGCGAGCAGTGGGCTTGTGACGAGGAGCCCTGCCCCCGCGATCGCGACGTCGAAGATCCGACGCATCAGCGGGTGCCCTCCGCCGCCTCCCACGTCGCCGGGACGCCTCGGCGGAGGTAGTTGACCAGCGCCTGCACGGTCGCCCACGTGATGTAGACGTAGTAGCGGGCGAGCGAGATGCGCGCGACGAAACCGAGCGCGAACGCGACGTGGCCCGCGCCGACGGCGAGGTATGGCCAGCCCTCGCCGAGGAGCGCGATGTTCGTCGCCGCGAGGATCAGGTGGAGGACGCCGCTGCCGTAGCGCAGCACACGGTGCGAGAGCATCGCGACGAGATAGCCCGGCGGCAGCCGCTTCAGCATCGAGCCGCGAAGCGCGATCTCCCAGCAGTGCTCGAACATCCGCACCTTGCGGCGGTACTCGGTCTCGTTCGACGGTGTCGGCTTCTCGAAGGCGTGAGCGCCGGGCTCGTATACCGCCCGGTGGCCGCTCTGCACCATCCGGTACGGGAACGAAAGGTCGTGGCCCCAGCGGGGATCGACCTCGACGTAACGGTCACGGCGCACCGCGTAGATCGAGCCGTTGCCGCCGGTGATCGAACCGAGGCGCGACTCGGCACGGCGCAGCGCCATCTCGAGCTTCCAGTAGAGCCCTTCGCGATTCCCTTCGGCGGCAGCGTCGTAGCGAAGCTGCCCGCATACGTAGGCGACCTTCGGATCGGCGAGGCTCGCGACGAGCTGCACGAGCGCGTCGGGCGCCCAGGTCGCGTTCGCGTCGGAGAAGGCGACGATCTCGCTCGTTGCCGCGCGAACGGCGCGATTCTGAGCGGCGACCTTGCCGCCGCGCGGGCAGTCGAGCAGCTTCACCCGCGGCTCGCGGGCGGCAATCGCGCGGACGAGGTCGTTGGTTGCGTCGCTCGAAGCGTCCGAGGCGACGACGAGCTCGAGCCGGTCGGCGGGGTAGTCGAGCGCGAGGAGGTTCTCGAGCCGTCGTTCGATCACCGCCGCCTCGTTGTGGGCCGCAATGATCACCGTCACCGAGGGTCGCGCGTCCGCGTCGGTCTCGACCCGGCGCGTGAAGACCGCCGCAAGCACCTGCGCGGTAAGCGGGTAGAGGACGTGCGTCCAGGCGAGAGCACCGAGCGAGGTCCAGAACATGATCTTGACCGCGAGCATCGCTACGAGTGTACGGGCGGGCGGGCGCTGGCTACGATCGGCCGGTGCGGGCCGCGATGACCAACGACCCGACGACCTCCGATCGCCCGACCCGGGTGCTCCGCGTGATCGCCCGCCTCAACGTTGGCGGGCCTGCGCTCCACGTCGCCTACCTCTCGTCGGGGCTCGTCGAGCACGGGTACGAGACCACCCTCGTCGCGGGCGAGATCGCCCATGGCGAGGAGTCGATGGAGCGGGTCGCGTCCGAGCGTGGCGTCTCGATCGTGAGGCTACCCGGCCTCTCGCGGGAGGTGTCGCCGCTCCGCGATCTGGTCTCGGTATGGCGGCTTGCGGCGCTAATCCGTCGGGTCCGCCCCGACGTTGTCCACACGCACACCGCCAAGGCTGGTGCGGTGGGTCGTGCGGCGGTCACGCTCGCCGGTCATCGCGGGATCGTCGTCGTGCACACCTTCCACGGGCACGTCCTGCGCGGGTACTTCGGGACGCTCGGCTCGCTCGTGTTCCGCGCGATCGAGACCGCGCTCGCGCGGGTCTCGGACCGGCTCGTCGCGGTGAGCCCCGAGGTTCGCGACGAGCTGGTCGCGCTGAAGGTGGCGCCCAGGGAGAAGTTCGAGGTCGTTCGGCTCGGGATCGACCTCGAGCCACGTGTGCGGTTCGCCGGCGATCGAGACGAGGAGCGGCGGCGCCTCGGGATCCCAAACGGCAAGTTCGTCGTCGGCTGGTTCGGGCGAATGACGGCGGTCAAGCGCACCGACGATCTCCTGACGACGCTCGCGGGGCTCCGGGAGCGCGGGGTCGACGCCCTACTGCTCCTCGTCGGCGACGGGACGGACCGGGCTGCGCTCGAGCAGCGCGCGCACGATCTCGGGATCGCGCGGTCGTGCCTCTTCCTCGGGTACCAGGAGGACGTCGCGCGGTGGTACGCGGTGTGTGACGCGGTCGTCCTCACGTCGGCGAACGAGGGCACCCCGGTGACGATCATCGAGGCGCTCGCCGCCGGCAGGCCGGTCGTCTCGACCAACGTCGGTGGCGTTGCCGACGTGGTCGACGAGGGAGAGACCGGGTTTCTCGTGAGACCGGGTGACACGCACGCGCTCGCCGAGCGGCTCTCGGTGCTTGCCGACGACCCGGCGCGAGCACGACTGATGGGGGAGACGGGCAGGGCGCGGGTGCTCGAGCGCTACGCGGTGAGCCGTCTCGTCGGCGACGTCGACGCGCTCTACCGGCGGCTGCTGAGCGCCTCGCCGACGACGCGTCGGTAGCGCTCGAACGCGACCTCGCGGTCGGCCTCGGCCTCGACCCAGCGTCTGCCTGCCTCGCCGAGCCCCGCGAGCGGCGCCCGCCCCTCGACTGCGTCCCGCAGCACCGCTGCGACGAGCTCTGGCCGGCCGGGCGGGACGACCAGCCCGCAGCCTGCCTCGCGGACGATCCGAGCGGTCTCGCTCTCGTCGTCGGCGGCGGCGAGCACGGGGCGGCCGGCGGCCAGCACGCCGTACAACCGGCTGGGAACGACGTAGCCGGCGAGGCCCTTCGCGAGCCCGACGTAGTGGAGGTCGGCGCTCGAAAGCGACTCGGAGAGGACTTCGCGCGGCTGGTACGGGAGGAACCGGACCCGGTCGGCGACCTCGAGCCGCCGCGCGAGCCCCGTCAACTCGCCGTAGCGGGCCCCGAACCCGATCACGACGATCCGGAGCTCGTCGAGGTCGCGAAGGAAGGTCGCGGCGCGGATCAGGCTGTCGAGATCCTGGGCGTGCCCGACGTTCCCCGAGTGCATCACGACGAAGCCCGTGTCGAGCCCGTGCGCACGCGCCCAGTCGTTGTCGCGCCGCCGCGGGACGATCGTGCTCGTGTCCACCCAGTTCGGGATCACCTCGACCCGACCGACCCTGGCACCCTTCGCGACCAGCCGGAGCTTCATGGTCTCACCGATCGCAACCACCGTGTCGGCCCGCCGCAGGTAGGCACCGACGAGCTGCCGCAACGCGCCGAGCACGACGCGGTTCTCGAGCCGGTTGACGCGCTCGGCGACCTCGGGGAACACGTCCTGGCTGATCACGAGCAACGGGGCGTCGAATCGCCTCGCCACGAGCAACCCGATATCGCCGACGACAGGCGGGTCGGTCATGCAGAGGACGAGGTCAGGACGGTCGCCCGACAGCGCCCGGAGGATCGTGTCGCCGAGGTACGTGAGGTAGTTGGCCGCACGGAGGTGCAGCTGCGCCCGATCGTAGGTCGTCGAGCGCACGCGGATCACTCGCACGCCGTTGTAGGTCTCGTCGTGGGGAAGATCGTCCTGGCCGCGAACCTGACCGGTGACGACCGTGACGTCGTAGTCCGTCGCGAGCGCCTCGCAGAGCTGGGCGAGGAGCTGGGCGGTCGCCTCGACCCCGGGCCAATAGTACTGGTTGAGGACGAGCACCTTCGGCTTCGTGGCGGTTCCGCTCACGCCCTGACGGTAGCGGCCCGCACCGCCGCAACGAAGCTCTCGACGCTCGGCTCGTAGCCCCATTCCCGGATCAGCTCGCGCGCGGCGTCGCCCAGCGTCTTACGAAGGCGCGGATTGGCGATTACCCGGTCGAGCGCAGCGGCGGCAGCGACGGGGTCGTCGGCCGGAACGAGGAACCCGTTCTCGCCGTCGTGAAGCAGATCGCGTGCCGCACCGACGCGGTCGGAGAGGATGAGCGGCAGCCCCATCGCCGCTGCCTCGTTGACGACGACGCCCCAGGGCTCGTGCCGTGAGAGGAGCGCGAAGACATCGGCCGCGACGTAGAAC
Organism: Gaiellales bacterium; assembly: GCA_046330385.1. Classification (GTDB taxonomy): domain Bacteria; phylum Actinomycetota; class Thermoleophilia; order Gaiellales; family Gaiellaceae; genus Gaiella. The sequence continues at coordinate 241,728 of JAXLSV010000005.1, read as the reverse complement.
TCGCGAAGGTCGTTCCACGGCACCGAGCCGAGGAAGGTCGCCCTGAGCCCGGCGCCTTTCGCGCGCCGCGCGAGGTCGTCGCGATCGTCGCCGGTGCCCGCTACGAGAAGCCGAACGCGCTCGTCGTTGACGAGTGCGAGGGCGTCGATCAACGTGTCGAGCCCCTTCTCGGGCGCGAGCCGCGCGACGCAGAGCACGACCACGTCCTCCCGGCGGGCGCCGAACGAGGCGCGGATCTCGTCGCGGGCGACCGCGAGCGCGTCGGCGTGACGCCCCCACTCTTCGACGTCGATCGTGTTCGCAAACCGCCAGACGAGCGTCGGGTCGAGCCCGTGGGCGACGAGCGAGTCCTGGGCCAGGGAGCCGAGAACGAGGGCGCCGGCCGCTGGGCGCACGACCCGCGGGACGACGGCACGCTTGATCGCCCGGCGCCAGCCCGGCTTCGGGCCCGAGTCGTGGCTCGAGACGAGCAGCAGGTACGGGACATCGTTGCGCCTCGCCCACGCAATTGCTGCCTGCGACGCGAACATGCTCCAGCCGGTGACAACGACGACTTCAGGTCGGAGCCGCCGGAGCGTCGGGACGATCCCGGGGGTCACTGGGTAGTCGTGGCGGATCAGCGGCCTCATCCCCGGCACGCGGACACCACGGAGGAAGACCGATCGATGCTCGTGCTCGACGCCCCAGTCGCGGTCGACCACCGTCTCGGCCGCGTAGACCACGGTGAGGTCGATCTCATCGTGGGCGGCGATGCGGTCGAAGAGCGGCGAGCGGTACGGGGTCGGCTCGGGCTGGACGACGACGACTCGCAGTGGGGCCGCAAGGTCGTAGTCGAGCGCCGCAACCCAGGCGCGAGCTGCGGGGGCCGTCCTGACCGTCACTGCCCGCCGGCGCACCCGATCGGCGACGACCTCGGCGGCGAATGCGGGTCTGAGCGCGGTTGCGCTCCGCTTGCCAGGGGCACCAAGGCGCGCGAGCCGCCGCGCCGCGTGTCGGCGGACCTCGGGGTCGCGGCCCTGCTGTGCCTCGAACGCCTCGAGCACTGCGCGGAAGCTGTCGACCGCCCGCTCTGCGACATCGGCGTCGACGGCGAGACCGGCGCCAACGCGCCAGGCGAGCTCCCGTGCGTACCCGTCGATCTCCGGGAGGAGTCGCTCGAGCGCCGGCAGCGCCACGCTCGCGAGTCGCGCCTGCTGCTCGGTGGCGTCGCGCGCGCTGACCTGGCCCGGGTGCAGTCGGCGCAGCACGAGCGGATCGCCGAGATTCGCGCCCTCGACCACGGTGAGCGCGCGCGCCCACAGCTCGTAGTCCTGGGCGGCGCCAACCGATTCGTCGTACCGCAGCCCTCGCTCGGCGAAGGCGACCCGGTCGAAGATCACCGTCGGATGGAAAAACGGTGTTCGGAAGTGCGCGTGCCAGCGGATTGCCGTCGCGCCGAGGGGCAGCTGATGGAGGCGACCAATGCGTCCTTCGCTGTCGAGCTCGAGGATGCCGGAGCCGAGGATCGCAACCTCGGGCCGACCGACGATCGCCCGTAGCTGGCGGGCAATCCGCCCGGGGAGCGCGATGTCGTCTGCGTCGAGCCTCGCCACGAATCGTCCCCGAGCGAGGTCGAGCCCTCGGTTGAGCGACGCGGCCAGGCCGAGCGACTGCTCGTTGCGGACGATCACGACCCGGTCGTCACGAAAGGCCTCGAGCACTTGTGGCGTACCGTCGCTCGAGCCGTCGTCGACGACGATGACCTCGAGCCCTCCTTTAAACCGTTGTCGGAGTAGGCTCGTCACCGCCGCCGGCAGCGTCGAGGCGGCGTCGCGCGAGGCGACGAGGGCGGAGACGAGAGGTGTGGAGACGTCGGCCACTGGCAAAGGCGACTGCCGACGATAGCCTGCCAGCGTGGAGACGGCCCCGGCGGCGACCTTCGATCTCGTGCTCGCGACCGTCGCTCGGACGTCCGAGCTCGACGCCTTCCTCGACTCGCTCGAACGGCAGCGCTTCCGCGACTTTCGCGTGCTCGTCGTCGACCAGAACGACGACGATCGGCTGGACCGGGTGCTCGAGCGACGACGAGATCTCTCCGTTGTGCACCTGCGGTCCGCACGCGGGCTCAACCGGGCTCGGAACGTCGGTCTCGCCGCGGCGAGCGCAGAGCTCGTCGCGTTCCCCGACGACGACTGCGCCTACCCGCCGGATCTTCTCGAGCGGGTCGTCAACCGGTTCGCCGGTGAGCCCAGGCTCGACGGGGTGACCGGGAGAACCGCCGAGCCGGGTGGGGCAACGTCCGACCGGTGGCCTGTCAAGCCGAGGATCCTCGATCTCCGCACCGTATGGCACGGTGGGAACTCGGCCTCGCTCTTCCTCCGCCGCGATCTTGTCGAGCGCCTCGGCAGGTTCGACGAGGCGATCGGCTTTGGCTCCGGGAACCCCTGGGAGCTTGCCGACGAGATCGACCTGCTCGTGCGGGCGATCCAGTCGGGGGCGACGCTCGAGCAGGATCCGTCATTCGTCGTTCACCACGCCGTCAGGCGGGAAACGTTCGTCGAGGAACGACTTCGCTTGAAGCGCGTCGGCGCGGGCGTCGGTTACGTGCTCGGCAAGAACCGGGTGGCAACGCCTGTGCTCGTGCGCCGGCTCGTCAACCCGCTCGGCGGAATCGCCCTCTCGCTCGCGCGGCTCGACCTCCAGCGGGCACGGCTACACGCGACGACGCTGCGCTGGCGGCTCGTCGGCTACTGGGGCGGCCGCGCCGAGCGGGCGAGGAGTTCCGCGAACAGCTCGGCGTGATGCTCGAGCCACCGTGGAAGCGGGAACCGCTCAACCGCCCTCACCCTCGCGCTCGCCGAGAGAGCCTCCCGCTCCTCGAGCGCGGTAAGGACGCCCGCGGCCATCGCTTCCGCCGTCGGCAGCGACAGCCGTTCGTGTGAGACGTCGTGCCGCACTCCAACACCGGCGTCGCCGACGAGCTCCGGGACGCCGCCGCTCGCAGGGAAGACGACGGGAAGCCCACAGGCCATCGCCTCGAGCACCACGTTGGGGCATGGGTCGAGCGGCTTGGTGTGCAGCAGCACGTGGGCGCGGCGGTAGAGCGCCGGCGCTTCGGCCTGCGTGTACGGTCCCACCAGCTCGACCCCGTTGCCTGTGTTGGCGAAGGGCCCCAGCTCTGGTGCGGGAACGAGCCCCGCGACGATGAGCCGCGCCTCGGGCTCGGTCGCGCGGACGGCGGCAATCGTTCGCAGGGCCAGCCCGAGCCGTCCAGGGCTCGTCTGGTTGCCGGCGAGCAGAAGTGTCGGCGGCCCCTCGGGAACGTGCCCGGGGGTGAAGTGCTCGCAGTCGACGGCGTTGGGCAAAATCTCCCACGTCCCGCGCGGCTCGCCAAGGTAGTGGTCGGCGTCGTTCTTGCAGAACTGCGTCTGGTAGACGACGTGATCGGCGGCGAGAAGCGCTCGCCGGAGCGGCCGGTTCACCTCGGCGACCCGGTCGCCGGCCCAAGCTGGGTATCCAACCCCGTCCTGGTTGAGCACGATCGGCGCCTTCCGCCGGCGGGCGAGGGCGAGCACGAGCCCGAGATCGCGCGGGAGCCCGCTCGAGCCGAGATAGAGCAGGGTGAAGTCGTCCATCCGGTTCGGGAACCGGGTTGCGAGCCTCTGGTACTTCACGCTGCCGCCGGCAGCGCGCTCGCCCGGCGCCGGGATGCGGTCATGGCCGTAGCCGACCCGGAGCCCTGGCGAAGGGTGGCGATGCGTGAGCAGCCGGGCCGTCCGGAGGCCGGCCTCGGCGTAGCGGCGTCCCCGATCGCGGATCATTGTGCCGCGACCGGCTTCCCCGCCGCGACCGACTCGAGGATCCGGTGGTACACGGTCGCGACCCGGTCGATGGTGTAGGGGTTCTCCTCGATCCGAGCGACGAGCTCGTCGTACCGGGGAAGTAGCCGCGCGAGCGCCTCGTCGAGCGAGCCGTTCCAGGGGACGCCGTACGGGCCGCCGATCTCCGCGTTGGCGCCGGAGTCGAGGTAGATCGCGGGTAGGCCGCAGTTGATCCCCTCGAGCAGTGCGTTCGAGCACGACTCCCAGGAGGTGAGCTGAAGCAGCACGTGCTGGCGCTTGAGGTACGCGGCGAGGCGGTCGGCACCGCGGGCCTTGACGACGCGGATTGCGCGAAACCCCGCGTCGACCGGCGACCGCCCGACGAGCGTCACCCTGACATCCCGCCGGCCGCGAAGCTCGCGGTCGAGCTCGCGGTAGTACGGAAAGCCCTTGCTCTCGTCGGTCGACCAGGTCGAGATTACGACCCTGACCGGCTCCCCGGTGCGCCAGAACGCTCGCCGCCGCGGCGCACGAAGACGCGGCGTCACCGTCCGGTTGAAGACCTCCGGATCGATCCCGTTCGGTTGCACGGTAAACGCACCTACGAAGCCCGAGGCGAGGAAGACGTCGCGGCTGTACTCGCTCTGGAAGACGGAGTGGGCGACGTACGGGTCGAGCTCGAGCTGGAGCCGGTCACCCGTGATCACGCCGTCGATCTCGGCCCGCAGCTCGGCAACGCCGCGGCCACGGTATCCCGTCTTGCGGTGGACGATCGGGATCCCGCGCTCGGCGATCCCCTGCACGTGCGCGAGCGTGAGCCCGTCGGTGAGAGCGTTCAGCAGGGCGACGTCGACGTCCGCCCGTAGATCGCTGGTCAGCGTCACGCCGCGATGCCCGAGCTCGGCGCCCAGCGTCCGCAGAAACGAGTTCGCGCCGCCGTAGGGCGTGTCGCGCGGGGTGAAGTTCACGAGGACGTGCATCAGCCGAGCTTCGAGCGGAGGCGATCGATGAACCCCGGTCGGGCGGGAGAGGCGTAGCGATCCAGTTCCGCAAGCTCCGACTCGACGCTCGGGCTGCCGGCGAAGGTGAGCGGCGCTGGCTCATCGAGCGCCCCGACGAACGCGAGGAGGTCTGTTGCCTGACGAGTAACCGCCGCGTCGAGCCGCGTGCGGAGAGCTGCGGCCATCGACGTTCGCAGGGCTGCCGAGCTCGAGAGCCGCTCGAGCGCCTCGAACCAGCCCTCCGGCGTCGCGACCAGCGCGCCCGAGACTCCGTCGTCGACGAACTGCGCAAGCGACGGCGTCAGCTCGGCGACGACTGGGATCCCGAGGCGGGCGAACGGATACAGCCGGCCAGGATTCGACGACGCCTTGAAGCGAAGGAGCCAGTCGAACGGCTCGTACGCAAGCCAGGGGTTGCTCGACGCGGTCGCGCGGAGAGCCTCCCGTCGGCCCACGAGCGGGAGCAGGTTCGGCGCGAGCCCGATGTCGCTCGCACCGAGCGCCGCCCGAAACGACTCCGCGACGCCGCCCGGAGGGCCCGGCTCGAACTGCACGTGCGTGACGTCGACGAGCTTCGGGTCGGGAAGCCCGCGCTCGGGCAGCCCGTAACGGGCGTGGTTGGTAACGCAGACGAGCCGCACCCGGCGACGACGTCCGAGCTCCTCGAGCGCCGGCGTTGCGGTGTGCGCCATCGCTTCCAAGTGCGCCCGGTTGCCGTGATAGGCGAGCACCACCTCGTCACGCTCGCCATGGACCTTCGTCTCGGGCTGAACGAGGGGGAACATCAGCAAGACGAAGCAGTTGCGGTTGAGACGCAGGAAGGCCTCGCGCTGCTCGACGGAGCTGACGAGGAGGAAGTCCGCTGCCCGCGCAGCATCGATCCACTCCTGCTTCGACTGCTTCGGGTCGGCGAGCCCGACGAGGATCTCCGGGTTGGTCGCCTTCGCACGCTCGAGCTCGTGGTCGTAGCCCATGAAGATCGCGACGTCGTAGCGGTCGTACCGATCCCAGTCGTTGACGGTCGCGTCGACATCGAACGCGCGCATCCGTTCGGCGAGCGCGAAGATGCTCGCCTGCGCCCCGGCGGTGTCCGAGCGCGTGTTGAGAACGAACCGCACGGTACGAACGGTAGACGCGCGCGACGGACGGTAGAGTACGTCCTAGATGCACCGACGCCACACGAAGTTCACGAAGCGGGTCAACCGGGCCGCGGCGGGAATCGAGTCGCGAGGTGTTCGTGCGACCTACGACATTCACGACCGGTTCCTCTCGAACCGCGATGCGCGTAAGCGATTCGCCGCGGCGCCGCCGGTGCTCGACGAGACACAGCGCAAGGTCCTCGACGAGCTCCGAACCGAGGGATTCTGTGTTGTGAAGTTCACCGATCTGTTCACGGACACGGCAGTCTGGGATCGCCTCGCCGCCGAGGGAGATCGCTTCGTTGCCGAGACGGAGGCCGGGCTCGCGCGCGAGGCCGCCGGGGAGAACGGCAACCTCCGCCGCTCGACGAAGTCGTTCCTCGTGCGTCGGAACGCCTGGGGCGCCGAGCTCGAACCGGACGACGTGTGGTTGCAGACAGCGCTCGACCCGCGCGTTCTCGATATTGCGAACACGTACCTCGGCCTGTGGTCGAAGCTCGAGTACGTCGATCTGTGGCATACGCCGGCGACCGACGCGCCCGAACGTGTCTCCTCCCAGCGGTGGCACCGTGACTTCAATGACCGCCTCTTGCTGAAGGCGTTCATCTACCTCAACGATGTCGAGGAGGACGCCGGGCCATTCGAGTACGTGCCGCGCAGCTTCCCGGGCGGCGAGTTCGACGACTTCGCGCCCTGGTGGCCCGGCTACCACGGCTACCCTTCCGACGAGGCGTTCGAGAAGCGGATGGCGACCGCACATGTCGAGACCTTCACCGCTCCTCGCGGCACTTTGATCCTCTGCAACACCGCCGGATTCCACCGGGGTGGGTACGCGACGGGCAACGCCCGCACGCTCGCGACCTGGACGTACTGCTCACCGGCGGCCTTGCGTGCGCTCTCCGATCGCAACTACACGCTGCCTCGAGACGCCGCGGTCGCGAACGGCCGTGCCGACGCGGCGTTCGCCGTCGCGTAGCGTTCGGCGACGGCGCTATCGCTGGAGGAACAGCCGCGCCGGGTCGTCGGTGAAGCGAAGCCGGTCGAGCTGCTCGGGCGTGACGACCCGGGTCTCCTCGGCGGTGAAGACCGCGAGCGAGAACGTCGGTGCCTGTCGCGTCGACGCGAGCCGGAACCCGGGCGGAACCACACCCGGTGACGGCGACGGTGGGATCACGGCCCCGCTGCTGAGCCCGCCCTCGGTCGCAAGCGAGACGACGACGATCGACCTCACCTGGATCGGGTCCGTGATCGCCTCGACGCCCGGAAGGTAGGGCTGGATGAGGTCGGTTCGAACGGTCGGGCTCACGACGAGCGCACGCGGTCGACCGTCTGCCGGCAACGCCCGGCCGGCTCCACGCCAGTCGCTTCGGCCGTAGCGGAGATCGGACGAGACCGCGAGGACGACCGCGAGTGAGAGCACGCTCAGCAACGCTGCGGCGATCAGGCCCACCCGCGAGCCGGCATAGGCGCCGCCGAGCGCGACGAGAATCGGGACGAGCGCGACGATGAGGTTGCGGGGCACGATGTAGTCACCACCGACGAGCGCGAGCGCAACGGGAACGGCGAGCCCGGCTGCACCGATCGCTGCCGCGACGAGGGTGCCCTCACGTTGCGGGCCGCGTAGGCGAGTCGCGAGCAGGGCCCCCGTGGCGACGAGCGCGAGCGCGACGAGCGAGCCGGGGCCTTCCAGGGGGAAGCTGTAGCCGACGGCGAAGTCCTTCACCGTTCCCACGAGCCGCCGCAGTAGCGGGTCGGCGCCGAGGTCGACGCCGCCCCCGGACTGCCGATGGAGAAGCCGTACGTGGAAGAGCACGACTGCGAGCGGAACGGTCAGCGCGGCCGCCGTCAACCGCCGCGGGAGTTGCGATCGCCAGAGGAGCAGCGCCGCCTGGGGGACGAGGACGAACATCGCGAAGTAGTGGGTCGCAAGCGCGAGACCAGACACAGCCGCCCAGGCGACAAGCCACGCGCGACTTCCTCTACGCGCCTCGGCGAAGCAGGCGAGCGCGACCGTGACGAGGAAGACGACGAGGGCGTACGAGCGTGCCTCCTGCGAGTACCAGACCAGGAACGGGTTGACGGACACGAGCAATGCGGTCACGAGCCCGGCGAGGCGTGAGCTCAGTCGTGCCCCGGCGAGGTACGCGACCGGGATCGTGGCGACACCGGCGAACGCCGAGAGCGCGCGCAACCCTGCCTCACCGGATCCGCCGATCCGAACCGAGACCCACTCGGCGATGTAGTAGAGGTACGGCGTCCGCTCGGATCGCGGGATCTCCTCGAACATCCGATCGAGATCGAGACCGGCGAGCCAGCGAGTGTAGAGCTCGTCGAGCCAGAGGCTCTGGTGCCCGAGCGTCGGTAAACGCAGGAGCGCGCCGAGCAGTGTGAGCGCCAAGACAGATGCCGCGGCGGCGCGACTGGACGGTTGAGAAGGAGAGCTCACGTCGAGCGTGACACGGCAAGGAACGGCGAGAGATCGATGGTCGTGAGGGGGCCGCGACGGTACGCATGGTTCTTCCACCGTGAGCGCGACCTGGGACGAAAACGGGCCAGCCGGTCGCGGATGCCTCCGTGCGCCGCACGGTGAAGGTCTTCCGCATTCGGGCGTCCTCGGCTCGCGTCGCCTGGACGGTCGAGCGTGGACCGTGGCACGAAGCAGCAGTGGACGCACCGGAAGTAGCTCGCGTGCCAGTCGAGTCGATCGCCGATGTTCTCGGAGAGACCGTCCGCGAAGCCCTCGCGGAACCCGAGCCCCGATCCATGGAGCACCTGGATGAATGGCCCTGTCCATGCGTCGAGCGCGGCGAAGTTGAAGAGCTTCGTGATCGGGCGCGCCGGCGGGGCGAGGTAGCCGGTTGCAGTGTCGGCTGCGAGATCCACGGCGACCGCGTTCAAGACGTTGGATTTGATCCGCCAGCGATCGCGGTACTTCTCCGCGTGGAGCTCCTCCCGGAGGGTTTGCAAGCCGACAGGATCGTAGACCTCGTCACCGTCGACGCCGAAGACCCAGACGTTGCGGCCGACGTAGCCACTGACGAGGTCCTGTGACTCGACGATGTCATCGATGCGACGAAGTTCGAGATGGTCGAGCTCGCGCTCTAGACCGACGAGGATCTCCCAGGTCCCGTCCGTCGAGCCGTTGTCGGCGACGTGGATCACGTCGCAGAACGCAGCGACGTTGCGGATCGCCGCCTCGATCCACAGATCCTCGTTGCGGACGACGACCGCACCAACGATCGTCGGCGGGCTCACCCCTCCTCGACCGTCCACTCGAGGAGGGGTCTGACGACGCCGCGCCACTGGCCGGTGTACGGCCCGCGCGCGGTGTCGCCGAGACCCGGGTCCTGCACGTGGAACGCGAGCGCCGAGCGCTCCTGGAAGTGGTGGATGAGGCGTGGGGCCGAGACGGAGCAGACGGCGACGTCGGCGCTGTACAGGCCCTCGTTCAGCAGGTTTGGCGGGATCCAGGCGGTGGCGGTGTAGACGCCGGGTGCGCTCGGAGTGTCCCAGCGATGATCGATGTCCCACGCGTTGAACGCGACGTCGCCGCGCCGGTCGACGAGCTTGAACTTCGGTCGAAGCGCCTCGTCGGTACGGAGCACCCGGAACCGCAGCTCGATCCCGATGCGATGTCGCACATCGACGGCGCCGAGCACCTGCCGATCGTCGCCGACCACACGTGTCCCGAGGAGTCGGACGTGCTCGTTGCCCGGCGCGGCCTCGTCGTCGGCCCAGATCCTGCTCGAGCCGGAGCCGAGACCCGACTGGAGGTAGCGGGCGACGACCTCGCCGCTGTCACCGTCCTGCACGACGCGGCCCTGATCGAGCAGGATCGCGCGGTCGCAGAGCTGGGAGACCGTCTGCATGTTGTGCGAGACGAAGATCACGGTGCGGCCCGACTCGCCGAGCGACTCCATTCGCCCGAGGCAACGCCGCTGGAACTCGGCATCGCCGACCGCGAGCACCTCGTCGACGAGCAGGATCTCCGGCTCGAGGTGGGCGGCGACCGAGAAGGCGAGGCGTACGTACATCCCGCTCGAGTAGCGCTTCACGGGGGTGTCGATGAACTTCGCGACGCCCGAGAACTCGACGATGTCGTCGAAGCGGGCGGTGATCTCGCGGCGCTTCATCCCGAGGATCGCGCCGTTGAGGAACACGTTCTCTCGCCCGGTGAGCTCGGGATGAAACCCGGTGCCGACCTCGAGCAAGCTGCCGACGCGGCCGCGGATCTCAGCAGATCCTCTCGTTGGCGTCGCGATCCGGGTGAGGATCTTGAGCAGCGTCGACTTTCCGGCCCCGTTGCTTCCGATCAGCCCGAGCACCTCGCCACGCTGGAGCTCGAACGAGACGTCCTCGAGCGCCCAGATGTGCGCGTGCTTACGGCGCTCGTGGCGGCCAAGGTGCTTGACGGCGTTGACGAGCGAGTCACGAAGCGTCCCGTAGCTCGCGTGCAGCTCGCCGAGCCGGTACTGCTTGCCGAGCCCGTCGGCGCGGATGACCACGTCGGCTGCGACCATCAGATCTGATCCGCGAACTTCGGTTCGGCACGGCGGAAGTAGAGGAAGCCCGCGACGAGCAGGACGAATGTCACCCCGAGACCGAGCGACGCGTGGTAGAGCGACGGCAGCGGCGTCCCGAAAAGCGACCACCGCCAGCCTGCGACCGCCGTGGTCATCGGATTGAGGTAGAGCAGTCGCTGCCAGCGCTCCGGGGTCGCGTCGGTGATCGCGAATACGACACCGGAGAGGAAGGGCATCACCAGGAGGAACACCGGGATCGCGTAGGGGACGTCGCGGTAGCGAACGTTGATCGCCGAGAGCAGAAGGACCGGCCCGAGCACCGCTGCGAAGGCGAGCAGGAGCCAGACAGGAGCGAGGAGCGCGTCCCAGACGTTGGCCGGGAGCTCCCCGGTCACGAGCATGAACACAACGAGGACGGTCAGGCCGAGGAAGAAGTCGACGATGGGTGTCACCAGCGCACCAAGCGGCAAGAGCAACCGGGGGAAGTAGACCTTCGTCACGAGGTTCACGTTCGCGACGAGGGACGACGATCCCACCGAGAGCGCCGAGTTGAAGTAGAGCATCGGGAGCAGGCCGCCGAAGACGAACACCGGGTAGTAGACACCGGCTGACGGGAAGCTCCCGAACCGTCCGAAGATCGTTGCGTAGACGAGGGCGATGAGGGCCGGTTGAAAGATCGCCCACGCGATCCCGACGATCGTCTGCTTGTACCGCACCGCGAGGTCGCGCCAGACGAAGATCCCGAGCAGCTCGCGGTAGTGCCAGAGCTCACGGAGATCGAGCCTCGGCCTTCCAGTGGTCGGTCGGATCGTCGTGACCCGGTCGTCGAGGACGGGCGGCGCGCCGGAAGGGCCGACCGTCGGCGCCGTGTCGAGCTGCGTGGCCACGGATGGCCCATCGTACCGCCCGTGGTCGGCGGGCCCAGCGCCGGTGTCAGGCATGCTCCCGTAATGCCGCTCGCGCCGATCTCGACATTGCCGAGGCGGGTGGCGGGGCGCGCCCGGCGCAAGCTCGTCGCGGGCCGCGAGTGGCTAGCGACCCGCGGCTACCGGCGCCAACTCGGCTCGCTCGCCGCCGGGAAGTCGCTCGAGTACCGCGAGTACCTCGAGACGCAGTTGGCACGGTCGGTCGGGCGGCGCGCGAACGACCCGGGTGTGGGTCAGCGGATCCTCGTCGGCGCCGCGCTCGCCGCCGCGGCCCCGGGGGCGTCCGTGCTCTGCGTGGGCTGCCGGAACGGGCTCGAGCTGGACGCGTTCCGCGACGGCGGGCTCGGCGACGTCCGTGGCATCGACATCTTCTCGCAACGGCCCGACATCGAGGTGATGGACATGCACGCGATGACGTTTCCCGACGCGACGTTCGACGTGGTCTACAGCTCCCACTCCCTCGAGCACTCACACGACCTCGCCCGGGTCGCGGCCGAGCTCGTGCGCGTCGCGAAACCGGGCGCGGTGCTCGCGGTCGAGGTTCCGGTCCGGCACAAGGGCAGCGCCGCGGACGTCGTTGTCTTTCAGGGGATCGACGATCTCGAGCGCGTGTTCTCGCCGCATCTCGGCGAGGTGGTGCTTCGCGAGGAGGAGCCGCCGCACAGCGCCCGCAACGAGCAAGGCTCGGACATCGCGCGCCTGGTCGCACGCCTGTCGGGTGAGCGGTCAGCGGAGCTGTCGCTCGCCTCTCGGCGCGAGTAGCGCGCAGACGGCAGCCACTGTCCACCCCGGGAGCACCGGGAGCGCGTAGAAGAGATCCGGCCCGACGCCGATCGCGTGGACGACGAGCATCCCCGCCCCGGCCGCGACGAGCCAGGCGAGCGCGACGCCGCCGGCTGGGCGACGCCAGGCAAGCGCGATCAGCGCCACGGCCGCGCACAGCCATGGGGCGGGGAGCCGTCTGATCACGCCGGCGAGCTTGTCGCTCACGAACGTGTTCGGCGACCCCGTGCCGATCTCGGCGTCCCAGCCGCGCACCTGCTCGGTGATCTCGCGGTAGCGCTTCGCGAGCGCCGCGCCGCGGTAGCGGGTCTCGGGGTCGCGGAGGATGCAGTCGGCGACCGCGGTCGCGGCACAGGCAACGAAGCCGTAGGGCTCCCCGTGCTCGGGGATGCCGAGCACCGCCGGGTTCGGGACGCGGTTGCCGTCGACAACGATTGCAGTGGGCGGCGGTGGGCGCCGCACGTCGTGGAGTCGATTCTCGTGGCCCGCGTTGCTCGCGGCGAGGTCCCAGGACTCGTCGAGCGCGCGGCCGAGCGAGACGCCCTGCACGCGCCACCGGCCGTTCACTTCGAGCGCAGCCTCGCGGAGCAGGCGGTAGTCGGAGCCGACACCGTCGAGCTGATCGATAAGCCCGGCGAGTCGCGATGCCTCGAAGTTCGAGCGAGTGTCCAGGTACGTGCTCACGTCGACGCTGAGCGCCCGGTAGGGCTCGAGGGTCAGAACCTCGCGCTCGATCAGCCGCCCGAGCTCGGCCGAGCGCGGGCCGTTCCCCGCCTCGATCTCGCCGGCCCGGAACGCCGTGTAGAACGGGATGTTGTACTTGCCGGCGCGTGAGATCGTCGTGTCGCCGTAGCGGATCCCGTTGTGGATCGCCCAGGCGGCAAGCGGGAGCACTGCACAGGCGAGAAACGCACCGGTGCGCCAAAGCCGTGCGCGACGTGCCCCGGGAGCGAGGAGCGGGAGGACGAGCCCGAGCACGAGCGCCTCGTAGGCGGGGCGCGCGAGCGCAAGTGCGGCGACCGTGGCGCCAAGCCATGCATACGCCGCAACGCCGGGGGTCTGCCAGGCGCGGACGGCGAGCAGCGCGTAGACGGCGAAGAGCGTTGCCGCAACGGCGTCGCTCGACGCCTCGTGAAAAGCGAGCGCGTAGGTGGGGTTGGCGAGCAGCAGCACGGTTGCGACGACCGCCGCGAGCCCAGAGAAGCGGCGGGCCGTCGCCGCCCAGGCGACAATCGTGCCCGCGTACGCGGCGGCCATCAGCACCGCCAGCGCCCTTGCCCCACCGACGTCGAGCGGGAGCCCGAGCGAGAGCGCAGTCACGGGGCTACGCATCAGCATCACGAGGCGGAACGGCGTCTCGTGATCGGTGAACGAGAGGTAGTAGACGAGGTAGTCCCAGAAGTCACGACCTCGTTGGAGCGGCCAGCCGAGCGACTGTACGAGCCACGCGGCCAGCGCAAGCGCGGCGACCGCCGGCAGGAACCAACGGGTATCCGCAACCCGGTCGAACGACGCGGTAGCTCGACCGAGGCGTGTCTCGACAGCCGGTCGCACTCGCTCCCGCCAGCTCATCGGGTCGCGACCTCGAGGATCGCCTCGGCGACTCGGTCAGCGGCGTGGCCGTCGACCTCCCCGAGCACGACGCGCGCGACCTGAGCTCGACGCTCGCGCAGCGCCCCGGGATCGGCGAGCGCCGCGTCGATCCCCGCCACCACCTCGGCGAACGACCGCGCCAGCGGGAAGGCTCCCGACTCCATCAGCTCGAGGTAGTGCACCCCGAGGATGTTGAGCTCCGCGGCCCGCGCGCCCTCGGGCGCGCCCTCGTCATAGACCACGCAGATCGCCGGCCGGTCGTTGACGAGCGCGTCGAGCAGGATCGTGCCGGCGTTGGTGACGACCACCGCAACGTGCTGAAGGAGCGTCGCGAGGTCGTCCATGTCCGTGTAGCTCGCCGGCTGTGCGCCGACCCCGGGCTCGGCGATCGCCGCTGCGTACCGCGACCGCCACTCGTTGTCGCGTGGGTGCGGGCGAAAGAGGAGCGTCACCCGCTCTCGTGCCGCCTCTCGCCACCAGCGGACGAGGCGCTCGACGAAGTGGCCCTCGTACGGGGCGTTGGTCGGTGAGTTCCCCGTGACCATCACGATCGGCTTGCTCGGGTCGAGCCCGTACCGTACGAGTAGGGCCTCCAGCTCGTCGCGACCGCGGCGGCGGTGAAAGACGTCCGACTGCGGCCAGCCCGTGGTCACGACCCGCTCGCCGCTGATCCCGTGGTAGCGATCGAGGTCGCGTCGCATGATCTCGTTCTGCACGACGTAGCGCGTGAGGTGCGGTGAGATGACGCCTTTCCCGACGGCGTGATCCCAGCTTGCGACATAGCCGACGACCGGGAGCTCGAGACGCCGCGCCGCGGTGAGGTAGCGCCCGGCACCGGCGATCTGGATGTTGGAGACGACGAGCGAGCGGCATTCGGCGCGCATCCGCCGCGCCAGCACCGAGGGAACGTACCGCCGCGGCGAGAAGTACCAGCTCGCCATCACCTTCTCCGACCACAGCGTCCGCGGTAGCGGCCCCTCGCGAGCGGAGTCGAGAAAGCGGTTGCGATGCCCGGGCTCCATCCGCTCGAGATGGAAGCCGTGGCGGTAGTTGAGCCGGATCGCGAGCGGGAAGAAGCCGAATCTCCGGTCGAGCGAGTCGTCGGCTCGGCGCCTGAGCTTCTCCGGGAGCGACGCCTGCCAGGGTGCGAGCTCGATCGGCTCGATCCCGCAGCCGAGCGCGGCTTCCCATTCGGGCATCCCGGTTCGGTCGACGAGCGGGATCGGTACGAGCCGTGGGCCGAGCGCCTCACGCAGGCGCGAGACGACCCCCGTGTCGACGAAGACGCGGGTCGAGAGCAGGTCGGGGAGGACGAGCCAGACGTCGCCGGCGTTGCTCATGCGCTTGCGCGAGCCGCCACGATCGCCTCGATCCGCGCCGCGAGCGTGGCGCCGTCAAGGCCGTGGGCGCGGAGCGCCTCGGGCGGTGTGCCACACGCCGGCCAGCCCTCGACCCCGAACACCGTGAGCGTGCGTCCGTCGTCGAGGCCGCTCGCTGCGAGACAACGGCGGAGCGTGTCACCGAGCGCGCCCTCCGGGGCGTGATCCTCGACGACGACGAGTGACGTGTGCTCGGCGACGACCGCCGCGAGCCAGGCGTCATCGATCCGGTTCAGCCAGGGAAGGTCGACGACGGCGACCCGGGTTCCGCGGGCTCGAAGCGCCTCGGCGCCGACGAGCGCCTCGTGGAGCATTACCGGCCCGTAGGAGAACACCAGGGCGGCGTCGCCCGTGGTGAGCACGGTTCCCTGTCCGGGGCGAAGTCGCCAGCCGTCACCGAGCTCGATCCGCCGAGGCGAGGGGCCGATTGCGAGGCGGATCGCGACGGTCTCCGTGGCTTCGCTCACCGCCCAGCGGAGCGCGGCTCGCGTCTCCTCACTGTTTCCAGGATGGACAATCACGATCCCGGGAGTCGCAGCAAGCAACGATGCGTCGCGGAGGCTCTGGTGCGACTTCCCCGGCCCGGCCGGGATCAGGCCGGCGTAGTGCATTGCGTAGATCACCTTCGAGCGCTCGCTCGCCTGGTTGTAGATCTGCTCGTTGGCCCGCGAGGCGAGGAAGCTCGCAAACGAGTTGACGACCGGAAGCAGGCCGTGTCGTGCCATTCCCGCCGCCGCCGAGACCATGTCCTGCTCGGCGATCCCGACCTCGACGAACCGCTCGGGGCGCTCCAGCTCGAACGCGCGCACCCGGCAGTCCGAGGCAAGGTCGGCATCGAGCACGACGAGGTCGCTGCGCTCGGCGGCGAGCACGAGCAGCTCCTCGCCGTAGGCGCCGGCGACGTACTCGTCGGTTACGGCGCGGGTACGCTCCGGCGCACCGGCGCCGCTCTCCGGCTCGCCTTCGAGGCTCGTGGCCGGCTCTGTCGCCGGCAGCTCGACCGTGACCGTCGCAGGCAGCGCGACGCCGAGCGCCGTGGCGACCGACTCGATGCGGGCGAGGAGCTCGTCACGAGCTCGCGCGAAGCTCTCGTCGTCAGGCGCCCCCGCGTGCCAGCGGTACGTCCCGTCGCCGTCGGCGAGCGCGCGCGGGTGCTCCATGAACGAGACGCCCGCGCCCTTCAGCGTGTGGGCGACGATCGCCTTCGGTCGGCCGTCGCGCGCCGCGCGCAGGGTGGCGAAGGTCGCGCGCAGCGCCGTGTGGTCGTGGCCGTCGACGGTGTGCACATCCCAGCCGAACGCTTCGAGCTTGGCCTCGAGGTCGCCGAGGGCGAGGATCTCCTCCGTCGGCCTGTCGGACTGAAGCTCGTTGCGGTCGACCAGCGCCCACAGCGTATCGACCCGGTCATGTGCCGCCGCCTGGAACGCCTCCCAGTTCTGGCCCTCCTGGAGCTCGCCGTCGCCCGTCATCACGACGACCCGCCCGCCACGTCTCTGCATGCGCTTGGCGACCGCGATCCCTCTGCCCTTGGAGAGCCCCATCCCTAGCGAGCCCGAGTTCGCCTCGATCCCGGGAATCCCGAGCTCGGGGTGCCCGTCGAGGCCGCCGAGCCGCCGCAGGCGCATCAGCCGCTCGGCCGGAATCACGCCGAGCGCGTGCAAGACGGCGTACAGACCGGGAACGTCGTGGCCCTTCGAGGAGAAGAACACGTCGCGCTCCGGGTGCTGCCATCCCTTCTCCGCGACGTCGAGCTCGGCGAACAGCAGGTGCGCAACCAGGTCGAGCGAGCTGAAGCTCGAGCCCAGGTGGCCCGAGCCTGCCCGCTTGACGGCGATGAGCGCATTGTGGCGGGCCATGTCTGAGAGCAGCGCCAGCCGGCGATCGTCGGTGCCGCCCGCGCGCACCGCGTCGAACGCCTCGCGCGGGATCAGGCGCAGCTCGATCACGGATGCTGAAGGTAGCCGATCGGACGGTTGCCTTCGGTGAACCGTGCTACGAGGGAAGCGCGGCGAGGACGCCCTCGTCGACGTCGCAGCCCCAGCCCGGCCCGCCGGGCACGACGAGCTCGCCGTCGCGAATCTCGGGCACCGCTGTCGTAAGCTCCTCGCGCCAGGGGACGTCGTCGACGTCGACTTCGAGCATCCGCACGTTCGGGATCGCCGCGCACCATTGCGCGGCGATGAACGTTGCGAGATGGCTGTAGTAGTTGTGTGGGGCGCACGCGACCTCGTAGGTCTCGGCGAGGTCGGCGATCTTGCGCGACTGGACGCAACCGTTCCAAATGACGTCCACCGAGGCGATGTCCATCGCACCCGCCTCGAGGTAGGGGCGGTACCCGCGGAGCGCATAGAGGTTCTCTCCCGAGCAGATCGGGATCGGGGAGCGCGAGCGCGCATAGGCGAGCGCGCGCGGGTCGTAGGCGTCGACCTCGAGCCACGCGAGCCCATACGGCTCGACCGCCCGCGCGACCTCGACGATCCCTTCGATCGTGAGGTTGAAGTTGAGGTCGACGATCGGCTGCGCTCGTCCCTCGGTGCCCTCGCTGAACGCGGCAAGAAGCCGGGTCAGGTGGTCGACCAGCTCAGGGGTGGGGTTACGGTCGATGCCGCCGTCGCGACCAAACCCGGGCATCAGCACGCGCGGCTCGTCCCCGGGAACGACGATGTTCGTCTTGAAGGCGCGGTAGCCCTTGGCGACGACCTCGCGGCCGAGCGCTGCGACCGCGTCGTACGAGTCGAGCTTTGGAGTCGCCGTCACCTCCCAGGCGCGGGCCCGGGTCGTGCCGCAGTGAGACCAGTACGCCGGGATCGACGAGCGCGTCGGGCCGCCGAGCAGCTCGGCCACGGAAACACCGTACGCCTTGCCCGCGAGGTCGAGCAGCGCGTTCTCGATCCCGCCGATCGCCTTCTGCACGATCGAGCCCGGGCTCTGGCGCGTGCGCCGGTAGAGATCCCAGTGGATCGCCTCGTACGACCGGGGGTCATTCCCGACGACAAGCGGCGCGAGGTCGGCGATCACGCCGGCGAGACCCGCAGGGGAGCCGTGAGAGTCGGTCACCTCCGACCAGCCGATGCGCCCGTCGGCGGTTGTCGCCTTCACGAACAGCCACGGCCGCCAGCCGGCAGCGCATCGCTTGAGCTCGACGCTCGCGATCTTCACGCGCGTTGTCTAACACACGGGCCGGGTGCGGGCCGGTGCCGGTGCGACGAATCAGGCGGCGGCGCCGTCGGGGTGCTCGTCGAGGACCAGCCCGCGAGCCGAGTCCGGGCGAAGGCTCTGGAGCTGGACCGAGAGATAGAGCGGCTGGCCCTCTAGCGACCGGATCAGGGCGCCGCCGATCCGCACGAGCGGCTCGGAGCCGCGGCGCTTCTCGAGGCGCGCGGTGCAGTCGAGGCGCCGGACGTCCCCGTCGATCAACCCGGTCAGCTGGCGCTCGACATGTCGCCGGTCGTCGTGGTGAACGATCTCGAGGAGATTGCGACCGGTGAGGCGCCAGGCGTCGGTCCCCACCAGCATGCCGAGCTCGCGATTAGCCTGCTCGATGACTCCTGTGGCATCGAGAGTCGCCATCGGGACGACCGATTCGTCGAACGACCTCCGGAGCTTGAGCTCGGCTGTGACGAGCGCAGCGCTCGCCTCGTACTCCGCGGTAACATCGACGATCGTCCCGGCCATCCGGCGACCCCGACCGAGCGCGGGCTCGGCGGGAACGAACCGCCCGCGAGAGCGCAGCACGCGCTTGCCGGCACGCGTGACGACCCGATAGACGTAGTCGAACTCGCCGTCGCCGGTCGCGTCGAGCTCGAAGACCGCGCGCATGCGCTCCCGATCCTCGCCCGCCAGCATCCCGTGGTACTCGCGGAGCGATGGCGCCCTCGAAGACGGGGCGAGGCCATGGAGCAGGAAGGCCTGCGGTGACCACCACATCTCGCGCGTCCCGAGCTCGAGCTCCCAGCTACCGATCCGGGCGGCCACCTGCGACTCGGCGAGCCGCCGGCGCTCGTCTCGAAGCTCTGCCTCGGAGGCAAGTCGCTCGCTGATGTCGTGCGCGATTGCCGTGTAGCCGGCGGGCGTCTCGGTGTCGGAGATAGCGGTCACCGTGAGCGAGACTGGCACGCGGCGCCCGTCGGCGGCGATCAGCGTCCATGCACGGGTCTCTGCACTGCCGTTCGCCGTCCCGGGTGCGAAGACGGCGAGACCGGGCTCGACCCCGAGCTCGGCCGCCCGCACCGCGATCTCAGTCGGGTCGTGGAAGAGCAGGGGCGTCTGCTTGCCGATCACATCCCCGGCCCGATACCCGAGCATCTTCTCGGCGCCGTGGTTGAACACGGTGATCACGCCGTCAGGCGACGTTGCGACGACGAGGTGGTCGGTCGCCGCGCGGAGCACCGACGAAAGCAAGGTGTGCTCGTCGGCGAGCTTCGTCTCAGCCTCACGGCGGCGCGACACCGCCGCCGCGATGACGAGCGTCATCCCGGTCGAGATGGCGAGGAAGAGCTGCGTGACGAGCATCACGCGGTCGGCAGCGAGCTCCGGTCTCGCGTACGGTGAGTGTCCGGCGCTGGTACCGGCGATCGCGCCGATCGAGAGGATCGAGAGCCCGAGCGCCGTCAGCCGCCAGCCGCCGCGCATCGCGAGCCACGTGAGGAGCGGCGAGAAGAGCACGAACGGGTATCGGAGCAGGTCGCGCTCGTCGGGTACGAGTTCCGTGAACATCAAGACCGTCGCCACGGAGATCGACCCGACGGCGAGCGTGGCCTCGAACCGTGAGCACAGCCGGTGGTCGGTCGCGCGCGCCGCCAGGTACGGCGTGCCCACCAGCAGCATCCCAAGGCCGTCCGACAGCAGCCACGTCGCCCACGTGCTGGCGAACGGGGTGTGGTACACCGCTGCGAGCGTGGCGGCGCCGATCGCGGCCGAGACGGCGGTTGCAAACCCGGTGGCGATGAGAAGCGCGCGGACGCGGTTGAGCAGCGAACCGTCGCGCGCGATGATCAGCCAGAAGATCGACGCGGCGAGGAGCGGCTCGACGGTGTTCGCCGCGGCGAGCGCGACGACGTGCGCCTCGTCGCCTCGAGCCACGTGCTCGGCGGCGAGGTTGCCAAGGAAGATCGCGCCCGCGAAGAGCGGCCAGCGTCGCCGCTCGGCCGCAAGCATCACCAGCAATGCAAAGCCGCTCGCCGGCCAGGCGGCTGCGACTCCGGAGCGCTCGTCGACGAGCTCGAGACCGACCTTCGTCAGCGCGAAGTAGACCGCGGCGACGCCGGCGAAGAGCACGAGCGCGGCAAGACGGCCGGGCCGGCGCACCAGCTGGGAGAGCATCATCTCGTGAGATTCGGCACACCCAGACGGCGGTTTAGAGCCGGCATCGTGTCGCCACCCCGCCGTCGGAGCGCGGCCGTCGGGGATCGACGAGAAGTGCGTGGACTACCCTGTCGCGCGTGGCCTTGATCCTCACCGAGGGGCTCACCAAGAGCTATGGCAGCGTCCAGGCGCTCGCGGGGCTGGACCTCGAGCTCGAGCCGGGCGTGATCGGGCTCGTCGGCGCGAACGGCGCCGGCAAGAGCACCCTGATCAAGATCCTCCTCGGGCTCGTCCAGGCGACCTCGGGAACGGCCGAGATGTTCGGGCTTGACGTCGCCACTCAGGGGCTCGTGATCCGTCAGCAGATCGGGTACATGCCCGAGCACGACTGCCTCCCGCTCGACATCAGCGCAACGGAGTTCGTCGGCCATCTGGCGCAGGTGAACGGGCTTCCCCGGGGCGCGGCGCGGGAGCGGACCGCCGAGACGCTCCGCCACGTCGGGCTGTTCGAGGAGCGCTACCGGGAGATGCGCGGCTACTCGACCGGGATGCGCCAGCGAGTGAAGCTCGCCCAGGCGCTCGTCCACGACCCGAGGCTGATGCTGCTCGACGAGCCGACCAACGGTCTCGACCCGGCCGGCCGCGACGAGATGCTCGATCTCATCCGCAGGATCGGCACCGAGTTCGGAATCGCGATTTTGATGTCCTCGCACCTCCTCAGCGAGATCGAGCGCGTCTGCGACCACCTCGTCCTGATCGAAGGCGGGCGCCTCGTCCGCTCCGACGCGCTCTCGACGTTCACCGAACGGACGCAGCGCGTCACGGTCGAGGTCGAGGGCGAGGTCGAAGGCCTCGCCGCGCTCCTTCGAGAGCACGGCTACGACGTCTGGGTGGGTCGGCACGAGCTCGAGCTCGACGTCCTCGACGATGCCGCGTTCGACGCGATTCGCGATGGCGCTGCCGCGCTCGGGCTCGGGCTCGTCCGGGTCGAGCGCGGGAGGCGGCACGTCGAGGATCTCTTCCGGGAGGAGGAGCCGGCCGGTGTCTGAGCAGAGCTCGATCTACGACCTCGGCTACCGCCCGTACGAGGGGGAGCGGATCGGCCGCAAGGGGACCCTGCTCACGCTCTACGTGCACGGGCTGCGGAGCTGCTTCGGCCTGGGCCGTCGGGCGACGAGCAAGCTCTTCCCGTTCGGCCTTGCGATCGTCGCGTACGTGCCCGCGCTCGTGCAGCTGGCGATTGCGGCCACCCTGAGCGGCGCCGACGAGCACGTCGACATCTTCAAGCACGAGGACTACCTCGGGTTCACCCGCTTGATCCTCATCCTGTTCTGCGCGGCGGTGGCACCTGAGCTCGTCGGGCGCGACCAGCGAAACCGGACGCTCTCGCTCTACTTCTCCCGCGCGGTGACGCGCCGCGACTATGCCTTCGCGAAGCTTGCGGCCCTCACCACGGCGATGCTCGCGCTGACGCTCGGCCCGCAGCTGCTCCTCTACGTCGGCAACGGTCTGGCGACGAACGACATCCGTGGGTACATCGCCGACAACGCCGATCTCCTTCCACCGATCCTCGCCGCCTCGGTGCTCGTCTCGCTTGCGATCGCCGCGGTCGGGCTCGTGGTCGCGTCTTACCTCCCCCGCCGTGCATATGCGACGGGTGCGATCGTCGGCGCCACGATCCTGACGAGCGCCATCGTCGGGATCGTCGTCGCGACCACCCAGACGGCCCCCGCGCGAGCGGCCGTCCTCTTCGGGCCACAGGCGTGGGAAGGACTCACCCTCTGGCTCTTCGGCGCCGAGCCCGCGTCGGGCTCGGCGATCGCCGAGGCCTCCCTCTCGGGCTGGCTCTACCTCCTCGCGGTCGTCTCCACGGTCGTGCTCGCGGTCGCTGCCACCCTTCGCCGCTTCGTGAAAGTGACGACGTGAGCGGTGGAGTCGCCCCGTCGCTCGTGCTCGACGACGTCTCGCGCTGGTACGGAAACGTCGTCGCGGTCAACGGGATCAGCCTCTCCGTCGGCTCGGGGATCACGGGGCTCCTCGGGCCAAACGGCGCGGGCAAGAGCACGATCCTCCACATGCTCTCCGGGTTTCTCGAGCCGTCGGCCGGCACGGTCACCGTCCTCGGCGAGCCGGTGTGGCGCAACCCGGCGCTCTACCGCCGGCTCGGGCTCGTTCCCGAGCGCGAGGCCGTGTACGGCTCGCTCACCGGAAGGGAGTTCGTGCGTCTGAACGCGCGACTGCAGGGCCTCGAGGATCCCGACGGAGCGGCGCGCAGGGCGATCGGGCTCGTCGACCTCGGGGAGGCGTCGGAGAGGGCGTGCGGCGGCTACTCGAAGGGAATGAAGCAGCGGATCAAGGTTGCGGCTGCGCTGGTCCACGACCCGGAGGTGCTGCTCCTCGACGAGCCGTTCAACGGCGCCGACCCGCGGCAGCGGTTGCAGATGATGGACCTCTTCCGCCGGCTCGCGGCGGAGGGGAGGACGCTGATCTTCTCGTCGCACATCCTCGAGGAGGTCGAGCGGCTCGCCGAGCGGGTCGTCGTGATCGTCGCCGGGCGGCTTGCCGCCTCGGGTGACTTCCGCGAGATCCGGCGGCTGATGACCGACCGTCCGCACACGTTCAGGCTCCGAACGAGCGACGACCGTTCGCTCGCTTCGGCACTGGTGGCGCACGCGTCGGTGCTCGGTGTCGACCTCGCCGACGGCAGGCTGACGGTGCGCACCTCCCAGCTCGCGGCCTTCGCGCTCGCGGTGCCGGAGATCGCCCGCACCCACGGGATCACGCTTCGTGAGCTACGTCCCACCGACGAGTCGCTCGAGGACGTGTTCGCCTACCTGGTGGCGCGATGATCGGCATCGTCGCGGCGCTCACGATCCGCCAGATGTTCTCGCGCGCCCGGACGATCCTGATCGGGCTGATCGCGCTGCTCCCGATCGGGCTCGCCTTCCTCTACCGGGCCGACCGCGGCACCGACTCGCCAGAGGAATGGGCGACGGGGCTTCTGTTCGAAGTGCTCGTCGCGAGCACGCTGCTGCCCCTGGCGGCGCTGATCAACGGGACGGCTGCGCTCGGCGCCGAGATCGAGGACGGCACCGCGGTGTACCTCCTGGCGAAGCCCGTCCCTCGCTCTCGGATCGTGCTCGGCAAGCTTCTCGGCGCGTGGGTTGCGACCGTGGCGGTGATGATCCCGTCGGTTCTTGGCGCGGCGATCGTCGCCGCCGGCGGTCTCGGCGAGGCACGTGTCGTGCCCGGGCTGGCGCTCGCGCTCGCCGTCGGGTCGCTCGTCTACTGCGCGCTCTTCTTGATGGTGAGCATTCACACGAGCCGCGCGCTGATCGGTGGGCTCGTCTATGTGTTCGTGTGGGAGGGGTTGATCAACGGCTTCTTCGGGGGCACGCGGCTTCTCAGCGTGCGCCACTACACGCTCGCGATCGCCGACGGGATCATCGACCTTCCGCGCTTCGCGTTCCACGCCAAGCTCGGGTTCGCGACCGCCGTCGTCGCGGCCGTAGTCGTCACGGTCGCGGCCACCTGGCAGGCGATCCGGCGGCTCCAGCGCTTCGAGATCGGCGAGACGGCGTGATCATTCGATGAAATGTTCCACGTAGATGCCGCTGCGAAACCGCGTCACGCCCCTGGGGGAGCTGATCGCGACACCGGCGCGGGGCGGGGTATACGGCAATCGTGGATGCCTTCACGACGCGGCGGGTGAGATCCGCCGCCGCTGGAACGGCCGGCGCTGGATCGCGTGCCGGCTCGAGTTCAAGGGCTGGCATCGCAGCCCGCTGCTGCAACCCGGGCGGTTCACCGAGCTCTTCTTCCTCGACGAGGTGACGGCGTTTGCAGCGGGCCACCGGCCCTGTGCGCTCTGCCGTCGCGCCGACTTCGACCGGTTTCGTGCGATCTGGAGCGAGCTCCACCCAGGCGATCGGAGCGTCGACGACGTCGACCGCACCCTGCACGCCGAACGGGTCGAGTTGGCGACGGGCGAGCGCAGGCTCCACCGGGCGACGCTTGCCTCGCTACCGGACGGTGCATTCCTGCTCTCCGCTGACGGCCCGAGGCTGCTCTGGGAAGGTCGCCTGTGGCTCTGGGCCCCGGCCGGCTATCGCGCCCCGAGCACGCTCCCGCATGGCGACGTGAGCCTGTTGACGCCACCCTCCCTCGCCTCGGTCCTTGCGAGCGGCTGGTCGCCGGTCGTTCCGCTTGTAGGCAACCGTCGCCCGACGGCGTAGGAGATGTCGTGAACACGATTGACTGGATCGCGATTGGTGTCATCGCCCTCGCCGGGCTTGCGGGGCTGCGCCGCGGGCTCGTCGCAAGCGTGCTGTCGCTTGCCGGGATCGTCGCCGGAGCGTGGGTCGGCTCGCGCGTGGCACCCCAGCTCTTCGGCAACGGGAGTGAGCTGATCCCGGTCGGGACGCTCGCCGGCGCCGCGGTCGGGTCCTTCGTTGGCCACACGCTGGGTGGGATCGCTGGTGGCTGGGCGCGGAGGTCGCTCTGGGTCGTGCCGCCGCTCAAGCTCCTCGACGCGATCGCCGGCGCGGCCTTCGGCGTAGCTACAGGCCTAGCCGTGGTCTGGATCGCCGGAACCGTGCTGCTGTACCTTCCGGCGGGCGACACCTGGCGGCACCAGGCGCAGGAGTCGAGAGTCGTCTCGAAGCTGACGAGCACGGTGACACCTGACGAGGTGATCGACGCCCTCGGTCGGATCGATCCGTTCCTGACGATCGTTGGTCCCTCGGCCGACGTCCCGGCACCCGACGCAGCGATCGCTCGCGACCCCGACGTGCGCCGGGCCCGTGAGAGCGTCCTACGGATCCGCGGGATCGCCTGCGGGGTCGGGATCGAGGGGTCAGGCTGGATCGTGCGGAAGGACTTGATCGTCACCAACGCACATGTCGCCGCGGGGATCGAGCGGTTCCTCGTCGATCATGGCGGTGGGCCGGAGCTCCGCGGGACGCTGGTCGCGTTCGCTCCCAACGTCGACATCGCAGTGATCCGGGTTCCGGGCCTGCCCGGCCGGCCGCTCGCGTTCGGCAAGGCAACCAAGGGCGCGCCAGCCGTGACGATCGGCTATCCGGGCAACGGCCCGCGCGCGGTTCGGTCGGCGCGTGTGGGGCGGACGGTCACGACGACCTCGCGCGACGCCTACGGGCGGCTGCTCCTTCGCCGCGAGATCGTCGTGTTCAGGGGCGAGATCCACGGTGGCTCGTCCGGCGGTCCGCTCGTCGACGGACAGGGCCGCGTCGCGGCAACCGTTTTCGCACGACGTCGAGGCACGGATGACGGCTTCGCGGTTCCGAACGCCGCGGTGGCGAGCGTCCTGCGGACGGTCGGCGCCGAGAGGGTCACCAGCCGCTGCACGGGCTGAGCGCTCAGGGGTAGAGCAGTAGGGAGGGGGAAAATGCCGCGAAGGGTGGACAACCAGTGCTCGGGTGCCACCGATATCGCGGCTGGTGCCCCGTTTGGCCCCGAGGCGTTAGCTAGCCGGTGGCCTACCATCGGGCGGTGGCAACGCCGATTCTCTTCAACCCGTCCAAGGTTCAGGAGGTGCTGGTCGGTCTCCCGGCATTGGCGGCGTTGGTCCCGGATCCGGCAGACGAAGGTGTCGACTCGGAAGCATTTCCCGGGGTGCTTCGCAAGACCCGCCGCGAGCTGTACCGCTGGATAGCGAACACGCACTACGATCACCTAGCCGACGTCGTGCCGATCCTTGAGCCGACCCATGCGGCCGGGTGTCGGTTCGGGAATCTGCTCTCAACTCGCAGCCGCGAGCGGTTCATGTCGCACGCGGCCGAGATGCTGGTAGCCCACGACCTCATGCGACGCGGCTACAACGTCGCCACGGTTCCGCTCGCCAACCACGCAGCCCCGACCTTCACGTCACCGGCAACGGCGCTGACGTGGCAGTCGAGGTCTACAGCCCTCGCGAGCTGATCGCTGTTGATGAGTGGGTGCGCGAGGTAAGCGATCTGATGAGCTACGCAGACCTTCCCGCAAGCTTCCGCTCAACGGTCGAGACGGTGGCCCCCTCAACGACTTGGTCTTCTGGGTCTCCGGACCCGTGGGCCGTCGCGAGGATGCTGCATACGACTCGCGCGTCGGTCATCGCACAGGTCGCAAAGGACGTGGAGTTGTCGCTCCTGGCGCTAGCCCCGCTCAAGCGCACCTACCAGCACACCCCCACTCCACTGGTCACCACTATTGAGCTTTCCGAGGTGACCGCTGCCCCGAAGGCTGGGGCAGCGCGCCAGGGTTCGATCTCACATCCGGGGTTCAGTGGCTATTCCCCTGCCGGCGTCTTCGGAAAGCTGGTCAAGAAGGCTCTAAGGAAGGCAAAGCAGAAACAGACACACGGCCTCGCAGCGGCAGGGCGGGTACAGGTCGTCTACATCGAGGGCAACCAGATCGCCCATGACCTGAACCACCCAGCGCATCGGAAGGCCGCAGCCGCGCACCTACAAGCGGTCGAGCCGCTTGCGTTCGGGCTTGACGCCATCGCGTTCGTGGCACGGGTCGCCGGAAGTCACGACCTCGCCAGCGTGTTCACCGTCGTCGACGATACGAACATCACGATCGAGAATGTGAAGGCGCTGTTCCACCACCGAGATTGACCATCGCAACCGTCACGTCGAGCCCACGAGCGCCCGGCGATCTGTAACCATTCTTAGATGGACTGGCTCGATGCTCTGGACTTTGATCGCGAAGCCGCCGCCATCTACTGGTCATGCTGGGCCAACCTGCCGATCACGGTCGTCCGACAAGACCTAGCGAGAGTGCCCGAGCACTGGCTGCGCTTCGGCACCCGCCACAGCCCGATCACCGTCTCGACCCGCTCGGCGATCAACCCCGCCAACGCGATCCTCAACTACCTCTACGCGATCCTCGAAGCCGAAACCCGAACCGCCTGCCTCACCCTCGGACTCGACCCCGGGCTCGGCATCTGGCACGCCGACTACCGCTCACGCGACTCGTTCGTTCTCGACCTCATGGAAGCCGCCCGACCCGACGTCGACTCGCACGTGCTCAAGCTGCTGACCACCCGCACCTTTACCCGCCGCGAGGTCGGCGAGACCAGCAAGGGCGTCTGCCGACTCCTGCCGCCGCTAGCGCAGGAACTCGCGCAGACCACAAGCAAGTGGCGCGAGGCGATCGCGCCGCACGCCGAGCACGTTGTCCGGCTTCTCGCTCGGTCGCCGGGCACGCGGATCCCGAAGTCACCGGCAACACCGTTGACGCGCGAGAACAGGATGCGCGCGAACCCTCCGCGCCGCCGCGCCGCTCGGCCGTCACCCGAGCCGGTGCTCTGCAAGCGATGCCACGCGTACTTGCCGATCGCGATCGGACCTACTGCGACGAGTGCCTGACCGTGCCGCAGCGCGAACGCCGGGGTGCCGGACCGTCCGTCGCTTCAACGAGAAGCTCGTCGCGGAAGTGCAAGCGCTGTGGAGGCGCTGTGCCGCATCGAAAGCGCGTCTACTGCGATGAGTGCTTCGTCGACTACGAACGGTCGCTCCTCTCAATGCGTCGTGGTTGTAAGAGCTGTGGTCACCCGACGCCCAGTCGGAAGCGCGTGTATTGCGACGCGTGCGTCGTGTCCTAGGCCGTCTCAGCCTGGACGCGATGGGTGTCGACGATTACGGCGGTCAAGAGCTCGTCTCGCTTCGCCGCGAGGGCAGCGATGTCCTGGACATTCGCTCGTGCCAAGAGTTGGGCCACAAGTTGCTCCGTGGTGGCTCGGTCGAGATGGGGATCGCCTAAGTCGTCCCACCAGCGGTTGAAGCTGTCGGCGTAGCGCTCACAGAAGGCGGCGAGCCCTCCTTCTCCAGCCCCGAGGTGGAAGAGCTGTGTGGGCCCCATCACGGCCCAGCGAAGTCCTGGCCCCGACGAAACAGCGGTGTCGACATCCTCGACCGTTGCAACGCCTTCCCTGACGAGGTGAATGGCCTCGCGCCAGAGCGCCGCCTGCAGCCGGTTCGCGACGTGACCTGGAACCTCTCGCTTGAGTTCGATTGTCACCTTGCCGATCGACTCGTAGAACCGTCTCGTCCAGGTCACGACGTCGAGGGCGGTGCGCTGATTGCCCATGACCTCGACGAGTGGGATCAGGTGCGGGGGATTGAATGGGTGGCCGAGCACGAGGCGGGCGGGGTCGCGCCATCCACCCTGTAGCTCCGTGAGCGTCAACCCCGATGCTGATGATGCGACTACCGCGTCTGGGTTGAGGGCGGGCTCGATCTCGGCATAAAGCTGGTGCTTGAGATGAAGCTGTTCCGGGATACTCTCCTGCACGAACAGCGCACCCGCGACAGCCGCGGACGCGTCCTGGGAGACGACCAGCTTGTCGAGAGGCGGGTCGCCCGCCGCCAGTCCGAGCTTCCTGAGGGTGGGCCACGCCGTCTCGATCGCGGCGCGCACTCGGTTCGCGGCCGTTGGGTCAGGATCAAACAGCGCGACAGACTTTCCGGCCGCAAGGAAGAGAGCCGTCCAGCTCTGTCCGATAACACCGCCTCCGAGCGATGCGACATGACTGACCTGGGCGGGCAGGCCTCGTTGCTCGTCAGAAGGCGACGTGGTCGGCTCCCTTGAGGCCGAGGCGTTGGCGAGCCTCCGTCGGGGTGGCGATCTTCAGCCCGAGAGCTTCGACGATCTCGCGGATCCGAGTGACTTGGCTAGCGCTTGACGGCGCGAGCTGGCCCGGCCCGATAAAGAGGCTGTCCTCCATGCCGACCCGGACGTTGCCTCCGAGCATCGCGGACTGCGTCGCGAACGGCAGTTGATGCCGTCCCGCTGCGAGGACAGACCACTCGTAGCTGTCGCCAAACAGCCTGTTCGCGATGGTGTGCATGTGCATGAGGTTGTCGAGGTCGGCGCCCACGCCGCCGAGGATCCCGAAGACCATCTGCAGGAAGAACGGTGGCTCGACCCATCCTTGGTCGATGAGCCAGGCGAGGTTGTAGAGGTGGCCGAGGTCGTAGCACTCGAACTCGAACCTCGTCCCGTGCCCTTGCCCGAGTTCTTTGACGATGTACTCGATGTCGGCGAACGTGTTCTTGAACACGAAGTCACGAGTCATCTCCAAAAACGCCGGCTCCCACTCGTGCTCCCACTCCGAGTGCTTGGCGAGCATCGGGAAGATTCCGAAATTGAGCGAGCCCACATTCAGCGAGGCCATTTCGGGGGAGGTCGCAACAGCGGCGCGTATTCGTTCCTCCAGCGTCATCCCGAGCCCCCCACCGGTCGTTACGTTGAGGACGGCGTCAGACTCCGCTGCGATCTGCGGCATGAACTGTTGGAATAGCTCGGGACGTGAGTCAGGCCGTCCGGTGTCCGGATCGCGTGCGTGCAAGTGAATGATCGCGGCGCCTGCCTTCGCCGCCTCGATCGCTGAGGCTGCGATTTCGTCCGGAGTCACCGGCAGATGGGGTGACATGGTCGGTGTATGGATGCCGCCCGTCGGGGCGCACGTGATGATCACACTCTTGGGAATCTCAGACCCCGGATGAGTCCACCGCGTGCGCTACAAGGTCGGCACCGCTTTCGTGTGCTTCAGCCAATGAGCGGTAAGCGTCGAGGACGAGCCCGTGGAAGTGGTGGACTCCGTGCTCGGAGAGCCCGGAACCGGCTGGGTCGTAGACGATTCGGCCTTGGTTGAAGGCAGGCGTGTTCATCCCGCGTTGGACGCTCTCGACGATGCTGATGTCCTGTCGCTGGAGCACCTCGTCGATGTAGTGGACTGACTCCACTTCTGCGTCGCTGAGTTCGGGGGTCTCTAGATAGAAGTCCCACGTCTCAAGAGTGCGATCGACCCCGGCGGGGACCACCTGGAACACCATGAAGTTGCCGCGTCCGGGGTAGCGGAGCAGGCAAGTGTTGGGCCAAAGCCACCAGACGGCGTGCTCGTTGACTGTCGCACCAGAGACGTCATACGCGGTGTTCTCGTGCTTGCCGGCTTCGGCGAAGTGGCTCGACCAGATCCCATACGTCTTCACCTCGTACGTGTCCATGTCGACGAGGTCTACGAACTCCGGGTGCGCGACGTGGCAGTGGTAGCACTCGAGGAAGTTGTCGATCACGTTCTTCCAGTTCGATCGCACGTCGTAGGTCAGCCGCTTCGCGTGCGTCAGCTCGGCGACGTCAGGTGCCCATCGCTCGATCTCGCGTGCGAGATCCCCGGCTCGATCCCCTAACGACTGCGCGGTCGCATCGAGATTGACGTAGACGAAGCCGCCGAATTCCTCGACCTGAACCTGATCGAGGCAGATCTCGGATTTGTCGAACGTCTCCATGCGATCGGCGCGCCTGGCGCCCTGTAGCCGTCCGTCGAGGTTGTACACCCAGGCGTGGTAGGGGCAGACGATGCTGCGGGCCGTTCCGGAGCCCGAGAGCAGCTCATGCGCTCGATGCTTGCAGACGTTGAAGAACGCACGGAGAGCGCCCTCGCGATCGCGCACGACCGCGATTGGCATCTCGGCGATCGTCGTTGATACGAAGCTGCCCGGCTTCGTGAGCTGCTCTACGTGGCAGACCAACTGCCAGCTGCGCGCGAAGATCGCCTGGAGATCTATCCCAGCCCACTTGGGATCCGTATACGCCTCCGAGCGGAGCGACATCGAGCGTGCAGGATCGGGGTTGTACCCCACAGCGATGTCGCGTATGTCCGCGGCGTTGATCAGCGACATCAGCCGACGCTACCACATACTGAACGATCGTTCAAGATCCCAAGAGCTATGAGTCGTCCGCAAGAGCGATCTCCTCTGTCAACGTGATCGTCCTCCGGATCGACCGTCGATCCAAGCCGAGAAGCGCCGTCAGCCAAAGCCCGTTCTGCAAGATGTCGATGTCGGTCGAGCGCCTATTGCACTCTTGGCGCGAAAGCCCAGGGCGAGCCGCCCGAATCAGCTTGGCGAGACCGTCACGGTAGTGTGCCTGCGCGCCACTGTTGATCTCTGCAAACTCCTCGTGCGCTGTCGCAAGCGCCCAAAGCTGCAACCGGAGCGAGAGATACTCAACCGTGAGAAACTCGGGATCGGCCACCCGCCGCAGTGCTGCGCGTACGCGCTCCTCGGGACTCAGCCGGATCGAAGGTTCCACGATGCTGAGGTCCTGTTCCTCAACACGCCGGAGCGCCGCCGCGATCAAGGTTCGCTTGTGCTCGAAGTGATAGTTGACGAGCCCGAGCGCGACATTCGCCTCGCGCGCCACCGCGCGCATGCTCACGCCCGATATTCCATGGCGCGAGAGAAGACCCAGAGTCGCTTCCAATATCAAGGCCTGCCGATCGACCTTCTCTCCCGTCAGATCAGTGGACGCACGAGCCACGCGGTCAGACTAATCCGGCGACGCTGTCCCGGTTCGCGACATTTCGCGTCGCCTTGTCTCCACACCCCCCGGGGGGCTAACCCCGGCGGCGGAGCGATATGGTCGGGCCGTCCTATTTGTCCACCCTTGGCGGCATTTTCCCGCTCCCTACTGCTCTACCCGGCTGAGCGCTCAGGCCGGCGTCGGAGCGGCGCTGACAAGCTCGATCCGGTTGCGCCCGCCGTGCTTCGCGGCGTAGAGGGCGCCATCGGCGAGCGCAACGAGCGACTCGAGGTCACGACCGAACGCCGTGTCGACGATGCCCGCGCTCATCGTGAACACCGGTACGCTCCCGCGCTCGAGCGCGCCGGCGAGAAGGCGCTGGACGCGTTCCAGCATCGACTTGCACTGCTCCGAGGTCGCGCCGTCGAGTGCGACGAGGAACTCCTCGCCGCCCCAGCGCGCAACGATGTCGTCGGGGCGTGCCTCCTCCCTGAGGATGCGCGCGAAGAGCCTGAGCGCTCGGTCGCCCGCGTCATGGCCGTACGTGTCGTTGAGCGACTTGAACTGGTCGAGGTCGAGCAGCGCGATCGAAACGGTCCCCTCGCCGGCGAGAAGCGGCTGCAACCCGTCGCTTGCGCTGCGGCGGTTGAGCAGGCCGGTGAGCCCGTCGCTGCGTGCCTGCTGCTCCGACCTTCGAAACGCGCGAAGCAGGCCGATCCGATCGCCGGTGCGCCGAGCTGCGAGCTCGAGCGTCGCGAGGTCAGTGTCAGGGATCTCTGCGCTGATCGGGCCGAGTGAGTGAAGCACTCCGACCGAGTTGCCGTCGAGGCTGACGGGCACGCAGACGGCCGAGCAGGGAGTTGGCTGTCGGCGCAGGTGCGGGCAAGCGTCGAACCGCTCGTTGGAGACGAACTCGAGCGTGCGACCGGCGCGAATCGCTGGACAGCCGTATGGGGTCGAGACCTGGCAGTTGGGCTGCTCGCTGTCTGGCTGCGTGCGCAACATCAGATGGAGGTGGGCCCTGCTCGAGTCCGCGAGTAGGAGCTCCGACGGCCGGTCGGGAAGCTCGGAGCGAAGCACGTTCCCGAGCGTCTCGAGCGCGTCGTCGTCGTCGAGCGCCATTCCGAGCGCGTCCGTCAGTCGCTGGTCGAGAAGACTCTGCGCCGCTGCGAGCTCGCGCTCCTGGTCGCGCTGGGCGAGCGTCCGGCGCTGGGCGCGGTAGCGGAGGCCGAGCGCGGCGAGGACGAGCAGCATCAGGAGGGTGATCGCGCCGGTGAGCCACCGCTGGTGCAGCTCGGTCGCCCGCTGCTCGAGGATCATCCTGCGGTACGCGTCGCTCTGAATCTCGAAGAACGTGTCGAGCCCACGGCGGTAGCGGGCCTTCACGCGCCCGTACTCGCCGGCGAGGATCCGAGCCGCGACGTCTGGCTTGTCCTGATCGACGAGCTCGAACACGCTCCGCTCGAGCGCGATCAGGCGTTGGTTCGCTTCGTCAACGGCGTCGAGCTGCGCAACAGCGCTACGTCGGGCTCCGGCGCGCGCGCGGGCAATCGCGACGTCGAGCTTCTCGACGTACTGGTCGTACCGCTCGCGCCACTCGACTGCGCCCCGGGAGAGAACGTAGCGCGAGGCGGAGTGCGTAAGGACTTCGTCGTACCAGCGGATCTCCCAGGCAGCGCGCGAGACGGCCAGCTCCTGGGTTCCGAGCCGGTTCAGCTGGCGAGCAGCGTCCGTATGACGAGTCCACGCGAACGCGCCAAACGCGAGCATCCCGAGGAGCGCAGCGACGATGCCGAGGGCAACGACGTCCGGTCTTCGGTTCGCAGCGGCGCGCACCATCGGCGCGTACTCGGCTTTCTGAAGCCCGAATTGAGGCTTGGCGCTCAAGTTCTTCGCGACTGGAGCCGATGCTCTGGCACAAGCCTTCCTGGATCGGGAACTGACGGCAATCAATTCGCGACACAGTGGAGAGCGACTCCGAGAAGGGCGGCCGGCAGGCCGCCCTTCGTTTTGGCTGGATCTGTGATCCCCCGCGTCGCTGTCGGTGAATCGCCCGATGGCAGAACCGGCGGTATCCGGCACGCTTGCATCGAGGAGGTGTCCTCGATGACAGCAATCGTGAAGGATGCGATCGCGACCGTCTTCACCGCGCTCGCCGTCGTCGTGCTCGCTGCGAACCTCGCCGAATGGCCGGTGTGGCTCGTCGGTGACAGCGTCCGCTGGGCGGCCGGCGCCGTCATGCTGCTTGGCATCGGTGCGTGCTCACTCGGCCGACCGCAGCGCGGGCGTACCGACCAGCTGCTCGGGGTGATCGGGGTCGTGTGCGTCGGGCTGTTCGTCGTCGCGCTGGCGACGGGCTCGAGCCAGGCGCTCGTCGCGCTTGTGGTCGCCGACGTCGTGCTCTGGCTTGCGGCGACGGCGCGACACTTCGCGCACGATCACGGCGCCGCGCGGCTCGCATAGCGCCCGGAATGCACAAAGGAGGAGGGCGGCTTTCGCCGCCCTCCTTGCTCGCCGCTTCCGCGAGTGGAAAATGGAGACGGGGCCGCCGCCACAGGGCCCCGTCTCCTGATGCACACCTCCGGAGAGGATCGATCACTCATCCGCGCGTCCGCCGCACCGTCGCGCTGAATGAGATGACCAGATTCTCGCCAAAGGGGGTCACTTCTCCTATCGCTCGGGCGGTGGTTCATCGCGCTGCTTCACCTACTTCACTCGATCGAGGGCATCTGCGGATGTCCGGAAACTCGCATTTCCATGCGGTTTCCGTCAGACTGGTGGCCGACCGGGCTGACCGCCGGGTCAAACCCAGGAACCGAGGATCAGGAGAGCCCTCATGGCCCAGCGCCCCGTCGTCACCATCGATCGAGCCCGTATCGCCGAGCTCACCGCCACCGAGCAGAAGCGGCTCGACGACTCGACGCTCGGCTCGAAGGCGATGTTCGAGCGCGCGAATCGGGTGCTCTCGGCGGGCGTTGCCTCGTCGTACCAGCTGCGCGACCCCTGGCCGATCTACTTCGATCGCGGCGAGGGCGCCTACGTCTGGGACGTCGACGGGACGAGGCGAATCGACTTCCACAACGGCTTCGGCTCGATGGTCCAGGGGCACGCCCATCCGGCGATCACCGAGGCGGTTGCCGGCCGGATGAGCCGCGGCACCCACTTTGCGGTGCCGACCGAGGACGCCGTCGTCGTCGCCGAGGAGCTCGCGAGGCGCTGGGGGCTGCCGCAGTGGCGGTTCACGAACTCGGGGTCGGAGTCGACGATGGACGCGATCCGCATCGCGCGCGCTCATACGGGGCGTGACACCATCGTGAAGATCTTCGGCTCGTACCACGGCCACCACGACTCGGTGATGGTCTCGCTCGGCGTTCCCTACGAGAAGATCGGCGATCGGAACAACTACGACTCGATCCCGTATGGCGAGGGCGTGCCGAAGGCGGTCTCGGAGCTCACGATCGCGGTTCCCTTCAACGACGCCGACGCGATGGAGGCGCGCCTCGACCGGCTCGAGGCCGAAGGCCGGAAGCCCGCCTGCGTGATCATGGAGGCGGCGATGATGAACCTCGGGGTCGTGCTGCCCGAGCCCGGGTACCTCGAGGCTGTGCGCGACCTCACGCGCTCGCGCGGGATCGTGCTGATCTTCGACGAGGTGAAGACCGGGCTTTGTATCGCGGCCGGCGGGGCGACCGAGCGGTTCGGGGTCACGCCCGACCTTGTGACGCTGGCGAAGGCGCTCGGCGGCGGCCTACCCTCCGGCGCGATCGGCGGCACCGACGAAGTGATGGAGGTTGTCCGCTCCGAGCGGGTCGTCCAGGTCGGGACGTACAACGGCAACCCGCTCGTGATGGCCGCGACGCGCGTGAATCTCGAGCAGGTGTTGACCACGGCTGCCTACGAGCACCTCGATCGGCTGAACGACCGCATCGTCTCGGGGTGCCAGGACGTGGTCGACCGCTACGGCCTGCCCGGCTACGCGATCGGGGTCGGCTCGAAGGGCTGCGTCACGTTCGCCCCGGTGAAGATCACCGACTACGAGTCGTTCAAGGAGCACCAGGACGCGGAGCTTTGCGATCTCGCGTGGCTCTGGAACCTCAACCGCGGGATCTTCATGACCCCCGGGCGTGAGGAGGAGTGGACGCTATCGGTGGCGCACACCGAGGCCGACGTCGACGTGTTCGTGAGCGCGTTCGACGAGCTCGCCGCAGCGTTGACCGGCTGACGCAGCGCCGATCGAGAGCCGGACGGCCGAGCGCCGCCGCGTCGCTGATCGCTTCGTGCGCAATGTCTGACACCTGGACGTGGCCCGTGTAGCGAGGTTTTGCGTCGTTCAAGCCGCTCCGACTCGGGCCCGGCAACCGTCATATCTCTCGGACGTGGCCGCGCAAGACATGTCCCGGTGCCAGACATTGTCTAACGCGTCAACGCCTACGTCGGGCCGCCTCGTCGCCTGCGACAGGGCAGACTTCGCCGATGCTGGCCGGGATCGAGCTGGGGGGAACGAAGATCGTGTGCCTCGTGGGCGCGGGCCCCGACGACGTCGTCGACGAGGAGCGGATCGAGACGCGCGACCCGGGCACCACGCTCGCCGAGGTACGCCGGTTCCTCGAGCGGCACGCCCCCGCCGCGATCGGGATCGCTTCCTTCGGGCCTGTCGAGCTTCGTCCGAGCCACCCCGAGTACGGTCACATCACCCGAACGACCAAGCCCGGCTGGTCGGGAACGGATGTGATCCGGGGGATCACAGGTGGGAACGACGTGCCGGTCGGGTTCCAGACCGACGTCAACGGCGCCGCCCTCGGCGAAGGGCGGTGGGGCGCCGCAACCGGTCTCGACTCCTTCGTCTACGTCACCGTCGGCACGGGGATAGGCGGCGGTGTCGTCTCAGGGGGGCGCCTAGTGGGCGGCCTCGGTCACACGGAGCTCGGTCACGTCCCGGTACCCCGCCATCCGGCCGACGACTTCGGCGGCTGCTGTCCATTCCATCGCGACTGCTTCGAGGGGATGGCCTGCGGACCCGCCTTCACGGCGCGGCTCGGAGTCCGGCTCGAGGAGGCCGGCGAAGCCGAGCGCCTTCGAGCCTGTGAGCTCGCATCGTGGTATCTCGCCGCGGCGTTTCGTGGGTTCGTCTACAGCTTCGCCCCCGAGCGGATCGTCGTCGGGGGCGGCGTCGCCTCGTTGCCGGGTCTGCTCGAGGCGGTGGGCGAGCACCTGGTGGAGCAGCTCGCCGGCTACCCCGGGCTGCCCGAGCACGCCGCAGCCGGATTCGTCACCGCACCGGGGCTGGGCGGTCGCGCCGGCTCGCTCGGCGCGCTCGTGCTCGCCGAGCGGGCGCTCCACGCCGGCCGACGCGCGCCGTACTAGCGGTCTCTCCGGGATGCTCGAGCCAGCTTCGTGCGGCTGCAAACGCTTCGCACGCCGTCGTCCTCAGTCGCACCAATACCACACCGGTATTGGTGCTCCCTGCGTCCTAGGCCTGCTCGGGTTTTCGCCGACGCCACGGCCCGAGCTTCCCGGAGAGACCACTAGCCGGCCCACTCGAACACGGCGATCAGGCAGCCGTCGTCGGTCCATGAGTTGTGTGTGCCCCCGCGGTAGCTGACGAAGTCCCCGGTGCGGAACACCGTGCCGTCGGAGTCCGTCAGCGTCCCCTCGATGATCAGAAACTCCTCGAGTCCCTTGTGCTCGTGGCTGATTGTCACGGCTCCCGGCTGCAGGCGCATCAGGTAGGTCCCGTGCCCGCTCGCATCGTCGTAGCTGACGGGAAGCCACGAGATCTCCGGCTGAACTGGACCTTCCATGTCGTATTCGCGGAACACCGCCGTGTGGACGTTGACCACTGTGCGTCCGGAGCCCTCTGCCATCACGGGAGCTTCGCGTGTGGAGTTCCTCCGCGCAAGTGCGCGGGAGTCACAGCAGGCCGGCCGCGGTCTTGTCGAGGATCGCGGTCGTCCGCCCGGTGGCCGAGCCGGCGAGGCTCGCGGGGATCGCAGCGGTCGGCGCCTCGCGGAACGCCTGGCGGACGCGTTCGGCCTTGTCCTCGCCGGTGACCAGGAACACGACGTGCGCCGCGGAGGTGATCGTCGGAAGCGTCATCGTCACGCGCGGCACGAACGGCGCCAGGCCAGCTTCGGTCGCGCTGGCGAGGCGCTCGGTCTCGTCGAGGGCGGGCGAGCGAGGGAAGAGGGACGCCGTGTGCCCGTCGCTCCCGATCCCGAGAAAGATGAGCGACGGGGTGCCCTCCGAGCGGAGGAGGGCGTCGTAGCGTCCAGCGGCCGCCTCGGCTCCGAGCGCGGTCTCGATCGCGTGGAACGGCGGCGGAATCGCGACCCGGTCAAGGATCGTCTCGCGGACGCGTCGAGTGTTGGCGTTCTCGTCGTCAGGGGCGACGCAGCGCTCGTCGACGAGCCACAGCGCCGCTCGTGACCAGTCCGGCTCGAGCTCGGCCGCCCGCGCGTACGCCAACCACGGCGTCGAGCCGCCCGAAAGCCCGATCCCAGCACCCCGACGGACGGCCTCGACGAGCACTTCGGCCGCTGCCTCTGCCGCCGCCGCCTGATCCGCGACGACCTCGAGCTCCACGTCCATGCGCGCATCTTGGCACGCACTCGGTGAGTTGTTCCACGTCCGCTTCCCGCGGGCAACAGGGCACTGTCGCGTCAAGCAGCGATCCGCTGTTCCCCGCGCACCCGAGCACGCCCCACGCCCCGGCAACCACGACCTCGTGGAACAACGCATCTAGGCTGTGCGGATGCCGAACGTGGAGGCGGTACAGGCGGCGTACGCGGCGTTCTCGCGCGGCGATCGGGCCGGGGCGCTCGCTGCGTTCTCGCCAGATGTCGTCTGGGAGCAGGCGCAAGGGCTGCCGCACGGTGGCACCTACCGCGGGCTCGCAGCGGTCGAGGAGAACGTGTTCGGACCGCTCACCCGTGACTGGTGGGAGCGGTTCGACGCACCGGTCGACGAGGTGATCGACGCCGCCCCGCACGTCGTCGCGATCGGCCGTTACCGCGGTGTGGCGAAGGGAACCGGCCGCTCGCTGGACGTTCCCTACGTCCACATCTGGACGTTCGAGAACGGGGTAGCGGTGCGCTTCCGGCAGTACCTCGACACGGCCGGCTGGAACCACGCGCTCGCTGGTCCCTCACCAGCTGGTTGACATGTCACTCACCTGGGTGCGAGAGTGCCCGTTGCTCGCGGCAACCCGGGCGGCTTCCGGGTCGAGCAACAAACGGACGCGTGACGCGTCTGATGGGTGCACCCCCACAAGGAGGAGATGGATGAAGAAGCGTGGACTCGTCGTCTACGCGCTGGCAACGCTGATCGCGGCGGCGCTCGCCTCGTCGGCTGGCGCGGGCTCGTCGACGGTCAAGCAATCGCAGGCGCTCAACTGCAAGACGAAGCTGCGGATCGCGTTCATGACGCCGCTCACGGGCGACGCCGGCTTCCTCGGCAACGAGCAGGCGAGCTGGGCGAAGTTCGCCGTGAAGACGCTCGCGCCGAAGTACGGGCTGAAAATCCAGCTCGTGCTCGGTGATACGCAGCTGTCAGCAGATCTCGCGTCGTCGCTCGCGCAGAAGTACATCGCCGATCCGAAGGTCGCGGCGGTCATCGGCCCGTCGACATCGGGTGCAGTGGCGGCCGTCTCAAACGCGCTCGCGCAGGCGGGCTTGATCCACGTCTCGCCGTCGGCAACCCGCACGTCGCTGACGAAGGGCAGCCAGAAGCAGGCGACGCCGTTCTTCTTCCGGGTCGTGCCCGACGACGACATCCAGGGCCCGGCGGACGCACTCTTCATGGTCAACACGCTCAAGGCGAAGAAGGTCGTTGTCGTCGACTCGCAGGAGCCCTACTCGGTCGGTCTCGCCGACGCGATCGAGCGGACGCTCAAGGCGAAGGGCGTCACGGTTCAGCGAGAGTCGGTGAAGGTCGAGACGTCCGACTTCTCGCCGATCGTGACGAAGGTCCCGGGCGACGCCGACGTGGTGTTCTTCGGAACGCAGCAGCCGCCGAAGGCCCAGACGTTCGCCCAGCAGCTGATCGAGCAGGGCAAGAAGGCGAAGCTCTTCTCGGGTGACGGCGCGAACGACCCCGACAAGTTCAAGGTGCCGGGCTCGTACGTGTCGAACTTCGCTGCCCCGATCGACCTGTTCCCGTACAACAAGCCGATCATCGATGCGTGGAAGAAAGACAACCCGGGCGCGACGCTCGGCTCCTTCGGCCCCCCGACGTACGGTGCGGTGCAAGTCGCGCTCAACGCGATCAAGCGGGCGTGCGATGCCGGTAAGGGCACGATCAAGGACCGCCGGGACATCCTCCGGCAGGTGAAGCGGATCTTCGTGAAGCAGTGGATCCTCGGCGGGAGCTTCCGGTTCTCGACGAAGTCCAACGATCCGCTGAACGGCCAGTTCTACATCTTCCAGATCCAGCCCGACGGGAAGTACAAGCTCGTCGCGCCGAAGGTCTAGGACGGGACGGATAGCTGTCGAAGGGTTGGGCCCTCGGATCGGGGGCCCAACCCTTCTCTAGCTCGTAGACTCACGATCCACTTGGTCTCCCTCGCCTCACTGTCACTCGAGCTCGTCGGTGGAGCTCGGCTCGACGAGTTCGTTCAGCAAACGCTCAACGGTCTCACGCTCGGCGCCGTGTACGCGTTGATCGCACTCGGCTACTCGCTCGTCTACGGCGTTCTCAAGCTGCTGAACTTCGCCCACGGCGACGTGTACATGGTCGGCGCCTACATCGGATTCGGGATGCTGCAATGGCTTGGCTTTCGTGGCGAGGGTGACGCGTGGACGCCGGTGCTCTCGACCTGGTTCGTGCTGGCGGTGGCGTTCGTGGTCTCGATGGCCGGAACCGCGGGGCTCGGCGTCGCGATCGAACGCTTCGCCTACCGGCCTCTGCGGAACGCACCCCGGATCGCGCCGCTGATCAGCGCGCTCGGTGTTTCGTTCTTCATCGCATACTCGATGCAGCTGATGTTCGGCGCCCAGCAGCGCGACTACAACGTCTTCGGGATCGAGAACGGGAAGCTCTTCCTGAGCGGTTGGGACGTGCCGGGCACGAGCGTCCACGTCCCCCTCGTTCGGATCCTCATCATCCTTTCCGCGTTCCTGCTGATGGTCGCCCTCTGGTTCCTCGTCACGCGAACGCGCACGGGCAAGGCGATGCGCGCGACGTCGTTCGACCGCGAGGCGGCGGCGATGATGGGGATCGACATCGATCGCGTCATCGTCTTCACGTTCGTGCTCGGCTCCGCGCTCGCCGGCGCCGCAGGGGTGATGTTCGCGCTCCGTGCGCCCGCGTCGGTGACGATGGGCTTCGTCGCAGGGCTCAAGGGGTTCACCGCGGCGGTGATCGGGGGAATCGGCTCGATCCCCGGGGCGATGGGTGGCGGTCTCATCCTTGGGCTCGCCGAGGCCTACACCCAAGGGTATGCGTCATCGAAGTGGTCGGATCTGCTCGTGTTCGCGATCCTGATCGCGTTCATGCTCTTCCGGCCGCAAGGGCTGTTCGGCAAAGCCGACATCAAGAAGGTCTGACCGATGGCTGACGAGACCACCGGCGCGTCGGATCGCCCGGAGCAGGAGGGGCCGAGGGTCGGTCGTGACGAGTGGGTTGCGCGGCACGGCGGAAACCTCGCGCGGCGTGGTGGGGTTGTCGGGGAGGTCGAGGCCCGACTCGCGCGGGTGCCGTGGTGGGGTTGGCTGGCGCTGCTCGCGGCGTTCGTCGTGCTCCTCCCGCTCGGCTCGGACAGCGGCTACGTTCGCAGGGTCGCGTTCGACACGCTGCTGTACATGCTCCTGGCGCTCGGGCTCAACATCGTCGTCGGCTGGGGTGGGCTGTTCGACTTGGGGTACGTCGCGTTCTACGCGATTGGCGCGTACGCCTACGCGATGCTCTCCTCGAACCACTTCGACATCCACTTGCCTTCACTCGTCTCGATCCCGGTGATCGTGGTGATCGGCGCGGCGACAGGGTTGCTCGTCGGGTTACCGTCACGTCGGCTGTCGGGTGACTACCTCGCGATCGTCACGCTGTTCTTCTTCCAGCTGTTCATCACCGTCAGCACCAACGGCGACGACATCGCCGGGCACAACTTCACGGGCGGCTCGAACGGCATCGGTGGAGTCGATGCGTCGATCGACCCGCTCGGGTTCTTCGGGTGGGAGCTACCGCAGCTCACCGACCGCGGCGCGTTCAACGTTGCCTACCTCTACGTCGCGCTCGGCGTGTTCGTCGTCGTGTTCGGCGCGCTCCGGCTGCTGAACCTCTCGCGGACCGGCCGTG
This sequence comes from Gaiellales bacterium, assembly GCA_046330385.1. Classification (GTDB taxonomy): domain Bacteria; phylum Actinomycetota; class Thermoleophilia; order Gaiellales; family Gaiellaceae; genus Gaiella. Next base: position 199,683 of record JAXLSV010000005.1, on the reverse strand, counting down.
CCTGGCGGTCGCTCCGGGAGGATCCGCTCGCCGCGGAGATGATGGGCATGCCCGTCAACTGGCTCAAGCTGATGGCGTTCTCGTTCGGGGCCGCGGTCGCCGCGCTCACCGGGACGATCTTCGCCGCGTTGAATGCCGGAGTGTTCCCCCAGACGTTCCAGTTCCCGCTGCTGATCACGATCTACGCGATGGTGATCCTCGGCGGGGGCGGGAGCATGGCGGGCGTCGTGCTCGGCGCGATCATCGTGAACGTTCTCCTCGAGGTGCTCCGCGACGCCGACAAAGCACGCTATGTCTTCTACCTCGTCGCGATTGCGGCGCTGATCGCGGTCTTCAAGCTCTCGCGGCGCCTCGTCGTCGTGCTCGGCGCGACTGTTGTCGTCGGGTTCGTGGTGCATGCGGTCGCGGCGGCGATCTCGGACAAGGCGACGGCGGGCGTCCCCAACGGCGGCGGCTGGCTCGCCGACGCGATGGAGCATTGGGTCTTCATTCCCGAGACCCTCGGCGCGTGGGCGCCGATCTCGTATGTCGCGCTTGTCTGTGCGTTGCTTGCGCTGACGCTCCTCGACGGGTGGCGGCGGCTCGCACTGCTCGTGCCCGTCCTCTACCTCGGCGCGTTCGTGTGGGAGAACGTGATGCTCTCGAAGCCCGAGCCAACCAGGTACATCCTGCTCGGCGCGATTCTCGTGACGCTCATGGTTGCGCGTCCCGAAGGACTTCTCGGCGAGAAGCGCGTGGAGATCGTCTGATGGCGGAGAAGCTGCTCGAGCTTCAGGGTGTCTCGATGACCTTCGGAGGGCTCAGAGTCGTCGACGGCCTCGATCTCCACGTCGACGAGGGTGAGATCGTCTCCGTGATCGGCCCGAACGGAGCCGGGAAGACGACACTGTTCAACCTGATCACCGGCGTCTACCGGCCGACGAGCGGGGACATCGTGTTCGCGGGCGAGAGCATCGTCGGGCTCGAGCCACACAGGATCACGAGGCGGGGGATCGCGCGGACATTCCAGACGCTGCGGCTCTTTCTCAACATGACTGTCCGCGAGAACGTGATGGCGGCCGCGTACGGCCATACGAAGGCCGGCCCTCTCCGCGCGATGCTGCGCACGCCTGGGATGCGCCGCGAGGAGCGCGAGATCCGGGCTTTGGCCGAGAAGCGGCTCGCGTTCTTCGGCGAGCGATTGATGGGATACCGCTGGGATCAGCCGGCGTACTCACTCTCGTACGCGAACCGGCGCCGCCTCGAGATTGCACGCGCGACCGCGACGAACCCGCGGCTGCTGCTGCTCGACGAGCCGGCGGCGGGGATGAACCCGAACGAGACGCTCGAGATCGCGGAGTTGATCGGTCAGCTGCGCACCGAGGGCGGCTACACGATCCTCGTCATCGAGCACGACATGCACGTGGTCGAAGGGATCTCCGATCGCGTCGTTGCGCTCGACCACGGGGTGAAGATCGCCGAGGGCTCGTTCGAGCGGGTCGCGACCGACCCGAAGGTGGTCGAGGCCTATCTCGGGACGGGCGCGATGGCGCGAAAGGCGATCTCGTGAGCCGTGCGCCCGGCCCCCCGTGCCGGTCTACACGCCCTCCGTGCCGGTCCACGACCCCCCAAGGGGGCGCGGAGGCCCCCTTCGGTCACGGTAGCGGCCGAAGTGTCACGGTTTTGACTCAACTTCGTGTCGACTTCGTGTCGGCAGGCGCGGGGCGCGCTACCCGCCCGGTTGGCCCGGGTGAGGGCGCGTGAGCGAGAACGGGACGCGACCGATCCTCCAGCTCGAGGGGATCAACACCTACTACGGGCAGATCCACATCCTCCAGGACGAGAACCTCCAGGTCGGCGAGGGCGAGCTGGTCTGCCTGCTGGGCGGGAACGCGTCGGGGAAGTCGACCACGTTGAAGACGGTTCTCGGGATCGTTCGACCGAAGACGGGAACGGTGTGGCTCAACGGCGAGGACGTGACCCGGATGCCCACGGCCCACCGGATCAAGCGCGGGCTCGCGATCGTGCCCGAGAACCGGCGGCTGTTCGGGCCGATGACGGTGCTCGAGAACCTCGAGATGGGTGCCTACCTCCGGCCGAAGGCCGACCTCAAGGACGAGTTCGAGCGTGTCTATACCCTGTTTCCGCTGCTGTACGAGCGGCGCTCGCAGCTCGCCGGGACGCTGTCGGGTGGTGAGCAGCAGATGGTCGCGATGGGCCGCGCGCTGATGTCGAAACCGAAGCTGCTGCTGATGGACGAGCCGTCGATGGGGCTCGCACCAGTCCTCGTCGAGCGCAGCTTCGAGATCATCAAGCAGGTCAACGACGCCGGGGTTGCGATGCTCGTCGTCGAGCAGAACGCCAACGTGTCGCTCTCGATCGCGCACCGAGGCTACGTGCTCTCGACCGGCCGAGTCGTGCTCGAGGGCAAGGCCGCCGACCTGCTCCAGGACGACGACCTCCGCCGGGCGTACCTCGGGCGCTGAAGGGGCCTCAAGGGCTTCCACACAATGACCACGCGTCGGTTGGCGTGCTGGGTGGGTGGGGCACGGACGCAGGGAGCGCCAGCATTGGCGCGACTCAGAACGCCGCGACGCGCCGGCGCGGCGATCAGACGACCCGGCGCTCATTGCGTTCGCAGCTTCCGGCGGTTCCAACGACGCGAGCGTCTTCCCGCGACCCCGAGGCTTCGGCCCACGTCCCCGCTTCGGTCCACGTCCCCCCATGGGGGCGCTGAGTCCCCCTTCGGTCACGGTAGCGGCCGAAGTGTCACGGCTTTGACTCAACTTCGTGTCGACTTCGTGTCGGGTGCGAGCGGGGGTACGATCGCGGGATGAGCACGGCGGCGCAGGCGGAGCTGGTCGGTGAGCGCGTCCGCGCCGAGTTCCCGATCCTCGCGACCACGGCGTACCTGAACGCGTGCTCGCAGGGGCCGCTCTCGCATCGGGTGCGCGCGGCGTACGGGGCGTACCTCGACGGCTGGGATGCGAACGGTGCGGAGTGGGGGGTGTGGGTCGAGCGGGCCGAGGCTGCGCGCGCCGCGTTTGCCCGCCTGCTGCACGCCGGCGCCGACGAGGTCGCGGTCACGACGTCGGTCTCGCAGGGCGTCAACGCGGTCGTCACCGCGCTCGATCTCCGCGCCCGGCCGCGGATCGTCGTTTCGGAGTACGAGTTCCCGACCGTCGGCCAGATCGCGCATGCGCAGGAGCTGCGCGGCGCCGAGATCGTTCACGTCCGGCCCGGGTCGGACGGGGTGATCCCGCCCGAAGCGTTCGCCGAGGCGATCGACGAGCGGACGGCGCTCGTGTGCTGTGCGACGATCTCGTACCGCACCGGCCACCGGCAAGACGTGGCCGCGATCGCCGAGGCCGCACACGGGGTCGGTGCGCTCGTGCTTGCGGACAGCTACCAGGCGATCGGGGCGATCGACCTCGACCCGCGCTCGCTCGGCGTCGACTTCGTCACCGGCGGCACGGTCAAGTACCTCCTTGCTTCGGCCGGGCTCGGCTTACTCTACGTCCGCCGGGAGCTTCATCCCGCGCTCCTCCCCAGCCAGACGGGATGGTTTGCCGACGAGGACATCTTCAAGATGGACATCAGCGACTACTCACCGGCCCCCGATGCCCGACGCTTCGACGCGGGGACACCACCGGTTCCCAACATCTTCGCGGGGATCGCTGGGATGTCGCTGATCGAGGAGACGGGTGTCCCGGCAATCGAGGCTCACGTACGGACGCTGACCACCCGGCTCATCGACGAGCTCGCCGGGCTCGGGGCGACGGTGGTCACCCCGCGAGACGCGGCCCGGCGCGGCCCGCTCGTCTGTGTGCGCTCGACCGACGTCGATCGGCTCGTGTCCGAGCTCGCCGGCGACGGTATCGTCGTCTCCTCGCGCGACGCGAGCCTCCGGATCGCGGCGCACTTCTACAACACGGATGAGGACATCGACAGGCTCGTCGCTGCGCTCGTCGCCCGACGAGACCTACTCGCGTGAGCCTCCCAGCCGCGCCGGCGATCCGGTACGGCGACCATCCCGACCAGGTCGCGAACCTCCATCTTCCGGCAATCGGGGGCGGCGCTTGGCCGTGCGTCGTCCTGATCCACGGTGGCTTCTGGCGGGAACGCTGGGATCGGACGCTGATGACCGCCCTCGCCCGCGACCTCGCCGCGCGAGGCCTCGCGGCCTGGAACATCGAGTACCGGCGGGTCGGACAGCCCGGCGGCGGCTGGCCAGGGACGCTTGCAGACGTCGCGGCGGCAGTCGACCACCTCGCAACGCTCGAGGAGATCGATGCCGCGCGGGTCGCGACTTGCGGCCACTCGGCCGGCGGGCAGCTAGCCCTCTGGGCGGCGGGGCGTCGACTCCTCCCACCGGGCGCCGTGGGCGCCGCTCCCCGCATCGTCCCACGCGCCGCGGTCTCGCAGGCCGGGGTCGCCGACCTCGAGGCGGGAGCGGTCGCGGGGCTCGGCGCCGGGGCCGTTCAGGAGCTGCTCGGCGGTGAGCCCGCCGAGCTCCGCGAGCGATACGCGGTCGCCTCGCCGGCCGCGCTCCTTCCACTCGGCGTTCCCCAGCTCCTCGTCCACGGCGACGCAGACGACATCGTGCCGCCGGCGCAGAGTGAGAACTACGCGGACATCGCCACGGCCGCAGGTGACGACGTCACCGTGCGCGTGCTGGCGGGCGTCGATCACTTCGCCGTGGTGGAGCCGGGCGCGCCCGCTTGGCGGCTCGCGGCGGACTGGTTGGGCGTTCAGCTCACCAACGACTTGCAATCCGATAGCAATAGTGCTATATCTCAAACATGCGATATAGCGAGAAGGGCATAGAGGGACGTTCGGCGGTCCCGCCGTCGCTCGAGAAGCTGCGGCAGAAGCTGGCGCACGCCGAAGGTGGTTGGCTGTTCGCGTCGATCGCCCATGCCGTCGTCGAACGCCGGCACGAGCTCGGCCTGTCGCAGGTCGAGCTCGCCCGCGCCTGTGGAACGACGCAGAGCGCGATCGCGAGGCTCGAGAACGGCGGCCGCCCGCCTCGGATCGACACCCTACTCCGGCTCGCCGAGGCACTCGACTGCGAGCTCGTCGTCGAGCTGCAGCCGCGGCGGGCGGATCGATGACCGTCCTCGACGAGCGTCTTCGCCAGGCCGAGAGCCGTCTCGACGAGCTCGAGCACGATGTCGCTGCCGCCAAGGCGGAGGTCGCTGCGATTCGCAGTGCGGCGACTCCGACGGCTCAGGAGGAGCCCGCGATCGTCGCCGCCGAGCCCGTCCGGCCGGTCGAACCGGCATCGCCACCCCCCGCCTCGAGCAAGTCCTTGGTCGGCTGTGACTCCCGCGCCTCCAGGCAGACCGCCGCGGAGCCGGACCAGCGAGGCTCCCGCCTGGGTCTGCCGCAGCGCGCTTCGCTACGTGACCAGCTTCCCTCACTCGACCTTTTCGGCGCTCGCACGCTCTCGGTGCTCGGCGGGGCGGTCATGCTCCTCGGTGTCGCTTTCCTCTTCGCGCTTGCGGTCAATCGTGGCTGGATCGGGCCTGAGGCTCGGGTTGGGATCGGAGCTGTCGTCTCGGGGCTCTGCGTCGCGGCCGGGATCGTCGCTCGGCGACGTCTCGGAGACGTCTACGCGGCACAGGCGGTCGTGGGCGTCGGGATTGCCGGCGGCTTCCTCACGCTGCTTGCTGCGACCGCCCTCTACGAGCTCATCGGCTATGGCGCCGGGCTCGGCGGGGCCGTCGCCGTCGCCGCGGTCGCGACCCTCGTCGCGTGGCGATGGTCGTCCGAGGTCATCGCCGGCCTCGGGTTGATCGGCGCGCTGCTCGCGCCGTTCGCCCCGGCGTACGCCGACCGGCCGACGGCGACGGGTGTCGCCTTTGCGGTCGCGATGTTCCTCGGCGCTGTTGCCATCGCCGTCGCCCGCAGGTGGGACATCCTGCTCGGCGGTGCCGCCAGCGTGGTCGTGCTGCAGCTGCTCTTGCTGGGCGCCGACGGTGTTGACGACCGCGCGTCACTCGCCTCGATTCTCGTGGGCGGAGGAGCGCTGCTCGCCGCCGGAGTCGCCCGAATCAGGCTGGCGACCGTTGCAGTCGATCCGCTCCCGCTGTCACTCGCGGTCGCGTCAGGTGGAATCGTCACGACGTCGCTGCTCGAGCTGATGGCGACCTCCACCGAGCGAGGGCTTGCGCTTCTCGGCTTCGCCATTCTGCCCGCGCTCGCCGGTCTCGCGATGCGTCGCAGGTCGCCGCTCTTCGCGGAGGCCTGCGCCGGCGCGGCACTCATCGCGTCGTGTGTCGGGACGGCCGATCTCCTGAGTGGCGGTGGTCTCACCGTTGCCTGGGGCATCCAGGCTGCGGCGCTTGCCTGGGTCGGGCGTCGCGGAGCGCGGCTCCGGCTTCAGCTCGTCGCGGTTCTGTATCTGGGGCTTGCGCTCGCGAACGCCCTCGCGATCGAGCGGCTCGGCGAGACGCTCTTCGCCGACGGCCAGCTGCTCCACCACGTCCCGTCGGCCCTCGCGCTGGCGGTCGCGGGCGGTGTCTTCGCGGTCGCAGCCTCGCCGGGCCTCGCCCAGTTCGCCGGCGTCGCCGCCCGGCAGCTGCAACTCGGGTTCGCAGCCTTCGGTGTCGTCGCTGCGCTCTACGCCGCCGGGCTCACGCTCGTTGCCGCCTCGGCGACCGCCGGTCAGCTCGCCACCACGATCCTCTGGTCACTGACCGGTCTCATTGTTGCCGTCTGGGCTGCGAGGCGCGAGGATCTACTGGTCGCGCTCAGCGGGCTCGGCTGGCTCGCCGTCGTCGACGCGAAGGCGCTGGGCTTCGATCTCGGCCTGCTCGACCGAGGGCTCGGCACCGCGTCGGTCACCGTGGTCGCGCTTGCGGTCCTCACCGGCGGCGTCGCGCTCCGCCGGCTGTCCGTGAGCCCGCTTCCCCTCGGCATCGCCGGCGGCCTCGCCGCCGTCTGCGCAGGGGTCGGGCTGGCGATCGCCGCGGTCGAGGCCTCCGACCCCGACGGGTTCTTCGGTGAGGGCTACGACGACTCGAGTCGTGCTGTGCTCCTTCTCTGGCTCGGCGCCGTCGTTGTCCTCTATGCCGCCCTGACGGTCACGTGCCTTCGCTCGCCGCGATGCCGGAGTGTCGCAACGGCGTTGTGGCTCGTGGGACTTCCGTTTGCCCTGTGGTTCGAGGCGGTCGCGATCGACAACGTGTACGTCGTCGCCGGGTTCCTCGTCACCGCAGCCGCGCTCGCGGTCGCGGGTCGCTGGGTGGACGAGCCCCGGCTCGTCTGGACCGGAGCGGGTCTGCTCGGCGCGACGACGCTCTACGTGCTCGCCGAGCAGACCCCGCTCGCGCGGTTCGCCGAGGCCAGCCTCGAGCCGGCCGACGGCCTCTGGGCGCCGCTGACGGCGACGCTCGCGACCGCAGTCGTCGCCTGGGCCTGGCCGCTGCTTCGCCCGCTGCTCGTCGCGGCCGTCGGTGCGCTCGGGCTCTACGCACTCTCACTCGGCGTGCTCGGCGTCGTCACCGGCGTCTCGACCGCCTCCGTCGAGACCGACTTCCAGCGGGGCCACATGTTCGTGACCGCGATCTGGGCGGTGCTCGGGCTCGTGTTGCTTGCCGCGGGGCTCGTCCGGCGCTCGACGCCGGCGAGGCTCGTCGGGCTCGGCTTGTTCGGCGTCTCGCTGGCGAAGCTGTTCCTCTTCGATCTGAGCACGCTGAGCTCGATGACGCGCTCGGCCGCATTCCTCGCGGTCGGGGCGATGCTGGTCGCCGGCGGGGCGCTCGTCCAGCGGCTCTCGGGGAGGAACGGTGACGAGGACGACGATCGTGACGCCAGGGAAGCTCGACTCGAGCCGAGACCGCCAAGCCGAGTCGCAGGAGGTCGCTGATGCCGTACCCGCCCGGCTCCGCGATCGGACGAGCGAGCGCGTTCGTCTACGCTCCACCCCCGTGAGCGAGTACGGATGCACGTCGATGTGGAAGCCGCTGCGGCGGGTGCTCGTCCGGCGGCCGCTGCCGGAGGACGGCTCGCGTTGGCGAGAGTACGGTTGGCGTGCCGAGCCGGACCTCGCCGCGGCGCAGGCAGAGCATGAGGCCTTCTGCGCGATCCTCGCCGACGCCGGCGCGGAGGTGATCGTCTCCGAGCACGATCGCGGCAATCCCGACGCGATCTACACCTACGATCCGACGCTTGTCGGGGCCGGCGGTGCGGTGTTGCTGGCACCCGGCAAGGAGCTCCGGCGCACCGAGCCGGCGGCGACGGTCGCGACGCTCGAGGCGGCCGGTGTCCCGGTCGCCGCCAGGATCGCAGCGCCCGTGACGGTCGAGGGGGGAGACACGGTCTGGCTCGACGACGAGACGCTCCTCGTCGGGGTCGGCTATCGCACGACCCCGTCCGCCGTCGCCGAGCTCGAGAGTGCCTTCCCGGGCGTGACGGTGGTCGCGTTCGACCTCCCGCACTGGAACGGCCCCGGCGAGGTGATGCACCTGATGAGCTTCCTCTCACCGCTCGACGAGGACCTCGCGCTCGTCTACACCCGGATCGCGCCGACGCGGCTGATGTGGCTGCTGGCCGAGCGAGGGATCCGCGTCGTCGAGGTTCCGGACGGGGAGTTCGAGTCGCAGGGCCCGAACGTGCTCGCGCTCGGGCCGCGTCGTGCGCTCGCGCTCGAGGGCAACCACGAGACCCGGCAACGGATGGAGGCTGCCGGGGTTGACGTCGTCACCTACCGGGGTGACGAGATCTCGCGCAAGGGCGACGGCGGGCCGACCTGCCTGACCCGCCCGCTGCTCCGGAGCGTCTAGGTGAGTTGTTCCACGAGGTCGTGCTCGCCGGGGGGCGCGCCTGGCACACGCAGCCGGTCCTGCGAGATCGTGGAACTACTCAGCTAGATGAGGCCCTCGATCACGCCCTGTTCCTCGAGCCAGTGGATGAGCCTGTCCACCTGAGCGATCGGGAGCGCGTTCTGAAGGCTGCCGTCGGGTGACCAGCGGATCGTCGGGTCGAGCGCCTCGAAGAGCTCGGCGTTGAAGGCGTTGAGGTACGCGATGCGCGGGCTCACGTCTGCGCGGCGAACCTCGACGACCGGCATCCCGTTGTGGTTCTCGTACGCCCCGTTCGGCCCGAACTTCTCTCCGTAACGCACGATCCGGATCATCAGCGGGCGCCCACTCACGGTCTCGACCCTGAGCGTGTAGTGGTTCTCCATCGCCTGGAGTGCCTCCATGCGACAAAGTTCGGGCGTCTGCAGGGAAAGTTGAGGGCCGAGACGCCGCTTGTTACACGTCGAGCGTCAGCTGGCGGTGCTCGCTCAACCCGGAGAGGCCCACTCCCACGAGCCTGAGCGCCCCCGGGCGGTCGCGCAGCCCGCGGTCGAGCAGCCGGCACGCGATCTCGGAGATCTGCTCGGCGTCGTCGATCGCGGCGCCGACGGTCGAGGAGCGACTGCGGATCGAAAAGTCCGCATACCGCAACTTCGTCGTCACCGTCCGCGCCGAAAGGCCCTTGCGGTGAAGGTGCTCAGCCAGGTCGGCCGCCATCCGGCGCAGCTCGGAATGCAGCACGGCCCGATCGGAGACGTCCTGCGCGAACGTCTCCTCGGTCGAGACCGAGATCCGCTCGCTGCCGAGCTCGAGATCGCGTGGATCGATCCCTCGCGCCCGGTCGCGGAGCATCACGCCGACAGCGCCGGGGAGAAGCGCCCTCAGCTCGAGGTCGCCAAGCGCCGCGAGCCCACCGACGGTCGTGATCCCGGCCGCCCCGAGGCGCTCCGCCGCCCGCGGCCCGACCCCGGGGATCGCGCGGACCGCGAGCGGCGCGAGAAAGGAGGCCTCCTTCCCGGGCGGGACGACGGTGATTCCGCCGGGCTTACGCCGGTCGGACGCGACCTTGCAGACGACCTTCGTCGTCGAGACGCCGAGCGAGCACGAGAGCGACGTCGCCGCGCGAACGGCGAGCTGCACCGCCTCCGCAAGCGCCCGCGCCTCGCGAAACTCGCGAACGACGACCCCAAGATCGAGGTAGCCCTCGTCGAGACCCGTCCGCTCGACGCGCGTGACGACCTCCTCGACCGCGGCCCAGACCGCGTCCGAATACTGGCGATAGAGCGCGTGCCGCGGCCGAACGAACACGACCTCGGGGCATCGCCGCTTCGCCTCGGCCGCGCTCATCGCGGAGTGGATCCCGAACTTCCGGGCCGCGTAGTTGGCGGTCGCGACCACACCGCGGCCGTTCGGGTCGCCGCCCACGACGAGCGGCAGCGACCGCAGCGACGGGTCCTCGCGCTCTTCGACCGCGGCGAAGAACGCGTCCAGATCGAGGTGCGCGAGGATCGGCATCGACGCGAAGGCTACGGTTCTCGTGTGATCGTCACTGCGGCGGCTCTGCCACCACCGACCGTCGTCGCCCCGGCGGCACATGAGGTGTCGTACGGTCTCGTCCGAGGAACCGCGTCGCCGCGAGCGCGCCGGGTTGTCGTCCGGATCGACGGTCGCATCGCCGGGCGGTCGGCCGTCAAGGGCCGGCGCTTCACGATCGACGTCGACCTCCCGTTCGGAGCGCATCGCATCGCGGTCACGGCGGTGGGGCGCGGCGGGAAGACGGCGACCCGCACCGTCACCGACGTCTACGGCCTGCCTCGCGCCGCGCGACCGCGAAACCGTGCCGCCCGCGTGCTCCCGGGGTTGCAACGCGAGGTCGCCCGCCTCGCCCGCGGGTTCGGGCGCAGCTGTGGGGTCTTCGTGCAGGACCTGACGACTGGTGAGGGCGCCGGCTGGAACGCGCGAGCCGAGCTGCCGGCGGCGTCGACGCTCAAGCTCGCGGTCGCGGTGACCGCTCTCTCGCGCTTCGGCAGGCCCCCGATTGTCGGCTCCGAGCTCGACCGAACGCTGCGGGCGATGCTCAGACAGTCCGACAACGCCGCGGCCAACCGGGTCGAGGCCTGGATCGGCGGCTCGACCAGCGGTGGCTCGCACGTGGTGAACGCGACGATGCAAGCGATCGGGCTCACGCAGACGGACATGTACGGCGGCTACATCCTCGACACGTATCGCACCCCGTCGACGTTCGTCGGGATCCCGCTCACCGTCGTCGACCAGCCATCCTGGGGCTCGGGGAAGCGCACGACCGCTGCCGACCTTGCCCGGCTCACCCGCGCGATCTGGCTCGCGAGCGGCGGGCTCGGGCCGCTGCTCCATCGGGTCGAGGGCTTCAGCGCCTCCGACGCTCGCTACCTCTTGCGGATTCTCGCGGACGTTGACGATCACGGGAAGCTCGACCGAGCGCTGCCGGTGAAGCTCACTCGTGTCTTCCACAAAGCGGGATGGATCTCGACTGCGCGCCACGACAACGGTCTCGTGTTCTGGCGCGGCGGTGTGTTCGTCGCGGCGGTGACGACCTACCGCGGCGGCGGCGCCGGCACCTCATCGGATGTGCTCGCCGGCCGGGTCGCGCGACTCGCGTTCAGCCGGTTCCGCTGAGCCGACGGCGGGCTATCTGTAGTTGCTATCCTTTTTGAAGTTACTACGCTTTCAGGAGGCTCGCCCGCGTGACCCGCTTGCTGCTCGTTCCGCTCGAGGACATCGTCGTCTTCCCCAACATGCACGTGACCCTGACGGTCGACGTCGGCGACGAGGAGACCGTCTTCCTCGTGCCGAAGCACGACGGCGAGTACGCGAACGTCGGGACCGTCGCCCGCGTCACCGACCGCGACCGGCTCCCGGGCGGGGTGATCGCGGTCGCGCTCGAAGGCCTCCACCGCGGGGTTGCCGGCGCCGCAGAGACCGACGCGTCCGGCCGGCTGTTCGTCGAGGTCGAGGAACGACCGGACGACGTCCCGAGTGACGAGCGGACACGCGGGCTCGCGCAGAGCTACCGTGCGGTGGTCGAGGAGATCCTCGAGCTGCGCGGTGACGACGGCCGCATCCAGGCGTTCATCCGCTCGATCGCCGAGCCGGGCGCGCTCGCCGACACCTCTGGCTACTCACCGGACCTGACGTTCGAGCAGAAGCTCGGGCTGCTCGAGACGATTGACGTCGGCGAGCGCCTGGAGCGCTCGCTCGCGCTTCAGCAGGAGCGGCTATCGCTCATGCAGCTCCGCCGCCGGATCCGCGAGGATGTTAACGCCGGGCTCGAGAAGCAGCAGCGCGAGGTTCTCCTGCGGCGGCAGATCGACTCGATCCGCAAGGAGCTCGGGGAGGACGACGCCTCGGTCGCAGAGGAGTACCGTACGAAGCTCGCCGAGTCGGCGATGCCGGAGACGGTTCGCGAGCAGGCCGAGCGGGAGCTGGGACGGTTCGAGCGCATGGGTGAGGGGTCGCCCGAGGCGCAGACGATCCGCAGCTACCTCGACTGGCTGCTCGCCGTTCCGTGGGGCGAGCGGTCGGAGGAGCGGCTCGACCCGGTTTACACGCGCGAGGTGCTCGACGCCGACCACTACGGCCTCGGCGACGTCAAGGACCGGATCGTCGAGTACATCGCCGTGGCGAAGCTCCGCAAGGAGCGGGGCATCGAGGCCGACCGCAAATCGGGTGCGATCCTGACGCTGATCGGGCCGCCTGGCACCGGCAAGACGTCGATCGGCGAGTCCGTCGCGAAGGCGCTCGGGCGCGAGTTCGTGCGAATGTCGCTCGGCGGCGTCCGCGACGAGGCCGAGATCCGTGGGCACCGGCGCACGTACATCGGTGCGCTGCCGGGACGGCTCGTGCGGGCGCTTCGCGACGCCGGGACGATGAACCCGGTGATCCTCCTCGACGAGGTCGACAAGGTCGGCGCCGACTGGCGTGGCGACCCGTCGGCCGCGCTGCTCGAGGTGCTCGATCCGGCCCAGAACCACTCATTTCGGGACCACTACCTCGACGTCGAGCTCGATCTCTCCGAGGTCGTGTTCCTCGCGACCGCCAACCTCGCCGAGACCATCCCCGGGCCGCTGCTCGACCGGATGGAAGTCATCCGCTTCGACGGCTACACGACCGACGAGAAGACCGCGATCGCCCGCGGCTACCTTTGGCCGCGCCAGCGCGACCGAGCGGGCCTTCGCGAGGACGAGGTGACGATCGCCGACGAGATGCTCGAGACGATCGTCTCCGAGTACACACGGGAAGCGGGCGTTCGGCAGCTCGAGCGCGAGCTCGGGACCGTGCTCCGCAAGACCGCGACCCAGATCGCCTCGGGTGAGGCGGACGTGCCGGCCGTGATCGACCTCGCCGCGATCCGCAAGGCGCTCGGCCGGCAGAAGGTCTGGCGCGAGGCCTCGGAGCGGACCGCCGTTCCGGGCGTCGCGACCGGGCTCGCGGTCAACGCGACGGGTGGCGACGTGCTGTTCGTCGAAGCGGCCAGCGTTCCGGGCGGCGAGAAGCTCGTGCTTACCGGGCAGCTCGGTGACGTGATGAAGGAGTCGGCGCAGATTGCGCTCACCGCGGTGCGCGCCCGGGGCGAGAGCCTCGGGCTCGAGCCCGAGCAATTCGCCGATCGCGCCTTCCATCTGCACGTGCCCGCCGGCGCGATCCCGAAGGACGGGCCGAGCGCCGGCATCACGATGGCGACCGCGATCGCATCGCTCCTCACCGGGCGACCCGTGAGGCACACCGTCGGGATGACCGGCGAGGTCACGCTCCAGGGACGCGTACTCCCGATCGGCGGGCTGAAACAGAAGGTGCTGGCCGCGCATGCGGCTGGCCTGACCGACGTCGTCCTGCCCGAGCGCAACCGGGCCGATCTCGACGATGTGCCCGAGCACGTTCGCGAGGAGATGACCTTCCACCCGGTCATCTCGCTCGACGAGGTGCTCGCGATCGCGCTCGAACCGGCGCCGGTCTCGCATGTCGGGTCGCTGTAGATGTCGGGTCGCTGTCGACCATGCGCTCCCGTCCCCGAGGGGGTTCGCCGGGCGGCGGGCCTGCTCGAGGGGCGCTGGACCGTCTCGATCCTCTGGGCGTCCTCCGAGGGGGCGAGTCGTTTCAACGAGCTCCGTCAGGCGGTGGGCGAGATCCCGCCCCGCACGCTCGCCCAGCGGCTCGTCGAGCTCGAGGCGGCCGGGCTCCTCGCCCGGGTCGTGATCGACGCCAGGCCGCCCCGGGTCGAATACCGGCTCACCGAGGAGGGACAGCGGCTTCGCGCGGTGCTCGACGCGCTTGCCGCTTACGCCGTTCGGCGGTGAACGGGCGACGTCGCGGAGCCAAATTCGCTCTATAGCTCGAACGAGGGACTGCCGATACCCCTTCCATGGCAGACCCGTCGTCCACCGTCTCCGGCGCGCTGATCGGCGAGATTTTCGTCGAGCGCGGCCACATCACCCCCGCCCAGCTCGAGGAAGCTCTCGCCGTCCAGGCCGAGACCGGTGAGCTGCTCGGTGAGGTTCTCGTCAGTCGCTTCAACGTTCCGCGGGTCGAGCTCGCCGGGGTTCTCGCCGAGCAGTGGGCCACGATGGAGCGCGGTGGGGGCGTCGCCCCGAACGAGTCGATCGCGGAGGCGGCGGCGAACCTGCCGGTCGGGCCGTGGTCGTCGGGCGTGCGGGAGGAAGTCGAGTTCGAGCGCCGCCCAATCGGCGAGATCTTCGTCGAGCAAGGGGTCGTCACCCCCGCCCAGCTCGAGTCGGCACTCGCGATCCAGGCGGATTCAGGCCAGCGGCTCGGCGAGGTTCTCGTCGCGCAAGGCGTGATCACTCGGCTCGAGCTTGCGGGTGCGCTCGCCGACCAGTGGTCGACCCTGCAGAAGATCCGGCCGCCCGAGCCGAAGCCGGTCGAGCCGTGGCAGGAGCTCGCCGTCCGCTCCGCGGCGCAGGCTGACGAGCAGCCCCTCAGCCCTACTCCCCATCGGTACGAGTCCTCCGCCGAGATCGAAGGCCTTCGCGATGCCGTCCGAGCGCTCGAGGAGCGGCTCCGGCTCGTGGCTGCGACCGGCGGCACGGCAACGACCAGTACTCCGGACGAGGCGCTGCGCGAGCTCGACGCCACCTTCGGGCGAAAGCTCGAAGAGCTCGCGCAGCAATTCGACGAGGCGTTGACCGCCGACATCGCGCTCGTTCGCGACGCGGTCGAGGAGCTCAAGAGCTCCGGCGGAGGCAATGGCTTGGCGGCGATGTCCGACGAGCGAATCGCGACGCTCGAGCGACGGCTCGAGTCGGCAGTTGACGCCCTTGGCTCCCGGATCGAGGCGGTGGGTGCGAACGGCGCGGCGACCGCGGCGATCGACGACCTCCGGGCGGCGGTCGCGAGCCTCGAGCACCGAACGACGTCGACCCCCACGCGCGACGACCTCGATGCGCTCCGCGTTGCCTTCGCCGCCGTCTCCGACGACGTGAGGCGGCTCGGAGAGGTTCCGAGCGGGGTGACCCACGATGAGCTTCAGCACCACCTCGAGCGAATCGCCTCCGAGCTCGGCAAGAGAATTGACTCTCTCGGCGCCGCGACGGCGGCGACCGAAGGGCTCGATCAGGTCCGCGCGCAGCTTGCGGCGCTCGGCGAGCACGTCGCCGCGATCCCCGCGGCGGGCTTCGCCGAGGTCGAGGCAGTCGCGACGCGGCTCGACGAGCTCGCTGGTGCGATCAACTTCGCGCAGCAGTCGACCGGCGAGCTTCGCGAGCGTCTCGACGACGAGACTGCCTCGCGCGCCACGCTTTCCGAACGGCTCGACCAGTTGTCCGGCCGGCTCAAGCTCGTGGACGGGCTGCAGTCGCGCGTCGAGGGAGCCGAGACGGCCGTTCGCGCAGACCTCGACGCCGTGCATGCACGGCTCGAGGCGTTCTCCGAGACCCCGGCCCGTCTCGATGCGACGATCGGTGAGCTCGACTCCCGCCTGAGCCAGCTCGCCGGTACCGTCGCCAGCCTCGCGACGGACGAGCGCCTCAGCGCGGTCGAGGGTGCAGTTGCCGAGCTCACAGAGCTCCGAAGCGCCGTCGCCGCGCTCGCCGAGCGCGAGCCGGGCAGCAGCGCGCCCGCTGACGCCGTCGCCGCGGTCACCGCTCGCCTCGACGAGCTCGCCGGTCGTGTCGACGCGCTCGTGAGCGCCGATCGGTTCGTAGAGCTCGAGCGCGCGTTCGAGGCGCTCCGTTCGACCGACTCCGGCCAGTTCGACGCGTTGCGCGCCTCGCTCAAGGAGCTCGCCGGCGATCTCCGCGAGCTCTCGCTCAGGCCCGCAGGCGTCCCGGCGGAGGAGCTCGAGCACCAGCTGGCGCTCGTGCGTGGCCGGATCGAGGACGTTGCCGCGCTCCATTCCTCTCCCCTTCGCGGCCCTGACGACGTCACGCGAGCACAGCTCGACGACGCGATCGCGGCGGAGCGCGAGGCGCGTGCCGAGCTCGCCCGCCGGCTCGCCGAGCTCGGCACGCCCGCCACCGCGGCTGCGGTCGAGGAGCTCCGCGAGCGGCTCGAGGCGATCGGCTCTGCCCACGGCATGGACGGGCTTGCGCGCGACGCGGTGCGCGAGCTGGATGGAAGGCTGAACGAGCTCGCGGCCCGCGCGAGCGACACGCACGCCCTCGACGAGCTCCGCGCGCAGCTCGAGGAGCTTGCAAGCGGCGGCGCCGATCATGAGGCTCGAGCGCGGCTCGATGCGCTCGGCGGCGCCCTCGACGAGCTTGCCGGCAGGCTGTCAGAGGCCGCAGCCGGCGCCGAAGGGCTCATTGAGCTCCGAGCGCGGCTCGAGGAGCTCGCCGCCGGCTACGGCGGCCGGCTCGAGCAGCTCGAGGCACTCCGCCACGAGCTCGACCACCTCCCCAATCCAGACTCCGGCCCTGAGCTTGCCGAGCTTCGCGCGAGCATCGAGGCGAGCGGCGCGGTCGACCGTGAGCACAGCGCGATGCTCGACCTGCTCCGAAGCAGGCTCGACGAGCTCGCCGCGAGCAGGACCGCCGATGAGGCCTCGCGACACGCGCTCGACGAGCTTCGGGCGCGGGTCGAGCACCTCGCTGGCGCCTCCGTCAGCGACGAGACCGCCCGCGCGGAGCTCGCGGAGCTGCGTGACCGCCTCGACCAGACCAATGTCGACACTCGGTTCGCCGAGGTGTGGGGACGCGTTGCACAGCTCGACGAGCTTCGGGCCCGCGTCGACTCTCTCGGAGCAGCGGCCGGCGCGTATGCCGAGCGGGCTCAGCTGGACGAGCTTTCGAGCCGACTGGCCGCGTTCGTCGAGCGCCCTGAGCTCGACGATCTCGGGCACCGCCTCGCGACGCTCGCCGAGCGGCTCGACTCGGTCGCCCAGGTCGACTGGGTCGCCGGCATCGAGCGCACCGCCACGGAGGCGACCGCCGCCCTTCACTCGCGACTCGACGCGCTCGAAGACGTCGCGACCGGCTCGACCGGCGTCGGATCGCAGGAGCTCGCCGATGCCCGCGCCGCGCTGACGGAGCTCGACGGCCGGCTGCAGGCACTCGCCAGCACCCTCGACGAGACCAAGATCGGCCTCGCGTCGATCGACGGCAATGTTGCTGCGACCCTCGAGGCCGCGCTCAAGAACATGGTTTCGACCGGCACGGTCGCTGAGCTGGCCGAACAGGTTCACGTTCGTGTCGCCTCGTTGGAGACCGCGGGTGACTCCACCAGGGCGGCGCTCGACGAGCTCGGGATGCGCCTCGGGGCCACCGAGCAGCACGCCTGGGCGCTCCCCGAAGAGCTCGACGAGCGCTTCTCGCGTCTCCACCAGGAGCTTTCCGCCCGGATCGAGGCCCTGGGCAACAACCACGGCCAGGCCCTCGCGGCGGTGCACGCGCGGCTCGACGAGTCGGTCGGCGTCGACCAGTCGCGTCTCACAGCGCTCGAAGCGTCGACCGCCCACTCGACCTCCAGGCTCGAAGGGCTCGAGGCCCGGCTCTCCGAGAGCAACGGCTCGGTCTCCGAGCGCGTCGATGCGCTCGAGGTTCGCGTCGAGGTCGAGGCGAGACGTGCTGAGGAGCAGGGCAAAGCGATCGAGAAGGCGATCCGCAAAGGGCTCGCCGGGCTTGCAGAGCGGTTCGCAGCCAACGAGCAGTCGTACCTCGAAAGCGGTCAGGCGCTCCGGCGCGCAATCGAGCGGCTCGGCGCCGCAGTGATCGAGGCGGATACCCGCATCGCCGGGATGCCGCTCGACGCGCCCGAGAACGGGTACGTCGCGTTCGTCCCCACGAGCGACGGGTACCGGTTGCGCGCCCTCGACGGAGCGATTCCCGCGGTCGGCGAGCTCGTCGACCTCGGTGAGGACGGTGGCGCGCTTCGTGTGAGCCGGATCGCCACCTCGCCGTTGCCGCTCGACCGGCGCGCCTGCGCCTATCTCGAGCGCGTCTGACAATGATCTTCTGGTAGCTCGCATCGGCTCCGACGTCCCGCCGCGATCGGGGGGAACACCCTCCCCCGTTCGAGGGACGGACCGGCAATTCCAATCTCCCGATACCTCGTCGAAGTGGGTACGACAGTCACCTCTGCACGGGTGGCAGGGACCCTCCTGGTCGAGTGTGGGCTCGTCTCGTCGAGCCAACTCGCGGAGGCCCTGGAGCATCAGCGCACGCACGGAGGCGCTCTAGACGAGGTCGTCTCCAAGCTGTTCGGCCTCCCGTTGGGCGAGCTCCGAGCGGCGATGGAGAGCGACGCGAGCGGCATCGACGTCGGCGCGATCCTCTACGCCACCAACATCATCGACGAGGAGACGCTCGCCGAAGCTCGTCAGCGAAGCGCGACGACGGGTCAGCCCGTCGGCCCGGTGCTCGTCGAGATGGGCGCGGTCACGCGACTCGAGCTCGCGAGCGCGCTCGCCGACCAGTGGAGCGACAGCCCGGCGATGATCCTCCCCGCGCCGAACACGAAGGACAAGGGCAAGGAGGACAGCAGCGCCGAGGTCGACGAGCTGAAGTTCGCGATGCGCCAGCTCGAAGCGTCGATGCGTGCCGCCCGTGTCACCGACGGCTCGGAGGCGTCGCTCGCCGAGCTCGCGACCCGCGAGGCAGAGCTCGCCGCCCGACTCGAGGCCGTAGA
This sequence comes from Gaiellales bacterium, assembly GCA_046330385.1. Taxonomy (GTDB): domain Bacteria; phylum Actinomycetota; class Thermoleophilia; order Gaiellales; family Gaiellaceae; genus Gaiella. The sequence goes on along the minus strand of JAXLSV010000005.1, from coordinate 180,781 downwards.
GGCAGCACTCTCCCAGCCGGTCGAGGTCGATCCCGCGTTCCTTGCGGAGTTCCAGGCGACCGTCCGGCGCACTCATGAGATCGAGGCTGCGCTGGCCGGGCTCGCCCCCGCCGAGGCGCTCGCCGTGTTCGCCGGTGCCGCCGAGGAGGTCAGAGGGCTTCAGGGTGCGCTCAGCGAGCTCGGGAGTCGAGTCGAGCAGGGTCTCACCGCCGACGCGCTCGAGCCGGTGATCGCACAGATCGCCGACCTCGCGGCTCGGGTCGAGGGGCTCGCCAACGGCGAGCCCGCGCCGACGCTCGAGGAGGTCGCCGCGATTCGCGCGCTCGCGGAGGAGGTCGCCGCCCGGCCGCTGGCCGACCCGAGCAGCGTCGAGACGCTCGCCGCCCGAATCGAGGGACTGGCGACCGCGCTGCCCGAGCTCGACGTTCGTGACGAGCTCGGGGGGTTGAGAGGTCAGCTCGAGGAGCTGGCGGCCCGGCCGGTCGTCGACGAGGGGCTCACCGCTCGCGTCGACGAGCTCGCCGCCCAGGTCGTCACGCTGTCCGAGCGCCCCACCGGCGATTCGGCGCTGGGAGACCGCGTCGAGGAGCTCGCGCGATCGGTCGACGCCCTCAGCGTTCTCGCCGAGGCCTCGAGTGGCGCCGAAGGGCTGCAGGAGGCGCTGACCGGGCTCGCGGCGCGGATCGAAGAGACCGCGACAGGTAACGCAGGCACCGCAGAAGCCATCGCCGAGCTTCGCTCACAGCTCGAAGCCCACGCCTCTCGGCTCGACGAGTCGGCGGTGGGAACCAACAGCCTGGCCGAAGCGATCGGCGAGGTTCGTGTGCAGGTCGAAGCGCAGGCGGCTCACCTCGCAGACTCCTCCACCGAGGCGTCGGGCACGGGGGATGCGATCACCGAGCTTCGCACCCGGCTCGACGGTCTCGCCCTCGAGGTCGCCGAGAGCCGCGGCGGGATCGACGGCGCCTCGGCGACGCTCGCCGACCTCGTGCACCGGCTCGCCGAGCTCGAAGGCCGTCCCGTGGGCGATCCGGAGCTCGGAGGGCGCGTTGTCGCCCTCGAGGAGCGCGTCGACGGGCTCTCGGTCGACGCGCTCGGCCCCGCGGCCGCGGCCGCGGTCGCCGACGTCACCGCGCGGCTCGACGCGCTCGCCGAGACGAAGGCTGAAGAGGCGGAGCGGATCGAGGCGTTGCGGGCCCGGATCGAGGAGGTTCGCGCGGAGACGGTGAGCGCGACCGAGGCGGCAGCGATCGACCCGGAGCTCCAGTCGACGATCGACGAGACCCGGGCCGCCGTCGGCGAGCTCGCAGCGCGGCTCGAGGCAGCGGTCTCGGCAGACGATCTCGAGCAGCTCCGCGCCTCGCTCCCGGAACCGGGCCTCGACCAGGTGACGGCCCAGCGACTCACGAGCCTCGAGGAAAGCGTGATCGCAATCGGCGTAGCGGCGGGCGACCCCTCGGCCATTGATGAGATCAGCGCGCGACTCGACCAGGTGTCGGGCGCCGCCGAGGAGAAGGTAAGTGCCGTCCTTGCGCGCCTCGACGAGCTCGAGGCCACTGCGGGCTCGAGCGAGGCCGCTGGTGCGGAGCTCGGCGGGCTCCGCGAGGAGATTTCCGCTCTTGGAGAGTCGATCGAGTCCGTGCGGGAGACCCTCGCCGGCGAGATCGAGCGGCTCGCGTCGACCTGGGCCAAGGAGCGCGCAGCGCTCGAGGACCGGGTAGAGACGCTGGCCGATTCCGCGGTCGGTGCGGCGTCCGGCGATGGTGCGGCATCGCCGGACGCCCCGGCTGCGCCCGAGCTGAAGAAGCTCCAGCGCGAGATGGAGCGACTCCAGGATCGCGTGATCGAGCAGGAGCGCTCGCTCGTCGAGCACTTCGCGCGGCGTGAGAAGGCGCTCAGCGACAAGGTCACCGGCGGCTCCGACGCCTCGAAGCGTCTCGCCGAGCTCACTCAGCTCGTCGAGGAGCAGCGTGCGCGCATCGACCGGCTCTCCTCCGGCGGCGGTGCGGCCGGTGGCGGAGGCGGCGGCGCGAGCGGCGACGAACTCGCGACCCTCAAGGAGTCGCTCTTCCTCAAGCTCGAGAAGCTCGCCTCATCGATCGACTGGCGATTCCAGCGGCTCGAGGGCGGCGCAGGTGGTGGGCCTGCCGCCGCGGCGGCCCGTGGCGATCTGCACTCGAAGGTCGACGAGCTCACGCGAGTGGTGGAACAGCTCGCCGCCGGCACGACCGTCGAGCTTCCGACCTTCGAGGAGCCCGCGCCGGGAACGGTCTACCTCGCTCTCGTCCCGACCTCGACCGGCCATCAGCTGGTCGAGATGAACGGCACCATCCCGGACGTCGACGACGTGATCGCCTCGCCGACACGCAAGGGCGAGCTGAAGGTCGTCGCTGTTGGCTCCTCGCCGCTTCCCGGTGACGAGCGCGCCTGCATCTTCGTCGAGCCGGTCGACGCGGGTGCGAAGCCGAAGGCCCGCGCCAAGGCCTAGTGAGGGCCCGCCCGCAGGCGCCGGGCGGTAGACTGGGGTTATCGGGGGCAGGCCGAGCCGCAGGAGGTAGGCGTGCACGTAGCCGTCGTTTCGACGTTCCCGCCGCGCCGGTGCGGGATCGCGACGTTTGCCGCGGATCTCGTGGCCTCGCTCGAGGCCGCGCCGGTGATCGACCGCGTCTCGGTCGTCGCGGTCGCCGCCAAGCCCGGGGCGTCGTACCCGCCGCCCGTTGTCGCAGTGGTCGGGCAGGAGGTGCGAGGCGACTACGTTCGCGGCGCCCAGGCGATCGACCGGCTCGACGTCGACGTCGCGATTGTCCAGCACGAGTTCGGCATTTTCGGCGGTCGCGACGGCGAGTACGTCCTCTCGCTGGTCCGGTCGCTTTCGATCCCCTACGTGGTCACGCTTCACACCGTGCTGGCGACGCCTGAGCCCCATCAGGAAGCGGTTCTCCGCGAGCTCTGTCGCGGCGCCGCGGCGGTGACGGTGTTCACCGAGGCGAGCCGGCGCCTGCTGCTCGAGCACGAGCTCCTCGACCCCGACCGGATCCACGTCGTTCCGCACGGCGCTCCGCCCGAGATCGTCGCCGTTGCGGAGAACACCGACGCCGCGGTCGCGCGCCGGCGCGCCGCGAGGCGGTGGGGTACCGAGGGCCGATTCGTCCTCTCGTCGTTCGGACTCCTCTCGCCCGGGAAGGGGATCGAGACGACGATCGACGCGCTCGCCAGTCTCGTTCGCGATCACCCCGAGCTCCTGCTCGTCGTCGCCGGGAGAACCCATCCCGAGGTCGCGCGCCGCGAGGGCGAGAGCTACCGCCTCGGCCTGGTCAGGCGCGTCGACGACCTCGGGCTCGCCGATTACGTCGTGTTCGACGACCGGTTCCTCGACGTCGGTGAGCTCGCTGACCTCCTGTGCGCCACCGACCTGTTCGTGACCGCCTACCGCTCCCGCGAGCAGATCGTCTCGGGTGCGCTCTCGTTCGCGCTCGCCTCCGGGAGGCCCGTGGTCTCGACACCGTACCGCTACGCGGTCGAGATGCTCGAGAGCGGCGCCGGCACGTTGGTGCCGTTCGACGATGCGCCCGCGCTCGCCGCCGCGATCCGCGGCTTCGTCGAGCACCCGGTCGAGCTCGTGCGGGCACGGGAGGCGGCGCGCGAGGTCGGGGCATCGCTCTCGTGGCCGGAGGTCGGACGGACCACCGCCGACCTGCTCGCCGAGGTGGCCGCAACTGCGAGCCACCCGAGCGCCGTCCGGATCCAGGCCGCACTTCCGCCGCTCCGCCTCCGGCATCTGCGCACCCTCGTCGACGACGTCGGGATCGTGCAGCACGCGAAGGGTGCGATCCCGGAGCGGGCGACGGGCTACTGCGTCGACGACGTCGCCCGGCTCGCGATCGTCGCCCATCGGCTCGGGCGGCGCACCGGCAGCGCACGCTGGCGGCGGCTCGAGCTTCGCAGCCTCGCGTTCCTCCGTCATGCTGCCGACGGTGCCGGTGGGCACGGGCTTCGCAATCTGCTGGGCTACGACCGGCGCTGGCTCGACGAGCCGCACGTCGGTGACCACGTCGGGCGCACGATCTGGGCGCTCGGCGAGCTGCTCTCGGGACGGCCGCATCGCACGGTCGCTACCGGCGCGGAGCCGCTCCTCGCCGCCCTCACGGCCTCGCTCGTTGACCGCGAGCTCTGGCTCCGGACGGGCGCGTACACGCTCCTCGGGCTCACGCAGTTGCCGTTGACGGCGTCGCGACGCGCGCTCGCGACCCGGCTTGTCACGCAGCTCGTCGAGGCGCACGACGGGTGTGCCTCGCGGCGGTGGGAGTGGTTCGAGGACACGCTGACCTACGACAACGCTCGCCTCTCGCAGGCGCTTCTCGCGGGCGGCCGCTGGCTCGGCGACCTCTACGCGGTCGAGATCGGGCTACGGTCGCTTGCCTGGTACGGGGAAGAGTGCGGCCTGGACACGCGCGAGCTCGTGCTACCGGGACACGAGGGGAGAGGTCGCGACGACCCGCATCCCGGGCATGGCGACGAGCAGCCGCTCGACGTGGCTGCGCTCGTCGAGGCGGAGCTCGAGGCCTACGTGACCACGGGTGAGCAACGCCATCTCGCCCGGGCCACGACCGCCTTCGAGTGGTTCACCGGCCGGAACCGCGCCGGCGTTGCCGTGTACGACGGGACCACCGGCGGGTGCCGCGACGGGCTCGGCGAGCGGCGCCCCAACGAGAACCAGGGCGCCGAGTCGACGCTTGCGTACCTCGCCGCCCGCCTCGCGCTCGAGGAGGCCGGGACGCCCGCCGCGGGGCGCTATGACGAGTGGCGTGAGAGCCAGTCGAGGAGCGCGGCGACACTCGCGGTCGCGACGCACACTGACGTGTCTGCGGCCCCGTAGTACATCCGCAGGGTGTCGCCGTCGGGCAGCACCTGCCAGCCGCACGAGAAGACGACCTGGCTCACGTCACCGGTGCGCTCGTAGGGCGCGTCCGGGCCGAACACCCACTCGCTCGACCGCGCCAGCACCCGCTCGGGGTGGGTGGCGTCGAGCAGGGCCAGGCCGTGGCGGTAGATCGAGCCGGCTGCGGTCGTGCGAACGCCGTGGTAAAGGACGAGCCAGCCGGCGGCAGTGAGGAGCGGCGGCGCCGAGAGACCGACCTTGTGCGCGTCCCACCACGCGCCCTCCCGCGCCGACAGCAACACGCGGTGGTCGCCCCAGTGACGGAGGTCGGGGCTCCAGGAGAGCCAGATGTCGGCGCTGTGCCGGGGCGTCATCGCGACCGGCCGGTGGATCAGGGCCCAGCGACCGTCGAGAGGGCACGGGAAGAGAGCAGCGTCCTTGTCCTCCGGCGGCATCAGCACGCCGTGACGCTCGTACTGCCTGAAATCACGAGTCGAGGCGAGGCACACGAGCGGCCCGCCGACCGAGTACCCGGTGTAGACAACAAAGGTCTCGCCGTCGCAGACGGTGATCCGCGCGTCCTCGATCCCGAACCGCTCGGCCTCGGACTCGACCTCGGGGAGGAGCGCGTTCTCCGGCTCGATCCGCCACTCGGTGAGCCCGTCCGCGCTGCGGGCGGGACAGAGGTGCGAGATCCCACGCCGATCCTCGACCCGAACGAGCAACAGGGTCTCCCCATCGATCTCGGTGACGCCCGGGTTGAAGACCGCATTGACGGTCTCGGGCCACCCGCTCGCGGTGAGGATCGGATTGCCGATGTATCTCTGGAACAACTCCGACGTCTCACTCAAGAATCCATCACTCCTTTCCGACCACCAGGGTAGGCACACTCACATGCCAGTGACCAACGACACCGCAGCTCTTCTCGAGCGGATCGCGCTCCGCCGCCTCTCCGACAGGCCGCTGCTTCGTGCCGGCGACGTCCCTGGCTACGGCCCGCTGTTCAACGCGGGCGTGATCCACCACGAGGGGCTGTATCACCTCTTTGCGCGCGGCGTTCGCGACGGGTACCGGCGCAACGAAGGGCCGGGCGCCCGCTTCCTCGACTACGTCTCGGACGTGCTCGTGTTCACCTCTCGCGACGGCGAGCGGTACGAGTTCCAGCAGGTGCTCGCTCGCTCGAGCCCGGAGGGGGTCTACGCCTACGAGGACCCCCGGGTGCAGGTCGTGCGCAGCCGTGGTGAGGAGCGAGTCGTGATGACCTACACGAACCTGCCTGCGCCGGAGACGGGGGACCCGTGGCGGATCGGGGTGCACCGGCTCGGCTACGGGGATGGGCGGTTCTTCCTGAACCACACCTCGGGACGGGTCGTGGGGCCGGACGGGATCGCGAACAAGGACGCGGTCGTCTTCAACCTCGCCGACGGGCGTGTCGCCCTGATTCATCGCATCCACCCGAACATCCAGATCGCGGTGTTCGAGACGCTCGACGAGCTCTGGGAGAACGACCCGGCCTACTGGGACGGCTACCTCGAGGATCTCGACCGTCACACGATCATCATGCCGGTCGCAGGCTCGCTAGGCGTCGGCGCGGGTGCGCCGCCGGTCACGGTCGGGGACGACCTCGTGTTCTTCTACCACGAGCGCGAGCGCGACGGGCACTACACGACCAAGGTCGCGTTGCTCGACTCGACAACGGGTCGAGTTGCCTCGATCATCACCGAGCCGATCATGCGGCCCGAGCTCGAGTGGGAGCGCGTCGGTGATGTCGACAACGTGGTCTTCGTCCAGGGCGCGGTGCTGCGCGGCGACGGCTCGATCTACCTCACCTACGGCGCCGCCGATCGTTGCGTCGGGGCGGCGACGGTGAACGCCGCCGAGCTCGTCGCGTCGCTTCGTGCCGCCGCCTGATCTCGCTTTGCGACACTTCGGCGCGTGGGCGAGCTCAGAGCCTTCACGGTCGAGGCGGCCGAGACGGTCGCCGCCTGGGTGATCTCCGCCGACGAGGCTGCCCGCTGGGGAGGTGTGCTCGAGCATCCGGTTCGCCCGGCGATCCTCGCCGCCTGGCACGCTGAGCCGGGCGTCGTCCCCTTCCTCCTCGTCGATAGCGACGAGCCCGTTGGCTACGGCGAGCTCTGGGAGGACGAGGGCGAGGCGGAGCTCGCACGGCTCGTCGTCGACCCGGAGCGCCGGGGTCGAGGCCTCGGTCGCGAGCTCGTCGAGGGGCTCGTCGAAGAGGCGCGCCGCCGGAACTTCGACGAGATCTGGATTCGCGTCGTTCCCGAGAACGAGCCCGCGATCCGTTGCTATCGCAACGCAGGCTTTGTGCGCACGAGCGTCGAGAACGAGACGGCGTTCAACGAGGGGCAGCCCCGGGTGTATCAGTGGATGCGTCACGGCGGCGCCTGACACGGATTGCGAGCAGTGGGCGTAGGCCGACCGCGCTACGACCGACGCTCAACGCCGAACGCCGACCGCGATCGTCCCGATGTATCCCTTCGCCGCTGGCCCCCTTCGCACGAGCCTGAGCTCCGCACTCGACCCGCCCGCCTCGGCGTAGACCAGGTCGCGTGCGTGCGCGGTGTCGTAGCGCCCCCGCCGGGCATAGGGGGGCTTCGCGTACACCCTCCGCGTCAGGGCCTCGTCGAAGAAGACCTGGCCCGTGTGCACGTCGGTACCGCCAACATGCACCTTCATGTGAATGTGCGGCGTTCGGCCGGGATACCAACCCGGGAAGACCGTCAGGAACTCCGCCTTGCCGTTCCCGTCCGTGCGCTGATGTCCGCGGAGGAAGCGGGTGTTCGCGCCATCCACCCCCGAGTAGACCCCGGCGGCGTCGCAGTGCCAGAGCTCCACGTCGGCATTCCGGATCGGCTTGCAGGTCGTGACGTCGAGCACTGCGAATCTGACGACCAGCGGGAGCCCCGCCCGCCCCTCCCGCACGTCGCGGCGCGTGAGTGCCCCGTCGATCCAGTACGGGCCCTCGGTCGTCTCCGGCGTGAGCACGCACACCGTGGCCGCCTTCGCGTCGTCACCGAGCAGTGCCAGCGCGCGGGGCGCGAACGCAGCCCCGACTCCGGCGCTGGCGGTTGCCCTGAGCAGATCGCGCCGGCTGAGCTCGGGCACCATCTCCGAACGATACGCGCCGGCGCCCTGCGAATGCCGGATCCGCGCAGACCCCGATGCGGCGAGCCAGCCGGCGCGCAACGATTGCGGCGAAGGGAGATGATCATCGTGTTCGCCGAAACCGAGACTGGGGTCGGTGGCGCGGAGTCGGGCGAGAGCGACGAGCTGCGCGAGTGGGCGCGCCGTCATGTCGAGCGCATTCGCAAGCTGAAGCGCGACCTCGCCGTGTTCGTCGCGGCGGTCGCAGTGCTCACGCCCGTCTGGGCACTGATCGAGTGGAACGACCACGGCCGGTTCGAGCGGCTGAGCAACGGCAACAACCCCGGTGACTGGGAGCCGTGGGTGCTCTACGTCGTGCTCGTGTGGGGATTCTTCCTCGCGCTCGACGCGATCCGTGCGCTCTTCGATCGACCGACCACCGACGCCGAGATCGAGCGGACGATCAGGCGTCTCGACCCGAATGCCCGCTGAGGAGCGCAGCCGGCCGGCCGCCCCGCCTAGCTCGTCCGGCCGGTCGCCACGTCGTCGAGCGCGGCCGAGATCCCCGACGAGACCTCGTCGAGTTCGGCTTGCGTGATCACGAGCGGCGGCGAGATCTGCAGCGCACCGCCCGCCAGCGTCCGGGTCAGCACCCCGTGGCTGCGGGCCCTCATCGCGACCGCGTCGACGAGGCCGGGCTCGCTCGCGAGGAGCTCGGGGTCGATCTGCACCGCTGCGACTGCGCCGAAGCCCGCGCGGACCTCGGTGACCAGCTCGTGGCCCGCAAGCGGCGCCAGCGCCGCCTCGATCTCGGTCTCGAGGCTCCGTGCCCTGGCGACTATCCCCTCGCGCTCGATGATGTCGAGGTTGGCCATCCCTGCGGCCGCGGCGGTTGCGTGACCCGCGTACGTGTAGCCGTGCCGCCAGATGCCCGTCGCCGGGTTCTCCCAGAAGGGCTCTTGGAGGCGGCGACCGACGATCACGCCGCCGAGCGGAACGTACCCGGAGGTGATGCCTTTCGCGAAGGTTACTGCGTCGGGATCGAGGCCGACTCGCGACGACGCGAACCAGTCACCGACACGGCCGTAGCCGCAGATCACCTCGTCAGCGACGAAGAAGATGTCGTGCTTGCGGCACACCTCGCGAGCCGCCTGCAGGTACCCCTCGGGGGGAAGCAGCACCCCGCCGGCGCCGATGATCGGCTCGCAGAAGAAGGCGGCGATGCGCTCGGGTCCGACCGACTGGATCGTCGCGTCGAGCGCCTCCGCCGAGTCCCACGGGACCCGCACGGTGTCGGCGGCGACCGGGCCGATCCCCGACTTGAACATTTCCATGCCGACGATGCTCGTCCCGTAGCCGGCGAGGCCGTGGTAGGCGCGCTCGCGCGAGATGATCACGGTGCGCTCCGGCTGGCCGGCGAGATGCCAGTAACCCCGAACGAGCTTGACAACGGTCTCGATCGACTCGCCGCCGCCGCTCGTGAAGAACACGACGGCGTCCCGCATCGGCGCGATCGACGAGACCCGCTCGGCGAGGTCGGTGGTGGGTCGGCTCGAGAGGTCGCCGTAGTGGGAGTAGGCGTGCAGCTTGCGCATCTGCGCTGCCGCCGCGTCGGCGATCTCGGCACGCCCGTAGCCGACGTTCGTGTACCAGAGGCCTGCGACCGAGTCGACGTACCGGTTTCCTTGCTCGTCCCAGAGGTGGCAGCCTTCGCCGCGCTCGATGATCAGCTCGCCGGCCACCTGTACGGCATGCATGTCGGCGATCGGGTGCCAGAAGCGTGTCATTCGGCGGGCTCCTTGTCAGGCAGTCGGGCGGGGCCGGGGGCTCCGGCGGGGGTCGGCATCTCGAAGCTGCAGATCTCCTCGAGCGTGCGCGCGATCTTCTCCACGGACAGCTCGACGATCTCGCGTCCCCGCTCAGCGCTTGCGAGCGACGGGTCCCCGATCGCGCCGGTTGCCGAGATGTCCGACGTTACCCACGTGAACGGGATCGGGCCGAGAAGAGCGACGTGCTCCGGCGCGTCGGCGAAGCTGGCGTACCCGGTCGTCGCCTTCGCCTTCGCGACGTCGACCAGCTCGGGCGTGAGCGCGAGCATCATCGACGTCTCCCACTCGCCGGCGTGCGTTCCAAGGCGTGCCTCATCGTCGCTGTACGGCTGCGGCAGCACGGTTCCCAGCCGGAACATCGAGAACGGGAACACCATCAGGCCGGTTGCCCGGCGGGCGTCGCGGGCGACGGTCTCGAGGACTGAGACGTTGCCGCCGTGGCTGTTGAACAGCACGAGCCGGCGGAACCCCGAGCGCTTCACGCTCGCGGCGAGGTCGAGGACGACCGCGGTCAGCGTCTCCTGCGAAAGCGTGATCGTTCCCGCGAAGTCCTCGTGCTCGACGCTGCGACCGTAGGCGAGCGGCGGCAGGACCCAGAGGTGGGTTGCCGGGTCGAGCCGTTTGATTGCGAGCGTCAGCAGCGAGACGCCGAGCGCGAGATCGGTCGCCACCGGGAGGTGAGGCCCATGCTGCTCGATCGCGCCGATCACGACCACGACCGCGGCCTTCTCCTTGTCGAGCGACGCGATCTGGTCGGCGGTCAGGTACGCGAGGTAGCGCTCCGCCGGGAACGGGAGATGAACCTGCGCGGCCGCGAGGGACGGCTCGGCCATCAGAGCACCGGCCAGATCGAGGGGCGGGCCACCTGGGTGCGCTCGTACAGGCTGTCGACGGCGGCGCGCGCTTCGGCGAGAACGCGCTCCTCGTCGATCGAGACGAGCTCTCTGCCCTCCATCAGCGTCCGGCCGGCGACAACCACCGTGTCGACATCGGCGCCCGTCGAGGCGTAGACGAAGTTCGCCACCGGGTTGAACGTCGGCACCCAGTGCGGGCCGTCGGTGCGGACGACGATGAAATCAGCGCGCTTTCCAGGCTCGATCGAGCCGATCAGGGCATCGAGCCCGAGCGCGCGGGCGCCCTCGATCGTCGCCATCTCGAGGACGTCCTCCGCCGTCACGACGGTCGGGTCGCGCTCGAGCAGCTTCTGCAGGTACGCGACCCACTTGAGGTCCCGCAGGAGATCGGCGCCGTTGTTCGCTGCGGCGGCGTCGGTGCCGAGCGCCACTGTGACCCCCGCGTCGCGCAGCGCCCGAACCGGCGTGACGCCACTGCCCATCTTCGCCGGTCCCGTCGGGCAGTGGACGACGCTCGTCCCCGTGCCGCGAAGCCTCGAGACGTCATCCTCGTCCATCGCACAGCAGTGGACGAGCACGACATCGCGCCCGACCATCTCGAGCCGCTCGAGGAGCTCGACCTGACCCGATTCGTAGCGGGCGCGGATGTACGCCTTCTCCCGATCCGTCATCGCGTAGTGCTGGCAGAGGCCCATCCCCTCGCGGCGGGCGAGCGCGACGAGCTCCCGCAGCAGCCCTTCCGAGCAGCCGCCCGTCGAGCGAGGGCCGAGCCACACCCGCACGTGCTCGGAGTCGCCGAGCTCCTTCGCGACCGCCAACGCGTCCTCGATCGCCTTCTCGGGCGCCTCGTCGAGCCCGGGATGCAGCGGCGACTCGTCGAGGTACCCGCCGCCGTCCGTCACCGCCCGGGGAAGCACGGCCCTCACGCCGGTCTCGGCGATCACGCCGGCGAGCGACGAGAGATCGTGGCGACCGAGAATGAGCGTCTCCAGGAAGGCCGTCGTTCCCGAGCGGATCATCTCGACGATCGCAAGCCGGGTCGAGGCCTGGACGTCGGCCGGGGTGTAGTTCCCCTCGAGGATGAAGATGCGCTGTGCCATCCACACCCACAGCGGCACCTCGTCGGCACTGCCACGCAGCATCGCCTGTGGGAGGTGGATGTGCCCGTCGACGAGGCCCGGGAGGAGCAGCCAGCCATGGAGGTCGCGCGACGGTGCCTCCGGGTACGCGCGCCTCACGTCCTCCGACTTGCCGACCATCGCAATCGAGTCGCCCTCGACCGCGACGGCGGCGCCCGTGAGGATCCGGCGCTGCCGGTCCATCGTGATCACGGTGCAGTTGTCGAAGATCATCGTCGCCCTAGGGTCGCGCGGTACGGCGCCCCGCCGGTGAGCTGGGGCGTCACTCGCCGTCGTCCTCGGAGCCCGGCGTCTCCGAGACCTCGTCTGCGGCCGGCGGCGGTGCCGCCGATCCGTTCTCTGCGGGTGTGCCCGGGAGTCGCGGGGTGCGGTCGTAGCGAAACGGTGTGAACCGGCGGCCCTCGACGAGCCGGAACGTCCCGACTCGCCGTGAGAGCGCGAGCGCCCGCTCCTGCACCTCGCGCACGAACGCCTCCTCGTCGATCGTCGCGAACCTGCAGCCTTCGAGCACGACCTTGCCGTCGATCACGACCGTGTCGACGTTGGTCTGCTCGCCGGTATAGACGAGCGTCGAGAGGGGCTCGTGCATCGGCACCGTCTTCAGCCGGAGCGGGTCGAACAGGAAGAAGTCGGCGAGCCTGCCCACCTCGAGCGCCCCGAGGTCAGCGGGCAGCCCGAGCGCCCTCGCCCCGCCGACCGTGGCGAGCCGAAGGACGTCGCGTGCGTTGAGGACACGTGGGTCCTGCGCGGCGACCTTCTGCATGAGTACCCCGAACTTGAGCGCTTCGAGCATGTCGTGGGTGTTCGCGCAGGCGCCACCGTCCGTTGCGAGGCTGACGTCGATCCCGAGCTCGAGCATCCGCGTGATCGGGGCGATGCCGTTGCCGAGGTATGCGTTCGAGACGGGGTTGTACGAGACCTGCGTCCCGGTGCGAGCGACGATCTCGAGCTCGGCCTCGTCGAGCTTCACACAGTGTGCGGCGACGACCTCGGGCCCGAGGAAGCCGATCTCCTCGCCCTTCTTGAACGCGCCGACTCCCCAGCGGTCGATCGACGTCTCCCGCTCCTCGGTGTGCTCGCCCATGTGGATCGTGATCTGGCTGCCCTCGGCCAGCGCCCACTCCTTCACCTGGAGCAGGCCGTCGACCGTCATCGTTCGCATCGTTCCCGGAGCAGGGAGCACGCTCGAGACGGGCAGGCCGCTCGGGAACTCCCGGGCGAGCTGCCGCATCTGGTCGAAGACCTCATCGAGGGGTAGGTACCACGGATCGCGCCAGCCGCTGTCGGGATTGAGGTCGCGGGTCGCGCGCCCGAAGAACCCGCGAATCCCCGAGTCGCGAATCGCTCGAAGCACGGCCCGGTGCACTTCGATGTCGGGTACGCCGAACATGAAGTCCATGAGGGCGGTCGTGCCGCTGCGAATCGCCTCGAGGCAACCGAGGAGCGCCCCGAGATATGTCTCCTCGGGGCTCATCTCGTTGGCAGTCGGGAGGATGAGCGTCTCCACCCACGGCAACAGGTACATCTCGTCCCCGAGCCCCTTGACGAGGTTCTGGAAGAGGTGGTTGTGCGTGTTGACGAGCCCGGGGACGGCAAGCATCCCGCGAGCGTCGATCGTCCTCGTCGCCGCCCTGCCCTGCAGCTCGGAGACCGGGCCGATCCAGTCGATGCGCGGGCCTACGACTCCGATCGCGGTGCCGTCTGCGACGCGGTACTGCTCGTTTCGCAACCCGCCGAGCACGGCGGCTGCGTTGGTGACGAGCAGATCGAACGGATGCTCCCCGCCTGCGTGGCTCACCGCGCAACCTCCGGGATCGTCGAGATCGAAAAGAGAAACAACGCTAACTTATTCATCGTCGGCCTTCAAACCCTCATCTACTAGGTTTCCCGGCGAAGCGGCTGCCGGCGGCCGACGCGCTCGTAGTCGCGGTACGGAGTGAACCTGCGGTTCTTGACGAAGCGAGTCGTTCCGGTGCGCGTGGCGCACGCGATCGCCCGCTCCTGCATCTCCTGCACGAGGGCGGGCTCGTCGACCTTGGTGCAGCGACCCTCGTCGAGCAGCACCGTGCCGCCCACGACGACGGTGTCGACGTTGACGGGCGCGCCCGCGTACACGATCGCGGAGATCGGGTCGTGGACCGGGGTCGTGCTCAGATGGGCCGGGTCGAAGAGGAAGAAGTCGGCGAGCCGTCCCACTTCGAGGGCGCCGAGCGTGTCGGGCACGTCGAGGGCGATCGCCCCGCCGACCGTCGCGAGCCGCAGCATGTCGCGAGCGTTGATCGCCATCGCGTCACCGTAGTACGACTTCTGCAGGAGCACTCCGAACTTCAGGCTCTCGAGCATGTTCTGGCAGTTCACCGAGGCGCCGTCGACGGCGACGCTGACGTCGATCCCGAGCTCTAGCATCGGCACGATCGGCGCGACCCCGACACCGCAGTAGCAGTTGCTCACCGGGTTGTACGACACCTTGGTTCCCGTGCGTGCGAGCGCTTCGAGCTCGGCGTCGTCGAGGATCGCGGAGTGAGCCGCGACGAGGCGGGGGCCGAGGACTCCGATCTCGTCGAGCTTTGCGATCGTCGACACGCCCCACCGTTCGAGGCCCTCGTGCCGCTCCGCGTCGTACTCCGCGAGGTGGGTCGTGATCAGGCAGCCCTGCGCCTCGGCGTACTCGGCGACGCGGATCAGCCCGTCGGTGGTCATCGTCCTCGGGTTGCCCGGCGCGGGGAGTGCGGAGGGGCGATCGAGGCCGTTGTCGTACTCCGTCGCAAGCGTGGTGATCTGGTCGAGCGCGTCCTCGAGCGGGATGTACCACGGGTCGCGGTGCGATGCCTCGTGGTGGAGCTCCCGGGTGGCGCGGCCGAGGAAACCCCGGATCCCGGAGTCCTTGAAGGCACGCAACACGGCGCGCTGCTGCTCGATGTCGGGCAGGCCGACCATGAAGTCGAGGAGCGTGGTTCGCCCGCTTCGCATTCCCTCGACGCAGCACGCGAGCGACGCGACATAGATCTCGTCGGCGGTCATCTCTTCCGCCGTCGCGAGGATCACGCCTTCGACGATCGGCCAGACGGCGAGCTCGTCTCCGAGCCCTTTGCAGAGGTTCTGGAAGGCATGGTTGTGCGTGCTGATCAGACCCGGCACGGCGTAGCGGCCGCGGGCGTCGATCTCCTTTGCAGCGGGGTGAACACCCGTGGGGTCGTCTGGCCCGATCCGCGTGATCGCGCCGTCCGTGACCTCGATCGTCGTTCCCGGAACGACCGTGTACTGCTCGCCGTTCGCTCCCCCGAGGATCGCCGTCGCATTCCGAACGACGAGCTCGGGCGTCTTCGGTGACTCGTCCGGGGATGTCATGGGCCCTCCTGTCGTTTGGTCACCGCGAAGCTCCGTCACCCGCTGGGATGCGCCTCGATCACGTTCGTCGCCGGCCAGTCTCGTGCCAGCGCCCCACGACCCGATCGGCCACGAGCCCGACGAGCGTGAAGGCGACGATGCCGAGGAGCGACGACGCGATGATCGCGCCGAAGAGCTGCTCGGACGTGAGTGCGGCCCGGTAGTTGTCGATCAGCCGCCCGATCCCGGGCTCCCCCTGCCGGAAGAAGAAGTCCCCGACGATCGCCCCGATCACCGAGAGCCCAGCCGAGACCTGGAGCCCGACGAAGATCGACGGCAGCGCCGCGGGGAACTCGAGCTTGCGCAGTCGCGTCCAGCGCCCGGCCCGGCGGAGCGAGAAGACGTCGTGGAGCCCCTGGGGGGCGCTTCGCAGCCCGAAGAGCGTGTTGGTGATCATCGGGAAGAGCGAGATCAGGACGCAGACCAGGACTCGGCTGCGGAAGTCGAAGCCCCACCAGAAGCCGATCAGCGGCACGATTGCCAGAATCGGGACGGTCTGGAGGACGACGGCCCAGGGGAATAGCGATCGCTCCACCCAGCGCGCCTGCGCCATCGCGACGGCCGTCGTGATCCCGATGACCGAGGCGATCACGAGGCCCACGACCGCGACGACGGCGGTGTGGTAGGTGGCGCCGAGGATCTCGTCGCGGGAGGTTGCGTCGAAGAAGCTGCCCTGGATGATTCGGTGTGGCGGCGGGAGCAGGAACCGCCTCTGCGAATCCAGCAACACGTACGTGGCGAAGTAGTGCGCGCCGATCGCGATCGCGGCGACTGCGAACGGCGGGGCGACGACGCCGAGAAGCCGGCCAGCGCGCTCGCGAAGCGGGAGGGCGCGGCTCTTCGTTTCCTCGGCGCCAGGCTCGTCGCCTTCGAGCTCGGGCGTGTTCGTCAGCGCAGACATCAGCGCGGCTCGGCCCCTTGGCTGCGCATCACGCCCGAGACCTCGCGGACGATCTCGATGAACTCGGGCGCAAACCGCGTCTCCGGCAGCCGTGGGTAAGGAAGGGGGACGTCGATGACTGCGCCGATCGTCCCCGGTCGCGGCGTCATCACGAGGACGCGCGTGCAGAGGAACACCGCCTCGAGCACGGAGTGCGTGATGAAGAGCCCCGCGAACCGCTCGGCGAGAAAGAGACGGAGCAGCTCCTCCTGCAGTCGCTCGCGCAGCAGCTCGTCGACTGCGGCAAACGGCTCGTCGAACAGGAGCAGGGCAGGACGGGTGACGAGCGCCCGTGCGAGCGCCGCACGCATCTGCATCCCGCCCGAGAGCTGGTGAGGCAGGTAGCTCTCGAAGCCCGTGAGCCCCACGAGGTCGAGCGCTTCTTGGGTCAACGCGCGGCGCTCTTTCGGGTTGACGCCGTCGAGCTCCGCGTAGAGCTCGACGTTGCGGGTCACGCTGCGCCAGGCGAGGAGGTTTGGTTGCTGGAACACGCACCCGGGGGGCTCAGCGGGGCGTGCGACGCTGCCGGCGGTCTCCTGCTCGAGTCCCGCGACGATCCGGAGCACCGTCGACTTGCCGCACCCGGACGGCCCGACGAGTGCGAGGAGCTCACCACCGGCGAGGTCGAAGCTGACACCCTCGAGCGCAGCCACGCCGTTCGCCCACACCTTGCCGACCTCGTTCAGGCGCAGGACCGCGCCGCCCACCGCATCAGGCGCGACGTTTGTCATCGGTTGATGCGGCGGACGGCGCGGGTCATGTCGAGTGCGAGCGGGTGGCTAACGAATGCCGATCCTCGGGTCGATGAACTTGTTGGTCACGATCGAGGCCGGCGTGACGTTCGGGTCAGCGGTCGACACATCCGGGCCGAACGTGGCCTGGAAGTCCGCGATGACCTTCTGGACACGCTTGATGTTGAAGTTGCCGAGCGTCTTGTCGGGGCCGTTGCTGATGATCTTGTACTCCACGGCCTTCTGGTTGCCAAACGCGAGCAACGGCATCGAGAGCGTCCAGAACGAGTTCATTCCGGTGACGACGTTCACCATCACCCTGTTCGCCGCGGTCGGGCTCTTGAGGTAGTCGACCTGGGCCTGCTGGAAGATCGGCACGAGCTTCTTGAGGCAGGGGGTCAGCGCGGCGAGCCGGCTCTTCTTCACCGACACGCTGGAAAGGTACGGGTCGTAGCCGGAGGTCCTGACGAGGATCACGCCGACGTCACGGCCGTACTGCTTGATCTCGTTCTTCAGCCGGAAAGGTGTCTCGGTGACGAATGCCTGCTGGAGCAGCGAGGTGTCCGCGACGAATCGCGCGTAGCTCCCGTCGAAGCTGTCGTCGAACGACGACTCGGGGACGTACCCCTTCTTGATCACGTACGGCACGTAGTTGACGGCCTTGGTGAACACGAGGATCCGCGCCCCGGACGTTCCGATCTCCTTCCACGTCTTGAAGCTGTGCTTCGTGGGGTCCCAGACCAGGGCGAGCGGGCTCCGCTCGAGCGGGGCAACAACAGAGACGACCGGAAGCTGCTTGCTGAAGCGCACGGCGTCGTCCGTGTGGACGAGACCGAGTGTGATCGAGTCGTCCTGGTACATGAGCGACTGCACGGTCTGCTGCCCGATGAACGGTCCGCCGGCCCGGATCGACAGGTTGATCCCCGTCTTCCCGAGCGGGCCGGTGTACGAGCCCTTCTTCGCGTCGAGCGTGCCCTTCGCGCCGATCAGCGAGAAGTACGAGCCGTACTCCATCTCTGGGAACCAGTCCGTCTGAAGCGTGATCGTCTTCGGGCAGACCTTCGAGAGGTTGACGCTTGGGACGGCTGCGCCAGCGCTCGTCGAGAGCGTCGCGCCCCAGATGACGGCGATGACGGCGAGCAGCGCGCCGGCGGCGATGACCCTGGCGCGCCCGGCGCGCCGAGGACGGCCGCCGGCCGCCTTCTTCCTGCGATCGATCCTGCTCGGATCCATCTCATCTACTCCTTTGTGTTTGTCTCGACGGACAAATTCCCTGGACCCATCTTGAGACGACAGCGCACAGCCGACGATGGTCCATCGTCGATGCCGCTAGCTCGGCTCGAATCTCACTCCTTGGCGCTCACACGGCGCGGCGAAGAACGCCTCCCGAAACGCTTGGTCGTTCTCCCATGACTCCTTCCTGAGCAGTCGTCGCTCGACGTCGACGGCGATGGTCGGGTGGGCAAATGGCCAGGGGTCGACGGCGACTCGCCACGGGCCGCGCGGTTCGAGCCGAAGCTCGCCCAGCTCGTCGCCGAAGGGCACCGCCGGGACGTGCTCGCTCTCGCCTGCTTCGAGGTCACGAAGGCAGACGTAGAGGGAGAGCCGGTCCCAGACCTGGAGGAACCGGTACGACCGCCACGCTTCCTCCTCGCTGATCCCGAGCGCGCCTCGTCGCTCGGCGTGACTCGCCTCCTCCTCGGCGACGAACGCGAGCGCGTCGTCGGCCGCATCGTCGACGAAGCGCATCCGCAGATCCGACTGGAGCCCGTAGCGCTGCTTGTAGATCCCGGCGCCGTGCATCGAGAGAATCAGGCCCGCGTAGGCGTCCTCGGCGGTCAGCGCCTCGATCGTCGCCTTGTAGAACGAGAGGTGGATCGGCACGGGGACGTCGAGGAAGTTCGCCGGTTGACCCTCAGGGTTGAGCGACGGCCCGCGCTCCCAGATGAACCACCCGTCGTCGTGGCGGCGAGCGACGGTATGAAGCGAGCGAAAGGGCTCCGGTCTCGGCGACCAGAGCGACGCGAACTTCCCCGCCAGCTCGCCGTGCTCGGTCTGAAGGACGATCGCCCAGCAGTCGCGAGCATCACGTACGAGCACGCCCACCCCCCGGGTCGCCGCGGAAGAAAGACCCTCCCAAAACAGCAATGACCTTAACCTATTGTGTATGGACAGGCAAGGCGCCCGTCTCTAGCTTCCCCTCGGGAGAGATCCTTTTTTTCCAAAATGACAACCTTGCGCATCGATCGCGAACGTCTCTGGCGAAGCCTGACTGACCTTGCCGTCATCGGCGCGACCCCCGAAGGGGGGTGCAGCAGGCCGGCGCTCACCGACGGGGACGCTGAGGCCCAGCTCTTGTTCGGCCGCTGGGCCGAGTCGAGTGGTTGCGCCGTCACCCGGGATGCGATCGGCAACCTGTTCGCGGAGCGCGCGGGCGCCGAGCCGTCGTTGCCGCCCGTCGTGATCGGCAGCCACCTCGACACCCAACCCGACGGCGGCCGCTTCGACGGTCCGGTCGGAGTGCTCGGCGCGCTCGAGATCGTGCGGACCCTGAACGACGCTGGAATCGTCACCTCCGCGCCGATCATGATCGCGGTCTGGATGAACGAGGAGGGTGCGCGCTTCCCGCTCCCACTCACCGGCTCGTCGGTCTTCGCCGGCCTGCTCGAGCAAGGGGCCGCGGAGGCCCAGGCGGCGAGCGACGGGCCGTCGTTCGGCGAGGAGCTACGGCGCCTCGGTCTCGTCGGCGACCAGGCGGTTGGGTCGCGTGCGCTCGACTCCTACTTCGAGCTCCACATCGAGCAGGGGACGATCCTCGAGCGGTCGGGGGTGGACGTCGGCATCGTCGAGCGCGGGCAGGGCGTTCGCGCGCTAACCGTCACGATCACGGGGGTCGCTGCCCACGCGGGGACGGCTGCGATGACGGAGCGAAGCGACGCGCTCGTCGCCGCCGCAAGCATCGTCCTCGCGGCGCAACGGATCGGGGTCGAACGGTCGACCCTCGTCACCGTCGGTCGACTCGACGTGCGCCCCAACTCGCGGGCGACTGTGCCGGGCGAGGTGACGCTTGTCGTCGACATTCGCGATCCCGAGGTGACGCGCATCGACGCCGCCGACCACGCGATCCGTGGGGCGATCGCGGAGGCGGCGGAGCGGGGAGCGGTGGCTGCTCGCGTCGAGAAGACGCTGGAGATCCCGGTCGTCGAGTTCGACCGCGAGTGCCGTAGGCTGGTCGCGAGCGGGTGCGAGGCGCTCGGGCTCTCGTCGGTGCCGCTCGTGAGCGGTGCGGGGCACGACGCGATGAGCCTCGCCGCAGTCGCCCCGGCGTCGCTCGTCTTCATCCCCTGCCGGCACGGCGTGAGCCACCACCCGGCCGAGTACGCGAGCCCCGACCAGATCGGCGCGGGCTGCGACGCGCTCCTCCATGCCGTCGTCGAGCGCGCCGGGATCGTCGCGTGATCCACCCACCGCCGACCCAACCTGCGAGCGCTACGTTGACATTCTCCGTCGTCTTTGACTTTATTCGCCGTGGCCACTGACGCGGCCGACCTCTGAGATGACGGACACGCGCGAGACCCTCACAGCCCTGCTCGCCGTGGAGAGTGACGCGCCTGCCCTGTGGGCCCCGGGCGAGGATGCGATCTCCTACCGGCAGCTCGCCGAGACGGTAGACGGCCTCGCGGCGCACCTCGCAGCGTTCGGCGTCGAGTCGGGTGACTGCGTCGCGCTGGCGCTGCCTCCCGGCCCGGAGCTCGTCGAGATTCTCCTCGCGATCGGCGCGCTCGGCGCCGCGGCCGCGCCGCTCAACCCCGCCTACAGCGAGTCCGAGTTCGCGTTCTACCTCGAGGACCTGCGGCCACGGGTGCTGCTCCTCGTCGAGGGTGAGCTCGAAGCGGCCCGGCGTGCACGGCGACCGGAGGTGGGCCTCGTCGAGGTCGCACTGCGGGCCGGGGAGGTCCCCGGGCTCGAGTCGGCCGATGCCACCAGGGCCACGGGCGCAGAGCGCACGATCGCCGCTCCCGACGACGTCGCCCTCCTTCTCCACACGAGCGGGACGACGTCGAGACCGAAGCAGGTTCCGCTCCGCCACCGCAACCTCGTCGCCTCGGCACGGTCGATCGCCGCTCACTACGCGCTCACAGCCGCCGACGTCTCCTACTGCGCGATGCCGCTCTTCCACGTGCACGGGCTCGTCGCCTCGACCTTCGCCCAGCTTGCGGCCGGCGGCACGGTGATCGCCCCGCGACGCGTCGGGCCGGGGCGGTTCTGGACGCAGCTCGTCGAGCACGGTGTCACCTGGTACTCGGCGAGCCCAACGCTCCACCAGATGCTCCTCGACCGGGCGCCCGACCACGCAAGCACCGCCGCGCTTCGCTTCGTGCGCTCGTGCAGCGCCGCCCTTGCCCCGGAGCTGTTCGAGCGGATGGAGGACTACCTCGGGGTGCCCGTGCTCGAGGCCTACGGTATGACCGAGGCGAGCCATGAGATGGCCGCAAACCCGCTTCCCCCTGCGCGTCGCGTGCCCGGGTCGGTCGGCGTGCCCACGGGTGCCGAGATCCGCATCGTCGACAAGGCCGGCGTCTCCGTCCCCGACGGCGCGAATGGTGAGGTCGTGATCCGGGGTGCCGGGGTGATGGACGGGTATCTGGCAAACGACGCGGCGAATGCCGAGGCGTTCCACGGCGCTTGGTTCCGGACGGGCGACGAGGGCCGGTTCGCCGACGGCTATCTCGTGCTCACGGGCCGGCTCAAGGAGATCATCATCCGCGGCGGGGAGAACATCTCCCCGCACGAGGTGGAGGCCGCGCTCTCGGCCCATCCGGCCGTAGGCGAGGCGGTTGCCTACGGGATCCCCGATCCGAAGTACGGCCAGCTCGTCGGCGCGGCGATCGTCGCAACCGCCGAGACGAGCGAGGCCGACGTCGTCGCCCACTGCGCCGAGCGACTCGCGGCGTTCAAGGTTCCGAGCGTGATCCACATCGTCGAGGCAATCCCAAAGACGCCCACCGGGAAGGTGCAACGACCGCGCATGGCAGCCCACTTCGGGGAGGGCTGAGCATGCGCTTCGCGATCGTCGGGAGTGGTGCGATCGGCTCGTACCTCGGCGCTGCGCTCGCGCGCAGCGGCTCGGAGGTCGTCCTGATCGCGCGGGGCGAGCAGCTCGAGGCACTCCAGCGCGACGGTGTCCGTGTCATCTCGCCGCGGGGCGACTTCGCTGCGCACCCTGAGGCGACCGACGATCTGGCGGCTGTCGCGGGCGCCGATGTCGTCGTGATCGGCCTGAAGGCGTACAGCCTCCCCGAGCTCGCGCCGAAGCTCGGCGAGCTGCTCGACACGAACGCGACGGTGTTGCCGCTTCAGAACGGAGTCCCGTGGTGGTTCTTCCATCGCTTCGGCGGCGACCACGAGGGCGCCGTCGTCGAGCGCGTCGACCCGGACGGGTGCGTCACCCGCGCGCTCGACCCCTCCCGGGTCGTCGGGTGCGTGACCTACCCGGCGGCGGAGCTCGTCGAGCCCGGCGTCGTTCGCCACGTCGAGGGAACCCGCTTCGCGATCGGTGAGCCGAGCGGTGCGACCACCGACCGCTGCCGTGCGATCTCGGACGCGCTCGTCGCGGGCGGGCTCAAGTGCCCGGTCGAGTCGCAGATCCGCGAGCAGCTGTGGCTGAAGCTGATCGGCAATGTCGCCTTCAACTCGCTCACCGCGGTCACGGGCGCAACGCTCGGCGAGCTCGCGCTCGCGCCCGAGGCGGTCGTGCTTTTGCAGGGGATCATGGAGGAGTGCGTCGCGGTTGGCGACGCGCTCGGAATCACGATCCCCAGGTCGATCGAGCGCCGGCTCGAGGCCGGGATCGCGGTGGGCGATCACCGCACGTCGATGCTCCAGGACCTCGACGACGGGAAGCCGCTCGAGGTCGACTGCCTCAGCGGCGCGGTGATCGAGCTCGCCGACCGGCTCGGGGTCGCGGTGCCGCAGACCGCTGCGATCGATGCCGCCGTCCGCCTCAAGGCGATCCTGCGGGTCGGCGCCCCCTCGAGCACGACGGCGGCACTGCGATGACCGACGTGACCTCGCTCACCGCGCTCGAGCTCCGCGACGCGTATTCGGCTCGACAGCTCTCGCCCGTCGAGGTCGTCGATGCGTGCGCGGAGCGGATCGCGCAGTCCGACGGCGCGCTCGGCGCGTTCAACGCGCTGTGCGTCGAGCGCGCGCAGCAGGAGGCTCGCGAGGCGGAGTCGGCGTTCGCCCGTGGCGAGGCTGTCGGGTCGCTCGCGGGAATCCCGTTCGGCGTCAAGGACCTGTTCGATACCGAGGGCGTCATCACGACGTACGGCTCGCCGATGTTCGCGACGCACGTCCCGACCCGCGATGCCGAGGCGGTGCGCCGGGCCCGGGCGGCGGGCGGGATCCTCCTTGGCAAGGCGCAGACACACGAGTTCGCCTGGGGGATCTCGTCGGTGAACACGCTGCTGCGCACGAGCCGGAACCCGTGGGCGCCCGAGCGGATCTCGGGTGGCTCGAGCGGCGGCTCGGCGGTTGCGCTGGCGGCGCGTCAGGTGCCGTTGACCCTCGGCAGCGACACCGGCGGGTCGATCCGCGTCCCGTCGGGGTTCTGCGGCATCGTCGGGCTGAAGCCGACCTACGGTCGGATCAGCCTTCGCGATGCCTGGCCGCTCGCCCACAGCCTCGACCATCCAGGCCCGATGGCGAGGACGCCCGCCGACGTCGCGCTTCTCTACGAGGCACTCGCCGGCTACGACCCAGCCGACCCCTCGACGGAGCACGTCCCGGTGGGGGAGGTCTCGTCGGTGCTCTCGCTCGGGCTGGAGGGCCTCAGGGTCGGGATCTGCCCGGATCTCCATCAGGTGCCGCTTGCGGCTGCGAACGCTGCCGCGTTCGACGCGGCGCGTCGCATCGTCGAGGAGCTCGCCGCGGCGGTCGTCGAGGTCACGATGCCGGAGGCGGCCGATGTCTACGACACGTTTGGCGCGACGCAGCGCGCCGAGGCATTGTTCACGCATCGCGAGGCTGGCCTCTTTCCCGCCCGAGCCGGGGAGTACGGCGACGACGTGCGTGGCCGGCTCGAGCTCGCGGCCTCGCAGAGCCCCGACGACTACCTTCGCGCCGCGGCGAAGCGCCAGCTACTGCGCGCCGGGCTCGCCCGCGTGTTCCGCGAGGTCGACCTGTTGCTCACGCCCGTCGCCGCGGGCCCACCGGCGACGATCGGCGAGGAGACGGTCGAGCACCTGGGCGCCCCGATCGAGTTCCGGCGCCTCGTGATGAGCTACACCGTTCCGCAGGATCTCGCGGGCGTGCCGGCCTGCGCGGTACGTGCCGGCTTCGACGAGCTCGGGATCCCGATCGGCGTCCAGTTCACGGGCCCGGCGTGGTCGGAGGCCCTCGTCCTTCGCGCGGCTCACGCGTTCTGGTCGGCGACGCCGGACGTCCAGAGCCGGTGGCCCGATCTCACCTTCGCAAGCCGGGAGTAGCGACGACCCAAGGAGACGAGATGACCTGGAAGGGGAAGTACCGCTGTGCGGTGACGATCTCCGTCGACTTCGACGCCGAGTCGCTCTGGAGCGGCACGTTCAAGCTGACGACGCCGAGCCCGCTCTCGCGCGGTGACTACGACATCCGCGCCGGCATCCCCCGGATCCTCGCGCTGATGCGCAAGCACGAGCTTCCGGCGACGTTCATGGTTCCCGGTCAGGTGATCGACGACCATCCGGGCGCGTGCCGGGAGATCGCCGAGCACGACGTCGAGATCGGCTACCACGGCTACTACCACGAGAGTGTTCTCGAGATCCCGGTCGCCGAGGAGCGCGAGCTGATGAAGCGCGGTATCGCGCGGATCGAGGAGACGTTCGGGGCGAAGCCGCGGGGAAACCGGTCGCCGCCGTTCGCGCTCGGTCCGAACACGGCCGACCTGCTCGAGGAGTTCGGCTTCGCATACGACTCGAGCCTCTTCGGTCACGACGAGCCCTACCGACCGCGCGTGCCCGTGGTCGGGGGCGGGCTGCGCGACTTCGTCGAGCTTCCGGTCAGCTGGGAGCTC
This sequence comes from Gaiellales bacterium, assembly GCA_046330385.1. Lineage (GTDB taxonomy): Bacteria > Actinomycetota > Thermoleophilia > Gaiellales > Gaiellaceae > Gaiella. The sequence continues at coordinate 155,861 of JAXLSV010000005.1, read as the reverse complement.
GACGACGCTCCGTACTTCCTCTTCAACTTCTTCCCGTACATGTCCGGCTACGCCACGCCGTCGCAGGTGCTCGAGATCTGGAAGGCGGAGTTCGACGGCTCCTATGCCGTGGGCGGGTGCTTCCTGCTCGTCATCCACCCGTTCTGCATCGGCCGCCACCCGCGGATCGCGATGCTCGACGAGCTCCTCACCTACATCAAGAGCTTCCCGGACGTCTGGTTCGCGACCCACCTGCAGGTCGCCGAAGAGTGGCGCCGGCTCCAGGAGAGCGCCGGCACCTGGGACTGACCGAAGGAGGTCAAAGCACCGCGAGGCCGCCGACCTCGGCGTAGTTGCGGACGCCCCGGTCTTGTGATTTGTTATCACACATGACGTCGGGTGGATCGCGCAGGTACCGCGTCGGGGTCGACATCGGCGGGACCTTCACCGACGTGGTTCTTCTCGCCGACGACGGCGCGATGCATACGAAGAAGGTGCTCTCGACCCCCGACGACTATTCCCGCGGTGTGATCGCGGGTGCGACCGCGCTGCTCGGTGAGATCGGCGTTACACCGGAGCAGGTCGTCGGGATCGTCCACGCCACCACCGTCGCTTCGAACACGGTTCTCGAAGGCCGCGGCGCGCTGACGGGGCTTGTCACCACGACGGGGTTCCGCGATGTCCTCGAGATGCGACGGCTTCGGATCCCGGTGATGTACGACCTCCAGTACGAGAAGCCCCCACCGCTTGTGCCGCGGCGCCGTCGCTACGAGGTTGCGGAGCGGATGGGGCCGGATGGGTCGGTCTGGAGGCCGCTCGACGAGGGGTCGGTTCGCGCCGTCGCCGAGCGCCTTGCCGACGATGGCGTCGATGCGGTCGCGGTCGCCTTCCTTCACGCATATGCGAACCCGGAGCACGAGCAGGTCGCGGCGCGCGTCTTGCGCGAGGTTCTCGGCGACGACGTCTACCTCACCTGCTCGGGGGAGATCCTCCCCGAGATCCGCGAATACGAGCGGACGAGCACCGCAGTCGTCAATGCCTATGTCGGCCCGGCGGTGAGCCGGTATCTCGACGTGCTCGCAAAGCGATTCCGTGAGCACGGGCTGAACGCGCCGCTCGAGATCATGCAGTCGTCGGGCGGCACGATGAGCGTGTCGGCGGCGCTCGCCCGGCCGGCGTACCTCGTCGAGTCGGGCCCTGCCGCCGGGGTCATCGCGTGCGCACACCTCGCGCGCCTGACGGCGGCGGGGAACGTCATCTCTTTCGACATGGGCGGGACGACGGCGAAGGCGGCGATCCTCGAGGACGGCGAGCCCGTGAGGACGACCGAGTACGAGATCGGCAGCGGCATCAACCTCAGCAGCCGGCTCGTGAAGGGCGGTGGCTACGCGATCAAGCTGCCGTTCATCGACGTCTCCGAGATCGGCGCCGGCGGCGGGTCGATCGTGCGGATCGACGAGCTCGGCGCGGCCAGCGTCGGCCCACAGAGCGCCGGGGCGGATCCCGGTCCGGTGTGCTATGCGAAGGGCGGCGTCGAGCCGACCCTTGCCGACGCCCTGCTCCTGCTCGGCTATCTGAACACCGACGCGCTTGCCGGCGGCGCGGTCGCGCTCGACCGCGAGGCCGCCGAGGGTGCTTTCGATGCGCAGGTTGCCGGCCCACTCGAGCTCCCGGTTGCCGAGGCCGCCTACGGTGTCCTGCAGGTGGCGGTCGCGACGATGACTCGTGCGGTCAAGGCGGTGTCGACGTACCGCGGGCGCGACCCACGCGACTTCACGTTGTGTGCCTTCGGCGGCAATGGGCCGGTAGTGGGGGTCGAGGTCGCGAGAGCGCTGAGCATGCGCCGCGTCGTGATCCCTCCGGCGCCCGGGGTCTTCAGCGCGGTCGGCCTTCTCTTCTCGCGGTCCGAGCGCGAGTTCGTCTCGACGCTGCTGCTTCGCGACGACGACCTGGCGGCCGCCGCGGTCGACGCTGCGTACGACGCTCTGCTCGCCGACGCGCAGGTTTCGCTGCGAGAGGAGGGGATCTCGCCCGACGAGGTTGCGTTCACCCGCCTCGCGGATCTCCGCTACGCAGGGCAGGCGTACGAGCTGAGCGTTCGCGTCCCGAACGGCGCGGTCGACGTCGAGGCACTACGGGCCAGCTTCGTCGCCGAGCACGTGCGCACGTACGGACACGGGTCGCCGGCAGACCCGATCGATCTCGTGTCGGTGCGGATTCTGGCGCGCGCCGTCGCCGACCGCCCGATGACCAGGCTGGCGCCGGAGCATGCCGCGGCGTCGACCCGCTCCGCAGCCGCGGTGCGCACCGCGTACTTCGGCCCCGATGCAGGGGTCGCGGACGTACCTGTCCTCGAAGGCCGCGAGGCGCTGGGCGACGGCCGGTACGAGGGCCCGGTGTTCATCGACGAGTACGACTCGACCACTGTCGTCCCGCCGGGATGCCGCGTTCGTCTCGACGACTTCGGGAGCATCGAGATCGATGTCGCGTAGCCCTGCCGGCCGCCGCGCCGCAACCGATCCGCTCACGCTCGAGGTGATCCGCAACGGCCTGTCGTCGGTCGCCGATGAGATGGCGTTGATCGTGATGCGAAGCGCATACTCGCCGGTCGTTCGCGACACGATGGACTACTCGACGGCCCTCTGCGACCGCACCGGGCAGGTCATCGCCCAGGGGCTCACCCTCGCCGTTCAGCTCGGGACGTTCCCGACGGCGATGCGGTACGTGCTCGAGGAGTACGGGGCGACGGCCAAGCCCGGTGACGTGTACATCACGAACGACCCCTACGGCTGCGGCGGTCAGCATCTCCCCGACATCTACGTTCTCAAGCCGATCTTCCATGCGGGCGAGCTCGAGGGGTGGGCGGCGACGATGGCACATCATTCCGACGTCGGCGGGATCACGCCGGGGAGCGTCGCCGTGCATGCGACCGAGATCTACCAGGAGGGTCTCCGGATCCCGCTCGGCAAGCTCTTCGATGCGGGCGTCGAGAACGAGACGCTGTTCCGCATCATCGAGGCGAACACGCGGTTGCCGATCCACGTGCTCGGCGACCTGCGCGCTCAGGTCGCCGCCTGTCGCGCTGGCGAGCGCGGCCTGATCGAGCTGATCGAGCGCTACGGCTCGGAGACGGCGCGGGCGTACATGGACGAGCTTCAGGCGATCGCTGAGCGCCTGATGCGCCGCGAGATCGCCGCGCTCCCGGACGGTCAGCACACGTTCGTCGACTGGATCGACGGCGTCGGCGAGGAGCCTGAGCCTTTGCGGATCCAGGTGTCGGTCACCGTCGAGGGAGACGAGCTGACGATCGACTTCGCCGGCACGACACCCCAGATCGACGCCAGCGTCAACTGTCCTGTGGGCATGGTCTTTGCCGGCTGCTACTGCGCGATTCGCGGCATCGTCGGGCGCGACATCCCGAACTCCGAGGGGTACATGCGGCCGATCAAGATCAACGCACCGCCCGGCACGATCGTGAACCCCGTGCTCCCGGCGGCGTGTGGCGCGCGTGGCGTCGTCGGCTACCGCGTGTTCGACGCGATCATGGGTGCCTTTGCCGGCGTCGTGCCCGACCGGGTGATCGCCGCCGGCGAAGGGGGGCCGACGCTCATCTCCTTCGGCGGCTACGAGCGCGGCAAGCCGTTCGTCGTGACCGAGGTGGTGGTGGGAACCTGGGGAGCGCGGGCCGGGAAGGACGGCCTCGAAGGCGTCTCGAACCCGCTCGCGAACCTCTCCAACCAGCCGATCGAGCTCGTCGAGAGCGACCTGCCGCTCGAGGTCGTGCGCTACGAGCTCGTGAAGGACTCGGGCGGCGCCGGCAGGTTCCGCGGCGGGCTTGCCTACCTTCGCGAGTTTCAGGTGCTCGCCGAACGCGCGGTCCTCACGATCAGGTCGGATCGTCGTAACCACCCCCCGTACGGATTGGGGGGCGCCCGGCCCGGGGCCCCGTCGGACAACATCTTCACGACGGGCGGACGCGAGATCCGGCTGCCGGGGATGCCGATGTCGGCGACTCGGGCGGTCGCCGGTGATCGCTACCGCCACCAGTCGGCCGGTGGCGGCGGGCAAGGCTCGCCACTCGACCGTGACCCGGAGCTCGTGCTGGCCGACCTCCTCGACGAAAAGATCAGCCCAGAAACCGCCCGCGACCAGTACGGCGTCGTTGTCGCCCCCGATCCGCCCCGGATCGACGCGGAGGCGACGGCAGCCCTGCGGGAGACGCTCCGCGGGTAGGCGTTGGGTGCCCTCGGAATCCCCACCATGAGCGCGCCGACGGCCACCCGGGAAGACGTCGTCGTCATCGGTGGTGGAGCGGTTGGCGTGTGCTGCGCGTACTTCCTCGCGCGGGCTGGGCACAGCGTCCTCCTGCTCGAGCGCGAGACGATCGGGGCGGCCGCCTCGTGGGGGAACTCTGGGCTGCTCACCACGAGCGCGTGCGCGCCGGAGGCAGCGCCCGGAGTCATGCTCCAGGCGCTGCGGTGGGCCGCCCGGCGTCACGGCGCTTTTCGGATCAGGCCGAGGCTCGACCGGGCCTTCCTGCGATGGCTTCGCATCTTCCGCGCGCACTGCACCGACGCTGCCGCCGTGAAGGCGACGACGTACCTTCGCGACCGTGTTCGTGAGAACACCGCGCTGATCGCCGAGCTCGCACACGCGACGGAGAGCGACTTCGGGTTCCGCGACCGCGGTGTCCTCGTCCTCTACCGGACCGAGCGAGGGCTCACAGAGGGACGCACGGGTGCAGGGGCGCTGGCCGAGCTCGGGATCGCGTCGGCTCACAAGACGGACGCCGAAGTCAGGCAGCTCGAGCCCCGTGTCACGCAGTCGGTGGTGGCCGGGATCCACTATCCGGAGGACGCCCACGTCGATCCGGCGGCGCTCGTCGAGCATCTCGCCGCGCTCGCGCGAGCTCACGGCGCGAGGCTCGTGGAGCAGACACCGGTCGTTCGCCTGTCTGGAGCCCACCGCATCGAGCTCGTCGAGACAGCCGAGGGCGCGTTTCGGCCGGAGACCGTCGTGGTCGCGAACGGAGCGTGGGCGCCGGGTCTGATGCGGCGGGTCGACGCTCCGCTGCTGATCGAGGCAGGGAAGGGCTTCAGCGTGACGTACCCAGTCGGGTCGGAGGTGTTCGCTCGGCCGCTCCGGTTGCACGAGGCGCGCACGGTTGTCTCGTCGATGGGCGCAAACGTGAGGCTCACGAGCAAGCTCGACCTCGTCGGCCTCGACCTGCGAATGCGGGAGGCCCGCGCCCGGAGCGCCGTGGAGGCCGCGAGGAGGTACCTGGCGGTGCCGGCGGGGGATGGGGGCGGGCGTGTCTGGAGCGGGCTCCGCCCGCTTTCGCCCGACGGGCTTCCGTACCTCGGGCGAAGCCCCCGGATCGGAAACCTCGTGCTCGCTACCGGGCACGGTCATCTGGGGATCAGCCTTTGCGCGCTCAGCGGCCGGACCGTCGCTCAGCTCGTTTCCGGTGAGGCACCGCCGTTCGACCTCAACCCGCTTCGACCGGAGCGGTTCACCTAACGGGAGATCATCGCGACACACGCAAACAGGAGGCGAAGTGGCAGGACAGCTCACGAACACTGATCACGTCGGCTTCACGGTCGAGGACCTCGACAGGTCGACTGCCTACTGGTCGCGCCTCCTCGAGCGCGAGCCGAAGGCGCGCAAGACCTGGGATGTGCCGTATCTCAGCCGGATCCACGGCTATCCGGGCGTCAAGGTCGAGGCCGCGTTCTTCGACCTCCCGGGTGGGATGACCCTCGAGCTGATCCAGTATCACGCCCCCTCGTCCGTGCGCGTCTCGATGGAGACCTACATGGTCGGGAACGCACACGTGTCGTTTGCGACCGACGATCTTCAGGGGCTCTTCGACCGGATGGAGGGCCACGGGGGGTTCCGGAGCCCGACGCCGGTGCTCATCGAATGGGGACCGTACGAAGGCGGTTACGCCGGCCGACTCCTCGATCCGGACGGGATCACGGTCGAGGTCGTGCAGCTTCCGCCAGGCGGTGTGAAGCTGTAACGGGCCGCGACAGCGCGGCGGCGAGCGCCACCAGGGCCGGGTCGGGGCGAGCCAGCGGCCGGAGTATCATCTGCCATCTCCGATGAGTGAAGGCGAGCACCCCGACGGCGACCAGTCCTTGACGATGGTCGAGCTTCGGACCGTCGAGCAGGTAGTGACGGCGAGGCTGCGCAAGGCGATCATCACCGGTGCGCTCAAGCCGGGTGAACGCCTCGCGTATCGCGACCTCGCGCACCGCTTCGGAGTCAGCGTCACACCAATCCGGATCGCGATCCGAGAGCTCGCCAACGAAGGGATTGTCGAGCTCAAGCCGCATACCGGCGCCCGAGTGAGCCCTCTCTCGACGGACGAGCTCGAGGAGATCTTCTCCCTTCGCGTCGGAATCGAGGGATGGCTCGCGCTCCACGGTGCCCCGCGCCTCGCCGCGGAAGATGACCGCGAGATGAATGCGATCCTCGACAAGGCGCGGGCCGCCGAGAAACGCCAGGACCCCGAGGCGTATCTCAGGAGCTCGTGGGCGCTGCGGATGACCTGCTACCGGGCGGCCGGCAAGCCGCGCCTGCTCGAGCGACTGCAATCGCTCTACGACCACTCGACCCGCTATCACTTCCTCACGATCGCCGAGGTCTACCGGTTCAAGCGGTCGCTGGCCTACCTGGAGGAGTTCGAGGCCTCGTGCGAACGGCGTGACGGCGTCGGAGCGCAGCGAACGATCCAGGACGCGCAGTACTGGACCCTCGCCTATCTCACCGAGGCGATGGAGAACGCCGAGTCGTCGAAGCTCGAAGACGTGACTCACAGCGGGTGACGCAGTGGCGGCCGGAGCCGCGGTCGCCCGACCAGACAGCGGTCTGATCGCTGGAGCCGCACGTCCCGCATCGACCTGAGATAATGTATTTGTTATCACACATCTCCTTCTGTTGTGCGGGAGACCGCAGACGCACTCGATCGTCAACGTGAGCATCGTCAGGACAGCGCGGTGAGAAGCCGGCTTGCATTCGACGTCGGCGGCACGTTCACCGACGTCGTGGTTGTCGGCGACGACGGCCGGCTGACGACGGACAAGATCCTGACGACGAGCGAGCGTCCCGAGCTCGGCGCGGTCGCCGGGTCGGAGCGTGCGCTCGCGAAGCAGTCGCTCGGGATCGAGGACGTGACGGTTGGGGTGCACGGGACCACCCTCGTGACAAACGCGATTATCGAACGGCAGGGCGCGACGGTTGGGATGCTCACGACCGAGGGGTTCGAGGACGCGATCGAGATCGGCCACGGTGAGCGCTACGACATGTACGACCTCTTCCTTCCGTTCCCCGAGCCGCTCGTAGCTCGCCGGCTGCGTCGCGGTGTCCGCGGCCGGATCGGTGCCGACGGGGCAGAGCTCGAGCCCCTCGGCGACGACGATGTGCTGGACGCGATCGAGCGTTTCCGAGCGGAGGGCGTGACGGCTGTGTGCGTCTGCTTTCTCCACGCACACGCCAACCCTGCGCACGAGCGGCGGGCGGCGACGCTGCTGGCGCAAGCCGCGCCGGAGCTCGTGGTCACGTTGTCGAGCGACGTCAGCGGGAAGCTCGGCGAGTACGAGCGGTTCTCGACGGCGGCGGCGAATGCCTACGTGCAACCGCGCGTCCGGCGGTATCTGACCGAGCTCGACGAGTGGCTCTCGCCGGGCGAGCTCCTGCTGATGGGATCGAACGGCGGCGCGATGACCATCGCCGCCGCGAAGGAGCTGCCGATCGCGCTCGTCGAGTCGGGGCCCGCGGCCGGTGCGCTCGCGGCCTCGGCGCTTGCCCGGCGCGTCGACCGCGACCACGTCATCAGCTTCGACATGGGCGGAACCACGGCAAAGGTGTGCCTCGTCGACGACGGCCAGCCGGTGCTGAGCCCGGAGTTCGAAGCCGCCCGTGCCGAGCGGTTCAAGCCTGGAAGCGGGATCCCGCTCAGCGTTCCCGTTATCAACCTCATCGAGATCGGCGCCGGAGGCGGCAGCATCGCCCGCCGAAGCCCGCTCGGGCTCCTCAAGGTCGGCCCGCACAGCGCAGGTTCCGAGCCTGGGCCCGCCTGTTACGGGCGTGGCGGGCTGAAGCCGACCGTGACCGACGCAAACGTGCTCCTTGGCTTTATCGGGTCGTCGTCGTTCCTCGGAGGTGAGATGGCGCTCGATCGCGAGGCGGCAGAGGCTGCGGTCGCGCGGCTGGCCGAGCAGCTCGGCCTCGACACGATCCGGACCGCGGCGGGCATCTACGACGTCGTCAACGAGAACATGGCGGCGGCGATGCGCAGCCACGTCGCCGAGCGCAATCGCGATCCCCGCAACTACTCGCTGATTGCGTTTGGGGGAGCCGGGCCGGTGCATGCGGTCGCGGTGGCCCGGAAGGTGGGCGTGCCGGAAGTGATCGTGTCCCCAGGCGCCGGGGTCATGTCCGCACTCGGCTTGCTTTCGGCGCCGATGGCGGTCGATCTCGTGCAGTCGGCGCCGGGTCTGCTCGAGGGTGTCGACTGGGAGGCTGCGCTCGCGCTCCTTGCCGAGCTAGCCGACCGTGGTCGTACCGGCCTCGCCGGCGTGGCACCCGACGAGATCACGATCGAGAGGAGCATCGACCTGCGCTACATCGGGCAGGCGCACGAGCTGACGATCCCCCTGCCGGACGACCTCGTGCCTTCGACCGCGACAGCTGTCGTCCGCGCCCTGTTCGCCGAGGCGTACGTCGAGCGCTACTCGGTGCTCAACGAGTCGTTCGCGATCGAGGTCCTGAACTGGCGGGCTCGCGTCAGCGGGCCGAGCGCCGACATTCGCCTAGTCGACGCGCAAGCGGCGGCGGCCAGCGGCGAGCAGGCCCGCGGGGTCTGGGATCACGTTGCAGGTGCGTACGTCGAGGCGCTGGTGGTCGCGCAGGCCGCGATGGAGCTCGGGCGAGCGTACGCCGGCCCGCTGATCGTCGAGCAGCCCGAGACCACCACGGTGATCGGTGTCTCCGACCGCGCCCACCTCGACGAGCTGGGCAACCTGATCGTGCAGGTGGGACGATGACCGCGCCCAAGCACGACTGGGACGCGATCTCCCTCGAGATCATGTGGCAGCGCCTGCTCTCCTGTGCGGACCAGGCGGCTGCAACGCTGCTGCGAACGTCGTTCTCGACGGTCGTTGCCGCCTCGCACGACTTCCGGTACGCGATCACGGACGCCGCCGGCAACTCGCTCGCGCAGTCGTACTACGGCGAGGTCATGTTCGTCACGTCGTTCCCCGACTGCGTCAAGAACATCATCGCCGCGATCGGGAGGGAGCACATCCGTCCCGGCGACGTGTATCTCACGAACGACCCGTGGCTCGCGGCAGGACACCTCCCTGACATCCACGTCGCGACCCCGGTGTTCGTCGACGGGCGCCTCGTCGCCTTCTCCGGGAGCGTCATCCATATCTCCGACATCGGCGGCCGGTTCGGCGCCCACGACGCGGCGGAGGTGTTCGAGGAGGGCGTCTGCTTCCCGGTCGTCCGTCTCTACGACCAGGGCGAGCTGAACGCCGACATCCTCGCGATCCTCCGGGCGAACGTGCGCGTGCCCGAGCTCGCGCAGGGCGACGTTCTCGCCCAGGTCGCGGCCAACGCGGTCGGCGCCCGGCTGCTCGTGGAGCTCATGGCCGAGTACGGCCTCGGCGATCTCGAGCTCCTCTCGTCGGTGTTGCGCGGGCGGGTCGAAGAGGCGATGCGCTCCCGTATCGCCGAGCTTCCCGACGGCAGCTGGCCCTACCGGACGCTCGCCGAGACGGGGATCAGCAGCGATGACATCCTCATCGAGAGCACGATCACGATCGCCGGCGACTCGCTGGTCGTCGACTACTCCGGCTCGTCGCCCCAGACGGCGCAGATGGGCGTGAACTGTGTGCTCAACTGCACGCGCTCGCTCACGCTGTTCCCGCTGCACGCCGCGCTGCTGCCGGAGGTTCCGTCCAACGAGGGTCTGAGCGCTCCGATCGAGGTTCGCGCGCCGCTCGGGAGCGTCATGAACGCGACGCGGCCCGCTCCGGTCGACGTGAGGGCGATGATCACGCACCTCCTCCCTGATCACATCATGGGCTCGCTCGCCGAGATCATCCCCGAGCGGATCACCGCGGCGAACGGGATCCGCTGGATGCTGCTTGCCGACCGCCGACGCCGGGACGGCACGTCGCGGACGATCTCGAGCTTCTTCCAGGCCGGCGGGATGGGTGGCAGCGCTCGCCGCGACGGGCCAAGCGCCCGCTTCTTCCCGATCAGGGCGCGGCACACGCCTGTCGAGCGGTTCGAGCTCGACACTGGGCTCGTGGTGCGCCGCAAGCGGCTCCTGCCCGACAGCGGCGGGGCCGGAACGCACCGTGGCGGCTGCGGTCAGGAGATCGTGCTCGAGAACCCAGGGCCAGACACGGTTCGGTTCAGCTTCTACCGGCCGCAGACGAGGCGTGGCGCCCGAGGGTATTTCGGGGGGCACGACGGACGGGCTGGTCGGATCATCGTCGACAGCGTGGAGCTCGACGAGGGCGTGATGACGCTCGAGCCGGGACAGGCGGCGATCCTCGAAACCCCGGGCGGCGGCGGCTATGGGCCTCCGGTAGAGCGGAGCCCGTCGCTCATCGAGCACGACCTGAGGGAGGGCTATGTGACACCGGCAAGCGCGTCGGCCACCTATGGGGTGAGCTAGGGCACGACGGGCGGCTCCGAAGTCTGGTCTCGCTGGCGCAGGTTCCGGATGAGCCCTCCGGCGGTTTCGCGGTACTCCTGGATCATCACCGCGACGACGAGCAGTAGGCCGCCCGCGACGTACTGGTAGAAGGCCGGGATGTTGAGGAGGACGAGCCCGTTGTCGAGGACACCGAGGAGGAGCACGCCGAGGATCGTCCCGGCGACGCTTCCCCGACCTCCGCTCAGGGAGCAGCCGCCGAGGAGGACGGCGGTGATCGACTGGAGTGCGAGGTCAGGGGCGCCCGAGTCGGCGATGCCTGCGCCGCTTCGGGCGGTCAGGATCACGCCGGCGACGCCAGCGGCCGCGCCGCCCCAGATGTAGATCCCGACGATGTAGCGGCCGACGGGGATCCCGGCGAGCCGCGCCGCGTTTGCGTTGCCGCCGATCGCGTAGATCTTGCGGCCAATGTCGGTGTATCCGAGGACGAAGAAGTAGAGCAGGGCCATCACGATCAGGATCGCGAGTGGGATCGGAATCCCGGCGATCTTGTCGGTACCGATCGTGTTGAACAGTGGTGAGGTCACCGCGATCGCACGGTTGTTCGCGACGATGTAGGTGACGCCTTGCAGGGCCGAATACATCGCCAGCGTCGTGATGATCGGGTTCACCCTCCCGTAGCGGATCAGGAGGCCATTGACCAGCCCGCAGGCGGCACCGGCCGCGATGCCGAGAAGTAGACCCGCGGCTCCGCCCTCGAGCGCGCCGATCGCAGCGACGACCGACGTGAGCCCGACGATCGGGCCGAGAGAGATGTCGAGGCCTCCGGAGACGATCGCGACGGTCTGAGCGAGCGAGACGATGCCCAGAAGCGAAACCGCGACTCCGATGTTGATCAGGTTCGCGGGAAGGAAGAAGTTCGGGCGCTGGATCGCGATGACTGTGACGAGAACACCGAGCGCGATTGCGAGGCTCAGGTTCTGCCCGCCGACATGACGCAACGTTGCGACAGCGGCACGCGCGAGCATCGGCCTGCGCCGGCCTTCGTCGCCGATGACCCCGGCCGTCCCTGTCTGCTGCCGGGAGCTCATCGGACGCCGTTGCTGGTGGCGAGCGTCGCCTTGGAATCGGGTACGGCGAGCTCGATGATCGCGACTTCGGTCGCGTTCTCGCGTGCGACCTCGCCAACGATCCGGCCCGACCGCATCACCAGCACTCGGTCCGAGAGGCGGATGACCTCGGGGAGCTCGGACGAGATCACGAGCACCGCCATCCCTTCCTGCGCGAGTGCGTGGATCAGCTTGTGGATCTCGGCCTTCGCACCGACGTCGATGCCGCGGGTCGGGTCGTCGAGGATGAGCACGCGTGGATTTCGCGCCAGCGCCCGTGCGAGGACGACTTTCTGCTGGTTTCCGCCGCTCAGGGTCGAGATCGCGTGCTCGATCGACGGTGCGCTGATCGCCATGTCGTCGACGTAGCGATTGACGAGCGTCCGTTCGCGGGTGCGACGCATCGTTCTGACGTCGCTCATCTCCCCGAGGATGGAAAGCGTGAGGTTTTCGCGGACACTGCGCATCGCGACCACACCGTCCCGTTTTCGATCCTCCGGGGTGAAGGCGATGCCCGCACGGAGCGCGTCTCTCGGTGACCGGGGCGTGACGTCTCTCCCGTCGACCCATACCTCGCCGCGGAGGATCGGGTCGAGCCCGTAGAGCGCTCGAGCCACCTCGGTCCGACCCGCACCCACGAGCCCGGCGATGCCGACGATCTCGCCTGCGCTGACCTCGAACGAGATGTCCTCGACCGACGCGGTCGTCAGCTCAGCGACCCGAAGGCCTCTGTGCTGATCAGCCGCAGCCGCGCGCGGTGAGCCCTCGCGATCGCCGAAGCCCTCGGCGATCGCACGCCCGACCATAAGTCGGATGATCTCGGGCTCGGTCAGGTCAGCCGATGCGCGCTCAGCGACGAGCTCGCCATCTCGCAGGATGACGACGCGCTGGGCGATCTCCAATGCCTCTCGAAGGCGATGCGAGACGAAGATCACGCCCGCGCCGCGACCGAGGAGGCGGCGAACGATCGCGAAGAGCCGCGCTGCCTCCTGCTCGCCAAGGGCAGACGTTGGCTCGTCGAGCGCGAGGACGCGAGCGCCGGCGTGGACAGCCTTCGCGATCTCGACGAGCTGACGCTGGCCCGGAGCGAGAGTCTCGACGGTCGCGTCGACCGACACGTCCCCGGCGAAGTCGAGGTCGTCGAGGACGGCCCGAGCGTTCCGGAGCAGTCGTCGGTGACGGACGATCCTCCCTCCCAGCTCACCGAGGAAGATGTTCTCGGCGACCGTCAGCGTCGGCACGAGCTCGGGCTCCTGGTAGACGACGCGGATCCCCTGCCGGCGCGACTCGAGCGGATCCGAGAATCGAAGGTGTTGCCCGTCGACGAGCAACGCACCTCGGTCCGGTTGATGGTCCCCGCTCAACGTCCGCAGCAGCGTGGACTTGCCGGCGCCGTTCTCGCCGACGAGCGCGACGACCTCGCCTTGCGCGACCGAGAAGCTGACGTCTCGGAGCGCCTGGACGGTGCCGAACGCCTTCGAGATCCCTCGCAGCTCGAGCAGAGGGCTTCCGCTCGGCCGCGTCGAGACGCGAGCCGGCCGGGACGTCGTCCCGGCCGGCTCGCGGTGAATCCGAGCGTGCTCGCCCGACGGTGCCATCCCTAGCAGGGCAAGGTCTTGCGTTGCGTCTTGTACGTCTTCGGCGTCGCACCGAACATCGGTTGCGGCGTGATCGTCGGCATCGGCTTTCCGTCGACGATGAACGCCCGGATCACGGAGACCGTCGATGCTCCGGCCGACTTCGCATCGAGGACGAGGGCTCCCCGGTAGGACGTCGGCTTGCCCGACTTCCAGGCGTTGCAGCTCAGGTTGCCGCCGAGCCCGATGCCGATCACGTTCTTTGGCGCGAATCCCGCGTTCGCGAGCGCCTTGGTCGCACCGACCATCCCCTCGTCGTTGCACGACCACACAACCCACCGCTTGGCGTCACGATGGTTGTTGAGCGCGGCGGACATCACGTTGTTGCCGGCGATGAGCGTGCCGTCGTACGTCAGCTTGACAACGTTCGCCTTCGGGAAGGAGGGCACCTTCTTCATGAAACCTCGCAGCGCACCATCTGTCCGATCGTTGCACGTCTGCAGGGTTGGGAGTGCGATGATCGCGATCTTCACCTTCAGCGCGGGGTTGTTCCACTTCGCCTTGGTGTACTCGGTTCCGGCGAGCGTTCCGACGATCTTGCCGGCACCTTTGGCGTCGAGCGTGACGACCGGGACCGGCTTTCCGCTGCCGTCCTTGAACGGATCGCTACTACCGAGTAGGGCAACGCCGGCCTGTTTGGTCTTCGTGACGACGGCCGGGCCGAGAGACGGATCCTGGATGTTGAGGATGATCCCCTTCGCTCCTCCAGAGATGGCGGAGTCGATAGCGTTCAGCTGCTCGTCGGAGCTGTTCGTGAAAACCGTCGAGAGCTGCACGCCGACTTTCGCCGCTTCGGCCTTGGCGCCCTTGGCAACGTCCTGGAAGTAGGACGTGCCACCCTGGAAGCGCTGGATGATCGTCACCTTGATCGGATCTTCTGCCTTGGTACGAGCCTGGGCGGCCGTAACGGTGATCACCACCGTCAGCCCAACCATGACCATCGAGAGCCCAAGCGCTCTGGTCGTGCGACTCAACTGCTCCACCTCCAAACGGGTGTCGTGGCAACTGTGTGAGCTCTCACGCCGTCGGTTGCCGGCACACGCTCCGCCGACCGGTCGACGACACCCCTGAAGGGCTTCGTCGCTTCCCGTGCACTCGAGGAACGGGTGTAGAGCACAGGTGAATAAGAACGATTTTTTTGAGTCATGTCAAGTCGTTCAGCGAGGTCGTCATGTGGCTCCGGCGGCTCGGTAGAGTCGACCACATGACCTCACTGCCTTCCGCGCCCGCCGACGCGCCGATCGTCGGAAGCGGGCGGCGCCCGCGTGGTTCGCAAGGGCCACACGGCAAGGTGGTCGAGGGCCTCGGCTACGCGATCGTGAGCGGCTCGCTGGCGGCGGGAACGCTGATCTTCATCGCCGATCTGCAGGCCGAGTTCCGGGTGAGCCGCACCGTGATGCGGGAGGCGCTACGGGTCCTCAGTGACAAGGGCCTCGTCGAGTCGAGGCAGCGCAAGGGAACGACTGTCCTCGGTACTGACCGGTGGAAGCTCCTCGATCCCGACGTGCTTCGGTGGCGCCGGAACTCGTCCGGCATCGACGAGCTGATGGAGAATCTCGCCGAGGTGCGACTCCTGATCGAGCCGGCGGCGGCAGCAGCTGCCGCCGAGCGCGCGACAGCCGAGGAGCTCGACGCGATCGGGCTGGCTCTGGCGAGGCTTGCCGACGCCGTGGCCGCCCGCGATCCGGATGCGGTCGTCTCGGCAGACGTCGAGTTCCACCATCGCATTGCGATCGCGGCCCACAATCCACTGCTGATCGAGATGACGGGCGTGCTTCTGGGGGCGCTCGCCGGACGGGATGCGGTTGCGATCGAGGCGCTCGGCTTCCCCCGGTATCTCGTTCCGCGACACCGGGCGGTGCTCAAGGCAATCATCGCCCGGAACGCCGAGCGCGCTCATGCCGAGATGACAACGCTCGTCAATCTCGCTCAGCGCGACGCTCGGCGGCTCGCGACGAGTCGGCGGAGCCACGCCGCGCGCGGAAACGGAAAACCTCGCGCCCGACGGTGACCCGTACGGCTACGTCGTCTGCTGCGCAGCGTCGGCAAACACGACCGTGCCGTCGCTCAGCACGCCGGTGACGGCCCCGCGGGGGCGGAAGAGCGCCGCCGTCAAGGTGACCTCGGCAGCTTCGCCCGGCGCGAGCGTTCGTGCTCGTGACGACGCAATCGCGGCGGCGAGCCCGTCAGCCGGGAAGGTTGTGCTCGGTTCGATCGCGATCGCCCGAGCCGCACGGAAGAACGGATAGCCGCTCGAAGCGTTCAACTCCTGCCAGAACCACGCGCAGGGGAACACGTCCACCGGCCAGCGCAGGGCGAATCCGATCCCGCGGCCGTGATTCGAGACGGCGTACCAGGCGTCGCTCCCGAACTCGGAGAGGTATGCCAGCAGCGAGCGCGTCGTCCCGGGCGCAGGCACCGTCGAGAGGTCGACCGTGCCTTCGCGCCCCTCGATGAGCGGCCAGTGTCCGCGCGCTCCTGGCACGAGTGCGTTTCCGGGCGGGTCATATGAGGCGTCCGTCTCGATCGAGCGCGCCGAGGTGTCGATACGACACTGCCCGTCGAGGAGCGCTTCGCCGAGGGTGGGGTGGTGCGCCCAGATGAAGTCGTAGGGCTCGCCGCCGATGTTGGTCAGCCGTTCGTGAAGGGTTAGTGTCGGGCGCTCGCGATCCAGGGTGACACGACGATCCAGGCGCAGTGGGCTGCGGCGCAGGAGGCAACGGAGATCAACGGAGCGGCCGTCGTCCGATCGGGCGGTGACCTCCCAGGGAGCGACGGATGCCTCCCCGTGGAACGGCAGCTCGACGCCCATGACTTCGCAGGCAGCGCCGCCGTTCGGCACGAGGACGGTCCACCCGCCCGCGTACGAGTCGAACCAGGAGGTGACGGGCGCCGCCCCACCCGTTCGCGCGAGCCCCCCGGAGACACCCCAGGGTGTCTTGAAGAGCGTGTCCTGGCCGCTTTCGCGATCGACGAGCTCGAAGATGTCGGCGCCACGGCTCGGGATGAGCGAGACGCGAAGCGCAGCAGTCTCGATCACGATCGTCTCAGCCACGTCTGCGCTCACGTGTCCTCCGTCCACTCGGCTGCCGCGAGCACGAGGGGCCCCTGGCCCCAGGGCACAGTAAAGCCTCGCGGTACGTGATCGTAGTGGTCATCGAGCGTTGAGCAATGGACGGCGGCGGATGTCCCGGTGAGCACGCCGTCAGGCCCGGTGTTGCGGAGCGCTGCGGTCCACGCTCGCCGACCCGCGTCGAGGAACCGTTCATCGTAGAGACCGAGACGCGATCCGCGGGCGAACGCGGTCGCCATGAACGCGGCGGTCGAGCTCTCGTCCCCGGAGGTCGCGCGCTGGGCGACCGCCCACCAGTCGCCGTCGGGCTTCTGGGTCGCGAGCATTGCCTCCCCGAGCCGCAAAGCCGCCTCGGCGAGCGGCCGAGCGCGATCGTCGCTCCCAAGCATCGCGACGATGTCGAGCAGGCCGAGCAGAGCCCAACCTTGCCCCCGTGACCAGCCGAGGATGTAAGGCCTGGCGGTCCGCTCGAGATAGAAGTGGTAGAACAGCCCACCGTCGTCCTGGAGCAGATCCACGTAGCCTTGCGCCTGTGCGACGCCGGCCGAGACGAGCTCATCGTCCTCGGTGAGGAGGCCGAGATGGACGAAGAACGGCGGGTCGAAGTGGAGGCAGTCGACGAAGACGCCGGGCCCGGCGGAGCGCAGCAGGGCAACTTCCTGCGGGGGGAGCCTGCCGCCGCCGTATGGGCGCATGAGCTTGGTGTCCTCGAACGCAGCGTACACACCCGAGACGGCATGCCGAGCCCGGAGGTAGTCAGCGAGGCGAAGCGCAACGTCGAGTAGCAGGTCGTCGGAGCTCGTCTCGTAGAGGAGGCAGATCGCGTGGCCCGGTGCCGTGTTGTCGATCTCCCTGAACGCCGGAGGCCCGACTGCCCACGAGCGCGCGAACCCGTGCGCGAAGGAGGCCCAGCGCTCGCTGCCGAGAAAGGTCGACGCTTTGACGAGCGCCTCGAACCCGATCGAATCGCCGTAGAACCAGCGCTCGTAGGGATGTCGGAGCAGCTGGTCGGCCGCGCGGACGATGCGGGGGTCGACCGCCACGTTGCCGATCGCTGCCGGGTCAGCGACCACGGAAGTGCGGTTCGCGCTTTTCGAGGAACGCCTTGATGCCCTCCGCGCTGTCTTCGGTCATCATGCAGAGCGTGAAGAGGTCGTTGTCGTACGCGAGGCCCGCCTCGAGCGACGTCGACATCGTCATCCGGATCGAGTGCTTCGTCAGCTGCACCGCGATCGGCGGGTTCTTGGCGATCCTGTTCGCGTAGTCGAGCGCGCGGTCGAGGACCGTATCCGGCTCAACGAGCTCCTGGATCAGTCCGATCCGATGCGCCTCGTTCCCGTCGATCGGATCACCGGTCAGCAGCAGCCGGGCTGCGTTGCCCGGCCCGAGCGTTCGCGTGAGGAGCTGCGCGTTCCCCGAGCCCCCGATCCAGCCGAGCTTCACCTCACCGCAGGCGAAGGTCGACTCGGCCGTCGCGACGCGGATGTCGGAGGCAAGCGCGATCTCGAGGCCGCCGCCGTAGCAGTAGCCGCGAATCGCCGCGATCAGGGGTTTTCGCATTCCCAGGAGGTCGAGGGCGTAGTCGTTGTCGCGGTTTCGCATCTGCCAGCGGGTACCGAAGCTGTCGAGCACCGAGATGTCGCTGCCGGCGCAGAAGGCCTTCTCGCCCGCGCCGGCGACGACGAGCGCGGCGATCGAGTCGTCGGCGTCGACCTCATGAACGAGGTCTCGGACGGCGCGTCCCATCTCGATCGTCATCGTGTTGAGCTTGCGCGGACGGTTGATCGTGAGGACACCGATCCGTCCGTGACGCTCGAACTGCAGGTCGCCACTAGCCAGCTCCCGTTCGGCCTCGAGCCCCTGCTCCGGCTTGTCGGTCATCGGGCGACGCTCCAGCCGCCGTCGATGACGAGCGCTGCGCCGGTCACGTAGTCGGCCTCGCGCGATGCGAGGAAGGCGATCACCGAGGCGACGTCTTCGGGAGTGCCGAACCGGGCGGCCGGGATCGCAGCCGCGAACGCGGCACGCGCCTCCCCGTCGAACCCATCCCAGGCGGGCGTGTCGATCGCACCGGGCACGACTGCGTTCACGCGGATCTCAGGCGCGTAGTCGACGGCGAGCTGACGGGTGAGCGCGAGCATGCCGCCCTTGGAAGCGGAGTAGGCCGGAGAGCCCGGTAGACCGATGTACGCGTGAACGGACGAGGTGTTGACGATGGCGCCGCGGCTCTCGCGGAGGTCGTCGACAAACGCGGCGAGTGAGTGCACGATCTGCCGGAGATTGACAGCGAGCTGCGCGTCCCAGTCGGCTGCCGACTGCTCGTGCGCCACCCGGCGCTCGATCCTGTACGCGTTGTTGACGACAACGGTGACGCGCCCAAAGCGATCGTGCGTTGCCTGCGCAAGCGCCTCCCAGTCCGCGGGCACCGAGACGTCACAGTGGACGTACGCCGCTCGGCCCCCGTCTGACCCGATCGACGCCGCGACGGCGCTGCCCTTGCCGTCATCGATGTCGGCGACGATGACCGCGGCTCCTTCGGCCGCGAAGCGGCGAGCCGTCGCGGCGCCGATCCCGCTCGCGGCACCACTCACAACTGCGACGCCGCCCTCGAATCTCACGGGTGGCTCCTCGCGAAGCGTCGCACCGGGCCGTCCGTCTCCTCGCGGATCGAGCCGGCTGCGACGAGCTCCTCGAGGTGCCCCGTGAGGGGGAAGCGCATCGCGTCGCGGGTCGCCTCCGGCCACGTCCCCACCTGTGGGGAAAGCTCGTCGATGAGATCACGGAGCGTCCGGCTTTCGGCCGCCAGGGCCGATGCCAGCGCGTCGTCCAGCCGCTCGACGAAGCGCTGGCTTCGATCGAGGAACTCGCCGACCTCGTCCCCGTTCATCACGGGGAAGTGCGAGGTGAGCAGGACGGCTGGTCGGAGGGCACGGATCCGGTCGATCGTCTCTCGGTAGGCGGGCAGATACCGGTAGGTAGGGGGAAACGCGGGCGCCCCGTCGACGGTGACGAGCGCATCCGAGAGAACCGCGTCGGCAATGATCGCGACACGGTCGCGCTCACGCCACAGCGTCAGGTGCCCGAGCGAGTGGCCGGGAGTGTGGAGGATGGCGAGCTCGTCGTCCGGCCCGACACTCACGGCCCCCTCCCCGCTGAGCTTCACGTCGATCGGGATGTCGGTGGCGCTGGCGCGCACCCAGTCCTTGGCTGCCTCGGGGTCGTCGATGCCGTCGCTTGCCGCCTGCTCGCCGTAGCGGTCGGAGAGGAGCAGCTCGACGTTCTCGATCAGCGCGCAGTCGGCGGCGTGTGCCAGGTAGGTCGCTCTTGGTGCCAGCGCCTGAAACGCCCCGTTCCCACCGGAGTGGTCGATGTCAGCGTGCGAGACGACGACGAGGTCGACGTCGCCCGGTTCGAGCCCGATCTCTGCCAGCGCGGGCACGATGCTCTCCGCAGGCGTTTGCGCGATGCCGGTGTCGACGAGGATCGTGCGACTCGCCCCACGGACGACGTAGGCGCACACGATGCGGTCGGCGAGCGGCGCCTCGATCCGGTGAATTCCGGGTGCGACTTCCATCAGGAGTCCCTTGCCTTTCGGGTAGCGATGGCTCCGGCGGCGTCGAGCGCGGCGATTGTGTCGTCGTCGTAGCCGAGAACGTTCGAGAGCACCGCCGCGGTGTCGGCTCCCAGAGGCGGAGGTGGCGACGAGATGCGCGGCGGCGTGTCCGACATCTGGATCGGGACCCCCGGGACGCGCATCGAGCGGCCGCTCTCGAGCGCGATGTCGACGATCATGTTGCGCTCGGCGACATGCGGGTCGTTGGCGAGGTCGTCGTAGTCGTACACCGGCCCGGCCCACATGCCCGCGCCGAGCAGTCCGTTGAGGCACTCCTCCGTCGTTCGCTCGCGGAGATGCATCGCGACACGCTCCGTGATGTCGTCTGCGCGGGCGAGCTGATCCTCCCAGGACGTGATCCCCTTGAGGACCTCGTCGTCGAAGAGCTCTCCGAGCGCCTTGGTGGACGACATCGCGAGCGTGATGTAGCCGTCAGCGGTCTGGAACGCACCGTACGGGGCGGGGATGAGCGCATGCGCGCTCGGCTGCCGGCGGCGCTTCGGCTTGACGCCGGCGTTCAGAAAGGTGACCAGCTCCTGCGACTGCGCGTCCATGAGCGAGGCGAGCATGTCGACCTCGACGTGCTGACCGCGCCCCGTTGTGCCGCGCGCGTTCAGCGCGGCGAGGATCCCGATCGTGGCCTGGTATCCGGTCATCGTGTCGGCTGCCCAGAGCGCGCCCGGAAGCGGCGGATCGTCAGCCGCCCCGACCGACCACATCGATCCGCTGTAGCCCTGGAGGACGAGATCCTGCCCGGGTCGCCTCGCGTACGGCCCAACCGCGCCGTAGCCGGTGATCGAGCAGTAGACGAGACGCGGGTTGATCTCCGAGAGGGTGTCGTAGGAGACGCCGAGGCGCGCGGCGGTGCCGACGAGGTAGTTCTGGAGGAATACGTCCGAGACCTCGACGAGCCGGTACAAGGCATCCCGGCCCTCATCGGTCTTCAGATCGAGGGCGACGCTGCGCTTGTTGCGATTCAGGGCGAGGAAGGTCGTCGATTGTCCGTCGAACGTCGCGTCGCCGAAACCGTGCGACCGGTTCCACTCGCCCCGGCCGGGCGGCTCGATCTTGAACACCTCCGCCCCCAGGTCGCCGAGACGCATGCCGCAGAGTGGGCCGGCCAACATCTGCGACGCGTCGAGCACACGGACGCCTTCAAGAGCTTGAGGAGCCATCGGCCAGAGAGACAATAAGTAGGCTTTTTGAGACTGTCAAGCGTTACCTGACCAGGCGATCGCGGTTGGGGTTCCCGGGATGGGCCGGGACGCTCACCGAAGGCGAGGCCCAGGGTCGAGAGCCTGGGTGAACCCGGCGACGCCTTCCGCGCTCAGGTGCTCTGAGAAGGTGTCGAGCGTGTGCCGTTCCCGCTCGGTGAGCTCTCGCGCCGGACGGCGGACTCCGGCATGGGTGATGAGCCCGCGGCGCAGGAGGAGGTACTTGCAGCCGGCGATCAGGGTCTCGACGTTCCTTCCGAGGTAGACGAGCAACGGGAGGATGAGCTCGTAGATGCGATCACGCTGCGTCCGGTCGGAGCTGCGGAGCAGCTGCACGAACGCTGGGCCCAGGTCGGATCCCGGGAAGCAGCCGACCGCGCCTGCGTCGATCGCCTGGGGGAAGTGAACGCCGCCCCACCCGCTGATCGTCGGGATTCCACGCGGCGCGAGATCTGCGATCTTGTCGAGTGCGTCCGCGCCCTCGAGCTTGATCGCGACGACGTCGGTCGAGTGGTGAACGAGCGTCGCAAGCGCGTCTGCGCCGAGGCTCTTTCCCGACACCTGCGGCGCGTCCTGAAGGACGATCGGGAGCTCGGCGGCGTGGGCGAGGTCGCCGAGATGGCGAACGACTGCGTCGTGCCCGTACCCCCCCGGTGGCGGCAGCACCATGAGCACGTCCGCCCCGAGCTCCTTCGCGCGAATCGCTCGCTCGACGGCGACGACGGTCGCGCCGTCGATCCCGCAGACGACCGTTGGCCCGGTTCCGGCCGCGGCTCGGACTGACCGAAGGACGGTGTCGCGCTCCGCCTCGGTCAGCGCAGAGGTCTCCGATCCGACGCCGAGCGCGACGAGACCGTCGGCTCCCCAGGAGAGCTGATCGGCGACGAGTCGGCTGATGCCATCGTGGTCGACGCCCTGACCGTCATCGTCTGCGAAGGGGGTCTGGATCACCGGGAAGATCCCCGCGAGGGCGACTGGGTCGTGGTTGGTCAACTCGGCAGGCTCGTTGTTCGGTTGTCAGGCAACGCTCGATCGCGCTCCGTATCGCCGGGATCGTACGCTTAACATCGCCGAGCGGGCCGGCCTCTGCCGGCTCCGTGCCTTCCGCCGCAGGCGGAAAGCCCGCCTGCCAACAAGCATGGGCCGTGCTGGGCTCGAACCAGCGACCTTGGGATTAAAAGCGGCTCTCAGGGCCAGTTGGGCCTAGTCCGACCGAGGTCGATCCCGCATGCATGCTCGTGTCTCGTCGAGCTGGCTTCGCCAGAGATCGGTGGGTCATGTTGCCCCCTTGTTGCCCCAACGACTTCCTCACGGCTGTCCTGGCGCTTCTCCGAAAGACGCCTGCAGCTGACCTACCAACGCCATTACAAGTCTGGAGCCATCCGCGCTCAGCAGAGCCGGGATGTCGGACTTGAGATCGAGGACCCGGTACGCCACGTCCGCCTTGTTCGGAACCGCGATGTTGCGTTGCTCGCACCAGGTTTTAAGCAAACGTGGCCGGTTCACGCGATCCAGGTCGCCTACCGAGATTCTCTCGGCGATGCCACTGCGCTCGAACTGGGCATTGATGGCGCGAGCATAGACCGACGGGCGGAGGAGGTCTTCAAGCACCTTCCCGGATCCCGCTCCCCCGATCTGCGCGACTCTCTCGGCGCCAAGCTGGCGCCGAACCTCTCGTGCGAGTCTTCCTCCGGCCGAGTCGCCATCTACGAGCCACATGACTCGCACCGCCTCTCGGCTGAGGCCGGCAACGTGCGCTGGAGGCGCCTCGGAACTCGCCGGAGCGACCTGAAAGCCGACGTGCTTGGCGCCCGTGGCCTCCCGGACTAGGGTGGGAAGAAGGATGAGATCGGCCGCTCCCTCGGTTAGGACGGCATTGCGGACTGGTACAAACGCGAGGGTACTTGCCCCCATCCCGAACAGAAGCGGTGAGAAGCCGATATTCGCGGTATCGCCCTGCGTTGTCCAGAATCTGTTTCGGACTCCGCTGTCGTTGGTTCCTTCGACGCGGTGAACGATGCGGATCCCGGCCCCGATGTCCTCCGGTAGACACCCCGCCGAATGAGTGGTGTAGACGATTTGGGGTATCTCGGTCTGGCGAGCGAACAACTGAACGACGTCGGCCTGCGCGTCGTAGTGGAGGTGCCGCTCGAGTTCATCGACGAGCACGATCGGGGGGATATGGAAGTTGGTTCGCGCCGTTACTGCGAGAAGCGAGACAAATATCCGCAACCCATCCGAGCGATCGTCAAGCCTGTCGTATCCACCACCCTCTCGGGACACGTGAAGACGGAGGACGGCGTCGCCTTCTCGATCGAACCGGACTCGCGTTGTTGCCTGTGACCAGGCCTCGAAAGCTTCCCGCAAGCGACGGTTTGCTTGCTCAAGAACGTCCACTGCCGTACCCGTATCACCATCGGAAACAAGGTTGTGGAGGAAAGCAAGGTCGAGACCCGCGAGCCTCGCGAGATTATCGAGCGCAGGTGGGGGCGAAGCGACCACCTCGCTGAGCACATAGTCGGTGCGGAGGTCACGTTCCTGGTCTCCGAAGAAGAGGAAGTGCGGTCGGCGATCCATAAGCCGGGCTATCGCCTCGTCGTTGGGATGCTGCTCTGATTCGCGGCGCTCGGCGGCTACAAGCTCCTCGAGCGCGTGCGAAGCAAGCGTTGCCAGCTGCTTGTCGACGAACTCGGCATCCCTGAGGCCGCTGAGCAGTTTTCCTATCGCCGAGCGGCCGGGCGGCGAGATCTCCTCGGCACTCTCTTCGAGCGCCTGTAGCGCCTCGTCGAAGGAAGCCGAGGAGAGATCTTCGTCTTCCTCCGCTCCACTGGCCGGCCACCCTCGGTGGGCACGCAGACGTTTGAGGGCAGCCGCGGCGCTTACCCGAGTGGCCTTGTCTCGGCTGAGACCCGGCAGCAGCTCATATCGTCGCGTTCCATCCGCGTGCTTCCGCACCACGAACCACCGGGTGAGCGTCGCGTCATCCGCGCTGTGAAGCCCCTTCAGAACGTCCCGGTCCTTCTCCTCGATCAGATAGAGCGCCTCGAGAACCTGGTGCGAGTCGACGATTCCCGCGAGGCGAGTGCGATCGTTGACGGAGATGGGATCATCATCATCGAGCCGGCACAGCGCTCGGAGGAGCGACGTCTTTCCAGCCTCGTTGGGGCCAATGATGGCGACCAGCGGGCCGTCAATCTCGAGTCGAACCATCCGTTCGCGGCGCCGGAATCGGCGAAAGCCGTCTACCTCGATCGTCACCAGGCGCATCAGCGACTAACCGTAGTGGTGCGGGTGAAGGACGTCCATGCCACCGTGGCAGATCAACCCGTCAACGACCCCCCTCTCCCCCGGCGACCCGTGCGCGGAGTGCAGATACGTCTGCTGTTCCCGGCGAGCTCGCCTCCGTCTTGAGAGCCCGCAGCTCTGCGGCCGGCGCGCTGACAACCTCCGTGCCTACCAGGCCGGAAAGGAGTCGAGGGTCCGGCAGATCCGAGGCATCGAGGTGAACGTATGTGCGCGCGGTGAAGCCGGGGTCGTGGTGTCCGAGCCAGAGCTGTGCCTGTGAGGCTGTTGCGCCGTTGCGGATGAGGTGTGTTGCGCAGGTGTGGCGGAGCCGGTGGAAGCCGCCGTGGGGGATGCGGGCTTTGCGCAAGGCGGGCTTGAGCATCCGGTTGTAGAGGTTGGCGGTGTCGCACCGCTCGCCGCTGGTGGAGGCGAACAGCGGGTCGTCGTCGTGCGCGTGTGGCCTCGTCTTGCGCTCGTTCCACAGCCGCTGGGTGAGCTCCTGGGTGATGGGGATCTGGCGGGTGCCGTTGCGACTCTTGGGGGCGTCGATGCCCTTGTAGGCGCGGCGCCGCACGTGGATGCGACAGGCGCCGTAGTCGACGTCCCCGTGGTTGAGCCCGATCAGCTCGCTGATTCGCATCCCGGTCATGAGCAGCGTGTCGACGAGCAGCAGGTCGGTGCCGGTGAGCTGGGCGCGGAGCCGGTCGACCTCTTCGAGCGTGAGCGCCTTGGCCTTGGGCTCGGCGTGCTTGGCGGTGTTGGGGATGCGGACACCGGCGGCGGGGTTGGAGCGGATCAGGCCATCTTCGGCGGCGTCGGCGAGCATCGCCCGCAATGGCGCGAAGAGATTGCGGATGCTGGCGGGTGCGAGGCCCTGTTCGGCGAGGTGAAGCAGCCACTGCTTGATGTGCTGTGGTTCGATCTCGGCGAGCTTCATCGGCCCGAACGAGGGGAGGGCGCGCTGCTCGAGAGCGTCGCGGTAGCGCCGGCGGGTGTTCTCGCGGAAGCCGCGCCCGGTGCGGCCCTGGTACGTGTCGATCCACCGGCCATAGTGGTCGCGGAAGCGGATGTTGGACTGGGTGCGGTACTCGCCGCGCCGCACGTCGGTGGTGACCTCTGCCTTGACAGCTCTTGCCTCGGTGAGAGTGCGGGCGTGCCGCTTGCACTGCCTGCCGGTCGGGTCACGGAACACGACGACATAGGTGCCGCCGCGCTTGTAGATGCCAGGGACGGTGGTGCGTTCGAGCTTGCGGGAGCGGGGTCCGCTAGAAGACGCCTGCATGGGAGCTGATACCTCCTGTGCCGTGCCCCCGGCGGTTCCAGCCGCGCGGGGGCTTTCTGTGTGACGAGTCAAACGGTCCGACCGTCCACCGCATTCCCTTGCCGGGGCACGGGCGGCCATCAGTGGCGTCTCCTGCGTTCGAGCCGGACGAGCTGCTCGAGATCCTCGCGCAGCAGCAGGGTGCGCCTGCCTTCCTTGTAGCGGGACAGCTTTCCCTGGCCGAGCAGGTCATGGATGCGCTGTCGCGAGCAGCACAGGAACGCGGCCGCCTGCTCAGTTGTCATGTACGGGGAACTCGGCTGCTCGGCGGGTGTACTTGCCTGGACGACCTGGGCGACGCGTTCGGCGAGCGCTGCGAGGAGCGACTCAGGCAGCTCGACCGTGAAGGGCTCTTCGATCACTTCGAACCCGCCGTGTCGGAGGTCGTCCCCAGCTTTGGGACGGGTTCAGGGGGGCTTGGAGCGAGCGTCCAGTAGATCGGCCGGCCTGACGCTCCCCGAGGCGCGGAGGCTCGCTGGAAGCGCGCGTCATGAGCGAGGATCTCGCGCACGATCTGGTCGCGTGCATGGATCGCCCGCGCGATCTGCGTGGTGTGCGCGACACCCGCCTCCTGCAGGTACCGCTCGATCTCGGCTGCATAGTCTCGTCCCGGTGGGCGGCGGTAGGCGCGGATCACTGCTTCGAGCTCGCGAGCGAGCTTGTCGGTGAGGAGGAGCTCGACGACGCCGCAAGTGGCGGGCAGCCTGACCAGGTGTGTTGTTGAACTGCTCACGTCTCATCCCGCTGGCGGCCGGGCAGGTACAGGTACGTTGGGTTAGCGAATCCGTTTGCGATCTCGCCGACCTTGACGATCACCTGCTGTTTGATCAGTTCGAAGATCGCGCGCCGGGAGTCCTGTCTCGCGAGGCCGCACCAGGTCTCTGCGAATGAGCGGGTGAACGGGACGGGTTCGCCTGGGTCGAGGAACCAGCGGCAACGGACGAGGAGCTCGAATCCGTTCCTCGCCGCGTGGACAGCAGGCGGGCTGTTGGGTGGGACGTGCGGGGTGTCGACCTCTGGTGGTGTCAGCAGACCCGCCTCGTGGAGGAGCCGGATTCGCCAGAGCGCGAGCAGGATCGGTCTGAGCCGCTTCGGCGCCCGGGTGCGTAGGGCCACGGCGAGTTCGGGGATCGTCTGGAACTCGCGCTTCAGCGGCGCGAACCCGGGGTCGTGGTACACGACCTCGCCGTTGCGTCCGAGGGTTAGCCGCGCAGGGCAGGGTATGCCGTGGAACGGGCAGTCGAACACCGTGTCGATGGCCTGGGTGGGGAGCCCCATTTCGACTGCGAGTGCGAGCGCGATCTCCGGATTGCGGGCGGTCTCGCGGAGCCAGCCGACTTTGTCGTCGCGGCTGGTCGGCTGGGAGTGGAGGAGGGCTCGTGTTGCCTCGCCGAGTCCTGAACGCTCGCTTAGTACTGAAGTCGCGAAGGAAGAGACTTTAGGTCTTGGCTCTTCAGGTCTTGGCCTTTCAGGACTTAGCCCGGCGAGGACTTCAGTACTTAGCGCTTCAGGACTTAGCCCTGTCAACGCGCCAGCGGGTCCGCGGGTGCGCGAGGTAGTGAACGCTGCTGGCAGCGGGCCACCGATCCGAGGACGGGTCATGAAGCCCCCCGGACGGACAGGGCCGCGTGCCGTGCCGACGTACAGCGGCACGGGAACACACTGCTTCTTGCGGTTGCACCACCGTGTACGTTCGAGCCAGGGTTAGCTGGCTCGCCGCTGGCTAATCGGCCAGGTGCGCGCGCCGTCGACCGGACGACGCGCCGATGCCTCCGTGGACTCCGGCGACCAGGACGTCGCACTGCTCTCACCGACCGGGGGATGCGGATGCCGACGCGGCGCACGGTGTACCTCAGCGAGCGCAGAGCCTCTCTTGCGCTCAAGGCGACCTCGTGGTGGGCCACGAACCCGTCGCCTGTCTCCTCGTGCCGCGTCTCGACGCCCGCCTCGACGATCCGAGCGATCGCGACCTCACGGTCGTCGGGACGCACTTCGACCCCGAACATCTGCAGCTCTTCGTCCACCAGATCGGCAGCGAGCGAGCGCTTCGCGTCGTAGTCGCAATCTGCGACGGCGTCCCAGTAGCGCTCCATAGCCCGCTCGTGATCTCGATCGGTCATCGCGGTATTTGAGCAGCCGCGTCGGACGGAACGAATGTTCGATTTGTCACGAGGATTGCTACAGAGGAAGGGCTCCCTCGATCGAGGGAGAGGGCCACGCTGTGTCGGAGTGATCGACGCGTCTACCTGCGGAACGCCGGCCGTGGCCCCGCAAACGCCCGGTTGACGTCATTGACCGGACCAGCAGCGGTCCGTCACCGCTCGCCGAGCGGGCCATTAGCGCCGCATCGCACCGGTCGAGAACGCTGACCCGAGGCCGGTTTCCGCATGGGTGCGGGCCTGCGTCCGCGGAGCGAGAGCGTCGAGCGCAACGCCGACCGCAGCTTGGGTACCGGGGACGGGTCCTTTAGCCGTCCCATCGTCGCTCCGAAACTATCTGGGATGGGTCTCGAGAGCCGCGACTGGTATCGCGAGGACGCAACTACCGGCAAACGCCGCGCGTCACGCGGCCGGTGGGTGCGCGCCGCGATCACGGTGGCCGTTCTCGTAGTCGCTGCAGGCGTCGTAAGCCCAACCGTGCAGGACAAGTTCGGGTACACGCTGCCGTTCGGGATCGGCGACCAGTTCCGGACGACGAAGCAGGGCTCGACAACCACTATCGGGCTGTTCCCGGGGAGCCTGAAGATCACGCTGGCGAGGGAGTCCCTTTA
The DNA here is from genome assembly GCA_046330385.1 of Gaiellales bacterium. Lineage (GTDB taxonomy): Bacteria > Actinomycetota > Thermoleophilia > Gaiellales > Gaiellaceae > Gaiella. Next base: position 127,185 of record JAXLSV010000005.1, on the reverse strand, counting down.
CCCGCCGAACGACCCGTGGCAGCCGTGGCTTGCGAGTGAGAGCACGTGTCCGCGGGGCGAGGACGCCAAGGCACCACCGCGGATCCAGGCGCAGGTGATGGTGTGCTTGATGAACTACGCGCGCGTCCGCCAGGGGCTGAAGCCGCTCGCGGTGACCACCGTGCTCTCGAGTGCGGCGGCGGCGAAGGCGCAGGACATTGACCGCTGCAACGTGTTCGAGCACGCTGCCTGCGGCCGCTCGCCGGACGCTGTTGCGCGGGAGCGCGGCTACCGCGGCGCGTTCGGCGAGAACCTCCTCATCGCCGAGGGGCCCCTGACCGCGCCGCGCGTCGCAATGGACGGCTGGCTTAACTCTCCCGGCCACCGCGAGAACCTCTTCCGACCCGAATGGACAACAGCCGGCATCGCACTCCTCCCCGGCACGAACGTCGGCCGCTTCGACGACGCGACGGTGTGGGTCATGCATTTCGGGGACCGATAGCGCCGGCGACACCTCCGGCCGCGCTGTGTTGCCCCAGTGTTGCCCAACGCCCCGCCGCGCCGCATGAATCCGAGAGCGACGAAGGCCGGGTGCGATTCAGAATCCCAACGTCGTTGGTTCGATCCCATCACGGCCTGTTCAAGATCTCAAGGTCGCCCCTCGAGCCGCCAGTCGCAAAGCCGCTAGGTGGCCCCCACCCCCGCGAACGGGTCCTATCTCGTAGCGACGAGGCCGGGTCCCCGCGCTGAGAGCGCGGCGATTCGAGCATGTCCGATGACTCGTGTCGTCGGGAGTGTCGAAGACGCTTCGAAAGGGTGATTCGTCGGGTCACTTGCGCCTGATAGGTCGGCGCCAACCTGCGTTGAGGCCGCGCTTGCAGCTGCCTCGATTCCGGGCTGGCGGCCCTTCTTGAAGCTCTTTCCGCGGTATTCGAAGGAGCCGCCTCATGGTCGCCGCCGACGCGGTGCTCGGCCCGCTCGCCGCGACGTTGCGTCGGCCGATCGCACCATCGGCGTCCTCGTGGAGTGCGACACGGGACTCGGTCGCACCGATGTCCAGACGCCGGAGGAGGCTGCGGAGCTCGCGCATCACGTCGCGGAGCTCCTCGGCCTGGAGTTTCGTGGGCTGATGACGTACCCGACCCTCCCCGCGAGCGCGCCCCTCCTTCGAGCCGCACGGGAGCTCATCGAGGTCTCCGGGCTCGAGGTCGCCGTCGTCAGCGGTGGAGACTCCTCGACGTACGCGCAGACGCACCTCATCGGTGAGGTGTTGGAGGTGCGTTGCGGCACGAACGCGTACGGCGATGCGGCGGTCATCGCCGAGGGCTCCGTCCCGTTCGAAGACGCGGCGTTCCGGACTCGTGCGCGTCGTCAGTCGTCCGACCCCGGCGCGGGTCGAAGGCACTGACGAACGATCCGAACGAGGCAGGTGGTGGGGGCACGGGATCGTCGTGGAACACCCCGATGCCGTGCTGTACGCTCTCCACGAGGAGTACGGCTTTCTCGATGTAGGTGCCTGCGCAGGTCGCCGGCCCGAGGTCGGGGACGTGACCATCATCCCGAACCACGCCTGCGGATGCGCCAGCCTCCACGATCGTGTCGCGGTGCACCGGGGCGGCGAGGTCATCGCCCCATGGGACGTGGCCGCGCGCGGGGAGCTGCGATGATCCGACCACGGCTGCCCGCTCTCGGGCAGGGGAGGAGTTGAGGATGCGCGCGCTTGTCTGGACGGCCCCGTTCGAGGCAGAAGTGCAGGAGTTGCCTGACGTAGAGGCTCCATCTGGGAGCGTCGTCGTGGAAGTCATTGCGTGCGGGATCTGCGGCTCGGATCTCCACGGGTTCCGCGGGCATAGTCCGGGCAGGGTCCCGCCGCTTGTCTTGGGGCATGAGCTTGTCGGGCGAGTCGGGCAGCAGATGTACGTGGTCAACCCGCTGGTCGGATGTGGAAAGTGCGTGCTCTGCCTGCGAGGACGTCCGAACCTCTGCGGCGCTCGCGGGCTTCTCGGCCTTGACCGTCCGGGCGCGTTCGCAGACATGGTCGTCGTTCCCGAGGAGAATCTCGTCGCTCTTCCTCCGGGCGTCGATCCCGTCCTCGGTGCGCTTACCGAGCCGCTCGCCACACCGCTCGGCGCTCTGAGGGAGGTCGATCTGGACGGCGCCGCGGTGCTCATTGCGGGCTGCGGGCCTATTGGTCTCCTCTCAGCGCATGTCGCACGTCACCTCGGTGCAGCGTTGTTCGCCGCCTTCGACCTCGACCCACGCCGTATTGCGGCGGGAACGAGCGTCCTGGATCTTGCGACGACCGATCCGTCGGAAGCGGCGGAAGCCGTGCGCGACGCCGGTGCCGCTTCGGGTGCGGATGTGTCGATCGACGCTGTCGGGGTCGAGGCGACGCTGAGGACGCTCATCGATGCGACGCGGCCCGGTGGTGAGGTCATGGTGATCGGGTTGGGTGCTGCTGAGGTAAGCGTCCCGCTCATCGACCTCGTGCGCCGCGCCGTCCGGGTGAGCGGGGTGTTCGCGTACTCGCCTGCCGACTTCAAGGCCGCGCTCGACATGCTCGTCGAAGCGCCGCCACCGCGTGAATGGCTCTTCACCGTCGCCCTGGAGGATGGCCCTGGAGTGCTCTCGAGCCTTGCAGCCGGCGAGGACGCGCGCGTGAAGCTCGCGTTCGACCTTTCTCTCTGAGCGGGGACGTTCGCTCGGCAGCCATGGGGCCCAGGTTGCTGCGCTCTCAACCGGGAAGGGGCAAGGAGGCATCGCAGTGATCTCGGTGCGGTCGCTGCGGTACCCCTGACTTCACGAAGCCTTGGGACGACTCCCGGAACTCAATCGATCAACGTTGGGCGCGTTACGTCAGCACATCTCGCAGGTGCGCTTGTCACGCGCGTCGCGCTGCCTCTTCCGAGGCCGATTCGCGCGCTCCACGTGTCCCGGAGAGGCCCGGCTTTGCTGCTTCGCGATGGGACCCGTCGATGGGGGTGGGGCCTTGCGGATCCCGGCGAGGCTCGAGGCGATCTGGCCAGGTAGGCCCCGACCCCTCCGCGCCGGTGCGGCTCAGTCGTTGATCGGCATGCACGTCGGGTAGGTAAGGGCACGCGCAGAGGGGGCGCAGCTCCCAAAGTCGCTGGGAGACTGTCCCACCGTGTCGATCTGTTTGAGACGCAGCCCGCAATTGAGATCCTGTGGTTGAGGCGGCCGTGGTTGTACCAGCCGAGGTATTCGACGACGGCGAGCTCGAGCTGGCTGCGTGATCGCCAGGCGCGGTCTCTATCAGCTCGGTCTTGAAGCTGTTGACAAGACTCTCGGCGAGCGCGTTGTGGTAGGCGTCGCCGACCGATCCGACCGAGGCGAGGACGCCGTGGTCGTTGAGGCCTGGGTGTGGTCGATGCTCGCGTACTGGCTGCCGCGGTCGGAGTGGTGGACGAGCTGGACGGCGGCGCCTGGCCGGCGGGTGCCGCAGACCTGCGAGCTGGAGGCCGGGAAAGGGCGTCGATCCCTGCGCACGCCTCGAGCACCTAGTGGTGAGTCCCAACCACCCGAGTTCATATTCAGAACATAGCGAGCACATAGTGGACATTTCTGGGGGAGCGCGCTAGTCTTGTCGACGTCATGAGCGCGCTTTCTCTTCGGTCGCTCGCGGAGTCGGCACAGGAGGGTCAACGAGTGAACACTGGCGGCGTATCGAACGAACTGGGAGGCCTTACTAGACGCGAGATCGTCAAGCGGGGTGGGGCTCTCGGGCTGGCTGTCGGCGCGAGCGGCACACTCGCCGGGCTCGCTTCTGCAGCTACTGCGCCACGGCGTGGAGGCACGCTCCGCGTCGGGCTGATCGGAGGAAATCCGGGCAGGGACAACCTCGATCCGCATCTCGACGGCTCATCCGTCACCTCGCAGTGTCTTCGGCAGCTGGTCTACTCGAAGCTGACGGATCAGCTCCCGTCGGGCAAGTACGTGCCTCAACTAGCGGAGTCGCTCACTCCCAACAAGGACGCGAGCGTCTGGCAGATCAAGTTGAAGCGGGGAGTCATGTTCCATGACGGAAGCGAGCTGACTGTCGACGACGTCATCTACACGTTCCAGCGGATCCTCGATCCCAAGAACAAGCTCGACGACACGCGCGGCAACATCGACATGATCGACCCGGCCGGTATCCGCAAGGTGGGCAAGTACACGATGACGGTCAGGCTGGTGCGTCCGTGGTCGGACTTCCCGACAGCCGTGGGGCAGCGCTTGGTGACCATCATCAAGCGGGGCGCCGCTCCCCCCTTCACTCTCCAGAACACGAACGGCACCGGCGCCTTCCGCCTGACGGCGTGGAAGCCGGGCGAGTCGTTCAGTGTCGCAGCCAATCGAGACTACTTCGAGTCGGGCAAGCCGTACCTCGACCGTGTGAACGTCTTCGCGTTCCCCGACCCCGTGGCTCGGGTCAACGCGCTCGTCGCCAATCAGGTTGACTGTATCTGCGACGTCCCGGCCGCGCAGGCCGCGGTGGTACGCCAGCGCGGGCTGAACCTCATCGTCAATCCAGGTGGCGCGTGGACTCCGATCTGCATGAACACGCAGCAGCCGCCGTTCGACGACGTCCGCGTGCGCAAGGCGATGAAGCTCGTGATCGATCGGAAGAAGGCGATCGCGGCGGCCCTAGGCGGCTTCGGGGATGTCGGCAACGACCTCTTCGCCGTCAACGATCCCCTCTACGCGTCCGGGATCCCCCAACGGGAGTACGACCCCGACCAGGCGCGCTCGCTCATGCGGCAGGCCGGGGCGCTCAGGACGCCAATCACGCTCCGGGCGGCCGAAGCCGTGTCGGACATGGTTCCGCTCGCCCTGGTGTTCGAACAGGGCGCCAAGGAGGCCGGAATGAACGTGAATGTCGTAAGGGATCCGACCGACACGTTCTGGACGAAGACGTGGGGTGTCGCTCCTTTCACGTTCAGTGCATGGAGCTACCGTCCGTTCTACGCGCAGTGGCTCCAGTCGTTCGTCTCGTACAACGCCGAGGAAACGCGGTGGAACGATCGATACCAGAAGCGCGCATCGCGACTCGTGTACCGCTCAGCCGCCACGTCGAACGAAGCGCAAAGAAGGGGGCTCACGCGCGAAGCACAACGGCTCCTGTGGGAGTACGGCGGATACATCATTCCGTACACGAAGCAGTCGCTTGATGCGTCGACCAAGCGCGTGCGCGGGATTCAACCCCATCCCTTCGAGTTCCTCGGCAACTACAGGCTCTGGAACGTCTGGCTGGCGTAGCAGGCGGCAGAAAGAGCTCAGGTAACGAGGCTGCGAGCAGCGAGCAATAGCAGTGATCACGCTTATCGCCACGAGACTGTTGGCTGGTCTCGCAACGCTGCTCGCAGCCTCGATCATCATCTTCGCCACGATGGAGTTGCTACCGGGCGACGCCGCAACTCAGTTCCTCGGGCGTCAGGCGTCGGATCCCGCTGCGCTCGCGGCGCTGCGCGAGGAGTACGGTCTCGACCGCCCCGCCGTCATTCGGTACGGCGACTGGGTTGCGGGTGTCGTGCGACTGGACTTCGGTCGCTCAGTCGCAAACGGACTCCCGGTCACGGAGCTGATCAGTGCTCCGCTAGCCCGTACTGCGATCCTGCTCGTACTAGCGCTGCTGCTGATGTTCCCGGTGGCGGTGGCAATCGGAATCGTCTCGGCGCTCCGCAGTGGGACCGTTATCGACGCCTCGCTCCAAGGGTTCACCCTGGTGATGGCCTCACTGCCCTCTTTCGTCGTCGGGATTGCACTGATCCTCGCGTTCTCGTTTAGCCTCAAGCTGCTTCCCGCCGTGTCCAACGAGCTTACGCCGGCAGCACTCGTGCTTCCTCTCGCCACCCTCGTGCTTGGCTGGATGCCCCTGACGGCTCGGATGGTTCGCGCTGGCGTTGTCGGCGTGTTGCAGTCCGACTACGTGCACATGGCGCGACTGAAGGGGCTTCCGGAACGCCGCGTCTTGCGGAGCCATGTTCTCCCCAACTCGATGGTTCCGGCGATCCAGGCGTTCGCTCTGACCGCTGCGAGCATGCCCGCCGGAATCGTCATCGTCGAGTATCTCTTCGCCTTCCAGGGGACGGGCAGTTACCTGATCCAAGCGGTTCAGAACCGCGATACGTACTCGGTCGAGGCCGTCACCCTGATTCTCGTGACCGTCTACATCGTTGCGAACCTCATCGCCGACATCGCGACGGTGCTTCTCACTCCGCGCCTTCGCACGGAGGCGGTTGGTTGAGATCGGTCTGGCGACCCCGGATGCCGGGTCTATCACCGATCGCCTGGATCGGGGTCTTCCTCGCTGGCTTCTCGATCTCCGTTGCGCTCTTCGGGCCGTACCTCGCTCCGTACCGTCCTGACGAGATCTTCGGAATTGCCTTCGCGCCACCATCCTCCGAGCACCTGCTTGGCCTCGACATCGTCGGACGCGACGCCTTGTCGCGCGTCCTCTGGGGTGGTCGCACGGCTATCTTCGTCGCGCTGATAGGCAACGTGATCGGCTTCGTCATCGGTGCCGTGATTGGACTTGTTGCCGCCTACCGTCGTGGATGGCTCGACGAGCTCATCGGCCGAGCGACCGATCTGGCGCTCGCATTCCCCGCCCTCATCCTCTCTCTCCTGCTCCTTGCAGCATTCGGCACCAGCCTCACCGTAGTCGTGATCGCGATCGCCGTCACGACCGTACCGGGTGTGCTGCGAATTACACGCGCCACCTCGATGGAGATCGTGGATCTTCCCTACATCGAGGCGGCACGCGCCCGTGGTGAGAGGGCATCGTTCGTGATGGTTGTTGAGATGCTCCCGAACATCCGGGGACCACTGATCGTCCACTTCGGTGTCCATCTCACCTCGGCCATCCTCCTCGTTGCGGCACTGAGTTTCGTCGGGCTCGGACTTCAGCCTCCCGCGGCAGACTGGGGACTCATGATCGGCGAGAACAGGGTCGGGCTCACCGTGCAACCGTGGCCCGTGGTTGTCGCCGTCTGCCTGATCGCGAGCCTGACCATCGGCATCAACCTCGCAATCGACGGCTATCGAAGACAAGCCGGCCCTCGATCCACTGCGCAGACGGGAGCTAGTTCCCAGTTGGGGAATCGTGCCTGAGGCGGGCGATCGGCTTGAGGTGCGAGCGCTACGCGTTGACGTGGCCGAGACGGGGGTGGACATCGTTGCGGATGTCTCATTCGTCGTGCCTGCTGGCACCGTCCTCGGGATCGTGGGCGAGTCGGGGAGCGGCAAGACGACGGTTGCGCACGCACTGGTAGGCGCCGCGAAGGCGGGCACACGTATCGCTTCTGGGAACGTCGAGGTGGGGGGTGTTGATCTTCTCGCCCTCAACGAGGACAGCCTGCGAGCGATACGTGGCCGGCTGATTTCGTTTGTCCCGCAGAACCAATCGCGCTCGCTCTCACCGGGCATGCGCGTGGCTGACCAGCTGCGTGAGATGATCGCCGTCCATGCGCCAGGTGCCGATGCTGATTCGATGCTGAAGCGCGCTTGGGAAGGAGCGCAACTCCCTTTCGAGCCTGAGTTCCTGGCGCGGTACCCGCATCAATTGAGCGGCGGTCAGCAGCAGCGCGTCGCCATCGCGATGGCGCTTGTGTGCGAGCCCCGCTTCATGATTATGGACGAGCCGACCACGGGTCTGGACGTTCTCACTCAGGCTCGGCTGCTCGACGTGGTTCGAGGCATCCGCGAGACGCGAGAGCTAGGAATCGTGTACATCAGCCATGATCTCGGCGTCGTGCGCAGCCTCGTCGATGAGGTCGCAGTGATGTATGGGGGACGGATCGTCGAGCGGGCTTCCGTCGAGCATCTCTTCACCGCCCCAGCGCACCCATACACCCGTCGACTCCTCGAGGCTACTCCTCGCCTTCACCGCGAGACTGACGAGCTACGCGGAATCCCGGGTCACGCGGTCGAACCGTCGGAAAGGCCGTCGGGTTGTGCGTTCGCGCCGCGCTGTGAGTTCCGCATCGAGCAGTGCGAAACCGATCCACCGCCGCTCGCCACTCGATCGAGCGGAAGAGATGTCCGGTGCTGGAGAGCCGATGAGCTTGTGGGTCGAGAGTCATTCGCATCACGCGAGCGACGCCGCGTCCCCGCTCTCAAGGGACACACTCCTTTGCTGACTGTGAGGGATCTCGTTGCGGGTTACGGCCGGCTGAAGGGCCGTGGGGGACGGGCTGAGACTCTGGCCGTTCGTGGAGTCTCCTTCGACCTATCTGAGGGCGAGTGCGTCGCCCTCGTCGGGGAGAGTGGAAGCGGCAAGAGCACGATCGCCCGTTGCATCGTGGGCCTGCATGCGCCTCTGTCGGGTGAAATAGCGGTCGGAGGGACTCGTCTCCCAGGTCTGGCGGCCGACCGCGATACAAGCCTGCGTCAGCGCATCCAAATCGTGTTCCAGGACCCCGACTCGTCCCTCAACCCGAGCATGTCCATCGGGAGGATCTTGGGGAGACCACTGCGTCAGTTCTCGAAACTCGGCCGGCAAGCGGAGCGCCAACGAATCGCCGAGCTGCTCGAGCAGGTTCACCTTCCACCTAGCATGGCGTCGAGACTGCCTCGCGAGCTAAGTGGAGGACAGAAGCAGCGAGTTGCAATCGCGCGCGCCCTCGCGGCGGACCCCCGTCTGCTTGTGTGCGATGAGGTCACTTCGGCTCTCGACGTGGCGGTTCAAGCAAGCATCCTCGAGTTGCTGGAGGAGTTGCGAGCGTCGATCGGCATGGCTGTGCTCTTCATTTCCCATGATCTGGCCGTCGTCCGTGCGATCAGTGACGTGGTGGTCGTTCTCGAGCGGGGCGAGATCCGCGAGGTCGCTACTCGCGCGACGCTCTTTAGCCATCCGACTGCGGACTACACGCGGCGGCTTCTCGAGGCCGTCCCTGATCTTCAGGACGAGGACTACCCGAGCATGCAATCGGTTCACCGTGCGACCTCAGCGACCGTTCCTTCCATCAGCCCACTGACAGGGCGAGGCGGCCGCCGTTGAAGATCACCTCAGTCGATGCGTTCCTGGTGCCGCCCCAGTGGCAGTTCATCCGGATACAGACGGATGAAGGTGTGACCGGTTGGGGCGAAGCGGGTGCGCAGTTCAGGGCTCGTGCCGTACAAGCGGCGATCCACGATGCGCGAGGCTGGCTGGTTGGGCGAGATCCCCTGCCGGTCGAAGCCCACTGGCAGGTATTGCGCCGGTCTAGCTGCTACCGCGGCGGCCCTGTGCTTTCGAGCGCACTCTCCGGGATCGACCTGGCTCTCTGGGACATCAAGGGCAAGGCCATGGGCGCACCCGTGCACGAACTCCTTGGCGGGCCAGTCCGAGAACGAGTCCGCTCATACGTGTGGGTCGGCGGAAACGACCTTTGCGAGTTCGATCCCAGTGCCCTCATCGACGAGGCGCAGCGATATGCCGACCAGGGGTTCAGTGCGTTCAAGCTCACCGCAGGGCGTGCATCTGCCATCGAGCCGCCCGAGGTCTGTCACGCGATCGTCTCGCGTCTCGAAGCTCTCCGTCATGCCCTCGGGAATAGCATCGACATCGCAGTCGACGCCCACGGCCGATGGAGCAAGCCGATGGCACGCCGGATGCTTCCGGCGCTAGGTGACCTCGATCTGCTCTTTCTTGAGGAGCCCATGCTCGCGGAAGACCGCACTTCAATCGGTGAGTTGACCGCTGCAACCCACATTCCGATCGCTTTGGGCGAGCGATTGCTGTCCCGCTGGGAGTTTGCAGAGGTGCTCGAACAGGGCGTCGCTGTCGTGCAACCAGATGTCGCTCAGGCGAGTGGGATCTCCGAGACTCGTCGTATCGCTGCCATGGCGGAGATGCACGATGTGACAGTGGCGCCACATGCTCCGCTCGGACCGTTGATGCTTGCCGCATCGCTTCAGATCGATTTCGCAGTTCCCAACATCCTGGTGCAGGAGCAGGGGATCACACACTTCGGGGAGTGGTTTGCGAAGTACGTGCAGAACCCCGAGGTCTTCCGACTCGACGATGGTTGGTTCTCACGGCCGACCGGGCCAGGACTCGGCGTGGACGTCGATGAGGCGGCAGTCCTCGACCTCGCAGAGGTGGCCCACGACCGGAAGCAGCCGATCTGGTTCCACCCCGATGGGTCTTATGCGGAGTACTGATGGAGTGCGGTGATATGAGGCGATGTTCGACAGGACGGGGCGCTGGACTAGTGTCCTCGGTGGAGGATCGACCAGTGCGGGCGCTGAACCGAACAGACCTTGCGAAGCCCGCTGGTTCGAGAACCGGAGAGCGGCGGCGCGATCGCTCCAACGGGAAACAACGGAAAGGGGCGGCGCCATGACGGTAGTTGGTGCGGCTGGCGACCGCGGGACGCTGCTGCAGAGCGTGCAGCGTGCTGCGGCGGTTCTCCGGGTGGTTGCAGGGGCAGGCCGTCCCCTCGGCACGCGTGAGATAAGCAGTCTGATCGGGGTGAATCGCTCAACGACCTACCACCTGGTCAACACGCTCGTCCACGAGAGGCTGCTTCGACGCGGTGTCGACGGGAAGTGCGAGCTAGGCCAAGCGATCCTCGACTTGTATCACGCCATGCCCACGGTAAGCACACCGGACGCCAGGATGCTCAGAGCGCTCGAGCACTTGCACGAACGCACCGGCGAGACCTGTTACCTCGGCATCTGGGACGCAGGCGAGGTCGTCTCCGTTGCCCTGCGCGAGGGCACCGGCGACTTGCGCGTGCGTACGGTCCCATTGGGCACTCGAGATCACACGCACGCGAGAGCCCTGGGGCGAGCCCTGCTTGCCCATCTCGACGACGATGCCCTGGACTCGTACCTCGCGGACTGCGCCCTGAACCCGCTCACGGAGATGACCAAGACCGACCCGGATCAACTCCGCCGAGTCTTGGCACAGGTTCGGCAGACAGGCGTCGCGATCGAACGTGAGGAGTTCATGATCGGGGTCTGCTGCGTGGCAGCACCCGTCTTCGCCAACGGATCTGCGGTGGCGGCGATCTCGGTCTCCGTTCCGAAGGCGCGATTCGATGTTGCCGAAGATGCAATCGTGACGGCGGTATCCGAGGCTGCGTGGCTTGCTTCAGGCTTCGCCCCGGATCTCACCGTCCACGGCGAGGGCGCATGAAGGCGGCGATTAAGGAGACGCCCGACAACGGGGCACTAGTGTGGCGCGACTGGCCCGAACCCGAACTCCGCCCGGGGCACGTGATCGTCGAGCTCAAGCGAGGCGGAATCTGTAGCACTGACGTGGCGATCTACGACGGCAGCTATCAGGGCCGGCGGCCGCTCTCGTACCCGTCAATGCTCGGTCACGAGGCCGCAGGCATCGTGGTTGAGAGTGCGCCCGACGTCAACATCGCTCCAGGTACGCGCGTGGGTCTGCAGGTTGTCTGGGGAAACCCACACTCCGTCGAGAGCCTGCAGGGTCGCGAAAACCTTGATCCCGACTGGATCCATATCGGGGCATCGGCGTTGGGAGGCACGTTCGCGGACCGTATCGCCATGCCAGCCGAACATCTCGTGTTGATTCCGGACGTCGTTGACTGGGATACCGCTGCGCTTCTCGAGCCTCTTGCGCTTGCGGCGCATGCGATCGACCTCGTGAACGTGCGGCCCGGAGAGACGTTCGTCGCGGTCGGGCCGGGCCCGTTTGTCCTGTTGATGATCCAAATCGCACGCGCAGCTGGCGCTTCGCGGGTTGTTGCGATCGGACTAGCGGAGGTCGATCGCGCGCGCCTAGCTGTGGCTCGGCATGTCGGCGCTGACGCGACGGTCGAGTTCTCAGGTGATGCTGATCGAACGGTGCACGACGTCCGAGAGGCGCTCGGCGGCATGGGTGGCGACACGGTGGTCGATGGGGGTGGCACTGCAGAATCGACCCCGCTCGCTCTTGAGCTTGCTGCCGCTGGCGGGCGCGTTGCCCTCTTCGGATTCACCCGAACGGCCGAAATCGAGCCCCTGCGCCAGGTCATTCGGAAGGGGCTGTCGCTCTATGGCGTGTCGGTGGCGACTCGGCGGCACTACGGAACGGCACTGCGTTTGATTGAGCGAGAAGCCGTGTGCCCGCGCGAAATCGTCTCCCACCGTCTGCCCGTCGAACAGGTAGAGCAGGGGATTCGGCTCGTCCAGCAACGCCTGGCGTCGAAGGTCATCCTGAACTATGGGGCCGAAGAGGATCCCGCAGTGACGTCGCACGACGGTGGAGGGCCGGATGCTCGTATACGTTGAGTTCCGCAGCCGTAAGCCGGGCGTCGAGCTCGAGGACTTCCACGCGGTTGTCGGGCGCCGAGACGACAGGTGGGTCGACAAGATCGCGGACGACATTCTGCTGCTACACGCCGGGCGTACGTGGCGCATCGGGCCGGAGCCCGAGTACCTCACGATCTACTACACGCCCGGCTCAGGCCTCGAACGGCTCTCCGATTGGGAGGAGATCTTCGCGTCCGGTGCGGTGAGGAGCATGGAGGCCTCAACTCGTGTGACCGGGCGAATCGATGCGGCTGGCTGCTATGTACCCCTGATAGACCCGATCCCGGCGTCGGGCGCCCGCTACTACATCGAGTACTTCGACATTCCCGACGGGGCGGGCCGTGCCGAGGTGGCGGCGTGGTACCGGCTGCGTGCGACACAGCACGAGAACCTGACACTGCACCTCCTGGCTGATCGAATCGGCCTTCTCGGGCCCGACCCACGAGGGCTTGCGATCTGGGGCATCCCCGGCTATCACGCACTCGAGGCGGTCGCGCTGGAGCTAGAGGATCTCGAGTCTCCGATCAAACCCGTCCGCGCGGGGCTCTACGCAGACATCGGCGAGGAGATCGTCTGAGGATGCGCGCCTCGCCGAGGCGTCGGTGTCAGTACTTCCGTGACCAACCGACGCAAGGAATGGTCTAGACCAGCCGGTGCGAGGTCGATGACCAACACAAGTGAGTGCATTCATGAGGCTCGCCCACGAGCATCTAGGAGGTCATGACATGGGTTCAGGGGGCACGATGACAAGGCTAGCCATCTCAACGAGCGACGCACCTACGCCCGCGGGCCCGTACTCCCAGGCAGTGTGCGCCGGCCCTCTTGTTCTGCTAGCAGGACAGGGACCGGTGCGCAACGACGGTGAGATGGTGACGGAGAGTTTCGCGGAGCAAGCGAGGCAGACCTTCACCAACCTCGCGGCTGTTGCCAAGGCGTCTGGCGGCTCTCTCGCTGATGCAGTGCGTGTCGGTGTTTATCTCCGCGATATGAGCAACTTCAACGAGATGAACGAAGTTTATCGGCAGTTCTTTTCGGATCCACTACCCGCCCGAACCACCATCCAATCGGATCTTCCGGGATTTGAAATCGAGGCGGATGCGATGCTGTACGTCCCATCCCGATCATCCATGCGCAGTTGAGGCGATATCTACCGTGACCGGTGGCGAATCCGCGTTGAAGAGAACGCGACTGGGGTTTTGGCTTCAGTCGGACAACCCGAGAGCCTGTGATGTTGCATGTAGCGCAGGCTACGATTTTGTGGTCTTCGATATGGAGCACGGCAGCCTGGACCTCCCAGCGATCGACAACTTGGTGTCGTTGAGCCTCGCGCTTGGATTGACCCCGTGCGTGCGAGTTGCCGAGGCCACCCGGTCGCACATTCAGCATGCGTTGGACGTAGGAGCATCCGTCGTCATCCTCCCGCAGATCGAGGATGCGGATCAAGCGCGGGAGGTCACGAGATACGCGAAGTATCCGCCGCTTGGCTCGCGGGGTCTTGGCTACTCACGGACCGAGGACTGCAGCGGTCCTCCTGACGCAGTCATCGCCCGGGAGAACGAGAGGCGGTGGTGCTTCCCGATGATCGAGACAGCGGGAGCGTTCGCGGACATGGCGGAGATCATGTCGCTTCCGTGTGTCGACGGCGTGTTCGTAGGACCCTCGGACCTATCGCTCAGTCGAGGACGCGGCATGTTCTCCGCTAGCCAGGCCGACATCGATGACCTGCGGTCAATCGCGACATGCGCAGGCGAAGCCGGCAAACGCTGGGGCGCTGCTGCGGCCAACCGCAAGTACAGGAACGAGGCGAGCAAGCTGGGTGCAACCTTCGTTGCGGTGGCGGATGACCTGAGTGCTCTGGACGTTGGCTTTCGCGCCTTGCTGCACGGCCGGTGAGTGCAGCCCGGACAGGCACGCGAGCTCTGATTGCACTGGCCCCCCGGTTACCCGTCTAGGGAGACGGGAATCGCCTGCCCGGTGATGCCGAAGGCCTCACCGGTGCAGAGGAAGACGACGACCGCTCCAAGGGTCCCAGCGTTCATTCCGCGCTCCTCCCGAGTCGCTCCACGGGGCATAGGCTGCCCCGCATGCCCGGACGCCACATCACCCTCCTCCGCGGTATCCGCCAGGCGCGAAGTGCTTCCACCGCCGTCGGCGGGGCTAGGCGCGACCAAGTTGCAGCTGACTCCGTGCTCGGCGCCTTCCAGAGCAGCACATCGCGTCAGGCCGATCAACGCCGCGTGAGCCGCACTGTAGGCAGCATGACCTGCGGCGCCGACGGCCGGCACCGACGGGGCGACGTTGATGATGCGGCCGAAGCGCTGTTCCACCATCGAGGGGAGGCATTCTTTCGTGGTGCGGTAGGCGCCGTGCAGGTTCAGGTCGAGGACGGTGGCCCAGACCCCATCCGTGTGCCGAAGGATTGGCTCATGCCGGGGAGGGGTCGCCACGTTCACGAGGATGTCGACGGGGCCAATTGCCTGCACGGCATCCTCATGAAACCGCGTCACGCTCGCTGGGTCTCCAACGTCGAGCGGGGCGCCCCAAACTCTCTCGCCGTCGGAGCTGACACCAGTGAGGTGTGCGTCGACGTTCGGCAACAACCCCGCACTCACCTTCCCGGGCACGGCGACTCGAGTGGGCACTCCGACGACAACCCGAGCGCCCGCAGTCAGGAGGGCGCGTACGGTGGCTCTGCCGATACCGGTCACGCCGTCGGTCACCCATGCCGTTCGGTTGCTCAGCTGTTGAGCAGGAATGGGGACACTACTGTGTGCCGAACCCACGTGCCGCTGCCCGTCATCACGCGGTGCCTTCCTCACCATTGAGAGCCCATCGCGATCGTGATGTCGGACGAGTCGATAGCACCTGCGCCCTCGCCACAGAGGAACACCACGAGCGCACCGACCTCGTCGGGCGATAGGAAACGCCGCTGCGGGATCTCTGCCGCTATCCGGGCGCGATATTCCTCGACAGTTATTCCTAGTCCGGCGATCTCAATCTCCTGCTCACACGCCGAGAAGTTGCTCTCCGTGGCCACCCATCCCGGGCTCACCGTGTTGCACGTGATATTGAACCGTCTGCACTCCGTAGCAACCGAGCGGGCTAGCCCGAGAAGGCCGGATTTCGAGGCGCAGTAGGCAGCATGTAGTGGGTATCCGACGTGGGCCGCGGTCGAGGCAATGTTGACAATCCGACCGTATCCGCGCTCGATCATTGAGGGGAGGCAGGCGCGGATTGTCCGAAAAGTACCCGTGAGATTGGTCTCGATGAGGCGCAGCCATATCTCGTCGGGATGGCCAAGCAGGGGCATCCGAGCCGATGTTCCCGCGGCGTTGACGAGAATATCCACGGGTCCGAGTGATCTGACCACGGCCCGATACGCCGTCTGGATCGAGTCTGGCGAGCATACGTCGAGCGGTGTTCCCAGTGCCTGGATTCCGCGTTCCTCCAGGAGTGCCACCGTGGCGAGTAGCTCAGTATCGGGAGGAGTGTGGACGTTCTGGTCTGGGAGTGCCACCTCACGTTGGCTCTCCACGAGCGACCCAATAGCGACATTCACACCGTGCTCAGCCAGTCGCAGAGCGGTCGCGCGTCCCATCCCCGAAGCGCCGCCGGTGACCCACGCCACTCTCCCTTCTAACGTGGCGAGGTTCAACGCCGCCCCTCAGACCTGTGAGTAGAAGCGCAACGCGGCTTCATCAACCTCGACACCAAGCCCCGGACTAGATGGCACCTCGATGAGCCCTCGGACGGCCTGGACTTGGCCGTGGTTCAGCGCGTCGCGGATCTCGTTCGGTGTGGCCTGCCACTCGAACAACGATACCTCCGCCGCGGCTCCCATGAGATGCAGCGATGCGGCCGCATTCAAGACGTGGCCGTACGTGTGATTGACGATGGGAATGCCGTGTTCTTCGGCTGCGGCGATCACGCGCTGCGCTTGTGTGAGTCCGGTTCGGGACACATCGATCTGGAGGATGTCCACGCAGCCCAGTGCGACGAGGTTGATCAGCTCATCTGCCCGCGCGGCCATCTCACCTGCTGCGATCGGGGTTGTCACTTCTCGACAAACAATCTCGTAGCCGGAGTAGTCATACGGAGGCAGCACCTCCTCGAGCCAAAGAAGGTCGTAGGGCTCGAGGAGGTTCGCCCGGCTGATCGCGGTGTCTACGTCCCAGGCTGTCCCCACGTCGATCAACAGGTCGACGCCCGGGCCAATTGCTTCCCGAAGGGTGCGAACGATCATCTCGTCATGCGACGCATCCGTACCGAACGGGGCCCAGCCGAACTTCACGGCATCGAACCCACTCTCCACCAACCGCAAGGCTGCCTCTGAGTTCCTCTCCATGCTGCTGGCCAGCGGGTGAGTGCCGTAGCAGCGCAACTGACCCCGCCGTCTTCCCCCTAGTAGCTCAACAATGGGCTTCTCGGCACGCTTGCCAGCGATGTCCCAAAGGGCAATGTCGACCGCGGCCATGGCATGGACGACTACTCCATCTCGGCCATACTGGATCACAGCTTGTCTCATGGACTCCCACGCGGCCCCTGGATCCGCCGGCGAGTTGACGAGCAACTCTCGAAGGCCGGAGTCGAAGGGATTGGTGTACGCAGCGGTGATCACTGCGTGCGCTATAGCCGGTGACGTGTCGCTCTCGCCAAAACCGGTGAGGCCATCCTCGGTAGTCACTTTCACAACGAACCCATAGGCCGGGCCCCAGATACCGTCGCGACTCGACCCGCGGAGTGGAAAGGCCTCCACGTCTCTGATCACGTCATCCACGACCCATCGCTCCTCCGTCGCGCGGGTGCAGCGTGGCTGATGGAGCGACTCCGACCTGACCATGAGAGCGCTCTGTCGAGGCACGTGCACTGCCGAGCAGTCCACCGGGAGACCCGTGCGGGGCGGCGATCGTGCGGGGCACTCTCCGAGACTAACGACCCTTAGGCCATCGCGTCCACTATTAGACCGTACTGTTCATAGAATGAACATTCTGCGTGCGGTCTGCTGCACGGCCGCGGCGGTGGATGCGCGCGGGGACTAGACCGCGGCTGGGGCGGGACGACCTGTTGCCCCGTGTGTTGCCCCATGGTCGCGAGGGGAACGGCGAGACACTCCGATCCCGCATGGAACCTCATGGGCCGTGCTGGGATCGAACCAGCGACCTTGGGATTAAAAGTCCCCTGCTCTACCAGCTGAGCTAACGGCCCGCGGCGTCAGTGTAGATCTCGCGCTGCGGGCTTTCGGTAACGCGCGACTGCTGCGCTACTGCCCCGACGGGGGCTCCCAGAGCTCGACCTTGTTGCCTTCAGGGTCGATCACCCAGCCGAACTTCCCGAGCTCCGACTCGTCGGTCGCCTCGAGCACGTCGCACCCCTCCGTGCGAAGCGCTTCGAGAAGCGCGTCGAGGTCGTCGACCCGGTAGTTGACCATGAAGTGAGCCGTGCTCGGGGCGAAGTGGTCGCTGCCGGTGTCGGTGACCGACCAGACCGTCGTTCCGCGAATGGGATTCCCATCGGCGTCCGCCCACGCGAGCACCGCGCCGCCCCACTCTTGAACGTCGAGCCCGAGGTGGTCGCGATACCAGTCGCAGAGCGCAGCCGGGTTGTCGGCCTTGAAGAAGACCCCGCCAATGCCGGTGACTCGTCTCACGTGCGCCTCCCCGTCGTGGTGGTGGCGATCATCGCAGCCACCGGTGCCGGCCGCTTCGTCGGGGAAGCGGGATTGTGACGTGAAGCCGATGAGCCAGTTCGAGCCGCGGGTCAAAGCCGCTTTGTGTTGCAGCAACACAAGCTGGTTTCGAGGCTGGCGCGGCGTGGAGGTGGACGGAGCCGGCGTCGGCGGTGACGCAGCGGGATCGGGTCTGGCTTGAGCCAGACCCGCACGCTTCGCAATCGAGCGGACTGACCGAAGACCGAGCGCACGGGTCTGGCTCAAGCCAGACCCGATTGAGCCGCGACCCGGCTCAAGCCAGACCCAACGAGCGCACGGGTCTGGCTGAAGCCAGACCCGATCGAGCCGCGGTCCGGCTCAGGCCAGACCCAACGAGCGCACGGGTCTGGCTGAAGCCAGACCCGGTAGAGCCCGGGCCAGCCGACAAGGATCTTGACGCCCGTGAACTCCTAACAAATCCCTTACGAACGGCCGTAATGAACAACGCGCTCGCCGGTTGTGAAGACAACGGATCTTCAGTCCACACCAACCGAAGGGAGCACACCATGATCCGCATTCCGAGCAAGGCGACCTGCATCTCCACCGTCGCGCTTCTGTTCGCCGTCACCGGCACGGCGACCGCCGCCGGCCTCATCACCGGCGCGCAGATCAAGGACAACACCGTCGGTTCGGCCGACATCCGCAACAACTCGATCGCGACGCCGGACGTCAAGAACAACTCGCTGACGTCGCTCGACGTTCAGGACGGCTCGCTGCAGGCGGCCGACTTCGCTCCGGGTCAGCTCACGACCGGCCCTGCCGGCCCCGCGGGTCCGCAGGGAGCGCCCGGCGCAACCGGTCCCGCAGGCCCTGCAGGCCCGCAGGGAGCGCCCGGTGTCTCCGGGCTCCAGACGGTGACGTCCGACACGGCGACTGACTCGGTTGCGTTCAAGTCGGCGCTTGCGACCTGCCCGGCGGGCAAGAAGCTGATCGGCGGCGGCGCGATGATCTTCGGCCAGGCCGGCTCGGTCGCGCTCGATGAGAGCTACCCGGCGAGCGACACCCAGTGGAAGGGCTACGCGACCGAGGTCAACGCGACCGTTGGCAACTGGTACCTGCGGGTTTACGCGATCTGCGCCGTCGTCGCCTGACGCAGCGCAGTGGGGGGAGGCAAAGGGGGGAGCAGAGGGCGGGGTCTCGGGGGAGCCCCGCCCTCACACGTATCTCGCAGCCCGAACGTGACTCTGAAACGACAGGAGATTCCCATGAACGAACGCGAAGCACACGATGTCGACCAGTGGCTCGAGGAGCTCGACGTCGAGGAGATCTGGATCACGGACTGGGCGGCGCTCGGCATCGAGATGATCGAGCGCTACCTCGCCAAGCAGGCCGCCTTTGCCGCCTACCTGCATTCGCATCACCTCGATCTAGACTCCGGCGATGGCGACGGTCGAACGAGCTGCTGACACGGAGCTCGTCCTCCGCCTCCGTCGGCGAGACCGGTCGGCGTGGGAGGAGCTCTACGGCGCCTACCAGCCCCGCCTGCGCGCGTTTGCGTACCGGCTGACGGGCAACGTCCACGACGCCGACGATCTCGTCCAAGAGACGTTCGTTCGCGCCGTCCCGCGACTCGACGCGCTCGATCCCGCCACCGTCGAGCTCGGCGCGTACCTGTTCACGACCTGCAAGAACCTCTTCTACAAGCAGGTCGAGAAGGCGAAGCGGTCGGAGCCCGTAGCGGACGTACCCGAACAGGTCGTGCCGGCCCAGATCGACGACGACCCAGAACGCTCGGCGATGCTCCGCAGTCAGCAGCGGGACGTCCGGCTTGCGAACGCGAAGCTCGACTCTCGCCAGCGGCTCGTGCTTGCGCTGCGCGAGCTCGAGGATCGCTCGTACGCCGAGATCGGCGAGATCGTCGGGCTCAAGGAGAACGCGGTCGCGCAGCTCATCTTCCGTGCCCGAGAGAGCCTCCGCACCGAGGTGCGCCTCGTCCAGGTCGATCCCGCGCGGTTCCCGATCACGTGTCAGCGCTATTTGCCGCTGCTGGCACGTCACCTCGACGGCGAGCTCACGGGCGCGCGACTCGAGGAGACGCTCGCCCATCTCGAAGGCTGTGAGCGCTGCCAGTCGGCGCTCGCCGACATGCGCGAGGCCTCGCGCCGCTACCGCGCGCTCTATCTCCCGCCGTTTCTCGACGGCGACGACTGCAAGGCCGCGATCGATCTTCGCCTCGACGAGGCGGGGTACTGGACCACCGCTGCGCGGGCGCGCGGGCTCGCGGCCCGCGGGCGGCTCGTCGCCGGCAGCGTCGCGGTCGTCGCGCTCGTGATCGGCGGGACTGCCGCCGGGATCGCGATCGCCGACCGCGGCGCGGGTCGGGTAACCGTCGCGGGTGAGAGCACCGACGCCAAAGCGCCGCCGGCCGAGGCCGAGACCGCAACTGCGCCGGCGCCGCCACCGGGCCGCTCGCCCGCACCGACGCCGCCGCCCTCGACCCCGGACACGACGACCCCCGGGGCTACGACGAGCGCTCCCGAGACGGAAACGGAGACGGAGATGACCGACTCCGAGCCCACGGTGACGGTGATACCGAAGCCCAAGCCGAAACCGAAGCCCAAACCGAAGCCGAAGCCCAAACCGAAGCCAAAGCCGAAGCCAAAGCCAAAGCCGCCGGCACCCAAGCCTGGCACGTCGACGCCCGGCGCGCCGGCGCCACCGGCGCCTGCGCCCGACACGACCGCGCCGAAGATCACCGTGACCAGCGCTCCCAGTGGGTCCGTCACTACCGACTCCGCCCAGATCACGTTCGTCGCCGACGAGCCCGGGGCAGCCTTCTCGTGCTCGACCGACGGCGCGAACCCAGCGCCCTGCACGAGCCCGGTCAAGCTCACGGGTCTCGCTTCCGGCCAGCACCAGTTCTCGGTTCTCGCGACCGACGAGGCCGGGAACTCGAGCGCCTGGACGGTGATCGCGTGGACGGTAACCCCGCCGGATACGACGGCGCCGACGGTTCGGTTCACCGTGACCCCGCCGCGGACGACCACCGACCCGAACCCGCGGTTCGAGTTCACCGCCGACGAGCAGGGCTCGACCTTCGAGTGCGCGCTCGACCAGGCAGCGTTCGCGAAGTGCGTCTCGCCCGCCACCTACTCGAAGCTCGCGTACGGCGTCCACAGCTTCTCGGTGCGCGCAACCGACAAGGCGGGCAACGTCGGTCAGCCGGCGACCTATGCCTGGACGGTTGCCCGGCCGCTGCCGGATCTCGCGATCGCGACGTTTAGCGCCAACTCGATCACGATCACCAACAAGGGAACCGCGTCGGCTGGGGCCAACATCCTCACGATCACCCTCGTGGGCACGTTCAGCGTTCCGACGCTCGCTCCCGGCGCGAGCGTCACGTTCACGTGGAAGAGCTGTCAGACCGGGACCTACACCGCGACGGTCGATGCACGCCAGGGTGTCGTCGAGTCGGACGAGGCCAACAACACGGCCTCGCGGCGGAGCGCCTGCATCACGATCGGCTGATACCCGCGCCCGGCGTGCCCGCAGCCATGGCCTCGTGTCACAATGACGCGATGACGAGCGAGGCTGCCGATCGTCCGCACCTGCGCGGGGTGTCGCACGCGATCGCATTCTTCCTGGCGGTTGCGGCGGGGATCGTTCTCGCGATCCTCGCCGACGGAGGTCGCGAGACCTTCGCGGCTTGGGTGTACGGCGCGGCGCTCGCGGCGATGTTCGGGGCGAGCGCGCTTTACCACCGCTTCCCGTGGTCGACCGACACCAGCCGCCGCTGGGCGCGGCGGGTCGACCACTCGACGATCTTCCTCTTCATCGCCGGGACGTACACGCCGTTCGCGCTCCTCGCCTTCGAGGGCGCGACGCGCTGGCTCGTGCTCGGGTTCGCGTGGGGTGGGGCGGTTGTCGGGCTTGCGCTCAACCTCGCCTGGATCGACGCGCCTCGCTGGCTCTCGGCGGGTGCGTACCTTGCAGTTGGCTGGGTCGGTGTTCTCGCGGCGCCACAGATCCTCGCCAACGTCGGGATCGCCGGCACCGTGCTCGTCGCCGTCGGCGGCGCGCTCTACACGATCGGCGCCGTCACGTATGCCCTCAAGCGGCCCAACCCGTTCCCGCGCTGGTTCGGGTTCCACGAGATCTTCCATCTGCTCGTGATCGCGGCCGCGGTCGTCCAGTTCATCGCCGTCGCCCTGCTCGTGCTGTGAGCGAGCGGCTCGAGCTGACCGACGACGAATGGCGGGAGCGCCTGACGCCCGAGCGGTACGCCGTGCTCAGGCAGCAGGGAACCGAGCGCGCCTTCACGGGCGCGTATTGGGACACGAAGACGCCGGGCGTCTATCGCTGCGCCGGATGCGGTGCCGAGCTGTTCCGGTCGGACGAGAAGTTCGATTCGGGGAGCGGCTGGCCGAGCTTCGTTGCGCCTGCCCAGGTCGACGCGGTCGAGACGAGGCTCGACCTCAGCCACGGGATGCGTCGCGAGGAGGTCGTCTGCGTCCGGTGCGGCGGTCACCTCGGCCACGTCTTCCCCGACGGCCCTGCCCCAACCGGGCTTCGGTACTGCATCAACTCGTGTGCGCTCGAGCACGAGCCGGCGACCCCGCCCGGCTGATCACCGCGAGCACGGCGGCTTCTCGTGGGTGGCGGTGGGTCGCTCTACGTGCAGGGGGTGGTGCCGATCGTCGAGCCGGGTCCCGCTTTGAAGTACGCCCTGCCGCCGTGCGTCGCCTTGACGCAGTACGTCGTTGCGCTCCCGGAGACGATCTCGAAGTCCGGCGAGAGCCCCTGGTCGTAGCTTCGGATCGCGGTGAGCGTCATCACCGAGGTGTCGTAGGTCTGCTTCTCGTGGTAGAACGCCTCGATCGCCGGGATCGCCTCGCGGAGGTTCGCCTCAGCCGTCGACCGGTTCGCCTTGTCCTTGTAGCCGAGGTAGGTCGGGTACGTGATCGCGATCAGCACCGCGATGATCACCATCACAGTGAGGAGCTCGATCAGCGTGAAGCCGGCCTCGTCGCGCACGCAGCCGCCGCGTGATCGCGGATGACGACCGAGGAGCGCGTTGGCGCTCGAGCCGCAGTGTGGGTGCCAAGACACGGTGCAGACGTTCTCGGCGGTCGCCTCCCCAAGCTTGAGGGATCCATGTCCCTCGAAATGGGGGCATTCGCGTCGCCCCCTCCGGGGAATCAGCCGCCCGGCGGCGCCGGCCCGGATCGCGAGACGCCGTAGAGGTGCTCGGTGGGCTCGAACCCGAGTGACTCGTAGAGCGGGAGCGCGTGGTAGTGGGTCTCGGCGAGAATCACGAGCTCTCGGACGGCGAACGTCTCCGCGGCGTGACGCGCCGCCTCGGCCACGAGCCTCGAGGCGATCCCGCGCCTCCGGTAGCTCTCGATCGTGTCGACCGATTGGTAGCGGCCGAGTCCGTCCCTCGCGACGATCCCGCAGCTCGCGACAACGCGCTCGCTCGTCGGGTCGACGGCGACGTACCACGTTCCGTTCCCAGCCGCGAACAGCTGTCGCAGATCCCGCTGCCGCGCAACCGAGAAGGCGCGGTGGCCGGCTTCGTCGAATCGGGGCTCCCTCCCCGCGACCTGGATCTCCACGACCGCGTCCCAGAAAGCCTCGTGTGACGGGTCACCGGTGGCGAGTGGAATGACCTGGACCTCGCGGTTCGCTCGTGCCGTCGCCTCGATCCGGGACACGGGCGCGGTGAGGACGATCGTGTCCTCGAGCGTGTACCCGCGCGAGACGAATTCGCTCCGCGCAGCGCCGACCGAGTCGGCGTCGACCGTGTCCCAGGTGAACGTGCGATGCGTCACCGCCGGGCTCGCGGCGAACTCGCTCTCGAACAACGTCTCCCAGCGGCTCCCGTCGCCGGGCTGGGGCGCTGCGGGAAAGACAAGGAGGTTGCCCCAGTGGAACCGCGGGTTGCGCGGCGACCGCACGACGAGGTAGCCGTCGCGCGCCTCGATCTCTGCGCTGCGCCCGAGGACCGCGAGGTCGGTACGAAGCCCGAGCGAACGCAGCGTGTGCACACGCTCTGCGATGGCTACGGCCCGCAGTGCTCGGTCGACCAGGCGGTGATCCTCTCCGAGGCCTCCTGGGCCTTTTTCGCGCTGTCACCTGTCGCGAACTCCTGGATCTTGGCGAGCGTCTCAGCGTCGGGAGTCTCGCCGCTCGTCAGGTCGACGTCGCCGAAGAGCTCGGCGTAGGCCGAGAAGGTGTCGGCCAGCGTCTCGAAGTCGCCTCTGACCGCCTCCGGGGCCTTGCTCGCGAACTCCTGGAACGCCGCTGCTGCTTCCTTGACGGACGCCGGATCGTTGCCGCTCAGCGAGCTGAACGCTTTACCGACCTCGAGTGCGGCCTCGTTCAGCTGCAGGCACTCATCAGATGTTCCGCTCTCGTCGGGCAGCGCAGTCTCGTCCGTCGTCTCGTCGGCTGTTGTTTCGTCCGAGGTCGTCTCCTCGGCCACGCTCTCGGTGGTCGCCGTCGACTCGGCGGGCGTTGCCTCGTCGGAGCCGCTGTCGTCACCGCCACACGCGGTGGTGCCGAGGGCAAAGAGGGCGACGACCAGCAGCAGGCCGAGCGCGGGCATCGTGCGCTTCATCTGTTCCTCCTGAGTGGGCTCTCGTCGGAAGAGAGACCGTCGGGTGGGGTCTCGTGATACATCGGTCTTGGCGATCGAGCGCCCGACCCCTCGTCATGAGGACACTGCCGCCTAGCCGTGGCGGCGGGTGACGTTCACCAGCAACGCGCCGGACGCCGCTGCGAGCACGGCGATGATGAGCCGTGCGACCGAGGCGAAGCTGAGCGCGCCGTGCGTGGACGGCTTGAGGGCGGCCCGCGTCAGGCCGGCCGCGTGATCCCTCGGGCAGCGAGCCATCGCCCGAGCGTCGCCGGCAGCGCCCGCGCGAACCGGTTCGACCTGAGCATCTCCGCGTTGAGCCCGGTCGGAGTCTCGACCAGCGCGTGGTTTGCGCGGGGGAGCAGGACGATCGTGGCGTTCGGATCCCCGAGTCGCTCGAGGCGGGCAGCGGAGAGCTCGCTGGGAACGTGCTGGTCGAGCGCGCCATAGAGCCAGAGCGTTGGGATCTCGAGCGACTCGAGCCATGGGCTCGGGTCGACTCCGCCGGGACCGGCGGCGACGACCTCCCGGTTCGCGTCCGCGAGCGAGTGAAGATGTCGTTCGCCCTGCCCGGTGAGCGTCTGGAACAGGTCGACCTCGTCGGTCGTGACCGCGGGACCGGAGAACGAGACGATGAAACGGATCGCAGGCTCTCTCGTGGCGGCCAGTGGCATGACCCAGCCCGCCTGGCTGTGGCCTGCGAGCCCGACCCGCCTCGGGTCGATCTCCGGCTGGCGCGAAAGGAAGCGCGCGGCGGCCACGGCATCGCGCGCGAGCGTGTCGATCGTCGCCTCCGTGGGCGACTCGCCAGGGTAGCGACCGCTCGACTGGGCGACGCCGCGCTTGTCGTAGGTGAGCACCGCGGCACCGGCGCGGAGAAGCATCGCCTGCAGGTCGGGGAGGTACGCGCGCTCGGTCGGCCCCGAGCCGGCGACGAACACGACCGCCGGATGCCGTCCAGGCCCGGGCGGGATGGTGAGGGTGCCGCCGAGCGTCGCTCCCTGGGTTGAGATCCTCACCTCGAGCTCGAGGCGCGTAACTCTCCCAAGCGCGCGTCCAGCGATCGTCGTCTTGTGTTCGTCGATACGCGCGGTGCCCTGGCTCGGCCGTTCCGTTGCGAAGCCGGAACCGATCGTGAACCCGGTGCCGGCCGCGAAGAGGCCGCGCACGACGCCGGTGGCGGGGTCGAGCAGGCGAGGTGGGCCGTAGGGATCGTCGACCACGTCGAGCTCGTCTGTGCCGGCGGCGAATGCGCCGCGCGCCATGAGCTCGGCGTCGCCGCCGCGTCTGGCCGCTGCCGGTCCGCGGACACCTGCCTGCGTCGCGGTTCCGGTCAGCCTCCCGTCGACGGCAAGACGCAGCGTCAGCTGGAGTGGCGTGGGGCGGCCGGGAATCGCGACTCGCAGTCGCGAGCCGCTGATCGTCGCGGTTACGGTTTGCAGCGTCGCGTGGCCCGGCCCGAGCGCCATCTCGACACGCCGACCCTCGACCGTCATCGTGAACGGCGTGGACCTCACCTGTGTGTAGGTCCCGGTCCAGGTCCCCGCGAACGACGCGCGTCCGCCCGCCGCGCCCGCTGCGGCGACGCCGGCGGTGACCGAAAGCAGAAGGGCGATGGTCCGAGTCCACATGGTGCGCTGGCGCACCAATATAGTGCGGCAACGCATCAGATGCAAGTTCGCGTACTCTGTCGTCGTGCCGAATCGTCAGCTGTTCCTCAAGGCGGGAACCGTCTCGACGTACGTCGAGCGGATCGTCGAGCAGCAGCTCGTCGGGCTCGACCTCCCGCCGTATCTCCTCGGGCTGTTGACCCACGTCGGCGCTCACGCGCCGGTGACTCCGTCGACGATCTCGGTGGCGTCCGGGGTGCCGGCGACGACGCTTCGCGACAACATCCAGCGGCTGGTCGACCGCGGGCTTATACGGCGCATTCCGAACCCGGTCGACGGCCGCTCCTATCTGGTCGAGCCGACGGCGAAGGGCAAGCGGGTCCTCGCGAAGGCCGATCCGGCGCTGCTCGAGGCATATCTCGCGCTCGAGCGCCGGCTCTCCCGCCCGCTCGTCGAATACGAGGCGCTTCTAGACGAGCTCGCCGCTGCGCTCGCCGCCGGCATCGAGGCGGGCGCCGTGCCCGCGCCGACCCGGGACCACGCTCGCCAGTGACAGCGCACGTCGCCCTGCTTCGCGCGGTCAACGTCGGCGGGACCGGGAAGCTCCCGATGTCCGACCTGCGCCGCATCTGCTCGGAGCTCGGTCTCGCCGAGCCCGAGACGTACATCCAGTCCGGCAACGTCGTATTCGGGAGCGAGCTCGATGAGCCCGCTCTCGTCGCCGCCCTCGGTGAGGTCCTCGCGCCGCTCGTCGGCCCTCAGCTGCGCATCCTCGTGCGCTCCCCAGACGAGCTCGAAGCGGTGCTCCGACGAAACCCGTTCCCCGCGGCACCGACGAACCGGGTGCTGGTGACGTTCCTCCCGGAGGCGCCCGCTTCCGACGAGCCCTCGACCGGCCCGGACGGCGAGCGGGTCGTGGTCGACGGCCGCGAGGTGTTCGTGCACTACCCGGAGGGGCTTGGGCGCTCGAAGCTGCGGCTCGCCGGTGCCGCCGAAGGCACGGCTCGGAATCTCAACACGATCGCGAGGCTCGTCGATCTCGCGCGCACCCATCCGGCGGCGTAGGCGGCCGCGGGGCGCGGAACCGGAGGGGAAACGGCACCGGGGGCCCCGTGACCGACAGCGATGCCCCCAACGGGATTCGAACCCGTGCTGCCACCTTGAAAGGGTGGTGACCTAGGCCGCTAGTCGATGGGGGCGGCGACCGCGAGGATAGCCGTCGCTACCGGGAGCGGCTGCCCCGGCGAGCGGTCAGCAGCTCGCGCGACCGGTGCGCCTGGCGACGTAGGGCGCTTCGACTGTGGTCGAGCCGATCGCGCTCGATGCCGACTGGATCGCCCGCGCGTCGATCGCGAGGTCGCCGGTCATCCGCCTGGCGGTGCCGCTCCCGGTGATCCGGCCGTCGCCCGTGGCGGTCGCACCGGTCGTGATTCCGAGCACGGTTGCGGTGACTCGAACCGGGCCGCGAACGTGGATCGCGTCGCGCTCGGTGGCGCGGATCCGAAGCGTTCCGTTCGCCGTGCCCGTAAACCGTTGCCCCCGAACAGCTCCGTGGAATCGCTCGCTGAACGTCAACTGGCCGCCGAGCGCGTGGCCGTGGCAGATCGTCATGTGGAAGCGCACGGTGCCCGTGCCTTCCATGTTGACGTCACCGAAGATCCCGCCGGTGATCCGGCCGACCGCCGTCCAGGTCCCATCGGCGAAGGTCGTTCGAGTGGACGAGGCGGATGCCTGGGAGACGATCGCAGTCGCGACGCCGAGAACGAGCGCGAGCCCGAGCCGTGCGTACATCGTCACAGGATAGACCCGGGCTCGGCGGACGAAAGCTCTCGACCGAGTGATCGTGATCTTGCTCCCACCAGCCGACCATCCTCGTAGCCTGTCAGGCGAGCTCATGCAGCGATTGCTCACAGTCCTTCTCTTCACGGTCGGGCTCGCGCTTGCGAGCGGCGTCGTCGCAACGCGTTCGCACGCCGCGCGGGACGCGGCCACCGCCTGCAACCTCCGGGGCTCCTGGGTTGCGAGCCACGCCGAGACGAATCGGTACTTCCAGGCGCTGAACCCCACCACCGGTGACATCTCGATCCAGAGCGGCGCGCTCGTCGCCACCTTCACGAGAACCCAGTTCACGTTCGGTGGGATCGGGCTCGTGATCGTCGGTCATCGTGGCAGCACCACGATCAAGGAAGAGGTCGACCTGAACGCGACCGCCGGCTACACCGTGCGCGGATCGACCATCCATCTCGGCCCTGGCTCGTACAAGCTCGTCCACGTGCACACCACCCTGACGACCGCCGGGAAGACGAAGTCCATCTCGCTCCCGACTTTCAGCCTCGCGACGCCGGGCAAGGACGTGCCGTACAGCTGCACCCCGCGGCGGCTCCGCCTCACCGTCGTCGCCGGCCGCGCCAGCGTTCCGCTCACGCTCGCGCGCGAGCGGCGCTGAGCTCGAGCGCTAGAACGCCTCCAGCGTCGCCGACCGTCTCCCTTCGTATTCGAAGAGGTGGAGCATCGCGAGGCCGACGAGGAGATAGGCGATTCCGACTGCGACCTCGCCCGTGAGCAGCCCGGAGACGTCACCGAGCGTGGCGCCCGCCGCCAGCTCGCGCGCTGCCTCGATGCCGCGCGTGAGCGGGATGCACATGCTGATCGCCTGGACCCAACCGGGAAGGCGGTCGAGGGGGATGTTGGCGCCCGAGACCACGAGCATCCCCGCGCAGATCAAGTCGGCGAAGAGGCTGACGTTACGCCCGCGAAGCCCGAGCGCACCGAGGCACAGCCCCATCGCGGTGCAGCCGAACGACGTCGCGACCACCGCGACGCAGAGTCTTGGGATCGCGTCTGCATCGATGTGGACGCCGAGGATCAGCGCACACACGGTGAAGGCGGTCGCCGCCACGACGAAGCCGGTGAAGATCGACGGGAGCGCGCGTCCCAGGAACACGGCGAACCGGTTTGCGGGCGATGCGAGGAGCGCCATCAGCGTCTGCGACTTGCGCTCACCGGCGACCGCGTGACCCATCCCGAACAGGCCCGTGACCGCGATCGCGAGGAACGCGTTTCCGACGAGGAAGAACTCATCCGACTCGACGTCCGCGAAGCGTCCGAGGTACGCGAAGAAGAGGATCTCGAAGATCGGGTAGCCGAGCGTGTGGGGGATGAAGACCCACGGGCTGATCCAGTTGAAGAGCGCGCGATAGCTCGTGATCCCGCCATGGACGACGACGCGGAACGTGCTCACGTCAGCCGGAGCGTCGCGTTACCGCGCGCCACGCGCTCGAAGGTGCGCAGGCACGCCCAGCCGATCACGAAGTAGACGACGCTCAGGAGAACGCACATCGCGACGTTCGGCCAGGGGTTGCCTCCGAGCGCGGCCGCCTTCATCGCGCGGAAGCCCCATGACGGCGACAAGACCCACGAGATCGGCTCCACCCACACCGGCAAGATCGAGAGCGGCATCAGCAGCCCGGTCGCGATCCACATCGGATACTGGCTCGCGATCCCGAGGTGGAACGCCGCGCGGTAGAGGACGAAGGTCGCAGCCATGATCAGCCCGAGCATCCCGACCGCGACGACGCACACGAGCGACGAGACGCCGAACGCGAGGGGATGGGCAAAGTCGAGCGGGACCCCGAAGAGCAGCGAGCCCCAAGCGAGCGTGGCCACGAGGGCGTAGATCCCGATCAGACCGCTCGCGACCGTGATCGGCGTGATTACCGTCGTGAGACCCACTGGCGCCCCGACGACGAGCTCGAGCGTGCCCTGCCATCGCTGCCGCTCGAGCGCGGCGCTCGAGGCGATGACGACCATCGACCAGGTGAGCATCACCGAGGCGCCGAGCGATGCGCTCAGCAGCAGCTCCGGATCGTTCTTCCCGTCGAACAGGTAGTACGCGATCGTCGCGTACAGGATCGGCCAGAGCGCCGTCCCCGCGATGTCGAATGGGTCTCGCGTGAACTGCTTCAGGTGGAGCCAGATCCCGGTGCGGATCGCAGGGATCACGCTTCGCGCACCAGCTCGACGTAGGCGTCTTCGAGCGTCGGTTCGCGTGTGGTCACGCGGCCGAGGTCGACGCCGTCCAGCTCGCGGAGCAGCGGCTGCACGAGCTCGACCCCGCGGGCCGCCTGCACGAGCAGCACCTGCGCCTGCTCGCGCATCTCGATGCCGATACCGGCGACACCGTCCACGCGCCGGAGGCGCTCGACGGTCTCGTCGGCGACCCCAAACGTCTCGATCTCGACGATCGTTCGGTCGGTGACGAGCGCCTTGAGGTCGGACGGGGTCCCGGCGGCGACGATGCGACCACCGGAAAGAACAGCGATCCGATCGCACAGCGCGTCGGCCTCGAACATGTAGTGCGTCGTCAGGAGCACCGTCTTCCCGCGTTCCTTGAGGCCGCCGATCATCTCGCGCAGCTCGAGCGCGCCGACCGGGTCGAGCCCGATCGTCGGCTCGTCCAGGAAGATCACCTCGGGGTCGTGGAGCAGGCCGCGGGCGATATGAAGCCGCTGACGCATTCCGCGCGAGTACGTCTCCACGCGCTCCCGCTCGCGTCCGGTGAGGCCGACGTGGTCGAGCAGCTCTCCGATTCGCGCGGTGCGCCGCCGCGGGTCGACCTTGTAGAGGTCGGCGAAGTAGCGCAGGTTGTCGAGGGCAGAGAGCCGATCGTAGAGCCCGCGGTCACCGCCGAAGACGTAGCCGATGCGGCCTCGAAGGGTCCGAGCCTGGCGCGCGGGGTCGAGCCCGAGCACCCGCGCCTCCCCGGCGGTGGGGAGGAGAAGCGTCGTCAGGATCTTGATCGTCGTCGTCTTCCCCGCGCCGTTGGGCCCGAGCAGCCCGAACAACTCGCCGGGCTCCACTGCGAAGCTGATCCCGCGCAGCGCATGACTCGTCGTCGACTGCCGGCGACGCAGACCGCGACCGCTGCGGTAGGTGCGTTCGAGGTCGCGAACCTCGATCGCGCTCACGCGGGTCCGAGCTCCGCGACCGCGGCCGCCGCCTCGGGCGACGTGATCACCTCGAGGATCTCGAAGTCGACGAGATCCGCCCAACCTTCCACCCACTCGTCGAGGAGTGCGCGGTCGGCAGTCTCCATCACCTGATAGCAGCGCGTGAGATCGGCAGTAACCCAGCTGCCTCGGTACTCGAGCCCGTCGGGCGCCAGCCGCCCCTGTGAGGCCAAGCGTGCGTACGCCGGTCTGGGATCACCGCCTGCAAAACGCTCGATCACGAGGTAATGCACTCGCCGAGTCTACGTCCCCGTCGCCGCCCGGGCGTTCGATCAGGCTGGGGAGTACCATGGCGTCCCGATCCGGGCGGTTAGCTCAGCTGGTAGAGCACCTCGTTTACACCGAGGGGGTCGGCGGTTCGAGCCCGTCACCGCCCATCAGGCGCAGCCGCAGTCGGGCGTCGGCGTGGAGCTCTACCCGGTCGCCGTCGCCGCGTGCGCGTCCTGGCCGAGCGCGTACGCGAGGCTGAGGATCTCGCCGATCAGCTTGATCCGTGCTGTCCGCGAGAGAAAGCCGAACTCGAGCGCAACGACGGCGCGCTCGGGCTCGGGCTCGTGACGGACGACGCGGCACGGTGCCGTGAGAGTCAGCATGTCATCTCCCTCACCGATTCGCAGGCAGAGGTCGCGCCAGAGCGTGAGGGCATGGTTCCCGGCGAGGAGCGCGCCCCCGGCCGAGAGGTCGAGGATCCGCACGTCGATCGGGTCGCCAAGCGAGCCAGCCGGCAATACCGGCTGCACGACCGCTGGCATCTCCGCGAACACGCGGTAGTGATGACGCCGGTTGACACCCCCCACGCCTCTGACAGTACTGAGAATCCGATCGCGTGCCAGGGCGTGGATCTGCGCCGTGTGAGCGGCCCGCGCTATTGCCCTCGTGTCAGGCTCGTCGCCGCACGGGCCTGGCGTTCGTACGGGTTCCGGCCGTATCCGACGACGAGGTAGCTGAGCGGCATGCGGATCGGCCGGTGTTGCATCTGCCAGACATGGCAGAGCTCGTGCGTCAGGAGGTCGTCGGACGCGTCGTGGCTTCGCACGAAGATCAGGAAGTGCGTGGCGAAGCCATCGAACCCGCGCCACGGCGGCACGCGGAAGAGCCACGGTGCGACAACGACGCGAATCCCCTGCATCCTGACTGGGCGTGGCCACCAATCGAGCCTGTCGAGCCGCGACTTTGCACGGTGAAGCGCACTTGCCATCATCCCTCGAACGAGGGTACAGTGGCCGACCGACCTGTGATAATGATTCGATTGTCCCCCAAACGGGTGGGTCGCCACAACTTGAGCCGCCGTCATCGCCATCCGGGTTTCGCATCGATCCTGGCTATCGGGATGCTGTGCCTCGCCATGCTCGGGGCAAGCCAGGCGGGCGCGGCGACCGGCGGGTCGAGCGCTCGCATCGTGCGGTTCGTCGGCTGTGTCTCTCTCAAAGACGGCACGTTGCGGCTGCAAACGTCGGCGTCGCCCTGCACGCAGCGCGAGCGCCGGCTCGAATGGACGCAGCTGAGCCAGGTCGCGCCGACGTTTATCCAGCGCGCCTGCGTCGTGAGCCGGAAGACCGGCCAGCTACGGTTCATCGCGCCGAAGCTGGGTTCGTGCAAGACCGGTGAGCGAACCGTTCGTTGGTCTCAGCTCGTCGATCTCGGGGATAGCGACGACATCCATGTCTGCGTCAACCGGAACGGCCGCGGTCGCGTCGTTCGCTGGAACGCGAAGTGCACCAAGGTCGAGCATCGGCGTGTCTGGGACACGGGCCTCACCGGCGGTGGCGGGCCCGGCGTCATTGATGCCGGTCCGACCGGCGCGACCGGCCCCGTCGGCCTGCAGGGCCCTGAAGGCCCTGGAGGCGCAACCGGCGCTCAGGGCCCGGCCGGCGCCCAGGGCCCAGCCGGCCCACAGGGACCCGCGGGAAGCGGCGGAGGGATCACCGGCGCGACCGGGCCGACTGGAGCAACGGGGGCAACTGGTCCGACCGGTGCTGACGGCGCCACCGGGGCGACCGGTCCGACGGGCGCTGACGGTGCAACGGGTGCAACGGGTGCGACTGGTGCCGATGGCGCGACTGGCGCAACGGGTGCGACTGGCCCGGCGGGGCCGCAGGGTCCGACCGGGCTGACGGGCGCCACGGGCGCCACGGGCGCCACGGGCGCGACCGGCGCTACGGGTGCGGCCGGGGCAACGGGTGCCGACGGGGCGACGGGGGCGACTGGCCCGGCCGGTGCGACCGGTCCGACCGGTGCTGACGGCGCCGCAGGGGCGACTGGTGCGACTGGTCCCGCAGGGCCGCAGGGCCCGACCGGGCTGACGGGCGCGACCGGTCCGACGGGTGCCGACGGCGCGACGGGTGCGACCGGTGCAACGGGTGCGACTGGTCCGGCGGGGCCGCAGGGCCCGACCGGGCTGACGGGCGCGACCGGGGCGACCGGCGCCGATGGTGCGACCGGCCCGACAGGTGCAACGGGTGCGACTGGTCCGGCGGGGCCGCAGGGCCCGACTGGGTTGACCGGACCGACTGGCGCTGATGGTGCAACCGGGGCGACGGGTCCGGCCGGTGCGACCGGGGTCGCCGGCCCCACTGGAGCTACGGGCCCGACTGGTGCAACTGGTGCGACTGGTTCCGCAGGGCCTCAGGGCCCGACCGGGTTGACGGGCGCAACCGGTCCGACGGGTGGTGACGGTGCCACGGGTGCGGCGGGTGCTACCGGTGCAACGGGAGCCACGGGTGCGACCGGCGCTGACGGTGCTGCGGGTGCGACGGGCGCTACCGGTCCGCAGGGTCCGGCGGGCGCGACCGGACCTACGGGTGCTGACGGCGCCGTCGGCGCGACTGGGGCAACGGGAGCGACAGGTGCCGACGGGGCGGCGGGCGCTACCGGCGCGACGGGAGCCACGGGTGCAACCGGCGCTGACGGGGCGACCGGCGCAACTGGTGCGACGGGTGCTGATGGTGCGACTGGGGCGACGGGTGCCACGGGAGTGACCGGGCCCACAGGCCCACAGGGTCCGACGGGTGCCACGGGCGCGACCGGTGCAACCGGGGCGACGGGTGCTGATGGTGCCACGGGTGCCACGGGTGCCACGGGTGCAACCGGGGCGACGGGTGCTGATGGTGCCACGGGTGCCACGGGTGCGACCGGTCCTACGGGCCCACAGGGTCCGACGGGCGCGACCGGCGCTGACGGGGCGACGGGTGCTACCGGCGCAACTGGTGCGACGGGTGCTGACGGTGCCACCGGAGCTACCGGTCCGACTGGCCCGCAGGGTCCGAGCGGCGCTGACGGGGCGACGGGTGCGACCGGAGCGGCAGGTGCAGACGGCGCAACGGGTCCCACCGGACCGCAGGGTCCGACGGGGGCTACCGGGGCTGATGGTGCGACGGGCGCAGATGGTGCGACGGGTGCCACTGGTCCGCAGGGTCCGACCGGCGCTGACGGCGCGACGGGCGCGACTGGTGCAACGGGCGCTGACGGTGCGACGGGCCCGGCCGGACCGCAGGGGCCGACTGGACTGACCGGTGCCACCGGTGCGGCGGGAGCCACGGGCGCGACCGGCGGAACCGGTCCGACCGGTGCTGCGGGTGCGACCGGCGCAACAGGCGGCGCCGGCCCAACGGGTGCGACAGGTGGAACCGGTGCGGCGGGCGCGACCGGCGCAACTGGTGCAACTGGTGCCTCTGGTGCGACCGGCCCGGCCGGCGCCCAGGGCCCGATCGGTCCCACCGGCGCAACCGGAGCGACAGGCGCGACGGGTGCCACTGGCGCGACCGGGCCGATCGGCCCGGCCGGCGCTCAGGGCCCGACGGGGGCGACCGGCGCTCAGGGCGCAACCGGTGCGACGGGTGCGCAGGGCGTGACCGGTGCGAGCGGCGCGACCGGCGCAAGCGGCGCGACTGGCGCGAGTGGCGCAACCGGTGCGAGTGGCGCCACTGGTGCGACGGGCGCGAGTGGCTCGACCGGAGCAACAGGATCGACGGGTGCAACCGGCAACACCGGCGCGACCGGCAACACCGGTGCGACAGGCGCGACGGGCAACACGGGCGCGACAGGCAACACCGGCGCGCAGGGCGCCACCGGACCGCAAGGCCCGCAGGGACCGCAAGGGCCGACCGGCGCGGCAGGCGCCGCCGGCGCAACTGGGGCAACGGGTGCTGCCGGTGCGACCGGGGCAGCCGGGGCGACGGGTGCGACCGGACCGACGGGCCCGACGAACATCACAGTCAGGTCGAACGCGGTGGCCTTCACCGCCGTGACCGGCGCAACCGTGACGGTCAGCTGCACCGGCGGCGAGCGAGCCGTCGGCGGTGGCGGAACGACGAGCGCGCCCGGGAGCTTCCACCTGGTCAACTCGCTTCCGCAGCCGACGAGCGGAACCCCGAACGGCTGGCGAGTCGACTACGACGTGGCCGGCGCCGGAACGGCGAGCTCCACGATCACCGCGTACGTCCTCTGCGCCTCGTAAGGGCTTCCAACCCAACGGCCACGCGCCGCAGGAGCGCAAATGCCCGAAGGTACTGACACGACTGAGGACGCCCGCAACGCGACCGCACAATGCGCCAGACGACTCTGCTCGCTGCGTTAGAAGCTCCGAGGACGGTTACACAAGCGGCCCCGGCTCCGGGTCCACACGGACGGTCGTTGCGTGCAGGGCTTTTGGCGAGCGTTGACGCGAACATCGGCGTTCGCCACCCGACGCGGTGGGCGTCGAACCCCACGTGTAGGTGCGGCGACTGGCTGCGGGAAGGTCTAGCGCGCCCGGACGATCCGGGCGTTCGTCACGAGCGAGCGCGCCTCGCCGCGTCGTGGCGAGAAGACCTCGATCTGGAACGGCACCTTCGGAAAGGCGACGAAGACGCTGTCGGGCTTCGACCGGGAGTACACGGCAAGGCCGCCGCCCTTCAGCTTCAACGTGACGGTGCCCTTGTTCCGACGCACCGAACGCACCTGCGCGAGCGCATTCTCGGCCGGGTACGTGGCGACCGTCAGATAGCCGGCCCGGCGATCGCCGACCTGCGCATTTGCCGGGAGGTACCGAACGAAGGTGTGACCCTCTGGCGTCTGGGTCAGCTCGTATCTCACTCCAGGGCGGGGGCCTACCCAGAAGAACGCCTCGGTGCGTGCCGCCAGACGGAGAGCCGGGAGCGTCAGGCCGACCGCCTCCCCGGTGGCCACGGGCGTCCCGCCGCCGAGCGGTCGAACCTTGCCGGTGCGAACGAGCTTCGTTGCCTCACCTACACGCGGCGCGAACACCTCGACCTGGTAGTCGGCGCCTGGGTAGGAGAGGTAGACGCTCTTTGGGCGCCTGCGCGAGACGACCGCGACACCACCGGCTGGGAGGTCGATCCGAGTGTTCCCGGCCTTCTGCGCCTCGGCGGCGATCGCGCTGAAGCCGGCCGCTTGCGGGTACGTGGCGACCATCACGTACTTCGAGGCGGCGTCCCCCGCCCCCGCGAAGCCGGTCAGGTAGCGGACGTAGGTCCTTCCGTCCGGCTGTCTCGTCAGCTCGTAGCGCACGCCGGCGCGCGGGCCGGCCCAGTAGACCGGGTGCGACGAGGTTGCGGCCTCGCGCTTGAGCTGGTCGGCGGTGACGAGTCGGGCCGAGATCGCCGGCACTCGTGGCCGGAGCGGCGTCTTCGCCGGCGGTGGTAGTGGGGGCGTGCTCGTGGCTCCGCCGTCGCGCTCGACAAGTAGATAGGCCGCTCCCCCCGCGCCGAGGCCGAGAGCGACGAGGAGCGCAGCACGAACGCGGGGGCTCGCGAGGTCGAGCACGCCGTGAGTCTACTGCCCGGTCTCAGCCCTGCTCGCGGATCGGGTCGAGCACGAGGACGACGCTGCTGTCTGCCGCTTGCGTCCAGTCGTAGCGGAAGAGTCGGTCGCGGACGTGCTTGCGTACGATCTCCGCCTCTGCCGGCTCGATCTTGCCGATCGCGGGTGTCGCCCGGCTGAGGGTCTCCTCCAGCGGTCGCTGAAGCAGCCGCTCGAGGTCCTGCCGGCGGAGGAAGACCGCGGCCGGTGCGGCCGCAGGTTGGCCGTTTCGGTACGGCGGCGGCATGAACACGATGATCGAGTTGATCGAGTCGATGTACTTGAACGTATACAGGCCGAGCTCGAGCGCCTCGCGCCAGAGAAGCGTCGCTCGCGCTTCGGAGGGCGTTCCCTTCGCGATCGAGCAGCTCTGACCATAGCCGCAGAGCATGTACTGCATCGCGTCTTCCGAGCTCGTGGTGGTGATGTCTCGAATCGAGATGTCGTTGGCAACGGGGCTCGTCGGGCGGACGGCAATCGCGCTCACCACGACCTGGCGGCTCCCCTCGGCCTGGTTCGCGGTCACGGTGAGCGCGCCCGGGATCACCCCGGTCAGCTCCTCGGCCGGCGTGCTGTAGACGTACTTGCGCCCGACCTGCTTCGCGATCTCCTTCGCGCGGGCTTCGGCCGAGCCGACCGGGACGAACTCGCCCCAGGCGTTTGTCACCGATCTGATCGTCGGCGCGTCGTCACCGAGGCCGACGAGCGCGAGCGCCGCGACCGCGACCCCCGCGATGAGCCCGAGCACCACATACACCGCGGTGAACCGGTTCCGGTACCCCCCTGCGCGCGCGGCTTCCTCGCGCGAGTAGCTCGGGCCGAGAGCGGCCGCGAGCTCCTCGTTCACGTCCAGGCGCTCCTGCTGTTCAACGCTGGCCATACGGCTCCCTACCTCGCTCCTCGGGGTGACGGCGCGGGTACGTGGAGAAGAACGGCGGCGGCCACGCCGACTCGTCCTCGTAGTCGACCTCAGGGATCGTGATCGCAGCGGAATCGAGAAGCTCGAGAAGCTCGTCGCCGAAGATCTCGCGCTTCTCCATCACCGCCTGCGAGATCCTCTCCACGGCCTCGCGATTGCCCGTCATCAGGTTGTGCGCTGTCACGTACGCCTGGCCGAGAACCTGCGCTGCGGTCCGCCGGCTCACCTGGTCTTGCTGTCCGGCCATGCTGAAGATCCGCTGGCCGATGCCCTCGAACCGGGCGAGGATCCGGTCGCGCGCCTCGTCCTCGGTCTCGTCGTCACGTGGGGTGACGGCGAACGGCTGCGGGCCCATTGCCGCGTTTTCGACCATCCCGAGTGCCTGACCCGTGACCGCGCGCACGTCGCCGCCGACGCCACTCGAGTTCTCGTCGTAGAAGACGCGCTCGGCCGCCATCGCCCCGAGACCCCAGACGAGTCGAGCGAACAGCTCGCTCTGGAAGCGGCTGAACCGCTCCTCCTTCGCGCTCGCCTGGTGGTGCCCGAGCGAGCCGCCACGCATGCGGATCGAGAGCCGCGTCGACTCGGTGTCGGTCATGTACGCATGACCGGCGATCGCATGGCCCGCCTCGTGGATCGCCGTCGCCCGCGTCTCCTCGGGCACGTACTCGATCCCGATCGCCGTGCCCGACTCGAGCGTCGTGATCGACTCGACGAGATCCTCCCAGACGAAGCGCTCGCGGCCCGAGTGGTGCGCGATCGTCAGCGCCATCGAGGTGACCTGCTCGATCATCGCCGGCGAGTAGCCGTTCGTGATCCGGGCGATCTCGTCGCGCTTCTTCGGCGTGTCGAGGTTGGGGTCATGCGCGACCTTGCCGATGTAGAGGTCGAGGATGTCCGCCCGGTCGTGCTTCGTCGGCGTTCGGAACCAGACGTGGCGCCCCATGCGACCCGGTCGCACGAGTGCGGGGTCGAGCACCTCGATCGGGACGTTCGTCGCGCCGATGAAGTAGATCTGCTCACGCCGCGGTCGGGGAGCGGGAAGCCTGAGCGAGGTCTTCCCGAGGCGCCGTGGCATCACGAAGCTCGCGTCGAGCAGGGTGTTGACCCGGTTGGTGAAGACCCGGCGGAAGAACGGCGGGTTGTCGATCCCGTCCATCACCACGAGCAGCTGGTTCAGCGCCAGCGAGCCCATCCCACCACCGAAGGCGCCAGGGAACATGTAGTTGTAGATGCGCATCAGCGACCCCTGCATCCCGGAAACGCCGGCCGCGGGGCTCTCTCGCTCGGCGAAGAGCCGATCACGCCATGCGCGCGTCTCGAGCACGAGATCGCCCGAGGGATTCTGTGCTCCCCATGGGCCGTAGAACTCGGCCGTATCCACATCGCCGACCGGGGTCAACGGCGTGAACGTTCCCGCGCCGCCAAGAGGTTGGCCACCACCAAGGGCGTTTCGCCGCATCCCGACCGCGTCGATCTCGTCGATGAAGACGATGCATTGCCCGCCCCACTTCCGCGCCGCGCGCTTCGCCTTCCACGCGAGGTAGCGAACGACGATCGCATCGATCCCGATGAACGTTGCTGCGAACCCCGAGCCCGGGATCGAGACGAACGGTGAGTTGAAGCCTGTCGCGAGTGCCTTGGCGAGCATCGTCTTCCCTGTCCCGGGCGGCCCGAGGAACAGCACGCCGCGCTCGCGCTTGCCGCCCGCGCGCTCGAACTGCTGGCCGGACTGCCAGATCGAGACGACGCGCCGCACCTCCTCCTTCGCCTCTGCCTGGCCGCGCACGTCCTCGAGCCGCACGCCCCACTGCGCATCCCCCGGCTCGAACGTCTTGATCTGGGTGAGGTTCATCGCGAGCAGCGGGCCGAAGAGCAGCCCGAAGTTCGCGATGAAAAGGAAGAACACGAAGACAACCTGGATCCAGAGGGTCTCCGAGCTGAGGATGTTCCCGGCCGAGCGGCGGATCTCACCGGGCGTCCCGAGCCAGCTGCCGCCGCGGATCAGCCAGACGATCGTCGTGAGGACGAGCAGGGCGATGATGACCTTGAGCCAGAAGCGCCAGAACCATACGCGGCGGCGCGCGACGACGTCCTCATCGCGAAGCTCAGCGCTCTCGACCCCGAAGAGGCTCGGCCACGGGATCAGCTTGCGAATGAGGAGCTCTGCGAGGCCGCGGAAGAGGACGATCACCCCGACGGTGCCGATCAACGCCTTGGGCCACGACCACTCGTTCGTTCGGAGGAACCACACGAACAGCGCGGGGGAGGTGATGATCGCGACGGTCGTCATCGCTCGCGTCAGTGTCCGCCAGCTGGTCGCGAGCGTCTGCGCACTATCGACCTGGGGCAGGTCGGTCCGCGGGACGTCGTTCGCCGAACTCATCGCGAGAGTCTATGACGACGAATTAGGTCAGGTGTTGGCCACGCGTTAAGCGCTACTCCTGTAGCGTCCCGACCGATGACACGCGCGACACTCCATACGAGCGAAGGGGCGATCGAGCTCGAGCTCTATCCCGAGCAGGCGCCGAAGACCGTCGAGAACTTCACCAAGCTCGCCAGCGAGGGGTTCTACGACGGCCTCACCTTCCACCGGGTGATCCCCGACTTCATGGTCCAGGCCGGCTGTCCGCGAGGCGACGGCACCGGGGGTCCGGGGTACACGTTCGAGGACGAGTTCAACGAGCACGCCGTCGATCGTGGTGCGCTCGCGATGGCCAACGCTGGGCCGAACACCAACGGCTCGCAGTTCTTCATCGTCACGGCCGACGCGTGCCCCTGGCTCGACGGGAAGCACACGGTCTTTGGTCGCGTCACCACCGGCCTCGAGATCGTCGACGCGATCTCTCTGGTCGATCGCGATATGCGAGATCGTCCTAAGGCACCGGTGACGATCGACCGCATCGAGCTCGCCGAGGCGTGAGCTAGGGCGAATCGGTGTCAGACACCGTTTTCTGTCAAGGGCCAACCTGTGTCAACTTCGTGAAACCTCCTCCACAGGCGCCTGGATTCATGCGACCCGGCCTCGGCGGCGCGCGGCGCTTTCGAGGAGCTCGATCCAATCCGGTGTCAGACACCTGTGGTTAGGGTGACCTGATGGAGCTGCGCGGGAAGACGGCCATTGTGACCGGGGCCTCGTCGGGAATCGGCGCCGCCACGGTGCGGAAGCTTCGCGAGGCCGGCGTGCGCGTTGTCGGCGGCGCTCGCCGCGTCGAGCGGATCGAGGCCGATCTCGCCCTTTCCCTCGACGTGACCGACGAGGCGAGCGCGGTCGCGTTTGTCGACGCGGCGGTGGCCGAGCTCGGGGGTGTCGACATCCTCTTCAACAACGCGGGGCTCGCGCTCGGGCGGGCCCCGTTCTCCGAGTCCAACCCTCAGGACGAGGCGACCGTCATCCACACGAACATCGATGGCGTCCTCCGAATCACGCGGCTCTGCCTCCCGCACATTCGCGACGGTGGCCACATCCTCTTCATGGGCTCGGTCGCAGGGCGGCAGGCGTACCCCCACGGGGCCTCGTACATCGCGGCCAAGTTCGGCCTCCGCGGCTTCGTCTACGCGCTTCGTGAGGATCTCCTCGGCCGCCCGATCCGGATCACGACGGTCGACGCCGGGCTGGTCGAGACGGAGTTCTCGCTCGTCCGGTTCTACGGCGACCAGGCGAAGGCCGATGCCGTGTACGAGGGAATCGACCCGATCACGCCGGACGAGGTGGCCGACTGTGTGATGTTCGCGCTGACCCGCCCGCTTCACGTCAACGTCGACGAGATCGTGATCAAGGCGCTTCAGCAGTCGAGCGGCGCGCGTGTCGTGCGCCGCGAGACGTGACGGGCTCACAGCTCAGGCTTCGCTCCCATCACGATCGCGAGATCTTCCGGCTCGCAACCCCGGCACTCGGCGCGCTCGCGGCCGAACCGCTCTACGTGCTCGCCGACACCGCGATCGTCGGGCACCTCGGTCGCACTCCGCTCGCAGGGCTCGGGGCCGCGGCGACGGCGCTCGGAACGATCGCGATGTTCAACTTCGTCCAGTACGGCACGACCGCGCAGGTCGCCCGGGCAGCCGGCGCCGGCGAGCGTGGGATCGCGAATCGGCTCGGGGCGCAGGCGCTCTGGCTCTCGCTCGCGATCGGGGTGGTGCTCGCGATCGGGTTCGGCGTCTTTGCCGGGCCGGTGATCCAGCTCGTCGGCGTCGAAGGACGCTCCGCCGAGCTCGGCGAGACGTACCTTCGAATCGTCGCGCTCGGGTTGCCCTCGGTCTTCGTCGCGCTCGGGACGCAGGGGTACCTCCGTGGGATCGACCGGCTGCGAGGACCGGTCGTGATCCTTGTCCTCGGCAACATCGCGAACGTCGCGCTCGAGCTCGTGCTGGTCTACGGGCTCGACCTCGGGATCCGCGGCTCGGCCTGGGGAACGGCAATCGCTCAGACAGGGATGGGAGCTGCGTTCGCGATCGCGACATTGCGCACGATCGGGCCGGAGCGTCGTCTCGACCTCGTGCTCGCACGGAGGCTGCTCGCCTTCGGGAAGTACGTGCTGATCCGGACGACGTCGCTGATCGCCGCCCTGTTCGTCGCAGGCGCCGTCGCCGCCCGTCTCGGCGACGCAGAGCTCGGCGCCTACCAGATCTCGTTCCAGGTCTGGTTGTTCCTCGCGCTCGTGCTCGATGCGGTCGCGATCGCCGGCCAGGTCATCATCGGCCGCGAGCTCGGTGCTGGCCGGGCAGACGACGCGTATGCGGCAGGCGCGCGAATCGTCGCCCTCGCGGTCGCGACCGGCGCGGTGTTCACCGTGCTGCTCCTCGTGTTCGATGATCTCCTGCCCCGCGCGTTTGCCGACGACCCGTCGGTACTCCGGCAGTGCGCGCTCCTCTGGCCGGTCTTCGCGCTGATGCAACCGCTCAACGGCGCGGTCTTCGCGCTCGACGGGATCCTGATCGGCGCGAGTGACGGGCCGTTCATCGCAGGGTCGATGATCGTTTCGTTTGCCGTCTGCGTGTCGACGGCGTTGGTGGCAAGCTCGCTCGACTGGGGCGTCCGCGGGGTATGGCTCGCGTTGCTTGCGCTCATCCTCACACGGCTCATGTTCATGGGAGGGCGCTTCAGGCGCCGGGGCTGGCTCGTCACCGGCTGGTGACCGTGCTTCTCAGGAGGCGGAGGCCTCACGGCGCTTGCGCCAGTAGCGCTCGAGCCCGGCGTGGGTGTGCCAGAACGGTGCCGCACGCTGGTAGCGCTCGACCGACGAGCCCGCTGCGGTCACGTCCGCC
This sequence comes from Gaiellales bacterium, assembly GCA_046330385.1. Taxonomy (GTDB): domain Bacteria; phylum Actinomycetota; class Thermoleophilia; order Gaiellales; family Gaiellaceae; genus Gaiella. The sequence continues at coordinate 84,074 of JAXLSV010000005.1, read as the reverse complement.
TCGGCGCGTTGCACGAACTCGTCGAGCCCGATCCCGTCGCCGACCCAGGCCGACCAGCGGAGCATCGTCTCGCGAAGCTGCACGAGGTGCTCGACCGGGTCGTCGAACAACCCGAAGTGAGCGACCGCGATCCTCCTGGGCGCCCGGCGTTCGAGCTCGTCGATGGTTCGCTCCCAGAGCGGGACGTCGATCTCGGGCGGCGCGCTCGGGGCGAACACGAACGCGTCCGGCGCGATGCGGACTCCGGCCGAGTCGCCGGCGTAAAGCGTTCCGTCGTCGTGGAGGTAGGCGACGTGGTGGCTTGCATGGCCGGGGGTCGGGAGACACGCGAGTCCTGCGGCGATGTCGCCGGTGCGGCGTATGTTTGCCTCGGGAACCGGCATGAGGGACCCCCAGAGCCGGTCGAACTCGTCGCCGTAGAGCCGCCGTGCGCTCGTCTCCAAGCGGGAGGGGTCGACGACGTGGGGCGCGCCGACTGGGGAGACGTGCACGAGGAGCTCGGGGTTCTCGGCGACGAGCGAGCCGGCGGCACCTGCGTGGTCGAGGTGAATGTGCGAGAGCAGCAGATGCCGGAGGTCGCCCAGCTCCAGCCCGTGTGCGGCGAGGCCGTCCCTGAGCGCCGGGAGGCAGCTTGCAGGGCCGCAGTCGAAGAGCGCCGGGCCCTCGTCGGTCTCGACCAGGAAGCACGCGATCGAGGCTTCGTGGCCGAGGTGCAGGAGATCGATGAGGCCGGGGGTCATCGGCCTTCAGCGATACCAGGGCAGAACGTCGACGACGAGAACGCCGTCGACGACCGCAGGATCGTGCTCGAGCGCGGCCCGAAGCGCGTCCTCATCACCTCCGACGACGAGCCCGACGAACTCGCCTCGGAGCTGCTCGTCGAGCGGTTGTACCGGCCCCGCCGACTCGAGCGCACCTGCGTCGACGAGCGACATGACGTACGCCCGGTGCTCCGCCATGAGGCGATGCGCTCTCACGGTCTCGCGCTGGTTCCAGGCCGGGCCGCGGCGGAACAGGCCGACTGCGTCGGTCATGCCCGCGCCGGAACCTGAGCGAGCGCGCGCTCGAGGTCGGCGACGATGTCGGTCGCCGACTCGATCCCGACCGAGAGACGGACGAGCTCCGGCGGTGACGCAAACGGCCCGGTCGCGGTCGACGCGTGCGTCATCCGCGCCGGGTGCTCGATCAGGCTCTCGACCCCCCCGAGCGACTCCGCGAGCGTGAACACGCGTGTGCGTGCGACGAGATCCACCGCCTCCTCCTCGGACTGCATCAGGAACGAGACCATCCCACCGAAGTCACGCATCTGGCGCGCAGCGACCTCGTGGCCCTGGTGGTCGGCGAGGCCGGGGTAGAGGACACGCTCCACGCGATCGTGCCCGGAGAGGAACGCGACCACGGCGCGGGCGTTGTCGCAGTGCCTGTCCATCCGCACTGCCAGCGTCTTGATGCCGCGCAGCACCAGCCACGCGTCGAACGGCCCCGGGACGGCACCAAGCGACTTCTGCAGGAAGCGAAGCCGATCGGCGATCGTCGGGTCGTTCGTTCCCGCGAAGCCGCCGACGACGTCGGAGTGCCCGCCGAGATACTTCGTCGTCGAGTGGACGACGATGTCCGCGCCGAGCGCGAGCGGTGTCTGCAGGTACGGCGTGGCGAAGGTGTTGTCGACAACGAGCAGCGCCCCGGCCGCCCGCGTCAGCCCCGCGACCGCGGCGATGTCGACCACGTTGAGCAGGGGATTCGTCGGCGACTCGATCCACACGATCCGGGCGCCGTCCACCGTTGCCGGGTCGAGTAGGCGCTCGGGGGTGACGTAGTCGAAGCGGTAGCCCTTCGGCTCGTACACCTGCGAGAACATCCGGTACATCCCGCCGTACACATCGTTGACGCAAACGATCCGGTCACCGGGGTCGACGAGGTGCATGATCGTCGTCGCGGCGCCGAGCCCGGACGAGTACGCGAGGCCATGGGCTGCTCCTTCAAGCGACGCGAGGCACTCCTCGAGCGCGGTTCTCGTCGGATTGCCGACGCGAGCGTAGTCGTAGCCCTTGTGCTCGCCAACCGCCTCCTGGACGAAGGTCGAGGTCTGGTAGATCGGCGTTGTCACTGCGCCGTAGGCGCCTTCGGGCTCCTGCCCGGAGTGGATCGCGCGTGTCTCGAAGTCCATCACGGGATCGTACTCCGCACCCCGACCTCGGGGCCGTAACGGGCCCATGGCGGCCGCCTCGCTCGTCGCAGACCCGGCGATCACGCCGACACGCATTTGACACGAAGTTGACACAGTCGCGACACACCTTCGCCGCTACCGTGACTGAAGGGGGCCGCGCAGCCCCCTTGGGGGGCGTTGGGCGTTGGGGGGCGTTGGGCCTTGGGGGGCGTTGGGGGGCGTTGGGGCGGGTTGGGAGGTGATGGCGTGATCGGACGTGATGGGGAGGTGTTGCGGCGCTCCGCTCCCGAGCACGCAGCTAGCGCCTGACGTGCTCCAAACCGATCACGCGCCGAAGCCGGTCGAGGGCGGCGTCGAGGGCGTCGTCGAAGGCCCCCGAGCGTCGGACGCCGGGTTCGAGGTGGAGCGCGCGGACAGAGAGCGCACCGTCAGCCCGCTCGGACTTGAGATCGAGACGGGCGACGATCCGGTCACCGCGGAGAAACGGCAGCACGTAGTACCCGAACTGCCGCTGCGGTTCAGGCTTGTAGACCTCGATCAGATGGTCGAAGCCGAGCACCCGCCGCGCGAAGGGGCGATCCCAGAGGAGGTTGTCGAACGGCGAAAGCAGCGTCGACGTTCCCGGTGCCGTCGGCTCGAGATCAGCACCCGCCTCGACGAGCACCGGCGGCCCGCCGTCGTCGACCGCGACGCGCTCGAGGAGACCGTCGTCGATGAGCTCGGCGACGACATCCTTGATGCCGGCAACCCCTCCGCGCAGGCGCCAGTGCTCGACGATCCCCGCTTCGGTCAGCACGCCCCGCGCGACGACCGCCCTGTGAGCGAGCGCCCGCAGTCGGTCGTGCTCGGACGGAAGCGGCGCGTCCAATGCGGCGCGGGGGATGACTCGCTCCGGGAGGTCGTAGAGCCGCTGGAACCCCTGGCGACCGGCGGTGACGAGCTCGCCGTGATTCCAGAGCGCCTCGAGCATCCGCTTCGCGGGCTTCCACCCCCACATCTCGCCCTGTTTCGCCGCACCCTCGAAGTGACGCGAACCGAGTGGGCCGCGCCGGCGGATCTCGGCGAGGATCTCATCCGCGAGGTGCGGGTGTGTCTCGGAGATCGGTCCGTACCAGCGGCGGCCGCCATCGCGCATCGCCTTTGCGAACAGGGGCCAGTCCTCGATCGGCAGCAGGCAGGCCTCATGCGCCCAGTACTCGAAGACACGCCCCTCAGCAAGGAGCTGGGAGACGCTGTCGCGCGGATAGGCGCCGACTCGGCCGCCGAGCGCGATCCGGTGGCTGCGCTCGACCGTGGAGATGGAGTCGAGCTGCACGCATGAGAGCCGCCGGATCGTCGCCTCGGCCTCTCGACGCGTGCCGGTGCGTGAGCGCACCGCGTAGCCCTGCGCGCGGATCGCGATCCGCCGGATTGCGGTGACGGTTGCGGTGCGCATCATCTCCTTCTATCAACGCCGGAGAGGTACGTCGCACGCCCCGCGACGGCGACCGTTCCTGCGCGTAGCGGAGCGGACGCTACTCGGGCACGGAGCCGGAGAGGATCGCTGCGAGCCTTGTCGCGTCGATGTTCGCTCCCGAGACAACACAGACGATTCGCTCGCCTTCGACCCGTCCCGAGAGCGCAGCGGCCAGGGCGAGCCCGCCTGCGCCCTCGGCGACAACGTGTGCTCGCGTCGCGAGGAGTCGCACCGCCTCGGCGGTCTCGGCGAGCGTGACGGCAACGCCTCCGGCGAGCAGATCGCGCGCCCGCTCCCACATCGCCGGGAGCAGGCCTTTCGAGCCGGCGCCGTCGACAAACGACGGTCGGTAGTCGACGGTTGTCGGCGCACCGGCCGCGAACGACGCGGTCAAGGGAGCCCCGGTCTCGGGCTCGACGCCGAAGACCTTCGCCTTCAGCCCGACTCCGGCAAGCGCCGAGGCGATTCCGGTCGAGAGCCCGCCCCCGCCCCAGGGGACGAGGACAACGTCCGCCTCGGGGAGGTCGTCCGCGAGCTCGAGCCCGATCACGCCGTTGCCGGCGATCACGCGCTCGTCGAGTACGGGGTGGACGAAGAGACCGCTGCAGCCGGGGTACGCGCCCGTCTCCATCGCCTCCCACCAGCGATCGAACGGCACGCGGATCGTCTCGCCACCGAGTCGCGCGATCGCGTCGAGCTTCGCAGCGGGCGCGTGGTCGGGCGCTACGACCGTCGCCTTGACCCCGAGCTCCCGGGCCATCCACGCGATTCCCTGCGCCATATTTCCGGCGCTCGTCGTCCACACGCCCTCCCGCCACGCCGACGGGTCGGACTGGCGGATCGCGCTTGCGGCGCCGCGTAGCTTGAACGACCCGATCGGCTGCAGCGACTCGAGCTTGAGCCAGATCTCGGCCGGCGCATCGATGTCGAGGCGGACGAGCGGGGTGCGCCTCACGACTCCGGCGCTCAGCTCGCGTGCCCGCTCGATCGCCTCGAGCGGGATCAGAACGGCACCTCGACGCCAACGCGCTGCTCGTGCGCCCGGGCGACGACGAGCTCGGCCGCGGCGAGATCTTCGACCGCAAGCCCGAGCGACTTGAAGAGCGTGAGCTCCGTGGCCGACGAGCGCCCACGATGCGCTCCCGTAAGGAGGTCGCCGAGCTCTGCGAGAAGGTGGTCGGGCCCGATGCCCTCCCGTTCGACGGCCCGGAGGTAGTCGCCCGACTCGCTCACCGTCGACTCCCGCCGGTCAACGAATACGCTCGCCGCGGCGAAGAGCGCCGGCGCGACCTCGCAGGCCCACGGCGACGAGGAGCCGACGGCGTTGACGTGCGTTCCGGGCGCGAGCCACTCGAGCTCGAGCACGGGCTCACGTGACGCCGTGCAGACGCAGACGACGTCGGCGTCGCGCACGGCGTCCTCGGCGCTCGCGCAAGCGAGTCCGTGCGCTTCCAGCGCGAGCGCCTCCGTGTGTGCCGGCGTTCGGCTCCAGACGCGGAGATCCACGTCGGGGATCACCTCGCGCATCGCGATCGCGTGGGAGCGACCCTGGACGCCGCTCCCGAGGATCGCGACTGAGCGTGAACCGTCGCGAGCGAGCAGCTTCGTCGCGACCGCTGAGACGGCCGCGGTGCGGATCTCGGTGATCGGCGAGGCGTTGAGCAGCGCGACGAGCTCGCCCGTGACGCCGTCGTGCACCAAAACGCCGCCCTGGTGCGGATCGAGGCCGCGCGCCGAGTTGCCGGGGGCGATCACGATGTCCTTCAGCGCGAAGACCGGTGACTCCCCGCCTCGATAGGCGGGCATCAGGCCCATCAGCGTCTCGCCGCCGGGGTTTACAACGAACCGAAGTGGCATTACGAGCTCGCCCCGGGCGAGGCCAGCAAGCGCGGCTTCCATCGCCGCGATGCAGGAGCGCATATCGAGAAGCGCACGAACGTCGTCCTCGGCAAGCACGAGCAGCGTTCGGTCGCTCATGCGAACAACTCCGCCAGCTTGTGATGCTCGGAACCGGTGAGATGAACTGCGAGCGACTCGGCGACCGGGGCGAACTGCTCAACCGTGTTCGGCCCGACGACGACGGCGGTGATCTCCGGTGTCGCGAGGAGCCAGGCGAGCGCCAGCGCGGCCATGGACACGTTCTTGGCGGCGGCGTGCTCCTCGAACCGCTCGAGGGCAGTGAAGACGCGATCCGTCGTGAAGCCGGCGTACGGCTCCGGGCGCTTCGTCATCCGAGAGCCCGCCGGCGGCTCCGCGTTGCGGCGGTACTTGCCGGTGAGCCAGCCGCCGGCGAGTGGGCTGAAAGGGGTGTAGCCGATCCCGTGCTCGTGGCAGAGCGGGAACACTGTCTCGCGGTCGTTGTGCTCGAGGAGCGAGAACGAGTTCTGCACCCATTCGTAGCGCGGCAGCCGTTCGAGCGCGGCGAGCTCGAGCCCTTCGGCGAGCTGCTCGGCGGTGTAGTTCGAGGCGCCGACCGCCCCGATCTTGCCCGCCCGAATCAGTTCGGCGAATGCTTCGAGCGTCTCCTCCTGCGGAGTGTCCGGGTCGTGCGCGTGCGTCATGTAGAGCGGTACTCGCTCGAGCCCGAGTCGCGTAAGGCTCGCTTCCAGCTGGCGCACGACGCGGGCGTGCGAGAGGCCGTGGTCGGCACCCTCGGTCATCGGGTTGAACGTCTTCGTCGTGACGACGACTCGATCGCGGACGTCGCTTCCCTTCTTGCGAAGCCACTCTCCGAGCCAGCTCTCGCTGGTGCCACCGCCGTACGCGTCGGCCGTGTCGAAGGTCGTGATCCCGAGCTCCCAGGCGTTGTCGAGGAGACGGAGTGCGTCGTCATGGGAGGTTCCCTTGCCGAAGAAAGCGGGCGAGGAGCCGACTCCGCCGAAATTCCCGCAGCCGAGGATGAGCCTCGAGACCTCGATTCCGCTGCGGCCGAGCTCGCGACTCTCCATCGGGTGATCGTCGCAGAACCGAGCCGCCGCCGCAGCCACAGGAGCGAAGCTGGTACGACTTGATCCCATGCGCTACCGGCAACTCGGGTCGAGTGGGATCGAGGTCTCCGAGGTCTCGCTCGGGTCATGGCTCACCGTCGGGGTCGGGGTCGACCGATCGGGTGCGGCGGCGATCGTCGACCGTGCGTTCGAGCTGGGGATCAACTTCATCGACACCGCAAACGTGTACGGGCGCGGAGCCGCCGAGGAGCTGCTGGGTGAGCTGCTCGCCGGCCGTCCCCGCGACTCGTACGTGCTTGCGACGAAGCTCTACTTCCCGATGAACGACGTCGATCGCGGGCTCTCGGCAGAGCAGGTCGCGAAGCAGATCGACGGGTCGCTCGCGCGGCTGCGCACCGACTACGTCGATCTGTACCAGTGTCATCGCTACGACAGCGAGACGCCGCTCGAGGAGACGATGGCGGCGCTCACCGAGGTCGTGCAGGCGGGCAAGGCTCGGTATCTCGGGTTCAGCGAGTGGACGGCGTCGCAGGTCGAGGCAGCGCTTGCGATCCCGGGGGCGACGCGGTTCGTCTCGAGCCAGCCGCAGTACTCGATCCTCCACCGCGTCCCCGAGCGTGAGGTCATTCCGCTCTCCGCGAGGGAGGGCATCTCGCAGATCGTGTTCTCGCCGCTCGCCCAAGGCGTGCTCTCCGGTAAGTACGGCGTCGGCGGCGTGATCCCCGACGACTCGCGTGCTGCCTCGGAGTCGATGGGGTGGGCGATGGGACGCTTCCTCACCGACGACGTGCTCGCCGCCGTCGATCGCCTTCGGCCGGTGGCGGCGAGCTGCGGGCTCACGCTCCCGCAGCTGGCGCTGGCGTGGGTTCTTCGCGAGCCCAACGTCGCCTCGGCCATCGTCGGCGCGTCGCGGCCGGGCCAGCTAGACGACAACGTCGTCGCGTCGGGTGTCACGCTCGACGAGTCGACGCTCGCCGCGATCGACGAAGCGGTCGCCGGGCTGACGCTCGACCCCTGACTGCCGCGGTTCCTACGTGACGCGCAGAAGCAGCGAGACGCGCGCGTGGTCGCCGCGCATGTCGGCGACCTCGAACCAGAGCAGCACGTTGACTGGCGATGCGGTCGCCGGGACGGTGCCGGCGATCCTCCCCGTCTTCGGGTTGAACGTGAGCCCTGCAGGGAGCGTGCCGCCGACCAGTGAGAGCTTCCGTGGTGCAACCCCACCGGCGGCGACGACGCGCGCCCGGTAGGGCGTTCCGCGTCGGACGGCGGGGAGCAACTTCGTCGAGACGCCGAGGAGGCCTGTGACCTGGAGTCGGGCCGCGACCTGCGCCTTCTGTCCGGCTGCGTCGGTGACGACGACGTTGAAGGTGTAGGTGCCGGGGAGCCGGCCGTCGCCTGCAACGGTGCCGTCGCCGCGCACGCCGACCTGACCGGCGGTTGCGCCGCTGATCGCGAAGCGGTACGGGGCAGCGCCGCCCTTGACGGTTGCGCGCGCCTCGAACCTGCCGCCGACGACGACCGGCGAGATCGGGGGGAGCGTGACGGTGATGGCGGGGACGACGCGGATCGACAGCGGCTTCTCGACCGTGCGGGCGCCGTCGCTCACCTTCACGGTGAACCGCGCGGTGCCGACCGCTCGCGGCGAGCCGGTGATCTCACCGTTCGTGAGCGCGAGCCCGGCGGGGAGCGAGCCGCTCGAGATCGTCCAGCTGCTGACTGCGCCACCGCTCACCCTGATCTCGTCGCGGTACACGATCCCCACCGCGGCGGGCGCAAGGTCGGTCGTCCTGATCTGGAACACCTGGGCCGGGGGCGGTGGTGGGGGAGGAGTCGTCCCTCCACCCCCACCGCCGCCTCCGCCACCGGTGCCGCCCTGTCCGACGTCGAGCGTGAACCGTCGTTGCGACTTCGAGACGTTGCCGTCGCGCGCCTCGATCCAGAAGCTCCACGAGCCCGCCTGCGTCGGCGTGCCGGTGAGCCGGCCGGACTGCGCGAGATTGAGTCCCGGTGGCAGCCCGCCGGTCAGCACGAAGAACGAGTGGGGCGGGGTGCCGCCGACCGCCTCGAACTGGAAGCTGTACGACCTGCCGACCGTCGCCGCAGGTAGCGGAGTGTCCTTCACCTTGTAGGCAGCCGCCGGCGACGCGACGATCGTCGCGATGGCGCCGAGCAGGAGTGCAAGCCTGAAGATCCGCATGCCGGGACACCCCGGTGATCGGATCGGCGGCAGCGTGGTTTAGGAGCGCTCCGGCTGCGGAGTCGGCTTCCGCGAGGCCAAGCCGCCGTCCGTCACGCTCTGGCTTGAGCCGGACCGTGCGTTTCGGCGTGGCGGCCGAGCTGTGTCGACGTGCCGTTGCGGTCTGGCTTGGGCCAGCGCCGTGCACTCGCTGTGGTGGGCGGGGCGACTCGACGTGCCGTCGCGGGTCTGGCTTGAGCCAGACCCGCGCGCTGCACCTCCTGGACAGCCACGCCAAGGCCGAGGGGCGAGGATCAAGCGCATGGGTCAGGCTCAAGCCTGACCCGATCGGTCACGACCTCGCCGGGCGCCGTAATCGCGCACCCGTGACCGCCGGCTGCGAGCATGGAGCCGTGACCCCCTTCGTCCTGGAGACCGACCACGGGCCGGCACACGCCCACGTCCACGAAGCCCACGCCCCGCGTGGAGCTCTGGTCCTCGGCCACGGCGCCGGCGGCGGCGTGGACGCGCCCGATCTCATCGCCGCCCGAGACATCGCGCTGTCGGCCGGCTTCTCGGTCGCTCTCGTCGAGCAGCCCTACCGCGTCGCGGGGCGGCGATCCCCGGCGCCTGCCTGGCAGCTCGACGTGGCGTGGATGCAGGTCGTCGACGGGCTGCGCGAACGCTGGTTCCACGAGCTGCCGCTCGTCGTCGGTGGCCGCTCCTCGGGCGCGCGCGTCGCCTGCCGGACGGTGAGCGCGACGGGCGCGGTCGGGGTGCTCTGTCTCGCGTTCCCCCTCCAGCCACCGCAGGGAAAGCGCCCCGAGCCGCGGCCGAGCCGCCTCGCCGAGCTCGAGACCGTGACCGTGCCGACGCTCGTCGTGCAGGGCGAGCGTGACCCGTTCGGGATCCCGCCGGCCGGTGAGCGCCGCACCGTCCTGCTCATTCCGGGCGACCACAGCCTGCGGAGGGGGCTCGGCAACGCTGCGCCCGAGGTCGTCGCGTGGCTGCAGGCGCGGGCGAACCCCCGCGGCACCTGACAAGAGCTCACGGCCTCCAGGGGCATCGCGGCCTCGCCCGAGTGTGTCGGGTCAGGCTTTAGCCTGACCCGTGCGCTTGACGTTCGTCCCGTCGCATCCGCCCTGGCGTGGCTGCGGTCGGGAGAAAGCGCACGGGTCTGGCTGAAGCCAGACCCGAACCGCACCGTCCTCGGCGACCACGTAAATGCCCGAGGAATCGGCGTTCCTGAGCCGGACTCTCGACATCTGGGTTAGCGCCTGCTGGCGGAGATACCGGCGAGCAACTTCTCGAGGTCGGCATCGAGGTCGATCAACTCACCATCGATCTCGCCGCCATACGGGAGGGGCGCCGAGGTCGCTGAGTGTCCGCAGGTAGTCGAAGGCAGCGCTCAGCGCTCGCAGCGCTTCTGGTTCGGGCAGATCGGGGGCGACGGAGGTTGAGTGAACCCGCGCGAGCACGGACGGAGCGGAGTCGGCTGGGACGAGGACGACGTCCCGGGATCTCAAGGTGTTCGCGAAGTTGGTCGAATACCGGCCGAGTAGCATCGTGACCGTCGCCTCAACGGCATGTCTCAGCTCACCGCAACTCGCGCCGCCACACGACCCGCAGTCCCGACCACGTCTCATCGACCGCGCACACCTTGTTGTCGACGAGGCCGAGGGGGAGGGCGACTTCGCGGATCGTGTCTTCGGTGACGTCGGTCGCGACACCTGAGCTGCGCTTGGGCCACGCGATCCAGAGCGAGCGGTCGGGGTGGATCGCCTTGCCGAGCGCCGGCACGCGGCGGGCGAGCTCGCGGCGTGAGGTGGTGAAGAAGAGGACGACGTCGGCCTGCTTCGCGGTGCGCACGAACCGGACGCCTGGTGGGAGCGGCTCGAGTAGCTTTGCGGCGTGGCCGGGATCGCCGAGGATCGCGACGGCGCTGCCCTCACCGATCCCGAGCTTCTTCGGAAGCGGCGTTCCGGAGTAGCCGGCGCTCATCGTCCTGCGTTCTCCGCGGAGAAGGCGACGTACGCCGGCTCGAGCAGCTCAACCAGCTCGACCCCGTCGAGCTTGATCCCGCTCGCGCCGAGGCGCTTGAGCACCGCCGCGACCGGGAGCGGGCGCGGCGGCCCGATCTCGGGGAGCGCGGCGCCGAGCGCCCACGGGTCGTCGTCCGGTGACGCCGTTGTCGCCGGCGGCGATGCCGCTGGCTCGGCGGGTGCTTCCACCTCGGTCGCGAGCACCCCGCGCCAGCGCAGCAGCAGCGAAGGGTCGTCGTCGATCGCCTCGGCGAGCACGAATGCGACCGCGATCACGTGCTTGCACGTGCCGGAGAAGTCGATGTCGGGGCAGGTGCACGAGCGTCGGATCGCACGGCCGGGCGGAACGAGCGGCTCGCCCCAACCGGCGGCGAGCTCGTGCTCGAGCCGCACTGACTGCTCACGCCCCGCGGCGGCAGCCACGAAGTCCCGCCCGCTCGCAACCGCAGCCTCCCAGACCCGGCGGGAGAGCGGCCGTGTGTGGAGCTCGACGTCGTAGTCGAAGCCCGAGGAGCCCGTCACCTTCGCCGTGACTCCCCCGACCCCGATCGAAACGGTGTGCACGAGCCCGGCCGCGGCGAGATCACGTCCGCGCTGCGCCCGCGCCGAGCGGGGGTCGGGAACGATCGCCCCGGCAAGGAGGCGCGCCCATGGCCCGTCGCCAATCTCACCCTCCGAGACGAGCTGGAGCGCACGGCCGTCGGCGAGCACAAGCGCGTCGTTCACGACTCCTCCTCGGCCAGCGCCTCATCGGAGAGCTCTACCGCAGCGCGGATCGCGGCGAGGTCGAGCTCGCCGAGCCAGTCGCTCTCACGATGCGAGATCACACGCGCCGCGAGCTCCCGCTTGCTCTCGAGCAGCTCGTCGATGCGCTCCTCGAGCGTCGCCTTGCAGATGAGGCTGTACACGGTCACGTCTTTGGTCTGCCCGAAGCGGTACGCGCGGTCGGTCGCCTGCTGCTCGACCGCGGGGTTCCACCAGCGGTCGAAGTGGAAGACGTGGTTCGCGGCCGGGAGGTTGAGCCCGCGCCCGCCCGCGCGGATCGAGACGACGAGCAGCGACGGGCCAGCCGGATCGGAGAACGACGTGACGAGCTCCTCGCGCCTGCGCGCCGCCAGCCCGCCGTGAAAGAAGCCCACCGTCCGACCCGTGCGCTCGGCGAGGTACGGGGCGAGCCGGTCGAAGCCCGGGTACTGCGTGAACACGAGGCCCTTGTCGTCGGCGGGCATCGCGAGGAGGAGCTCGACGAGCCGGTCGAGCTTCCCCGAACGGCCTTCGAGCGCCCGTCCGGTGGGGACGACGTACTCCGGGTGGTTGCAGATCTGCTTCAGCTGCGTGAGCATTGCGAGCACCGCGCCCCGGCGGCCGATCTCGTCCTCGTGCTCCTCGACCCGCGGGAGCCAGCGGTCGACGGTCGCCCGGTAGAGGCTCGCCTGCTCGACCGTGAGCCGGCACTCGATGCGCGAGACCATGATCGCCGGAAGCGAGAGCTCGACCTCGGGATCGCTCTTCGCGCGCCGCAGGATGAACGGCTGAACCATCGCGCGCAACCGCTCGAGCTGGCGGTCGTCGTGCCCCAGCTCGATCGGTCGCGCGAACGTGCGCTCGAAGCGGTCGTGCGAGCCGAGCAGCCCCGGGTTGACGAGATCCATGATCGCCCACAGCTCGCCGAGCCGGTTTTCGATCGGGGTGCCGGTCAGCGCGAGCCGGCGGCGACCCTGGAGGCGCCGCATCGCCCGGGCACGCTTCGTCGCCGCGTTCTTCACGTCCTGCGCCTCGTCGAAGATCAGGCGATCCCACGCGATCGGGGCGAGCTCCTCGACGTCACGGGTCGCGATGTCGTACGAGGTGACGACGACGTCGGCGGCGAGCGCGGCCTCGACGAGCTCCTCGCCTGCGAGCCGCCCGGTGCCGTGGTGAAGGTGGACGTGGAGCGAGGGGGCGAAGCGCTCGATCTCCTTGACCCACTGGCGTGTGATGCTCATCGGGCAGACGACCAGGGTCGTTCCCTGCGGGGCGGCCGCCTCGCGCTCGGAGACGAGCATCGCGATCGCCTGCACGGTCTTGCCGAGCCCCATGTCGTCGGCGAGGATCCCACCGACCCCGAGGTCGCCGAGAAAGCGAAGCCAGCCGTGCCCACGTTCCTGGAACGCGAACAGGGAGTGCTGCATCCCTGCCGGCGTCCCGAGCGCGCGGAACTCACGCTCGTCGCTTGCGGTCAGGAGCTCGCGGAGGGGGTCGTCGAGGGTGACGGTGCCGAGCTCGAGCCCGGCGTCGTCGGTCTCGAGCCCGCCGACGGCCCGGACGAGGTCGACGATTGTCCCTTCGTGCCGCCGCTCGAGAAAGCGCAGCGCCCGATCGACGTCCGACCGGCGCAGCGCGTGCCACCGTCCGCGAATGCGAAGCAGCGGCTCCTTCGCGGACGCGAGCTCGGCGAGCTCTGCCTCCGTCAGCGTGACGTCGCCGATCGCCAGCTGCCAGTCGAACCGGGCGAGCTGGTCCTTGGCGAGGAGCCCGCTCGAGCGGAACGGCTGGGCGCTTGTCGCTACGAGGTTCACCTTGAGGCGGGCCGACGACGAGACCCAGCGGCTCGGGAGGAGCACAGTGACGCCCTGCTCCTCGAGCTTCGGGATCGCGTCGCGCAGCAGGAACCGCACGGCGTTGTCGTCGAGCTCGGCCTCGGTCGGGGTCTCGCGGTCGAAGGCGATCCCCCCGTCGGCGAGGATCGGCTCGATCGACTGCAGGCGCGACGCGACGACGCGGCGCGGATCGCTCGAGCGCACGAACGAGAAGACCTCGGCGCCGCCCGTCCACAGGAGGGAGGCCGGGAGCACGAGGGTCGGATCGTCGGCCGCCTGCAGGAGTAGCTCGAGCACGATCGCAGGCGGCGCCTCGGGGTCCGTTTCGCGTTCGTCGAGCCGCAGGCAAATCGTCCACGGCGCCGCGGGGCGTCTGGCGAGGCCTGTGTCGACCCAATCGCTGAGCTTCTCCTCGAGCCCGGCGTAACCGGTCGCGCTCGGCAGCTCGGAGTCGAGCGAGGCGAGGGCGTCGAGGAGGTTCGCGACGGTTGCGGGGCGGGCGCCGAGTCGCGAGTGGCCGAAGCGCACGTCGGCCTCGTGGAGGCGCAGGCGCGCGATCCGGTCGACCGCGCAGGCATAGAGATCGTGGATCGCCTCCTCGCGGTCTCCGTCGAATGCGTGCGCGCCGATCTCCGGCAGGGCCCGGGCCAGCGCGCCGAGGGTGTCACCGATGCGTTCATCGAGCGTGGCGCCCCAGAGCGCGTTCCAGCGCCCCCCGCCAAACTCGAGATGCGGATGGACGAGCCCTTCGCTCACCGAGCGGGCCGCGACGCGCAACGTCGCGAACACGACGCGCGCGGTCCCACCTAGCTCGTCCTCGCGGTAGCCGCGCTCCTCGGCGAGCGCGAGCAGCCCGTCGAGGTCGACGTTGCGTCCGGTCGACCCCTTCGGCAGCGGCGCGAGCTCGCCGAACGCGGGGGAGCCGTGCGTGAGGCCGCCGTCGGTTGCGACACCGTCGGGGTCACGCTCGAAGACGAGCGCCGCGAGGTCGTCCTGCCAGAGGATCTCGAGCGTCGCCGCGGGAGCGGCGGTGGGCGCGGTCGGTGACTCCGAGACGGACACGAACATTCCAGGATAAGCGGTAGCTCGCTGCACCGTCACGCTGGAACCGTCGTCGCGGTGGCTCGACGGGTGGGGTTGGCGCGCCGATACGCTCGCCTCGTGGCTGCGCCGCCCTTCGTCGACGTCCATACCCACGTGGTTCCCTCGGGCGACGATGGCGCCCGCACCGTTGCAGAAGGGCTCGAGCTCTGCGCGCTTGCGGCGCGAACGGGAACCGCCATCGTCTTCGCGACGCCGCACCACCACGCGTCGTGGGACAGCTACCCATGGTCGGCGGAGCGGGTCGAGCGATACGAGGCGGGCTTCTCGGAGATGCGCGATGCGGCCGCCGAGCGCGGGATCGACCTGCGGCGTGGTGCCGAGGTGTTCCCGTCGGTGGTGCTCGAGACCGACCCCGGCCAGCTCGTGCTCGAGGGGACACGCGCGGTGCTGTGCGAGTTCCCGGGCTCGTGGCTCGACTTCCCCGACCAGCTCTCGCTAGTCGAGCGAGCCGCCTCGCGCATCGCCTCCGCCGGGCTGGTGCCGGTGCTCGCTCACCCCGAGCGAAACGCCGAAGTGCAACGCCGGCCGGAGGCGCTCGCCCCGTTTGCGGCGCAGGGCTGGCTCCTGTGTGCCAACGGGCCGTCGTTCACCGGCGACCACGGCGATCCCTCCGAACGGACGGCCTGGCGGCTGCTCGAGTTGGGGCTTCTGCATCTCGTCGCGTCCGACGGCCACCGCGCCGGGCGACCACCCACCCTCGACCAGGCGTGGTCGGCGCTTGTCGCGGCGCTTGGGCCTGATCGTGCGGCGCCGCTCTTTGACGGTTCGCGACTCCCCTGGGTGTAGCGTCTTTCGCGATCGTGCCGTACACCGCCGCCGCCGATCGCTATGGAGGACCGCTCGATTATCGCCGTTGCGGCGCGAGCGGGCTCAAGCTGCCTGCGGTCTCGCTCGGCCTCTGGCACAACTTCGGCGCCGATCGCCCGGAAGCAACGAG
The DNA here is from genome assembly GCA_046330385.1 of Gaiellales bacterium. Lineage (GTDB taxonomy): Bacteria > Actinomycetota > Thermoleophilia > Gaiellales > Gaiellaceae > Gaiella. Next base: position 68,662 of record JAXLSV010000005.1, on the reverse strand, counting down.
CCGTGAGATCGTCCTGCGCGCGTTCGACCGCGGGGTGACCCACTTCGACCTCGCCAACAACTACGGCGTCCCGCCTGGCTCGGCGGAGCTCACCTTCGGCCGGATTCTGGCCGCCGACCTGGCGCCGCATCGCGACGAGCTGATCGTCTCGACGAAGGCGGGCTACTGGATGTGGGATGGGCCGTACGGCGAGTGGGGCTCGAGGAAGTACCTGCTCGCGAGCCTCGACCAGAGCCTGCGGCGGCTCGGCCTCGACTACGTCGACATCTTCTACTCACATCGGTTCGATCCCGAGACGCCGCTCGAGGAGACGATCGGCGCGCTCGACGCGGCCGTCCGCCAGGGCAAGGCGCTGTACGTCGGGATCTCGTCGTACTCGGCTGCCGAGACGCAGCGAGCGCAGACGATCGCGCGATCCCTCGGAACGCCGCTCGTCCTGCATCAGCCGCTCTACAACATGCTCGACCGCTGGATCGAGGCGGAGCTGCTCGACACGCTCGAGGCGCAAGGAATGGGGTGCATCGTCTTCTCGCCGCTCGCGCAGGGTCTCCTCACCGATCGCTATCTCGACGGGATCCCTGCCGGCTCGCGGGCGAGTGAGAACCGATTCCTCTCGCCCGACCGGGTCACCGACGAGCTGCTGGTGAAGGTGCGTGCGCTTCGCGAGCTGGCGACCGCGCGCGGCCAGACGGTCGCGCAACTCGCGCTCGCGTGGACGCTCCGAGACCCGCGCGTCACGTCGACTCTGGTAGGTGCAAGCTCGGTCGCGCAGCTCGAGCAGAACCTCGCAACCGTCGAGAACCTCGGTCTGGCGCCCGACGAGCTCACGGCGATCGACCGGATCTTCGCCGCGTAGGTTGCCGGCGCCTACCTCGAGATCTCGAGGTCGGTGGCGGGCTCAGGCCGCGCGAAGCGCGTGCCGCAGCTGGGTTGAACGCAGCTCGAGGAGCTGGACGACGTCGGCGGTCGGCTGTCGGATGTCGGCGAGGACGGCGCCGCCGTCTACCGGCACCGCCGCGACCAGGCCATTGCCGCACTCCGCCACGAGGATCGGGCCACTCGGAAGCCGACGCTCGCTCATCGCGGCGAGCTCGGCCAGCCGTTCTGCATCGGCTGGCGCTGCGTGGCGGATGGTCACGTTGCGGCGGATGGCTGCGGGGATGGCGGTCCTCCTGGCGATCCGGGCGAGCAGGCGCTCACGAGCCGACGGTGCACGGTCGAGTCGTGGGCGGGAGGCAAGCTCCTGCAACACTCGCTCGCGCTCCTGACGGTGATAGCGAAGCCACAGGCTGTTGTCCATCTCGTTCCTCCTTCGGTCTCGTCGCTGAGCACGGTACGGACGTCGGCGTCCAGCGTGGGTGTCGATCTCGTAGCGATGTGGAGTTGCGGCGCCCTGCCGGGCGCTGGCTCAGAGGCGGGGTGTGAGCTCGCCGGCGGCCTCGAGGGCGAGGTCGACGAAGAGCCCTGCGGTACACGTTCTGAGCCGGTCGCGGTGCCATGCGACCGCGAGTGTGCGCACGGGGATGCTGTCGTCGACGGTGACGGCGGCGAGCGAGCTGGGAAGGCTGAGCGCCGCGAGTCGCGGCACGAGTGCCGACCCCAGCCCTGCGGTCACGAACCCGTGCGCCGTCGAGACATCTTCCACCGTATGAACGACATTGAGCGTGAGCCCTTGTCCGGCAAACAGGTCGCGGAGGCGGGTGGCCATCGGCTCGCACTTCGAGAGGATCAATGGCACGGTCGCGATCTCTGCCGGGGTCACCGGCCGGTCGAGATCGACGTATGGGTGCTCAGCGTCGACGAGGAGGACCAAGGGGTCGGTCGCGAGGGCCTCGAACTCGATCGAGCCGCCGGCGACCGGGAGCTCGATGAACGCAACGTCGAGCTGCCCCTGCTCGAGGAGCGCGACGAGCTCACGGTCGTCGCTCGCTTGCGTGACCTCGAGCCCGATCTCGGACGGCGCCGCGCCGAGGTTTCGGAGGATGCGCGGCAGGATCGTCGAGGCGAGGGTCTGCGGCGCACCGACCTTGAGCCCCTGCGTCTCGTCGTCGTGATCGAGCGACTCGAGGTCGACGCGCGCAGCTGCGAGGCGGCCCAGGATCGAGTCGGCATGCTCGAGCAGAAGCTCGCCCGCGCGGGTGAGCGTGACGGGTCTCGATCCACCGGGCCGGTCGAACAGCCGCCGGCCGACGTGCCGTTCGAGGGCTGCGACCTGCTGGCTGATCGCCGACTGGGCGTAGCCGAGTGAGAGCGCGGCCGCGCCGAAGGAGCCCTCGCTTGCGACTGCCTTCAGCGCGGCCAAGTGTCGTACCTCGACGCCGAGCCAGCGATCCTGCGTGCCTCTCTCACCCGCCGGGCTCATCGTCCCCATTGTTGCGCGTCCGGGCATCAGCACGCGTGCCGGGATGTGAGCCGGCCTCCGAGCAGACGGCGCCGCCGGCGGCGTACCGGGATCGCCGCTTCGCGGGCGGCCGCTCGTCGTGCCGCGGCGAGACGGTCGACGCGGAGCTCGTTCCGGAGCTCGGCGAGCCGCTCTGCGTGTGCTGCGAGAACGTAGTGGTAGTTGGTCACGTGTCCTCCCGTAGATCGGTCGTTTGACTGCAGCAATGGTCGCGGCTGGACACGCGCAACACCACAGCAGCTTGTGATCGCGGCGATCAGGATTCGTGATCGCGCGCTGGGCCTAGCCGAACGACGGTCGCTCCATCTGCCGAGTCCGAGGTGGTCTCGCCGGCCAGCGGGTGCTTGGCGATCTCATCACGGACGGCCTTGCGCACGGCGCCGGTTCCGCGCCCGTGGATCACCCTGACCTCGGGGTGGCCGGCGAGCGTGGCGTCGTCGATGAACCCGCGCACGGCCTCTCGGGCCTCCTGTGCGGTCTTGCCGCGGAGGTCGAGCTCCAGCGGGACGTCGGCGGGTGCGACTGCTGGAACGCGAACCGCGGGCGGAGCGTCGGCCTGCAGAGACGCGGCGTCGCGGTCGGGGCGCAGTCGGTCGGTCGGGATGCGCACGCGCAGACCGCCGATCCCGATGACGGTTGCCTCGCTCGTCCCCAGCTCGACGATCGTGCCGCGGACGCCGAGCGAGGGTGCGATCACCGGGTCGCCGACCGCCAGCGGCGCTAGCGGAGCGAGCGGCGCCTCGGTCGCTGCGATCCTGTTGCTCACGCCTCGGGCTCGCTCCGCGGCGCGCCCGAGGCTTCGGTCGCGGTCGCGCTCCGCGGCGTTCGGTCCGGCGGCTGCCCGTTGCCGACGTCTCTCGGCGGCGCGGGCCGTGCGGATCTCGCGACGCAGCGCCTCGAGCTCGGCCCGCGCCTCGGTGAGCTCGACCTCGGCCTCGCGGCGCGCGCGCGTCCGCTCGCGTTCCGCGCTCTCGCGCACACGGTTGCGCTCCTCCTCGAGCTCGCGAGTCAAGTCGGCAAGCTCGCGCTCACGAGCCGCCGTCGCTTGCTCGAGGCCTGCGGCGCGACTGCGAGCGGCAACCGCCTCCTGCGCCGTGATCTCCGCCTGCGCGAGGAGGTCGGCGATGCGAAGCCTGTCGGGGTGGACGCGCTCGCGCGCGGCCCCGACGACGTCAGACGGAAGCCCGAGCCGCTCGGCGACGCGCAGCGCGTGGGACGTTCCCGGACGACCCACCTCGATTCGGTATAGGGGGAGATCGGTCTCGATGTCGAAACCGGTCGCGGCGTTCTCGACGGCAGGCGCGGTTGCCGCCCACTCCTTGAGCTCGCCGTAGTGGCTTGTCGCGATTGTGAGTCGCGCCTGACCGGCGAGGCGCTCGAGCAGCGCCTGCGCGAGCGCCGCCCCCTCAGTCGGGTCGGTGCCTGCGGCGACCTCGTCGAGGAGGACGAGCGAGCGGTCGGTCGCCGAGTCGAGGATCTCGACGAGCGAGCGAAGGTGGCCGGAGAACGTCGAGAGACTCATCGCGATCGACTGCTCGTCGCCGATGTCGACGAGGATCTCGTCGAAGACGGGTAGCTCGACCTCGTCGGCAGGCGGTCGCAACCCGCACTGGTGCAGCGCCGCGACGAGACCGACGGTCTTGAGCGCAACCGTCTTCCCGCCGGTGTTCGGGCCGGAGACGATTAGCGCGCGCAGGGAGCAGAGCTCGAGATCGATCGGGACCGCCACGGCCGCGTCGAGCAATGGATGGCGCGCTGCGACGAGGCGGACGCAGTCAGAGGTGACGACCTCGCAGCCGCGCCATGCTCGGGAGAGCGCGGCGGACGCGAGGGCGAGGTCGACGCGTGCAGTCGCGTCGACCAGCTGGTCGAGCGTCTCCGCTGCCGCACCGACCGCGCCGGAGAGCGCACGGAGGATCCGCACGACCTCTTCGCGTTCCGCGCTCTCCGCCTCCCGCAGCCGGTTCGAGTCCTCGACGACGGCAAACGGCTCGACGAACAGCGTCTGTCCGGAGCTCGACGTGTCGTGAACGAGTCCGGGCACGGCGCTTCGGGCAGACGCGCGCAGCGCGATCACCGGCCGCCCAGCTCGCTCGGTGACGAAGTCCTCGGAGAGGTGCTCTTTGACACCCGAATCGTGCGCGAACCGGCGCAGCCGCTCGGCAAGCCGCGCGCGGCCTTCGCGTAGCTCACGGCGCAGCCGTCTGAGCGCGGGCGAGGCGCCGTCGCGAAGGTCGCTGCCGTCATCCTCGACCGAGCCCTCGATCGTCTCGGCAAGGGGAGCGAGCGCTGGGTCGATCGCGTCGACGAGCTCGGCGAGCGAAGGGCACTCGGGGGTCCCGAACACGCCTCGCGCGGCCAGTCCGGCCCGGATCGTGTCGGCGGCTCGACGGAGCGCAGCAGGGTCAAGTGCGGCGCCCCGCGCCGCGAGCTCCGCTTCGTCTCTGACGTCGTGCAACCCGTGCAGGTCGGGCTCGTCTGCACGCTCGAGTACCCCGATCGCCTCGCTCGTCAGTCGTTGTCGGTGCGCGACCTCGGTCGGGTGAGCGCTCGGACGCAGCGCAAGTGCGAGCGCGCGTCCCGGCTCGCTCGCGGCAGCGTCGGAGAGCCGGGCGAGGATCGCCGGCAGCTCGATTAGCTGGAGCGCACGCTCGTTCACGCTCGAAGGCTACGCCGCGCCGCCAACCGCTTGCCTGTGGACAACGTTTTGCAAAGCTGACACAAAGGACATCTGGTACAAGCAACGCACGCGCGATAGAATGGAATTGAGGGGAGGAGGTCGGCGGCCCAGGACGTTTTTCTTGGTCAGGTCCGGGTGTGGCATGGCTGGTTGGGCACGCCGAGTTGGCACGTCGGGTCCTGTGGTGGTGCGCCAGGCCGTGTCGGCGCGGTCTGACGCTGAGCACGCCCGCCACCGGGCTCTCGCCTCAACCTGGTCAGCGAACGGCGAAGCTCGCGTGTCCCGCTGAGGTGTACGCGTCCGACAGAAGGTAGTGCACCTCGTAGCGTCCGGGCGGGAGGGGCCAGGGGTTGCCGTACGTCGAGTCGCCATCGATCGTGTACGTGTCCGCCGGCTTGCCGTGCAGCGTCCCCGCGGTCTTGCCACCCGTGTACTGCCACACGAGGTAGCTGTCGTTCTCCGTGTCGGTAGGCGCGCGGTAGACACCAAGCCAGTCCCAGCGGTTTGCAGGCGCGTTCAGCCAGCTCACCTCGATCGGCTCGCCTACCCGATACGCTCGCTTGTCGGTCAGCACCTCGGTTCGCGCGCCCTTCGCCTGCACCCAGAAGCTCGTCGTCACGGTTTGCTTGCTGCTCGAGAGAACAGCGTCGTAGGCACCCGGCTCGAGCGTGCCCGGGAGCATGACCGTCCCGGATCGCTGCTCCAGCTTCTCCTCGCGCTCGAAAGTCGTCCGGTCGCCCTGCGGGGTGATGATCAGCGTTGCGTTCTCACCACCGGCCTTGTAGGTGAAATCGAGTGTCTCGCCCGCAGTGAACAGCACCTTGTCTGTCGCGATCATCACGGGCATGCGCGCCGGCGTGACCTCGAACGTCGAGACGACAGCCCGGTGATCCGACGGCCATGGTGTGACCGACTTCGCGACGCCGATCGCGCCAACCTCACCGATCACGTCGCTCGTCAGCGTCTTGGCCGCACCCGCCGCGTAGACGAAGTCGATCCGGTCCTGCGGGTCTTTCTCGCTCGCGTTGCCTGCCCGGTCGGGCGCCTTCGGCCTCGCAGCCCACCACGTGAGCCCGGGGTCGGCGACGGGGTCGGGGTGCGCCTCGCGATACGAGTCGCGGAACCCGAGCTTCTCGACCGCGGCGCTCACTGGCCAGCGGATCGCCCTGTCCTGGTACTTGCGGCTTCCGGCCGCGGCTGCCGTCCAATCGAGGTGTGACGGGGCGTTGAAGTCGCCGGTCATGAACACCGGGATTCCAGACTCGACGACCGGCGGAAGCAGCTTGCGCTGCGCCTCGAGCGCCGAGAGCCGTAGGCTCCGTTCCACCTCGAGGATTCGTGCGAGGGGCTTCCCGTCGCGCACCAGATAGGGGCCGTACGGATCGGAGGGCAGGTGCACGTTCGAGAGCGCGACCACCTCGCCCGGGCGGACCTCGATGAATGCGTACGCCCCGCCTGACCCTGACGGCTCGAGGATCGGGTACTTCGAGATGATGTGCATCCCGCCCGACGCGTAGGGGAACCCGACCGCCTTTGCGAGTCGCGGAGCATTCGTTTCCGCCTCCTCGAGCCCGACCACGTCCGGCTCCGCAACCTTGATTGCCTCGACGACCTTGTCGAAGCTCACGAGCGTTCCGCCGTACTCGATGTTGAACTCCATCACGCGAAGCCGCATCGTCTCGGGCTTCCCGTCGTTACCGCATGCGACCGCGCCAAGGCCGATCGTCACGCAGACGATCGCGAACGCCGTGCGTCGCAACCAACTCAACGACCCTCCGCCGACATCAGACCGCCTCGATTCTCCGGACCCGGGCCCGATGGCGCAAGTGCGGTCGCAAGATCGGCCATCGACTCCGGCAGGTGTTCGCCATCGAAGCGCGAAACCGCGCGTGTGACCCGCGATCGGCTCCTGCGCGCACGCCGCGAGGCGCGAGACGAAGCCGCGCCGTTCGTCGCGATCGGCGTCCTGATGATGGCCGCGCTCGCCGTCGTGAGCGCGGTCGAGAACTGGGAGTTGTTCGCCCGCCGCGACTGGTGGATCTGGATCGTCCTCACCGTGCCGCTCGCCTGCCTTGCGGTCGTCCTGGTCTCGGGGATCGGGGTGAGCGCGACGGAAGGCGATCGCGGCCGCACGCTCGTCGTGACGCTGATCGCGTCGGTGGTCGTCGGCAGCCTCGCGGCGCTCGCGGCGGTGGTGACGTCCCTGGTCACATCGGCGCTTCCCGGCGGCCAGCTTCTCGTCACTGCCGCCGCAATCCTCGTCGTCAACGTGATCGCGTTCGGGTTGGCCCTCTGGGAGCTCGATTGCGGTGGGCCGGTCGCACGCAGCGAGCGACCGAGACAGGCTCCGGATCTCCAGTTTCCGCAGGACGAGAATCCGTCGCTTGCGCGATCGGGCTGGGTGCCGCAACTCCTCGACTATCTCTACGTCTCGCTCACCAACTCGGTCGCCTTCAGCCCGACGGATGCGATGCCGCTCAGTCGCCCGGCAAAGGCCCTCATGGCGATCCAGGGAGCTGCTTCGGCCGTGACCGTGCTCGTCGTCACGGCGCGCGCGATCAACACCATCGGTTGAGAGCATCGGGTGCGACGCCGGCGGAGGAATCCTCACGGGATCCGAGAAACCGGCTTCGTGGCGAGGATTCACGGGCCGAGCGCCTTTGGCGAGGACGCCTTCGGGCGCGCCGCTGAGGCGGCCGCACGGTTCTTCGGGACGCCCCAGTACATCCTCGGCCAGACGATCGCGGTCATCGTGTGGATTGCGATCAATGCGGTCGCGGTCGGGCTGCGCTGGGACCCGTACCCCTTCATCCTCCTCAACCTCGCGTTCTCGACCCAGGCCGCGTACGCGGCGCCGCTGATCCTCCTCGCGCAGACCCGTCAGGCCGATCGTGACAAGCACGCCCTCGACCAGCTCGAGGCGCACCGCGAGGACGTGCTCGCGCACATGGAGGAGCGCGAGGACGCGCTCAAGGCCGAGACCGACGTTCTCAAGGCGCTGCTCGAGGAAAACACGCGGCTGACCGAGCGAGTCGAGACCCTGACGCAGCAGATCCACGAGCGCGTGGCGAGGTAGTCGCCGCGCTGTCGTGTTCAATGCTCGCGTGCGTCGTCACGAGGCCCACGCCCCCCAGAAGTCTGGCGACCCCCGGCTCTCGCTCCTCTTGCTGCTGGTCTCCGCGCACCAGCGGATGGGCCAGCTCGTCGATCGGGAGTTGATCGAGGAGGGCGTTGACTCGGCGGACTATGCGCTGCTCAGCCTGATCGGGATGCGGGGCCCGGTGCGGTTGACCGAGGTCGCGCACGAGCTCGGCGTTCCGCTGACGACGGCGTCCGACGCCGCGCGCAGGCTCGAGGCCCGCGGCCAGGCGGCACGGCGCCCAAACCCCGCCGATGGGCGCTCGACGCTTATCGAACTGACGGACGACGGCGCTCAGGCGTGGCGTGCCGGCTGGCCGGCGCTGCAGCGGATCGACGCCCGCCTGGGTGAGCTGCTCGACGACGAGCCTGCCGTGCGGGGGGCTCTCGAGCACCTCCGCTCGGCGTTCGACCACGCGCTAGAGAAGACTTCTCCGAAAACGTAGCAATTACTACGAAAACGTAGTAGTCTCCCGGCATGCGAATCTTCCATGTCGTCTGTCTCTTCTCGCTCTTCGCGGCAGCGTCCGTTGCCGCTGCAGCCCCCTCCTCCGTGGCGAAGATCTCCGTCGACGACGGGGCGAGGCCGTGCGCGGCCGCCAAGGGTGGAAAGTTCGTCTGGGTGAGCGCCTACGGCTCACCCGTCCTCTTCAAGATCGACCCGGCCACGAACCGGGTCGTCGGACGCACGAAGATCGGGCACGGATCGTGCGGCCTCGGCGCCGGCGCAGGGTCGCTCTGGATCGAGGACACGAGCTCCAGCACCGTAAGCCGCGTCTCGTTCCGGACGGGCAGACGTGTCGCCGCGATCAAGGTCGGCTCGACGCCGTACGACGCGACGTTCGCCTCCGGCGCCGCCTGGGTGACGGCGTACGGGCAGGGTGAGCTCGAGCGAATCGACCCCGCTCGCAACCGCGTTGTCAAGCGGTTCCCGCTCAACCTCGCGGTCGGAGTGGTCGGCGCGTTCGACTCGATCTGGGCCTCGGGGTCGGCGGGTCTGATCCGCGTCGACCCGGTGGCCAACAAGGTGGTCGCCGAGATCGACGTTGAGTTTGCCGGGTGGCTCGCAGCGTCCGACGATGCGGTCTGGGTCACGACCACCAGCGGTCTCACTCGCGTCGACCCCGAGACGAACGAGGTCGTTGCGGAAATCCCGATTCCCGGCCCGCTCGGCGATCCCGCGTTCGTGAACGGGCGGGTGTGGGTGCCGCAGACCCGCCGGAACCGCATCGCGATCGTCGACCCATCCACCAACTCGGTCGAGCGCACCATCAAGGCGGGGGTCGGGCCGTTCGTCGTGACCGAGATCGACGGCGAAGCGTGGGTGCCGAGCTGGCGAGGAAAGGACGTCTGGCGCTTCGGGCCGTGAGCTACGGCGACGAGGGCGGCGGCTGGTTACGACGAAACTCGTCCTCGTCGCGACCGTCGCGAAGCCCCGCCCAGATCAGTGCGCCGATCCACGCAAGGATCGGCGCGACCGCGACGACGGCCATGATCACGATGACGACGGTGGCCATGGCTCAGTGTCGCATAGCGGCGCCCGTCGGCGTTGTCTGTGCTTGGCGATACGGTCCTGGGGATGCCCTCGATCGCAACCGTCAATCTCGCCTTCAAGACCGGGCTGGTCGGGCTCCTCGCCTTCGGCGCGTTCTCCGGGCTCCAGCAGTTCGACGGGAAGGCGTTTGGCTGGCGGCTCGTCACCTATCCCCTCGCCGGGCTGGTTGTGCCGCTTGTCTGGAGGTTTCGTGGGTGTCCGGCGCCGTACCCGCACCTCGCCGACATCCTTCTCGTTGCTCCGTTCCTCGTCGACGTCCTCGGGAACACGCTCGACCTCTACGACACGATCGACTGGTGGGACGACGCCAATCACTTCGTCAACTGGGCGCTCCTCTGCGGGGCGCTCGGCGTCGTGTTGCTCCGCACGGGCCTCGGGCCTTGGGCGCTCTTCGGTCTCGTCGCAGGCTTCGGCGGCGCGGCTGCGATCCTTTGGGAGATCGCCGAGTACTACGCCTTCATCCGCGGCGGCACGGAGCTCGAGACGGCCTACACCGACACCCTCGGTGACGAGGTGCTCGGGCTGAGCGGTGGCACGCTGGCTGCGGTGGTGACAGCGTTGGTGGCGCGGCGGCGACGGCGTCGCTAGTCGGGCCGGGCGCACCGCTGCCGACGTGACGAGGCAGCAGCGTGGTGCCCACCCAGATCGAGCGCAATCGCGCCGAGCAGCGTGATCGTCCACCAGTCGGCCGGGTCGAAGCGCAAGACCTCCCGGTCGCCGATGCGGTCGCTGACGAACCAGATGACGAACCAGACTAGTGTCATCGCGCCTCCTTTCGCTTGGCGGCCGACGCGGGGAGGACATCGAGTGGGGTTGGCCCTTCCATCATCGATCCTGGAGCCTCCCCCCGCATCGGAAGGAGCCCGCACCGCTCATGCGCGGAAACCGCCGCTGCGCCTCTGCGGGCGCGCCGGCTCTGCCTCAACGAGGGAGGGCGGCTTTCGCCGCCCTCCTGATCCGCTCGTCTTGCGGTCTCCCGTCACGCCGTCGAGGCGCGCCCGTCCCTACGAGCAGCCGGTGTTCGTGCCGCAGTCGCGGCAGGTGTAGCACGACCCGGTGCGCACCATGCGGCCGCCGCAGCGGGCGCACTCGACCGCGTCCTCCCACTGGTTGAAGAGCGCCGTCTGACCCGGCGGGGCCGACTCGACCGCGGCAGCGGCGAGGCCGGCGCCGGGGTTGTCGTTGTAGGCGGCCGCGAGACGTGCCTTCACCTCGGCGGTGAGGATCCCGGCCTCCTCCTGCTGATCGGCGGTGAGGAACTTCTTGCCCATCCAGCGGAAGATGTAGTCCACGATCGACTTCGCGACGCGGATGTCGGCGTCGTTCGTCATCCCGCTCGGCTCGAAGCGCATGTGGCTGAACTTCGACACGTACACCTCGAGCGGCACCCCGTACTGGAGCCCGAGCGACACCGAGATCATGAACGAGTTCATGAGACCGGCGAGCGTCGTGCCCTCCTTCGCAATGTCGACGAAGATGTCGCCCGGCGTCCCGTCCTCGAAGAGCCCGACGTGGATGTAGCCCTCGTAGTCACCCACGCGGAACTTCCGACCCACCTCGGTGCGATCGTCCGGCAGCCGCCGGCGCTGCGGGTGGGCGACCGCGCCCGTCGCCCCAGCCGGGAGGAGCGCCGCTGCGCCGCCGGACGACGAGCCCGAGAGCGGCTGTGCGACCTTGCAGTTGTCGCGGTAGATGGCGATCGCCTTGACGCCGAGCTTCCACGCCTCGACAAAGAGCTGGGCGACCTCGTCGACCGACGTCGTCTCGGGCAGGTTCACCGTCTTCGAGATCGCGCCCGAGATGAACGGCTGCACAGCGCCCATCATCTTCACGTGACCCATGTAGTGGATCGCGCGCTCGCCGATCGCGCAATCGAACACCGGGTAGTGCTCGCTCTTCAGATACGGCGCGCCGATCACGCTGCCGCGCTCGTCGATGAACGCAACGATCTCGTCGACCTCGCCGGGGGCATACCCGAGCTCGCGGAGCGCCATCGGCACGGTCTTGTTGACGATCGTGATGTCACCGCCACCGACGAGCTTCTTGGACTTCACGAGCGAGAAGTCCGGCTCGACCCCTGTCGTGTCGCAGTCCATCATGAAGCTGATCGTCCCGGTCGGCGCGAGCACGGTGGCCTGCGCGTTGCGGAACCCGTGCACCTCACCGATCTCGAGCGCCTCGTCCCAGGCGCGACGCGCGCCGTCGAGGAGGTCGGCCGGCACCGACTCGGCATTCTGGATGTTTCCGACCGCGGCCCGGTGCTTCGCGATCACGCCAACCATCGGCGCGCGGTTCTCCTGGAAGCCGACGTGCGGCCCCATCCGCTTCGCGACCTCGGCCGACTTGCGGTAACCACGGCCGGTCATCAGCGCGGTGATCGCCGCCGCGTACGCGCGACCCTCGTCGGAGTCGTACGGAAGACCCCGTGCCATCAGCAGTGCACCGAGATTGGCGTAGCCAAGCCCGAGCTGGCGGAACCGGACGGCGTTGCGACCGATCTCCGGCGTGGGGTAGGACGAGTAGCCGACGATGATCTCCTGCGCGAGGAACATCACGTCGACCGCGTGCTCGAACATCTCGACATCGAGCTCCCCGTCGTCCTTGCGGAACTTGAGGAGGTTGAGCGACGAGAGGTTGCAGGCCGAGTCGTCGACGTGCATGTACTCGCTGCAATTCGCGACGACGACGCCGTCGACGATGTAGGAATGGTGCAAGGGCTCGGTGAGGTTGTAGACCATCTCCTGGCCATCCTCTTCGCGGCTCACGAGCGTGACGCCAGGCTTGGTCGCATAGCGGGAGGTCTCGTCCAGAAGTGCCTCGAGCGCTCTCTGCTTGCGCGGTGTCGAGAAGCCGATCATGGTCGCGAAGCGTTCGAGGTCGGAGCCGGTGATCCGCAGGTCGAAGCCCGGCGCCGCACCGTAGATCGCGACCGTGCCATCGACACGCTGGTACTCGAACCCGCCATCCGTGGTGCCCTGGCTCACCGCGAAGATCCGGCCGCGAACGCCATGCGCGTTGAGGAGCCGCTGGACATCCTTGAGCAGAGCCTCGCTGCGGCTTGCGAGTCCGACGTAGCGGCTCGCCTTGCCACCCTCGACCCGTGAGACACAGCCGTCCGCTCCGAACAACCCGCGGAGGAATGCGGCCTGCACCTCCGGGGGCGCGGTGAACACCGTCTGGGGCAGCCGCTTTTCCGCCGCGTGAGCGGACGTGACTCCGAGGAGGCGGAAGAACGCACGCACGGCCTCGCTCCCAGCGCGAAGTTGCACGGTGCCGTTCTCCATCTCCTGCCGCGAGATGCCACCGATCAGCTCACGCAGCATCCCTTCGTGCGATCCCGCGAGCCCATCCTCGATGTCGTCTCCGCCATACACCCAACCTGTCTGTGTGTCCGTCATCCAGCCGTCACCGATCAGATGACCTGTCAGTTCTCCCAGCCCCTCGCTCCACCGTTCGGGCAGGGCGCGGTACGTCGTGGCTCCGCCGCGGCTGGACGACTTGGCGGTGAGCGCGACGCCGATAGGCAGCTCCCACGTCGCCTCGTCAGCCGGGGTCGGGCTGTCGTTGAGCAGCGTGACGTCAGCGTCTTCGAGCTCGTCCGCACGGACGTAGCCGCGGTTCAGTGTCCAGAGGCGGTGGTTGGGCGTGCAGCGCAGCTCCTGGCCGTTCGCGAACCGCAGCCGGAGGATCGGCTTGACGCCGTTGCGCATCACTGCCAGCGGAACCGTCGCGGTGACGCCTTCGCCGGGCGAATCAGCGGTCGCTCGATGCGTGTAGACCCGCAACTCGTCGCCTGCTTCCGCTAGCTCGTACAGCTCCTCGAACGTGATCAACCCTCGCGTTGTGTGCACGCGCGCATCGCCTGGGAAGCACGGGTTCGACGCGTTGATGCGACCGGTGTTGGGCGACGTGTGCCACGCGTTGATCGTCGTGTCGTACTGCACGCCCGGGTCGGCGCACTCCCACGCCGCCTGCGCGATCGACTTGAGCATCCCGCGGGCGTCGACCGTCTCGATCACCGAGCCGTCCGTGCGGGCGGTGAGGCCCCATTCGCGGCCCTCGACGGCTGCCTCCATGAACGCGTCGGTTACACGCACCGAGTTGTTGGCGTTCTGGTACTGAATCGAGGCCCAGTCCGGGGAGTCGAGCGACATGTCGTAGCCGGCCGCCTCGAGCACGCGCGCCTTGCGCTCCTCCTTGGCCTTGCACCAGACGAACTCCTCGATGTCCGGGTGCGACACGTCGAGCACGACCATCTTCGCCGCCCGCCGCGTCTTGCCACCCGACTTGATCGTCCCGGCCGAGGCGTCGGCGCCACGCATGAACGACACGGGGCCCGACGCGTAGCCGCCCTTCGACAGCTGCTCCTTGGACGAGCGAAGGCGAGAGAGGTTGAGGCCCGAGCCCGAGCCGCCACGGAAGATGATTCCCTCGCGGCGAATCCAGTCGAGGATCGACTCCATCGAGTCGTCGATCGAGAGGATGAAGCAGTTGTGCACAGCGACGTTGTTCGAGAGGTACTCACCGGACTCGGTCTGGATGTCGTAGACCTCCTGGACACCGAGGCTCTCGATCGCGACGATCTCCTCCTCGCGAAGATCAGGGCACACCTTGAGATTGCGTAGCTCGAGCGAATCCAGCAGCCGCAGCTGCTTGTCCGACGACACGAAGCCGACGAGCTCGGCGAAGCGCGCGCGCTCGGAGCCGATCGAGATCTGGACCTCGTGCAGGTCGTGCCGGTCGTCGCGACTCTCGACCTTGAGGATCCGGCGCGAGTAGATACCGAGCGTATTCAGCAACAGCTGGACGTCTTCCGTCCACCGCTCGCCGATCACGGCGAAGGCGATACGCCCTCGCTCCGACGCGGCGTCGGGGGGCTGGACGGCGACGTAGCCGTGTGCCTGGAAAATGCTCCGTAGATAGGCGGCGACCTCCGCCCGAGAGGCTGTCCAGAGGCGCGCGGGGACGCGAAGGTCCGTGCCGCGGGCAAGCAGGCCCCAATCCTCGACGAACGTGCGGAGCTCTTCGCCGTAGAGGCGGATGCGCCGGCACGTGACTTCGGGATCCACTGTCTCGACGTCCCGCTCATGCCGATGCGCGTCGGGGAACACGGTGTCGAGGTGATCGCTAACCCAACGATGCTCGTCGTCGTTCGCCGTGATGAACTCCAGCGTCAACGACCGGTTCGTACCCTCGTCGTACTGTCCGACGAAGCCGTCTGCCTGAAGCCAACCTGCGAGCGCTGCTTCGGCAACGAGCGTCGGGTCGACCTCGTGGTCAGGCTCGAGAGGGCCGGCGCCGACGAGTGCACCGTGTGCAACCCTCGCCCGGTGCGGGTGGAGGTGCATGCGCATCCCGAGGCGGAGCTCGTCGACGCGGCGCCACTCGGGCGTCGTGCGCCGCTCAGCTACAGCCTTCACGACGTGGTCTGCGGTCGCCTCGACGAAGTTGCCGTTGCGTAGCGTGACCCGGAAGACCTCCTTGAGGCCGTTCGCCTTCACCGCCACGACGTTGGTCGTGCCGCTGGCGTCGTAGACCTCGGTGCCGACACCGTCTTCCTCGACGAGCTGTCCGATCGGGATCATCCCGTCCGGTGTCGAGACCAGGGCATGGTACGGCTGGCACGCACTGCACTGCGGCCGCTCCTCGAAGCCGACGTTGAACCACACCGGCGAGTTGAACGAGGCGATCTGGTTGACGAGGATCGCCTTGAGCTCGGCGTGGAACGTGTCGTGCTCCTCGTCGGTCGCGAAGTACCCGCCCCGCATGCCCCAGCCCGCGATTGTGTCGGCGACACGACCGACCATCTGCTTGACGGAGCGCTCGCGCTCCGGCGAGGCCATGCGCCCGCGGAAGTACTTCTGCGCGACGATGTTCGTCGCGGTCTGCGACCAGAACTTCGGGAACTCGACCTGGCGCTGCTCGAACGCGGGCCCGTTCTTGCCCGGGATGATGGCGTCGCGAAGCTCCCACTCGATCTCGTCGAACGGGTCGCGGTCAGGGATCGTGAAGAAGCGCCGCGGGGTGACGCTCGCGTCCGCATCGACGACCGTGTTCACGATCTCCTCGTCGGTTGGTGTCTCAGTTGCGGGGGTCGCCTGCTTTGCGGTGGCCATGCCGTCCTCCGTCGCCGAAATGGGTGTCATCCTCTCCTGCCGCGCGCCGACGTCGGCGACTTGCGGAGGGACGGGAGAGTGTAGGAGGCCGGTCGGACGACACAAGAATACCGCTATTTGCGGGGATTTTCGGCTTCCTCACCAGTGAACTATACCCGGACGGGGGTGTCGTCCGCGGCCACTCGAGGCTCGGGCGCCCGAGGGCAGCGCGTGTCAGTCGCCGTCGCCGGGTGCGCCGCCGCGACGGGCGAGCGCCCCGACGCCACCGGCCACGAGCAGTGTCACCGCAAGGCCGCCGAGCAGGATCAGCGGCAGCGGGATCCCGGTCTCCTCCGCGCCCTGGGTCGGTGGGAGGGCAACCGTCTCGGTACCGCCGGGATCCTCCGAGCCGCGCGGAACGGGCTTCGGTCTCGGCTCGGGCTTCGGCGCCGGCCGTGGCTTCGGCGGACGCTCGCCGCGCGGGCCCGGATCGGGCTTACCCGCCTTCCGGTACGCGAGCGCACGCAGGATGTCGTCCTCGGCGTGGAGATAGTCCTTCTGATCCGGGCTGAGCGACGCGATCGCTTCGCGGTAGCAGTGCTCCGGGTAGCGCCGGTCGACGCGGCTATTCCCGTACCAATCGTCGATCACGTCCTGGGCGCAGGTCTTCTTTGCGAACGCGGGAGGGGCACTTACCGCGATGACCAAGGCCGTGACGACCAGCGGAAACAGGCGAAGGGCGACACGAAGCTGCACGGGCGGCCAGTCTCCCGGTCGCGCGTGTACGGGCGATCAGGGATCTGTGAAGGATCCGTGAATCGTCACGATCGGCCTGCGTGAGACGCTACTCGGTGTCCGGCTCGTCGCCCTCGTCGGTGGCAGCGCTGGTCTGCATCCTCCGGTTGACGTACCCGGCACCACCGGCGACAAGGAGCAGGAACGCGAGGCCGCCGAGGACGATCAGCGGCAGTGGCACCGACGAAGGCCCGGCGGTGTCGGTGTCGCCGGCCGCGACGGTCTCGCTGGTGTCCGTCGTATCGTCGGGGTCGTCGGTCGAACCGGTGTGTCCGGTCGGTCCTTTCGTCGTCGACGTTTCAGTCGTGTCGGTGCCGGGACGTGAGCCGGCGGGACCGGGGTCGGGCTTCCCCCGCTTCGCGTAGGAGAGCGCGCGGAGGATGTCTTCCTCGGCGTTCGAGTAGTCGCGAACGTCAACCGGCAGGGAGCGGATCGCCTCGCGATAACAGTGCGTGGGGTAGATCTTGTCGACTTTGCCGTCGCCGTACCAGTCGTTGACGATCTTGCGTGCGCAGCTCTCCTTGCTCTTCGCCGCCGCGGGTGACGGGGCCAGCGCGGCGGCCGCGGCGAGCACGAGCGCGACGAGGCCGAGCAAACGGACGATGCGGGCTGGGTAATCCACGAAGAGACGTTCGCGGCGAACGGGGTGTATCCCCCTCTGGGCCGTTCCGGCGATCGCTGAAGCGTAGACGATGAGCCGTACGGCTGGGCTCGAACCCGCCGAGAAGGCTGGTACCGTCAGCCCGATATGGGGGACGACGTCCCGCGCACGACGATGGTCTGGACGTCCGCCCTCGCCGGCGCGGCCACGCTTGTCGTGGCGCTCGCCATCTTCCACGGCGGCGCGTCGAGCAGCGACACGCTCCTCGTCGTGGGCGCCGTCGTGGCGGCAATCGTCGTCGTGCTGGCCGTGCTCGCGGGGCTCGGCTCGATCCCCCTCGTGGGCCCCAGTCGCGCGGGCTGGCTGGTCTGCGGCGGTCTCGGGGCGCTCACGTTGTGGGCAGGCGCCTCGATCGTCTGGTCGATCACGCCCGACGTCTCGTGGAACTGGCTCAACCGCTTTGCCGTGTATCTCGGGATCGCGCTGATCGGGTTCGCGCTTGGTGGGCTGCGGCGCGGGCCGGAGCGGCTCGTCATCGGGCTGACGCTCGTTGTTACGGCCGCAGTCGCCTGGGCGCTGCTCGGGGTCGTTGTTCCGTCGTTCGCCCCGACCGGCGACCGGGTCGCTCGCTTGAGCGAGCCCATCGGGTACTGGAACGCGCTCGCACTGGTTGCCGGAATCTGCCTCTGCTGTGGCGTCGCGCTCACTGCGGTGACCCGGGCGGCGATCAGGCTCGCGGGACTGCTCCTCGTCTACGGGTCGGCAGTCGTCCTGCTGCTGACCCAGTCGCGCGGAGGGCTCATCGCGGCGGCCGTGATGCTCGCGTTCGTCCTCAGGCGCTCGCGAGCCCCGCTGCTCGACGCCGTCGACCTGACGCTCGCCGCCGTTCCGGGTCTCGCCGTCGCCGGGTGGGCCTTCACTCGTGAGGCGCTCGTCGAGGATGGGGTCGGCCGAGACGCTCGCATCGACGACGGCCGGCTGTTCGCGGTCGCGCTCGCGCTTGGCGCGGTCGTCGTCGGCGTCGCCGGGGTGCGGCTGCGACGCGCCCCGGTCGCTCGAGTTGCGCCCGATCGGCTTCGCCGCCTGCTGGCGGCCGTTGCGGGCGCGGTCGCGCTCGTGGCCGTGGTCGGGTTGGTGGCAGCGGTCGGGAACCCCGTCAGCTGGACGCGCGACCAGCTCTCCGCGGGCGCTTGTGAGAACTCCCCCGACCGGATCGGCTCGATCTGCGACAACAACCGGCTCGCCTGGTGGGGCGAGGCGCTCGAGATCGCGAAAGCGAATCCGGTCGCCGGCACCGGCGCGGGTACGTACACCGTCGCCCGGCGTCGCTACGCCGACTCGTCGGCGCGCGCGCCCCAGCCGCACGATGTCCCGCTGCAGCTCCTCGCCGATCTCGGGCTGGTGGGGCTCGCGCTCGGGGTCGTTCTCGTCGCCGGGGCGGTGGGCGCGAGCCGGCGCGCGCTCGCCAGGACGGGCGACGACGCGCACGATCGCGCTGCCACGATCCTCGTCGCGGTCGCTCTCGGCTACGGCGTGCATGCTCTCGTCGACTACGACGCCGACTTCGTCGCGGTCACCGCCCCGACGCTGCTCGCGGTCGGAGCGCTCGCGGCGATGTCCGGAGTGCCCCGGTCAAGGCGACTCGGCCCGGGCGTGCTCGTTGCCGCCGTCGCGGTCTGTCTCGCAACGGTCGGGTCGCTCGCGCTGCCCGAGCTGGCGACTCGAGCGGTCGACGCCGGCCGAGCGGCGCTGACTGACGGGGACGTCGGCGTCGCAGCGCGAAAGGCGCGCGATGCGCGCGACCTGAACCCGCTGTCACCCGAGCCGATCGTGCTCCAGGGCGACATCGCCGACGAAGCAGGTGACAGCAAGGCGGCCGCGGCGCGCTATCGCGAGGCTGCGGAGCTCCAGCCCGAGAACCCGAGCGGGTGGGTTGCGCTCGGGTACTACCTGTACCTTCTCGACCAGCCCGACTACTGCGGCGCCTACTACGCCTTCAACGCCGCCTACACGCTCGACCCGCACGGACCGGCGGGCGTCAAGGGCGGACCGAAGGACGTCAGCCTCGACGCCGTCAACGACGGCGCCTGCGAGCGGTAGCTACCCGCACTATGCGCCGAGGATGAGCACAGTGTGTGCGCCGTGCAGCTGCTTCGGCCGAATCCCGTCGAGTGGGCCGACGATCCGCACGCCGAGGTCGCGCGCGAGGCGTATCCCCTCCGCACGGAAGCCGGGGCGGTACATCACGATCGAGTGGACGTAGTCCATGCTCGGCGCGTTGCCCACACCGCGGACGCGGTAGCCACGGTGCGTGACGCGCGAGGCTGCCACGCCGGCAGCGCCGCTGCGACCGTTGCCGTTCAGCACGAGCACGCCGATCTTCCGGCGCACGAGCATCGTCGCGGCCCCCGGCTTCGTCGCCTGCGGCTTCGCCTTCGCGGGAGCGGTGCCCACCTTCGCCTGGGCCGATGTCCGGGTCGAGAGCACGAGAGCATGGTTCTTGGAGCGGCCGAGCAGGGCGCCACCGGCGGCGACGAGAAGGATGAGCTCGATCGCGGCGACCGCGGTCAGCGCGAGAGCGGCGGCGCGCCACTGGTGCACAGGGCGCTCGATTGAGGTGAGGCGGAGGAGGTGTTCCATGGCGCGACCGGTTTCGACCGCGCGCGCCCGTTTCCTCCAACGTGCCTCAGGAGGCCGAGAGCCAGCGCCAGGTATCGCCGAGGCCGTCGGCGAGTGAGACGGCAGGCGACCAGCCGAGCTCGCGGGCGGCGGCCCTGATGTCGAGAACG
The DNA here is from genome assembly GCA_046330385.1 of Gaiellales bacterium. Taxonomy (GTDB): domain Bacteria; phylum Actinomycetota; class Thermoleophilia; order Gaiellales; family Gaiellaceae; genus Gaiella. Next base: position 48,608 of record JAXLSV010000005.1, on the reverse strand, counting down.
CTGCGCTGCAGCTCGCCGAGGCGCGGCGGTGCGTTCAGAGCGGCGCCGCTTCTGCCCGAGGCCGCGCAGCAGGCCTCCCAGAGGGAGACGACCGAGGTCGCGACACCCGTGCCAATGTTGTAGACGCCTGCACCCGTCTCTGCGGCTGCGAGCATGGCACGGGCGACGTCCGGCGCGAAGACGTAGTCGCGCTCCTGCGAGCCGTCGCCGAAGATCGTTGCCGGCTCGTTGTCGGCGAGCTTCTGGAGGAAGATCGCAACGACCCCTGCCTCGCCGTGCGGATCTTGGCGCGGACCGTAGACGTTGCCGAGGCGGAGCGCGACGTGCGAGGTGGCGTAGAGGCGATTCCACATCGCCAGGTACTCCTCCGCCGCGAGCTTCGACGTGCCGTACGGCGAGAGCGGCTCGCGCGCGGATGGCTCGGCTGCCGGCTCGGCGCACTCCCCGTAGATCGCCCCGCCGGTCGAGGTGAAGACCACGCGTGCACCGTGTGGCTGTGCCGCCTGCAGGACGCGGATCGTGCCGACGACGTTCGCGGCGGCGTCGGCAACCGGGTCTGCGACCGAGACCCTGACATCGATCTGGGCGGCGAGATGGAACACGCGCTCGGGGCGGATCCCGTCGAACAGGCCCCCGAGCGGCTCGCGAATGTCGGCGACATGCAGCTCGGCGTCGGTGGGAACGTTCGCCCGGCTGCCGCGGGAGAGGTCGTCGACGACGTGGACCTCGTCACCCCGCGCAAGCAGCGCCTCGGCGACATGCGAGCCGATGAAGCCGGCACCACCCGTGACGATCGCGCGCATCCTCCTATCCTAGAGGCCTCATGTTCGTGAGCCTCGAAGGGATCGACGGGTCAGGGAAGACGACCCAGGCAGCGCTTCTCGCGGACGCGTTTCGCGCGCTCGGCCGCGAGGTCGTGCTCACGCGCGAGCCGGGAGGAACCCCGCTCGGCGAGGCGATCCGCGACCTCGTGCTCCACGGCGACCACGTTGCCCCTTGGGCGGAGGCGGCGCTCTACACGGCCGCGCGGGCGCAGCATGTCGAGGAGGTAATCCGGCCGGCGCTCGCACGCGGTGCCGTCGTCGTCTGCGACCGCTACCTCGACTCGTCGGTCGCCTACCAGGGCGCCGGGCGAGGGCTCGGGATCGACGCGGTGCTCGAGCTCAACCTCACCGCGGTCGGCGGGCTGCTTCCCGACCGGACGGTGCTCGTCGCAATCGAGCCGGGGGCCGGCGTCGCGCGGATGGGCGACATGCGCGACCGGATCGAGCGGGACGGCCTCGCGCTGCAGCAGCTCGCTGCCGACGCCTACCGCGCGCTTGCCGACCGGTTCTCCGCCCGATACGTCGTCGTCGACGGCGTGGGAGAGATCGACGAGGTCGCGGCCCGGGTGCGGGCGGCGATACTTCCCGGGTGAGCGCCCTCGAGATCCCCACCCAGGCCGGTGCGCAGCGGCTGCTCATGGCGGCGCTCCGCGACGGAGTCGCACACGCATATCTCCTGCACGGCCCAACCGGGGTCGGGAAGCGCGCCGCCGCTTTCGCATTCGCGGGTGCGCTCCTCGGCGACGTCCGGCGGGTCGAGGCGAGAACGCATCCCGATCTTCGGGTCGTCGAGCCTCTTGGCGAGATGATCCGCATCGACGAGATCAGGGCGCTCCATCACGACCTGCACATGCGGCCGTTCGAGGCCTCGCGGCGGGTCTACCTCCTGCTCGACGCGCACAAGCTGAACGACGACGCCGCCGACGCGCTCCTCAAGGATCTCGAGGAGCCCCCCGGCTACGCGACGATCGTTCTCGTTGCCGACACGCTCGGGCCGATTCCCGAGACGATCCGCTCGCGCTGCCAGCTCGTGCCTTTCAGGCGGCTGCCCGAGCGGTCGGTTCGCGAGTGGATCGAGGCGCGCGCGTCCGGGGTGAGCGAGGAGCAGGCGCGGGTCGTCGCACGGGTCGCGGCGGGACGACTCGACCGCGCCGCGCGCCTCCTGGACGACGCGGCGCGAGAGCGGCGAGCGGCGCTCGTCGCCGCGGCTCGCTCGACCTATCTCGACGACGACTTCGTCGCGTCCCGGGCTGCCGCGGTGGTGCTCGAGTCGGCGAAGGCGCTGGCGGCTGCGGCCGCCAAGCGCGAGCAGGACGTCGTCGACACGCTCGACCTCACGAGTCGGGAGGCCGAGCAGCGCGTGAAACGGGCGGCGCGCGGGGCGGAGCGCGACGAGATCCTCGCCTCGCTCGAGGAGCTCGAGTCGTGGTTTCGCGACCTCGTCGTCTGCGGCGCAGGCGCCGAGGGATCGGTCGCTAACGCTGACCTGCTTGCCGAGCTACGGGCCGACGTCGGACGAATTGGGCGGGCCGCGGAGGACGCGGCGACGACCGTCCGGGAAGCGTGGCGAGTTGCCGAGGAGTTCAACGTCAATCCCTCGCTCTGGCTCGAGGCGCTCTTCGTCCGGCTGCGGCGCACGTTCACTCGCTGATCACAGGCCTTGATGAGTTCCACGGTCCCGCGGGCCGGCTGCGCGTGCCAGACGCGCTAGGCCCACGCCCTGGCGAACACGACCTCGTGGAAGTCATCTACCGGGTCGACTTCACGCCATTGGGTGGATAGACTCCAGCTGTAGCAGGGGGATACTGCAGGACCGGGGGTTAGTGGTGATAGGGGGGGAAAGGGTGGTGGGCCGGCTGGCCCGCCGAATGGGGAACCCATCGTTTCTCGCGGTGCTTCTCACCGTGGCGGTTGTCGGCGCCTCATCGTCGCGTGTCGCGTGGGCCGAGGACGTTCCGAGCCCAGACCCGGCGCCCACACCCTCACCCGCGCCCGCGGCTCCCCCTCCGCCCGCCCCGTCACCCCCTCCGGCCGCCAGCCCGCCACCTTCGCCGAGCCCGGCGCCATCACCGAGCCCGGCGCCGTCACCGAGCCCCGCGCCCCCTCCCCCGGCGAGCCCGCCACCTTCGCCGGCGCCGACTGCGCCCTCACCGCCCACCGCGCCCGCGCCACGCGGGGACGAAGGGTCGAAGGGTGGCGCTCAGAGCACCTCGGGTGGGAGCGTGAAGACGAGCCCTGGCGCCTCGGCTGACAAGCCGAACCCGAAGCCCAAGCCGGAGAAGCCCAAGCCGGAGTCGAAGTCGCCACCCACGCCGAGACCGGACGTTGTCGGTGTCGACCTTCCGACCCGTCCCGGGTCGGTCGGACGCGCGACGACCAACGTCGTCAGGCCGGCGGTCGTCCCCGAGTCGACCTCGCGCGCCCAGCAGGTGTGGAACCGGTCGCTGCTCGCGCTGCTTACGGTGAGCTTCGTGCTCACGCTCGTGCCGGGGCGTCTCGCCGCGTACGGGTCAGTGGGGAGGGGAATCGTCACAGCGCGCTTCGGCTTCCTTGCGGTCGCGCTCGGCGCCCTCTTCATTCTCGCTGCGCCGCTCGTCGGGGAGGGCATGGGTTGAGCAAAGCACGCGTCGCGGTCCTTCTCGTGGCATTCGCGGGAGCGATGGTCCTCACGGCGTCAGCGGGCGCGGACCCGCCTGCCGTTTCCATCACCGGCGGGCCGAGTGGTGCGGTCGCATCGAGCTCGGCGACGTTCAGCTTCTCGGTCGACGATCCCCTGGCGACGGTCGAGTGCTCGCTCGACGGCGGCGGTTTCTCCGGCTGCGGCTCCGGTGTCTCCTACTCCGGGCTCGGGGACGGCTCACACACGTTCACGGTGCGGGCAACCAATAGCGGTGCCGAAGTCGGGTCGGATTCGCGATCGTGGTCGGTCGACACGACCGGCCCGTCGCTCTCGCTCGCCAACGTCGAGGTGGATGTCGACGACGTTCCGAGCGCCGTCGTGACGTTCGGTGCAAGCGGCTCGGATCCCAACGGGCCTGTTTCGGTCAGCTGCTCGCCGGCCTCTGGGTCGACGTTCTCGCTGGGCACGACCGCCGTCTCGTGCACCGGAACCGACGGCCTCGGCAACACCTCGACGGGATCGTTCGATGTCGTCGTTCGCGACCAGACGGCTCCGGGCGTCACGACACCGGCCGACTCCGTGGTCTCAGTGAACGGGGTTACGAGCACGTCGGTGACCTTCAGTGCGACGTCGACCGCGGGAACCCCGACCTGCGTCCCCTCCAGCGGCTCGAGCTTCCCGCTCGGGAGCACGACCGTCACCTGCACGGCGACGGATGCCTCCGGGAATACCGGTTCGGCGAGCTTCGTGATCACCGTGCAGGACACGACGCCGCCGACGCTCTCGCTCCCGGCGACGCAGACAGTGAGCATCAATGCGGCCACGACCGCGACCGTCACGTACACCGCCACCGCCAGCGACGGGCCTGCCTCGATCGTGCCCTCGTGCTCGCCGGTTTCGGGATCGAGCTTCGGGATCGGGACGACGGCAGTCAGCTGTGTCGCGACGGATGCGGCGGGGAACAGCGCGAGCGGCTCGTTCAACGTCGTGGTGCAGGACACGACCGCGCCGACCGTTTCGATCACAGGGGGCCCGACGGGAACCGTCGCGAGCTCCACCGCGACCATCCCGTTCACGGCAAACGAGGGGACATTCACGTGCTCGCTCGATGCAGGCTCGTTCTCCTCCTGCTCGTCGCCTGCCGCCTTCAGCGGCCTTGGCGACGGCTCCCACACGTTCCAGGTCAGGGCGACCGATGGCGCCGGCAACACTGGGAACGCCTCGCGCTCATGGGTGGTCGACGTTTCGCCGCCGACGTTCACGGCGCCGTCCGCGATCGTCGTCGAGGCGAACGGGCCGGGTGGTGCGAAGGCGACCTACTCCGTCACGGCGGCCGACAACGGCACGCCCCTGCTCCCCGGAGCGGTCACCTGCGCACCTGCCTCGGGCTCGAGCTTCCCGCTCGGCGTGACCGCGGTCGGGTGCACGGCCGCCGACCCGCTCGGCAACGTCGGTACGGTCGCGTTCGATGTCCTAGTGCGCGACAGCACGCCCCCGACGTTGCTCGCGGCCGACATCACCGTCGCTTCGACATCTGCCGCAGGCATCCGCAAGGAGGATCCCGCGATGGTCGCCTTCCTCGGGAGCCTCCGCGGTACCGACCTCGTGTCGTCCGTCGACGTCTCGACGAACGCGCCCGACCTCTTCCCCGTGGGTGTGACGCCACTGGTTGTCCGGGCGAGAGACGTAGCCGGCAATCTGACGCAGCGCACCGTGAAGGTGACCGTGCTGGAGTTCGGGAAGACCGCGCCTCCGCCACCCGACCTCGACCCGCCGGCGGACGTTACGGCGCTGCGCGCTGTCGCCGGCAATCACGTTGTCACGCTCTCGTGGGCGTCGCCGACCGCGCCGGATCTCGCGGCGATCGAGGTCAGGATCGCTAGTGCCGACGGAGGAGGCTCCAGTCGGGTCGTTGCCCGCACGCTCCGGTCGTCTGTCACATTGACGGGCCTTCGCAACGGGGTCGAGCATCGGTTCGTAGTCGTGTCGATCGACAAGGCGGGAAACGAGTCGCGCGGCGTCGTCATCGTTGCCGTGCCGGAGGCGAAGCGGCTCGTGTTCCCGAAGGCCGGAACGAAGGTGCGTACGCCACCGCTGCTGCGGTGGGTGCCGACGCCAAACGCCTCCTATTACAACGTTCAGCTGTTTCGCGGCAAGACGAAGGTGCTGTCTGCCTGGCCGACTCGGACGCGGCTCCAGCTGGCGCGGACATGGACGTACGACGGCGCTCGCCAGAAGCTGGCTCCGGGAACGTACGTGTGGTACGTCTGGCCCGGCTTCGGTGCCCGCAACCTCGCTACCTACGGCGAGCTGATCGGTAAGAGCACGTTCGTCGTACCGCGGGCCGTCGACAACGGTTGAGCGCTCGCCCGCGCGAGGAGGACGCCGCCCCCGCTGTAGCCTGTGACGGTGGCCTTCGCTCCGCCCGACCGGCATCTTCTCCGTGCTCGAGATCTGGCCGACCGGCGCTACCGCGACCCGCTCACTGTCGACGATCTCGCCCGCGCAGCCGGGCTCTCCCGTGCGCATTTCTCTACGCAGTTCAAGAGCGCATTCGGCGAGCCGCCGCATGCGTACCTTCTGACCCGCCGGCTCGAGCGGGCTGCCGCGCTTCTGCGGACGACCGACCGTTCGGTCACTGAGATCTGCTTCGCGATCGGGCTGCGCAGCCTCGGCTCGTTCACGACGAGCTTTACCCGGACGTATGGCATGTCGCCAACCGCCTACCGGGCGTCGTTTCCCCCGGCCGCGGCGTACGCGCTCGTGCCCGGCTGCATCGCGCGGGCGTACGGCCGTCCGCAACGCCGAACGTTTCGAGAAGTCAGCGACGACGGCGTCTCCTAGCATCGCCCCGTCCAGTTCGCGAGTCGAAGAGGAGTGAAGATGAGGATCAACTCGGCGCAGCTATGGGTGCACGACCAGGACGAGGCGCTTGCCTACTACACCGAGAAGGTCGGGATGGAGGTTCGCGCTGACGTCACGGTTCCGGAGCTCGGCAACTTCCGCTGGCTCACGGTCGCCCCGCCCGGGCAGGAGGACGTCGCGATCGTGCTGATGCCGATTCCGGGCCCGCCGGTGATGGACGCGGAGACCGCCGACCAGGTGCGCAGCCTGATGGCACGGGGGGCAGCGGGCGCCGTGTTTCTCACCACCGACGACTGTCGCGCCGACTACGCCGAGCTGAAGGCGCGCGGGGTCGAGTTCGTCGACGAGCCCGAGGAGCGACCGTACGGAATCGACTGCGGCTTTCGCGACCCGTCGGGCAACCACCTCCGGCTCACGGAGCTCGGCGAGAGCTGGGGTTGACGGCGGCCGTCGGGTCTGGCTTCAGCCAGACCCGGTGCGCTCCTCGCGTCATCAACGTCAAGCGCACGGGTCAGGCTGAAGCCTGACCCGAACCGGCGCGTTACTCGGAAAGCGTCGCCGTGTGGTCGGGCACGTAGGTCATCGTCGAGCGGTCGGGGCGGACGTACCCCTCCTCGGGCTGCCGCGCCGGGAGCTCGACCTTCGGCGGGTCGGTGACGACGTACGGGATGCTCGAAAGAAGGTGGGCGATGCAGTTGAGCCGAGCTTTGCGCTTGTCGTCGGCCTCGACCACGTGCCACGGCGCGTAATCGGTGTCCGTGTGAACGAACATCTCGTCCTTCGCGCGGGAGAAGTCGATGAAGTGCTTCCGCGACTCGAGGTCCATCCCGCTCAGCTTCCAGCGGCGGGAGGGATCGTCGAGCCGCGCGCGGAACCGACGTTCCTGCTCGGCGTCGCTGACCGAGAACCAGTACTTGAGAAGGATGATTCCGTCCTCGACGAGCATTCGCTCGAACTGAGGACACTGGCGGAGGAAGCGACGATGCTCGTCGGGCGTGCAGAAGCCGAGCACCTTCTCGACGCCCGCGCGGTTGTACCAGGAGCGGTCGAACAGGACCATCTCACCGGCCGCCGGCAGATGCGGGATGTAGCGCTGGAAGTACCACTGCGAGCGCTCGCGCTCGGACGGCGCGGGGAGCGCGACGATCCGGCAGAACCTCGGGTTCAGCCGTTCCTGGATGCGCTTGATCGCCCCACCCTTGCCGGCGGCGTCCCGACCCTCGAAGACCACCGCGACGCGCGTGCCGCTCTCGCGGCACCAGTCGAGCATCAGCGCCAGCTCGATCTGGAGCCGGAGGAGCTCGCGCTCGTAGGCGATGCGAGTGAGCTTGGGGCGCGCGGGCTTCTGGGACTTGGCCACGCCCGGAGGCTACTCGGCATCCGGGACTGTGTCGATCCGGTGAACTCCTGATTTAGTGCGGGAATCGACGTAGCGCTCGTCCTCGCCGTTGGTCTCGCGTTCGCGTTCGCCCTGACGAACGGGTTTCACGACGCGTCGAACGCGATCGCGACGCTCGTCGCGACCCGCGCCGCGCGGCCTGCCCAGGCGATCGTGCTCGCCGCCGTCTTCAACATGCTGGGGCCGCTGCTCGTCGGTTCCGCGGTCGCGAACACGATCGCGAAGATCGTCGCCGTGCCCGCGACCGAGACGGTCGCGGTGGTCGGGTCGGGGCTCGCGGCGGCGACGTTGTGGAACCTCGTCACCTGGTGGCGCGGGCTGCCGTCGAGCTCGGGGCATGCGCTCGTGGGCGGGCTCGTGGGCGCGGCGCTGGTGGAGGGCGGCGCGGGCGCGGTGAACTGGGGCGGCTTCCACGGCTGGCGGCCGGCCGGCGTCATCGGGACGCTGGTCGTCCTCGCGGTGTCGCCGCTGCTCGGCGCGGCCGCCGCCTTCGGGCTCGTGCGGCTCCTGCAACGGGGTGTCCGCCGGGCGACGCGGAGGTTGCGCGCCCCGGTCAACGCCGGGCAATGGCTCGGCTCGGCTGCGCTCGCGTTCAGCCACGGCTCGAACGACGCGCAGAAGTCGGTGGGCGTGATCGCCGCCCTGCTCGTCGCGAGCGGGCATGCGAGCTCGCTCTCGGCGCCCACGTGGGCGACCGTGGGCTCGGCGGGCGTGCTCACGGTCGGCACGGCGCTCGGCGGCTGGAAGATCGTGCGGACGATCGGACACCGCATCTACCGCATCCGCCCGCTCGACGGGCTCGCGAGCCAGACGAGCTCGACCGCGGTGATCCTCGGGTCGTCGTTTCTCGGCGCCCCTGTCTCGACGACGCACGTCGTCGCCTCGTCCGTCGTCGGCCTCGGCGCGGGCCGCCGCCGCTACCGGCACATCCGCTGGGAGGTCGTCAAGGAGATGGGCGTCGCGTGGGTGACGACGATCCCCGCCTCGGGGATACTCGCGGCGATCGTCTATCTCGTCTGGAGGTGGGTCTCATGAGCTCGGTGCATCGGTGGTTCCTTCCCGAGTCCGCGGACGTCCTCGAGATGCTCCGCCGCCAGCTGGCCGTCACCACCGAGGGGATGGACGCGCTCGTCGCGTGGGCGGGCGGTGACGCCGCAGGTGCCGACCGCGTGCGCGAGCTCGAGCATCGCGCCGACGACGTCAAGCGCGAGCTCCAGCGGGCGCTCGTCGAGGCGTTCACGACGCCATACGACGCGGAGGACATCTACACGCTCGGTCGTGGCATCGACTGGATCCTCAACCTCTCGAAGGACGCGGTGCGCGAGTCGGAGGTGATGGCCTGTGCGCCCGACCAGGCCGTCGCCGACATGGCCGCCTGCCTGCGAGCCGGGGTCGGGCACCTCGACGAGGCGGTCGCCTGCTTGCAGACGCACACGCCCGGCGCCACCGACTTTGCCGATCGGGCGATCAAGACCGAGCGGGAGCTCGAGCGCGTCTACCGCCGCGCGATGGGCCGGCTGCTCGAGATCGACGATCTCCGCGAGGTCACCGCGCGGCGCGAGCTGTACCGGCGGTTCTCTCGCATCGGCGAGGTGCTCACCGAAGTTGCAGAACGAGTTTGGTATGCGGTGATCAAAGAGGCCTGAGCGGCGTACAATGGATGTATGAGCGCGCAGTCCCGTCTCTGGCAGCTGGTCGGTCTCGCCCTCGTCGCCGTGTCGCTCGCCTACGGCCTGCACGCGGTCGGCAAGGGGATCGAGACGCGCGCGAGCCGCGATACGGTGAGCGTTACCGGCTCGGCGACGAAGCGGATCGAGTCGGACTTCGTGATCTGGGACGCGTCGGTTTCGGCGCGCGCGGCCAAGCCCGGTGATGCCGCCGCACAGCTCGGACGGTGGGCGAACGCGGTGAAGGCGTACCTCACGGGCGCGGGAGTTCAGGCGAGCGAGCTCACGGTCTCCCCGATCTCGACCGACCTGATCACGACCGACGAGTCCGGCAACTCGGCGAAGGCCGTCTACCAGGTCACCCGCTCGTTCCAGGTGCGCTCCGACCGGCTCGACCAGGTCGTGACCGCGGTCGAAGGCAGCACCAAGCTCGTGCTGCAGGGCGTGCCGCTCAGCGCCTCGCCGCTGCAGTACGTGTACACGAAGCTCGCCGACCTGCGACCGGGGATGACCGCCGACGCGACCAAGGACGCGATCAACCGCGCCCACGCGATCGTCGACCAGACCGGCCAGAAGCTCGGCAACATCATCTCGATCGACGTCTCGCCCTTCGAGCTCTCCGCCCCCGGCGCCGTCCAGTCCGACTACGGCGGCTACGACACCTCGACGCGCACGAAGGACGTCCGTGCCGTCGTCAACGTCACCTTCGCGATCGAGTAGCTGGCGTGCGCGTCGGCGCGGGAGCGGCGCTACGATTCACCGTCGACCCGCCGACGTAGCTCAGCTGGTAGAGCACTTCACTCGTAATGAAGGGGTCCCCGGTTCGAGTCCGGGCGTCGGCTTCGCGAAACCCGCTGGAAACGGCGGGTTTTCTCGTGGCCGAACGGGCCGCTCGAGCTCCGAAGTGGGCCGATGTCACGTCGAAATGTCACGCCGGCGACGCGTGGGGCTCGTCGAGCGTCAGTTGAGATGCCCGCCGAGCACGTTGACGCGGCCGCAGCCGGAGCAGCGGTACTTCCCCTGCGCATCGGGGATCGCCGCGCCCGTCTCGGCGAGCCGGGACTCGGCCTGTTCACGCTGGTCATCGGGCAGCTTGTCGAACGTCGCTCTCGCAAGCACGATCGTCGTCGCGCCGCACGAGCTGCAGAGCGTGATAACGCCACCGCTGCCGTCCACCAGCCGAGTGTACGCCGCCGCCGACGTCAGGCAGATCGGCGCAGCGGCAGCAGGATCGCCACCGCGGAGCCCGTCACGAGGATCGCGAGCGCGAGCGCGACCGGCTGCTGCCAGCCGTACAACTGGTGCACGGTGACGCATCCGTCGTAGCGGCCGCCGTATCCGTCGTCGTCGGTGCTCGAGTCGCAGCCGGCGGGCCGCGTCGTCGTCTCGAGCTCGGCGGTGCCGAGATAGAGCGCGCCGCCGAGCCCGACGGCGAGCACCACGGTCGCGAGGAAGAGCCGCACGGCCGGACAGTACGACATCCACCGCATGCTCACTTGCGGGATTGCAGCCCGAACGTCAGCAGAGCCAGCGCCGCTACCCCACACGCACCAAGGGCGTAGAGCCATTCGCCGATGATCAAGAGGAAGACCGCGACCGCCACCCACATCAGGCCGAGGTCGCGCGCCCAGTCTCTCGTAATGCGCTTCGATCTCGCACGCTCGTCTTGATCGACCACTGCGCGATCGTAGACGGGAGCGCGCCGGGAAACCATGACGTCGCGATCCGCTCGTTCGAGCGATTCGGCACGGCCGACCGGCGCTCTACCGTGGTCGGCATGGTGCTCACGCTCATCGCGTTCGGCCTCGTGTACGTCGTGGTCGTTGCGATCGCGGAGTCCAGGCCGCGGCCGGCCGACCCTCGCGACGAGCTCGCCGCACGGCGCGCCCGCCGCCGCGCCTAGCCCGCCCTGTCACATGCCGAGCCGCTTGCGCTCGACGTGGTCGGCGAGCAGCGCCCCGCGCAGAGCGGCGAGCCCGGCCGGCGGATCGTCGAGCGCCGCCCCGATCAGCTCGCACTCGTGCTCGTCGAGCGCGACCAGACGCATCTCGAGCTCCACGCACCGCTCGAGCCGCGCCGCCAGCGCGTCGTCATCGACGAGCCCGGCCAGCTCGAGCACCGCGTCGTCGTTGACGCGGACGCCGGCGAGGAACACCCGCCGAGCCTATCCGGGCGTGCCATCGCCGTGACATCCGCCCGAAGCCGCTGCACTTGGGCCGGTCGCTTCCGGTGTTGAGACGCGGCCCAGACCCGTCGGCGCCCGGCGCTACGCTCGAGCGATGTACGACGCGACGCACCCCGTGTTCAACGCGCCGCCCGACGACACCGTCGTCTGGCGCTACATCGACCTCGCGAAGCTGATCTCGCTGCTCGACCACCGAGCGCTCTACTTCGCCCGTGCCGACACGCTCGGCGACCCACACGAGGGCGCGCTGCCCGCGCCCACCTCCGAGGCCGCGAGGCCATGATGAACCTCATCCCGGACCGACCGTGGGAATGGGCGAGAGGCATCGACCCGGCGCGGCCGAACCACTCGATGACGGTCGGCTACGCGTTCGCCTCGTGCTGGCACGCATCCCCGTACGAGAACGCCCACCTCTGGCACGTCTACGGCCAGAACGGCGTCGCGATCCAGACCACGTTCGGGAACCTCACCGCCTCGCTCGTCGGCGACCAGACCTTCTACGGCGGCGCGGTCACGTACATCGACTACGAGCACGACTCGTTCCCAGCCGACAACGCCTTCCACACGCTCATGCACAAGCGCAAGTACTTCGAGGCCGACCACGAAGTCCGGCTGATCGCGCCCGGCGTCCCGCCAGACGACGAGCTCGGATGGGTCGGCGACCAGCGCCAAGGATTCGAGATCGCCGCCGAGCGCGAGACGCTCATCGGATCGGTGCGCGTCTCACCGCAGGCCGGCACGTACGTCCGCGACGCGGTCCAAGCGGTGCTCGATCGCTTCGGCCTCGACCTCACCGTCGAGCAGTCCGGCCTCGACGACCCGCCACGGTTCTGACGGTCGATTCGACACGCGCGCGCGCGTAACCGCGGCTAGCCGGCGTTCAGCTCGGCGACGGCGTCCTCGGCCCTGAGTGCCCGTAGCGGGATGCCGGCCGCGAGCAGCCGGTCGCACATGAGCAGGAGCGGCTGATCGTTCGTGACGAAGATGTCGCGGCGCAGCGCGACGTGGCTCTCCGCGTGGACGAGGTCCCCGTCGCCGGGCGGCGCGCCCTCGTGTGTCCTCCAACGCGCGAGCTCGATGCGCCACTGCTCGCCGACCTCCGGCGCGGCGACGCCGGGGAACGTGTTGGGGCCGGGGTACATCAGGCCGGGGTACGACAGCGGCGACGTCGTCGTGAGCGGCCTGACGCGGACGAGCTGCGCGAGCGCGCTTCGCAGGCCGCCGTCGTCGTGGCGCACGTCGATGATGATCCCGCTCGCTGCGATGGCGAGCTCGATGCGACCCTGCTCGGCGAGCGCGAGCAGCGCAACCGCGGCCGCGTGACGTGCGCGCCTGTCGTCGATCGCGTCCCGCGCGCCGGGCATGTCGATGGTGACGCGCGGCACGCCGGTCGCCGGCGATTCCGTCACGGCTCTACCCGATGGCGCCGGCTGGGATCGGCTCGAGCTGCGCCCACTCGACGGCGTCGTGCTCGGCCACATCGAGCACTCGGCTGAACGTCGCTCGAGCCGTTGCCATCGCGACCCAGTCCGGCTCGACGCCGGCCGGCACCCGCGGGTGACCTTCACGTCGCGCGGCGGATCGGCGACGAGCAGCCCGACGCGAGAAAGGACAAGCTCGTCGTCGGCGAACTCGCCGGCGCCCCACGAGAGCTCGTGGCGCTCACCGTTGCTCTCGCCGACGACCATGAACATGGCTGGATTGTATCGGGCGTGCGAGTGTGCCCGTTCGTTTCCCTCGACCGAATAGCGCTGGAAATCAGCGCCTTCTGAGTGATGCTCGGATGTTGAAGTGAAGGGGCAGGCACCTGTCCGGCCCGATCTGTCACGCTTCGACGTGGTGACGACCGGAGCTGACAGCCACTACGCGTACGTGGGCGCCGAGGCGCTCGTGAGATCGTGTCTCGGCCGGCCGCTCGAGAAGGATCGCGAGCACCCGCTCATGCGCGCGGCCCGCAAGTGGCTCACCGACCACGGCTGCGAACGCCAGAACGACGCCAACAAGACGGGCGCGTACCTCGTCACGGACGAGCTCGATCGAGCGTTCCGGACCGACTGCTGGCCCAAGATCAAGCACAAGGCCCTTCGGGTGTAGCCGGTCAGGGGTTCGCGCGGAGGTCCCCGATCACGGCCTCCGGCGACGAGAGCGCGAGGATCACACCCCACGAGGCACCGTTGCCGCCGCCGGTCAGCGCGCCCGGGCAAGCGCCGATCTTCACGCCCTGCCGCTCGAGCTCTTCGAACACCGGGCGGTAGTCGATCGCGGCCTGCCGGTCGAGGTAGCCGACGAGCCCGAACCCGGCGGCGTGCACGGCGATCGCGTTCGGGTCGTGCGGGTTGCCGGGCTCGCGGAAGAGGGCGGCCTGGAACCAGCGGCGCTTGTGGTTGCGCATCAGGCCGCGCGCCGCACCCTTGAGGTCGGCCTCGTACGGCGTCTCGTCGGTCGCGCTCGCGGCGACCCGGGCCAGCGTGTCCTGTCGGTAGCTCTCGCCGACGATCTGCACTGTGCCGGCCGCGTGCAGCTTCGTCGCGTCGATCGACATCGAGGCTGGGTCTCGGCGCTTGAGGCGGTCGAGCAGTCCCACGTTGGCGGGAGACTACGCCGTCGAACGCCGCGCGGCCAGTTCGACCTACCGGGCCCGCGGACGCACGACTGCCTCTCTCAGGGCCATCGAGTTGTAAGAACACGAGGGTCATCGGAAACGCCTTCCCGGGCTGGTCGCCCGACAGCTCGACCATCACCTTCGCTGCGGCGAACGCGGTCTTCGCGGTCCCGTCGACCGGGGGCACGGCGGCGAAGCTCACCGACTTCCGTCGCGCGGCCTTCGGGGCGACCTACTCGCCCGACGGGAAGCAGATCGCGTACATGTCCGGCGAAAACCGCAAGGACAACGAGATCTATGCGATGCCCGCAGCCGCCGGCGCCGCGCAGACGAACCTGACCAACGATCCCGCCGACGACCGCTACCCGGACTGGGCGCCGACGGGCCCGCTCGCCGCGGTCGAGGTCGGACAGGCGTGCCCGGCAACCGTCTCCACCCGCCCGCTCGGCACGCGGCTCCAGTTCAACTTCCGCGGTAGCACCCCACTGTCGGCGGTCGACGCGAGCGGGCTCGGCCTCTTCGACACCAGCCCGCACGCGGCTCCGTTCACCGCCTGGACGTCGCTCTGGGCTGCCGGCCGGTACGCCGTCAAGTGCGGTACGGGTACGACGACGATCTCCGTGCCGATGGTCGCCGCACCCGCGAAGGGAACGGCGAGGACGCCCTTCAAGCTCAGCTGGTCGGCGATCGCGGCCCCGGCAGGGTTCGTGTACGACGTCCAGATCAAGTCCCCGGGCGCCGCGAAGTTCGTCGACTGGAAGCTCGGCACGACCGCCGGACAGGCGACCTTCACGGTCGACCAGGCAGCGCCGAAGACCGGCATCTACTCCTTCCAGGCGCGGCTCCGGAAGGACGCGGGTGGCGCGGCGTCGGGTTACTCGAAGCCCGTCTCGATCACCGTCCGCTGAGCTCGACCCGCCGGATCCGGGGTGGTGTGGGCAGCCTGCACCGCCCCGGATCCGTTCGCGCTGGGGCACAATCCGCGCATGTCCGTCTACGACACGATCGGCACGTCGTACGCCGACACCCGCCGGCCCGATGAGCGGATCGCGGCGCAGATTCACGCGGCCGTGGGGGAGGGGAGCGTCGTCAACGTCGGTGCGGGGGCGGGGTCGTACGAGCCACCGAACACGGTGCTCGCGGTCGAGCCTTCGGCGGCGATGATCGCGCAGCGTCCTGCCGGGTCGGCGAGATGCGTGCAGGCGGGTGCGGAGGCGATCCCGGCGGCCGACGGTGCCTTCGACGTCGCGCTTGCGGTGCTCACGATCCACCACTGGACCGACGTTTCACGCGGGCTCGCGGAGATGCGACGGGTCGCGCGGCGCCAGGTGATCCTGACGTGGGATCCCGACGTCTTCGATCGCTTCTGGCTGATCCGCGACTACCTGCCCGAGTCGGGCGCGTGGGATCGGGCGCGCTGTCCGAGCGTCGCCGAGGTCGCGGCTCACCTCGGTGGCGAGGTCGAGCCGGTGCCGATCCCGCATGGCTGCACCGACGGGTTCGCGGGTGCGTACTGGCGGCGGCCGCACGCGTACCTCGACCCGAGCGTGCGCGCCAACATCAGCCTGCTCGCGCAACAGCCCGAGAAGGCTGCCGCAGGTATCGAACGGCTTGCCCGCGATCTCGAGTCAGGGATGTGGGCGGAGCACAATGCAGAGTTGCTCGCGCTCGACGTGTTCGACGTCGGGTACCGGCTGATCCGGACATAGGACGGTTGCGCGATCCGTTCCGTGGGCTCAGGTCGCGGTGAGTGCGCGACCGAGATCGCGGCGAGAGCCGATCCCGAGCTTGCGGTAGACGCTCCACAGTGCGCCTCTCCGGCTCGACCCTCGGCGAGGAGAAGCGTTGCGTGCGCGCGGTCGAGGAGAATCGCCCCATCTCCATCGTGCGGTGGCACCTCCGAGGACTCGAGGAGCGCCCGCCCACGGCTCAAGGATCACCAAATCGCCACTCACTTGGTGGCACGGCGATTCCTGGTGAAGAAGCGCCGGCTCCGCACTCAGCGGTCGCGGGACGTTCGCCGCTGCGCCCAGGGGGACATGCGGAGACGCACGGCGAGCTGTGCCCTCATCGTCGAGGCCGCGTCGTAGCCGGCTTGCCGTCCTCAACCCGTGGTTAGGCAGCTGAGGCGGCTATCCGTGCCCGCTGCGACTCCGACCTGGCCGGACGCTCGAATGCGTCGCCTGCTGACGCTCCGGCGCGTGTCCGTGGACTAAGGCAGCGGGTGGGTTTGTTCCGTACGCCGCCGTATGCTACAAGTACGTATACGTATGGAGGTGACAGAATCAGTTACCGCCCGGAAGAGGGCTCTCGCGCGAGCGGACTGGGTCGAGGCTGCGATGGCGGCGCTCGTCGAGGGTGGGGTCGCAGCCGTCGCGGTGGAGCCGCTAGCGGCGCAGCTCGGGGCGACGAAGGGAAGCTTCTACCATCACTTCTCGAACCGGGAGGCGCTCGTCGCCGCGGCGCTCGAGGAGTGGGAGCGGCGGGACACGCTCGAGGTGCGCGAGCGGCTACAGCGGATCAGCGACCCCCGCGCGCGGATCCACGCCGTGATGACGGCCGCCTTCACCCACCGGGACGGGGGTGTGCGCGACGCGGCGCTTCTGGCGTCGGCGCGCGATCCGCTCGTGCGGCCGGTGGTCGAGCGGGCGAGCGCGTTGCGGGTCCGCTATCTCGCCGACACCTATGTCGAGCTCGGGCTCTCGCGGCCGCAGGCGCGCCGGCGAGCGCTGTTGACGAGTGCCGCGTACCTCGGGCTCTTCTCGTACGTGCGCGGTCTGGACGTCGCGCTCGGTGAGCGAGAGTTGCAGGCGCTGGCGGACGAGCTGCTCGCACTGTTCGTCCCCACCGAGAAGCTGAGAGAGGAGAGAGGATGAGGATTCTGGTCGTTGGTGCATCCGGGCGGACGGGTCGGGCGCTCGTGGAGCAGGCGCTCGAGCGTGGGCACGAGGTAACGGCGCTGGTGCGCGACGCATCGCGACTCGAGCTGACGCACCCGAGGCTGTCGGTTCGAGTCGGGAGCCTGGCCGACCGTGTCGCGCTCGAGGACGCGGTGAGGGGTCAGGAGGCCGTGGTGTCGGCGCTCGGGGTGGGGAGGCCACTTCGACCGGACCCGGCCGTTGTCGACGGGGTGCGGGCGCTCGTCGAGGCGATGCGACGCGTAGGGGTCGGGCGACTCGTCTACCTCTCGTTCGTCGGGGTGCGCGAGAGCCGCAGCCAGGCCGGGCCGCTGATCAGGCACGTGCTCAGTCGGCTCGTACGCCACGAGGTCGCGGATCACGAAGAGAAGGAAGCGATCATCCGCGGGAGCGATCGCCTGTGGACGATCGTGCGCCCGCCCAAGCTCACTAGTGGGAGACGCCGTGGCGGCGTCTGGGCGGGCGAGGCGATTCGCTCGGGCTGGCTTCTGCCGCGGGTCTCGCGTGCCGATGTCGCATCGTTCATGCTCGACCAGCTCACCGACACCACTTTCCAACGGAAGGCGCCGAGCCTGTTCCCGGCCGGCTGACTGCTTTGCGCGTCCTGTTTACGGGCTACCCGTTGCTCGGGCATGTCAACCCGATGCTGCCACTGGCGCTTGCCGCGCGGCGCGCTGGCCACGAGGTCGTGTTCGCGACGGGGCCGGACCTGAGCGGCCACGTCGAGCGGTTCGGCCTCACCACCTGGCGAATCGGGCCGACGCACGCCCAGGCGGCTGCGGCGATCCCACCGTCGCTTCGCTTCTTCACCGAGACCGCGCCGGCGCGCGTCGACGACCTGCGCGCGGCGACCCGCCGCTGGGAGCCGGAGCTCGTCGTCGCCGACGAGTTCGAGCTTGCCGGCCCGCTCACCGCCAGGCTCATCGGCTCGCCGTTCGTCGTCCACGGGCTCGGGCTGATGATCCCCCGTCCCATCTGGGAGCCGATCGAGCAGGCGATCGAGGAGCTGCACGCGCGCCGGCAGCTCCGCGACGGTATCGCGACGGTCAGGCGGGCGCTCTACCTCGAGGCCGCCCCGCCCTCGCTCCGGCCCGGCGGCGAGCGGACCTGGGCACGCAGCCAGCCACTTCGGCCGACACCGGGTCCCTCGACGGGCGGTGATCGCCTGCCCGGCGGGCTCGACGCTCTCCCCCACGAGCGCACGATCCACCTCACCCTCGGCACGCTGTTCCACGACCGCCTCGACGTGCTCGCGACTGCGATCGAGGGTCTGCGCGAGCTCGACGCCAACCTCGTTGTCACGGTGGGCCCGGGCATCGACCCCGGCCGACTCGGCCGGCAGCCCGCGCACGTGCTGCTCGCTCCCTACCTCCCGCACCAGCTGCTTCTGCGACGCTGCGACCTCGTCGTTTCCCAGGGCGGCGCCGGGATCATGCTCGGCGCGCTCGCGCACGGAATCCCGCAGCTGATGCTGCCCCAGGGTGCCGACCAGTTCCTCAACGCCGATGTCTGCGTCAGGGCTGGCGCGGCGCGCGCGCTGCAGCCGGATCAACTCACCGCCGACGCAGTCGCCGTCGCCGCGAACATGCTCCTGACCGATCCCGCGTTTGCAACAGCCGCGTGCCGCGTCGGCGATGAGCTCCAAGCGATGCCCGACCCCGACGCCGTCGCGAGCCTGCTCTTGCAGCACGTCCGCCGCCCACCCGCGCTCACGCCGATAGGCTCCGGCTTCGCCGTATGACCGCGACCGACACATCCGCCGAGCGCGCCGAGCGGCTGGCGGCGCTGGCGCCCGACACGCCCGAGATCGTCGTCGACCTCCCCGTCGTGCGGGCGAACATCGCCCGGGCGGCGCGGGCGGCTGCAGAGGCTGGGGTCGCGGTACGGCCTCACGTGAAGACGCACAAGCTGCCGCAGATCGCGCGGCTGCAGCTCGAGGCGGGCGCGGTCGGAGTGCAGGTCGCCAAGCTGGGCGAGGCCGGGGTGATGGCAGACGCGGGCGTCCCGGACATCCTCGTCGGCTACCCGATCGTCGGCCGGGCGAAGCTCGCCCGACTCGCCGAGATCGCCGCTCGGGCCAGGGTCTCGGTGACGGTCGACTCCGACGCCGTCGCGACCGGGCTCTCCGACCTCGCTCGCGACCGCGGGCTGACGCTGCCCGTGCTGATCGAGCTGGACACCGGGCTCCACCGCCTCGGCGTGCTCCCCGGTAAGGCAGCGGTCGAGCTCGCCGAGCGGGTGGCACGGCTGCCCGGGCTCGCCCTGGCCGGAGTGTTCACGCACGAGGGACACGTCTACGGGCGGGCCCGCGACGACGCCGAACGGCAGCGGCTGACAGCCGAGGCGTGTGCCGCCGCGGTTGCGACGGTCGAAGAGATCCGCCGGCTGGGACACGAGGCGCCGGTCGTCTCGGTGGGCTCGGCAGCGACCTTCAGGTTTGCGGTTCGCTGCCCCGGGGTCACCGAGGTGCGCCCGGGGACATACGTCTTCAACGACCTCACGCAGATCGCGCAGGGCGCGGCGACGTGGGCCGACCTCGCGGCGCTCGTCGTCACCACCGTCGTCGCACGGCCGGCTCCGGATCGCATCGTCGTCGACGCCGGGAGCAAGGTGCTCACTTCTGATCGGATGATCGTGCCCGAGCCCGTCGCGACCTACGGCGCCGTCCTCGGCCGTCCGGGCTGGACCGTGAGCCGCCTCAGCGAGGAGCACGGGATCCTCGACGTGCCGACCGGCGCGGCGGTCGCCGTTGGCGATCGGCTCGTGATCGTGCCCAACCACGTGTGCCCGGCGATCAACCTCGCAACCGCCGTCACCGTCGTGATCGACGACGGCGCGATCGAGCGCTGGCCCATCGCCGCGCGCGGCCTGGTTCGCTGACCCCCCGCGCGCCGGCTAGGCCTCGTCGCTTGCCGCGGCCGCCATCGCCGCCGGCGTGTGGCCGTCCTCGCGGAGCCGGCGCTGCTGCGCGGTGAAGGGATGCTGCGCGTCGGGCCAGATCGGCTCCTCCGCCCACGGTGCGGGCGGGGCCGGTGGGAGCCGGTCGAGCACGTCGCCGCCGATGATCGTGTGGGTGCTCGCGAGCAGCTCGCCTCCCTCACGGACGGCACCCGCGATGTCGTAGAGCGGGAAGCGGCCGCGGTGGAGGCGGAGGATCGCGAGATCGGCCGGCGCACCCACCCGGAGCGAGCCCGCGCAATCGGCGATGCCGAGGATCTCGGCGGGGCGCGAGGTCGCTGCGGCGACGACGTCGCGCAGCGGCACTCCGAGCGCGAGGAACTTGCTCATGCACGTGGGCAGGTCGAACGCGGGCCCGTTCACGCTCAACTGGTGGAGGTCGCTCGAGATCACGTCCGGCCGGCGGCCGGCGGCGAGCAGCGCCTCGGTCGTCTCGAACGAGAACGACCCCGTGCCGTGCCCGACGTCCATCACCACGCCCGAGTCCCATGCCTTCCGCGCGACGTCGAGCAGCGCGCCGCGATCGTCGACGAGCTTCATCGTCAGGCCGGTGCAGCAGTGGGTGAGGATGTCGCCCGGCCGCAGCAGCTCGAGCACGTCCTCGATCGCCGGCGGCCCGATCGCGATGTGCACCATCAAGGGCAGCTCGCACTCCTGCGCTGCACGGAGTGCCCGCCGGAGCGGCTCGACATCGTTGTCGCCGACCGTTGGCGTCCCGAGCCTCACCTTGACCCCACGGACCAGGTCGCGGTGGCGGTCGGCGAGTCGGACGAACAGGTCGGGATCGAGGAGAGCGAGGTTCGCGCACTCGTAGTTGTCGGCGACCAGGCCGATGCACGAGATGTTGAGGAAGGCAGTGATCCGGGCTGCCGCCCGGTCGACCACGAACTCGCGCAGGCCCGCGATCGTCAGCGCGCCGGCCGACCCGGCGTCGTTCCACGTCGTGACGCCCGTCGTCGAGGCGACGGGGTCGGGCGCGATGCCCCAGTAGGTGACCTTGTCGAAGACGTGCGTGTGGAGGTCGACGAGACCTGGCGTCACCAGCTGCCCGGTCGCGTCGACGACCGACGCTGCCGTCTCCGCGGGGATCTCGCGATCGACGGCGGCGATGCGTCCCCCGGCGACGGCGACGTCGAGCTCGCCGTCGCGGCCTTCGCCGGGGTCGATCACGTGACCACCCTTGATCAGCAGATCGAAGCGCACGGGGCCTCCTTCACGTCAGTGCCTCGCGGATCCAGTCGAGCGCCTCGAGGCGGATCAGACCGTAGTGGTAGAAGTCGACTCGAGCTACGGCCGCATCGCGCGCCGCGTCGAGCTTGGCGCGGAGGTTGGCCGGTCCCGAGCAGTCCGGAGGCGACGGCCGCAGCGCGACCGCGAGTGCGCAGCCCTCGAGACGCTGGGCATACGTCTCGAGATCGAGGCTGAGGCGCTCGGCCTCTGCCGCATAGCCGAGAACCTCGACCTGACGACACGCCTTGCCGAGCTCCTCGAGCGAGACGCCGAGCCGCCACGCGCTGTCGGCGGCGGGCCCGCCCGTCGGTCTCCCGGTCGCGTAGCCCTTGACCGCGCCGGCAAGCTCGATGAACACGAAGCGCCGCCCGCGTGCCTCGGCGATCTCGGAGGCCTCGGCCGCCAGCGACGCGACCGTCGCGGCGCGCACGTCGAGATACGCGGAGAGCTCGCCGTCGGCGATCGCGGCGAGATCCTCGCGCTCGAGCTCGCCCGCCTCCTCCCTCGGCGGCGCCGCGAAGACTCGCTCGAGCTCGTCCCTGACGGCGGCGCACACGGCCGGGCCGTCGACGCCGGCGGCGCTCGCCTCCGCAAGGCAGTGGTCGCAGAAGCAGAGGCCGAGGAGGTACCGGCTGCGCGATCCGAGCTCGACGAAGTAGCGCTCGTGGTGGTAGCCGTGCTCGAGTCCGTGGTAGTGGAGCGACTCGGCGACGATCGCCTCGACCTCGTAGCGAGCGACGTCGGCGACGAGTGCGCGTACGTACGCCCGGACGTCGGGATTGGCCGGGCAGAGATCGCCCTCGTACCGATCGCCGAACGCGTTGCGGGGAGCGCAGTCGGCGAGCTCGCCGGGACGGTCGGGGTGGAGGAAGACGGTCCAGGCGCGGACGGCGAGCCCACGCGCGGCGGCGGCCCGGCACGTCTCGGCAAGCACGTCTCGCTCGCGGACGAGCGGGTCGAGCCGCGGCTGGATCCGCAGGCCCGCGTAGAGGGAAGGCTTCGCGTCGAAGAAATACGCGCCCCGCTCGTGCAGCGACACCCGGCGGTTCGGGTTGTGCGGGAACACGTCGCGAGCGGCGTGGTAGACGAACGCGGGCATGATCCCGCCGACCCCGGCGCGGTGCTCGACGTTGTCGAGGACGGCGTCGACGCCCTCGTCCGCGAGGTCGGTCGCGAAGGCGAAGAACGAGGTCTCGAGACGATCCTGCGCTCCCACCGGGCAACGGTAACCGATCGAGGACGCGAGACCTATGATGTCGCGCGTGACTGGGACGGTGGCCGAGCGCCTCGCCGAGCGCGGGCTCACGATCCCTCCCGCGCAGGTTCCCCCGCCGGACGTCCGGCTGATCTACCGCCGGCTCGCCCGGCACGGCGACGTCGCCTACATCGCGGGCCACGGCCCGACCTTCGGCGACGGGTGGGGGAGCCCGCTCGGCAAGGTCGGCAGCGAGGTGACGCTGGACCAGGCGATCGCCGCCGCTGAGCTGACCTTCCTCAACATCCTCGGCACGATCGAGCGCGAGCTCGGCTCGCTCGACGCCGTCACGTCCTGGCTCAAGGTCAACGGGTACGTGCACGCAGTCGACGGGTTCACGGAGCACGCGACGGTGATCAACGGCTTCTCGGATCTCGTCGTCGCGCTCTACGGGCCGGAGAGCCTCGGCGCCCGGACGTCGGTCGGGGTGCCGCACCTCCCCTTCGGGATGCCCGTCGAGATCGACGCGGTCGTGGCGGTCCGGTGACGACGCCTCCCGCCGACGGCTGGCGGCTCGACGGCAAGGTCGCTCTCGTCACCGGCGCCCAGCGAGGGATCGGGCTCGCCTGCGTGTCCGCGCTGGCGCGCGCCGGCGCGACGGTCGCGTGCGTCGACCTCCCCGGCAGCGAGCTAGAGGCGGCGATCGCGAGCCTGGGGCAGCAGGCGAGCGCTCATCCCGCCGACATCGCGGAGGTCGAGCGAGCGGGCGCGCTGGTCTCGGAGGTCATCGAGCGGCACGGCCGGCTCGACATCCTCGTCAACGCCGCCGGCGTGCTCGCGCCCGAGAGCTTCCTCGACCTCACCCCCGAGGCGTGGGATCGCACGCTCGCGGTGAACGTCAGGGGCGGGGTGTTCCTCGCGCAGGCGTGCGCCCGCCACTTCGTCGCCGCGTCGGTGCCGGGGCGGGTCGTCCTTTTCGCATCGATCGTCGGTGGCCGCGTCGTCCGGCTTCGAAACACCGCCTACGCAGCCTCAAAGGCGGCGACGATCCAGGCGGCCCGTTGCCTGGCGCTCGAGCTCGCTCCATACGGGATCACCGTCAACACGATCTCCCCGGGCTCGACCGCGACCGAGATGCTCCTCGACGTGCAGACGGCAGGTGACATCGACTCGATCGTCCGTGGCGACGCGGCCGAGTGGCGGCTCGGGATCCCGCTCGGGCGCCTCGCCGACCCTGCAGACCAGGCGGCGCTCGCCGTCTTCCTCGCGAGCGACGCCGCCCGCCATCTCACGGGCCAGGACATCGCGGTCGACGGCGGGCAGACCGTGGTGTGACGCCGCCCGGGCGGTCAGGCGTCGGGGAATGCGAGCTGGTCGAGGAAGCGCTCGTTGAAGTCGGCGCGGTCCGAGAGCTCGACGTACTCGACGCCTTCGAGGATCGCGGTGGCGGCGTGCCGCTCCTGCAGCGAGAGGAGCGCCATTTTGGCTCCCTCGCCCGCGACGTTCCCCGCCGCGACGATCCGCGTGAGGGCGAGCGGTGGTACGAGGCCGATGCGGACCGCGCTCGCGGGCGAGAGGTACGACCCGAACGAGCCCGCCAGCAGCACCTGCTGGATCTCGGAGATCTCGATCCCGAGCTCCTCGACGAGCACGCGCCACCCGGTCGCGATCGCCGCCTTGGCGAACTGGAGCTCGCGAACGTCGCGCTGTGAGAGGTAGACGGCGCCGTCGAGGTCACCCTCCTCGCCGCGCCAGTGGATGACGAAGACGCTCTCCCCGTCGGGACGCACGACGAAGCGACCGGCGAGGGAGGGCGCGAGCTGCGCGACGTCGGCCGGCGACGCGAACCGGCCCGACGTGTCGAGGAGGTGTGCGCTCACGAGCTCGGCGACGACATCGACGAGCCCGGAACCGCAGACGCCGCGAGGCTCCTCGTCACCGATCACGTCTAGGTCGAGGACACCGTCGCGGATCCGGGCGCCTTCGATCGCGCCCGGCTCGGCCCGCATCCCACACCGGATTTGCGCGGCCTCGAACGCCGGGCCTGCGGGTGCGGCGGTGCAGATCAGCCGCTCGGCGTTGCCGAGAGCGAGCTCGCAGTTCGTGCCCACGTCGATGAAGAGCCGCAGCCGCCGGTCGCGGTTCATCCCGGTCGCGAGCAGCCCGGCGACGATGTCGCCGCCGACGTATGCACCGAGCGCGGGAAAGACGGTCGCACGGGCGCGCGGGTGGAGCCGGAAGCCGAGCTCGGCGGCCGGCAGCTCGGGGTACGACGGGGCGGCGAGCACGAACGGCGCCACCCCGAGCGGCTCCGGGTCGATCCCGAGCGCAAGCTGGGTCATCGTCGCGTTGCCGGCCAGCGCTACCTCGTAGACCTGCGTCGGCGTCACACCCCCCGCCTCGCACACCTCGTCGGCGAGCTGCTGCAGCGTGGACCGTGCGAGCTCTCGCAGGGTCGCGAGGATGCCGCGGTCGAGCATCGTCGCCGAGATCCGCGTGATCACATCGGCACCGTGCGGCTGCTGCTTGTTCAGCATCGAGCGGACCGCGAGCGGAGCGCCCGTGTTGACGTCCAGCAACGTCGCGACCACGGTCGTCGTTCCCAGGTCGAAGGCGATTCCGTGCAGGCCGCCAGTCGTGTCTCCCGGCTCGACGGCGATGAGCAGATCGTCGACGATCACGCAGGTGACGCTGAACGCGGCGTCGCGCAGGGTTCGGGGTAGATCGCGAAGAACGTCGACCTCAACCCGCAGCTCGAGGTCATCGACCCCATCGAGAACCCGTGTCAGGTCAGGTCGCTGGTCGCTCAGCGTCGGCTCGTCGAGCTCGACGTAGCGCTTCTGCAGCGCGGGGTGGAGGATCACCTGCCGGCCGACCCCGATCGTCGCGGCCTTCGGTCGCGTCGTCAGCGGGGGAACCTCGATGATGTGGTCGACGTGGATCTCGGCCCGGCACGCAAGACGCCAGCCGTCTGCGAGCGCCGCCTGCGTGAACGCCCTCATGTCGGTCGGCGACGCGGGAACGTCACCCGTGACCACGCGGACGCCGCACTTGCGACAGGTGCCGTGCCCGCCGCACGTGGAGTCGATCGCGATGCCGTTCCACGAAGCGGCGTCGAACACGGTCACCCCCGCAGGCACTCGTACCGACCTCCCCGACGGCTCGAACCGGACCGTCAGCCTCGATGCCTGAGGCGGTGTCGCCCCGGGGCGTGCAGGCTCCTCGTCGGCGGATGTCATCCCGCGGCGGCCGCCTGGGCGCGCCGGTGCCTGGCGATCCAGCTTGCGCCCCACTCGTCGCGGCCGAGGAGGAGGTCGCCGGCACGGCACGCATCGACGACCTGGGCGGAACGCGCGTCCATGATCGCGCTCGTCAACCCTGCGTACGAGCCGGCAACGAGGAAGGCGGCGTTCAGCGCGGCTCGACCCGGCAAGCCGAACGACGTGTTCGAGGCGCCGAGTGTCGTGTTGAGCCCGACCCGCTCCCTGACCAGCGAAAGTGTCTCGAGCGTCACCAGCACGGCCGTGGGGTCGGCCCCGACCGTCATCGCCAGCGGGTCGATCACGATGTCCTCGAGTGGGATCTCGTAGCGGCCGTGGACGATCTCGACAAGCCGTTCGCACACCTCGAGTCGCTTCGCCGCGGTCTCGGGGATGCCCGTGTCGTCGTTGAGCAGGCAGACGATCGCGGCGCCGTGCTCCTTCACGAGCGGCAGCACCCGCGACAGCCGATCATCCTCGCAGGTCACCGAGTTGACGAGCGCCTTGCCGTCGTAGGCGGCGAGCCCGGCCGCGAGCGCCTCGACCACCGACGAGTCGATACAGAGCGGCAGGTCGGTGTGCTCCTGCACGAGCCGGACGGCGCGGGCAAGCAACGCCGCCTCGTCGGCGAGCGGAACGCCCATGTTGACGTCGAGCACGTCGGCGCCCATCGCCACCTGCTCCTCGACGTCGGTGACGATCGCCGAGAGATCGCCGGCGCGGAGCGCCTCGGCGTATGCGCGCCGACCCGTGGGGTTGATGCGCTCACCGATCACGCAGAACGGCTGCGCGGGGCCGATGACGACGGTCTTCGTCGGCGAGCTGAGGACCGTCTCCACTCTCTCCTCCCGCTCAGGCGGAGGCGACGGCCCGTCGTGCCTGCAGGAGCTCCTTCGCCCGGCGCGTCGCGCTTGCCGCGTCGGGGGCGTACCCGTCCGCGCGGACGGCGTCGGCGTACTCCTGCGTCACCGGCGCGCCGCCCACCATGACGATCACCTCGTCGCGCAGGCCCGCCTTCTCGATCGCCTCGATGTTCACCTTGAACATCGGCATCGTCGTCGTGAGGAAGGCGGAGAAGCCGACCACGTCGGGGCGATGCTCGGCGATCGCCTCGACGAATCGCTCGGGTGCAACCTGCACGCCGAGGTCGATCACGTCGAAGCCCGAGCCTTCGAGCATGATGTCGACGAGGTTCTTGCCGATGTCGTGCACGTCGCCCTTGACGGTGCCCATCAGGAACGTGCCGATCTTCTCGGCGCCGGAGTCGACGAGCAGGGGTCGCAAGAGATCGAGCGCCGCGGTCATCGCGCGTCCGGAGATGAGCATTTCGGGCACGAAGAAGTCGCCGCGCTCGAAGCGGGCGCCAACCTCCTCGAGGGCCGGGATCAGGGCGTCGAAGAGGAGCGCCTCAGGGCCGAGGCCGCCGGCGAGACCCTGGGTGGTGAGGTCGACGACCGCGGGCTTGTTGCCGACGAGCGTCTCGTCGTAGATGCGCTGGAGGATCTCTTCGTTCGTCACGCTGCGTACCTGCCGAGCTCGTGCGCCGTCTCGCACATCACCTCGATGTTGCCCGGCTTTGCGTCGAAGATCTGGCCGGTGGAGCGGAGGATGTAGCCACCCCCCGCCATCGCCGCGTCGAGGCAGCGCTTCACCTCCTCGCGGACGCCCTGGGCTTCCTGCTCGTAGAGGAGGTGTTCGTTGAACCCGCCGAAGATGCACACGCGCTCGCCGATGCGTCGCTTCGCGTCGGCGAGGTCGACGTCACCCGACGAGCGGCTTGACGTGATCGTCTCGACCGCGTCGGCACCCGTATCGGCGAGATCCTCGAGTAGCAGTGTCGCCCGACCGCACACGTGGAGGCTGACGAGGTAACCGGCGTCGTGTGCTGCCTGGACGCACTCCTCGTCGTACGGCTTGATGAACTCGCGGTAGTGCGCCGGGTCGATGCCCGCGCCGACCCACGTGTCGTCCATGCAGATCGAGTGGATTCCGGTCTCACCCAGTGTCCGGTAGTGCTCCTTCAGCCAGTCCGTCGAGAAGCGCATGATCTCGTGCACGAACTCGGGCCGGTCGTAGATGTCCATGGAGAGGTTGACGAAGCCGCGGATCGAGGCCGCCATGTCCCACGGCCCCGGAGGGCTGTGCAGCCACCAGGCCTCGTCGCCGACCTTGTTCACCATCGAGGCGAGAATCGACAGGTCGTAGTGGTCGGCCGCCGGGAAGTGGCGCAGCGCCGGCATCAGCTTCTCCGGCTCGGTCCCGTCGAGCAGGAAGTCGTGGCAGGACGTGCCGAAGCCCCGCTCGACCCGGTAGGAGTAGTCGAGCGGCCCGTCGGGCGTGCGGATCGTGTGGCCGAGGACGTACCAGCCCTCGCCGCGGTCGACCTCGGTGATCGTCTCCTCCCAGCCCGCGGTCTCGAGCGGGCGGGGCAGGAGCATGCGCGCGTACACTTCGAGCTCGCCGAGCATCTGGCTCCAGGTCGTGATCATCGGATCGAGGCCGAGGTCGGCCTGCAGCTTCACGATCGAGCCCAGCGGATCGTCGATCCACCACTCGAACAGCTCGCGCGTCGACATTCCCTTCGGCCGCAGCTTCTCGATCAACGGTAGCCCCAGCCAGCAGTGCACGGGAACCCGATCGGGGATGCCTCGGTTGAAGGCGATCCGCGTTCGCTCGGCGGTGTTCATGTGTCCTTTCGTTGTCTCACGAGGCGGAGGAGGCGAGCTCGACGGTGACGCGGTCGCTGCTGGAGGGAAAGCCGACGGAGCCAGCCGCTTGTCTGACCACACTAGGCGCCCGTAGCGTCACTGTCAACGATTGCCCCGTGATTCCTGCCCTGCGGAGGATTCCGGGAGGTTGACATCGTGGTCTGACCACTGCGAGGATGGCGAGAACCGACCGAGGAGAGCGTCGTATGTCAACGTTTCGCGCCGGTGCGGCGTCGCTGCCGCTGACGCCGCCGCTCGACCTGCCGATGATCGGCTTCGTCCGTCAGCGCCTGCCTGCACAGGGCTACGGCCTCCCGCTCGAGACCACGGCGATCGCGTTCGAACGGGAGGGGGCGCGCGTCGTGCTCTGTGGTGTCGACATCGTCGGGATCACCTCGCCGCAGGTGGAGTCGCTGATCGAACGGGTTGCCGCCGCGACCGGGGCAGCACCCGAGGGCGTGCTTCTCAACTGGAGCCACACGCACCTCGCGCCAACCGGCGGGCGCCTCGGCGGCGATGTCTTCGGCGAGCTCCCCGAGGCGCGGCGGCAGTCGATGGACGCGTTCGCCCGCGTGATCCAGGACAAGGTCGTCTCGGTGTGTGCCCTCGCCAGCCAACGTCTCGAGCCCGCCCGGGTCGTCTGGGGCCAGGCAGACGTGGATCTCGCGGTCAACCGGCGCGAGCGCGTCGAGGGCGGCTCAATCCTCGGGTGGAACCCCGACGAGCTCGTCGACACCCAGGCGACGGTGCTGCAGGCCCGCCGGCCGGACGAGTCGGTGATCGCGACCCTCGTCGGGTACGGCTGTCATCCCGTGACGACAGGGCACGACCTCTTCGTCTACTCGGCTGACTTCCCGGGCGCGATGCGGGAGGCTGTTCGCGGCCTGACTGGCGGCGAGTGCACGTTCTTCCAGGGCGCCGGCGGAAACGTCCTACCGCGGTTCTCGTTCAACGCGGACGAGGCCGAGGCCCGGAGGGTCGGCACCTGCCTCGCCGTCGCCGCGGTCGAGTCGGTTGCGGATCAGTACGCGACACCGATCGAGATCGCCGTGCACTCGGACCAGTCCGCGAACATCTACTCCGTCTACCGACCCCGGCAGGTCGAAGCGCCGGCGCCCGCCCTCGGCGCGACGATGACCCAGGTGACGATCCCGCTGATGCCTCATCCGTCGCTTGACGAGGTCGCGGCGCTCCGTGATCAGTACGACCGCGATCTCGAAGACGCACGCAGTGCCGGTGACCACGGTCGGATCAAGGTGGCCCACTACCACGCGGCCTGGGCGCACAAGATCGAGGCCCAACTCCGCGACGGAACGGCTCCGACCTTCGTCACCGGCCGGGTCAACGCGGTGCGGATCGGTGACGGGGCGATCGTGACGGGGCCCGGCGAGACGTTCACCGAGTACGGGATGGCCGTGAAGGAACGCTCGCCGGCGACGCCCACGCTCTACGCCGGGTACACGAACGGCCTGCTCGGCTACCTGCCGACCGCGAACGAGTACCAGCACAAGGGATACGAGGCCGGCTACGGCTACAAGTCCGCCGGTCTGCCTTCTCTCTTCGACCCGAGCGTCGAGCGGATTCTCGTCGAGGCCGCGGTGCGGGCGACCGAGGAGCTCTTTCCGGGTTGCAAGCCGTGGGTCGAGCCAGGCGCCTGGACGGCTTCCGGTGCCCTTCCCCGCCTCGAGAAGCGCGCGCTCGTGCATCCGAGCCGGGTCGCGGAGCACGCTCGATGAGTGGCCCGTCCGGCGAGGGCGTGCCGCTCCGCAGCGCACGCTGGTTTGCCGGACACGACGTTGCAGGCCTCCTCCACCGAGCGTCGGTGCGCGCGACCGGTACCTCCCCGCAGGATCTCGGGGAGCGTCCCGTGGTCGGGATCTGCAACCCGTGGTCCGACCTCGTCAGCTGCAACCTCCACTTCCGCGCGCTCGCCGCCGCCGTGCGTCGGGGGGTCGTCGACGCGGGCGGGATCGCGTTCGAGTTCCCGACGATCTCTCTCGGCGAGAACCTGATGAAGCCGACCTCGATGCTGTACCGGAACCTGATGGCGATGGACGTCGAGGAGTCGATCCGCTCGTATCCCTTCGATGCGGTCGTCCTTCTCGGTGGGTGCGACAAGTCCGTCCCGGCCGAGCTGATGGGTGCCGCGAGCGCCGGCGTCCCGGCGATCATGGTCACGGGCGGTCCGTGTGGCCCCGCTCACTTTCGCGGCCGCGAGCTCGGCGTCGGCACCGACATCTGGCAGTACACCGACGACGTCCGCGCCGGGAGGATGACGCTCGAGGAGTACGCCGAGCTCGAGGCCGCCGTGATCCCGTCTTACGGGCACTGCAGCGAGATGGGCACGGCCTCGACGATGGCCTCGATCTGCGAGGTGCTCGGAATGACGCTCCCGCAGACGGCCGCGATCCCCGCGCTCGAGGCGCGGCGCCATCACGCCGCGGAAGCAAGTGGCCGGCGCGCGGTCGAGCTCGCGACCGCGGGCCTGCGACCGGCCGACGTTCTCTGCGCGGCGGCGTTCGACAACGCGATCACCGCGCTAATGGCAATCGGCGGCTCGACCAACGCAGTCGTGCACCTGATCGCGATCGCGAACCGTGTTGGGATCGACCTGCGACTCGACCGCTTCGAGGAGATCTCCCGTCGCACTCCGGTGATCGCAAACGTCCGTCCCTCAGGCGAGCACCTGTTCGAGGCG
This sequence comes from Gaiellales bacterium, assembly GCA_046330385.1. Classification (GTDB taxonomy): domain Bacteria; phylum Actinomycetota; class Thermoleophilia; order Gaiellales; family Gaiellaceae; genus Gaiella. The sequence goes on along the minus strand of JAXLSV010000005.1, from coordinate 17,479 downwards.
ATCGAGCGCGCCGGGGGGATTCCTGCGCTGCTCCGGGAGCTCGGCGACCTGATCGACCCGAGCGTGCACACGGTCTCGGGCCGCACGCTCGGCGAGCAGATCGCGAAGGCGGAGAACCTCGATCGAGACGTCATCCGCTCCGTAGCCGAGCCGCTTCGTCCCCGCGGCGGCATCGGGGTCGTGCGCGGGTCGCTCGCGCCGGACGGCGCGCTGATCAAGCTGAGCACGGCGTCGCCGGAGCTGCTTCGTCATCGAGGGCGCGCGCTCGTGTTCGAAAGCGTCTACGACGTGGCCGCCCGGATCGACGACGAGTCGCTAGAGGTGGACGAGACGTCGGTGCTCGTGCTTCGCAACTCGGGCCCTCACGGCGGGCCCGGGATGCCGGAGTGGGGGCAGATCCCCGTGCCGGCGAAGCTCCTGCGCAAGGGCGTCGAGGACATGGTGCGGATCTCGGACGCCCGGATGAGCGGCACCGCGTTCGGCACCGTGATCCTCCACGTCGCCCCCGAGTCGGCGGTCGGCGGCCCGCTCCTCGCCGTCCGGGACGGCGACCCGATCGTGCTCGACGTCGAGAGCGGCCGGCTCGATCTCGAGCTGTCGTCCGAGGAGATCGCGAAACGGCTCGCGAAGGCGCCGCTGCCCGCGCCGAAGTACACCCGCGGTTACGGCGCCCTGTTCCTCCAGCACGTCATGCAGGCGGACAAGGGCTGCGATTTCGACGTCCTTCGCGACGACGGCGCCGACGTCTCGACCGAGCCGCACGGGATCCTGCGTGGCTGGATCGGAGGCTGGTGACCGCGGTGCGGGCCCGAGCCCGGCCGCGGGGGTGTCTGCCGCAGCCGGTCAAGGGCCCCCGTCAGGAGGAGGAGGCAGGACGATACCAGTTGGTCAGACCAATAGCCAGAGACTCGGGCGCCGATAGGTGAAGATCACTGCGATCGAGACCCATGTCTGCAATGCGCGGATGCGCAACTGGGTCTTCGTGCGCGTTGTCACCGACGAGCCGGAGATCGTCGGCTGGGGCGAGGCAACCCTCGAGTGGCACACGCGCAGCGTCGTCGGTGCAGTCGCCGACCTCGAGCCTCTGCTCGTCGGCAACGACCCGACGCGAGTCGAGCATCTCTGGCAGCGAATGTCCCGCCAACACTTCTGGCACGGCAACAACCTCGTCCGGGGAACGGCGATCAGCGGGATCGATCTCGCGCTCTGGGACATCCTCGGAAAGGTCTACGGCGTGCCGTGCCATCGCCTCTGGGGAGGCCCCGTGCGGGACACGATCCGTCTCTACGCCCACGTCGGAGAAGGGAGCTTCTACGAGCTCGACGAGCCGGAGGTCTTCGCCGAGCAGGCGCGCGCACTCGTCGCCGAGGGGTACACGGCGTTCAAGGCGCTCCCGGTTCCGCCGGCCGCTCCGCTCGAGGGGGCGGAGGCTGTCCGCGTCGCCGACCGGCGGCTCGCGGCGATGCGCGACGCGGTCGGAAGCGAGATCGACATCATGGTCGACTGCCATGCCCGGCCGTCTCCTGCGGTTGGCCTCCAGGTTGCCAGGGCGCTGGAGCCGTACGATCTCTACTGGCTCGAGGAGCCCTGCTGGCCCGAAGTGCCGGACGCGATGGCGGACATCGCGAGAGCGGTGAAGACGCCGATCGCGACCGGCGAGCGCCTCGTCGGGATTCACGCGTTTCGCGACCTTCTCGAACGGCGCGCGTGCGCGGTGATCCAGCCCGACGTCACCCATTGCGGCGGGCTCTCGGAGGCCCGACGGATCGCCGCGCTCGCCGACGCCTACCGCGTCGCGCTCGCGCCTCACAACCCGCAGGGGCCGGTCAGCACCGCGGCCTCGATCGAGCTTGGCTTCGCGACGCCGTCGTACGTCATCTGCGAGGCGGTGAGGGCCGACGTTCCCTGGCGTCGCGACGTGGTCACGGAGAGCCATCCGATCGACCCGGTGGGTCGGCTCGCATCCCCGAGCCCGCGGCCGGGGCTCGGGGTCGAGATCGACCTCGAGGCCGTTGCCAGCCATCCGTTCGAGCAGGAGATCCCCCGCGAGGTGTTCTACGCCGACGGCTCGGTCGGCGACTGGTGAGCGACGGTTGCCGCGGGCGAGCAGTCAGGGGGTGATCGAGGCGAACCGCTGGGCGGCGTCGATCAGGTGCAACCGGGTCGACTCGGCGACTCTGGCGATGTCGGATCGCCCGAGCGCGTCGACGATCTCCTGGTGCTGCGCGAGCGACCGCTCCGAGGTCTCGGGGAGCGAGTAGATCGCGAGCGTCTCGCGACTCGAGGCGTCGATGAGGTCGAAGAGGAAGGTCTGCAGCGCGCCGTTTTTCGTGTGCGACGAGAGAACCCGGTGGAACTCGGCGTCGAGCCGTGAGGCCTCCAGCGCGTCCTGCCTCGCGACGGCCTCTCGCTGCGCCTGGAGAACGCGGCCGGCGCGGCGGGCCGTGTCGACAGCGTCCCACTCGGACATCGCGCGGATCGCGTGAGGCTCGAGAACCGACCTGATCTCGTCGATCTCGAGGATCTCGCGGGCGTGGTTCTCGAGCCAGTTCGAGACGATCGTCCGGCTCCGATCGGACGAGCCTCTCGCTGTCACGAAGCGACCGCGGGTGCCGCGCGCCTCGATGAGGCCCAACGCTTCGAGGCTCGAGAGCGCCTCGCGCAGCACCGTGCGCGAGACACCGATCTCGCTAACGAGCACGCGCTCGGGCGGGAGGCGGTCGCCGCCCTCGAGGCCGCCGTCCTCGATGCGCTGCCTGATCGACTCGATCGCGCTGTCGACGAGTGTGTGGTTGGTCGTCATGTCCTCGGCAATTCTGGTCAGGGCAGCGGCGGGACCCGCACCACAGCTAGCCGAGTCTATCTGTCAGACCACCTAATCCAATAAAACAAGGGCTCTTAGAGGAGTGGTTCTACAAACACCTTGACTTGTCAGACCACGCGCGTCATGATCGCGGGCCATGAGCTCCCTTTCGGTGCGCGCGCGGCGCGTCATCCCGGGCGGCGCCAACAGCGGCGCGAGGATCATCGGCGGTCTCGACGAGCTGGTCATCACCTCCGCTCAGGGCGCGACGGTGACAGACGAGCACGGCCGCACCTACGTCGACTATCACGTCGCGTACGGCCCGGTGATCCTCGGTCACGCAGACGAGGACGTCCTCGCGGCGGTCACGCAGGCGTGTCGTCGCGTCGACATCGTCGGCGTCGGGGTCACCCCGGTCGAGGTCGAGCTCGCGGAGAAGATCACGAGCCTCGTCCCCTGCGCGGAGCAGGTCGTGCTGCTCGGCACGGGCACGGAAGCGACGTTCTATGCCGTCAGGCTTGCCCGCGGCGTCACGGGGCGTCGGCTTCTCGTCAAGTTCCAGGGCTGCTTCCACGGCTCTCACGACGCGGTCGCGATGAACGTGATCTCGGCCCCCGATCGCGTCGGCGTCAAGGACCCGCTCTCGATCGGGATTCTCCCCGAGGTCGTTGACGCGACGCTCGTGCTTCCGTTCAACGATCTCGAGGCGGTGCGAGCGGCCGTCGCCGAGCACGGGGACGACATCGCCGCGATCATCCTCGAGCCGATCCCGCACAACGTCGGCGCGATCCTCCCCGAGCAGGAGTTCCTCGTCGGGCTGCGGGAGATCTGCGATCGCAGGGGGATCGTGCTCATCTTCGACGAGGTGATCACGGGCTTCCGGCACGGCCTCGGTGGCTACCAGGCTGTCTGTGGAGTCACCCCTGACGTGACCGCGTTGGGCAAGGCGATGGCGAACGGCTACCCGATCGCCGCGCTCGCTGGACGGCGCGACCTGCTCGAGCAGTTCTCGACTGTCCCGGGTGGCCCGGTGATGCTCGCCGGTACGTACAACGGCCATCCCGGGATGGTTGCGGCCGCGCTCGAGACGATCCGGAAGCTCGAGGAGGAGCCGGTGCACGAGCATCTCTTCCGCCTCGGCGACCTCGCCCGGCGCGGGCTTCAGGAGATGTTCGACGAGCACGGCGTGGCGGCGCGCGTGACCGGCTTCGGCTCGGTGTGGGTGAGCTACTTCCTGGAGGGGCCGGTCACGACGTACACCGACCTCCTGCGCAACGATGCCGAACTGTACGTCGGCTATCGCAGGCGGCTACTGGAGCACGGCATCCTCGAGCTCCCGGTCAACCTCAAGCGCAATCACTTCACCTACGCGCACCGGGAGCATCACGTCGAGCAGCTGATCGAGGCGACGGCGGCGGCGGTGACCGCCGAGCTCGAGGCGCGCGCGCTGCTCGGAGGGCGTGGCTGACGATGCGCGGCAGCTCCGACCGCTCGTCGCGGACTTCCCGTCGACCGATGCGACCCGCCGGCGGCTTGCCGCCGGGCCTCGCGGAAGGGAGGGCGGCGAGTCGAGCGAGGTAGAGGGGCAGGACCGGATCCCATTTCCGTCTTACGTGAAAGGTGACTTGAAGATGAAGAGAGTGATCCTGAACCGTGCCACGCTCCTGGGCGCGATCGTCGTTGCGGCCCTTGCCGTCGGCGTCTCACTCACCACGGCCGCGCCGACTGCCACGAACGTGGTCGTCGCTGACACGGCCGGCAAGTGGGTCAAGTACGACAAGGCCAGCTGCAAGTACAAGGCGACGAAGTCGGCCGGTGCGAAGTACAAGGCCCAGATGCGAAAGGCGCCCGCCGGGACGAAGATCTCGTGGGGCACCCAGGACACGGTGTACCCGTTCACCCTGCTGCTGAACAAAGACATCAAGAAGCAGGCGGGCGTCGCGGGTGTCACGCTCAAGGTGTGGGACAACAAGGCGGACAACTCGTCCCTGAACACGACCGAGCCCGTCAAGAACGCTGAGCAGATCGTGGCCTGGAAGCCGAGCGTCAACCTGTGGATGAACACGTACGGCCCGCTGACTCCGAAGACGATGGGCCTGTTCAACGCCGCGCGGCCGTGCATTCCGACCATCCAGTTCTACATCGCTCCCGGCAAGAACGCGATCTACTTCGGGAACAGCCAGCCTCAGCAGGGGATCGCCGCGGCGAACTACGTCGCGCCGATCATCAAGAAGCGCGGCTGGGACCTGAAGCAGACGTGGATCGTCAGCACGGGGCAGGAGTCGGCGTTCGGCAACGACCCGGGCAGCCCGCAGGAGCGCATTACGTTCTTCACGAAGCAGCTGCAGAAGCTGCTTCCGGGGCTTCCGAAGAACCAGGTGACGCTGCTCGACTGCGCGGACACGCCCGCCTGTCGCACGGCGATGGCCGACTGGCTGACAGCTCACCCGCAGGCGAAGTACGTCACCGGCGCAACGGTGTACGACATCCGCTCGCTCGGCGCACACGCTGCGCTCAAGGCGGCCGGGTACAAGGACAACGCGATGCTCGTCGGCAACGGCCTCGAGCCGGCGGCGAAGGCGCTCGTCGACGCCAGCGACCCGATCATGGTCGCGACGCTCGACCCGGGCGAGCAGAACGGCGGGAAGTACGTGATCCCGCTTGCCCTCGACATCCTCGCCGGCAAGCCGGTGCCGACGGCGACGTACATCCCCGTCAGCGCCTACTGCGGCAAGAGGTGCGGGAAGTAGATGCGTAGATCGGTGCCCTCACCATGGAGCTGACCGGCCTGCACCCGGCCGGAGGCGATGTCTGAGGCCGCCATCCAGCTGAGGCGAGGCCACGCCGTGATGCGTGGCCTCGCCTCCGATCGGTTCGGCCTCGTCGTGGCGATCTTCCTGCTGTGCGCGCTGATCTCGCAGAAGACGCCGTACTTCCTCAACACGACGAACTTCTCGAACATCGGCCTGGCGGTCTCGTACGTCGGGATCATGACCGCCGGCTTCACGCTCGTGATGATCGCGGGCGGGATCGACCTCTCGATCGGCGCCGTTGCCGCGCTGTCCGGGCAAGTCTTCGCCTACACGCTGAACGGCGGCACGCCGATGGTGCTCGCGATCCTGCTTGCGATCGGGGCGGGGGTGCTGTGCGGCCTCTTCAACTCGCTGCTGATGGTCGCGATCGGCATCAACGCGATCGTCGGGACGATCGCGACGCAGTTCCTGTTCCGAGGCATCGCGTACACGTTCGGCGGCGGCGGCGCCGCCTCGACATCGATCGCCGACGACACGATCAGCAACCTCGCAAACGGGAAGTGGCTCGGCGTGCCGATCCCGACGTGGCTGATGCTCGCCGTGTTCGCGATCATCGGGCTCACGTGGAGCCTGACGCAGTTCGGCGCGAACATCGCCGCGGTCGGCGGGAACCGGGTCGCCGCCCGACGCGGGGGAATCCGGGTGGGAACGACGATGGCCGCCGCCTACGCCGTCTCCGCGACGTGCGCCGCGCTGGCCGGGATCGTGCTCGTCGGCCTGAACGGCGGCTCCGTGCCGAGCAATGCGATGGGCATCGAGTTGACCGTGCTCGCCGGCGTCATCATCGGCGGGACGAGCCTGGTCGGCGGCGTCGGCAGCATTCTCGGCGCGCTGCTCGGGGTCGTCGGGCTGGGGATCCTCACGAACGGTCTCAACCTGCTCGGGGTCTCGGCCTTCATGAAGCCCGTGGCGATCGGCATCGCGCTCCTGCTCGCCATCTCGATCGACAGCCTCAGACAGCGAAGGAGGACGTTCAGGGATGAGCGATAGTCGCATGGCGGTGTTCGAGGGACGAGGGATCTCGAAGAGGTACGGGCCCGTTGTCGCACTCGACAACGTCGACTTCGCCATCCATCCGGGTGAGGTGATCGCCCTCGTCGGCGACAACGGCGCCGGCAAGTCGACGCTGGTGAAGATCCTCGCCGGCGCGGTGCAACCCGACGAGGGAACGATCTACTACCGCGGCGAGAAGGTCACGATCGGCAACCCTCACGATGCCCGGATGCGCGGCATCGAGACGGTGTACCAGGACCTCGCGCTCGTGCCGGCGCGAGACACGACCGCGAACATGTTTCTCGGCCGGGAGCTCCTCCACGGCGGCCTGCTCCGGCCGCTCTCGATCCTCCGGCGGCGGGCGATGGCGAAGTTTACCGAGCAGCGTCTTGCCGAGCTCGGGATCAGGGTGCCCGCCGCGACCGGGGTACCTGTCGAGCGGCTTTCCGGCGGTCAGCGCCAGGCGATCGCCGTCGCGCGCGCCAGCGCGTGGGCGACCAACGTGCTGTTCATGGACGAGCCGACCGCTGCGCTCGGCGTCCAGCAGACGACGGCGGTGCTCAAGCTCGTGCGGCGGGTCGCGGAGCAGGGGATCGGCGTCGTCCTGATCACGCACATCATGCCCCACGTCATGGATGTGGCCGATCGGCTCGTCGTTCTGCGGCACGGGCGCAAGGTCGCAGACATCTCGAGCGAGGGCGTCACCACGGAGCAGCTCGTGCGCCTCATCGTCGGCTTCGACCCCGAAGACACCCCGACCCTGGCTGCGCATGGCCACGCTCACTCCCACCTCGAGGCCCAGGCCGAGGCAGAGGCGTAGCGGTGGAGGGAGCCGTCGCAGCATCCACGCTCGACGTCCGCGAGACCCTGCTGCGTCGCGTCGCGGGCTCGCAGTCGTCGGGCCTCGTCGTCGGCAACGCGGTGCTGTTCGTCGCCCTCGCGATCACTGCGCAGGACTTCCTCAGCACGACCACCTTCCAGTCGACGGCGACCCTCGCCGCCTACACCGGGGTGATGTCGGCCGTCGCCACGCTGATCCTCATCGCCGGCGGACTCGACCTCTCGGTCGGCGCGGTGGCGGTCGTTGCGGGCCAGGGCGCGGCGGTGGCGCTTCAGCACGGCGCCTCGACGGTGGAAGCGTTCGCCGCCGCGCTCGGGATCGGCGCAGGCGCAGGCCTCGTCAACGCCGTCTTCGTCGTCGGTCTCGGCATCAACCCGCTGATCGCGACGATCGGGACGGCGTTCGTCCTTCGCGGGCTTGCGCTCGAGTGGACCGACGGGACGTCGACGACGATCGAGAACCCGACGATCCTCGACCTCGGCTCGGCGACGTGGCTTGGCATCCCCGAGGCGACCTACGTGATGCTCGCGGCCTTCGCCCTCGTTGGCTTCGTGCTCCGGTTCACCCGGCTCGGCTCGAACTTCCTCTCCGCAGGCAGCAACCCGATCGCGACGCGCCGAGCAGGGATCGCCGTTTGGAGGACGCTGACGATCGTGTACGTCCTCTCCGGCCTCTCGGCCGGGCTCGCAGGCCTGATGCTGATCGGCTACCAGGGCTCGTCGATCCCGTACGCCGCGGTCGGCATCGAGCTCACCGTCCTCAGCGCCGTCGTCCTCGGGGGCACGGGCCTCGTCGGCGGCTCGGGCAGCGTGATCGGCACGCTTCTCGGCGTGATCCTGCTCGCGCTCGTCTCGGCCGGGCTGACCGCGCTCCAGGCGCAGGCGTACTGGGCGCTCATCGTGCAGGGCGCGGTGCTGATCCTGGCGATGACGATCGACGACGTGCGCAACCGCCGAAAGGCGGTGCGATGACCCGAATGCCCTTCGAGCGACGCCCGGCGGGCGCGTCGCACCACCCTCCACCCCCTACGAGAAAGGGACTTCCATGGCGATAGACGTCCTCGACACCGAGCGCTTCTCCGGCTACGAGGAGGCGTGCCAGTGGCACCACCGGCAGCCGTTCGCGGACGGCGTGCTGTCCCCGCGCGTGATCACGCGCGCAGATGCGAAGTACATGGCCTGGGCGCCCGACGACAGCGTCGTCCAGCCCGTCTGGATGTACGTGAGCACTCATCGGGTCAACGCGGGCACGTTCTACGTGCAGCCGAAGGAGTGGTTCGACCCGGGCAACCACCCAGGGCCGGAGCCGTACTACGGGCTGGGCGGCTGCCTGCACCTGGGGAACCCGGACACGGGACGCGTGATCGAGATCCACAAGGGCGACGCCGCCAACATCCCGGCCTTTGCCTACCACATCGCGTTCAACTTCGGCGACGAGGAAGCGGAGATCCTCTGGTGGGTGCCGGGTGAGATGCACACCGAAGAGTGGAAGGAGAAGATCCACACGGGTGAGGGCAAGTGGTACGAGCGGCAGCCTGTCACCTTCGACGGGCCGATCCAGCGGAACGAGGGCTTTCACTCGCACGTCGACGATCTCGCGAGCTGGCCCCCGACCGCCTCGACGCAGCAGCCGGAGGACATGCAGCTGCTGCCTGCCTCGACGTGGCTGAACATGTTCGAGGGCACCGACCGGCGCAAGACGACCCTCGTCTCGTTCTTCTACTGCGACGAGCGGATCCGCTGCGCGAAAGTGTCGATCCCGCGATACGGCGAGTCGAAGAAGAGCTCGGGAGACTACGAGCGGCTGCTGTACGTCGAGTCGGGAACGCTGGGCGTCAACCTGGCGGACGGGACGGGCCTGATCGGGAAGCCGGGCGACATGATCTTCCTGCCGCCGTTCACCGAGCACAGCCTGCAGGCGATCGAGGACCAGCCCGTGACGGCGCTCTCCGCCTGGGCGTTCGCATGACCACGGCGGCCCGTGAGATCACGAGGAGCGAGCTGCGATGACGAGCCAGATCGACGTCGCTGCGACGGAGCGGTTCGCAGGCTACGAGGCGCTGTGCCCCTGGCATCACCGGCAGCCCTTCGCGGACGGGGTGCAGGAGCCGCGCCTGATCACGCGCAAGGACGCCCTGTACTGCTCGGGCTTGCCCGAGCGGCAGGAGCCGGTCTGGATGTACGTGAGCACGCACCGCGTCAATGCGGGCACGCTGTTCGTGCAGCCCGGCGAGGGCTTCGAGCCAGGTGACCACCCAGGCCCTGAGCCGTACTACTGCCTCCGCGGCGAGCTGGAGCTCGGCAACCCCGACACGGGGAGCTCGATCCGGATCAAGGCCGGTGACGCCGCCAACATCCCTGCGCTCGCCCAGCATTGGGCGCGCAACGTGGGGGAGGAGCCCGCCGAGGTGATCTGGTGGGTGCCGGGCGAGATGCACACCGACGAGTGGAAGGAGAAGATCCACAAGGGCGTCGGCAAGTGGTACGAGCGGGAGCCGGTCACGTTCGACGGGCCGCGTGACCGAAACGAGGGGTTCACCTCCCACCTGGACGATCTCGGGAGCTGGCCACCGGCCCGGCCGGCACGGCTGCCCTACGACATGCACCATCTCCCTCGCTCGACGTGGCTGCACATGCTCCACGGAACCGACCGCCGGCGAACGATCCTCGTCTCGTTCTTCTACTGCGACGAGCGGATCCGGATCGCGAAGCTGCAGATCCCGCACAGCGGTGAGACCGAGCCGCGCTCGGGCGACTACGAGCGCTTGCTCTACGTCGAGTCGGGCACCCTCTCGGTGACCCTCGTCGGCACGGGCCAAGGGATTGTCGCCGAGCCGGGCGACATGGTCTTCCTGCCACCGCACACCGAGCACTGCCTCCAGGCAATCGACGTTGGACCAGTCACGGCGCTCTCAGCGTGGGCGCTGGCGGCATGAGCGCCGATGAGGTCGACTGATCCCGGGGCGGACGCCACTTCGGCCCGGCCCGCTCCGCCGTCTGGCGTGAGCTGTGCGGCCGTTAGGCGGGGCGCGATTCGCATCTAGAGACCACTAGCCACCCTCCGACGTCGGCTCGGCGGTCGAGGTCGGCCCGTGCCCGCTGCCACCCTCACGGCGCCGGAAGCGCCCACTCGGGTTCTGCTGGACACGGTCGATCGCGACCGCAGCGACGAGGATGACGCCGGTCACGACCTGCTGCCAAAAGCTCGACACGCCTGCGATCGAGAGGCCGTTCTGGAGCGTGCCGATGAAGAGCACCCCAACGGCGGTGCCGACGACGCCACCGACGCCACCGAGGAAGCTCGTTCCGCCGAGCAGGACGGCCGCGGCCGCGTCGAGCGGGATGGACTCGCCGACGAGCGGGCTCGCGGCGCCGAGCCGACCCGCCTGGATCACCCCGCCGAGCGCGGCTGCGCCCCCCGCGATCGCGTAGACGAGCATCAGCGTGCGGGAGACATTGATCCCCGACAATCGCGCAGCATCGACGTTGCCGCCGACCGCGTACACGTCGCGCCCGAAGTACGTCCACCGCAGCACGTAGAACGCGACCAGGAACGTACCGATCATGATCCAGATCGGCGTCGAGATCCCGAGGCGCTCGCCGAAGCCGATCCCGTCGACGAACGGCGACGTGATGTACGTCGTCTTCGTGTCGGACCAGATGTTGACGATCCCGCGGTAGAGCGAAAGCGTCCCGAGCGTGACGACGAAGAACGATAGGCCCGCGCGCCCGATGAGCAGCCCGTTGACGGCGCCGCCCAGGAGCGCGCCGCCGGCGATCGTGACCGCCACCGCGAGCGACGCCGGAAGGCCGGCGTCGTTGAAGAGCGTCGAGAGGAAGATCCCGGCCAGAGCCAGCGTCGAGCCGACCGAGAGGTCGATCCCGCCCGTCAGCACCACGAACGTCATTCCGATCGAGACGACGAACAGGATCGAGACGCTCGTGAGCAGGTTCTCGACGTTCTGCTGCGTGAAGAAGTTCGGCTGGGTGAGCGAGAAGTAGACGAAGATCCCGATCAGCAACACGAGGACGGCCGCGTACCGGGCCGACGACGGCCACACGCCCGCCGCGTGGTCGAGCAGCTGCTGCCGGCGCCGGTCGGTCGTTGTCGGGGTCGACTCGGTCGTCACTGGTGTCCTCCGGCGAAGTGAGCGATGCGGGCCTCGGTCGCCTCGTCGCGCGCGAGCGACGCGACCATCCGTCCGCGGAACATGACGACGATGCGATCGCACAGCAGCTGGAGCTCGGGGAGCTCCGACGACGAGACGAGCACGGCGATTCCCTGCTCGGCCGCCTCGAGCAGGAGGCGGTAGATCTCGCTCTTCGCCCCGACGTCGACGCCGCGGGTCGGCTCGTCGAGCAACAGCACGTGCGGGCGGGTCGCGAGCCACTTGCCGAGAACGACCTTCTGCTGGTTGCCGCCTGACAGCGTCGACACAGGCACGCCTGGCGAATGCGCGCGGATCCTCATGCGCGAGACCGCCTCGCTGACTATCGGTCCCTCTCGCCCGACCCGGGGCGGGGAGAGGCGGGGCGAGCGAGCCGTCGCCGCCATCACGAGGTTCTCGCGGACGGACATCTCGAGGACGAGCCCTTGGAGCTTGCGATCGGCAGGGACGAATCCGACCCTGCCGCGCACCGCCGCCCGCGGAGATCGGAAGCGAACGGGTACCCCATCGACCTCGACCGAGCCGGCGGAGGGTGGGTGGAGCCCGAAGACGGCCTCGAGGAGCTCGCTTCTTCCGGCGCCGACGAGCCCGGCGAGCCCGACGATCTCACCCGGGGCGACGTCGAGGTCGATGTCCTCGAAGTGGCCCGGTGAGGTGAGACCGCGCAAGCGGAGCCCGGCGTTGCTGGCGGGTGCGGCGACCGCAGTGACCGAAATCTCCTCGAGCTCTCTCCCAACCATCAGGTGGATCAGCTTCGCACGATCGAACGTGTCGAGCGCGCCACCACCGACGCTGTGGCCGTCGCGGAGCACCGTTACCCGGTCTGCGAGGGCGAACACCTCCTGCAGCCGGTGCGAGACGAAGATCGTCGTCACGCCCTCCTCCCGCAGACGCCCGACGAGAGCGAAGAGGGTCTCGACCTCGTCATCGGTGAGCGAGCTGGTCGGCTCGTCGAGGATCACGAGGCGGGCGTCCATCGAGAGCGCCCGGGCGATCTCCACCATCTGCTGCTGGTCGGGACGCAGCCGGCGCACCGCCGTCTCGAGGTCGATGTCGATTCCGAGGCGGTCGAGCGCTTCGCGGGCACGCTGGCGCGTCGCACGCCAGTCGATCACCGGGCCACGCTTCACCATCCGGTGTCCGAGAAACACGTTCTCGGCGATCGACAGGTCGGGGGCGAGCGTCGTCTCCTGCGTCACCGTCGCGATCCCATGACGCAACGCGTCGGTCGGGCGCCGAAACGTAACCGGGGCGCCCGCAAACGTGATCGTTCCTCCGTCCGGCAGCACCTGGCCCGAGAGGAGCTTGAGCATCGTCGACTTGCCGGAGCCGTTCTCGCCGACGAGCGCGTGCACCTCGCCTCGGCCGACCTCGAGGGTCGCGCCCCGGAGGGCGTGGACCCCGCCGTAGCGCTTGTGCATCCGTTCGGCGAGCAGGAGTGGCTCAGGAGTCCCTGCGAGGGCAAGGCTCATCGCGTCACGCGTCTCGAGGCGAGGTTTGTCCGGAGCGGCACGGCGGTCAACGGCGACGACCCGGGCCGCGGAGCGCCGTGAGGCGCCCCGCGACCCGTTCGGGTCAGCGGATTGCCTTCACCTGTGCGTCCCAGGACGGGACGCTGTTCACGTTCGCCTTCGTGATGAGCGTCGCGGGGCGGACAATCACCTTCGGAAGTGGCAGGTTCTGCTTCGTGATCAGGCTGTAGGAAGCGAGGACTAGCTGCGAGCCCCAGCCGACCGGATCGACGCGAACCGACGCCGCGATCCTGCCCGCCTTCACCGCGTTGAGACCATCGCTCGAACCGTTCAGGCCCACGATCACGATCTTCCGGCCCGCACCGCGTGCCGCTGCAGAGGCGCCGAGCGCGCTCGGGTCGTTGTACCCGATGACCCCGTCCATGTCCTGGTAGCGCTGGAGGAGGCCGTTCGCCGCCTTCTCACCACCGGTCACGTCGTCGCTCGGGTTGTCTTGCGTTCCGAGCACGGTCAGTCCGAGGGACTTCGCCCAGAAGGCCTCGCGCTTGTTGAGGTACTTGAGCGCGGGCACCGGAAACCCGATCCCGATCAGCCCGATCTTCCCGCCGGGGTTCGCGGCGGCCATCGCCTTCGCCTGGAGGTACGCCTGGATGTCCCGACCCTGCCACACCTGCGTCGTGATCCCGGGGGCCGCTGCCTTCGGGTTGCCGAACGTCGAGTCGATTGCGAGAACGGGAACTCCCTGCTTCTGTGCTTGCTTGAGGACAGGCTGAACCGCCTTCGGGTCGAGCGGGTAGAAGATGATCGTCTTCACCTTCTGCGCGAGCAGCTGCTGCATGTTGCTCACCTGCTTGTCCGCGCTGAGCTTGTCGTCGAGCGTGATCACCTTGCAGCCGTACGCCGCGCCCTGCTTGACGGCCGCCTTCTGCAGGTAGCTAAGCGTCTCGTTGGCAGCGACCGGATTCTGGAAGCCGATCGTGCACTCGGTGCCGGCACGCTTCGCGGGTCGCTTGAACTGGGTCGGCAGGCTCGCCTCCACGCCCTTGTAGCCCGGCGGGCCCGCGGTCTTGCTCGTCGTCGCTGCGAGCGAGCCGGCAACGACGACCAGAGTCATCAGCGCTGCAAACGAGCCCAGCACCACCGACCTCGGCCTCTTCATCCTGGTGCCTCCTTCCAAGACCGGCGTGCGCCCCACCCGCCCAGTGCGCGCAGCGACGACACCGTCTTCAGCATTGCCTGCGATCCGATCACATTCGACGCTGTCATGTCAATGGTTTGATCAGATATCAAAAGTGGTCGATGGTCGTCTCTCCCCCGTCCGCTGTTGGGAGGTCGCGTTCGAACAGCTGGCCGAACACCTCGAGGTGCTGCCGCATCGCTTGTTCAGCGTCTTCCGAATCGCGCTGGCGACAGGCCTCGAGGATGGCGGCATGTCCCTTCTCCTCGACGGCGTAAACAGCCTCGGCAGCGTCTCCGATCACAAGCGCGCTGAACCGCTCCGACGTCTCGAGGATCGGGCGTAACAGGCGCGGGAGCCACTTCGACCCTGAGGCGGCTGCGAGGGCGATGTGGAACGCGGTGTTGGCCCGGATCACCCGCATGCGCTCCCCGCTCGCGTAGGCCGCCGAAAGCTCCTCGAGGGCTCTGGCCAGCGACGTCTCGCGCTCTTGGTCGAACGCCACCGCCGCCCGCCGAACCGCGACCGACTCGAGCGCGAGTCGGGCCTCGTACACGTCGCGCATCTCGTCCCGATCGATCACGGTCACGCGTGCGCCCTTGTAGGGAATGTGCTCTGCGAGGCCAAGCCCCTCGAGCTGTCGCACTGCTTCGCGGACCGGGGAGATGCTCATCCCGAGCTGGTGCGCGATCTCCTCGAGGCGCAGGGGAGCACCGGGTGGGATCTCGCCGATCACGATCAGATCGCGCAGCGCGGCGGTCACGGTGGCCGCCATCGTCCCGCGGCGCGTTGGACGGAGAGCGGTGACTCCCTCGGGCGTGCGATCCTGATCACCCATGCCACGCCGGATTTGATCAAAAGGAGGAGTGATGGGCAATGCTCGGGCTGGGTGGTTTCGCGCCGCAGCGGTGCAGGAGTCGTCGGTCTGGCTCGATCGTGCGGCGTCGACCGAGAAGGCCTGCGCTCTGATCGAGCAGGCGGGCGCCGGCGGGGCCGACATCGTCGCGCTTCCGGAGAGCTTCGTCCCCGGGTTCCCGTACTGGGTCTTCGTCAAGCCGCTCGGTGAGACGGCCGCCTGGCACGCCCGGCTGCACGAGCAGGCGGTGGAGATCCCTGGCCCGGAGGTCGACGCGCTCACGCAGGCCGCCCGGCGCGCCGGGGTGGTTGCGGTCGTGGGGATCACCGAGCGCGAGCCCGGCTCGGTCGGCACCCTCTTCAACACCAACATCGTGGTCTCTCCCGACGGCTACCTCGGCCGTCACCGAAAGCTGGTTCCCACGTGGGGTGAGCGTGTCGTCTGGACCGGTGGCGACGGCTCCACCCTCGGCGTCTTCCCGACGCCTTTCGGGCCGCTCGGCACCCTCAACTGCGGCGAGAACCTCAACCCGCTCGCCCGCTATGCGCTGCTCGCACAGGGCGAGCGAATCCACGTGGCGAACTTCCCGTCGGCGGCGGTCGCAGGCGCGCGCCACTCTCGCGAGGAGCTCTTCCTCCACGTCGCGCCGCACGCGTACGAGGGGAAGGTGTTCTCGATCTGCTGCTCCGAGTACGGAACGGTCGAGGTCGCCGCGGAGCTAGGCGTTCCGTTCGAGGTGCCCGACGGCACCTACAACTGCATCTCGGGGATCGTCGGCCCAAACGGCGAGTGGGTCTCGCGGCCGCTCGTGGACGAGCGCGGCATCGTGTACGCGGACTGCGAGCTCGAGGCGATCCTGCAGGGCCGCCTCTTCCACGACATCGTCGGTCACTACAACCGCTTCGACGTCCTTCACCTCGAGGTCGACCGCGCCGCGCGGTCACCGATGGTGGTGCGCGACGCGGAGCGGGGCTCGGAGACCGGGTGACCAGCGACCTTGCGCGGAACGCCTACGAGGCCTGGTCGTAGAAGCAGCGGATCCCGAAGTCGACCCATTCCGGGTTGTCCCAATCGGCGTACCGCTCGCGCACCTTCGGCCCGACCGACTCGACGACCCCCTCGGCGGAGAGGCCCGACCGCTTCGCCGTCTCGACCTCGTTGCGCAGCTCGACGAGGTAGTCGCGGACAGCGCCGACAAGCCCGGCGCCGGAGACCTCCCCGTGCCCGGGAACGACGGTCTCGCTATCGAGCGCCATGATCTTGCCAAGCACCTCGATCCACCGCTCGCCGTTGACGTCGGTGTCGTCGGGCGGGAAGTAGGGGACGATCGGGAACATCCGCGTCTCGAAGAGATCGCCGCCGAAGAGAATCGAGTCATCCGGGAGCAGTACGATCTGGTCGCCTGCCGTATGCGCAAGCCCCCAGGTGAGCAGCCGAACAGTCCGGCCACCGAGGTCGATCTCTGCCGACGGGCCGTCGTAGACGACGTGCGGCATGACGAGCTCGACGCCTTCGAGCTGCTCGGCGACCGCGTCGCCAAAGCCCTTGAACATCTCGAGGTAGCCCGGGCCCTTCGCGCGGAGGTCGTCGCGCTGCGCGGCGTTGTAGATGATTGTCGCTTTGTCGAAGAACACCTGCGCGCCGAATCCGTGCTCGGGATGGAAATGGGTGATCGTGAGGAACAACGGCTTCCCGTCCGCGAGCCGCCGAGCGTGCTCGAGCACGGTGGCGCCGCTCCGCGGCCCCATCCCCGTGTCGACAACGAGCGCCGCACGGTCGCCAACGACGATGCCGATGTTGGGTACGAGTGGAACCCGGCCGTCGGGGATCACGAACACGCCCGGCGCGATCTCGGTCGGTTCCTCCGTCACGATCGGCGGCGGGCCTGCGGTGGCGGGATCGGACACAGCTCCTCCTGGTCAGTGGTCGCCGGCTCGGAGCCGCGCGAGCTCGTCTCGGATTACCTCGGCGCCAACCGACGCCTTCGCGAAGCCAGCGTAGACGGCGAGCAGCGCGGTCAGCGCCTCCAGCTCGTCTGGGGTCGCGCCGTGCTTGAGCGCCAGCCGCACGTGCGGGCGCAGCCGCGCTTCGAGGCCGCCCATGGTAATGAGCGACGTGAGCACGACGAGGCTGCGTTCGCGCAGGCTGAGGCAGTCGTCCACCCACGCAGCCCCGGCGGTGAGGATCGCCTCTTCCGCCATCCGGGCGCCGACGAGCGCGGTCAGGTGCTCTCGGACGGTCTCCCGGGGGATCTCGAACTGACTGGCGTACGCGTCCAGCCCGCGCTCGTGCCTGTCGTCCATCCGCCCAACCCTACAACCTCGTTGCTCAGCGGATGCTGCTGTGCTCGGGACAG
>JAXLSV010000004.1:0-708765 GCA_046330385.1 Gaiellales bacterium | reverse complement strand
ATCGACCGCTACAAGGTCGCGAAGGTGAAGGAGCGCGCCGAGATCGACGCTGCGCGGGAGCGAGCACTCAGCCGCAACGAGCGGTTCTCAGAGAAGGGCCTCTCGAACGCCTCGATCAACCACACGCTGCGGCACCTCACGCAGGTGCTTGAGACAGCGGTCGAGTACGGGCTGGTCGAGTCGAACGCGGCAGCCGGGAAGCGTCGGCGACTGAAGGCGATGAAGCCGGTTAGGCCATGGGTGGAGCCCGAGCAGCTGATGGCGCTGCTCGACGCGAGCGCCGGTGTCGGCAAGGCGCTCCTGTCGACGTTGGCGGGCGGCGGGCTCAGGATCGGTGAAGCGCTCGCGCTTCGCTGGCAGCACGTCGACCTCGGCACCGGCACTCTGCACGTCGTCGACGCGAAGACACCGAAGGGCGTACGCGAGGTGCACCTCACGCCGGCGCTTCGGGAGACGCTCGCGCTGTGGCGAGCCGACGCGACGTTCTCCGAGCCCGCCGACTTCGTGTTCCACACCTCGACGGGCGGCCGGCACTACCCGTCGAACCTCCGCCGCGACGTGCTCACCTCGGCGATCGCCGACGCGAACACGAAGCTCGCGGCCGCAGGAATCGCCGAGATCGGGTCGATCACGTTCCACTCGCTGCGACGGACGTACGCGAGCCTGCGGTGCGCGTGCGGCGACGACGTCCGCTACACCGCCGACCAGCTCGGCCACGAAGACCCGCGGTTCACGCTCCGGGTGTACGCGCAGGCCGTGAAACGCCGCGACCGTCTCGCGAAGCCGCAGCGGGACGCGTTCGATCGAGCCCTCGAATGGGCACAAATGGGCACCAGTTCGGATTTCGAGGTGCCCGCTGACTCGGTGACCGAGTCGATGGCAACAGAAAACCCCGCCTGAGCGGGGCTTTTCTGAAGCGGATGAAGGGACTCGAACCCTCGACCTTCTGCATGGCAAGCAGACGCTCTAGCCAACTGAGCTACATCCGCGTGGGCCGCGGAGTATAGCGGCGGTTCGGGATCTCAGTCAGGCGGGGGCGGGAGCGGCGGGCCGAGCACCTGCATCCCGACGCTCTTGCCGAGCTCGTGGGCTGCGTCGGCGAGCGCGACGCCGGCGTCGAGCGCGGCGACGCCTTCGAAGAACCCCTCCATTCCGGCCGGCGTGAAGAGGACCAGGAGCGATGCTGGTTCGGCGGCGGTGTTCTGAAAGACGTGGGGCATCTGCCTCGGGATGAAGACCAACGACCCGGGCGGCGCCTCGAGCACGTCGTCGCCCGCATGCACGTGCAGGTGGCCACTCATGACGTAGAAAAGCTCGTCCTCGGCCTCGTGAAGGTGCTTGGGTGGGCCTTGACCGGGCCCGACGACGTTCTCGACGACCGTGATCGCGCCACCGGTCTCCTTCGCCCGCGCGAGGATCCGCGCCGGCCCGCCCGCTGGGCCACGGAGCTCTGGCCGCTCGGCCCGAGTGTGCACCCACGCTTCGCTCACAACGACCCCCTCCACTGCCGGATGACGCTCACCCCCGGCCACGCCACGCCAGAAGTCCGTCTGAGGCGGACGTGTCCCGCCGAGACACACAGTTGAAGGGCCGCCGGCCTCCTCCCCTCGTTCTCGACGCTAACGACGAAACGAGCCGGTCGCAAGATGTCCTTTGTCACAGGAGTGCAACGATTGCTCCACAGGGGCGCCTGATTCCGTGGTGCCGGCCGCGCCCCTCCCGCATGCTCGGGCGAGTACGGGCGTTCGTGACGGGAGGTTCGCGGACGTGTCGGCAAGCGCGGTCGCCGACGCGGAGTGAGCTCATGGGCACACCCGTCAGTCGAAGGCCGCCGCCGCTGCCTCCAACGCCGCGCGCGCCGCGATCGCCCGGTTGACGGCGTTCACGACGGCGCGGAGCGAGGCGGTGACGGTTGAGGTGTGGATCCCCACCCCCCAGCACGCCTCATCGTCGACGTCGGCTTCGATGTACGACGCGGCGTTGGCGTCCTCGCCCTTGCCCATCGCATGCTCGTGATACTCGCGCACGTTGATCTCGAGGCCGAAGCGCTCCTCCATCCCGTGGACGAACGCGGCGATCGGCCCGTTCCCCTCCCCGACCACCGCGACCTCCTCCTCCTCGACGCGCATCCGCGCGACAAGGCGATCGCCCGCCTCCTCGCTCGTATGCGAGAAGCCGATCAACTCGTATGGCGTGACGACTCCGAGGTAATGTTCGACGAACGCGTCCATCAGCTCATCAGCGGTGAGCTCACCCCCACGGGCGTCGGTGATCGACTGGACCTTCCGCGCGAAGTCGACCTGCAAACCGCGGGGCAGGTCGAGAAGGTGGTCCGTCAGCATCAGGTACGCCACCCCACCCTTGCCCGACTGCGAGTTCACCCGGATGATCGCCTCGTAGCTCCGCCCGAGGTCCTTCGGGTCGACGGGCAGGTACGGGACGTCCCAGACGTCCGAGCCCGATCGCTCCTGGGCGTCCATGCCCTTCTTGATCGCGTCCTGATGCGACCCCGAGAACGCCGTGTAGACCAGCTCGCCCGCCCACGGGTGCCTCGAATGCACGGGCAGCTCGTTGCACTCCTCGACGATCCGCTTCGCCTCGTCGAGCTGGGAGAGGTCGACCCGCGGGTCGACCCCCTGGGTGAACAGATTGAGCGCGAGGGTGACGAGGTCGACGTTGCCGGTTCGCTCGCCGTTGCCGAACAGGCAGCCCTCGACGCGCTCGGCCCCGGCCATCAGCCCGAGCTCGGCGGTTGCGACCGCGGTGCCACGGTCGTTGTGGGGGTGCACCGAGAGGATCGAGCTGTCGCGCCGGGAGAAGTTGCGGATGAACCACTCCATCCGGTCGGCGTAGACGTTCGGCGGGAACGCCTCGACCGTCGTCGGCAGGTTCACGATCATCTTCGCGTCAGGCGCCGGCCCCCACTCCCCGGCGACGTCCTCGCACACTTCGAGCGCGTACTCGAGCTCGGTGTGATGGAAGCTCTCAGGGGAGTACTGAAACATGACCTGTGTGTCGGTTTCCCCCGCAAGCTCGCGACAGAGCGCGGTCCCGCGCACCGCAAGGTCCTTGATCCCGTCGCGATCCATCCTGAAGACGACACGACGCTGGGTGACCGACGTCGAGTTGTAGAGGTGGACGATCGCCCGCCGCGCCCCCTCGATCGCTTCGTACGTGCGCTCGATCAGCTCCGGTCGCGCCTGTGTGAGCACCGCAATCGTGGTGTCGGCCGGGATCAGCCCGCCCTCGATGAGCTCACGACAGAAATCGAAGTCGGTCTTCGACGCCGACGGAAACCCGACCTCGATCTCCTTGATCCCGATCTGCACGAGCAGGTCGAAGAAGCGGCGCTTGCGACCGGAGTCCATCGGGTTGACGAGCGACTGGTTGCCATCGCGCAGATCGGTGGAGCACCAGATCGGCGCGCGATCGAGAACGACGTTCGGCCAGGTACGGTCGGGGAGGTCGACAGTCTCGTACGGGCGGTATCGGTGAAAGGGCATCGGCATCGCTCTCTTCTCCTCGGTGTGGGTGCAGACTCCTCCCGGCTGTGTGCCGGAGCACGGCGGGTGTATGTGCGTCCACGCTCCCCCTAGCGGGGAAGGAGGAGAAGGGCGAGCGAGCGCAGGCCGCCGTCGGCCGGCTGAAGGATGGGGCGCTCGCGCTGCATGCGTAGAGGGTAGACGATCAGCGTCGCCGTAGCCACTCCGCGCGGGTCAGCTCATACTCGACATCCCCGTGCTCGCCACCGGGGATCACCTCGTCCCACTCGCCGAAGAACGTGCGAACGTACTGGAGGCCGACCCGATCCAACACTTTTCGTGACCGATCGTTGACCGTCATCGTCTGCGCCCAGACCCGCCGCACGCGCGGGTCGGCGAAGGCCAGGTCGACCAACGCGCAGGCACCCTCGCTCGCGAAGCCCTTCCCCCACTCTGGACGTCGCAGCCGGTAACCGAGCTCGCGCTCCGCCGGCGCGGTGGGCGTCAACGAGAACCAGCCGACGAACCGTCCATCGTCGACGGCGCGTGCGGCCCAAGTGTGATGACTGGCGGTTGCCAGACGCCGCTCGACGTCGGCCAACGTGCTCGGATGTCCGCCGTTCAGGAGGCGCATTACTTCGGGGTCCGAGTCGAGCTCGAGGAAGTCGATGAGATCATCTGAGGTCATCGGCGACAGCGAGAGCCGATCGCTCGCGATGTCGGCCGGAAGTCGCTCCAGCATCGTCCGAGTCTGCCACCGGTAGCCTCGTCCGATGACCAAGCGCCGGTTCAGGGAGGCCGTGCGAGAACTCGTGCGAGCCGACCCGCACCTCCAGCTCGTGATCGACGGGTACGGCATACCCCCCGTGTGGCGTCGCGAGCCGGGCTACGCGACGCTGGTTCTCCTCATCCTCGAGCAGCAGGTGTCGCTCGCCTCGGCACGCGCCTGCTTCGATCGGCTCGCCACGAGGCTCGGTGGGCCCGTCACGCCCGAAGGGCTCCTCACGCTCGACGATCAGACGCTGCGCGAGACGGGTTTCAGTCGGCAGAAGACCCGCTACACGCGCGTGCTCTCGGAGTCGGTCGTCGAGGGAGCGCTCGATCTCGAGTCACTCGCCTCGCTCGACGACGAGGACGCACGGCAAGCGCTGACCGCGCTACCCGGGATCGGCCCGTGGACGGCGGATGTGTACCTGCTCGCGTGTCTCGGACGCCAAGACGTCTGGCCGGTCGGCGACATCGCCCTCCAGGCCGCAACTCAGCGGGTCAAGGGGCTCGAGGCACGCCCAGCGCCGCGCGAGCTCGAGGGGATCGGCGAGCAATGGCGGCCCTACCGGTCGGTGGCCGCGCAGCTGCTCTGGCACCTCTACCTCGGCGACGCCGGCCGTCTCTGAGCCACGAGCGATCGCGAGAGACGGCGTCCGGTGTCAGACACCGGCGCGATCGCGACGGGCACAGGCGCCCGGTGTCTGACACCGGTGGGACGCTATCCCGCGGCGTCGAGGGCCTCGTTCACGAGGCGGTCCGCCAGCTCGTTGTGCTCGCGCCTGACATGCGTGTACGTCACCGCGCCAACGCGGCGCGCCGCGGCCGACGCCGCGAGAAACAGCGCCTGAAGCTCCCGGTTCTTGACGCGATACTCCCCCCGCATCTGCTTCACCATCAGCTCCGAGTCGGAGCGCACCTCGAGCTCGCCCACCCCGAGCTGCGCCGCTCGCTCGAGACCGGCGACGAGCGCGCGGTACTCCGCGACGTTGTTCGTCGCCACCCCGATCGCCTCGCCGTGGGACGCGACGACCGATCCGTCGGGAGACTCGAGCACGAACGCGAACGCGGCCGGCCCCGGGTTCCCTCGGGCCCCGCCATCCGTGTAGAGCACCTCAGTCACCGGAACGCCTCACCAGATAGATACATAAACATCGCCTCTAATAAGCCGAATAGATCATAGTTTGTGCGTCGAACAAATCAACCGAGGAGATAATGAACACCTTCGCGCTCATCACCCTGACCGTTACCGTCGCGGCCGCTGCGTGCCTCGACGCGATCCTCGCGCTCCTCTTCGACCGTCGCTCGTAGCATCCGCGCGACTCTACCCCTCGCGCACACCCCCCTTCTCCTGATTGGATTGCGCTTGCGCACCAATCCCAGGAGGAGACGAGATGACGGCGGTCGAGGAACCGACGAAGCAGTTCATCCGGCCTGACGGCCACGAGAAGGTCACCGGCGAGGGCCGCTACACCGCCGACCTCAGCCGACCCGGCGAGCTACACGCCGCGTTCCGCTACAGCGATCACACGCACGCCCGGATCGTGTCGATCGACACGTCCCGCGCCGAGGCCCACCCTGGCGTGATCGCAGTCGTCACCCACGCCGACGTCCCCGACGTGCTGTACGGCGGGATGGTGCAGGACCGCCGGCTCTTCGCGCGCGACGCCGTCCGCTTCGAAGGCGACGTAGTCGCCGGCGTCGCCGCGCTCACTCCCGAGCTCGCCCGCGAAGCCGCCGCACTGATCGACATCGAGTACGAGCCACTCCCGGTCGTCACCGACTGGGCGACGGCGGCCGACGATGGCGTCCAGCTCGTCCACGAGGGCTGGGCAAGCTACGAGGGTGACGACACGATGGGTCGGGACGGCAACCGGCTCGGGTACTCGGCGATCGTCAACGGCGACGCTGCCGCGGCGATCGCAAGCGCCGATGTCGTCGTCAAGAGCCGCTTCCGCACCGATCCCGTCCAGGGCGTCCCGATCGAGCCGCGCGCGATCATCGCCGAGTGGCACGGCGATGAGGTCACGATCTGGACGTCGACCCAGGTTCCGTACGCCGCCCGTAGCGGGGTCGCGAACACCCTCCAGATCCCCGAGTCGCGCGTCCGCGTGATCGTGCCCCTCCTCGGTGGTGGCTTCGGCGCGAAGTGCGACTTCCACTTCGAGGGCCACGTCGCCGCGATGGCGCGCAAGGCCGGGCGGCCGGTCAAGCTCGTGCTGAGCCGGCACGAGGAGTTCTTCGCGGTCGACCACCGGCGCGAGGGCTTCGTGATCGAGCTCGAGACCGGTGCACGAAAGGACGGCACGCTCGTCGCCCGGCGGGGAACGCTGCTGATCGACGCAGGCGCCTACTGCGGCGAAGGCGGGTTCTTTGCGCAGATGGCCGCGATGCACGCGCTCGGCCCGTACGAGATCGAGACGACCGACCTTCACGCCTACCTCAACTACTCCAACAACCAGCCGTCGTCGTCGATCCGCGCCCCGACCGCGCCGCAGGTGTGCTGGGCGGTCGAGCAGCACATGGACGAGCTCGCCGAGGCGCTCGGGCTGGATCCGGTCGAGCTACGCCGGCGCACCCTGATCGAGAACGGTTCGGTGACCCCCACCGGTCAGGTGCTCGAGCACATCGCGATGAAGGAGACGCTCGAGAAGGCCGTCGAGCTGATCGGCTACGACCAGGATCTTCCCGACGACGAGGCGATCGGCGTCGCATGCGGGTGGTGGCCCTGCTTCTCGGCGAACTCGGGCGCATACGTGAAGCTGAACGGCGACGGCACCGGCACGATCATCACCGGCGCACAGGAGA
The DNA here is from genome assembly GCA_046330385.1 of Gaiellales bacterium. Lineage (GTDB taxonomy): Bacteria > Actinomycetota > Thermoleophilia > Gaiellales > Gaiellaceae > Gaiella. Next base: position 701,710 of record JAXLSV010000004.1, on the reverse strand, counting down.
ACGGGACAGGCTCGGTGATGGCGATGCCGATGTACGTCGCCGACGAGCTCGGGATGAAGCCTGAGGACTTCACGATGCTCTACCAGGACACGGCGGCAGCACCGTGGGACATGGGCTCGTGCGGATCGCAGACGACCTTCAACAGCGCCCGCGCCGTGATCGCCGCCGCCGCCGAGGTTCGCGATCAGCTCCTCGATGCGGCAGCCGATCAGCTCGAGGCCGCCCGCGAGGATCTCGAGCTCGCGGACGGGGTTGCCCGCGTCAAGGGCTCGCCCGACAAGTCGGTCGCGATCACCGAGCTCGCCGGTGGCGGCACGTTCCACGGCAAAGGGTCGGGAGAGCTTCCTACCCAGCCCGACGCGCCCGCCGAGAACTGCGTCGGCAAGCTCGGCGTCGAGTCGTTCCTCGCGCCGCAGCTGATCGCCCACGCGATCCGCGTCAAGCTCGACCGCGCCACCGGGGTCGTGCGGGTTGTGCAGGTTGCCGCCGCGCACGACTGCGGCAAGATCCTCAACCCGATCGGCGCCAACGGCCAGGTGTACGGCGGCGTCGTGATGGGGCTCGGCCAGGCGCTGACCGAAGGAACCCAGCTCGACGACGAGGGGCGGCAACGCAACCCACACCTCCTCGACTACAAGCTGATGACCGCGTCCGACACGCCGCGAATCGACGTCGCGTGGATCGAGACCGACACGCCGAACGCCGGGCCGAGGGGCTCGAAGGGCGTCGGCGAGCCGCCGTGCGTGCCAACCGCCGGCGCGGTCGCGAACGCGATCGCGAAGCTCGTCAAGGGACGCGTACGGGAGCTGCCGATGACTCCCGAGCGGGTTTGGGAGGCAAACCAGGAGGGAGCGGCATGAGCGTCGAGACCTACACCGCCGCGAGCACGGTCGACGAAGCGATTGCAGCGATCGCCGCCGGGGCGCGCCCCGTCGCGGGCGGCACCGATCTCGTCGTCGGTGCCCGGCAGGGAAAGAGCCCGTTGCCGCCGACGATCGTCGCGATCCATCGGGTCGCCGAGCTGCGTGGGATCGAAGAGGACGACGGCGTCGTTCGCCTCGGTGCGCTCGCGACCCACGCCGAGATCGTCTCGCATCCTGCGATCCGCGCCACGCTGACCGCGCTCGCCGACGCCTCGGCGATCGTCGGCTCGCACGCCACCCGTGCGCACGGCACGATCGGCGGCAACGTGATGAACGCGTCGCCGGCGATGGAGACGGGCGCCCCGCTCATCTGCCTCGCAGCGACCGCGACGCTCAAGTCCGGCTCGGGGACACGCTGGGTTGCGATCGAGGACCTCTTCACCGGGCCCGGCACGACGAGCGCCCACCCCGACGAGCTCCTCGTCTCGATCGACGTGCCCAAGCCGGCGGCCGGCACCGGGAGCGCCTACGTGCGCCTCGAGTACCGCCGCCAGATGGAGATCGCAGTCGTCGGCGCCGCCGCGCTCGTCACCGTCGCGGACGGCTCGATAACCGCTGCCCGCGTCGCGATCACCGCGCTCGCCCCGACGATCCGGCGCGTGCCGGACGCCGAGGCCGCCCTCGTCGGAGCTGACGGCGGCGATCAGGACATCGCCGCGGCTGCCTCGGCGGCAGCCGCCGCGGCGACGCCGATCTCGGACGTCCGCGCCTCCGAGCGCTACCGCCGCGCAATGGCCGAGGTCATCGCCTCCCGCGCGATCGGTGCCGCACTCGCCCGAGCCCACGGCGCCATGGTGCCGATCCCAGCCAGCCCTGCCCTGCATGGAGGACTCTCGTGACGAAGGTGCCCGTTACCCTCGCCGTCAACGGCGTCTCGTACCCGCTCGAGCTCGCCCCGGGCACAAGCCTTCTCTCCGCGGTGCGCGAGGCCGTCGGCCTTACCGGCGCGAAGGAAGGTTGCGACGACTCTGAGTGCGGCGCCTGCATGATGCTGCTCGACGGCAAGCCCGTGAACTCCTGCTCCTACCTCGCGATTCAGGCGGAAGGCAGCCCGGTGACCACGGTCGAGGGGCTCGCCGAGGGCCGGCAGCTGAGCGCCCTGCAGGCAGCCTTCCTCGAGCAGGGTGGCGTTCAGTGCGGCTTCTGCACGCCCGGAATGCTCGTGTCCGCGACCGCGCTCCTGGCCGCGAACCCGAGCCCGAGTGAAGAGGAGATCCGCATCGGCCTCTCGGGGAACCTCTGCCGTTGCACCGGCTACGACGGCATCGTCAAAGCTGTCAGCTCCGTCGCGGCGTCCTAGGAGCGTGCCTCGGCGTGCCGGTAGAACGGCGTGTGCTCCGCCGCAAGCGGAGTGTTGCCGAGGATGAGGTCGGCTGCCTTCTCGGCGACCATCATCGTCGGCGCGTAGATGTTCCCGTTCGTCACGTAGGGGAACACCGAGGCGTCGACGACGCGAAGCCCATCGAGGCCGTGCACCCGCATCGTCAGCGGATCGAGCACCGAGAGCTCGTCCACGCCCAGCCGGCACGTGCACGACGGGTGGAGCGCGGTCTCGGCGTCCTTGCGCACCCAGTCGAGGATCTCCTCGTCGGTCTCGACCGACGGGCCCGGCGATGTCTCGCCGGCGTCGAACGGCGTGAGCGCCGCCTGCCCGAGGATCTCCCGTGTCCGGCGGATCGCCTCGACCCACTCGCGGCGGTCCTGGTCGGTCGAGAGGTAGTTGAACTGGAGCGCGGGCTTCGCGGTCGGGTCAGCGCTCGTGATCCGGATCCAGCCTCGCGCGTCGGAGTACATCGGCCCGACGTGCACCTGATAGCCGTGCCCACCCTCGGGCTGTGAGCCGTCGTAGCGGATCGCGAGCGGGAGGAAGTGGTACATCAGGTTTGGGTAGGCAACCTCGTCGTTCGAGCGGATGAAGCCGCCCGCTTCGAAGTGGTTCGTCGCACCCGGCCCTCGTCGCAGAAACAGCCACTGAAACCCGATCCACGGCGCGCGCCGCTTCTGCAGGGCCGGCTGCATCGTCACAGGCTGGGAGCACGAGTGCTGGATGTACACCTCGAGGTGGTCTTGGAGGTTCTCGCCCACCCCGCGGAGCTCGTGACGCGGCTCGACCCCGACCGAGCGCAGATGCCCGGGGTCGCCGACACCCGAGAGCTGGAGAAGCTGCGGGGAGTTGATCGACCCACCGGAGAGGATCACCTCACCGGCGAGGATCCGCTCGCCCTTCGTCGTCTCGACCCCGATCGCCCGGGTGCCGTCGAACAGCACACGTGCGACCTGGACGCGCGTGCGCACCTCGAGGTTCGGCCGCGACATCGCCGGGTGAAGGTATGCGCGCGCGGCGCTCAGCCGCCGGCCGCGGCGGATGTTGCGGTCGAACTTCGAAAACCCCTCCTGACGGTAGCCGTTGACGTCGTCGTGGACGGCGTGACCCGCCTGCCGGCACGCCTCGAAGAACGCGTCGAAGAGCGAAGTGTCGGCCGGGCCGCGCTCGAGGCCGAGCGGGCCGCCGTGGCCCCGGAATGCATCGTCGACCGGCGCCGCGAGGCAGTCCTCCATCCGCTTGAAGTACGGCAGGCAGTGCGCGTACCCCCACGTCTCCATCCCGGGGTCGGCGCCCCAGCGCTCGTAGTCCAGGGGGTTCCCCCGCTGGAAGATCATCCCGTTGATCGAGGACGAGCCGCCGAGCACCTTGCCGCGTGCGTGGTAGATCCGCCTTCCGTGCATGTGCGGCTCGGGCTCTGACTCGTACTTCCAGTCGTAGAACCGATTGCCGATCGGGGTCGCGAGCCCGGCCGGCATGTGGATGAAGACGTCCCACTTCGAGTCGCGCCGGCCGGCCTCGAGGACCAACACGCGCGTCGAGGGATCGGTCGAGAGCCGGTTCCCGAGCGCCGAGCCGGCCGAGCCGCCGCCGACGATGAGGAAGTCGACCGCGCTCACACGTCGCCCGGAACGGACGACGCGACGACCGACGTGACTTCGGCCGGATCGGCCGGCGCGAAGCAACGGTGCGTCATGCCCTGCCACCCTCGCGGAGGAGGTTCAGGCGCCAGATCTCGGTGTCCTCGATGTCGTTGAACGTGAACACGTGGAAGCCCGCAAGCTTGCCATCGGGATCGGTGAGCAGCCCGCCGAGCCCGTCGATGAGCTGATCCGGGTCGAAGCCGCCCGAGAGGAACCGCGACGCGAACGAGCCGTTCTTGCGTAGGAACCGCAGCGACTGGCCGATCCCGATCCGCGCCGACACCCGCAGGAGCTTCGCGCGCGAGACCGCGCCGGGGATGCCGACGTACACCGGCAGCCGCGTGCCGCGACCCCAGACCTGCTCGATCCAGCTTGCGGTCAGGTGCGAGTCGAAGCACACCTGGGTCGCGATGTACGTTGCGTACTCCTGCTTCTCGGTCATCGCCGCGATCGCGGTCGCGTCGTCGAAGAGCGGATGGGTCTCGGGGTAGCCGGCGATCCCGACGTGCAGGAACGGGTGACCGAGCTCCGCCATGTCGCGCAGCAGCGGCAACGACCCCTCGTACGGACCCGCGGGTTGCTCGGCGTCACCGGCGATGACGAACACGTCGCGCATTCCGAGGCTCTCGGCCTGCGCGAGGCGCTCACCGAGGCGCGCCTTGCTCTCGACCAGACGGGCCGAGAGATGCGGAACGACGGTGTAGCCCTCGTCGATTAGCTGCTCGGCGAGCGCGAACGTCGCGTCGAGGCCTTTCGTGGGCGACGCCGTGACGGTGAGCGTCACGTCACGAGGCACGTGCGCGACGACTTTCTCGGCGGTGCCGTCGAGCGGGAGGATCTCGAGCCGTGAGCGCTCGATCAGCTCGGCGATCGCGTCTGACTGACGGGTCTTGGTCGGTGCGGACATCTCTCCCTCAAACGTTCGAATCGGGGAACGAGGACTTCTTGCGGTCGATCCACTCGCAGAGCTCGGCATCGACGGCGTCGTCGATCGGGGGCGGCTCGTACTCTCGCAGCATTCTCTTCCACTGGCTATTCGCACGCGCCGCCGCATCGAGCGACCCCTCGGCCTCCCACCGCTCGAAGCTCTCGTTGTCGGCGGTCGCGGAGCGATAGAACGCCGTCTCGAAGTTCGCGAGCGTGTGCGCGTGGCCGAGGAAATGCGTGCCCGGCGGGTTCGTGAGGAACGCGTCGAGCGCCTGACCGTTGGCGGTCATGTCGACGCCGCCGGCGAACGCGTGCCACATCCCAAGCTGGTCGGCGTCGAGGACGAGCTTCTCGTACCCCATCGCCAGGCCTCCCTCGAGCCACCCGGCGGCATGGAGGACGAAGTTCACGCCGCCGAGCAGCGTCGGCTGCATCGTGTTCGCCGACTCGTACGCTGCCTGCGCGTCGGCGAGCTTCGACGCGGTGAGCGCACCACCCGAGCGGAACGGCACCCCGAGCCGCCGAGCGAGCGCGGCCATCACGTAGAGCGTCAGGGCCGGCTCGGGCGTCCCGAATGTGGGGGCTCCGGACTGCATCGACATCGACGAGGCGAACGAGCCGAGCACGACCGGGGCGCCGGGCCGCACGAGCTGGACGTAGGCCATGCCCGCGAGAGACTCCGCAAGCGTCTGCGCGCACGTGCCGGCGACCGTCGCCGGGCTCATCGCACCCGCGAGGATGAACGGCGTCATCATCACCGCCTGGTTCGCCTCGGCGTACGCCCGTGCGGCCCCGAGCATCGTCGAGTCCCAGACGAGCGGAGAGTTCGCGTTGATCAGGCTGAACACGACGACGTTGCCCTCGAGGAAGTCGTCGCCGAAGACGATCCGCGCCATCGCGATCGTGTCCCTCGCCCGCTCCGGGTGGGTTACCGAGCCCATGAACGGCTTGTCGGAGTAGCGGATGTGCGCGTAAACCATGTCGAGATGGCGCTTGTTCACCGGCAGGTCGACCGGCTCGCACACGGTGCCGCCCGAGTGGTGTAGCCACGGCGTCAGGTACGCGAGCTTTACGAAGTTGCGGAAGTCCTCGATCGTCCCGTAGCGGCGACCGCCGTCGAGGTCGCGCACGAACGGCGAGCCGTACGCGGGTGCGAAGATCGTGTTCGCCCCACCGAACACGACGCTGTTCGCCCGGTTCCGCGCGACCTGGGTGAACTGGTCGGGCGCGCTCGACTGAACGAGCGAGCGGCAGAGCCCGCGAGGAAAGCGCACCCGCTCGCCGTCGACATCGGCTCCAGCGCCCGCGAAGAGCTCGAGCGCGTCCGGGGCGCCATGGACCTCGATCCCGACTTGCTCGAGGATCGTGTCGGTGTTTTCCTCGAGCGTCGCGAGCCCCTCCTCGGAGAGCACCTCGAACGGTGCCAGCGCCCGAGTCAGGAACGGCACCCGCTCGACCGTCGCCGCCAGCCGTGCCGCTTGCCGGCCGGCCCGGCCGCCCGTTCTCCGCCCGCGCGGCTCGCTCACGATGCGCTCCTCTCTCGTCGTCGTCTCCCTCGCTCCGGCCGGGCAACCGAGCGCCGCTCGGGAAGCCTGACAGAGGTCTGCAGCCGCTGGTACGGGTCGGTCTCGTGCGGGACTGCCATCGCCCCGACGAAGTGCTCCTGGAAGCGAGGCTCGACCGCCGTCTCGAGCTTCTCGATCCGGCGCACGATGCGCTCGATCTCTCCCCGCGCGGCGCGGTTCAGCAGCGCGATCCGCGCGCCGGTGCCGGCGGCGTTCCCCGCCGAGCTGACGCCGGCCGGCTCGCAGTCGGGAACGAGGCCGAGCACGAGGGCGTGCACCGGGTCGATGTGGCTCCCGAACGCTCCTGCGAGCCTGATCCGACCAACCGAGTCGATCCCGTAGCGCTCGAGCAGGAGCGTGCAGCCCGCATGGAGGGCGGCCTTCGCGAGCTGGATCTGACGGACGTCGTTCTGGGTGATCGCGAGCTCGGGGGTGCCGGCGTGGAGCAGGTAGCCGAACGTGCGGCCGTCGGCGACGATTCGAGGCGAGCGCGCGGCAAGGGAGCCGTCGATCGTGCCGTCGGTCGCGATCACCCCGGCGAGGTGGAGCTCGGCGATCGCCTCGATGATCCCCGACCCGCAGACGCCGGTTACCTCTGCCTCGGCGAAGCCGGGCTCGTCTGACCACGAGTCGCATCCGATAACCCTCAACCTCGGCTCGAGGGTTTCGGGGTCGATCCGGACTCGCTCGATCGCGCCGGGAGCCGCACGCTGGCCGCACGAAATCTGTGCGCCCTCGAACGCAGGCCCGGTTGGGCTCGACGCGGCGAGGATCCGCTCCCGGTTGCCGAGCACGATCTCGGCGTTCGTTCCGACATCGACGATCAGCACCACCTCGTCGCTCTCGTGTGGGGCCTCGGAGAGCACGACCCCGGCGGTGTCGGCGCCGACGTGTCCCGCGATACAGGGCAGCACGTAGGCGCGGGCGCCGTCGTTGACCGGCAGTCCCAGCTCGGGCGCGGCCCGCCGAACTGCCTCGTCGACCGCGAGTGCGAAGGGGGCGCCGCCAAGCTCGGTCGGGTCGAGCCCGAGGAGCAGGTGATGCATCACCGGATTACCGACGAGAACGACCTCGAGGACGTCGTTCCGGTCGATTCCTGCCGCCCTCGCCAGCTCGGCGGTGAGCTTCGCAAGGCACCCGCGCACCGCACGCGTGAGCTCCTGCTCGGAGCCGGGGTTCATCATCACGTAGGAGACGCGGCTCATCAGATCCTCGCCGAATCTGATCTGCGGGTTCATCGCGCCGGCCGAGGCGACCACCTCGCCCGTGTGCAGGTTGCAGAGGTGCCCCGCAACGGTCGTCGAGCCGACGTCGAAGGCGATCCCGTAGGCCGCGTCGTGGTAGCCGGGCCAGATCGCAGTGACCTCCCGCCCGTCGTGAACGGCAACCGTGACCGTCCACCCGGCCCGGGAGAGGTCGCCGCCCGTGCTCGTCCCGGCGGCGGCCGGCGCACGAAGTGTCTTCTGCAACGACGTAACGACGCCCGGATCGACCTCGAGGCCTTCGAGGCCCCACTCGCGTGCAAGCGCCTCCCGCAGGCGCGTCAGGTCGCTCGTGTCGGTACCGAGCACCGGCACCTCGACCTCGACCACGTGAAGGCGCACGACCGGGTCGATCGCGATCTCGCGCTCGTCGGCGTCTTTGCGGACGACCTGCCGGTGCACCTGGCTCTCGGACGGGACGTCGAGGACGACGTCCGCCTCGATCCGGGCGGTGCAGCCGAGTCGCCGGCCCGCAGCGAGCGGCCGCTCGCCCGCGTAGCGTGCCTCGACCCCGCTCGCGGGCGAGAGCGACGACGCGTCGCAGGTGATCCCGTGCTTGGCGTGCTCGCCCTCGCTGATCGAAACCTGGCAGCGTCCGCAGATCCCACGCCCACCGCAGACCGAGTCGAGGTCGACCCCGAGCCGCCGGGCCGCGTCGAGCACGGTCGTGCCGGCCGGGAGCGACCCGCGCCGTCCGGAGGGCATGAACGCGACGCGAACGTCGGTCACGAAGTCGGCGCCTCCCCGCCCCGCCGGGCGGCACGGCCGCCCCTTCGGCCCGGCTGGGCCGCGCCGCCGTCGCTGTGGCGGGCGATCCAGTCGGCGCAGTGGGAGTCGTTCCCCATCAGCACGTCGGCGGCCTTGACCGCGAGCAGCATCTCGGGATGAAGCGGGCTTGTGATCGCGCTCGTCAACCCGGAGGCGATCGCCATCGGCAGGAAGGACGCGTTGAGTGCCGTGCGGTTCGGCAGCCCAAACGAGACGTTGGACGCGCCACAGGTGGTGTTGACCTTCAGCTCCTCGCGCAACCGCCGGACGAGGCTGAAGACCTGCCGCCCGGCCGTTCCCATGGCGCCGATCGGCATCACCAGCGGGTCGACGACGACGTCCTCGCGCCTGATCCCGTGATCCTCGGCTCGCGAGACGATCTTCCGGGCGACCTCGAAGCGAACGTCGGGGTCTTCTGAGATCCCGGTCTCGTCGTTCGAGATCGCGACCACTGCAGCCCCGTGCCTCGCGACCAGCGGGAGAACACGCTCCATCTGCTCGTCCTCCCCCGTCACCGAGTTGACGAGCGCCTTGCCCTCGTAGGCGGAGAGGCCGCGCTCGAGTGCCTCGACGACCGACGAGTCGATCGAGAGGGGCACGTCGGTGATCGACTGGACGAGCTCGATGGTCTGCGCGAGGATCGCGGGCTCGTCGGCGAGCGGGATCCCGGCGTTGACGTCGAGCATCTGCGCGCCCGCCTCGACCTGGGCGATCGCGTCGGCGACGACGGTGTCGAAGTTCCCGGCCGCCATCTCGGCCGCAAGCTGCTTCCGACCCGTCGGATTGATCCGCTCGCCGATGATCACGAACGGGCGGTCGAAACCGATCACAACCTCGCGCGAAGCGGAGGCGAGCAGCGTCTCGGTCATGGGGTCTCCTCCAGTCCTCGCTGGCGAACGAGCCGCGCGAGCGTGTGGTCGTCGTACTTCGTCTCGAGTCGCGCTACCTCGGCGGCGACCTCGTCGGCGGGCTCGCCGTCGACCTGCCGGCTGACACGCCGCCACTGCTCGAGATAGCCGTCGGTTCCAAAGAGCCTCGCGCCCATCGCCGCCGCGTCGATCGCCTCCTGGAAGCGATCGCTGAGCATGGCGCGCGCGGCGCCGCGGCCGGCACCGACCGTGACCTGGGCCGGGATGTCTCGCCAGTAGATGACGGTGAGCTCAGGCACGGGCAAACGTCCGCTCGAGCGATGGGCGGAGGTCGCCGTAGCCGGTGGGGACGAGCTCGAACGCGAGCCCGAGCCGGGCAGCTGCCTCTCGGGCACGCTCGACGAGCGTGCCGTCCTCGGTCTGCGCGAGGTACAGGAGGCGGCGGTAGTTCCCGAAGTACGAGTCGAGCAGCTCCGGGTGCCGGTCGAGCCCGAGACCGCGCCAGACGAGCGCGTCGAAGTGACGGGCGAGGAAGTCCGTGAGGTAGAACGTCCCGGGCTCGGCGTCATGCAGCTGCTCCCAGGCGTCGTTGCCCGCGAGGAACCCGTAGCAATGCGCGCCCGGGAGACGCTCGACCCCATGCCCGGCGAGCACCGCGTCGAGCGCGCCGGCGGTGCCGCAGTCTGCGTATGCGACGAAGATCTCGTCGTAGCGCTCGGCGAGCTCGCGCAGCTTGCGGTCGACCGCTTCGGGGATCTGCGCAGGCGTCGAGTGGAGCTTCGCCGGGAGACAGCGAACGTCGACGTGCGTCCAGCCGTTGAGCGCGACGACGGCGAGCACCTCACGCGCCACGGCGCCACAGGCGAGGATCACCGCTCGCGCCGGCTCGGCAGCGACAACCGAGACCTCCTCGTCGAGGAAGTCCGAGGCGGGCTCGGCGGCGAGGCTGCTCAATTCGTCGATGCCGCTGCGCGGCGCGCGAGCACGAGCGCCTGGGCGGTCTCGGCTGCGATCGCGGCGTCACGGCAGTACGCGTCGGCGCCGACGGCCTTGCCGAACTCCTCGTTGAGCGGTGCCCCGCCGACGAGGACGATGAAGTCGTCGCGGATCCCCTGCTCGACCATCGTGTCGATCACGACCTTCATGTACGGCATCGTCGTCGTCAGCAGCGCCGACATCCCGAGGATGTCCGGCTTGTGCTCGGCGAGCGCCTCGAGGTACTTCTCGACCGGGTTGTTGATCCCGAGGTCGATCACCTCGAAGCCGGCGCCCTCGAGCATCATCGCGACGAGGTTCTTGCCGATGTCGTGGATGTCGCCCTTGACGGTGCCGATCACGACCTTGCCCATCCGCTCGGCCCCGGTCTCGGCGAGCAGCGGTCGGAGGATCTCCATCCCAGCCTTCATCGCGTTAGCGGCGAGGAGCACCTCCGGGACGAAGAGGATGCCGTCGCGGAAGTCGATCCCGACGATCCGCATCCCTTCGACCAGGGCGTCGTTGAGCACCTTGTCGGCGGGCCACCCGCGCGCGAGGAGGATGTTCGTCCCCTCGGCGATCTCGTCGGCAAGCCCGTCGTAGAGGTCGTCGTGCATCTGGCTCGTCAGCTCGTCGTCGGTGAGCGAGTTGAGGTCGATCTCTTCGTCGGTCATGCCGCGCCTTTCGTCAGATGGGGTTGTCCGAGCCGGGCCGAGACCACGGCCGCCTCACGCTTGAGCTCGCCGGCGAGGTCGTCGAGCATTCCCTCCCGGAGTCGTACGGTCGGCCCGGAGATCGTGATCGCGGCGACGGCGCTTCCGTCCGCACCGAGGATTGGCGCGGCAACGGCCCACAGCCCGGGTTCGAGCTCGTCGCGCGTGGTCGCATACCCGTGCCGGCGCACCTCGCCGAGCTCCCGCTCGAGAGCGTCGCGATCGACGACTGTCGCGTCGGTGATCCGCTCGAGCGTCGACGGCACGTCGGCCGTGCCGAGCGCGAGGAAGACCTTGCCGCCGGCGGTCGCATGGAAGGGAACCCCGCGACCGACCCAGTTGGTCGAGCCGAGGTAGTGCCGGCTATCGCGCTGGTCGAGCTGCTCGACGTGGTCGCCCGCCGCGACCGCGAGGTTGACGGTCTCGCCGGAGCGCTCCGCAAGCCGGTCGAGAACGTCCACGGTGAGCTCGATCAGGTCAGGGTCGGTGCGCTCGCGGCGCGCGTAGCGAAGCAGGACCGGGCCGGGGAGCAGCGCCGAGCGCTGGGCATCGCGCTGAAGCAGCCCTTGACGCTCGAGCGCTGAGAGCAGCCGCGAGGTCGTGCTCTTTGGAAGCCCGCTCGCCTCGGCGAGCTCACCGACCGAGGGGGCATCATCGGACTCGACCACGCGCACGAGCAGCTCGGCCGCGCGATCGATCGCCTGGGTGCCGGTTCGCGTCCTGGTCATCTCGCAATGTGGAACGATCGTTCCATAGATAGCGTGCACCCTTGCGACAGCGGTGTCAACACCCAGTCGCGGCGACATCGGCGATGATGCTGCGATGCGACCGCGCCTTCGTGTCCTAGACGACGACCTCAGTGGCCGGATCATCGCCGAGGCGCGCCGTGTCCTCGCGGTGACCGGGATCGAGGTGCGCGGCGAGGCGTTGCGTCGGCGGCTCGTCGCCGCGGGCCTGCCCACCGATGCGGGCGGCGAGCGCGTCCTCTTTCCCGCTGACGTCGTCGACGAGGCTCTGCGCACTGCCCCGTCGACATTCACGCTCTACGACCGGGCCGGGGATCCTCACGCCGAGCTCGGTGGCGACAACGTCCACTTCGTCCCCGGTTCGAGCGGGCTCCGGGTCACCGACCACCGCAGCGGGGAGACCCGGCTCGCGACCACCGCCGACTTCGTCGAATACGTCCGGCTCGGCCACGGGCTCGAGAGCATCCGCAACCTCGCGACCGCATTCTCGACCGACGACGTCCCCGCGGAGATCTCCGACGCGTGGCGGTTGCTGCTCTGTCTGACGAACACGACGAAGCCAATCGTCTCGGGGTCCTTCACCGAGCACGGCGTGCCGCGGATGGCGCAGCTGATGGAGCTCTTCCGCGCCGACCGCGCCGACCTGATCGCGCGACCGATGTCGATCTTCACCGTCACCGCAACCGGCAACTTCCGCTACGGCGAGGACTCCTGCCAGAACCTCCTCGACTGCGCCGAGGCCGGGATCCCGATTGAGATCGTGCCCGTGACGCTGATGGGATTGATCGCGCCGGTGACACTCGTCGGCGCAACCGTCTTCCACACGGTCGACACGCTCGCAGGTGTGGTGATGGCACAGGTCGTGCGTCCCGGAACGCCGGTGCTCTTCGGCGGCGCGCCCGCGACCTTCCACATGAAGGCGGCAAGCGCGCCGATGGCGGCGATCGAGGCGCTCCACCTCGACACGGCGTACGTCGAGATCGGCAAGGCGCTGGGCTTGCCGACGCAGGCATACATGGGGCTCTCCGACGCGAAGGTCCTTGACGCCCAGGCCGGCGCGGAGACGTTCGGAAGCGCCTTGCTGGCGGCGCTCGCCGGGGTCAACTCGGTCTCTGGCCCGGGGATGCTCGACTACGTGCTCGTCTTCAGCCTGCCGAAGCTCGTGCTGGACAACGAGCTCTGCGGCCAGGCGCTTCACCTCGTTCGCGAGATCGGCGTGCTCGACGACATTCCAGTCGACGGTCTCGTCGAGCACCTCTTCGCCGAGAACCACCTGATCATGGCCGAGCACACGACGAGCCACTGGCCTCGAGAGCTCTGGCTGACGAGCCCGGTGTACGACCGCGACAGCCGCGAGACCTGGGAGCGCAAGGGGGCGAAGACCCTCGAGCAGCGCGCGGTCGAGGAGGTCGAGCAGCGACTCGCGGCGTACCGGCAGGTCGAGACCGATCCCGCGATCGCCGCCGAGCTGCGAGCGATCGTCGCAGCGGGGGCAGACGGGTTCGAGCTACCGATCGTCGAGCCGGCGCCCGAGCCCGCCGAGGTCCCGGCTTCGGGTGAAGGCCGGCGCCGTAACCGCCGACGCGGCTAGCCTCGCGCCTCGCTGCAGGTTCCTAGCAAAATGTAACAATCACAAGTTCCATAGCCCAATGGCTACTCCGCAAGAAGATCGGCAACACGCGCGACCGTCACCTCGTCGGCGAGGCCCCGATAGCCGAGCGTGGTGCGACGGCGGACGACGTCGTCCGCGGTCGTCGCCCACTCACACCGGCCCGCGTACACCGCTTGTGCGGCGATGTCGGGCCCGCTCGGGTGCAGCGGCTCGAGCAGCTCGGGTCGCTCGAGCGCCGGTGCGAGCACGTCGGCCGTCAGCGCTCCGTGGTGGTGATAGAGATGCCGCGCAAGCTCCGGCTCGAGCGGGAGCGGCAACCGGAGCGCGTCGAACGCAGCCGCGCCCGGGAGCGGGAATGGCTCCGTCTCGAATCGATGGATCCCGAGCTCGGCCCGGAGGCGCTCGAGCGCGCCGATCGCGATCCGGCGGTAGGTCGTCAGCTTGCCGCCCGCGACGCTCACGACCCCGGCCGGGCCGACCGAATAGACGGTCTCGCGGCGTGCGTTGACGCTCTCCCCCTCCCCCGCCGGTAGCACCCGAAGCCCTGCGTAGGTCGAGAGCACGGCCTCAGGGGTCAGCGTGTCGAGGTCGAGCGCGAGCGAGGCCTCGTGCAGGATCGTCTCGACGTCCTCGGGGTCGGCCCGCACGTCGACCGGGTCGCCGTCGTACGCGGTATCGGTCGTCCCGAGCAGCAGCATCCCGTACCACGGCACGGCAAAGGTCACGCGAACCTCGTCCTGCGCGATCGTCAGCGCCGCAGGCCAGCGGGCGGGGAGCGGGACGATCGCGTGAACGCCCTTGCTCAGCCGCACAGACGGGCGGGCGGCGGGGTCCTCGAGCCGCCGGATGTGGTCGACCCACGGACCGGCGGCGTTGACCACGCAGTGCGCGTCGATAGGGATCGTCGCGCCGTCGGCCGCGACCTCCGCCCCGGTCGCGCGGCCGTCCGTGACGCGAAGCTCGGTGACGCGGGCGTAGTTGGCGACGATCGCGCCGGCGGCCGCCGCGGCACGCACGTTCTCGAGGCAGAGGCGGGCGTCGTTCGTCCAGGCGTCCGCGTACAGCGCGCACGAGCGGAGCCCCTCGCCGCGAAGCTGCGGGACAGCGGCCCGGGCCTTCGCCGGCTTCACCAGCCAGTTGAGCCGCGACATCGCGAGCGCTGAGTACAGCAGGATCCCGCTCTGCACGAACGCCGGCCGGTACGGCCCGCCCTCGTAGAGCGGGAACAGAAACGGCAGCCGGTGGACGAGGTGGGGCGCGACGACGTTTGTGAGGACACGCCGCTCGTGGTGGGCCTCGCGCACGAGCCGCACGTCGCCCATGCGCAGGTAGCGGAGACCGCCATGGATCAGCTTCGAGGAGGCGCTCGACGTGGCACCGCCGAAGTCGCCGGCGTCGACGAGCGCGACCGAGAGGCCGAGCCGCGCCGCGTGCGCAGCGACCCCGGCACCCACGATCCCGCCGCCGACGACGAGCACGTCGAAGCGCCGCGTCGCGAGCGCTTCGAGCGAGCCGGCACGGTCGAGCGTCATCAGACCCGAAACGGGTTCGACCACGCTTTCATTCCGGTGGCGTCCGTCACTTCGATTCGCGCGTAGCTCGCGCCCGGGGGAACCTCGAGCGAGGCGGCGACGATCAGCCCCGCGTCGTTGGCCGCCTCGATCCGGCCCCCGTTCAGATACCCGTGCCGGCCGGCGTTGACCGCAGCGCCGATCGACTTGCTCGAGACGAGCGTGACCGCGCGACTGGGTGAGCAGGAGACGTGGACGGTCGCACCCTCGAGCACGAGCGAGTCGAGCCGCGGGCCGGCGGAGCCGTAGAACGAGCCGGCTGCGATCGCGGCCAGCACCGCCTCGGACGTCCGCTCGGCGGCGCGCACCCACGTCCACGCGTGTCCCGAGTCGAAGCCCGGGTGGTGGGAGTCGTCGGTTGCGAGCGCGGTGCACATCCGGCCCGCTTCGAGGAGCTCGTCCCAGTGCACCGCCGCCAACCCGCGTGCGAGCTCGAGCTCGCAGCCGGCGTTGAAGATCTCGATCCCGTGAACATTGGCGGGGAGCTCGAGCGTCCCCGGCGTGATCCCGGTCCAGTACGGGTGAGCGAGAAACGCGAGCCCACCATGGGCGACGATCCAGGCAGCCGATTGCTCGAGCGACGAGTAGTCGCCCGCCAGCGCGCGGAGCTCGTCGGGGGTCGCGCTGAGGCCGAGCCCGAGCACGTGCCCGTCACGCGCCCCGGGCATCACGCAGTTGAGCTCGACCCCCGAGAGCACCAGCACCTGCTGGGTCGACGGAGCCCCCGCGATCGCCCAGTGATCCGTCAGCGCGAGCACATCGAACCCGAGCCTGCCGTAGTGCGCAACGAGCGACGCGGGCGGCATCTCGCCGTCCGATTCCGTCGTGTGCGCATGCAGCGCGCACTTGAGCCAGCTGCCCTCGTTTCCCCACGGCCCGACCACAGTCCGAGCGTAGTGGATCCCGACCCACCGCGATCTTCTCGCGGCGGAGAACCTCCGTTGTGCTCGTTCACGATTGGGCGTACGATCGCGGGCGACATCCGAACGGAGGTGCCATGGAAGACTTCCAAGAGCAGGAATATGAGTTCCTGCGCCGCCTAGAAGAGGAGCGGGTCGACAGGAAGACCGTCCTGCGTCGCGGCGTCGCCGCCGGCGCCGGGCTGACTGTCCTCTCGCTGTCGCCGGCGGCGCTCGCTGCCCGCGAGAAAGCGATGAAAGACCCGCCGATGCTCGGTCGCACGACGAAGCTCACCGAGATCGTGAAGGAGGCGAAGAAGGAGGGCCGCCTCAACGTGATCGCCCTCCCACCCGACTGGGCGAACTACGGCGAGATCATCTCGACGTTCTCGAAGAAGTACGGGATTCCGATCACGAGCGACAACCCCGATGGCTCTTCCGCACAGGAGAACCAGGCGGTCAGGTCGCTCAAGGGCGACTCACGGGCGCCGGACGTGCTCGACGTCAGCCCCACCTTCGCGATCGCAGGCGCTAACGAGGGCCTGTACGCGCGCTACTACACGACCAACTTCAAGAAGGTCCCGCGCGCGATGAAGGACGGGCGCGGCTTCTGGGTCGGTGACTACTGGGGCGTGATCTCGTTCGGGGTCAACGGCGCCGTCGTTCCGAACGCGCCGAAGAGCTGGCAAGATCTGCTCAAGCCCGAGTACAAGAACAAGGTTGCGCTCAACGGCAGCCCGCTCTCGTCGGGCTCGGCCGTCGCGGGGGTGTTCTCCGCCGCGATCGCAAACGGCGGTGGCCTCGGTGATATCGGCCCGGGGATCGACTTCTTCGCGAAGCTGAAGGACGCTGGCAACTTCCTCCCGGTGCAGGCGACGCCGCAGACGATCGCGTCGGGCCAAACCCCGATCACGATCGACTGGGACTACCTCAACCTCGCCTACGGGAAGAACTTCCCCGCCGCGAAGATCAAGACCGTGATCCCGTCCGATGCCGTGTACGGCTCGCACTACTGCCAGGCGGTCAACGAGACCGCTCCGCACCCGTGGGCCGGGCGGCTCTGGCAGGAGTTCCTCTACTCCGACCAGGGTCAGCTGCTCTGGCTCAAGGGCTACTCCCATCCGGCCCTGTTCCAGGACCTGGTCGCGCGCAAGGTCGTCCCGAAGGCGATGCTCGCCGCGCTCCCGAACTCGGCCGCGTACGCAAAGGTCAGGTTCGCGAGCGTCAGCCAGGTGACGAAGGCCCGCGCGGTCATCGCGACCGAGTGGCCGAAGAAGGTCGGCTCGTAGCCTGAGCGGCCCGGAAACCCAGACCGGCCTCTCCCGGCCCGCACCCGCGGGCCGGGAGAGGCGTGTGTCGCTCGCCTGGCTCGGCGTGCTGCCGTTTCTCGTGTACGCGGCGGCTTTCCTCCTGCTGCCGGCGGCAAACGTGATGATCGGCGCCTTCCAGTCGAAGAGCGGCGGCTACACGCTCGAGAACGTCCGCGCGCTGTTCGACGAGCCTTACCGCACCGCCTTCAAGAACTCGATCGAGGTGAGCCTCGTCACCGCAGTGCTCGGCGGCGTCGTCGGGTTCCTCCTCGCCTACTCCGCGATCCGGGAGGGCACCCCGAAGTTCATCCGCACCGGGCTGACGACGTTCTCCGGCGTCGCCGCGAACTTCGCCGGGATCCCGCTCGCGGCAGCGTTCATCGCGACGCTCGGGATCCTCGGAGTCCTCACGCAGTTCCTCGCGAAGCACTTCGACTGGAACCCCTGGGATCACGGCTTCTCGCTCTACACGAAGACCGGCGTCGAGCTGGTGTACCTCTACTTCCAGATCCCGCTGATGATCCTCGTGATCGCGCCTGCGATCGACGGGCTCCGACGCGAGTGGCGCGAGGCCGCCTCGAGCCTCGGCGCGAGCTCGTGGCAGTTTTGGCGTCACGTCGGCATCCCGATCATGCTCCCGTCGCTGCTGAGCGCGATCGTGCTGCTGTTCGGGAACTCGTTCGCCGCATACGCGACCGCCTACGCGTTGACGAACGGAAGCCTCGGGCTCGTCCCGATCACGATCGGCTTCTTCCTCTCCGGCGACGTCTTCGACAACCCGCACCTCGGGCAGGCGCTCGCGTTCGGGATGTTTGTCGTGCTCGCGGTGATGATGCTTCTCTACCTGCCGCTGCAGCGCGTCTCGTCGAGGTGGATGAAGTGACGCCCCGCAAGCGCATTGCACCCTCGGCGGTGATCTGGCTGCTGCTCGGGGCCGCGTATTTCGTCATCCCACTGTTCGCGACGCTGATCATGAGCCTGCGCAGCGATCAGACGGCGAAGTGCTGTACGGCCGCGAACTACAGCTACATCCTCCACGACCCCGAGTTCTGGCGGACGATCAGGCTGAGCTTCATCGTCGCGCTCGAGACGATCATCGTGACGCTGGCGCTGATGGTGCCGACGGTCTACTGGGTTCATCTGAAGATGCCGAAGCTCCGCAGCGTGATCGGCTTCCTCGCGCTGATTCCGTTCGTGATCGCGCCGATCATCCTCGTCGTCGGGCTGCTCGACGTGTACCGGTGGACGCCTGACTGGTTCTACGGCGAGCCGTACGGGTTCCTCGTCGCCGCGTACGTCATCCTCGCGTTCCCGTACATGTACTTCTCCCTCGACAACGGCTTCCGCGCGATCGACCTGCACACGCTGACCGAGGCGTCGCAGAGCCTCGGCGCGGGCTGGGTGACGACGCTGTGGCGCGTGATCCTCCCGAACATCCGCGCGGCCGCGCTCGCCGGCTCGTTTCTCACGCTCGCGATCGTGATGGGCGAGTACACGATCGCGAGCCTGTCGCAGTTCAACGTCTTCTCGGTGTACGTCCAGTACATCAACCAGAACAAGTCCTACCCGGCGGCGGCGATCACCCTGCTCTCGTTCGGGATCACCTGGGTTGCGATGCTCGCACTCGCGTTCGCGGGTCGGGGTAGGCGCACGACGACTGCGGAAGGGGCACGCTGAGACATGGCCGGAGTTGCAATCCAGAAGCTCGAGCGACGGTTCGGCGAGGTGGTGGCGCTCGCCGGCATCGACCTCGACATCGCGAGTGGCGAGTTCGTCTCGTTCCTCGGGCCGTCCGGCTGCGGGAAGACGACCGCGCTCCGCCTGATCGCGGGGTTCGACCGCCCCACCTCCGGCCAGATCCTGGTCGGCGGCAAGGACCTGACCGGCGTGCCGCCGAACCAGCGCGACATTGGGATGGTCTTCCAGGCGTACAGCCTCTTCCCGAACATGCAGGCGGTGAAGAACGTCGAGTTCGGGCTGCGCATCCGCAAGCAGCCCGCCGCCGAGCGTCGCCGTCGGGCGCTCGAGCTCCTCGACCTCGTCGGCCTCGCCCACGCCGCCGATCGGTACCCACACCAGCTCTCCGGCGGGATGCAGCAGCGCGTCGCCCTCGCCCGGGCGCTGGCGATCGAGCCCCGGCTCCTGTTGCTCGACGAGCCGCTCTCGGCGCTCGACGCAAAGGTGCGGGTTCAGCTGCGCGAGGAGATCCGCCGCATCCAGACCCGGCTCGGGATCACGACGATCTACGTCACGCACGACCAGGAGGAAGCGCTCTCGATCTCTGACCGCGTCGCGGTGCTCTCACACGGGAAGATCGAGCAGATCGGGCCGCCCGCAGAGATCTACAGCTCGCCGGCGACACCGTTCGTCGCCGAGTTCGTCGGGACGATGAACCGGCTCGAGGCGACGGTCACCGACTCGGCGACGGGCATGCTCTCGTTCGCCGGCGGCACCCACGCCGTCGATGCCGCGAAGGGTCGGGTGGCCGGATCGCGCGTTCTCCTGCTCGTGCGACCCGAGACCGTCGAGCTCTCGTCGGCCGGCACCGGGCTCCCGGGCGAGATCGTCTCGCAGACGTTCCTTGGCGCGGTCACGCGCGTAAAGGCGGCGACTGGCGAGCTCGAGTGGAGCGCCGACGTCTCGACCGCAGAGGCGGCGGCGATCCCGGTCGGGACGAAGGTCGGCGTGACCTTCCCCGCCGAGAGCGCCCGCGTGCTCACGCTCGACTGACGACCCGCCGGAGCACGTCTGGCCGGTCGCTGAAGATCCCGTCGACGCCGAGCGCGACGAGCTTGCGCATCCGCCGCTCGTCGTTGACCGTGTAGACCGCCGTGCCGAGACCGAGGGCCCGAGCTCGCGCCAGCCCACGTGCGGTAACGCGCGGGTTGTCGAAACCGACGAGGCTTGCGTAGCCGGCGGCCCGGCGGATCGAGACGCCGAACCCGACGTGCTGCAGGATCCGCAGCTGCGGGCGGAGCCGCCGAGCTTCCTCGAGCGGCGGACGCTGAAACGAGAGCACCACGTCGGCGGCGTCGTCGAGGAGCGCGAGCGTCCGCGAGACGAGCTCGTGACGGCGGTAGAGATGCGGTGACTTGAGCTCCGCCATGATCCCAGCCCGACCGCGGATGAGCTCGACGACCTGGGCGAGCGTGGGGATCTCGTGCTCTGCGAGCTCGGCGGCCCGCCGCCGTCCGACCGGGCCGCGTAGCGGTGTGAGGCGGTCGAGCCGTGTGTCGTGAAAGACGATCAGCTCGCCGTCGACGCTCGCCTGCACGTCGAGCTCGACGTAGTCGCAGCCCATCGCGAGCGCGCGCTCGAAGGCACGCAGGGTATTCTCCTTCTCGTCGGCCGACGCGCCGCGATGGGCGATCACCCAGGTCATCCGACGAGCCGCCGCACGAGCGCGAGGTCGATCCCGTCGACGAGCTCGTCGGCGAGGCGCAACCGCTCGGCCGGGAGCGTGGTCCTGACTGCGAGGCAGCGAAGCCCGGCGGCCTTCGCCGAGGCAACCCCGGCCTCGGTGTCCTCGAACGCGACGATCCCCGTCGCGTCGAGCCCGAGGCGCTCGATCGCCTTCAGGTAGCCATCGGGCGCGGGCTTGCCGGTGTCGACGTCCTCGGCGGTGACGAGAAAGCCGATCGCCTCGGCGAGACCGGCGCCGGCGACCACTGGCTCGATCTCGGCGCGAAACGCGCCGGAGCACACCGCGACCGGGACGCGCTCCGCCGCGTAGCGTACGGCCTCGCGCACTTCAGGGAGGATCGTCGATCCGTCGGCGGCGCGATCGATGTAGCGGCGGATCCGCTCGGCGACGAGCCCATCGAGCTCGACGCCCTCGACGCCGAGCCAGCCGGAGATGATCGTCTCCTCGGTGTGCCCGCAGAGCTCGGCGAAGTAGCGCTCGGCCGGCAACGGGCGGCCGTGCTCGGCAAACAGCTCCTGGTAGACGGCGAGCAGCACCGGCTCGTCGTCGGAGAGCGTGCCGTTGAAGTCGAAGACGAGTGCCGAGGCGCGCACCCGCGTAGCGTAGGGTCAACCCGTGACCGGTGCCGCGCTTGCCCTCGCCCTCGCCGCCGCGGTGATCCACGCCGGCTGGAACCTCGCACTTGCCCGCCAGACCGACACGGAGGCGGCGACCGCGATCGCAATGGCCGTCGGCGTGCTCGCCTTCGTCCCGGTGACGATCCTCACATGGAATTTCAGCCGGGAGGCGATCCCGTTCATCGCGGTCACCGCGGTGCTCCAGCTCGTGTACTTCGCCGGGCTCGCGACCGCGTACCGCCTCGCAGAGCTTTCGGTCGTCTACCCCATCGCGCGTGGGGTTGCACCGGTGATCGTGCTCGCTGTCGGCGCCGGGCTTCTCGACGAGACCACCTCGCTGCGTCAGGTCGTCGGTGTCCTGCTGATCGGCGCGGGCGTGCTCCTTGTCCGCGGGCTGACCCGGCTTCGTGACGCGCACGGCGTGCTCCTCGGTCTCGCGATCGCGTCGGTGATCGCCGCTTATACCCTCGTCGACGCCCGCGGAGTCGACCACGCGGGGCCCCTCACCTACCTCACGCTCGCGATGGTGCCCGCTTCGGCCGCGTACCTCGGCTACGTCGTCTCGCGCGGCGGTGTCGAGCGGGTCAGGGAGGCGGTGTCGCCGACGACGCTGCTCGCGGGCGTCGCCTCGTACCTCGCCTACGTGCTCGTGCTGGCCGCCCTCCAGCGCGCGCCCGCGGCCGCGGTCGCTGCGGTACGCGAGACGAGCATCGTCGTCGCGACCGCGCTCGCAGCGCGAATCCTCCACGAGCGCGTGTCACGCGTGCGGCTCGCAGGGGCGGTGATCGTCGTGATCGGGGTCGCGCTCGTCAGTTGACCGGCGTCGGCGGCTGGTTGCCGTCGAGGACTGCGACCGCATTCTCGGCCGCCAGCATCGCCATCGCCGTGCGCGTCTCGTGGGTGGCCGAGCCGAGGTGAGGGATCAGCACGACGTTCTCGAGCGGGAGCAGGTCAGGATGCACCTCGGGCTCGCGCTCGAAGACGTCGAGCGCCGCGCCTGCGATCACCCCGTCGCGTAGCGCCGCAGCCAGCGCCGCCTCGTCGATCACCGGCCCGCGCGTCGTGTTGACGAGAAACGCGGTCGGCTTCATCGCTTGCAAACGTTCCATCGTGATCAGGTGCCGCGTCTCGTCGGTGAGTGGGCAGTGCAGCGAGACGACGTCGGCGGTCGTGAGCAGCTCGTCGAGCGACAGATAGCGGGCGTCGAGCTCGTGCTCGAGCGCCTCGTC
This sequence comes from Gaiellales bacterium, assembly GCA_046330385.1. GTDB lineage: Bacteria > Actinomycetota > Thermoleophilia > Gaiellales > Gaiellaceae > Gaiella. Next base: position 679,333 of record JAXLSV010000004.1, on the reverse strand, counting down.
GGCGCGCCGGCGACCGGAGTAGACGATCTCCATTCCGAATGCCTTGCCTCGCCGTGCGGTGGCTGTCCCGATCTGTCCGAGCCCGATGACCCCGAGCGTCTTCCCCTGGATGCCGGTGGCGAGCATGAACCGCGGGTTCCACTTCCACGGTGTCTTCGCGCGGATCAGCCGCTCGCCCTCGGCAAGTCGCCGTGTCGCCATCAGGATCAGCGCAAAGGCGATGTCGGCGGTCGCCTCGGTGAGCACTCCAGGGGTGTTCGTGAAGCGCACGCCGCGCTCCGTGCACGCCGCCACGTCGACGTTGTCGTAGCCGACCGCAACCTGGGCGACGACCTTCAGCTGCGGACCGGCGGTGTCGAGCAGCGCGCCGTCGACGCGATCGTGGAGCATCGTCACGATCGCCTCTGCTCCGGCGACGGCCTCGCGGAGCTCGGCGACCGTGAGCGCACGGTCGTGCGGGTTGATCCACACCTCCCCCGCGCCGCGCAGCAGCTCGACCGCCGGCTCCTGGATCCAGCGGGTGACGACGACCCGGCTCATCCGGCGACCAGCAGGTCGGCCATGATCCCGAGCGCCTCGGTGAGGTTCTCCTGCGAGTTGGCATACGAGACACGCATGTAGCCCTCGCCGTAGGCGCCGAACGCGGTGCCCGCGAGCATCGCGACGCCAGCCTCCTCGAGTAGGCGATTCTGCAGGTCGCGCGCGGAGAGCCCGGTGCCGCTGATGTCGGGGAACGCATAGAACGCACCGGCCGGCTCGATGCACGAGATCCCCGGGATCGCGTTGAGGCCGTCGACCACGAGCCTCCGCCTGATCCGGAACTCCGCCATCATCTCCGCGACCGCGTCCCACGGCCCGGTCAGCGCCGCGACCCCGGCCAGCTGGGTCGCGGGCGCGGTGCACGAGTGGCAGTTGATGAAGAGGCGCGTGAGCGGCTCGATCAGTGGCTCGGGCAGCGCGGCGTAGCCGAGCCGCCAACCCGTCATCGCGAAGGTCTTCGAGAAGCCGTCGAGGAGGATCGTGCGGTCGAGCATGCCCGGGCGCGTCGCGATCGAGGCGTGCTTGCCCTCGTAGACCATCTCCGAGTACACCTCGTCGGAGAGGATCCAGCACGGGTGTCCGGCGAGCACCTCGGCGAGCTCGTCGACAACCTCGCCAGGCACGACGCCGCCGGTCGGGTTCGCGGGCGAGTTGAGGATGATCAGCCGCGTCTTGTCGGTGAGCCGATCGGCGACGTCCTGCGCGGTGAAGGCGAAGCCGCGATCCTCTGTCAGCGGCAGGGGCACCGGCGTGCACCCGGCCCAGCGGATCACCGACTCGTAGATCGGGAAGCCGGGGTTCGGGTAGATCACCTCGTCGCCCGGGTCGCACGTCGCGAGGACGCCGAAGAAGAGGAACGGCTTCGCGCCTGGCGTGACGAGCACGCGCGACGGCTCGATCGCGAGCCCGCGCGTACGCGACAGGTAGTCGGCCGCCGCCTCGCGCAGCTCGGGGATCCCCGGGGCGGGGCAGTAATGCGTCTGCCCGTCGCGGAGGGCCTTCGCCGCCGCCTCGACGACGTGCGCGGGCGTGTCGAAGTCGGGCTCGCCGATCTGAAGGTGGATGATCCTGCGCCCCTCGGCCTCGAGGGCCTTGGCGCGGGCGAGCACCTCGAAGGCGGTCTCGGTTCCCAGCCGGTGGAGGCTCTGGGCGAGCGGGGTCGTGATCATGTCTTTGGCTCCTTGGTGGGTGAACGCGGGTCGGTCTCGTCCAACAACGACCTCAACCCCGGTCTAGCCGCTCGGCGAGCAGCGTCGCGACGTCGGCGACGCGAACGTCGCCTCCGACCTGGCGGACGCCGTCGTCGAGCATCACGGTGCAGAACGGGCAGGCGACGGCGATCGTCGAGGCGCCGGTACCGATCGCCTCGCGGGCGCGCTCCTCGTTGATCGCGGAGCCACGCTCCTCCATCCACATGTGCGCGCCGCCGGCGCCGCAGCAGAAGCCGCGCTTGCCCGAGCGCGCCATCTCGAGCGGCTTGCCGATCTTCGCGACGAGCGACCGCGGCGCCGCGAGCACGTCGTTGTGGCGGGCCAGGTAGCAGGAGTCGTGGTAGGTGATCTCCTCGGTTCCGGTGACCGGCGCGAGGCGCCCCTCGTCGACGAGCTCCGCAAGGAGCTCGGTGTGATGGACGACCTCGAACGAGCCGCCGAAGTCGGCGTACTCGTTCGAGAGCGTGTTGTAGCAATGTGGACAACTTGCAACGATCGTGGTGATGCCCGCGTCGTTCAGCGTCTCGACGTTCTGCTGGGCGTACGACTGGTACGTGTACTCGTCGCCGGCGCGGCGGGCGGGGTCGCCGGTGCAGCACTCGCGCGCGCCGAGGATTGCGAAGTCGACTCCCGCCGCGCTCAGGAGCTTCGCAGTCGAACGGGCCGTCTCGCGGGCACGCTCGTCGAAGGCGGCGGCGCAACCGACCCAGTAGAGCACGTCGGGCGCTGGTTCACCCGGCTGCACCACACGCACGTCGAGTCCGTCGGCCCAGTCGACCCGCTCGGTCTGCGCCTTGCCCCATGGGTTGGAGGCTCGCTCGAGATCGCGGAGCATCGTCGCGGTCTCGGTGGGGGGCGCCGACTCGACCATCACCAGCTGTCGGCGCAGGTCGACGATGTGGTCGACGTGCTCGATCGCGACGGGGCACTCGCGGACGCACGCGCCGCAGGTGACGCAGTCCCAGACGATCTCGGCGCTGACCGCGTTGCCGACGAGCGGGCTCGGCTCGAACGCGTCGCCTTCCCGCAGAAGTCTCGGCCCCTCGGCGAAGAGCTGGTCGCGAAGGCCCATGATCAGGAGCTTCGGCGAGAGCTCTTTCCCTGTTGCGTACGCCGGGCAGACGTCCTGGCAGCGGCCGCACTCGGTGCACGACATCGTGTCGAGCATCTGCTTCCACGTCATGTCGGCGACCGTGGCCGAGCCGAAGCGAAGGTCGTCGTCGTTCTCGACCTCGAACTGCAGCGGCTCGAGGCGCCCGCGCGCGCGGGTGCGGCCAAACCACACGTTCAGGCCCGCGGTCGCGATGTGCAGGTGCTTCGAGTGCGGCAGATAGGCGAGGAACCCGAGCACGAGCAGGACGTGCGCCCATACGAACAGCCGCTCGAGCGCCTTCGTCCCGTCTCCTGAGCCGAAGAGGTTCGAGAGCGCGTTCGAGACCGGCGACCACGACGCGGGCCATTCGGCGAGGTCGAGCGCGACGCGCGACGCGTGCCACAGCAGCAGCGTGGTGACGATCCCGCCGATCATCGCGAGGATGAAGTCGGCCTCGCCCAGGTGGCTGCCCTTGAAGCGCGCGGGCCGCTGCACCTTGCGGATCCAGACCGCCGCCATCACCCCGAGCAGCACGAGTGTCGCGAACACGTCGACGAGGAGCGCGAACCAGCCCTGATGCTCGAGCCACGGGATCGACCAGTCGCGGTCGACCGCGCCGAGCATCGCCATCAGGATCGTCGGGAAGAGGACGAGGAAGCCCCAGAAGATCGCGGCATGGACGAGACCCGGCACGAGCCGCTGGAACAGCTTGCGCTGGCCGAGCACGACCGTCGCCTCGGCCTTGAGGCGCCGTGAGGTGTCGCCCGAGCGATCGGTGGGCTTGCCGAGCCGGACGAGCGAGACGAGCATGTGCGCTCGACGAGCGAACACGCCGCCCGCAAGCGCGATCGCGGCGAGGAGCGCGATCGCTGCAATCGCCGTCATCGTCCACCAACCGAACGCAGAAGCAGTCGGCCGCCGGCGTCCGGGCCTGGCTTCAGCCAGGCCCGTGCGCTTGCAGTCCGCAGGCTCCCTCGCCCGGCGTCACGGAGACCGACGGGAAGCGCACGGGCCTGGCTGAAGCCAGGCCCGAAGACGCGATGGCTGCAGCAGGCCAGACGCACGACCCTCATTCCCCACGCACGCGCCGCAGCTCGGCCGAGATCGCGGGTAGCACCTCGTGCAGATCGCCGATCACTGCGTAGTCGGCGTTCTGGATGATCGAGGCCTCGCGATCGGTGTTGACGGCAAGGATCTTCTTCGCCCCCTTGCACCCGGCCATGTGCTGGGTCGCCCCGCTCACCCCGCAGGCGATGTAGAGATCGGGTGCGACTTTGGTCCCGGTCTGCCCGACCTGGTCGGTGTGTGGGCGCCAGCCGGCGATGGTCACCGCGCGCGAGCAACCGACGGCGCCGCCCAGCGTTGCCGCAAGCTCCTCGACGGAGGCGAAGCCCTCGGCCGAGCCGACCCCGCGCCCGCCGGTGACGACGACCTTGGCGTCGGCGAGCGAGATCCCGCCCGCCGCGGCCTCGACGCGATCGATGACTCGCACGACCCGGTCGGCATCCCCGAGCTCGATCGTCAGTGCAGACACGGCCGCCGGTGAGCCACCGGTCTCGGCCGCGGTCACTGCGTGCGCCTGCGCCGTGAGGAGCACGACTGGGCCGGCGGCGATCGCCTCCTCGAGAAGGCTCCCGCCCCAGCGAACACGAGTGACACGGATCCCATCGGCTCCGGTGGCAGCGCTGAGGCAGTTGGCGGCCAACGGTGCATCGAGGATCGCGGCGGCATGGGCCAGCACTTCGTTGCCTGTCTCCGTTCCGGGGCCGACGATCGTCGCGACCCCGGCCGTGGTGGTGGCGGCAACGACGGCTCGGGCGGCGGCGAGCGGCGCATGCGTCGCAAAGACGCTGTCTTCGGCCGCGTGCAACGTGTCGGCGCCGTGCAGCCCGGCGGCGGCAGGCACCGCCGCTGAGATGCTGTCGGCGGCGACGATCGCGGCGACCGGCGCGCCATCGGCGAGCGTCCGCGCGAGGGTGAGGGCCTGGAGCGAGGCCTCATCGACCCCGTCGGAGGCCGTCTCGAGATAGACGAGGACGCTCACCGCTCGACCCCGAGCTCGCGCAGGAGCTCGACGACGCGCGCTGCGGCGGCGGCGCCCTCGCCGAGGATCTCGGCCTGCTTTGCCTCGCCCTCGGGATGGACGAGCCGCAGCTTCTGCAGCCGCACCTCGAGTCGCGCGGGCTCAGAGGAGGCGATCGGCTTCTTCTGCGCGCGGAGCTTGGCCGGCACCGACGGGAAGCGAGGGAGATTGAGCCCTTCCTTGACGGTTACGACGGCAGGGAGCGGTAGCCGGTAGACGTCGCGCCCGGCTCCCGACTCACGCTCGCAGCGCACCTCGGCGCCCTCGATCGCGATGCCCTTGAGCCCGGTCGCGACCGGCCGACCGAGGGCGTGGGCGACGCGAATCCCGACCTGGTAGTTACCGCTGTCGGCCGCCTCGTTGCCGAAGAAGACGAGGTCGAACGGCCCGTGCTCGGCCTCGTCGGCGCGGATTGCCTCGACGATCGCCGCCGCGGTGGCCTGCGGGTCCCACTCGGTCTCGTCGGTGACGAGGTGGAGCGAGCGGTCGATTCCGAGCGCCATCGTCTCGCGGAGCTGCTCGACCGCCGCCGGTGGCCCGAGGCAGAGCGCGACCGACTCGCCGCCACTCGCCTCGACGAGCCGGACGGCCTCCTCCACCCCGCACTCCTCGTGCGGTGAGATCGTGAACCCGAGGTGCCGCGTATCCAGCGCCATCGCATCGTCCGTGAGCAGGATCCGCCCGCCGGTCAGGGGAACGCGCTTCACGCAAACCAGCGCTCTCATGAGCGGATCCTCGTGTTCTCGGGATCGAACAACGGGGTCGCCCCGGCGACGGCAACCGAGACCGGGAAGCGCTCGTTCATGTACTCGACCGCGAGCGTCCCGGAGCCGACGGCGGCGTGCTCGGGCGGCAGATACGCCATCAGCGCGTACGTGCCGACCGAGGGCGCCGCGCCTGCGCTCGTCACGTACGAGCGGCGGCCCTTGCTGTCGGTGAGGGGGGTCCCGTCGAGCAGGGTGATCGGCTCGCGCCCGAGCGGATACCGCTTGACGCCGCTCGCCGACGTGTGATCGTCGACTGTCAGGGTGCAGAGGGTCGCGGCGGGCTCCTCCTCTCGGTGACGGAGGTGCGCCTCCTTGCCGACGAAGTCCTGATCCTTGACCCTGGGCCGCTGCATCCCGGCCTCGACGACGTTGACCTCGGTCTCGAGCTCGGCGCCGTAGGCCCGGTAGCACTTCTCGAGCCGTCCGGTCGTCCCGTAGACCCCGATCCCGCAGGCGGTGAGGTGGTGTGGCTCGCCGGCCTCCCAGAGCACGTCCCAGAGTCGTCCGCCCTGCTCGATCGGTACGTAGAGCTCCCAGCCGAGATCGCCGACGTAGGAAATGCGCGAGGCGAGGACGAGCTGCGAACCAATCTCGATCGTGCGGCAGGCGCCGAAGGGAAAGCCGTCGTTCGACACGTCGTCACGGGTGACCGAGGCAAGGATGTCTCGCGCGCGGGGGCCCCAGAGCCCGATCGTCGTCCACGCCGTCGTCACATCGACGAGCGTCGCCGAGCCGTCGGCCGGGAGCAGGTCGCGGAAGAGCTTGCGGTCGGCCATCCCGTGTGCGCCGCCGGTGACGACGCGGAACTCCTGCTCGCCGAGCCGCATGATTGTGAGGTCGGACTTGAACCCGCCCCCGGGGCTCAGCACCGGGGTGTAGACGACCTTGCCGATCGGCACGTCGACCTGGGCGAGGACCGCGTGCTGGAGCGCGTCGAGCGCGCCCGCGCCGCATACGTCGAAGATCGCGAACGCGGAGAGGTCGAAGATCCCCGCGTGCTCACGCATCGCCAGGTGCTCGGCGTTGATGATCGGCGACCACCAGCGCGCGTCCCACTCGGCCTCACGCGCAGCGACGCCGTACCGGTCGACGAGCGGCGCGTTCGCCTCGTACCAGTGGGGCCGCTCCCAACCGGCGGCCTCGTAGAACACCGCTCCGAGCGCCTCCTCACGCTCGTGCATCGGCGAGATGCGCAGGTTCCGCTCGCTTGCCCACTGCTCGGCCGGGTGCACGATCCCATACGTCTTCGGGAACGCCTCGAACGTGCGTGCCTTGACGTGCGCGCGTGTCTTCTGGTGGTCGTGGAAGCGGGAGATGTCGGACGAGTGGAGGTCGATGTGCGACTCGCCGTGCACCATCCACTCGGCGACCGACGTGCCGACACCGGGGCCTTCCTTCACCCACACCGCGGCCGCCGACCAGAGGCCCTTCACCTCCGGCGTCTCGCCGAGGATCGGCATCCCGTCGGGCGTGAGCGAGATGAGCCCGTTGATCGCGTACTTCACGCCCACCGACTCGTCGCCGACGATCTCGGGCATCAGCTCGAGCGCGTCGGCGAGCTGCGGGTCGAAGTCGGCCTGGGTGAACGGGAACTCGGTCGGTGAGAGCGCCGCCGCCTCGAGCGACGGGATCTCCTCGGGGTCGTGGAGGATGGAGCGGTGTGCGTACGAGCCGATCTCGAGCCCGGTGCCGTCTTGCCGCTCGTACATGAACACGTCCATGTCTCGCACGATCGGATACTCGATCGCCTTCGACGAGCGCTCGAATCGCGGTACGGGCCCGATATCGATCATCTGGTGAACCGCCGGGGTGAGCGGGATGTGGGCTCCTGCCATCTGCGCGAGGAGCGGGCTCCAGACACCGCAGGCGATCACAACGGTCTCCGCCTCGATGTCGCCGCGGCTCGTGCGTACGCGCCTGATCCGGCCGTGCTCGACGTCCAGCCCGTTGATCTCGGTGGTCGCGAACACGCTGAGCGCGCCTGCCTCGACCCCACGCTCGCGCATGAGCGTCCCGGCCCGAAGCGAGTCGACCACCGACACGGTTGGGCAGTGGAAGCCACCGAGGAGGATCGACTCGTCGATGTAAGGCACGAGCTCCTTGATCTCCGCCGGGGTCACGAGCCGAGCCGGCTCGACGCCCCACGACTTCGCCGAGGCCAGCCGCCGGCGCAGCTCTTCCATGCGCTCCTCGGTGCGCGCAACCTCGATCCCGCCGCACTCGGTGTTGACCCCGAGCTCGCGGTACTGGCGCTGCGACTCGAGCGTGAGCTGCGTCATCTCCTTCGAGTGATCCACCGGGAAGATGAAGTTGGAGGCGTGCCCGGTCGAGCCGCCTGGGTTCGGCAGGGGGCCCTTGTCGAGCAGGACGACGTCGGTCCAGCCGAGCCTCGTCAGGTGGTAGGCGAGGCTGTTGCCGACGATGCCGCAGCCGATCACGACGGCTCGGGCCTTGCTCGGGAAGCTGCTCATGGGACGTCGCTCCGTTTCACGTGGTGATCTGATATATCAAGAATATACGTACGTCAGTGGGCGTCTCACACCGATCCAGGGGAACGCCTCACGACGCGGTCTGACAACTGAGCCGATTGAGGAGTGCGGTGTCACGCAACGGATCATCTCCGGTTTGTACCGTGCTAGAGGACGGCTCGGATCGCGCGCTCGAAGTCGGCGACGTGCTCGCGCATCGCGGCCTCCGCCTGGTCGCCGTCGCCGTGCCTCACCGCCTCGAGGAGGCGGCGGTGGGAGCGAACCGCGTCGTCGAGCCGGTCGGTGACGCGGCCGAGCGCGAGAAACCAGATCCGCAGCGCGAGGACGTAGTACGTTGTCAGCGTCTCTTCGAGGAACGGGTTGTGCGCGCAGCGATAGAGGGTGCGATGGATGCGCTGGTCGAGCTCGATCAGCGTTCGCTCGTCTCCCCCGTTGGCGAGGTGTGCGAGCGCTTCGAGGAGCGCGTCGAGCTCCTGGTGGTCGTCGACGTCGGCCCGCTCGGCGGCGAGTCGCGCACAGGCAGGCTCGAGCGTCGCCCTGACCTCCGAGAGGCCGCGGAGGTCATGGACCTCGACGCCGGAGACGAACATCCCTCGTCGCGGGTAGACCTCGACGAGCCGCTCGTTGGCGAGGCGCTGGAGCGCTTCGCGAACGGGGGTGCGGCCGATCTGGAGTCGTCCCATCAGCGAGCGCTCGCTGACGACGGAGCCCGGCTCGAGCTCGAGCGTGACGATCAGCTCGCGGATCGCGTAGTCGGCGCGCTCGCTCTGCGAGCGCGCGTCCTGCGCGTCGGGCTGGTCGATGGTGAGTGCGAGCGACGACATTGAGGCAGGCGTTGGGGGCGCGGCGAGCGCCGCGCCCCCGGGGGTCGATGGCTACTTGAGCCAGGTGTTGACGGTCTTCATGTTCGCCTTCACCCACGTCTCGGCGGCCTTGTCCTTGGGCATCTTCTTGCCAGAGATGAGGTTGGCGACCTCGTTCTGGTCGGCTGACGTCCACTTGAACTTCTTGATCACCTTGAGCGCCGGCGAGCCGCTCGTCGCGAACTTGCCGCTCACGACCTTGTCGAGCCGGTACGAGGGGTACTCGCACGCGTACTTCTTGGGGTCGCCCCCCTTCTTCTCGTCGTCCTGGCAGCCCTTGAACCGCTTCGGGAGCTGGATGCGGTAGAGGTCGTACTGGGCGTTCAGGTACTGCGGGTCGTACCAGTAGAAGAGCACGGGCTTCTTTTGCTTGTACAGCTGGCTCCAGCGGGCGACCTGGGCCGGCTCGGCGCCCGCGACGACGTGCTTGAGGTTGAGGCCGAGGCCCTTGATCAGCATGCGGTCCTTCTGCACGTACGAGGGGTCGCCGCCGAGGAACATGCCCTGCGAGCCCGACTCGGGCGACTTGAACACGTCCTCCTTGCCCTTCAGGCCCTTCCAGGACTTGAACTGCGGGTACTGCTTGAGCAGGTACCGGGGGATGTACCACCCGATCACGCCGGTGATGCCGTTCGAGCCGAGGTTCACGACCTGCTTCGACGTGGTGTACTGCGGGAAGCTCGGGAGGTTCTGCCAGTCTTCCATCACGACGTCGATCTTGCCGTCGGCCATCGCCTGGAAGCCCGGCTGGCCTTCGGTGATGTTCGTGACCTTGACCTTGCAGCCGACCTTCTTCTCGAGCACGTACTTGAGCACGTAGATGTTCGCGGTCGAACCGACCCACGAGTTCTCGTTGAGCACGACGTCGCCGCACGCCGCCTGTCGCGAGCTGCCCGCGAAAGCGGTTGTGCCGAGCGCGAGTGCCGCAACGAGGGCTGCCGCCGATCCGGCGACGAGCCAACGTCCTCGACGACCCTTCATCCGTTCCCTCCTTGTCGGTGTTCGTTGTTTCATGCTGGGTCTCGCGACCGTGAGCCCTGGGTGACGCGGTCGAGCGCGATCCCGAGCGCGAGGATCGCGAAGGACGTGATCACGCCCTGCCCGAACTGCCCGCGGACGAGCCCTTGCGCAACCTCGTAGCCGAGCCCGCCGGAGCCGACGAGCCCGCCGATCACGACGACCGCGAGGACCATCACAATCCCCTGGTTGACGCCGAGCATGATCGCGTCGCCCGCGAGCGGGATCTTCACCTTGCGCAGGATCTGCCCTCGCGTCGCCCCGAAGGCTGCGGCCGCCTCGACCGACTGCGGCGCGACGTCTTGCAGGCCCCGCTCGACAAGACGTACGACGACGGGAAACGCATAGAGAACGCCGGCCACGATCCCTGGGACGATCGAGACGGGCATCAGATAGATGAACGGGATGATGTAGACGAGCTGCGGGAGCGTCTGGAGCACATCGTTCACCGGCCGGAGCACCCGCGAGACGACGCGGCTCTCCGCCGCGGCGATCCCGAGCGCGATCCCGATCAGCACCGCGATCGCCGTCGCAACCAGCACCTGCGAGAGGGTGTCCATGGCTAGCGTCCACACGGGCGTCCCGCTCGACTGGCCGACAAAGCCGATCAGGCCGAGCATCAGGAGCGCCGTGAGCGCAGGGCGCAACCCTGAAAGGACGAAGGCGATGAGCGTCAGCCCCGCGAGCGTCGTGAGCCACGGGCCTTCCATCAGTGTGCGTTGCAGCGGCTGCAGCAGATGCACGAGGATGAACGTCCCGGTCGGGTTCGTGATGCCGAACACCCACCCCAGGGGGTCGCGAACGTACTCGAACCCGGCGTCGAAGCGCCCGACGAGCCAGTACTGGAGCGTCGTCGTTCTTCCACCGGCGGTTTCGAGCGGGAAGCTGGCTGCGGCGCCGACGAGCTTGGAAACGAGCACCGCAATAGCCCCCGCGGCGAGTGCGCCGACACCGAGGATCCGGCGTTGGCGCTTGGTGGCTTGCTGCCTGTGCGCCGCGACGGGGTCAGTTCGCACAGCCACCGCCTCGGCGGTGCGATCCACGGCGACGGCCATCACGACGATGACGAGCCCGGCGAGAAGCGCCAGCGAGGCGTTCGAGCTCAACCCGGAGTTGACGACCGCGCCAAGCCCGCCGCCCCCGATCAGCCCGGCGATGACGACCATCGAAAGCGCGAAGAGGATCGTCTGGTTGACCCCGAGCAACAACAGGCGGCGCGCCAGCGGAAGCTGGACCTTGAAGAGCGTCTGCGCCCGGGTGGCGCCCAGGGAGCTCGCTGCCTCGACTGAGTTCGTGGGGACGCCGCGAATGCCGAGCGCCGTGATGCGTACCGCTGGTGGGATCGCGTAGACCATCGTCGTCACGACCGCGGCGGCGTAGCCAACCGAGAACAGCAGCACGACCGGCATCAGGTAGGCGAACGCCGGGATGATCTGCGCGGCGTCGAGAAGAGGCGAGAGCACCCGGTTGACCCGCTCAGAGCGGCCCGCGGCGACCCCAAGCGGGATCCCGATCGCAAGCGAGATCCCGACGGCAACGATCATCAGCGCGAAGGTCTCCATGCTCTCCGCCCAGAGCCCGGTGGCGCCGTAGACGGCGAATGCGGCGAGCGTGATCGCAGCCACGCGCAGCCCACCGAGCCACGCCACGAGCAGCGTCCCGATCGCGGTGACGCCGGGCCAGGTCAACCAGCGAAACAGCTGGAAGAGCCATTCGACGAAGTTGTCGAGAAGCGAACGGAGCCCTTCGAATGCGTCGAAGACGAGGTTGCGGTCGGTGGCGGTGCGCTCGTCGATCAGCCATGTCTGGAACTCGTCGAGCTTGAAGCTGAGCCCGTCCCAGCGAAGCCCGGCCGGCCACGGGTACTCCCCGCGCCACAGCCGGTACGCACCCCACATCCCAACGATCACGAGCAGGATCGCGGCGGGCTTGAGCCACTTCGGCTGGTGTTCGAGCGCCATTCCCGGCGCTGCCGGCTCGGCGAGCGTCGCCACTAGCGCTGCCTCCGCGACGGCCTCACGAGGCCGGCCGCAGCGCGGCCCGTCTCCCCGGGGCCGGATTGCGCTTCGCGGAGGAGCCGCTGTCGCGGTCTCAAGCGCGCTCTCCGGCGATGGCCGTCAGCGCCGCCCCGCGATCGACGACGCCAACCGGCTTTCCGTGCTCGGTCGCGACGACCGGCCGCTCGCCGGCTGCGAGCATCGGCACGACGTCGCGAACGACTGTGGCGACGTCGGCCTGCGGGCCGTCGAGCGCCTCGCCGGGCTCGGGCGCTCGCATGATCCAGCGCAACGTGAGCACGTGGCTTCGCGGGATGTCGCGAACGAAGTTCTCGACGTAGTCGTCAGCCGGTGAGCCGACGAGCTCCTCGGGCGTGCCGACCTGAACGATCGCGCCGTCGCGCATGATCGCGATCCGATCGCCGAGACGCAGCGCCTCGGGGAGGTCATGCGTGATGAACACCATCGTCTTGCCGGTCTCGACCTGTAGGCGGCAGACCTCGTCCTGCATGTCCCGGCGGATCAGGGGGTCGAGCGCGCTGAAGGGCTCGTCGAAGAGCATCACCTTCGGATCGCCGGCGAAGGCGCGGGCGACGCCGACGCGCTGCTGCATCCCGCCGGAGAGCTGATCGGGGAACGACTGCGCCACGTCCTCGAGCCCCACGAGCTTGAGGACGTCCGCCGCACGGCTCAGGCGCTCGTGTTTGGCGACCCCTTGGATCTCGAGCCCGAACGCGACGTTGTCGATGACGCGCCGGTGAGCGAGGAGGCCGAAGTGCTGGAAGATCATCGAGACGTCGTGGCGGCGAAGCTGGCGGAGACCGTTCGTGTCGGCGGCGGTGACGTCACGGCCGGCGATCGCGATCGTGCCGGCGGTCGGCTCGATGAGGCGAATCAACGTGCGTACGAGCGTCGACTTGCCCGAGCCCGAGAGGCCCATGACCACGAACACCTCGCCCGGCCACACGTCGAAGCTGACGTCGCGAACCGCGGCAACGCAGCCTGTCTTCTCTCGGAGCTCGGAGCGTGAGAGGCCGGCGTCGGGCGTACCGATGATCCGGTCGGCCTTCGGCCCGAAGATCTTCCAGACGCCGTCGACGTGAATGAGCGGATCGTCGCTCCGGCCGCTCGACGGAGGCCCGGAGACCGTCACCGTCGGGCGCTCAGGGGCAGCGAAGGCGTTGGCACGCGACTGATATACCAGGGTTGAGGCGCAGTGTCCAGCAGCCCGCCCTCGTGCCGGGGGCGCCCGCCGCAACGAAGAGCCTGTGCGGAACGTTTGACGAAGTTGACACAAAGGACACCTTGCGGCGCCCCACGCCGAGCGTTAGCGTCTACAGCAGGGGAGGAGGCCGGTGGCCCAGGTACTGGGATGTCCCCGCGGGACGTGTCCGAATCGGGCGGTAAGCCCGATCTTCTGCCGTCCCAGGGTTCCTAGACGTCGAAGGTGATGCCCTGCGCGAGCGGGAGGTCGCTCGTGTAGTTGATCGTCGCAGTCTGGCGCCGCATGTACGCCTTCCAGGCGTCCGAGCCTGACTCACGGCCACCCCCCGTCTCCTTCTCACCACCGAACGCCCCACCGATCTCCGCCCCGCTCGGGCCGATGTTGACGTTCGCGATCCCGCAGTCCGAGCCGGCCGCGGCAACGAATCGCTCCGCCTCGCGCAGGTCGGTCGTGAAGATCGACGAGGCGAGCCCTTGCGGCACGTTGTTCTGGAGCGCGATCGCCTCGTCGAGATCCGAGTAGGTCAGGACGTAGAGCAGGGGGGCGAACGTCTCGGTCTCGACGACCGCCGTCTGCGCCGGCATGCGGACGATCGTCGGCTCCGCGTACCACGCGTCGGGCCAGCGGTCGGCAAGCGCGCGGCCACCGCCGACGAGCACCTCCCCGCCTTCGGCGCGCGCGTGCTCGATCGCTCCCTGCATCTCAGCGAACGAGTGCTGCGTGATCAGCGGCCCGACCAACGTGTCCGGCTCGCGCGGATCGCCGATCGGAACGCTCGCATACGCGAGGCGCAGCCGCGAAATCAGCTCGTCCGCCACCGACTCGTGGATGACAAGCCTGCGGAGCGTGGTACAGCGTTGCCCGGCGGTGCCGACGGCTGCGAAGAGCACCGCGCGGACGACGAGGTCGAGATCGGCGCTCGGCGCGACGATCGCCGCGTTGTTGCCGCCGAGCTCGAGGAGCGAGCGTCCGAGGCGGGCGGCGACGCGCGGGGCGAGCGCCTTGCCCATCGCGGTCGAGCCGGTAGCCGAAAGAAGGGGGATCCGGGCATCGTCGGCAAGCTGAACCGCCCGATCGGCGCCGCCGATCACAAGCTCGAAGAGTCCCTCAGGCACGTCACCGAAGCGGTCGGCGGCGCGCTGGAGAAGGGCTGTTGTCGCGGCTGCGGTAAGCGGCGTCCGCTCCGATGGCTTCCAGATCACGGGATCGCCCGCGACGAGCGCCAGAGCTGCGTTCCAGCTCCACACAGCAACCGGGAAGTTGAACGCGCTGACGACCGCGACTGGCCCGAGCGGATGCCACGTCTCGGTGAGTCGGTGACCTGGCCGCTCCGACGCGATCGAGTGACCGTAGAGCTGACGCGAGAGCCCGACCGCGAAGTCGCAGATGTCGATCATCTCCTGCACCTCGCCGAGGCCTTCCTGTGCGATCTTCCCGACCTCAAGCGTGACAAGGGCGCCGAGCGCGTCCTTCTCCCGGCGCAGCTCCTCCCCGAGCAGGCGGATCAGCTCGCCGCGGCGCGGCGCGGGAACCGTTCGCCATACTGCGAACGCGGCCGCGGCGCGAGCGATCTTTGCGTCGGTCGTCTCCTGCGAGTCGCGCCTAACGCTGCCGATCTCCTCTCCGGTGATTGGGGTGCGCACGACGAGGTCGCCTCCGAGCGATGACGCGGGAACGCCAAGCCGCTCGAGGAGCTCGGTGGCAAGCGATTGCGTGTCGGTCGAGCTCACGCCGTCAGACCGTTGCCAGCGCAGGCATGAGCCGGCCCTGGTCGTCGAGGCGGGCGTTCCAATCCGTGTAGGGCACGCCGAGGTCGTCGATGTCATGCCCGCGCTCGGCGATCCGCACGGGCTGAGCCGCCTCGGGCGAGACGCGGTACTGGTACCAGGTGATGTCCCAGGCGAACGTGAGGACGGTCTCCGCGTTCACGCCCGGGAGTGGGACGATCGACGCCTGCGGCTCGCCAAGGCTCTTCGCGACACCTTCGATCGTGCGCCGGAACGCGCTCTGGTTGAAGAGGTCAGCGGCCTCGACGAGCGCGAGCTCGTCGTCCGAGAGGCGGCGGAGGATCGGCTCGGAGACGACGGGCGCGGTCTCCTCCTCGCGCGCCCCGAGGAGTGCCTGCCAGAGCGTCTTCTGCTTCCGCCGGCGGCCCTGGGCGTGCATCGCCGGCGAGATCGCGAGACCTTCGCGCACCCAGCCGTGATCGAGCGCCGCTCCCTGACAGAGCGGACAGACGTCGACGTAGCTGTGCCCGTCGGGCGAGAAGCGCGTCGTCTGCTCTCCCATCAGGAGGGTTCGTTCGCAGAGGCCGCAGACGCGCGTGACGTTTGCCTTCGTGACCCGCATGGGACGCTCACTATAGCCCCGCCGGGCGGTTTTCCACATCCCCTGTGGATTTGCAGGCCCGCGGGCGCTCGACGAAGGGCGCAACCGGTGTCTGACACCGGTTTTCGCAAGACCGGCGCTTTCAAGCCGCGCTGTGGAGAACTTGTTGCAAACCTGACACGGGTTTGCCCTTGACAGAAAAATGTGTCCGACACCGGTTTCCGCCGCGGGACACGTCCGTGTCAGCCCGAGGCGGCTTCGCGAGCCTTCTTCGTCTCGTCGATGATCTTCTGGGCGACATGGGTCGGGACTTCCTCGTAGCGGAGGAGGTGCATCGAGTAGTCGCCCCGCCCGCCGGTCATCGAGGTGAGCGACTGCGCGTAGGTGAGCAGCTCCGACATCGGTACTTCGGCCTTGATCGTCGTCATCCCGGCAGCGGGCTCCATGCCCTGCAGCCTGCCGCGACGGGAGTTGAGGTCGCCGTTGACCGCGCCTACCGCCTCGTCCGGGACGACTGCCTCCAGCTCCATGATGGGCTCGAGCAGCACCGGGTCGGCCTTTGCGTACGCCTCCTTGAACGCCAGCGAGCCCGCGATCTTGAAGGCCATCTCGGACGAGTCGACGTTGTGGTACTGGCCGTCGACGAGGCTGACCCGCACGCCCTGCACGGGCGCCCCGGCGAGCTCACCGTGCTGCATCGCCTCCTGGATCCCCTTGTCGACCGCCGGCCGGAACCCCTGCGGGATCACCCCGCCGACGATCTTGTCGCGGAACTCGTAGCCCTCGTGTCCGGCGATCGGCTCGAGCACGATCTCGCAGTCGCCGAACTGGCCGCGACCGCCGGTCTGCTTCTTGTAGCGGTGTCGGGCCCTTGCTTCCTTCCGGATCGTCTCGAGGTACGGCACCCGGGGCGGGTGGAGGTCGACGTCGACCGAGAACCGGCGCTTGGCCCGCTCGAGCGCCACCTCGACGTGCATCTGGCTCATCCCGGCGAGGATCTGTTCGCCGGTCTGGGCGTCGCGCCGGAGGCGTAGCGTTGGATCCTCCTCCGACAGCCGCCGGATCGCCGCCGCGACCTTGTCCTCGTCGCCTTTCGACTTCGGGGTGACCGCGAAGCTCATCACCGGCTCGGGGAACGAGAGCGCCTCGACCTTCACGTCGACCTCACGGTCGACGAGCAGGTCGCCGGTCTGCACGTCCTTGAGCTTCGCGACGCCACCGATGTCGCCTTCGCCGAACTCCTTCATCGGAGTGTGCTCCTTGCCCTGGAGCTGCAGCAGCGACCCCATCCGCTCCTTCGCCTTCTCGCGCACGTCGAACAGCGTCGACTCGGTGGTGATGTTCCCGCGGACGACCCGGAACAGGTTGATGCGCCCCGCGAAGGGGTCGGCGATGGTCTTGAAGACGAATGCGGCGGTGGTGGCGTCGCCCGCGTCGAACGGCGCGCCCTTCTTCGCCGGAGACGGCACGCCCTCGACAATCAGGTCGAGGAGCGCGTGGGTGCCGAGGTTCTTGGTCGCAACCCCGCACGCGACGGGGAACACCTCACCGCGCGTGATCCCGAGCTTCAACGCGGCAGCGACGTCGTGCACGTCGAGCTCCTCGCCCTCGAGGTAGCGCTCCATCAGCGCCTCGTCGATCTGAACCACCTCGTCAAGCAGCTTCTCGCGGTATTCCTGCGCGATCGCCGCCATCGACTCCGGGATCGGGGACGAGTCGGCTTCCTTGCCGCCGTTCGGCGACAAGTACGCACACATGTGAAGGACGTCGACGATCCCTTCGAGCTCGTGCTCGGACCCGATCGGCAGATGCACAGCAACGCACTTCGAGCCGAACTGGTCCTGGATCTGACCGAGCGTGCGATAGAAGTCGGCTCGCTCGCGGTCGAGCATGTTCACGAACCACACGCGCGCGAGGCCGAGCTCGTCGGCGAGCTTCTTCATGCGGGCGGTGCCGACCTCGAGCCCCATCACCGCGCTCACCACGACGAGCGCCCCCTCGACGACCCGCAGCGCGCACCGCGCCTCGCCCTGGAACGACGGGTCGCCCGGACAGTCGACGAGGTTGATCTTCCGGTCCTGCCACGAGGTGTGGGTGAGGGAGAGCGAGATCGAGAGCTGGCGCTTGTGTTCGTCCTCGTCCCAGTCAGAGACCGTGGTGCCCGCCTCGATCGTGCCGAGCCTGTTCACCTCGCCCGTCTGGTACAGGAGCGCCTCGACCAGCGACGTCTTCCCCGTCCCACGGTGTCCGACTACGGCAACGTTGCGGATCTTCCCCGGCTCGGTCGACGCCATCTCGCTTCTCCTCCGTCGAAGTACGGTCTCTCGCGCGATCGTAACCCAGTCGGCGAACGCGACGCGAACGTGTGCGGCGACTCGGACTTCAGTCCGCGGTCTGCGCTTCGACGCCGAGTCTGCGCATCGACGCCGAGCACACGCCACCCTCGGCCGAGCCCGCCAGACCACAACGACCTCGGCCTTCAGTCCGAGGTCTGCGTTTCGACGCCGGGGCACCAAGCTCCGCTCGGCCGAACACGACTCCAGCCGCGGGCAGCGCGCCCGGCGTCAGCTCGTCTCGAGCGCCTCGCGAACCTGACCGGAAAGGCGGGCCTTGAGACGAAGAACCGCCTTCGTGTGTAGCTGCGACACGCGGGACTCGGTGACCCCGAGCACCTCGCCGATCTCGCGGAGCGTGAGCTCCTCGTAGTAATAGAGCGTGATCACGAGCTTCTCGCGTTCGGGCAGCCGGGCGATCGACTCGCCGAGCGCCTCGCGCATCTCGGTTTGCTCCAGGTTGAACTCGGGATCAGGTCCGTTCTCGTCCTCGATCGTGTCGATCAGGGCGATCTGGTCACCCCCGCCCTGCGGCGTCCAAAGCTCGTCGAGCGCCGCCATCGACGAGCGGGAGATCTCGCTGAGGGAGTCCTCGAGCTCGCCGGTCGTGATCCCCACCTTCTTCGCGATCTCCTCATCGGTCGGGGCGCGATGAAGCGTCCGCTCGAGCTCGGCGATCGCACGCTCGATCTCACGCGCCCGCGTGCGAACCGACCGCGGCACCCAGTCGAGCGAGCGGAGCTCGTCGATGATCGCCCCCTTGATCCTGGCGATCGCGTACGTCTCGAACTTGATCTCGCGGTCCGGGTCGAAGCGCTCGATCGCGCCGATCAGCCCCAGCAACCCGTAGGAGGCCAGATCCTGCTCGTCGACGTGCGACGGCAAGCTCGCGCCAAGCCTGCTCGCAACGAACTTGACGAGCGGCGCATAGGTGAGGATGAGCCGGTCGCGCAGAGCCCGCTTGGAGGCGTCGTCCTTTGCCGCGCGAAACTCGCGCCAAAGGGCCCCCGTATCTCCCCCCGATGCTCGCGAAGCCACCTTTACAGAATACGCGCTCATCGCGAGAAGTCATTCCCTCTTTGCAAGAAAAGTCTCGCGGGCCCCGGAGCCAGCTTCGCGCCGAACAGCTCGATTTCCAGGATGTTCGCGCTTCTCACAGGTGCCTCCGGGCGCCGTCTCCCATCCACAGCGCGAGCGCCGCCGCCGCAAGCGCAACCACCCACGCGCGACCGCCCGAGAGGCCCGCCCAGACCGCGATCAGCCCGAGCGAGACTGCGATCGCCGCGAACAGCACGCCAAGCGCCCGTCGCTGCATCCCGGGAGCATGCCACCTCGCGCCGCATCGTGCCTCCCGGGCGGGGCGGCTACACTGCGAGCGCAGCCCAGGGGCGTGGCGCAATTGGTAGCGCACCGGTCTCCAAAACCGGGGGTTGCAGGTTCGAGTCCTGTCGCCCCTGTTTCCGCGCAGTGCCGGTCGCGACGTTGTCGAAAGTCGAGACCTCGGGAACCGCCCGCGCGCGGTTCACGCACGCGCACGGATCCCTGAAGCGCTGGAGGACCCTACCGGTCCCCCAGCGAAACACCCTCCCTTGCTATGTCCGACCGACCTCTCGCGGGCTCCGGCGGAGTGGTCGTAGACTCCTCGCGTGGACGCGCTGGCGGGATTCCTCCAAGGCGACGCAACGCTGGCAGTTGTGCTCGACGTCCTCGGCACCGTCGATCCTGACGACATCGTCAAGATCGCGCGCACGCTCGAGCCGGACGCGGCTGAGATCTTCTCCTTCACGGCAAGCGTCGGCGTCGTCTTCGGAATCCGTCGAGGGGACGGCTCGCGCGTCGCCCTCAAGATCTTCGGACGCGGCACGGACGTCGAATACCTCGACCGCGTGCAGGAGCTCCAGAGAGCATTACGAGACGCCGGGTTCCCAGCCCCTCGCCCGCTCGGACGACAGGGAACGGCGATCAGGGAGGAGTGGGTCGACCGCGGGCGCTTCGTCGACGGGCATCGGCCCGAGGCACGCGCCGCGATGGCTCGGGAGCTCGCGCGCTTCCATGAGCTTGCCGCGCGTGCCGGCGTCGCGATGGATCGAAGGCCGCCGCAGCCGCACAACGTACTCTGGCCTCCGCCGCACAACGTGCTCTTCGACTTCGAGGCGACCGCAGCGGGCGCCGAGTGGATCGACGAGATCGCGCATGCCGCACGCGCCGTGCCGGTGTGCGGCGCCACCGTCATCGGTCACGACGACTGGGCCGCGAAGCACCTCCGCTTCGACGACGACTTCCGGCTGACGGCGCTCTACGACTGGGACAGCATCAAGATCGAGCTGGAGACGGTGTTGGTCGGCCACGCCGCCGGCAGCTTCACCTACACCGAAGAGCTGGCAGAGCCGGTCGAGTTGTGGCCGAGCGCCGACGAGTCCCTCGAATTCATTGCCGCCTACGAGGAAAGCGAGGGCGACCTTTCACCGAGACCGAGCGTCGGGCGGCGATCGCGGCGTGCGTCTACCTTCGCGCGTACTCCGCGCGTTGCCAGCACGCGTACACGGGCGAGGAGCAGAGCTCAGGTCTCGCAGACTTCGCCAACACGCTGATGGGATAGTCGACCGTGCGCGCCGGCATTCGCAAGTCGCCCGACTAGCGCAAGCGGAACAGCGCGGAGAGCTCGGTGCCGTCGTTGAACCTGAGCACGAGCTCACGACACGTGTTTCGCTGGGCCGGATACGTACGAAAGACGTAGCCGTAGTGCCCGTTTGCGTCGACCGTGAGCGTGCCCGCCGAAGCGTTCGTCGTCTGCTCGACATCGTCCTCCGGCGCGCCGGTCGGGCACGTCACCCAGCGCGAAAGCGGATATCCGGAAGCGAAGACCTGCCGGCCTGGCCGACCGGGGATCGTGAAGCGTGCGATCACGCCCCGCCCCGCACGCATGACATTGACGACCGGCAGGTTGTCGAGCGGCTGCTCCAACCCGCTGACGCCGTAGACGACGCTGTAGCTCGTGGTCGCCGAGGTGACGTTGCCCGCTCCGTCGGTTGCCTCGACGCGGAACGAGTGCGCGCCGAGCGACGAGCTGTCGACCGGCGACCCGTTCGCGGCAGGCCCGTTGCAGCTCGCGAGCAACGAGCCACCGGCATCCGCACAGATGTAGCTCGCCGGCGCGCTCTCACCGAGCGCGTACGTCGCGCCATCGGCCGGGGTGGCGATCGCGACCGTCGGCGCAACCCGATCCTGCGCGGCCCGGAACCCGCCGTAGACCGCCTGCACGATCCCCGGCGTGGCCAGGGCACGCCGTACGACGCCGGTGGCGACGTCGAACTCGGTGGGAACGAGAGAGCCTGTCGTGGGGTCGAAGCAGCTGCTCCAGAAGCGTGTCCCGTCGACGCTCAAGGCGATCCCGCGCCACTCGCGGCCTGCACACCCGGTCGAGGTGTAGCGGCGCAGGACGTGACCGGCGAGGTCTTGCCTGATGACCGAGCTCTCCCCCGTCGGCGACGACGATGAGCCAACCGGCACGAGCACCGAGGCGTCGGGGAGGATCCGCATCCCGATGGACTCGCTGAAGTCACCGACGCCTGCCGGAATCGGGACGCGCGTCGCCGGGCCGTTCGCGCAGATGTCCTTCCGCGTGATCACGCCGTCGTTCGCGGCGAGCGTCAGCAGCGTGCACTGGTCGGAGGCGAGATCGAGGTTGTCGGCCTCGTAGCGGCCGAGCACGCCGAGGGTCGCGCCAGTGGGGTCGAACCTCATGATCGGCCCCTCGAACTCGAACGAGCCGATCAGGGCGTTTCCCAGCGCGTCGAACGAGATGTCCGTCGGGTTGCCGTCGAACGTGGCCCGCCCCGGCCAGTCCTGGATGTCCTCGACGATCGTGCCGGTCGCGGTGCCGGATCGGTCGAACACCACCGCTCGGTCGACCCCGATGCCGACGGCCCAGAGCCGTCCCTTCGGGTCCACATCGGCGCCGCTGACCCCGATGAACCGGCCATCGCTCACAAAGCCGGGCGCCAACGGCTTTACCACCGCGCCGCTCGCGCGCAGCCACGTGAGATCGCCCCACAACCGGCTGTTGAGGATCAGGTCGCCCTTCTCGAGCACCGGTCCTGCCGCCGTGCCGGCGGTGCCGCCGACGCCCGACAGAATCACCGCTGTCCCGATCGTCGCCAGTGCGATCGCTCGTCCGACTCCCGCCCGCAGTCTCATCGTGCCCCCCGTTTCCGGTTCACTGTCCGCGCGGGCCTGCCGCGGCGGTGTTGCCGCTCCCGCAAGTGGTGAGGACTTCGACGCTGGCCCCGGCTCTCATTCCTCTCCGCGGGCGCTCAGCGGTCGATCGCGCGATAGCGCTGCACCGCGAGTGGCGCGAAGACGATCAACAGCACCACCGTCCACACGAGCGACATCAGCACCGCGTGCTCGGCGGCGACCGACCCTGCCGGGAACGGGTTCGGGTTCCCGAAGAGATCGCGTGTCGCGGCGGTGAGCGCGCTGAACGGATTCCACTCGGCAATCGGCTGCAGCAGCCGAGGCAACGTCGCCGTCGGAACGAAGGCGTTCGAGACGAACGTCGCCGGGAATACGACGAGGAAGCCCAGCTGCTGCGCAACCTCGACGGACGGGACGAGCAGGCCGATCAGCACGCCGACCCAGGCCATCGCGAATGCGAAAACGACGAGCAGGACGACGCCAAGCGCGACGTCGGGAACGCTTGAATGGACGCGCCACCCGACCGCGAGCCCGGACGCCATCAGGACGACCAGGATCCCGGTGTTGTAGACGACGTCGGCGACGGTGCGACCGCTGATCACCGCGGAGCGAGCCATCGGCAGCGAGCGAAAGCGGTCGATCAGCCCCTTGTGCATGTCGTCCGCCATCCCGACGGCCGTCGTGATCGAGGCAAACCCGATCGTCTGCGCGTAGATCCCGGGCATCAGGTACTCGCGGTAGGAGCCCCCGCCGGGCAAGGGGATCGCGCCACCGAACACGAACGCGAAGAGCAGCACGAACATCACCGACTGCAACACCGCAAAGATCGCGAGCTCAGGGATCCGAGGCACGCGCTTGAGGTTGCGCCAGGCGATCACCAGCCCGTCGGCGACGGCCGCGCCCATCACACCTCTTCCTCTGCGTCGGAATCGGGCGTCGCGGCATGACCGGTGAGCGCGAGGAAGACGTCGTCGAGCGTCGGTCGGCGCAAGGCGACATCGTCGATGCGAATCTCCCCGTCGCCGAGCCGACCGACGACCTCGACGAGCTGCTGGGCGCCGCCGGCGGCGCCGATCGTGATGCGCTTCGTGTGCTCGTCGAGCGACGCCGTCCCGTCCGGCGCGACGAGCGCTGCGGCGCTCGAGAGCTGATTGCGATCGTGGACGACGATCTCAATCCGTTCCCCACCGACCCGCGATTTGAGCTCGTCCGACGTGCCACGCGCGATGATTCGACCGTGGTCGACGACGGCGATGTCGTTGGCGAGCTCGTCGGCCTCCTCGAGATACTGCGTCGTCAGCAGCAGGGTCGCACCTTCACGAACCTGGGTGCGGATGACGTCCCACATCGCAAGGCGGCTGCGTGGATCGAGACCCGTCGTCGGCTCGTCGAGGAACAGAAGCCGCGGACGACCGATCAGCGCGCTCGCCAGGTCGAGCCGTCGGCGCATCCCGCCCGAGAACGTCTTCGCGGGACGGTCGGCCGCGGCCGCGAGGTCGAAGCGATCGAGCAGCTCATCAGCCCGCGCCCGCGACTCGACGCTCGAGAGCTGGTAGAGCCGCCCGAACATCCACAGGTTCTCGCGGGCGGTGAGGTTCTCGTCGACAGCCGCGTACTGCCCCGAGAGCCCGATCAGGTGACGCACCTGGTGGGCCTGCCCGACCACGTCAAGCCCGTCGACGCGGGCGCTCCCGGCGTCGGGGCGTAGCAGCGTCGTGAGGATCCGAACCGTCGTCGTCTTCCCCGCGCCGTTGGGCCCGAGCAGCCCGAGCACTGTCCCCTCGTCGACATCGAGGTCGACGCCGTCGAGTGCACGCACCTCGCTCTTGCGCGCGCGGAACACCTTCACGAGCCCCTCGGCCTCGATTACCGGCATCGTCACAGGCTAGTGGTCGCTCCGGGGAGCTCGCACCAAATACACACCGCTATTGGCGCTCCTTGCGTCCCAGGCCTGCTCGGTTGTCGCCGACGCAACACGGCCCGAACTTCCCGGAGAGACCACTGGACGAGTGCCGTGGGTCTACGATCCGAGGATGGAGCGCCGCCTCGTCGCTGCTGCTCGCGGGGTCGCGCTCGGCTTTGTCGTGTTGCTGCTGGGCCTGCTCGCCTGGAAGGTCACCCACCGGCCGCCGGGGCCGGCGTTCGTCGCGAAGGTGCACCGGGGCGAGCGCCCGACGGCCCCGGCCTTTGCGCTTCCGGTCTTCGCGGCAGGCTCGACCGACGTTGCACCTCGTCTGCAGGCCGCGCTCTCGCGCGGCCGAGTGGACGACGGTGACCTCGGCGGACGGCCGACGATCGTCAACTTCTTCGCCTCTTGGTGCCCACCGTGCAAGGAGGAGGCCAGGCTGCTCGCTGCCGGTGCACGCAGCCTGTCCGGTCGTGTCGCGTTCGTCGGGATCGCCTCGCAGGACTTCAAGCGCGACCTTCGCCGGTTCCTCGACCGGTACGAGACAAGCTACCCCGTCCTCTTCGACGGCCCGGGAAACGCGGAGCGGGCCTGGGGTGTCGCCCGCTTCCCCGAGACGTTCGTCGTCGCGCCCAACGGCCGCGTCATCGAGCACGTCGCCGGCCGGCTCGACGAAACAGAGCTCGCCGAGGTGATCGCGACCGCCGAGCGCTCCTGACGTGCGCTGGACGGCGACGCTCGCTGTGCTCGCGGCGTCGTGGGGCCTCATCACCGTTCTCGTCGATTCGGTCGCTCTCGGCGCGCCGGTGCTGGCGCTGCACCGGCTCGCGCTCGCGGCGCTCACCCTGGCGCTCGTCGCAGCCCTCACGCAGACCGACGTCTCGGCGCGCGGGAACGCCGGCACCCTCGGGCTGCTCGGCGCCCTCCAAGCCGTCCACTGGGTGCTGTTCTTCGAAGCGGTGAAGCTCGGTTCGGTGGCGCTCGCGGTGATGACGTTCTACACCGCCCCGGTTATCCTCGCCATCGCGGCACCGATTCTCCTCTCGGAACCGACGAGGCGGGTGGCACTCGCGGCGCTTCCCCTCGGCAGCGCCGGCGTTGCGCTCGTCGCGCTCGCCGGTGACGGCGGGACGCATGCGTCTGCCAGCGCGATCACGTGCGGCCTCGGCTCGGCCGCGACGTACGCGGCCCTCGTGCTCGTCTCGAAGCGACTACTCCGCGACGGGACACCGCCGCTCACGGTCGCGCTGTGGGACTGCGCGGTCGGGGCGCTCGTCCTCGTTCCGGTCGTCGCTATCGCCGATCGCGTCGTTCCGTCGACGACCGGGGACTGGGCCGCCGTGCTCGCGCTCGGGGTCGTGTTCACGGGCCTCTCGACGCTCGTGTACGCCGCGAGCCTCCGCCACGTCAGCGCTCAGTCCGCGGGGCTGCTCACGTTTCTCGAGCCCGTTGCCGCGGTCGTGCTCGCGGCGGCCCTCCTTGACAACCCGGTCTCCGTAAAGACCGCGATCGGCGGCGCGCTCGTGCTCACGGCCGGGCTGCTCGTGGTCGGCGACTCGGCCAGTGCGGCGACTCGCAATGGTTCACGCGCGACGGTCTCGTTGTGAGACGCCGAACTCGAAGAGGATGGTGTCACTAGGGCGCCAGCATCGTCATCTCGACCCGCTGCCCGCCCGACCAGCCTCTGAGCCGCGCGCGGGCGAGCGGCTTGCCGGTCCACGTCAGCTCGAGCTCGGCACGGTCGCCACGCGGCGCGTCGACCGTGACGTGTGCCGAGACGGCGCCGTTCCGCGACCACTCGACCGTCCCCGAGACCGAAACCCCGGGCACGAACACGACGTGATCGAGCGTGAACATGGTCACGTCGCTATCGCCCTCGTAGGTCCAGGAGCCCCCGTGCAGACCCCGGCTGCCTCCCGAGTAGTTGAGCCACCAGCGCGAGATCACGTCGGAGACCGTCTGCGCGGCTGCAACGGCAATCCGGCGGTGCAGACCGCTCGCCTCGTTCGCCCGCGCCGCCCGTCCGGCGTCGACCTCGGCCAGTGAGCGAGGGAACCTCGGCACGAGCCGGATCTCGGGGATGCGCAGCCGGCAGCTCGTGTCTCCGGCGCGAAGCGTCTTGACGAAGCGCCAGTAGATGGGCGACGCGCAGGCGTCGCGATCGCCGAGCGCGGTGACGTGAACCGAGTTGCGAACCTCGACAAACGTGGCCCGGGGGAACCGACGCGCGACGATCTTCGCGCCTGAGGAGGCGGTGATCGTGTCCAGGTCACCGTTGAGGACGAGCGTCGGGACCCTCGGATAGACCGCGGCTTCCGGCTCGGGCGGTTGCCCGCCCGTGACGCTCGGCCAGCGCAGGCAGGCGAGCGGCCCCTCGTAGGGGTACGACGTCCACGACTCCGCGGTGAACGGCGTGAACGTCCCCGGCGGGTAGGCGGCCAGCCGCTGGCGCACCTCCTGCGGCCGGAGCGGGATCGGCGTGATCGGATCCCAGAGCTGGGGGTAGTCGTGGCAGGTGACCGCGAGATAGAGGGGATCGGAGAACGCCGACGGCACCGCCTCGCCGGCGTCGAACCCCAGGTGCTCGGCCCCAAGCCGGAGAAGCGGCGTCGGATCGCCGCGGTCGAGAGAGACGACCGCCGCGAGCAGGTCCTTCCACACTGCGTAGCTGTAGTACGACGAGCCGGCGATCTGCGCAAGCGCATCGTCGTCGAGCGTCACCGGCGTGATGCGGCCGTCGCCATCGAGCCCAAACCCGCGGACGGGCTTCGTCGCGAGCCGACGCGCGACCCGCCGGACCAGCGCGACGGCGTCCTCGCGCTGCGCCGCGGCGGGACAGCCCGGACGCCTCTGACACACGAGCCGAAGTCCTCGGCGGAACGCAGCCGCGAGGTCGGCGTAGGCCGGGTCGGTGCCCGGCAGTGGGTAGGCCGCGTCGAGGGTGAGCGAGCGCAGGCGCTCGGGGTACCGCACGGCGAACGCCTGCGCGGCGTAGGTGCCGTACGAGTCACCGTAGAGGTCGACCTTCCCCGCCCCGAGCGCGCGAAGGACGTCTTCGATGTCTTCGACGGCGTCTCCGGTTCCGTAGTAGTCACGCCTCGGGCCGAGCTGCCGCGCGCATAAGCCCGCCCGGCGCACGTAGTCGACGGTCGTGTGCTGGAGCGCCGGGCACGCGAGCGCGTCGCTCCGGCCGGTGCCGCGTAGATCGATCAGCACGAGCGCGCGGCGTTTCGCGATCGGCTCCCAGAGCCGTGTCCTGTACCCGCGGTCGGCCGCGGTCGGATACCCCGGGCCTCCCTCGATCGAGAGGACGGTCGAGGCCGGCGGGAGCATCCGATCAGCCGGTGGGTACCGCTCGAAATAGACGCGAACGGTGCCGGCGACCGTCCCGGTGCGATCGAGCGGGACTCGCACGTAGCCACATCGCACGCCAGGGCTGATCTCTCGGGCCGGCGCCGGACAGGTGATCGGGGCGACCGGGGCAGCTGGAGCGGCGAGAGCCACGATGCGACTCTACCGCCGCCCGGACCGCGGACGCTCACGCCCCGGCACCACCACTCACCCCCGACCACGCCCACCTGGTGACGCTCCCCCGATAACGCTCACTCGAACGCTCACTCGGCCCTGACGGGTCGCCCGACCGAAGGGCCATGTCCAGAACGGGCACCTGTGCTCCTGGGCCACCGGCCGCCACCCCACGTTTCGAGCATAACGCGGAAAGTGTCACGTGTCTGCAACAACTTCGTGCCAAGTTTGCAAACAACGCTCTGCAGGCGTGGCGCGCGGATGACCGAGTGCCGTTCCCGCCGAGGGCGCCTGGTCGGGTGGGAACGTCAGGCGACAAGCGCGCGGGCGGCCGTTTCGATCTCGTCCTCGGACAGCAGTACAAGGCGGGCTGCGTCGCCGAGGGGAACGAATGAGTCTTTGCTCGCGACCCGCGCGAGCCTTCCCTCGTAGCCGGCGGCGACGAGCTCGGTGACGATCCCCTCCCCCACCCCACCGGTGAGCCGTGTCTCGTCGGCGACGAGGACGCGGCCGGTCGCCCGCGCCTCGCGAAGCACGTTTTCGAGGGGCAGCGGCGCGAGCCAGCGGCAGTCCACGACCCGTGCGCCGATCCCCGACTCCGCCAGCCGGGCAAGCACGCGCAGCGACATCGGTACACCGTTGCCGAAAGTGACAATCGTGAGATCGCCGCCGTCACCGTGCACCCGGGCCGCCCCGATCGGCACGTGCTCGTGCCCCGGCGCGGCGAGCCACGCTCCGTCGCCCTCCGTGTAGAGGTCGCGGGTGTGGTACAGCGCGATCGGCTCGAGCACGACGCTCACCGTGCCGTCGACCTTCGCAGCGGCGACGCACGTGCGAAGCATCGCCGCAGCGTCGTCGGCGCGAGCCGGGCAGGCGACGACGAGACCGGGGATATCGCGAAGGACTCCGACGGCATTGTCGTTGTGGAAGTGACCACCGAATCCGCGCTGGTAGCCGAGCCCCTGAATCCGCACGACCATCCCGTTGCGATAGGCGCCCTGTGAGAAGAACTGCAGCGTCGCAGCCTCTCCGCGAAGCTGATCCTCCGCGTTGTGGAGGTAGGCGAGGTACTGGATCTCGGGCAGCGGCACGAGCCCTGAGACGGCTGAGCCGATCGCGAGGCCGAGAATCGACGTCTCGTCGAGGAGGGAGTCGAAGACACGCGCCTCGCCGAACCGCGCCTGGAGACCGCGCGTCACCCCGTAGACACCCCCCTTCGCGCCCACGTCCTCCCCGAAGAGGATCGTCTCCGGGTGCGCGTCGAGGATGTCGGCGAGTGCTGCATTGGTCGCCTGCGCGAGCGTCATCGGCTCGGCGCCCCGGAGCCCGGCGGTGCGCGACTCGATCTCGACCGCCACCGGCGTTCGCGAGGCGAGCGGCGCGATCACGTCGGCCGCGGTCTGCAGCTGCGGCCGGCGCGTCGCCGCGAGCGCACGCTCACGAACCTCGGCTCGAGCCGCGAGGTAGTCCGCCGCGAGCTCCTCCCCACTTCGGCCTCGCGCCGCCAACCAACGACCGATCGCCAGCAACGGGTCGGCGTCGTAGTCGGCACGGATCTCCTGGGCCGAGCGGTAGGCGGTCTCGACGTCGGCGCCCGCGTGGCTCAAATAGCGCACCGTCTGCAGCCGGAGAACCGCAGGGTGACGGTTCGCCCGCACCCAGCCGGCCAGCTCGACCGCAGTCGCGTAGGCCGCCTCCGGGATGGCGCCGTCGGCCTCCTCGTACGCGAGCTCGGGACGACCGAAGAGCGACTGCGAGACCCAGGCTTGCGGTGTCCGCACGCTGATGCCGATGCCGTTGTCCTCGACCACGAACAGCAGCGGCAGCGGCACACCACGGTAGGCGAACCAGGCGGTCGTGTTGAGCGCCGCCTGTGCAGTCGCGTGGTTGAGCGACGCATCACCGAGCGAGCAGACGACGATCGCGTCGGCGGGCCAGGGCGACTCGAGCCCCAGCTCCCGCGCACGCTCGATCGCGAATGCGACCCCGACCGCGCGGGGCAGATGAGAGGCGATCGTCGAGGTCTGCGGGATGACCGCGAGCGCGTGATGGCCGAACACCTTGTGACGACCGCCGGCGATCGGCTCGTCCCGCGCCGCGGCGATCCCGAGCAGGATGTCGTCGATCCCGTCGCGCCCCACCTGTCCCGCCCTCGCGAGGTAGAACGCGCCGGAGCGGTAGTGAAGGAGAGCAGGATCTGACGGACGCAGCGCAAGGGCGACAAGAGCGTTCGACTCGTGCCCGGCGGAGCCGATCGTGTAGAAGCCGAGCTTCTGCGCCTGGAGAAAGCGGGCGGCGTGGTCGCTGACGCGACTGCCGACCGCGGCATGCCAAGCTGCCTCGGCGATCTCGATGCCGGCCGCGCCGGCCTCGGCGGCCAGCGACCGCAGCGCTCCGAGCAGGTGCTCCTCGAGCGGATCGAGATCGTCGGCCATTCGGCCGGGACGCTACCGAGAATTCAAACCGAGCATGTCGTCGAGCGCGTTGCGAACAAACCGCTGCATCCGAGGGTCCGCTGGGTGCTCGGGATCGGTCACCCCGTCGACCGGCGTCTCGCCGTGTGCGGGTCCCGCGATCGACCAACCGAGCTCGATCGACGATCCCGCCAGCACCCTCGCGCCCGACTCGGCGGTGTACGTCGTCATCGTCGCATCTGTGGAGTGGAACGTGCTCTTGTACACGCCCGGTGGATACGGCGTCTGCTTCCCGGCCCAGCGGAAGAGAACCGTCGGTGTGACGACGCCTTCGCACTCGGGGGCGACGCTGTCCCATTCGTAGCCGACCGCGCCCTCGACCTTGTCGCCGGCCTCGAATCCGGTGCCCGCGAACCACGGGTGATCGAGGCTCGACGCGACGACGGTGTACGGATGTGCTCCCGGCTCGGTTGCGTCGTCGCCGCCCTGCCACTGCGTTCCGACGAGCGAGCACTCGGGACGGTTGACCGGTACGTCCCGCCAGCGAACCGTCTTCTGTCGCTCGTTCGGGTTTGGATCTCCCGATGCTGAGCGATACAGCTCTAGGACACGCCGCTCGGGGTCCGCGTAGCGAATCTGCCAGTAGCCGGTGTTGCCGCCGAGGAACGCAAGGCTCGTTCCGAGGCCCCGCGCGGCCTCGAGCCCGTCGCGGAGCTCCTTCGACCAGTATTCGCTGTGCGCAGGGACGACCACGACCTTCGCGTCGGCAAGCTGACCGCGGGCAGCGTCGACATCGGCATCGGTCGTGTAGCCGACGTCGTACCCGAACTGGTCGAGGAACCACACGATCGGGTAGTCGAGGTAGGGCTTCCGGAGCGTCGGGGCGTAGGGACGGTCGAACGAAACGCGCGTCGCCGCTCGCGGGTCGCTGTACATGCTGAGCCCACCCCAGTCGTTGTACGCCTGCCAGGTGTTGACCGGCGCAACCACGAGCACGTCCGGATGGTCGCCGGCCGGACGGCGAACGACGAACGGCACCCCGGCGACACGGCCCGGCTGGGCACCGGACGTGAGCACGAGGCGCGCCAGGTAGTAGCCGCTCCGGGCGCCTGAGGGAAGCGCAACGACGTCGGTCACCGGCCAACCCGCACGCAGCTCACCCGACTCGTCGTTCCGCGGAGGGACGGGAAGCTCCTCCCCGTCGCGGTCAGCGGTGCAGTCAGCTGGCACGCAGGCGACGAGCTCGCCGCCCTGCCCCGCGTACCAGCCGATGCGGTACACCTCGATCCGGTACCGGGCGCCGTGCTCGGTCGAGACGTGAAGCTCGACCGGCTCGTCCGCCGCGTAGCTCACCTTCGACGTATAGCCCTCGATCCCCCGGCCCGACACGAGCGGCTCGAGCAGCCAGGTGCGCGGCGTCTCTAGCACGGGGGCCGCGTCCGCGCGCAAGGCGACGAGGGCCGCGACCCCGAGCGCACAGGCGACGACCGTGAATCGCAGCGTCACGTCCAAGTGAGACCGAAGACGCGCCATACGTCCAGGGTGCCCCCGATCGAGCCAACCGAACGGATCTCTAACGAAACACTTACCGCGCGATGGGCCTGCGTAGACTCCGGAACAACAGAGGAGGTGCGAATGGGCTTCACCGCCGTCGACGTCGCAGATATCCCCACCGTCTGGGGGAGCTTCAAGTTCGTGCGTCATGCCCTGGGTGCGACCGCGTTCGGAATCAGCCAGATCGACTTCCCGCCCGGCAAGGTTGGAGCGGAGCACGACGAGGCCACCTCGCGGCAAGAGGAGGTTTACTTTGCCCTCGCCGGGAGCGGAACGCTCGAGGTGGACGGCGAGACTGTCGAGTTGAAGCCGGGGCGCTATGTCCTCGTGCCACCGGACGCGAAGCGCCGCCCAACCGCAGGTCCCGACGGAATGACGTTCGTCGTCGTCGGCGGGGTCCCCGGTGGGGTGTACGAGCCGTGGGAGCCGCCGAGCGAATGATCGTGCGGATCCTGCTCTGGCGGCTCGGCGAGGACCAGGCGCAGCTCGAAGAGGTGAGAGCGGCGATCGAGGAGCTCGAGCCGCTCAGCCCGCCCTCGACGTGGCTCTCGAACGACGCGAGCGAGTCGTTCGGTGCTGTGCTCTACACCGATGCGGGAGACGACGACGGGTTACCCGAACAGCTCGCGGTCGTGCGCACCGTGGTCGGCCGCGAGCCCGACCTCTATGAGGAGTACGACGCGTTCGACTGAGTGGCCGACCGTGTGCTCCGTTGGTGCGGCGCGATCGGCAGGCGAGGCGCCCGGTTCGGGCTCAAGGCTGGCCCGGAGTGAGACGCGCGTCGCGTCAGCCTACCCCCGGCCCGGGCCGCGACACCGCGCGCCGTGGGTCCGCTCGAGAGGGCCTAACGGCGGACGAGGTTCTTCGCGAAGAAACCGAGGTTGGCGGGTCGCTCGGCGAGCCGGCGCATCAGATACGGGTACCACTCGGGCCCATAGGGAGTCGCGACGAGCACCTTGAAGCCCCGCCGCACGAGGTCGAGCTGGAGCCCGGGCCGGACGCCGTAGAGCATCTGGAACTCGAACCGGTCGCGCCCGATCCCTTCGCGCTCGGCGAGCGCGATCACCGACTCGATCAGCCGATCGTCCTGCGTCGCAACCGCCGTGTAGCCGTCCCCCCGAAGTGACATCTCGACGAGCCGGACGTAGCCGGCATCGACGTCCGCCTTCTCCGGGTACGCGACCTCGGGCGGCTCGAGGTACGCGCCCTTGACGAAGCGGAGGTTCGGCGCAAGCGGCAGCAGCGACTCGAGGTCGCCCACCGACCGGTAGAGGTACGACTGCAGCACGGTGCCGACGTTGTCGTGCCCCGCCGCCCGCAGGCGCCGGTAGATCTCGAGCGTGACGTCGACGATCGCGGAGTGCTCCATGTCGATCCGGATGAAGTTGCCGAGACCGGCTGCCCTCTCGACGAGCCGCTCGACGTTCGTGTACGCCACCTCCTCCCCGAGGTCGAGACCGAGGTGCGTGAGCTTGAGGGCAACGTTCACCGGGAGCTGCTCCGAGGCGATCCGCTCGAGCACGCTCTCATAGGTCTCCATGACCTTCGTCGCCTCGGCGGCGCTCGTGACGCTCTCGCCGAGGAGGGTCGTGTTCGCATGAAGGCCCTGCGACGTCACGCGCCGGAGCGCGGCGATGCAGTCGTCGAGAGTCTCACCCGCGACGAAGCGGGCCGCACCGAGTCGCATCCCGCGCTTCGACATGAAGCGCTGCACACGTGCGCTCTCGGCAGCGTGGAGGATGCCCGCCCGCAGCGTGCTGTTCACACGCCCGCGCAGGTTCATCGCAGGGCCTCGGCAACAAGGTCAGGGAGCTCCCGCGCGAGCTCGGCGAGCTCCAGTGGGTCGAGATCCCGCAGCGGTGCCCGCACGTCCGGCCGGATCGGCACGCCGCGGGCGGCGACGACACGCTTTGCCGCCGCGTGCCTCGGGTAGCGCTCGATCCGAGCCCGTATGCCGGCGAGCGCGGCCGCGCCCTCCGCCGACGGCGCCTCCACGACCTTGCGCACCCGCTCGGGAAACACGCCCGCCAGCGCCGAGACCGCGCCGATCGCGCCGGCCGCGCGACCCTCGGCGATCAGCGCCTCCGGCCCGACGAAGATGTCGAGCCCCTCGAGCAGGTACTTCGCGAACGCGTCGAACGGCGCATCCGACACCTTGAGCCCACGGAAGTTGGGTGCCTCGTCGCCGAGCCGGCGGAGCATCTCGACGTCGAACGCGTAGCCGGCCGTCGCTGCAAACTCATAGACGTAGAACGGGAGCGGCGCGCAGGCACGCGCAGCCTCGGCGAGATGCCGACGCTGGGCCTCGGGATCGAGCTTGAAATACGGCGGGCCAATCACCGCGACCGCGTCGGCGCCCGCCTCGGCCGCATGCGCGGCGAGGGCGACCGTCGCGGCGGTCGTCTGGGCGCCGCAGTGCGCCGCGACCAGGAGCCGCCCCGCCGACGCAGCGACGAACGCCTCGAGCCCGCGACTCCGCTCGGCGACGTCGAACAGCACAGCCTCGCCGTTCGTCCCGAACGCGAGAACCCCGTCGAGCCCACCCGCGTGCAGGAAATCCACGTAGGGCGTGATCGCCCCTTCGTCGATCGCCCCATCGGCAGCGAGCGGCGTGAGTGCCGCCGCGATCGTCCCGTGGAGCCCCTTCGTCACGTCTGCACCGCCATCGCCGAAACCATAGGGTCTACGTCATGCCCGCGCTGCAGATCGAACGCGACGGCGACGTGCTGCGACTCGTCCTCGCCCGCCCTGCGACCAGAAACGCGTTCGATGCGGCCCTGATCGCCGAGCTCACCGAGGCGCTCGTCGACATCGGGACCTGTCGCGCCGTGGTGCTTTCCGGCGAAGGGAAGAGCTTCTGCGCGGGCGCCGACATCGAGTGGATGCGCGCCTCCGCCGACCTGGACTACGACGGAAACGTGGCCGATGCGATCGCGCTTTCCCGGATGCTCGAGGCGCTCGACACCTGCCCCGCCCCGGTGGTCGCGCTCGTCCACGGGCATGCGCTCGGCGGAGGTGCGGGCCTCGTCGCCTGCGCCGATATCGTCGTCGCCCACCCTGCGACCGTGTTCGGCTTCTCCGAGGTCAAGCTCGGCATCATCCCGGCAACGATCTCGCCGTTCGTGATCCGCAAGCTCGGCGAGAGCCACGCCCGGCGCTTCTTCGTCACCGGGGAGCGCTTCGACGCCGAGACCGCGCTGCGCGTCGGGCTGGTTCACGTCGTCGACGCCGATCTCGCGGGCGTCGAGGCGAGGCTCCTCACCGAGCTGCGAACCGCGGGCCCGCGAGCGGCAAGGCACGCGAAGCGGCTCGTCCTGGAACGGCCGGATGGCCCGGAGACCGCGCGGCGCATCGCCGAACGGCGCACGAGCGACGAGGGCCAGGCCGGCCTCGCCGCCTTTCTCGCCGGTGAGCGTCCACCCTGGGCACCCGCGTTCCGCGAGCCCGAGCAACGTGAAGGAGGCCCCTGACGGGGCCTCCTTCACGACGTTGTCGGTGGCCGGAAGCCCGTGGCGTGCCTGCTAGCGGCCGCCCCAGCCCCCGCCCCAACCCCAACCGCCCCAACCCCAACCAGAGCCGGGCCGGTGATCCTTGTCGTCCTTGTCGCCCTTGTCGCCGTCCTTGCCACCGTGGCCGGGCTTGTCCGGCTTGCCGGGCTTGCACTCCTTCGGCGGCTGCTTGCACGTGACTGCGACCGTTGCCGAAGCGCTCTGGGCCGTCTGACGGATCGTCGCGGTGTTGACATGCGAGCCGGCGTCGGCGCCGCAGGTGAACGTCTTCGCATAGCTGACGCTGCCGGAGTCGCTGAACTGCCACGACATCCCGTTCGTGTCGTCGACGTCGACCGTGCCGTTCGTCACCGACGGCGCACCGGGCATCGTGAAGATCGCAAACGTGGTCGGGCCGAGCTCCGCACCGGGCTCACGCGGGTCGTTCGTCACCGTTGCGCTCGCGATGTTTCGATACTCGAGCGCACCCTCGACCGGCGTGATGTCGAATGAGTAGCCGTAACAGTGAGACTCGCCCCCCTCGAGCACGGGCTTCGCGCTCGTGTCGAGCAGCCCCTTCTCGAGCGTCGCGAAGTTACCGTCGGGCTTCTGCACGCGGATTCGGTCGGCGATCTTCAGGTTCTCGGTCGGTGCGTCGCTCTCGTTCTTGACACAGACCTCGCCGTCGACCCAGATCCGCTCGCTCGCGAGCGTCTTCGTAACCGCGACGGTGTAGTTCGAGGTCGCCGACTTGCCGTTCTCGAGCGTGTGCGACGCGACGTCGACCGACTTCGAGATCGTCCAGCTATACGACTGCGTCCAGTGCGCAGTCGCGGTCTTCGATGCCGAGATCGTCGCGGTCGCGAGCGCAGACGGCACGATCACCGCCGCAAGTGCAGACACCACGCCGACGACAGCCAGGCGCTTCTTCCCCCTGAGCATCTCTCTCCCCTCGTTATTCCGGCGGGGCCGCCGCCGGGTTCTCTCCCCTGAGAAAACGAGCACGCCGCAGCGCGCCACTCACGATGTAATGACGACTGACCTGTTCGTCAAGGGGGAGCCGCTAGCGACGCGGCCCGGGGCGCTTCATGTTCTGCCCCGAGATCGAGCCGAGCACGGCCTGCATCACGACGTTCACGAGCCAGATCAGGATCGTCGCGCCGACGTACGTCCAGAACCCGTTGATCACGAAGTCGCTGGTGACCCACTCGGCCAGCGCGAGCATCGCGACGTTGATCGCGAAGTAGCCGATCCCGAGCGTGACGACGATCAGCGGAAGCGTCAGCAGCGCTACGACCGGCTTGAGGAACGTGTTGCCGATCGCGAGGACGAGACCTGCCACCACCAGCGGCCCCCACCGGCCGATCGCGACGCCGCCAAAGACCGCGTCCACCACGATCAGCGCCAGCATGTTGATGCCGACAGCGATTGCGAGCCACACGACGAACGTCGGCCGGTCCGGGGTCGAGCGAGTCCAACGCGTGTACTCGCTCATGTTTCAGAACAGCTTCTGCAGCTTGAGCGCGGCGCCCATGTCGCCGTCGATCTTCAGCTTGCCCATCATGTACGCCGTCGTCGGGTTGGCCTCGCCGCTCGCGATCTTGACGAGGGTCTCCTCGCTCGCCGAGATCGTGCAGTCAGCCGCTCCGAGCCCGTCGGTTACCGTGACGGCGCCGTCGTCGACGACGACCGTCCACTGACCGGCACCCTCGATGTCGAACGCGTAGCTGCCGCTCATCCCCTCGGTCTTCGAGGGGTCGACCCTGCCGGGAAGCGCGGTGAAGAACTCCTGTGCGGTCATGTGTCTCTCCTCGTTGACTCGTGGTTCAACCCACCCGGCGTGAGCGTATCGGAACCACCGCCGCTCCTCACGAGCGAGAACGCGATCGAGCCGCCGAGCACCGCGACGATCGCCGCGAGGCTCGCCCACACCGGCACCTTGACCACGTCGACGGCAAGAAGCTTCAGCCCGATCAGGACGAGCACGGCCGCGAGACCGAGCTTGAGGTACGCGAAGCGGGCGGCCATCCCCTGCAGCACGAAGAACAGTGAAGTGAGGCCGAGCAGCGAGAACGCGTTCGCCGCGAAGACGACGAATGCGTCGTCGGTGATCGCGAAGATCGCCGGGATCGAGTCGACCGCGAACACGACGTCGAACGCGGCGACGAGCGCCAGCGCCGCGAGCAGCGGCGTTGCGACGCGGCGGCCGTCGATCCAGACGAACAGCCGGTCACCCTCGAATCGCGTCGAGGTCGGGACGACTCGCGCCAGCAACCGCATCATCGGGTTGTGGGCGAGATCGGCCTCGGACTCGCGGTGGAGCACCATCCGGATCCCCGTGAGCACGAGAAACCCACCGAACACGTAGAGGATCCAGTGGAAGGAGTCGAGGAGCGCGGCCCCGACGAGGATCAAGGCGCCACGGAGCACGATCGCCCCGACGATCCCGTACACGAGCACGCGTCGCTGCCGGTCTGCCGGAATCGCGAGAAACGAGAAGATGAGCGCGAAGACGAACAGGTTGTCGAGCGAGAGGCTCTTCTCGACGAGAAAGCCGGCGAGGTACTCCCCGGCCGGCCCGGTTCCGCGCCACAACGCGAGAACGGCGGCGAAGCCAAGGCCGGCGACAGTCCAACCGACGCTCCAGCGCACCGCGCGCGCGAACGTCTGACGGCCGCGACCGGCGACGGCGAGATCGACGGCGAGCATCGCCACGATCGCGGCCCCGAGCAGCGCCCACGCCCACAGGCTGACTTCCATACGAACGTTCCTCCTTCGGTCGGTCTGATGATCGACCGAAGGTCTCTCCCGCTCGTCGAGCCGGTCTCGCCGGGCCAGATCGGCCGAAATGACGACGAAACCGCGTGGGATACTCCCCTTCGGAGCTTCGATCGTAGCAGGCTCAGCTCGTGCGGGCGAGCGAGTGGCGCAGCGCGCCCTCGAGCGACGGCTCGGCGAACGCAAACCCGCTGGCGAGAAGCCGCGAGGGCAGCGCTCGCTGGCTCGCAAGGAGGGTGCTACGGCCCATCTCCCCGAACACCGCGCTCGCAAGCACCGTCGGCAACGGGAACACCGTCGGTCTCTCGAGAACACGACCGAGCGTCTTTGTGAGCATCGCGTTCGTAACCGGCTCGGGCGCACAGACGTTGATGGGTCCGATCAGGCTCCGGTCGTGAAGCGCGTGCCGCACCGCCGCGACAAGGTCGTCGCAGCCGATCCACGAAAGCCACTGCTTGCCCGACCCGACCCGGCCCCCGAGACCGAGTCGAAACGGGGTTAGCAGGCGCGGAAGGATGGCCTCGAGGACGACTCCGAAGCGAGCGTTCACGACGCGAACTCCCGCCGTGCGCGCCGGATCACACGCCGCCTCCCACCGCTCGCAGACCTCGGCGAGGAAGTCCGCCCCGTGAGTGCTCTCCTCGGTGAGGATCTCGTCACCTCGCGACCCGTAGATCCCGACGGCCGATGCGCTCACGAGCACCGCCGGTGGCGTTTCGAGCCGGGCAAGCGCCTCCGCGACGGTGCGCGTGCCCTCGTCGCGACTTCTCCTGATCTCCCGCTTGCGCTCTTCATTCCAACGCTGACCGATCGGCTCGCCCGCGAGATGAACGACCGCGTAGGCACCCGCGAGCGAGGCGGTGTCCCCGCGTGGGACCCCAACCACCTCGCAGCCGTCGTCCTCGAGTGCTGCAGAGAGCGCGGAGCCGAGCAAGCCACTCGCGCCGGTGATCGCGACGCGCATCAGAACCGCGCTCCGGCGAGGCTCCGACCCGAGTGCTCGGGCGAGCCGCCGTCCTGCTGGATCGAGATGTCGAGCGCCACGTACTGGCCAGGACCGGGAAGGCTCAGCGTCAGGTCGACGCGACCATGCTCGGGCGTGAACGCGCCGATCGGCTCCATCTCCGTCGCCGCGCCGGGGCGCAGCACCCACACCTCGTAGTGGTGGCCGGGCGGCGCGTCAGGCACGTGATCGAGGCGAAGCCGCACGTGGCCGGCCGGCACGGACGGTGAGTAGAGCCTCACCGAGCCTGCGACCGCCGCCGCTTCCGGGGTGGGCACGACGGCCGCGGTCCTGACCGGTGTGCCCTCGCCGGGGTCACGGGTGAGCGCCAGCGTCGCCAGCACGGAGCACGCCGCAACCGCAGCGACGCCGGCGACACGCCGGACAACGCGCTGCGGGAACGGAATCACCCGGGCCCAGGACGGGGTGGCGGGAGCCACGATTCGCGCGCGAACCGCTTCCCAGTCTGAATCACCTGCGCGCGAGGCATCGGGCGTCAGCGTCGCGAGCGCCTCGAGGTGTTGCGCATAGTCGTCGCGACAGGCGGCGCAGTCGGCGAGATGACCGTCCACGATCGCGCGCTCCTCGTCGCTGATGGCATCGAGCGCGTACGCGGCGATCAGATCACGGAGCTCTTCGTGTATGGACTCGGTCATGTGATCACGGCCATCGCGGCCAGCGTAAGCGCCCGGAGCTTCGCGAGCCCGGTTCTGATCCGGCTCTTGACCGTCCCCTCAGGCTCGTCGAGCAACACGGCGACGTCCCGGTAGCTGTGCCCTTCGAAGTAGGCGAGCTCGATCGCGCGCCGCTCGTCGTCGCCGAGCTGGGCAAGCAGGTCACGCACCTCGGCAGAGAGGATGTTCGACATCGCCTCGTCGTCCGTCGTCGGATGCGCCTGATCAAGCCGTTCGCCGAGATCGCGAGCCTCGCGGGCCCGGCGGGCCACCTCGGAGCGAACGATGTCGACGGAACGCCCGTGGGCGTCGGCGAGAAGGAACGCCTTGAGCGAGCCGCGCGCGGGATCGAACCGATCCGGTCGCTGCCAGAGCCGGACGAAGACCTCCTGCACGACGTCCGAGGCGAGAGCGTCGTCGCGGACGACCCGTCGGGCGAGAGCACGAAGCTGGCCGGCGTGGCGGCTGAACAGCTCCTCGAGCGCAGGCTCGCTCTTGCCGGCGACGGCGATGACCAGTGCTGCATCTGAGTGGGATTCCAGCAGGCGCTCCCCCATTCGCGGTTCACGCTAGCTCATTCGGTGCTCGACGCCTCACCGGATGACCCTTCATCCGGATTCGCCGAGCGCTCCGAACAGCAGCCGACAGCCACTGTGAAAGGAGTCGGAATGACCATCGGACGCAAGCTGATCGCGGCGATCGCCGCCACCGTCGTCGCCACCGCTCTCGTCGCGTCGGCGAGCGCCCGCCCGACCGCGGAGATGGGAACCATCGTCGATGTCGCCTCGAGCAACAAGAGCTTCTCGACGCTGGTGACCCTCGTACAGGCGGGTGGGCTCGTCGAGGCGCTGTCTGGTGAGACGAAGCTCACCGTCTTCGCGCCGACCAACGCCGCGTTCAAGGCGCTCGAGCGTGAGGTTCCGGGCGTGACGAAGGCCCTGACCGATCCGAAGAACAGAGGCCTGCTCGTCCAGGTACTGAAGTACCACGTCGTTGCCGGTGAGGTCGACTCCACCGCGGCGATCGCCGCCGCGAAGAAGAAGGCCAAGGTCCCGACGCTGCTTGGCAAGAGCTTTGCCGGTCGCGTTTCACTGAGCCTCGCCGGCGGCAAGCTCAAGGTCGCCGACTCGGCCGGGATCCACAAGGCGACCGTGACGAAGGCCGACGTCGGCGCCTCGAACGGTGTCATCCACGTCGTCGACAAGGTGCTCATCCCGAAGCAGGTCGCGGCCGCCCTCAAGAAGGCGGGCCTGATCTAGGTGGGATGACGGCACGGGTGGGCTCGGGCACCCCCGCCCGGGCTCACCCGGTTTCGGGAACCAGCACAGCGCCCGAGGTCCGGCTGCTCTCCGGAGCCGGCAAGCGGAGGATCAGCACCGTCGCGACCACGGGAGTAAGCGCGCAGATGGTCAGCGCAGTCTCCAGGTCGATCGCGTCGGCAACCGCTCCGACGAGAACTGCACAGACCCCGCCGAGACCCACGGCGAGCCCGACGTTGAGGCCGGAGGCAAGCGCGAGATGGCGCGGCAGGTAGCACTGGCTCAGGACCATCACGACGCCGAAGGTGCCGACGATGCAGATCCCGACGAGCATGAGCGCCGCGCCACCGACGACTCCGCCGACGTGAATGTAGGTGAGCACGAGGACGGGCAGTGAGACTGTCGTCGCGAGCAGCGTGCGACGGAGACCGACCCGGTCGGCAACCGGGCCCAGCGCAAGCGCGCCGAGCGCGCCGGTCGAGAGCATCAGGAAGAGCATGCGGTTGCCTTCGGCTTTCGAGCCGCCGAGCGAGACGACCCAGAGGGGAACGAACGTGATCAGGCCGAACCACGTGAAGCTGCGCATCAGGATCACGCCGATCAGCAGGGCCATCGCCCGCGGTCGGTCGGTGGCGGTCACCGCGCCGTGACCACGCAGCTGCGGATGCAGTGCTCCCAATCGCGGGAGCGAGGCCGCGAGAAGGGCCGCGGCAGCGACGAGCGGCGCTGCCGCGACGACCGAGCCGCGCAGGCTCAGCCAGCCGACGAGCCCCGTGATCACGACCGGGCCGAGCGAGTAGCCCGCGTTGCCACCAAAGTTGAAAAACGCCATCCCGCTTGCGCGACGTCGGCCGCTCGCGAACGCGGCGAACTTCGCCCCCTCGGGGTGGTAGGCGGCAACGCCGATCCCTGCGACGAGAACCGAGACCAGCACGAGCGGATACGACGGCGCGAGCCCCGCCGCCGCGATCCCCATCCCGGCAACCAGCAGCCCGGCCGGCAGTAGCCACAACGCGCCGCGACGGTCGGAGAGGAGACCGAACGCAGGCTGGACAAACGACGAGGAGATCGTCGCCGCGAGCATGATCGTCGCAGTCGCGGCGTAGCCGAGCCCGAACTCCTCCTTGAAGAACGGGAGCATCGCGGGGACCGCCCCTGAAGCGAAGTCGACGGCGCCGTGACCGCCCGACAGCAGCGCCATCGCTCTCCGGTCGATCGCCTCGCGCATGAGCGCAGCCTACGTGGCGCAACCCGGTGACCTACGATGAGCCAGTGCGGGGCAAAGCGGCACTCCTCGTGGCGGCCGCCGCGAATCTGGCGGGCGCCGGCGAGGCAGGGGCGCACGTGGTGCCCGATCCGGCGTTCGTTGCAGCGCGAACCGCGGCGACGATCACGCTGACCCTACCCAACGAGCGCCCCGGCCATGCAACCGTCGGGCTCACCGTGAGGCTGCCGACCGGCTTCCAGATGCTGGGCGCGGCGGCGCCGCCGCCGTGGGTCTCCGAGACCACTCAGGCGGTCGCGATATTCCGTGGCGGCCGGCTCGAGGGTGCGAGCACGGCCGCGTTCTCGCTCGAGCTCAGGGCGGGGGTCGACCCGGGCAGCGTCACCTTCAGCGCAACCCAGCGCTACGAGGACGGAGAGCATGTGGACTGGCGCGTGCCGCTGACCGTCGTTCCCGCCGCCGAGCCGTCGAAGGGCCGGAGCGCGCGGACCCTCGGTGCGGCGGTCGGAGCGTTCCTCGTCCTCGCCGCGAGCGCGCTCGTCGTGGTGCGCGCACGCCGCGGGCGCGACTAAGCTCCCGGGTCATGCTCTTCCGCCAGCTGGTCAACGAGGATCTCGGTTGCGCCTCGTACCTCGTGGGTTGCGAGGCAGCTGGCGAGGCGGTCGTGGTCGACCCACCACTCGCGATCGAGGAGTTGCTCGAGGTCGCCGCCCGGCACGACGTGAGGATCGTCCGCACGATCGAGACGCACACGCATGCCGACCACGTCTCGGGCCACGGCCGGCTTGCGCTCGAGCATGGGATCCCGGTGAGCATCCATCCGATCGCGGCGGTCGAGTATCCGCACGACCCCTTCGCCGACGACGACTCGTTCCGGGTCGGCAACGTCAGCCTTCGCTGCCTGCACACGCCCGGTCACCGTCCCGAGCACTGCTGCGTCACGGTGATCGACCACACGCGGGCAGACGAGCCCTGGCTCGTGCTCACCGGGGACTCGCTCTTCGTCGGAGATACCGCCCGGCCCGATCTCGCAGTCGGCGGGATCGAGGGCGCGACCGCGCTCTTCGCATCGCTCCGCCGGCTGCTCGAGCTCTCAGACGGAGTGGAGGTCTACCCGGGACACGTCTCGGGCTCGCTGTGCGGCAAGGGGATGAGCTCGAAGAGCTCGAGCACGATCGGGTTCGAGCGCCGCTTCAACCCGATGCTCGCCTTCTCGGAGCTCGCCGCGTTCGTCGCCGAGTCGGCGGCGGTCGAGGCGCCGAAGCCGCCAAACCTCGCGCGGATCGTCGCGACGAATCACGGCCCGTTCGAGGCCGCGGCCGATCCCGTCTGCGAGACGCGCAGCACTCCCGATGAGGTGCAGCTCCTCGACGTGCGGGCCAGCGAGCGATTCCTCGCCGGTCACTCCCCAGGCGCCGTCAATGTCCCCCTCGCTGGCTCGGCGTTCGCGACGAAGGCGGGCTTCGCTCTCGACCTCGCCAACCCGGTGCACCTGCTCGTCGAGACGACCGGCCAGGCATCGCGGGCTGCCAGCGCGCTCTTCAGTGTCGCCTGCGCCGCAGTCACCGGCTACACCATGGTCGACGGTGGGCCCGAGCGGCTCGACGACGTCTCGATCGACGAGCTCGAAGAGCTCTACGACCGGGGCACCCGCATCCTCGACGTTCGCGACGGCCACGAGCGCTCGCCTGCGCTTCCGCGGATCGAGTCGCTGCCGTTTAGCGTCGTACGGACGCACGGCAGCTTCTCGCCCGGTGAGGAGGTGGTGACGGTGTGCACGACCGGCGCCCGCGCCGCGATCGCCGCGAGCATGCTCCGGGCACGCGGCATCGCCGCCCGCCCGGTCGTGGTCGGCGGGATTCCCGATCTCGCCCGCAGGCTCGAGGCTACTGCCGCGACCGTTCGACCGTGAAGCCGCCAGCGGCGAGCGCCCGAATCACATGCTGCGAGTGCTCCTCGCTTCGTGTCTCGAGGGTCAGCTCCGCCTCGGTTTCGAGAACGCCGACGTTGCGCCCCTCGCGGTGGTGACCGATTGCGATGATGTTCGCCTTCTCCTCCGAGAGGATTCCGACGATGCGGGCAAGCTCGCCAGGCCGATCGGAGATCAGGATCCTGATCACAAGGTGCCGGCCGGCGGCGGTGAGGCCGTAACGGATCACCGAGTTCAGCGTCGTCGCATCGACGTTGCCTCCGGCGAGGATCGCGCAGATCGGGCCGCGTGAGCGACCGACGCGTCCGGCGACGAGCGCAGCGACAGGTGCGGCGCCGGCCCCCTCAACCACGAGCTTCGCCCGCTCGAGCAGGAGAACGATCGCCTGCGAGATCTCCTCGTCGTTGGCGACGACGACATCGTCGAGGAGCTCGTCGAGGAT
This sequence comes from Gaiellales bacterium, assembly GCA_046330385.1. Classification (GTDB taxonomy): domain Bacteria; phylum Actinomycetota; class Thermoleophilia; order Gaiellales; family Gaiellaceae; genus Gaiella. Next base: position 634,992 of record JAXLSV010000004.1, on the reverse strand, counting down.
CGGCTTTGTGATCGTGCCGGGCTGCTTGACCGCGATCCCGTCTGCGATTGTCGTCCCCGTCGGCTCCCGGCCGGCAAAGGGCGCGCACGCTTCCGCCTGGACGCCGACCAACCTGAGCTCGGGCCGCAACGCGCGCAGCGCAATCGCGACGCCGGCAGCGAGCCCGCCACCGCCGACAGGGATCACGACCGTGCCAGGGCCGTCGGGAAGCTGCTCGGCGAGCTCGAGCCCGAGCGTTCCCTGACCGGCGATCACCCGGGCGTCGTCGAACGCGTGGATGAACGTCGCGCCCGTTTCCTCGGCAATCGATCGCGCTTTGGCGACACAGTCGTCATACGCATCGCCGTCGAAGAGCACGGTTGCGCCGTAGCCCCGGGCAGCGTCGACCTTCGCCATCGGCGCGTACACAGGGACGACAATCGTCGAGGGGATCTCCACTTGGGCCGCCGCCCAGGCGACCGCCTGCCCGTGATTGCCTGCGCTGGCAGTGACGACGCCTGCCGCTCGTTCCGTCTCGGTGAGAGACGCGAGCGTGGCGTACGCGCCCCTGATCTTGAACGCACCCGTGCGCTGGAGGTTCTCGGCTTTGAGCAGGGCGGGTCGACCGACCAGCCGGGAGAGCGTCCCAGACGAGTGCACAGGCGTCACGCGAGCGATGCCCTCGAGGCGCTGGCGCGCGGCCTCGATGTCAGCGAGCGTCGGCTCCATCGCTCCCCCCTTCGAGGAGTCGCTCGAAGAGGCGGTCGGCGGCGGCTCGGGGGTCGAGCTCGCGACGCTCGACCGAGGCGATGACGCTGCGCATCGACGCATCTTTGCGGACGAGGTGGCGCAGCGCCCGCGCAACCTTCGCGTCGGCACACATGAGCGTCTGGGCGACGCGGTTTGCTCGTCGCCGCTCCTCGAGCTGATCGCTTGCTACGAGCTCGGCAGACACGGTCGAGATCGTCTTCCAGGCCGTGTCGATCCCCTCCGTCGTCCGAGCCGACGCGACGACGATCTCTGGCGGACGCTCGCCGGTTCCGGCCGTGGCTCGAAGCTCGGTGACGGCGCGATCAGCGCCGCCGAGGTCGGCCTTGTTGACGAGGATGACGTCCGGGATCTCCATCAACCCGGCCTTGAGCGCCTGAATCGAGTCGCCGGACTCGGGCATCAGCACGAGCACGACGAGGTCGGCGACCGAACGGACGTCGACCTCGGTCTGGCCCGCGCCCGCCGTTTCGACGAAGACGACGTCCTTCCCGGCGGCGTCGAGCACCGCGACCGCCTCTGCCGTCGCCGCCGCGAGCGCGCCTTCGTGACCGCGAGTGCCCATCGAGCGGATAAACACTTCCGGGTCGAGGAAGTGATCGGCGAGCCGGACGCGGTCGCCGAGCAGGGCACCGCTCGTGAACGGGCTCGATGGGTCGACCGAGACGACGCCAACCGTGCGCCCCTCGCTGCGAACGAGGCCGATGAGCGCACCGAGCACCGTCGACTTGCCGACCCCTGTCGGACCGGTGACTCCGATCACCATCGCCCTGCCCGTGCGCGGAACGAGCTCCGCGACGAGCGTGGCAGCATCCGAGGAGTCGTCCTCGACGAGGGAGACGGCGCGGGCAATTGCCTTGTGCTCACCGGCGAGGACTCCTCGCACAAGCTCGCTCGGCGACACGGAGCTCATCTAGGCGCTTGTCCGCTTGCGCGGGACGTACGGCAGTGCCGTCGCCTCGCGGGCCTGCTCCCGCTCGCGGGTCGCGTCGATCTCGCCGAGCAGCCGCTCGACGCGTGACTGCCCGGAGGTGCCCACGTGGGCGGAGGTCGCGTCGCTTTGGGCAGTGCGCGTCATGACGAAGGCGACCGTGGCCGCAAGCGCGTAAACGCCGCCGGCGATCCCCCAGACCTCCCGCGGGCCGAGGGCATCGGTGAGCACGCCTGCGACTCCCATCCCGAGCGCGAGGCAGGCGTAGTAGACACTCATCAGCACTGCGAGGACCCGCCCGCGCATCGCGTCCTCGGCGCCTCGCTGAACGAGCACCTGGTTGCAGACGATCGCCGACCCGTTTCCGACGGCACCGATCGCGGCAAGCACGCAGGCAAGCGCGAGCCATGGCGCAACCGCGCCGGCGCCGAAGCCGAACGCCATCGTCAGCAGCGACCCCCAGTAGAGCCTCGACATCCCCATCGAGCCGAGCCCCCGACCGGCGAGGTAGCTGCCCGCGACGAGCCCGAGCCCGGTCGAGACGACAAGAGCGGCGTAGCCTGCGATCCCGGTGTCGAAGACGTCTGAGGCCAGCTTGACCTCGCCGATGTTGACGCTCGCGCTCGCGATGGCCGCGAGGCTCCAGGCGAGGAGAACGGTACGAAGCGGTCGGGCGGCGAGCACGAGGCTCATCCCGTCGCGCACGTCGCGCCAGTGTCCGCGGGTCAGCGGCGCGGAGGTTTGCATGCGGCGGCTGGGAATCCGCATGATCAGGAGGGCCGAGATCACGAAGCTCACCGCGTTGGCCCAGTAGGCGGTCGACGTGCCGAAGGCGGCGAGCGCGACCGCGGCGATCGGGCCGGCAACCCAGGCGACGTTCTCCGTGGTCGAGAAGAGCGCAGTCGCGCTCTCGCGCTCCTGCTCCGGCACGAGATTCGGCAGTCCGGCCCAGACCGCTGGTCGGAAGAACCCGGTCGCGATCCCGCTGAGACCTGCGAGTGCGACGATTGCAGCGGGCGAGTCGACGAACGGAAGTGCGGCGAAGACGAGCGCCCGCACGAGGTCGGCGCCGATCATCAGCTTGCGCCTCGGGAGCCTGTCGACAAGTGGGCCGAGGGTGAGCCCGATCAGGACGATCGGGAGGAAGTCCGCGACGAGGAGCGCCCCGATCCACTGGCCAGAACCGGTGAGCCTGTTGATGTCGTACGCGAGCACGAGCGCCGCGAGGTAGGTCCCAGTCGCCGACCCGGCGGTTGCGACGAACAGATACGAGAACGGCCGGTTCCGGCGAAGCAACGCTCCCCAGCCGAGCCCGGCGGCGTGCTCATCGGCCCCCACGGCGAGCTCCTCGGCTCCTTCGGACACGCCGGGACGCTAGCAGCGCACGCCGGGGCCCACAATTGCCCAAACGAGGCATGTCTGCTGGGGACCTGTCAGTCCGGGTCGTAGGCGAGATTGGGACGCAGCCAGCGCTCGATCTCGGCGAGAGGCTCGCCCTTTCGCTCCGCGTAGTCCTCGGCCTGGTCGCGACCGATCCGCCCGATCGAGAAGTACCGGGCGGAGGGATGGGCGAAATAGAGGCCGGTGACGCTCGCGGCGGGCATCGTCGCGCAGGACTCCGTCAGCTCGATCCCCACCTCGCTCGCTTCGAGAAGTGCGGTCAAGCGCCGCTTCTCGGAGTGGTCGGGACAGGCAGGGTAGCCATAGGCCGGCCGGATCCCGCGGAAGCGCTCCGCCACGAGCTCATCCTCGGCGAGCCGCTCGTCGGGCGCGTACCACGCGCGCCGTGTTCGTTCGTGGAGCCAGCCGGCCCCGGCCTCGGCGAGGCGATCCGCGACCGCCTTGACCATGATCGAGGAGTAATCGTCACCCTCAGTCTCGTACGCGGCCGCGAGCGCATCGGCGCCATGGATCGCGATTGCGAACCCTCCAATATGATCTGTCAAGCCGCCAGCGAGCGGTGCGATGTAGTCGGCGAGCGAGCGATTTGGGCGCGAGTCGTCGTGGTCTGCTTGCTGGCGAAGCATCGGGAGACGTGTCCCGTCCGTGAGCACGATGTCGTCACCGTCGGCGCCGGCCTCCCAGATCGCGTGGACCGCGGCCGCGAAGAGGCCGCCGTTGCGTTCGCAGTGGTCGAGCATTGCGTTCGCGGCGGCATGCAGCTCGCGGGCGACGCTGCCGCGCTCGGGGTCGTCGAGGATCGCGGGGTACTTGCCTTTGAGCTCCCAGACGTGGAAGAAGAACGTCCAGTCGATATGGCGCCGGAGCTCGGCGATCGTCGGTTCGAGCCTCCGCCGACCTGTGAAGGTCGGGATCGCGAGGTCGTCGGCGTGCCAGACGATGGGCGTTCCGCGCTCGCGGGCGGCGCGAATCGGGAGCAGTGGTCGACTCTCGCGCTCGGCGTGCATCGCACGCAGCCGCTCCTGCACAGCGCGGTTCTCGTTGTCGAGCTCGCTGCGTCGTGACGGGTCGAGGAGCGCGCCGACGACTTCGGAGACACGGGAGGCGTCGAGAACATGGAGAGTCGGGTTGGTGTATTCGGGTGCGATGCGTACGGCAGTGTGCTGACGCGACGTGGTGGCGCCCCCGACGAGGAGTGGGAGCTCGAGCCCGCGGCGCTCCATCTCCTTGGCGACAACGACCATCTCGTCCAGTGAGGGAGTGATGAGCCCCGAGACGCCGACGATGTCGCAGTCCTGCTCGACCGCTGTATCGAGGATGCGGTCGGCGGGCACCATCACCCCGAGGTCGACGACCTCGTACCCGGAACAGCCGAGCACGACGCCGACGATGTTCTTGCCGATGTCGTGGACGTCCCCCTTGACGGTCGCGAGCACGACGCGGGCGGCCGCCTTGGTCTCGGTCTTCTCGGCCTTCTCGGTCTCCATGTACGGCTCGAGGTACGCGACCGCGCGCTTCATCGCCCGCGCGCTCTTGACGACCTGCGGGAGGAACATCCGACCGGAGCCGAAGAGATCGCCGACGACCTTCATTCCGTCCATCAGCGGCCCCTCGATCACGTCGAGGGGTCGGGGCGCTGCCGCTCTTGCCTCCTCGACGTCGGCCTCGATGAACTCCGTCACTCCGTGGACGAGCGCATGCTCGAGGCGCTTCGCGACGGGCTGGTCGCGCCACGCGTTGTCGACCTCCCTTTCGATCTCGCGTCCCTCGAAGCGGCGAGCGAGCTCGACGAGTCGTTCGGTCGCGTCGGCGCGCCTGTTCCAGATCACGTCCTCGACGGCTTCGAGCAGATCGGGCTCGATGTCCTCGACGACCATCAGCTGCCCTGCGTTGACGATCCCCATGTCGAGCCCGGCGGCGATCGCGTGGTAGAGGAAGACGGCGTGCATCGCCTCGCGGACGTGGTTGTTGCCGCGGAACGAGAACGAGAGGTTCGAGACCCCGCCGCTCGTGCGGGCGCCGGGACACCGCTCCCTGAGAAGCGGTAGCGCCTCGATGAAGGCACGCGCGAAGTCGTTGTGCTCGTCGATCCCTGTCGCGACCGCGAGCACGTTGACGTCGAAGATGACGTCCTCGGGTGCGAATCCGGCCTGTTCGGTGAGGAGCCGGTACGCACGCTCGCAGATCGCGACCTTCCGCTCGACCGTCTCGGCTTGGCCTTCCTCGTCGAACGCCATCACGACGACGGCAGCGCCGTAGTCGCGGATGCGGCGGGCGTGCTCGAGGAACAGGCCCTCGCCTTCCTTGAGCGAGATCGAGTTGACGATGCCCTTCCCCTGCAAGCAGCGGAGACCGGCCTCGATCACCGACCAGCGTGAGCTGTCGATCATCACGGGCACTCTGGCGATCTCCGGCTCGGTCGCGATGAGGTTGAGGAACGTGGTCATCGCCTTCTCGCCGTCGAGCAGGTCGGCGTCCATGTTCACGTCGATCGCGTTGGCGCCGCCCTGAACTTGCTCGAGCGCGACCTGGACCGCCTCCTGGTAGTCGCCGGCCTCGATCAGGCGCCGGAACTTGGCGGAGCCGGTGACATTCGTGCGCTCGCCGATCATCACGAAGCCGGTGTCTTTGCGAAGCTCGAACGGCTCGAGCCCGCTCCAGCGCGGGCGTCGCTCGCGCACGGGGAGCAGCCGCGGCCGGATCCCGTCGACCGAGCTGACGATCCGGCTGATGTGCTCTGGCGTCGTCCCACAGCATCCGCCGACGAGGTTGACGAGCCCGTCCTCGGCGAACTGCCGAAGCATGCGGCTCGTGTCCTCGGGACGCTCGTCGTGCTCTCCCATCGCGTTCGGCAACCCGGCGTTCGGGTAGCACGCGACATAGGTGTCGGCGACCCGGGAGAGTTGCTCGACGAACGGGCGCATCTCGTTCGCGCCGAGCGAGCAGTTGACTCCGACGAGCAGCGGCTTCGCATGCTCGACCGACACCCAAAAGGCCTCCGCGGTTTGGCCGGAGAGGTTGCGCCCGCTGCGGTCGATCGCGGTGAACGAGAGCCAGAGCGGCACGTCGGGTGCCACCTCGCGTGCGGCGACAATCGCCGCCTTCGCGTTGAGCGTGTCGAAGATCGTCTCGACCAGGAGGACGTCCACGCCACCGGCGGCAAGGGCCGCGACCTGCTCGGCGTAGCTTGCGCGCACCTGCTCGAAGGTGACCGCACGGAACGCGGCGTCGTCGACCTTCGGCGAGACCGAGAGGGAGACGTTGAGTGGCCCGATCGCACCGGCCACGAACCGCGGCCGGCTCGGATCGGCGGCAGTGACCTCGTCGGCGACGCGGCGGGCGATCCGCGCACCCTCCAGGCTCATCTCGGCCGCATGCTGCTCGAGCCCGTAGTCCGCCTGACCGATCGACGTCGCCGTGAACGTGTTGGTCGTCGCGATGTCCGCGCCGGCGGCGAAGTAGTCGCGGTGGATCTCCGCGACCACGTCGGGTCGCGTGAGGTTGAGCAGATCGGGGTTCCCCTTGACGTCGCGGTCGTGCTGTGCGAACCGCGCACCGCGGTAGTCGGCTTCGTCGAACCCCCGGCGGTGAACGAGCACGCCCCACGAGCCGTCGAGCACGGCGATGCGTGCGTCGAGCAGGCTCTTGATCGCGTCCGTCGGGGTCATGCGCTCCTCGCAGTCTGGGTCACGTCACGCCAAAGAGCGACCCCTGGAGCACGGGCGGCTCTTTAGGCGTTTGGTAACCCGGTCGCCAAGCTGCCGTTCAAAGCTCTCCGGGAGCCCCCAGCGTAGCTGAGACCTCGAACGCACCCACGGCGCCGGACCCGATGATGCGCGCCAGCCCACACGCGCGGCGAGGCGTCTACCCCGTCGTGCGACCGGAGACGGCGAGCTGGTTCTCGGCGTGCTTGATGCGTTCCTGGAGCTGCCAGCGGTCGGCCGTGGACTCGCCCGCCTCGACCTTCTCGAGCTCGGCCTTCGCGGCTTCGAGCTGTGCCTGAGCGCGCGCGTCGTCGATCTCGGCGACCGCAACGGCGTCGTCGACGAGCGCGAGCGCACGGTCGGTCTCGACCTTGAAGAAGCCGGGACCGGTCGCGAACTCGAGCACTTCGGTCCCGCCGAGATGCACACGGGTCGAGCCGGCGCGGAGCGTCGCAACGAGCGGTGCGTGCCGCGCAAGAACACCGATGTCGCCGGCAGCGCCGGGAACGATCAGCATGCGTGCCTCGCCCTCGTACACCGGCCCTTCCGGCGTGACGAGCGAGACGTCGAAGATCGGATGTGCGTCGACCTCAGCCAATGTGCTCACCCAATTGCGACCCCGGCAGTGAGGCGGCGACGTTCCCTAGTGCCTGCACTAGACGGCCTCGAGCTGACGCGCTTTCTCGAACACCATCTCGATCGGGCCGACCATGTAGAACGCCGACTCCGGAAGCTCGTCGCACTCGCCCTTGAGGATCGCGTCGAAGCCAGCGATCGTATCCTCGAGCTTGACGTACTGCCCCGGGGTGCCGGTGAACTGCTCGGCGACGAAGTTCGGCTGCGAAAGGAAGCGCTCGATCTTGCGGGCGCGAGCAACGACGAGCTTGTCCTCGTCCGTGAGCTCGTCCATTCCGAGGATCGCGATGATGTCCTGGAGGTCCTTGTAACGCTGCAGGATCTGCTGCACGCTCGTCGCGACGCGATAGTGGTCGTCGGAGACGATGCCGGGCTGGAGCGCGCGCGATGTCGAGTCGAGCGGGTCCATCGCCGGGTAGATTCCCTTCTCGACGATCGCTCGCGAGAGAACCGTGGTCGCGTCGAGATGCGCGAACGTGTTCGCAGGAGCTGGGTCGGTGAGGTCATCGGCCGGCACGTAGATCGCCTGTACCGAGGTGACCGAGCCCGTCGCCGTCGACGTGATCCGCTCCTGCAGCTGCCCCATCTCGGTCGCGAGCGTCGGCTGGTAGCCGACGGCGCTCGGCATCCGGCCCAGGAGCGCCGAGACCTCCGAGCCCGCCTGCACGAAGCGGAAGATGTTGTCGACGAAGAGAAGCACGTCCTGGCCCTGATCGCGGAAGAACTCGGCCATCGTCAGCCCGGAGAGCGCGACCCGCAGGCGGGCGCCCGGCGGCTCGTTCATCTGGCCGTAGACGAGCGCCGTCTTGTCGATGACCCCGGACTCGCTCATCTCGAGCATCAGGTCGGTGCCCTCGCGCGTGCGCTCGCCGACGCCTGCGAACACCGAGAGGCCGCCGTGTTCCTTCGCGAGGTTGTGGATCAGCTCCATGATCAGGACCGTCTTGCCGACGCCGGCGCCACCGAAGAGGCCGATCTTGCCGCCCTTGATGTACGGCGCGATCAGGTCAACGACCTTGAGGCCGGTCTCGAAGATCTCCACTTTTGGCGAGAGGTCCCGGAACGCGGGGGGGTCGCGGTGGATCGGCCAGCGCTCACCCCCACCCGCAACGGCTTCCTTCTCGTCGATCGCCTGCCCGATGACGTTCCAGAGACGGCCGAGGGTCGGCTCACCGACCGGGACGGTGATCGGGGCGCCCGTGTCGACGACGTCAGCGCCGCGTGCGATCCCGTCGGTCGAGTCCATCGCGACGGCGCGCACTCGGTCGTCACCGAGGTGCTGCTGCACTTCCGCGACGAGCGTGCCATGCGGCAGCTCGATCTCGACGGCGTTGAGGATGGAAGGAAGGCTGTCGGGGAACACGGCGTCGATGACGACGCCCTTGATTTCGACGATCTTGCCGACGTTGCGACCGTTCTCGGTGGCCATGGGTCTCCTGAGGTCTCGCGGTGCGTGCGTAGAAGCGGCCGACCGCAGTCGGCAAAGCGCCGGAAGTCTAGCCGAGAGGCAGCGAGCAGGGCACAGGGAACCAGCTTCCCACAATGCGCTCGGCCCGGCCGGGAAGAACGGCGTCCGTCACGACCATCCCGAGCCCCCACCCGCCCCGGGGAACCGGAAGGATCCCGGCTCGTGGAGGTGTTGTCAATTGTCCGTTTCGGGCAGAAGTGTGTCGATTTCGTGTCGGTCCTTCCACAGGTCGGGACGCCGGCGCCGCGGCGCCCTCTGGCCCCGCTGCGTGTCCCTCGAGCGTCCTCTCACGCGCGACCGCGCTAGAAGTCGGCGGCGGCGTTGCGCTGACCGAGCGGAAGCGCTCGCTGCGCTGCCGTGACCGGAGCCTGCGAGCCGACGCCGGGCTGGTTGCGCACAGTGATCACGGTCACCACCGGCCCGGGGACTCGGCGGGTCTCGGGCTTCGCGAGCGAGTGGCCGACGGTGCCGCCGATCGTTGCGATCACCGCGGCCGCGGCTGAGAGATGCACCAGCTTCCGGACGGGCAGCCGTCGCGACCGCCTCCCGATCGTGACGACGTTGGACGTATGCGCGAGCGCGGGCGCTACGCGAAGCTCGGTCGTGAAGCCAGCCACCTGCCCACGGTAGGCGACGCATGTCTCGCACGAGGTGAGATGGCGTGCGAGCAACCCCGCCTCGACCTCCGCGAGCTCGTCGTCGAGCTCGAGTGAGATCCAGACGCGCGCCCGCTCACATGCGTGGCCAAGCCTGCCCATACCTAGTTCGACTCCTCTATCGGCAAAAAGTCAGCCCACAACGAGGAAAACGCGTCCGGGGTGGGCGTTAGAGCTTCTACCACAACGACCACGCGTCGGCGGGGCGTGCGCGCTGGGTGGGTGCGGCGCAATGGACACAGCAACCGCTGCGCGGCGCGATCAGACCGCCTCTGCACCGGTTCTAGATCCTCAGGGTGCTAGATGCTCAGGGTGCTAGATGCTCAGGGTGCTCGACGGTCTAGCCGCTGCTCGCGACGCGAGCACCGGACGGCGTCGCGATCTCTTCACGCGTCATCGGCCAGTGCTCGAGCGGGAACCGGCAGGCGACGGTGTGGGCTGCATCAAGGGACACGAGCTCCGGAACCTCGACATCGCACGTGCCCGCCTGCGCACGGGGGCACCGCGGATGGAAGCGGCAGCCGCTCGGCGGGTTGATCGGGTTCGGCACATCACCCTCGAGGGTGATCGCCTCGCGGCTGCGGCCGAGCCTGGGATTGGCGAGAGGCACGGCGGAGAGGAGCGCACCGGTGTAGGGATGGCGGGGGCTGTCGTAGAGCACGTCGGCGTCGGCGAGCTCCGCGACCTTCCCGAGGTACATCACCGCGACCCGGTCGGAGATATGGCGGACGACGTGGAGGTCGTGGGCGATGAAGATGTACGTGAGCCCGAACTCGGACTGCAGATCCTTGAGGAGGTTGAGGATCTGGGCCTGCACCGAGACGTCGAGGGCCGAGACCGGCTCGTCCGCAACGATGAGCTTCGGATTGACCGCGAGCGCGCGGGCGACACCGATGCGCTGGCGCTGACCACCCGAGAACTCGTGCGGAAAGCGGTTGTAGTGCTCAGGGTTGAGCCCGACGATCTCGAGGAGCTCCTGCACGCGGCGCTTGATCTCGGCCTCCGTCCCCAGCTTGTGGACGGTGAGCGCTTCGGCGACGATGAAGCCGACCCGCTTGCGGGCATTCAGCGACGCGTACGGGTCCTGGAAGATCATCATCATCTGGCGCCGATACGGCCGCATCTCCGACTGACTCAGCCGGCTGATGTCGTGTCCGTCGAAGATGATCTCGCCGCTCGTGGGCTCGAGGAGGCGCATGATCACCCGCGCCAGCGTCGACTTGCCGCACCCGGACTCGCCGACGATCCCGAGCGTCTCGCCCTGCTTGACGGCGAGGCTGACGCCGTCGACGGCCTGAACGGCGGCGACCTGTTTCTGGCGGATGATCCCGCGAGTGATCGGGAAGTGCTTCGTGACGTTTCGGACTTCGAGGAGCGCGTCGCTCACGTGATGTTCTCCCTGGTTCCGAGCGCTTCGGCGATCTGCGCGGACTCGGCGAGCTTCATGTCCTCCGAGAGGTAACAGGCATCGAGGTGTGCGGGGTTGAACCCGGACGGAGTGACCGCCGGCAGCTCGGCCCGGCACTTGTCGAATGCCCAGGCGCACCGCGGGTTGAACCGGCAGCCCGAAGGCGGGTTGAGCAATGAGGGCGGCTGACCGCCGATCTGCGTGAGCCGCTCGACCTCGAGATCGACGCGCGGCAACGAGCCGAGCAGGCCCCACGTGTACGGATGCATCGGACGGCCGAAGAGCTCGTGGACCTCGGCGCTCTCGGCGATGCGGGCCGCGTACATCACGACCACGTCATCGGCGACCTCCGCGACGACCCCGAGGTCGTGGGTGATCATCAGCACCGCGGTGCCGCGCTCCTGCTGGAGCTCCTTGATGAGCTCGAGGATCTGCGCCTGCGTGGTGACGTCGAGTGCGGTCGTCGGCTCGTCGGCGATCAGGATCTCGGGCTCGTTGATCAGCGCCATCGCGATCATCACCCGCTGCCGCATCCCCCCGGAGAACTGGTGCGGATAGTCGTCGACACGACTCGCTGCCCTCGGGATCCCGACCTCGACAAGCCCGGCGATCGCGCGGTCGCGCGCCTCCGCCCGGCTGACGTTGCGGTGGAGCAACACCGCCTCGATGAGCTGCGCACCGACCGTGTGCACCGGGTTCAACGACGTCATCGGATCCTGGAAGATCATCGCGATCTCGCTGCCGCGCACATCGCGCATCCGGTGCGCTGACATCTCGAAGAGGTTCTCGCCACGCATGAGCGCGAGCCCGGTCGAGGCGGAGAGGTACTTCTTGGTATGGCGCAGGAACGTCGTCATCTCCGCGCCGGCGTCGGCACCGGCAGGCAAGTCGAGCCAGGTCGCCTTGGTATTGAGCCCCATGATCGACATCATCGTGACGCTCTTGCCGCACCCGGACTCGCCGACGACCCCCAGGGTCTTACCCGCCTCGACGCTGAAGCTCACGCCGTCGACCGCCTTGACGATCCCGTCCTCGGTGCGGAAGTACGTGCGCAGGTCGCGCACGTCGAGAAGCGGCGCGGCCGCAGTCGCCGCCGACCCGGCGGCGGAGGTCTCGGGGGCAATCGTCACGAGAGCCTGATCCTCGGGTCGATGACTGCGTAGAGAAGATCGACGACGAGATTGAAGACGATGATCGCGAGCGTCGCGAAGACCACGACGCCCTGGAGCGTCGGGAGGTCGAAGTTCTCGACCGAGTTGACGGCGAGCTTGCCGAGCCCCGGCAGCCCGAAGATCGTCTCGGTGAAGACCGCCCCGCCGAGCGAGGTGCCGATGTCGAGCCCGAGCATCGTCACGATCGGCAGCAGCGCGTTCCGGAGCACGTGGCGCCGGATCACAACCGGCTCCGGGGCTCCCTTCGCGCGCGCAGTTCGAACGTAGTCCTCGCCGAGGGTGTCCATCACGTTCGAGCGAACCATGCGGGCGTAGTTCGCGGCGAAGAGGATCGCGAACGTGACCCACGGGAGGATCATGTGGACGAACCAATCCCACGGACCGCCGCACGTCGCGCCCTCGTACGGGTTGACGAGGTCGCAGTAACCGGCGTTGGGAAGCCAGGCCCAGCGGAAGCCGACGAAGTACTGCAGCAGGATCCCGATCCACACGACGGGTAGCGAGATGCCCATCAGGACGAAGATCATCGAGGTTCTGTCGATCAGCGATCTCGGTTTCAGCGCCGAGACGATGCCGATCGGCAGCGCCACGATCATCCAGAGGATCGCCCCGCCGAGCACGAGGCTCGTGGTCGGCGGAACCGCCTCCATGACCATGTCGTTGACCTCGCGGCGGTTCGCGAACGAGCGCCCGAGCGACTGGTCGACGACGAGGTGCTTGAGGAAGAACGCGTACTGCACGTACACGGGCCGGTCGAGCTTCAGCTCGTGTCGCACGCGCTCGACGTCTTCCGCCGTCGCCGACTTCCCCGCCGCCTGTCGCGCCGGGTCGGCCGGCACGACGTAGAAGAGCAGGTACGTGATGAACGTCACCGCAAGGAACAGGAAGGCTGCCCAGAGGAGACGGCGGATGAGGAATTGAGTCATGGCAGTCGAGTTGAAGTTCGGGGGAGGGGCATGGAGCCCCTCCCCCGAGGTGATTCGCTTGCTACTTGACGCAGATCACGTTGAGGAGCGGACCGGAGCCCTGCGCCTCGTTGATCGTGACGCAGCCAACCCGAGCCGACAGGAACGTGCGGTCGTTCGAGTTGACGAGCGGCGCCCACGGCGGGTCTTCCCGCATGAGCTGACCGTCGAGAGCCGCGTACGCGGTGCCGCGCTTGGAGCCGACGAGCAGCGACGCGGCGGTCATCGCCTTGTTGTACTTCGAGACGTTGAAGTACGCGTAGTTGTTGTGCTGCGGATTCGTGACCTGTGCACCATCCAGGAGGATGTTGATGAAGTCGTACGGATCCGCGTAGTCCGCACCCCACCGCTCGATCGTGAGATCGTACTCGGCGGTGGCAGGGTTACCCGCGTTCGTGAACTGCTGCGCCCGCGGGAGCAGCTTCACCTCGGCGTCGATCCCGATCTGCTTCAGGTTGTACTGGATGAGCTGCGCCTGAAGCGGAGCGATGCCGCGGTTCGACGACCACATGACGGCCTTGCCGCCGCGGAGGTTGCCGGCGGCGAGCTTCTTCGCCTGCTTGATCGTGTTCGTGGTGATGCGAAGCGGGTAGATGCCCTGCGGCTTGTACCCGAGGAGGCCCGGCGGGAGGATCTGGCCGGTGCGCTTCCCGTAGAGGTAGCCGCCCTGCGCCGAGAAGGCCTGGCGGTCGACTGCCCAGTTGACGGCCTTCGCGAGCTTCGGGTTGTCCTTGAACAGCGGCCGCCCGTGGTGCATCGCGACGTACCGGATGTCGAGCAGTGCGCGAACCTGGACACGGCCGTCCTTCTTGTTGAGGCCGTACTTCGAGACGAGGCCCTTCCACTCGGTCGGCGGGATACCGCCCGACGGGTAGTCGGTCGTCCCGTTGACGGTGTTCTGGAACTCGACGTCGACGTCGTTGCCGATGTTCACCTGAATGGTGTCGGCGTTCGCCGCGCGGCCGCCCTTGTAGTTCGGGTTCCGCTTGAGCGTGATCGAGCGGTTCGGCGTGCGTCCCGAGAAGTAGTACGGGCCACACGACGCGTACTCGTTGATCCCGTTCGCGTCGATCTGACCGGCGAGGGTCGGGTCGATCGCCTGGAAGAACGGCATCGTCAGCCGGGCGATGAAGTCCGGAGCGGGCTTCGTCAGCTTGATGGTCAGCTTGTTGCCCTTCGCCGACACGCCGGACACCTTGCTCGCCTTGCCGTCGACAACCGCCTGCGCGCCGACGACGACGTCGAGGAACGCGACACCGGTCGACTGCATCTTCGGGTTGGCGAAGCGGTTGATCGCATCGACGAAGCTCTGCGCGGTCACCGGCTTGCCGTTCGAGAACTTGAACGTGTTCTTGATCGTGAAGACGTAGGTCTTCCCGTCCTTGGAGATAACCGGGAGCCCCGCGGCGACCTCAGGGGTCGCGACGGCGCCTGCAGCCCCTTCCTTGTCGGGCCAGTTGAAGAGCTTGCACGCGGTCGCTCCTTCGAGCTTCCACGTTTCGCCGAAGTACGACAGCTGCGGGTCGATGTAGTCGACGTCCGACGCCATCTCGACGACGATCGTGCCGCCCTTCGCCGCGGGCGCGGCCGAGGCCGACGTTACCGCGAGCAGCGCAAGGCCCGAGACCACGACGAGCGCGATCCCTGAAAGCCGTTTAATACGCAATGCGACTCCTTTCTTGCCTTCGGTTCGAGTGATCGGGGAAGCTTCTTCGGCGCCGTCAGCGCGCGCTCTTCGGATCGAAGGCGTCACGGAGACCGTCGCCCATCAGGTTGAACGAGAGGGTCGTGATCAGCAGTGCGAGCCCCGGCCACGCCATCAGGATTGGCTGCTCGCTCTTGTACTGGAGCGAGTCGCGTAGCAGCGAGCCCCAGCTTGCGGTCGGCACGTCGATTCCGAGCCCGAGGAACGAGAGCCCGGCCTCGGCGAGGATGAAACCGGCGACGCTGAACGTCACGAGCACGATCAGCGGGCCGACGAGGTGTGGGAGGATGTGCGAGCGGAGGATCCGCCAGTTGCTCGCGCCGACCATCCGGGCTGCCTCGACGAACTCCTTCTCGCGGAGCGAGAGCGCGACGCTGCGGAACACGCGCGCCGAGTAGAACCAGCCGAGGAAACCGAAGACGAGCACGAGCGTGAGCACGCCTTCGCCGAGGAAGCCGAACGTCACCTTGTCGAGGCGCGTCCCGACCGTGCCGGCAAAGGCGATCACGAACAGCAAGTACGGGAAGGCCATGATCACTTCGATCATCCGTGAGATGACCGTGTCAGCCCACCCCCGGTAGAACCCGGCGATCGCCCCGAGCAGGACGCCGAGGATGATCGTCAAGAGCGTGGCACCGACGCCCACCTCGAGCGACACCTGCGCGCCGTAGAGAAGCCGGAGAAACTCATCGCGACCGAGCGAGGAATCGCCGCCGAGCACGAACTTGTGCTTCTCGACCTCGAACGTGTCGATGTTGCGGCCGTACACCGTCGCCCACGGCCCGACCGGGATCGCGTTGTCGTTGATGCCGATCGGCAGCTGCTTGCCGTTCTCCCCGAAGATCGGCGAGTTGAACGGCTCGTTCGGCCCGTGCCCGAGGAGCTTCGAGGCCAACGGTGCCCCGATGAACGCGACCAGGAAGAGGAGGACGATGACGATGCCGCCCGCGACCGCGAGCCTGTCGCGCTTGAACCGGAGCCAGACCCCTTCCCAGTAGCCGCGGGCCCGGACTGCCGCGCCCGTGTCGGCGAGGAGACCTGCGGGAACGGCCTCGAGGGCCTCGGTGGTGGGGTCAACGACGTTCGTCATCGCATCAGTCGAAAAGCGCGCGGCACGGTATCAGACGCCCTCGCTTCGGTGTGGTTAGCCGCGCCCATCGTCGCTCCTGCCTACCGCGGGGTGACCGCGCCCCCACGCGGCACCCAGTTGTCGACGACCCAGTGCGCGCTCTTGCCCTTGCCGACCTTCTTGAGCTCCATGAAGAAGATCTGGGCGCGGATCCCGGCGTTCTTCCGGGGGAGCAGCGCGATCTCGATCAGGGCGGAGCTCTTGTAGGACGCGTCGACCTTGAACGGCGCGACTTCGAGCTTCTCGAGTGGATAGGGGACGACGGGGATATTCCCGGTCAGCCACTGCTTCCGCGTAAGCCCGCCACGGACGGTGGGCCCGGACAGCTCCCAGGCCTCCTCGAGGCTCTGCCGGGCGACCGCGGTCTGGACGAAGCGCATCGCCACCTGGCGCGCCTCGGGGCTGAACGGCGCCTTCGCCTCCTGCTTCACGATCTGCACCGGCTCGTTCGTGAACTTCTCCGGTGCTGCGTCGCGGTTTGGCCCGAACACGAACACCCCGGCCACCGCGATCGCGACACCGGTGGCGACGCCCACGCCGACAAGCGGGCGGCGAGAGCGGTACCACGGAGCGCGCTGAGACTTCATTCGGTGGTCAGAGACGTCGGGATTCGGGTTTTGTTAGGGGCGATTGTTAAGACAGCGCCTCGGCGCCCGCGACGATCTCCAGGATCTCCTGCGTGATCGCTGCCTGGCGCGCCCGGTTCATCTGCAGCGAGAGCCTGTCGATCATCTCGCCGGCGTTCTTCGACGCGTTTCGCATCGCTGTCATCCTCGCACCCTGCTCGGACGCCGATGACTCGAGCAGCGCGCGGTAGACCTGCGTCTCGACGTAGACGGGGAGCAGCCGCGCGAGGATCTCTTCGGGCTCAGGCTCGAAGAGGAAGTCTCCCCGCATCGTGTCGTCCGCGCGCTCCTCCTCGTCGGTCTCGAGGATGTCGGCGGCGATCGGGAGGATGTCCTGCTGCGTCACCGTCTGCGTCAGCGCCGAGACGAACGTGTTGTAGACGAGGACGACCCGATCGACCTCGCCGCTCGTGAACAGCTCACCCGCCCGGTGCGCGATCGCCTGCGCATCGGCGTACTTCGGCGCGTCGGTGAACCCGACGAACGTCCCGTCGATCGGCCGGCGGCGGAACGTCAGCGTCGATCGCCCTTTCTTCCCGACTGCGAGGAAGCGCACCTCCTTCCCCTCGGCCTGGAGCTGCCGCTCGACCGCGAACGCGCGGCGCGTGACCTGCGCGTTGAACGCGCCGGCGAGCCCGCGGTCGCCCGTCAGCGGGACGATCAGCACCTTCTCAACCGTCTCGCGCTGCTCGAGCAGCGGTAGTCCCCGAACCGAGCCCGCCGCCCGACCGACGCCCGCGATCAGCTCGCGCATCGTGTTCGCGTACGGACGCATCGCCTCGATCCGCCCCTGCGCCCGTCGCAGCTTTGCGGCCGCGACGAGCTCCATCGCGCGCGTGATCTTGCGCGTATTCCGGACGGAGCGGATCCGCCGCTTGTAGTCCTGGACCGATGCCATGATGTGCCTCCGGGCAGCTCTCGCGACGCGAGACGCCTAGACGAGCCCGCCCTCGTCGAGAACGGCGAACGACTTCGTAAAGCGCTCGAGCGCCTCGCTCAGCTTTGCGGTGGTCTCGTCGGAGAGGTCCTTGGTCTCGACGATTGCCGAGTAGATCGAGCCCTCCGCCCGGAGTGTCTCGCGGAGCTCCTCCTGGAACCGCGGCACCTGCGCGACCGGGACGGTGTCGAGGTGGCCGTGGATACCGGCGTAGATCGCGACGACCTGCTCCTCGACGGGCCAAGGCTGGTACTGAGGCTGGTTGAGGGTCGCCACCATCCGCTCGCCTCGCGCGAGCGCCTGCTGCGTCGCTGGGTCGAGCTCGGAGCCGAACTGCGCGAAGGCCTCGAGCTCGCGGTACTGCGCGAGGTCGAGCCGCAGGCGCCCGGCGACCTTTTTCATCGCGCGCGTCTGGGCGTTGCCGCCGACGCGGGAGACCGAGATGCCGACGTTGATCGCCGGGCGGATCCCAGAGAAGAAGAGGTTCGACTCGAGAAAGATCTGACCGTCGGTGATCGAGATCACGTTCGTCGGGATGTACGCCGAGACGTCGCCGGCCTGGGTCTCGATTACCGGCAGCGCGGTTAGCGAGCCTCCGCCGAGCTCGTCGGAGAGCTTGCACGCGCGCTCGAGCAACCGGGAGTGCAGGTAGAAGACGTCACCGGGGAACGCCTCGCGTCCCGGCGGGCGGCGGAGCAGGAGCGACAGCTGACGATAGGCGTCGGCGTGCTTCGTGAGATCGTCGTAGATCACAAGCGCGTGCTTGCCGCCGTAGAGGAAGTGCTCGCCCATCGCTGCGCCCGCGAACGGGGCCATCCACTTGATCGGCGCAGCCTCCTGGGCGGGCGCGGAGATCACGATCGTGTAGTCCATTGCGCCCGCGTCGCGAAGCCGCTCGACGACCTGCGCGACCGTCGAGGCCTTCTGACCGACCGCGACGTAGATGCAGATCACGTCGCCGCCCCGCTGGTTGATGATCGCGTCGACGCCGACGGCGGTCTTGCCCGTGCCGCGGTCACCGATGATCAGCTCGCGCTGCCCGCGGCCGATCGGAATCATCGAGTCGATCGCCTTGAGCCCGGTCTGCAGCGGCTCGCCGACGGGCTTTCGCTGGACGACGCCAGGGGCCTTGAACTCGAGCGGGCGGTTGCCGCTCGCCGCGATCGGCCCCTGACCGTCGAGCGGGTTGCCGAGCGGGTCGACGACCCGGCCGAGGAACGCGTCCCCGACCGGGACGCTCATGACCTCGCCGGTGCGACGAACGGGCTGGCCTTCCTTCACCTGCTTCCAGTCACCGAAGAGCGCAACGCCGACGTTGTCCTCCTCGAGGTTGAACGCGATGCCGACCACGCCGTTTTCGAACTCGAGCCGCTCGAGCGCGACGCAGTTCTCGAGGCCGTGGACGCGGGCGATGCCGTCACCGACCTGCAGGACGGTGCCGACCTCGCTCAGGTCGGTCTCGACGTCGTACTGCTCGATCCGCTGCTTGAGGATCGAAGTGATCTCTTCGGGCCGGAGCTTCACGTACGGCTCTCCTTCTTCGTCAGGCGTTGGTTCGGTTAGGACTTGGTCACGAGCTCACGGCGGAGCTTCTCGAGGCGGCCGCGGACGCTCGCATCGACGCGCAACGTCCCGGCCTGGAGGATGAGGCCGCCGATCAGCGACGGGTCGACAGAGCGCGACGCCTCCACCGAGCGGCCGGATGACTTCTCGATCTGCGAGACGATCGCGGCGGCATCGGTGTCGCTCAGCTCGTGCGCGGTCGTCAGCTCGACCGTGATCCGTCCCTGCTCGCGATCGACGAGCTGCTCGAACTCGGCGGCGATGTCGCGGAGGTCACCTCCGCGTCCCTTCTCGGCGGCGAGCTTGAGGAAGTTCTGAACGAGCGGATCGGCGCCGGTCGCGATCTCCTCGAGGAGCGACGCCTTCGCACGCGGATCGAGCTGGGGGTTGGTCAGGAACGCCTCGAGCTCGGGGGTCTCCGCGAGCGCCGTGGCGAGCTCGCGCAGCTGATCGCCAACGATCGCGGTGCGATCCTGGTCCTTCGCGGCCTCGAAGAGAGCCCGTGCGTAAAGGCGCTGCGCGACAGCCATCCGGGCTAGTTCCTCTTCCCTTCCAGCGCGGAGAAGTCGAGCCCGGCGATCGCCTCGTCGACGAGGCGGCGATGGTCGGCGGTGTCGAGCACCTTGCCGACGACCCGCTCGGTCGCGTCGACCGTGAGGTCGGCGACCTCGCTGCGGATCTGGTCGAGCGCTCGTGCGGTCTCCGCCTCGATCTGCTTGCGGGTCTCCTCGAGGCGGCGCTGACGCTCGACCTCCGCCTCTTCCTTGACGCGGGCGAGCTGGCTGTCGCCAACCTTGCGCGCCTCCGCGAGGATCGCCTGCGACTCGTTGCGGGCCTGGGCGAGGATCGCCCGGTTCTGCTCGAGGAGCTCACGCGCCTCGTCGCGCGCGTTGTCGGCCTCCTCGACCGCCTGCCTGATCCGGTCACGACGCTCGTCGATCGTCTTCTGGATCGGGCCGAAGGCGAACTTCTTCAGAACGAGAAACGTCAGGAAGAAGCAGACCAGTGTCCAGATCATCAACCCCGGAACGGGGGCGATGAGGTCGTTCGACGACTCGGCTGCGAGGAGGCTCAGCATCGCTCAGACCAGGACGTAGGCGAGCAGGCCGCCGATGAGGCCGTAGAAGACGACTGCCTCGGTGAGCGCGAAGCCGAGCCACTGGATGCCGGAGAGCTCACCCTTGAGCTCGGGCTGCCGGGCGACGGCCTGGATCATCGAGCCGAAGATGTTGCCGATACCGACACCGGCGCCGAGCGAGCCGAGGCCGATACCGAGCGCGAGCGCGATCGCCTTGCCGGCATCCGCGCCGTCCTCGGCGGCGGCGAGAAGCGAGAGAGCTGCGGACATGTGGTGGTACTCCTCCTTAGTGCTCGGGCTCGATCGCCGAGCCGATGTAGATGGCAGAGAGCGCTGCGAAGATATACGCCTGGATCGAGACGACGATGACGACTTCGAAGAGGTAGAACGCCGTCGCCGCGGGGATGGCGATCACCGCGAGGGCGAGGTTCCCGATGATGAAGATCAGCCCGAGGAACGTGAGGATCAGCATGTGCCCTGCGAGCATGTTCGCGTAGAGGCGGACGCTGAGGCTGATCAGCCGCATGAACTGGCCGAGGATCTCCAGCGGCACGATCAGCGGGTACATCGCCTTCGGGACGTCGGGGATCCAGCTCTTGAAGTACTTCACCGGGCCGTTCTCGCGGATCCCCTCGACGTGCGTGAACACGAAGGTCATGAACGCGAGCGCGATCGTCACCGAGATCGTGGAGGTCGCGGCGAAGAGGGCGAGCGTCGGCACCTTCACACCTCCGAGGTGCACGTGCTCGTCGGAGAGCGGCAGGGGGATGAAGCCGAGCATGTTGACGACCCAGATGAAGATCATCAACGAGGCGACGTACGGGAACCATCGACCAATCGCCTTCGTCGGCAGGCCCTGCTCGGCAACCTGCACCTGCGCGACCTCGTAGATCATCTCGCCGACCGCCTGCTTGCGCCCCGGGCCCGATCCGACCTTCACCCGCATCAGCACGATGCCGAGCACGCAAGAGACGACGGCGCCGAGGATCAGGTAGGCGACGGCCTTCGTGATCGAGAGGTTCAAGGGGCCGAGGTGGATCGGAACCCATTCGTGCAGCTTCCACTCGTCTGCCGGGTTGAACTCCTCCTCCTTCGCGCCTGTCTCCTCGGCCGCGAGCGCGACCGCGGGGAGCGCGAGGAAGAGCGCCGTCGCGAGGGTGAGCAGGCGCCTCACGCGCGAGCCTCCGCGCCGAAGTAGACGAGGAGCGAGACCGCGAGCTCGAGCGTGAACGCGAGCATGTACACGAGCGCGGCGGCGAGGCCGACGCTCTCGTTCGCGACCGTCACCGCAACGAGCGGGATCCCGACCACGAGCGCACGAAAGCTTGTTCCGATTCCACGCATGCCTGCGGCGGCGAGATTACCGGCGCCGAGTGGGAGCCGTGCGAGCAACAGCGCGAAGAGCTGCCCTGCCAACCAGAGCGTCGCCGCGAGGAGCCAGCCGCGCACGGGCCAGCCGGCGACGAGGATCACGGGGAGCGCAAGCGCGACCACCAGCGAGCCCGCCATCGCCGGCAGCAGACGGCCGGGGACCGTGTGCGGAGTCATCAACCGATCCGCGATCACGAGGCGCTCCCGGAGTACACGCGGTAGACAACGGCAACCGCGAGCGGGATTCCGACGAGCGCGCCGACGAGGAACCCGACCCCCGCCGCCCCGAACGCAGCGCCGATCCCGGCACCGAGGGCGATCGCCAGCACCGTCGTCCCGAGCAGCAGGCCACCCGCCGAAGCGAGAGAGCGTCCAGAAGGAGAGGTCGCGGCAGCGGCCATGCGGACCGGAGCATACCAGTCACTTTGTGACAGGACGAACCCCATCTCCATGCGGGTTGGAGCGCGAGTTCGTCACACCCCTGTGGAACGATTGACACACAATCCGTACACGGCGCCCTTGACAAAAACCGGTGTCTGACACCGAACTGTCCCTTGCGGCCATGTCCCGTTCGGCCCGAGCCGGGCTCAGGCGCTGCGCCGCTCGGCGGCGGCGTCGTCGGCCTCTCGTCGCCGCAGTCGAGGATTCGCGAGCTTGACGATCTCGAGCAGGTACACGACGTACACGGAAAAGGCGAGCGCGCCGAGCGCGATTCCGGCAACCGCGATCGTCTCTGCGGGATGCCAGTGGCCACCGGCGCGGAACGGGACGAACCGGGTCGCGAGCGCGGCCGCGCCGAGCGAGGCGGCCCACGCCCACATCGTCAGCGCCGCGCGCCGCTGGGTGAACCCGATCGCGAGGAACCGATGGTGCAGGTGCGAGCGGTCGGGCGCGGAGACCGGGACCCCGTGCTTGAGCCTGCGCGCAACCACGAACGACGTGTCGATGATCGGGATCGCGAGCACGAGCAGCGGCAGGAACAGCACCACGGTCGAGGCCGTCTTCAGCAACCCGCTGACCGAGACCGCGGCGAGCGTGTAACCGAGGACGAGCGCGCCCGAGTCGCCCATGAAGATCCGGGCGGGAAAGAAGTTGTGCCGGAGGAAGCCGACACACGCGCCCGCGACGATCGCGGAGAGAACCGCCGCGTCGGCCTTGCCGAGCGACAGCGCGATCACCGCGAAGGTGATGCCCGCGATCCCGCAGACGCCTGCGGCGAGGCCGTCGAGGCCGTCGAGGAAGTTCACCATGTTCATCACCGCAACAATCCAGAACACGGTCAGCGGCACGCCGACCCAACCGGGGAGGTCGACTGCGCCGGCGAACGGAAACGTGAAATGGTCGACCCACACACCGAACGCGGTCGGCACCGCAGCGGCGGTGATCTGACCCGCGAGCTTGGGCAGCGGCGGAAGCCCTCGAAAGTCGTCGACAGCACCGACTACGCAGGCGACGCCGGCGCCGAGCAGCACCCCGCGCATCTCACCGGAGAGGTCGAGGAACGCGATCGCCGGCACGACGATCCCGAGGAAGATCGCGAGCCCGCCGAGCCGCGGAATCGGCCGCTTGTTGACGCGCCGTGCGTCCGGGTGATCGACGACGCCGAGAAGCCTGGCCATGCCGCCGACCGCGGGCGTGAGCGCCACGACGATGAGGAACGCGATCGCGGCCCCCCAGAGAACCTCGGGCGTCGCACGGAGATCGTCGATCATGTGAGCGGCTACTTCGTGCCGTAGAGCCGATCGCCTGCGTCGCCGAGACCAGGGACGATGTAGCCCTTCTCGTTGAGCGCGCGATCGACCGACGCGACGACGATCGAGACGTCCGGGTGGGCGCGATGGATCCGGTCGATCCCTTCCGGCGCGGCGATCAGCGCGATCAACCGCACCGAAGTCGCGCCCGCCGCCTTGACCACGTCGACCGCCGCCGCGGTCGAGTTCCCAGTCGCGAGCATCGGGTCGAGGAGAATCACGTCGCGCTCCGCGAGGTCGTCCGGGAGCTTTACGTAGTACTCGACCGGCTGGAGCGTCTCCTCGTTCCGATACAGGCCGATGAAGCCGACGCGGGCACCCGGGATCAGCGAGAGCACGCCGTCGAGCATCCCCATCCCGGCCCGCAGGATCGGACAGACGGCGACCTTCTTCCCCGAGATCCGTCGAGCCTGTGTGCGCTCGAGCGGTGTCTCGATCTCGATGCCCTCGTCTGCGAGGTCCTTTGTTGCCTCGTAGGTCAACAGAAGCGTGAGCTCGTTGACGAGCTGCCGGAACATCTGCGTCGTCGTCGTGACGTCGCGAAGCAGCCCGAGCTTGTGCGCAACCAACGGATGCTGCACTTCGACGACCGACGCGCCGGCAACTCCCGCGGCGTCGCTCATCGCGCGTACGTCGCGTAGCCCGCGAGGCCACTGTAGAGGGGCCGGCGTGCGCAGAGCGCTCCCGACCGCTCACGCAGCGCGGCCACGTCCGCCCCGTCGGAGAGCGCCGCCGAGATGATCCGGGCGACCTCGGCGAAGTCCGTCTCGTCGAACCCGCGCATCGTCGCCGCCGGCGTCCCGAGCCGCACGCCCGACGCAACCGTCGGCGGGCGCTCGTCGAACGGCACCGTGTTGCGGTTGACCGTGATCGCGACCTCGTGGAGACGATCCTCGGCCGCCTTCCCCGTCCACTCCGACGCGCGCAGGTCGAGCTGAACAAGGTGGGTGTCCGTGCCCCCGGTGAGGACGCTGAGCCCTCCCATGATCAGCTCGGCGGCGAGGGTGTCGGCGTTGGCCCGGACCTGCCGCTGATACGCCCGGAATCCCTCGGTCGCCGCGACCTTGAAGCACGTCGCCTTGGCCGCGACCGCGTGCATCAGCGGCCCGCCCTGCAACCCCGGGAAGATCGCCCGGTCGATCGCCGCGGCGTGCTCGGCGCGACAGAGGATGAAACCGGAGCGTGGACCCGCGAGAGTCTTGTGCGTGGTCGAGGTGACGACGTCGCAGTCCTCGACGGGGTTCGGGTGCAAGCCCGCGGCAACGAGCCCCGAGAAGTGCGCCATGTCGCACCAGAGCAGCGCGCCGACGTCGTCGGCGACGCGGCGGAACATCCTCGTGTCCACGACGCGGCAGTACGCCGAGCCGCCGCAGAGGATCAGCTTGGGACGGTGCTCGCGAGCGAGGGCGAGAACCTCGTCCTCCTCGACGACGCTCGTCTCGCGCGAGACGCCGTACTGGACGACGTTGTAGTTGCGCCCGGAGAAGTTGACCTTGAGCCCATGCGTCAGGTGGCCCCCGTGGTCGAGCCGGAGCGCGAGAACGGTGTCACCGTGGTCGAGCAGCCCGTGGTAGACCGCCATATTCGCTTGCGCGCCGGCGTGGGGCTGGACGTTGACGTGCTCTGCCCCGAACAACGACTTCGCCCGCTCGATCGCGACCGTCTCGATCTCATCGACGACCTCGCACCCACCGTAGTACCGCTTCCCGGGATACCCCTCCGCGTACTTGTTGGTCGGGACCGAGCCGACCGCTTCGATCACCGACGGCCAGGTGAAGTTCTCCGACGCGATGAGCTCGATCTGCCCCCGTTGGCGCTCGAGCTCGCGTTCCAGCAACGCGGCGATCTCCGAGTCGACGTCCGCGAGTCCCGCGGTCCGCAAGTAGGCGAGCTCGTCGGCCGCGGTCCTCATCGGCGGAATCCTATCCGCGTGCCCGCACCGACGACAGCGCCTCGAGCACCCGCTGCCGAGGGATTGCTCCCTCCCGGACGACCCGGGGCTCGTCACCCGTGAGATCGACAACGGTTGACGGCACCCCGGGGAGCTCGCCCCCGTCGACAACCGCCGCCGCTCCCTCCCTGAGTCGCGAAGGGACAGCGGCAAGCGTTCTCGGATCGACCCCACCCGGATCGTTCGCGCTCGTCGCAACAACGGGCCCCGCGGTTGCGATGATCTCGGCGACGACGGGCGAAAGCACAGGCACGCGAACGCCGAGATAACCGCCGGCGCCACACACCCCGGCGTACCGTCGTCGCGGGTTCGCGACGACGAGCGTCACCGGCCCGGGAAGCAGAGCGTCGACGGCGGGCTCGCCCGCGAGCTCGGGAACCGCCGCCGCGAGCTGAGCGGTCGAGGCGAAGATCACCGCCGTTGGCTGGATCTCGCTCCGCCCCTTGAGCGCGTACAACGCGCGCACCGCGGTCTCGGAGGTGGCGTCGGCCGCCAGCCCGTACACCGTGTCGGTCGGAATCACGACCGGTCGGCCAGAGCGTAGCGCGGCGACGGCTGCCTCGCTCTCAGCAGGCACGCCGACCCTCGACGATCCGGTCGCGACCGGAGAGGTCGCGGGTGATCGCGATCTCGCCGAGCCCCGAGCGCTCGAACAGCACCGCGACGTCTCCGGCCTGGCCGTCGCCGACTTCGACGACAAGCGCACCCCCCGGCCGCAGAGCTCGGGCCGCACAGGGAACGAGCGCGGCATAGGAGTCGTCGGCGAACAGCGCGACCGCCGGCTCGTGCTCGCGCACCTCGGGTTGGAGCGTCTCGCGGTCGGCGGCGAGCACATACGGCGGGTTGGAGACAACGAGGTCCCAGGGCCCGGCCGGCAACCCGACCAGGAAGTCACCGTGGGCCAGCGCCACCTCGAGCCCCGTCGCGGCGGCGTTCTCGGCAGCGAGCGCGAGGGCCTCCGCCGAGACGTCGAGCCCGGTCACCCGCGCGCCGGGGTGCTCGTCGGCGATCGCGAGCGCGACCGCGCCCGAGCCGGTCCCGACGTCGAGCACCTCCGGCTCTCCGAGATCTGCGATGAGCGCGAGGGCGCGCTCGACGAGCACCTCGGTCTCGGGTCGGGGGATGAGAGCCCGCGCGTCGACGCGAAGCGTCAGGCGGCGGAAACCCCACTCACCGAGGATGTACTGAAGAGGCTCCCGGCGCGAGCGCCGCGCAACGAGCTCGCGAGCCTGCTCGAGCTCCTCCGCGAGGAGCGGCCGGTCGTGATGCATGTAGAGCTCGATCCGCTCGAGCCCCAGCGCCTTCGCGAGAATCAGCTCGGCGTCGAGCCTTGGCGTCTCCGAGCCGCGTGCCCCGAGGTGCTCCGTCGCCCGGCGGATGACCTCGCCAATCGTCATCACCTGCGGTGCCTCTCCTGCGGACGCCACGTCTCGCCGGAGATCAGAGGCTCTCGAGCGCCTGCCGCCGTTCCTCGGCGGTGAGCGCATCGGAGAACTCCTCGAGGTCGCCTGCGAGGATCTGGTCGAGCCGGTGAACCGTCAGCTTGATGCGATGGTCGGTGAGACGGTTCTCCGGGTAGTTGTATGTCCGGATCTTCTCCGCCCGCTCCCCGGTGCCGACCTGCGCCTTGCGGGTCGCCGCGATCTCGGCTTGCTGGCGCTCGCGCTCGGCCTCGTAGAGGCGAGCCCGGAGGACGCGCATCGCCTTGTTCTTGTTCTGCAGCTGCGACTTCTCGTCCTGCATCGCGACGACGATTCCGCTCGGGAGATGGGTGATCCGGACAGCCGAGTCGGTCGTGTTGACCGACTGGCCGCCAGGGCCGGTCGAGCGGTAGACGTCGATCTTCAGGTCCTTCTCCTCGATCGAGATCTCGACCTCCTCGACCTCGGGCATCACCGCGACGGTGGCGGTCGACGTGTGGATCCGTCCCTGCGACTCCGTCTCCGGCACTCGCTGAACGCGATGCGTGCCACCTTCCCACTTGAACACCGAGTACGCGCCGTCCCCCTTGACCGCGAACACCATCTCCTTGACTCCGCCACCGTCGTTCTCGCTCGCGGAGATCAGCTCGGTCTTGAAGCCGCGTCGTTCGGCGTAGCGCTGGAGCATCCGTGCGACATCGGCGGCCCAGAGCCCGGCCTCGTCGCCGCCGACCCCCTGGCGCACCTCGACGAGAACGTCCTTCGCGTCGGCCGGGTCGCGCGCGACGAGCGCGAGCCTGAGCTCCTCCTCCAGCCGCTCGGACTCGGACTCGAGGTCAGAGGCGAGTGCGGCGAGCTCGGGGTCGCTGCGGGCATCGACGAGATCGGCACGCGCCTGCCGCCACTCGCGCGCAAGCTTCGCCGGTGTCTCGAGCTCCTTGAGCCGGCGTCCCACCTCCGCTGCCTCGCGGTGGTCGTTGTACACGCTCGGGTCGGCCATTCGCGCCTGCAGCTCCGAGAAGGAGCGCTCCAGCTCGTCGACGAGTTGATCGATCGCGGCCACGTGCTGCTCCGTCAGGCGAGCGACGCCTCGAGCGACACGTCGGGGATCCCGGCGAGCGCCTTCGAGACCGGACAGCCGGCCTTCGCAGCCTCGGCCGCGGCGACGAACGCCGCCGCGTCGATTCCGGGGACGACGCCCTTGACGACGATCGCGCCGCGGGTGATTCCCTCGCCGGGCTGGAAGCTCACGGTCGTCGACGTCTCGAGCGACGAGGGTGGGCTTCCCGCCTGTGCGAGCCCGTGCGAGAGCGCCATCGAGAAACAGGACGCCCACGCGGCCGCGATCAGCTCCTCGGGGCTCGTCCTACCGTCCGGCGCCTCCGCCCGCGACGGCCACGTGACCGGCAGCGGCCCGAAGGCTCCGCTCCCGACCTGCTCGACCGTCCCGCTCCCCTCGAGCAGCGAGCCCTTCCACGTGACCCGGGCGGTGCGCTCGGTAGCCATCAGCTAGCCCCTTCCGTCGTTGTAACCTCGACCGTCGCTCCCGCCTCGCGCAACAGCGTCGAGAACGGGCAGCCCGCATCGGCCGCGGCAAGCGCGGTTGCGAGCTCGCCGGCGCCGATGCCCGGCCCCGTCGCGCTCGCGACGATCGCCGAGCCGACGATCTGGTGCCCCTTGCCCTCGACCTCGTCCATCGTGATCTGGCAGCGAACGTCGATCCCGTCGGGTGGAAGCTCGGCGTTCGAGAGCTCTGCCGAGAGCGACATCGCGAAGCAGCCACCGTGGGCGGCTGCGAGCAGCTCCTCGGGGCTCGTGCGCCCCTCGGGGTTGCCGATGCGCGTCGGGAACGAGAACGGAAGCTCGGCGAACGCGCCGGAGCTGGCGGCGCTGATCGCGCCGACACCCCGGGCCATCGACCCGCTCCACGTCACCGTCGCTTCGCGGACGATTCTCGGCATCTCAGCTCCTCTCGCTCGTGGGGTTCACGCCATCACCTCGATCTCCGGCCCTGTCTCCGCGGTCGCCTCGCGCCGGCGAACCTCGTCGATCGCGCGAATCGAGACCTCGATCTGGTCAAGGGTGGGCTCCCGAGTCGTCAGCCGCTGTAACCAGAGCCCGGGCGCGAGCAGCGTCATCAGCGCGCGGTTTCGCTGATGACGCCCGGCGAAGCGGATCAGCTCGTAGGCAAGGCCCGCGATCACCGGCAGCAGTGCGACGCGACTGAGGACGAGCCAGTACCACACCGGCCGCCCGACGAGCGCGAAGACGAAGATCCCAATCACCATCACCCAGAGCAAAAAAGCCGTTCCGCAACGGGGGTGGATCAAACTGAACTTCTGCACATTGGCGGGGGTGAGCTCGGAGCCGGCCTCGAGCGCGTTGATCGTCTTGTGCTCCGCGCCGTGGTACTGGAAGACGCGCTTCAAGTCCGGGAGCAACCCCACGAGCGCGATGTACGCGATGAACACCGCGACGCGAATCACCCCCTCGACGATCACGAACCAGGCCGTTCCCTCGATCGGCAGCCAGCTCACGAAGAGCGCTGGTCCGACCTTGAACAGCAGGAGCGCAAACCCGATCGCGATCGCGAACGAGAAGATCATCTGCCCGCGCGAGATCTCAGTCACGACCTCGCCGTCCTCGTCCTCCTCGCGGGCGGCGACGTTCGCCGAGATCGCCAGCGCGCGAAACCCAATCGCCAGCGACTCCCCGAGCGCGATCACCCCGCGGATCACCGGGAGCCGCCACAGCCGGTGCCGTCGCATCGGGCTCGCGATGCCTTTCGCGACCTCTTCGATCCCGCCGTCAGGGCGGCGGACGGCGACCGCCCACCACGACGGACCGCGCATCATCACGCCCTCGAGAACGGCTTGGCCCCCGTACGCGGTGTTCGCGGCGAGGGCAGCGAGGTGAGCGAGACGTCGGCGCATCCCCGGGAACGCTACCGAGCGTCGCCGCAGCTACTTCGACCCGGACGCGGCGGCGGCCTTCTCGAGCCGGCGCTGGAACCGCTCGACGCGCCCACCCGTGTCGACGAGCTTCTGCTTGCCCGTGTAGAACGGGTGGCAAGCGGCGCAGATCTCGACGTGGATCTCGGCCTTCGTCGAGCGCGTCGTGAACTCGTTCCCGCACGAGCAGACGACGTGCGAGGTGACGTAATCGGGATGGATCTCGGCCTTCATCGACCGGCCAGGATAGCAGAGGCCGTATCGGCCGCGACGTTGCCACCCGAGACGACGATCGCCACGCGGCCGAACGAGTCACGATCGCGGAGCACCGCGGCGACGCCGGCGGCCGCCGCCGGCTCGCAGGCGAGCTTGACGTCCGCGTACACGCGGCGCATGGCCGCCTCGATCTCCTCATCGGAAACCGTTACTGCCTCCACTCTGTAGCGCTGACAGAGACCAACGGCGATGTCGCCCGCATATGGAGCGTCGAGCCCACCTGCTCGCGTGTGCGGCACGACCGGAACCGGGGCTCCGTGCGCAAGCGCCTCGCCGAGGGCGGCCGATCCCTCGGGCTCGACTGCGATGACCCGAACGCCTGCCGGAGCCACCGCAGCGGTGATCCCGGCGACGAGCCCGCCACCCCCAGCGGGAACGACGACCGTGTCGAGCCCGTCGGCGTCCTCGACGATCTCGAGCCCGACGGTGCCCTGTCCCGCGACGACGAGCGGGTCGTCAAACGGATGGACGACGACTCGACCCGTCTCAGCGACGATCTCCTCCATCCGCGCAAACGCGGCGGCCGGGTCGCCGTCGACGACCTCGACGGTCGCGCCGAGCTCGCGAGTGCGCGAGAGCTTGTAAGGGCTCGCGCCGCGAAACGTCACGAGGAGGCTGTCGATCCCCTCGCGCGTCGCGCCCCAGGCGAGCGCCATCGCGTGGTTCCCGGCCGAGACCCCGACCACGCCGCGGCTTCGCTCGTCGGACCCGAGCGCGGCGAGCCGGCTGGTCACGCCGCGCGCCTTGAACGACCCGGCGTGCTGGAGCAGCTCAGCCTTGACAACGACACCGGCGCCGAGCGCGGGTGCCTCGAGCAGCGGCGTGCGGCGAACCCGCCCCGCGATCGTTCGCGCCGCGCGCTCGACGTCGTCCCGGTC
Organism: Gaiellales bacterium; assembly: GCA_046330385.1. Lineage (GTDB taxonomy): Bacteria > Actinomycetota > Thermoleophilia > Gaiellales > Gaiellaceae > Gaiella. Next base: position 604,267 of record JAXLSV010000004.1, on the reverse strand, counting down.
GGGCAGCGCGTCCACGGTCGCAATCTACCCCGCAGGGCAGAATTGCCGGACGTGAAAGCCGAGGTATCCAACGAGCCGATCGTGAGCGCGGCGCGCAGACCGCCGCGGCGACTGACGCTGCGGCGGTCGGCACTCGCACTTGCCGCACTCGCCTGGCTCGGGATCGCCTGGCGGCTGTCGGCGACGACGGTTCCCGGCGGCCTCGAGCTCCCCCACGTCGACGCCACCCAGACGTTCGGTCGCAGTGTCGTCGACGCGGCGCGCAACTACGAACGCGTCGCGCTCCTCCTGTGGCTCGGCGCGCAGGTCGCGCTTGTCCTCGCGATGTGGCTGTACGCAAAGCGGGGCGTAGTGCTGCTACGCGAGTCGGCGGCGGGGCCGATCGGCTCGGGGATGCTCCTCGGAATGCTCGGGTTCGCGCTCGCGTGGGCGGTGCAGAAGCCCTTTGGCCTGGCCGCGCTCTGGTGGGCACGCCGGCATGACGTGACCGAGATCGGCTATCTCGACTGGGCGATCGGCGGCTGGGCAGAGCTCACGGCGTCGTTCATGTCCGTGTGCTTTGCGCTGCTCGTGGTGATGGCGCTCGCCCGAAGGCTCGGCAGCTGGTGGTGGCTTCCCGGGGCCGCGGTGTTCGTCGTCATCGCGGTCGGGTTCGCATGGGTCGCGCCGCTCCTCGTGCGCAGCGATCTCGACCGGCCCGACGACCCGGAGCTCGCCGCGACCTACGAGCGCCTCGCCAGGGCCGAGGAAGTCGACGGTGTCCCGCTTCGCGTCGAGACGGTGAGCGGCACGACAAGCCAGGCAAACGCCTACGCCTTCGGGATCGGTGGGACGAGAACGATCGTGATCTGGGACACGATGCTCGACGGCCGGTTCAGCGACCGCGAGGTTGCGGTTGTCCTCGCCCACGAGCTCGGGCACCAGGCGGGCGGCCATCTCTACAAGGCGCTCGTGTGGTTCGCCCTCTTCGCGTGGCCCGGCGCCTGGCTGCTGATGCGGCTGACGCATCGGCGCGGCGGGATGGGCACGCCCGAGGCAGTGCCGCTCGCGCTGTTCGGCCTCGTCTGCTTCACGCTCGTCACGACCCCGCTTCAAAACGCGATCTCGCGCCGCATCGAGGCCGACGCCGACTGGCGAGCGCTGACGACGACGCGCGACGCGGAGGCGGCGCGCGGGCTGTTCGTCGGGTTCTCGAAGACCTCGCTCGGCGACCCGAGCCCTCCGACGTGGGCGTACCTGCTGCTCGAGACCCACCCCACGCTCGCCCAACGGGTGGCGATGGTCGAGGCCTGGAAGGAAACAGTCGCTAGGAAGTAGCAGCCGCCGGCCGAGGCTTGCGCGGGCGCGTCTGACGGCTCGGTGCGGGCGCGGATGCGCGGAGCTCGGCGAGCGCGCTCGTCACGTCGGCGACCAGCGCTTCGAGCGCCTCGATCCTCGCGGAGAGCTCCTCGGTTTTCTCCTCGAGCTCGGCACGCGCCGCCTGCGCCTCGACGAGGAGCTCACGGAGCTCTGGCTCGGCTGCCGGGCGCGGAACGGCGCGACGGACGAGCGTCGGCGTGAGCGAAGGTGACGGAGCGCCAACGGAGCGGATCTCGTCCCACTGGCGGGCGAGCGCGTCGGCGAGGTGGAGGCGGTCGAGCCCGAATCGCTCGACGCAGATTTCCCCGAGCGGACGGCCACATTCCGCCTGCTCGCTGAGCGCAACGGTGAGCTGCTCGTCGTCGATCAGTCCTCGCTCGACGAGGATCGCGCCGATCCGCCGGTGGGTGGCCGCTCCCTCCATCTCCTCAGTATCGGGCTCTGAGCAGGGATTCTTGAGCGCGGGTCTCCCTGACCAGCCTCGTTGGAGGTTAGTGGTCGCTCCGGGAAGTTCGCACCATCTTCGGGCAGCGGCAAACGGTTCGCATGCCGTTGGAACAACTCGTCTAGGTCAGCGTGTATTCGGGCCCTGACCCGCCTTCCGGCGGGGTGAGGCGGCCGCCCTTGGCCGTGATCGCGCCGCACTGGACGCAGTTCGACGGCGTCAATCGCACGTCGACGGTTCCGTCCTCGTGCTCGTCGCCGACCTCGTACACCTGAGCGGGGCACATCCACGCCCACATCTCGGCCAGGTCGCGCGGGACTCGCTCCGTGACACGGATGTGGTTCGGCTGGTCGTCGCGGGTCCGGTTTCCGGCGGCAAACACCGACGAGAGCTTGTCGAACGTGAGCATTCCATCGGGTGCGGGGTACCGCGTCGCGCGGCCGGTGCGAACGAGCGGCGTCTCGGCGTTCGCGTGCGTCGGCCGTTCCCCACCAGGGAACTTCCCCCTCGTGACGGTCATCAGGCTCGCGAGCGCGCCGCCGACGAAGAACCCCTTGCCGAAGACCTGCCGCAGGTTCCGCACCTCGCGAAGCTCGCGCCAGAGCGGGTTGGTGCGAACAGCTTCGTCGTATCCCGCGAGCACTTCGTCGCGCTCGGCGGCAGTGTCCCGCTGGAGAGCCGCAAACGCCGCTTCGGCAGCGAGGCGGCCAGACTCGATCGCGTAGTGAACGCCCTTGAGCCGGGGAACGTTGACGAGCCCCCCGCTCTCACCGGCGAGCAGGAAGCCCGGGCCTGCGAGCTTCGTCGGCACGGCGACGTACCCGCCCTCGGTGATCGTCTTCGCACCCCACGCGACCCGTTCACCACCCTCGAGGAGGTCGCGGACGAGCGGGTGGGTCTTGAACTCCTGCAGAAGATCGTGGGCTGAGAGCTCGACGTCGCTGTACTCGAGCCCGACGACGAACCCGAGCGAGACGTGGTCGTCGCCCATCGGGTAGATCCACGAGCCACCGAACTCGCCGAGCCTGGCCGACTTTCGCAGGGGCCACCCGAGCGTGTGGACGATTCGCCGCAACGGCTTGGCGACCTTCCAGACTTCCTTGACGCCGAGCGCCCACACCTGCGGGTTCGCGCTGCGTAGCCCGAAGGTCTCGAGGGCAGCGCTCGTGAGATGGCCGGCAGTGCCCTCGGCGAGCACCGTCACCTGCGCAGTGAGGTCGGCGCCCGGCTCGAAGTTCGCGAGCTCCTCGCCTTCGCGGCCGCGACCCTTGTCTCCCGTGCGCACGCCCACAACCCGGTTCTCCTCGACGAGGAGCCGATCGGCGGCGGTCTCGGGGAGGACCATCGCGCCGAGCGCTTCTGCCTGCTCCCCGAGAAAGCGCCCGAGCGCGGAGACCGAGACGATCTCGTTGCCGTGGTTTCGCATCGTCGGTGGCGGCGGGATGCGCAGGGCGCGGCGCTTCGTAAGCAGATAGACAGCCTCGCCGGGGACCGGGCCGTAGGTTGGGATCTTCGCGAGCTCGGGTCGGCCCGCGAACAGCTCACGCAGAGGCCCCGGGCAGATCACCGCCCCCGAGAGAAGGTGCGATCCGGGCTGCTTGCCCTTCTCGACGACTGCCACCGGCACCTCACCGAGCCGCTCCGCAACCTCGGGGCTTGTCTCGAGCAGCTGTCCGAGCCGGATCGCACACGCGAGACCGGCGGGGCCGCCACCGACGATCAGGACGCCGACCTCGATCCGCTCGGAGGTCGGATCAGTGGGCGGGCCGACGATCGTCGCGCTTGTGAACGCCGGGAGGTGATCGACCGGCCTGACCGCCACGCGCTAGCCCTTGCGTGCGCGGAGGAGCTCGGTCAGCTTCGGCGCGATCTGGTTGAGGTCGCCGACGACGCCGAGGTCGGCGAAGTCGAAGATCGGCGCGTGCGGGTCCTTGTTCACAGCGACGATCGTCTGGGAGCCCTGCATTCCCACCTTGTGCTGGATCGCGCCCGAGATCCCGAGGGCGACATAGAGCTTGGGTGAGACGTTCTTCCCGGTCTGCCCGACCTGAGTCGAGTACGGATACCAGCCAGCGTCGACGACGGCTCGCGTTGCGGCGACCGCCCCGCCGAGCTCGGCGGCGAGCTCCTCGCAGAGCCGAAAGCCCTCCGCGACGCCGAGCCCGCGCCCGCCGGCGACGATGACGTCCGCGTCCTCGATCGACGGACCTGCCGCCTCCTCCTGCAGGCGCTCGACGAGCTCCGCGCGCGTCGAGTGATCGCGGAAGGTGGCCGCGACGGACTCGACCGTCGGCGTGCCGCTCACCTCAGCCGCGTCGAACGAGCCGGCGCGGACGAGCGCGAGCCGCGGCGTGGTTGTCCAGCCCGTGTCGACGAGCACCGTGTCGCCGAGCGCGAGGCGCTTGCCGACGAGCTCGCCACCGTCGAGTACCAGATCGACAAGATCCCAGTTGAGGCCCGCCTCGAGCCGCGCCGCGAGCCCGGCGGCAACATCTGCGGCAAGCACCGACGAAGCGAAGAGGACGTTCTCGGCTCCGGTCCTGGCGACGACCGCCGCCAGCGCGTCGATGCGCGGCTGCGGCATCGCGGTGGCGAGCACCGGGTCGTCGACGACGTACACGGTTCCGCTTCCTGCCTGGGCCGCGAGCGCTGCGGCGTCTGCGCCGAGCACGACACCGGCGGCGTCGAGCCCGAGCGAGCGCGCCTTGGCGAGAACGCCGAGGCCGCCCTTGGTGAGCGATCCGCCATCATGCTCGAGGAAGACGAGCGTCGTCATCCGACGAGCTTCCGCTCGACGAGGTAGTCGAGGATCTTCTCGGCGGCGGTGCCGTCGTCCTCGATCGTCACCTGACCGCTCTTTGCCGGCGGAGGCGCGGTCGAGCGCACGACGGTCTTCGAGCCGTCAGTGCCGACCCGGGCGACGTCGGCGCCGATCTCCGCGAGGGTCACCTGCCCCTGCGGCTTGGACTTCGCGCTCATGATCCCCTTGAGCGACGGGTAGCGGGGGGTGTTGATCGCATCGGACACCGCGACGACAGCCGGGAGCGGCGCCTTGATCAGGTCATAGCCGAACTCCGTCTGACGCTTCCCGGTAAGCCCGCCGTCGGTCAGGGTGAGCTCTGCGACCTGCGAGACGACGGGCCATCCGAGCCGCTCCGCGACCGCAGCCCACATCACCGCACCGTCGCCGTCGCCGGACTGCTGCCCGAAGAGCACGAGATCGGCGCTTTCGCGCTCGAGCGCGGTTGCGAGCACGTAGCTCGTCGCGAGCAGGTCGGAGCCGGCCGCCGCGTCGTCGGAGATGAGCACCGCACGGTCGGCACCCATCGCGAGGGCCTTTCGCAGTGACTCCATCGCCTTGTCCGGCCCGAGCGAGAGCAATACGACTTCGCCGGCGTGGGCCTCCTTGAGGCGAAGCGCCTCCTCGACCGCATTGAGATCGGTCGGGTTCAGCGCTCCTTCGCCGCTGCGGTCGAGCCGTCCGGTGGCCGGATCGAGCCGCTTCGCGGCCGTCGCGTCGGGCACCTGCTTCACGCACACCGCGATCCTCACGGCGCGAAACTTTACAGACGGTGCCCGCCCGGCCGGGTAGGCTAGCGTCCTCCTCCGCCTGACCGTTCTGTATGGGCAGCCTCCGGACGACACTCCTCTGCGCGCTCGCGCTCCTCGCCTTCGCGGCCTTCGCGATTCCGGCGACCGGCGCGAAGACGCCTGCGAAGATCGTGCCGCAGATTGTCTTCCCGTTGATCGGCGACGTCGAGGTGGACGATAACTACGGCGATCCGCGCGCGAACGGGAAACACGCCGGGATCGACATGATGACCCCGCGGCGGACGCCGGTCGTCGCCGCCGAGGCCGGGAAGCTCCGCTGGTGGACGACGTCGGCGCGTGCGGGCTGCATGCTCTACCTGTACGGCGAGAGCGGGACGACCTACCTCTACATCCACTTGAACAACGACCGGTCGCTGCGCAACGACAACCGGGCTGGCTGTGTCGCTGGATCGACGTACACCGCTGCGGACGGGGCACGGGTTACCGCGGGCCAGCTCATCGCCTGGAGCGGCGACTCGGGCGACGCGGACGGCAATCCCCACCTCCACTTCGAGCTACACCCCGACGACGGTCCAGACGTGAACCCGTTCAAGGCGCTCGTCGAGGGTGAGCGGCTTCTCTTCCCGGGGCGCCTGGGATCGAGGTTCACGGTCGGTGTTCGTGGTTCCGTGACCGCGGTTGGAGCCGGCAAGGTGACGATCTCCGCCTCGGCGGTTCGCTGGTGGCCGGGCGGGCGCTGGTCGGAGATCGGGGCGCGCGACGTGGTTCTCACGCTCGCCGCCGGCGCGAAAGTCGACGAGTCGCTTGCGGGTCTCGCTGCCGGCGCGGCCACCGAGCCTCCAGCGCGCGTCGCCAGCGCCGAGGTCACTGCCTTCACGGCGCCCGCAAAGGTCACGGCCGATGCGCTTCGCGGCGTCCCGGGTGTCCTGGTCGCCGCCCGTGTCTCACGGCAGGGTGGCAGCCTGGTCGAGGTCGAATCGAACGACGACGCGTCGGGCACCACCTCGGAGCCCGACCCATCGGTGCCACCGCGGCCGTTCTGAGCTCGCGCTACGCGGCGAGGCGCTGCTGCAGGAAGGAGACGATCTCGCCCGTCGTCGCGCCCGGCCCGAACACCGCGGCGACGCCGGCCGCCTCGAGCGCGGCGACGTCCTCTCGCGGGATCGTCCCTCCGACCACGACCGCCACGTCCTCGAGCCCTTTCTCAGCCAGCAGGGCGAGGACCCGGGGAACGAGGGTCAGATGCGCACCGGAGAGGATCGAGAGCCCGATCGCGTCGGCGTCTTCCTGGAGCGCGGTCTCGACGATCTGCTCCGGGGTCTGGTGCAGCCCGGTGTAGATCACCTCCATCCCGGCGTCCCTGAGCGCACGCGCGATGACCTTCGCGCCCCGGTCGTGACCGTCCAGGCCCGGTTTCGCGATCACGACACGGTGCGTCGAGGCCACGACATGAGTATACGAGCGCTTTTCGTCACTCTTTCGGGCAGCTGTATCACCCTTCGGAGGGAGGCGTGGAGACGGTCGATCCCCGATACCTGAGAAGGTGCGCTTTTTCTCTACAGCCGTGGCGGTGCTCGCGATCGCGATCCCGGCTGCCGCAGCGGCTGGGACGACTGCAGCCAAGGCGCCGACCGTGCGCGCGGGGACGCTCGTCTCGTCGGTGACGCAGGAGGTCAACGCGATCCGGGCGGCCCATGGCCTCAAGGCGCTCTCCGTGTCGGTGGATCTCAGGCGCGCGGCCGACACGCATACGCAGAGCCTGCTTGTCGCGGGCGTCTTCTCACACGACTCCCCTGACGGCACGACGTTCTCGGCCCGCCTCAAGCGGTTCTACCCCCCGCGCGCCGGCCTCTGGACGGTCGGCGAGAACCTGCTGATGTCAGGGCCCGCCGAACCAACCGCGGCCGAGGTTGTCGCCGCCTGGATGAAGTCGCCAGGCCATCGCGCCAACCTGCTGAACCCTCGGTGGCGCGAGCTTGGCGTGGGTGCCCGGTTCGCCGAGGTGGCGGGTGGCGAGTTCGGCGGCCGGCCGACGTGGCTCGTGACGCTCGATCTCGGCTCGCGGCGCTAGTCGACCATCAGTCGGCTTCGACCTCGAGTAGATTCCGCAGGAGCAGGCGCGCGCTGCACGAAGTGCGTGGGGGACAGCTGCTGTGTCGGAGGCGCCGGCACTGCGGGAGTGACGACGGGAGCTGCGGTGGAGCCCGAGCGCGAGTGGGAGAACTGGCCTGGTCGTGGGCGCACGGAAGCAAGCGCTCGTGGCAAGCTGCGCGCGTTGTTCACGCCGACCGATGAGGACGAGGCCGCGATCGAAGCGCTGATCGAGCAGCGCGGGCGCGAGCTCGAGGAGCGAGCCGCCGAGCTGTCGACGATCGTCGCCGACCTCCAGCGCCGCGAGGACGAGACACGCCGCCTCCGGGACTCCGTCGAGGGCCTTCTCCGGGAGGGCTCGGCAGAGCTCGACGAGCGACACGCCCAGCTGGCGGCGCTCAGCGCCGAGACGGCGCGACGGGAGCAGGAGCTCTCCGCGCTCGGGGCCGCGCTCGAGGAGCGCCGGCAGGAGCTCGGCGCCGTCGAGCTCCGACGAGCCGCCGTCGAGCGCAAGGAGGAGCAGCTCGTGGAGCAACAGCACGAGGTCGAACGCTTGCGCACCGAGGTCGCGGAGCGCATCGTTGACGTCGAGTCGCGGCTTGCCGAGCTCGAGCGGCGCCGGGTCGAGACCGAGCGGCAGACGTCGCAGGCAACCGCGCTCGGCGTCGAGATCGAGGCTCGACGTGCGGAGCTCGATCAGCGCCGAGAGGCACTCGCGCGACGTGAGGCCGAGCTCGAAGAGCTGCGGGCAGGGCTCGAGGAGGCCCGCGCTGCGCACGCCGCCGGGGCCTTGACCGGCTACGAGGAGCACGAGCACGTGCTCCTCGTCCCCGGCGCCGGATACCGGCTCCTCGCTCGGCCGGGCCCTGCGCCCGAGGCCGGCGTGGAGCTCGAGCTGGAGGACCAGCGCTATCGCGTGATGCGCGTCGGTCGGTCGGCCCTCCCCGGCGACCGGCGGCCCTCGGCGTTCCTCGAGCGGATCGACGCTCGCTGACCTCGGCTCCTGTCGCGCGGCGCCGTCGGATTCCGTGGGCTCAACCGCCCGGCCGCCACAGCGGCTCGGGCTCGGCGGCGCCCGCGTTTGCGGCGCGCGCGAGAACGAACAGCAGGTCCGAGAGCCGGTTGAGGTAGACGGCACACAGCGGGTTGAGGTCGACCTCGGTGGCGGCGGCGAGCGTCGCGAGCTCCGCGCGTCGGGCGATCGTGCGCGCGACGTGGAGCGCCGCCGCGGTCGCGGTGCCGCCGGGGAGGACGAAGCTCTTGAGCGCGGGCAGGTCGTCGTTGAACCGGTCGCAGTCGCGCTCGAGCGCATCGACGAGCTCCTGCCGAACGCGCAGCCTTCCCTCGATCGACACTGGCACACAGAGGTCGGCGCCGAGATCGAAGAGCTCGTTCTGGATCCGTGCGAGCGTCGGCACGATCATCTCGGGCGGCGCTGCCGCAAGCACGACCCCGAGCTGCGAGTTGAGCTCGTCGGTCGTGCCGTACGCGGCGATCCGCGGATCGAGCTTCGAGACGCGCGAGCCGTCGCCGAGCGACGTCTCCCCCGCATCGCCACCGCGGGTGTAGATGCGGGTCAACCTGACCGGCTCGTCCGGCTTCCGCGGCATTCCCCGAGCCTACGCGAACGACGCGTACCCAGCGCCCACGTCAGCGCAGGGCGAAGACCAGCTTGTGTTGCTGCAACACAAGTGGTCGAACAGCGGCGAGGTCAGCTGCCGCGATGACGAAGGGCCCGGGCGTGCCTCCTGGCGGTGGCGGCGAGCCCGCTCGGGCTGACGAGCCGCTTGAGACGCGAGCGCGACAGGGTCGTGCAGAGCACGGCGGAAGCGGCCGGGCCTCGCTCGCCGTAGCGCACGCCGGTGGCCGAGAACGCGGGCGCTGCGACCCAGCCCTCCTCGCCGAGCTCGTAGGCCTCCTGCTCTTCGACGAACAGCCCGGCGCGGCTGAAGAGCTCCGTCCACCCGGCGACGTCGTCCTGCCGAAACCACCCGTGGTCGCCCGGCTCGCCCAACGGAACGGTGATCAGCAGCCGGCCATCACTGCGGAGGACGCGCCGAAGCTCTCGAAGCGCCTCGAGCCTCGCAGTCGGGTCGTCCTCCGCCGCGAGCCCGTACACGGAGTTGTCAGCACCGATGTGCTCGAGCGTCGAGACGACGAGGATCGTCTCGAACGTCTCGTCTGCGAAAGGCAGCGCGCGGGCGTCGGCGGTGACGCCCTCGAGACCGTCGAGCGAGCGCTCGGCGAGATCGACGCCGACCAGTCGCTCGAGGTCACAGGCGAGAAGCGCCGCGAGGTAGGCATCCTCCGCGTTCGCGTAGCCGAGCTCGAGCGTCGTCCCAGCGCCGAGGCGCGAAAGCACCCACGGGATCTCGACGACGCGCTCGTCGGTGCCCGCCGGCGCGCTCAGCCAGCGGAGGGGCTCGCCTCGCCGGCGCGCGGCGAGGCCGCGCGCGACCGCGTCGTCGAGCTGGGTTACCCTCGCGAGCTCGTCCGAGGTGGCGAGCTCGCGGGCGAGCGTCGCCCGCGACAGTGTGCCGTCCGCGAGCCGCTCGAGCGCACGGGCGAGCGCCTCCGGCTCAGGCTCTCGGCGAAGGAGCAGGCGGTAGAGCGAGTGAACGAACGCGGTGTCGTTGCCCGCCCAGGCGTCGAGATGCGCCTCGATCACGGGGGGTACTCGTAGAACCCGCGCCCCGACTTCCGCCCGAGCCGCCCGGCCGCGACGTGTTCCCGCAGCAACGGGCACGGCGCGTACTTGGGGTCATCGAACCCGCGTTCGAGCACCTCCATGATCGCGACACACGTGTCGAGCCCAATCAGGTCGGCAAGCGCCAGCGGCCCCAGCGGATGCGCGAACCCGAGTCTCGCGATCGTATCGATCGCCTCGGCGGCGGCCACCCCCTGATTGAGCGCGTGGACCGCCTCGTTGATGAATGGCATCAGGATCCGGTTCGAGACGAACCCTGGAAAGTCGTTCGCGACCGCGGGCACCTTCCCGAGCGACTCGGCGAGCGCGACGATCGCGGCGGCGACCTCGCTCGAGGTCTCCCTGCCGCGGATCACCTCGACGAGCTTGAGCACCGGGACCGGGTTGAAGAAGTGCATCCCGATCACGCGGTCGGGCCTCCCGGTAGCGGCGGCGATCGTCGTGATCGGAATCGACGACGTGTTCGAGGCGAGCACCGCGTCGGCCGCGAGCGCGGCGTCCGCCCGCGCGAAGAGCTCCTCCTTCGCGACTCGGTCTTCCACGATCGCCTCGATCATCAGGTCGGCGTCGGCAAGGTCTTCGACAACCTCGATCCGGCCGAGCACCAGGCCGGGCTCTGGGCCGCCCTTGGCCGCGAGCCGCTCAAGGCTCGTCTCGATTCCCGTGAGCGCCCGCTCGGTCGCGCCCGGGTACGGATCATGGAGCAGCACCTGCCTTCCGGAGGTGGCGACGACCTGGGCAATGCCCGCCCCCATCTGGCCGGCACCGACCACGAGCACGCGTTCGAAGCTCACCGCTCGCGCGCTTCCCTCGCCCGTGCTCCAGGGTCGTTCGGGAGCCCCGGGAACGAAGGCCTGCTCCCGCGGCGAATCCGGAGCACGCAGAGCCCGAGCACGGCCGCGAGGAACCCGATCCCGAGCACGAGCTTGATCGCCGCGCCGCGGTCGGCGTCGGCGACCGAGAGCAGCGCCGCCGGGTCGGTGAGGCCGCACGAATCCGTGACGATCGTCGCACCGTCGAAGGCGGCGAGCACTCCGACCTCGTTCTCCGGCAGAAGCGAGTGCCCCTTTGCGTCGGTGAGCATCGACGCCCGGATGTCGACGACCGAACCGATCGGGCCCTTTACCCTCTGATCGACGTCGAAGCGCCAGTACCTGTCGCCGTCTCTCTTCGCCGTCGAGACGAGGTTGCCGACGAACGCGACCGGGGCTGCCTCCAGCCGGTCGGGCAGGGGGATGTCCTGACAGACGGGAGCGGGTGCCGCGCTGGCCGGGTTGGCGCCGATGAGCGCTGCGGCGAGAACGGCTGCCGCGGCGCGCCTCATGCCTCGACGAGGAGGGCGTCGCCCTGACCGCCACCCGAGCAGATCGCAGCGACGCCGAGCCCTCCGCCGCTCCGCCGGAGCTCGTGCACGAGCGTCGCGACGATCCGGCCTCCGGAAGCCCCGATCGGATGGCCCAGCGCGATCGCGCCACCGTTGACGTTGACGATTTCCTCGTCGACCCCGAGCATCCGCGTCGAGTTGACAGCAACCGAAGCGAACGCCTCGTTGATCTCTACGCGCCGGATCTCGGCAAGGTCGCGCTCGGCCCGCGCCAGCGCTGCCCGTGTCGCGGACGCCGGGGTGCGGGCGAGAAACGCGAACTCCTCGGCGACAGCGGCATGGCCGACGATGCGTGCGAGCGGCTCCAGCCCGCGGCTGTGCGCAAAGCGCTCCGAGCACACGACGACACACGAAGCTCCGTCGTTCACCCCCGGCGCGTTGCCCGCGGTGGTCGTGCCGTTCGGGTCGAACACGGGCTTGAGCGACGCGAGCTTGGCGAGCGTCGTGTCGCGCCGCACCGCCTCGTCCGTCGTGACCTCACCGACGGTGACGAGCTCGTCGGCGAAGCGACCCGCATCCTGTGCGGCGGCGGCCCGCTGGTGCGAGCGATACGCCCACGCGTCCTGATCCTCGCGCGAGATCGCAAGCTCGCGTGCGACGAACGAAGCCTGCTCGACCATGTGCATCCCGTCGAACGACGACGTGAGGCCGTCGAAGACCGCGTGATCGACGAGCTCGCCGTTACCGAGCTTGTACCCGAAGCGCGCCTGACGGACGAGGTATGGCGCGCCCGACATCGACTCCATTCCCCCCGCGACGACGACCTCGGCCTCGCCGGCCCGGATCAGCAGATCGGCAAGCACGACCGCGCGCAGCGAGGACGCGCAGACCTTGTTGACCGTCTCGGCGGCGACCTCTTTCGGGATGCCGGCCGCGATCGCCGCCTGCCGCGCGGGGGCCTGCCCCGCGCCGGCTTGGAGCACCTGCCCCATCAACACGTACCCGACGTCGGCGGGCTCGATCCCCGCCCGGTAGAGCGCACCCGCGATCGCGGTTCGGCCGAGCGCCGTCGCCGGCATCCCCGCGAGGCCGCCGCCGAGCCGCCCGAACGGTGTACGCACTGCGCTGAGGATCACGCTGGCCATACGCTCAGGCTAGCCCGCCGGGGCGTCACGGGTCAGAGCAAAGCGCACGGGTCTGGCTGAAGGCCAGACCCGATGGCCAGGCCGAACCGTTGCGGGTTCGTGCCAGCGGCGCGTCTATCGCAGAAACGACGCATCGACCGGCAGCGTGCGAACGAACTGTTCGACGACGGCGACGAGAGCCTCGACATCGCCGAGATCAGCAACCTCGTAGGCTGTGTGCATGTACCTGACCGGGATCGAGATCAGGGCGACCGCCCTCCCCCCGCCGGCGACGAAGAGGTCGTCGCCGTCGCTGAGGGTCGCCGTCCCGGTCTCGACCGAAGCGGTGACGCCAATCGCCCCAGCCGCGGCGAGCAGCCCACCGCTGACCGCGGGATGGACGACGGGCCCGCGAAAGACCAACGGCCCACCACCAAGCGGCGACTCGCCCCAGGCGGGGTAGCCGGACGGCGCATCGGAGGCGTAGCTTCCCTCGAGCACGATGGTGACGTCCGCTTCGATCGAGGCGAGCGTTCCCTCCGAGCCCGTGCGTCTCGAGCTCTCCTCCTGGACCGTCGCCGCAAGCGCGACGCTCCAGCCCGCAGGTGCGGCCGCGAAGCGCCGGAGCAGCTCGAGCCCGGCGTACACCGCAGCTCGGTTGTCGATCGCCGGCGATGTGAACCGCCGTCCGCCAAGGCTCACCGGCCCGCCGACGAAAACCCCCGCGTCGCCGGGCGAGACCAGCTCGGCCGCTTCGGCACGGGTCGAGACGCCGACGTCGAGCCGCACGTCCTCCCACGTCAGCTCGCCCGTGCCACGGCGCACGCCGATCGCCGGGACGAAGCCCTGCCGGGTCTTCACCGCGAAGGGCTGTCCGACCGCATCGCTCGGCTTCCACACGCCGAGCGGACTGATCTGAAGCAGGCCGTCCTCATCGATCCGCATGATCCCCACCGCGACCTGGTCTGTATGCGCAGCGAGCGCGATAGTGCGCGAGCCGCCACGGACACGCGCAATCGTGCCGCCGAGCACGTCTGTGGTGATGTCCGCTCCGACCGAAGCCGCTTCGCGGCGAACGATCGCGTGAACGTCCTCCTCGCCGCCAGGGGCTCCGTGAGCGCGGAGCAGCTCGTCGAGGAGAGGAGGGACGATCACCGGCAGATCCTACGCACGGCGACTATCCAGGGCGGAGCTTGTGTTGCAGCAACCCGGTGGTCGGGTCGTCCCGCAGACCCGACCACCGCTCGCCGGACACGGGCGCGCCAGCCCGTGAAGAGATCCTGCCCTACGCTGCGGCAACCTCTGCCAGATACGCGTCGGCCTTGGCCGGATCCATGAACCAGTTCTCGAAGTCGGTGGGATCGTCGAACCCGTCGACGAAGCGCTTCGCGATCGCCGGATGCTGGCCGGCGGCGCCGAGCAGGTTGAGCACATGCTCAGGCGGTGGCACCAACAACGCGTTCGTCCAGCCGACGACCTTCTCGGCGTAGTCCCAGAGCTGCTCGAAGGTCTCGAGCATCCACGCCTCGTCGAACGGACCCTCGCCGCGCTCGAGGATCCTCCGAAGGTAAACGGCGGCCCCCTTCGACGCGTTGTTCGATCCCTGACCGGTGATCGGGTCGTTCAGGAGGATCGCGTCGGCCAGCCCGAGCACGAGCGTGCCGCCCGGAGTCGTCGCTGCCGCCCTGCGGACGGTCGGAGCGAACGACCCGGTGAGGATCCCGTTCGCGTCGGTCAGCTCAACGGCTTTCGCGCGTGCGCCTTCCCACGGGAGGAACGTGTCGAGGATCCACTTCGACCTCGCGAGATGATCGGACGGGCTCGAGACGTCGCCCCAGCAGTCCATCGGCCCCCCCGGAACGCCCTCGAACACCATGATCTCGCAGCCGCCGGCCACCGTCTCGGCCGGGAAGACGAAGTACTCACCGACGCCGGGGATGATGTTGAAGCAGACCGCCGAGAACTCGGGTCGGGGCTCGAGGCCGTTGACGTAGGTGAGCGCGAGCGAGCGCATGGGCCGGTCGAACTGTGACCTGACGGCATCGCGCTCGAACAGGCGGCCGAGCTCGCCCTTGCCCGAGGCGACGACGACGAGGTCGGAGTCGGCCCCGTAGCGATCGAGATCGGCGACCGTGGCGGAGGCGAACACCAGCCGACCGCCGATCGACTCGAAGTGCTCCATCCACCGGGGAAACTTGATGCGCTGGTCGACCGACTGTGCGGGCCGGTCGAGCCTCGCAGCCCACTCGATCGCCTTGGCCCCCGGGATCTCCGGATGCGGCACCTGGAGCGAGATCCCGTCAACCGGCGGGCAGCTCTCGTCCCAGAAGTTGATCCCGAGTGCCCGCTCGTGGTCGAGCGCGTTCGGGAACATGCACTGGCTCGACGTCACTCGCGCATCGCGGATCTCCTCGGGTCGGCGGTCGCTGACGACCGTGACGTCATAGCCGGCGTCGACGAGCCCAACCGCCAGCTGGAGACCCGACTGGCCCGCTCCGATGATCGTGACCTTTGCCATCCGTTTCGTCCTCCTATTCCATGAGCAGGGGAATCGCGGGCTCCGCGCGCTCCGGGCCCATCGCCGAATAGCCACCGTCGACCGCCCAGGTCGCGCCGGTGACGAAGCTCGCCTCTTCGGAGAGAAGGAACGCCACGACGCGAGCGACCTCAGCAGGGTCGCCGACCCGGCCGAGCAGGTGGAAGGGCGCCGCGACCCTGTCGGTCTTCGTCCGATCGTCGCCGGTGAGCTCGACCATGATCTTCGACCACGTCCACCCCGGCGAGACCGCGTTGACCCGGATCCCGTCCGGCGCGAGGTCCATCGCCATGTTCTTCGTGAGCTGGACGATCGCCGCCTTGCCGACCGGGTACAGCCAGCGCCCCGTCTGTGCGACTCCAGCCGAGATCGAGGCGAAGTTCACGATCGCGCCCTCGCCGGCACGTTTCAGCTCCGGGAGTGCGGCCTTGGTTGCCATGACCGCGCTGACGACGTTGACGTCGAGGGCCGCAAGCCAGTCCGCGCGCGAGGAGCCGAGCCCGTCGTCGAGGTACGAGCACGCCAGGTTCACGAGCGCACCGACGCCACCGAACTGCTTCTTCGTGCTCGCAACGCACGCCGCGAGCGCGTCGTCGTCGGTGATGTCCGTCTCGACGAAGAGCGCCCTCGCGCCGTTGGCCGACGCAACCGCTGCGCCACGCTCCGCGTCGATATCGGCAATGGCGACGTTCATTCCCTTGCCGCACAGCTCGTCGACGACCGCAGCGCCGATCAGGGTCGCGCCGCCGGTGACGATCGCCGTTCGTCCGTCGAGCCCGCGCACAGCCACCTCCTTCGCCTCGTTTCGCCTCGTTCCGGCGAGGGTAGGCGGTGACACGACAGAGCACTATCCTCTTTGCGCAACCACTTGCGCGACCAGATGACGATTGCTTCGCTACCGCTCGCGAGCCACCAGAGCTTCCACTCGACCGACCTCGACGAGACTCGGGAGCACGTTGCGCGCGTCTTCTGTGATCATCGGCTCGCGCTCGCCGGTGGCGAGCGGACGCTCGATGCCCGCCAGCATGTGGCGCGGCTCGGCGACGTCACGGTCTCGTATCTCGACTACGGCGCCGCCGTCGAGATCACCCCGGGCACGCTCGACACGTTCTTCCTGATCCAGATCCCGCTCCGGGGTCAAGCGACGATCAGATGCGGGCACGACGAGATCGCCTCGGCGCCGAGCCTCGCATCGGTTCCCGATCCGGACGCCGCTCTGACGATGTCGTGGTCTGCGGCCTGCCCTCATTTGATTGTCCGCTTCGAGCGCTGGTGGCTCGAGGATCGGCTTGCGGCGACGCTCGGCCGGCATCCGACTGCGCGGCTCCGCTTCGAGCTGGGGCTCGATCTCACCGGTGCCGCCGTAACCTGGCGGCAGGCGCTCGAGGCCGCGATCCTCGAGGCCGACTCGGGCTCGCCACTCGGCCGCCGGGCGGTCGCGGACGAGCTGGCGACGCTGCTGTTGCAGACGCACCGGAGCAACTACAGCGCCGCACTTCGCTCGGGCGGCCAGCTGCCGGGCCCGGCGGCGATCCGCCGAGCGGTTGCTTTCGCGGAGGAGCATGCGGCGACGCCGATCGGCGTTGCAGAGCTCGCGGCGGCCGCGGGCGTCTCGATCAGGTCTCTGCAGCTCGGGTTCCGCAAGACGACCGGCGCCGGGCCGGCGTCTTTCCTCCGGGCGCTCCGACTCGACCGGGTGCGCCGCGAGCTTGTCGAGGGCGAGCTCACGGTGACAGAGGCCGCAACGCGGTGGGGATTCTCGCACCTCGGGCGCTTCTCGGCGGAGTATCGTGACCGGTTCGGGGAGCTGCCGAGCGCGACCCTGCGTGGTGACGGAGCTTCCTGCCGTTTGCGCACCCGGTCGGGTCGGAGGTAAGGTGCCCGTGATGCTGTCCGCAACGCGCACCTGGGCCTGGTGGCTCTGCCGCGAGCGATGCGGAAGCGTGCGCTAAGAGCCGCACACACATCCGCTTCGCTCCGTTGCCTCCCTCGGGAGGTTTTTTCGTTTCCGATGACGACGATCAATACCGACCTTCTCACCCCGCTCGGGGCATACCTGCGTCTTCGCGATGCGGGGCGCGCGAGCTTCATCCTCGAGTCGGTCGAGCGCGGCCGGCTCGGAAAGAGCTCGTGGATCGGGGCCGGGACCCGCCTCGTCACGATCGACGAGGCCGAGGACGTGGGGCTGCCGATCGTCGGCTACCTCGCCTACGACCACATGGCGACGCTCGAGCCGACCGTCCCGCTCCCGGCCGTGGGCCGCGATCTCCCCGAGAGCAGGTTCATTGTCTGCGACACGCTCGTCCGCTTCGACCACGGCGCGGGCATCGCCGAGGTGATCGAGGGCGACCCGGTCGAGATCCGCGGCCGGCTCGAGGCGGGGATTCCCTGGCGCCGCGAGCAGCGCGGCGTGGCCGGGCCGATCTCGAGAGAGCCCTCACAGCCGGAGTACGAGGGTGTCGTCCGGCGCGTGAAGGAACACATCGTCGCCGGCGACGTCTTTCAGTGCGTCCCCTCACAGCGGGCAGAGCGCCCCACGTCGGCAACACCGCTCGAGATCTACCGGACGCTCCGCAGGGTCAATCCCTCGCCGTATCTCTTCCTGCTGGAGCTCGATGGCATCTCGCTGGTCGGCTCGTCGCCCGAGCGGCTCGTCGCGGTCAGCGACCGGCTGGCCAGCTACTGCCCGATCGCGGGAACGACCGATCCGACCCCGGGCGACGCCGAGCGTCTTCTCTCCTCGGAGAAGGATCGCGCCGAGCACGTGATGCTCGTCGACCTCGGTCGCAACGACCTCTCGCGGGTCTGCAAGCCAGGGAGCGTCCGCGTCGTCCGTGACATGGAGGTCGAGCGGTTCTCGCACGTCAGCCACCTCGTCTCGGAGGTTGCCGGTGAGCTTCGCGACGACGTGAGCTCGTTTGACGTGCTCCGCTCGTGCTTCCCGACCGGCACGGTGACCGGCGCTCCGAAGGTCCGGGCGATGCAGCTCATCTCGGAGCTCGAGGGATTCCGGCGCGGCCCGTACGCCGGGGCCGTCCTCTACGCGTTGCCCGACGGGACGTTGGACGCCTGCATCGCGCTTCGCACGATCGTGATGCAGGGCGGTGTTGCGCACCTCCAGGCGGGGGCAGGGGTCGTGTTCGACTCCGACCCGACCGCCGAGCACGAGGAGTGCCTCCGTAAGCTTGCGGCGATGGAGGCGGCGATCGATCAGGCGGAGCAGGAGTTCGGTGCCGGGCCGGAGGGAACAGTACGACGGTACGGGCCCGGAGAGCCCGGTGCCGCGAGCGGCGTCAGCGCTTCGCGGAGCCCGGCTCCGCCGGGCGGAAGCGAAGGGCGGCCGGGAGCGTGAGGTTGTTGATGGTGGATAACTATGACTCGTTCACGTACAACCTCGTGCATCTCTTCGAGGAGCTCGGGATCGAGGTGATCACGCGGCGGAACGACGCGATCACCGTCGAGGAGGCGCGAATGCTCGCACCGGAACGCCTCGTCGTCTCTCCGGGGCCGGGCCGCCCCGAGGATGCCGGGATCTCGAAGGCGCTGATCCAGGCGCTCGGGCCGACGACGCCGACGCTTGGCGTGTGCCTCGGGCACCAGGCGATCATCGAGGTGTTCGGTGGTGTTGTCGGTCGGGCACGGGCGATCGTGCACGGCAAAGCGAGCCTGATCACGCACGATGCCGCCGGCGTCTACAGGGGGCTGCCGGCCGACGTTCAGGTCGGTCGCTATCACTCGCTCGCGGCGGCCGAGGTCCCCACGGCGCTCGTGGTCACCTCGCAGACAGCCGACGGTGAGGTGATGGGGGTGCGACACGCGAGCCTCCCGATCGAGGGCGTCCAGTTTCATCCCGAGTCGGTCTTGACCCCGCTTGGCCCGCAGATGGCGCGCTCATTCGTGGAGCAGGCGTGATCCGAGCGACGATCGACGAGCTTCTGAACGGTGAGTCGCTCCCTCGCGGGCGTGCGCGCGAGTTGATGGCCATGATCATGGACGGCGAGTTGACGCCGGTGCAGATCGCCGGGGTGCTCGTCGCGCTGCGCGCGAAGGGCGAGACGGCTGATGAGATCACAGGGTTCGTCGAGGCGATGTGGGAGCGCGCAGTGCCCGTGACTCCGACTCGGGAGACGATTGACATCGTCGGCACCGGCGGCGACGGTGCGAGCACCTTCAATATCTCGACGGCGGCGGGAATTGTGGCCGCGGCCGCCGGCGCCGCTGTCGCCAAACACGGCAACAGGGCGGCGAGCTCCTCGACGGGATCGGCAGACGTGCTCGAGGAGCTGGGGGTCACGCTCGAGCAGGCGCCTGAGCGCATCGCCGAGTCGATCGACGAGCTGGGGTTCGGCTTCATGTTCGCGCGCGCCCACCATCCGGCGATGAGACACGCCGCCCCGGTCCGGCAAGAGCTCGGTACGCGGACCGTGTTCAACATCCTCGGCCCACTCGCAAACCCTGCGGGCGCTCGTGACGGCGTGTTCGGTGTCTTCTCGACCGAGCTTGCGCACGTCTACGCCGAGGCGTTACGAGGGCTTGGGGCGCGGCACGCGTTTGTCGTCCATGGTGCCGGCGGGCTAGACGAGCTCTCGCCCACCGGGCGGAACCTCGTCCTCGAGATTCGTGCCGGCGCGATCGAGGAATGGTGGGTCGATCCCGATGACGTGGGGCTCGACCGCGCGGAACCTGAATCGCTCGCGGGCGGCTCACCGCAGGCCAACGCGGCCACGATCCGCTCGGTCTTCGCCGGGGCGCCGGGCGGCGCGCGCGACGCGGTCGCGATGAATGCCGGCTTCGGGCTGGTCGCAGCCGGGGTCGCCGAGACGCCGAGCGCCGGTGTCGCGCTCGCGCTCGCGACGATCGCAGGGGGCGCTGCCGCGGAGCGGCTCGAGCAGCTGATCTCGTTCGCCCCGGGGGTGGTGTGATGGGACGGTTCGAAGATGCGCTCACCCGACCCGGGCTTGGCGCGATCGCGGAGATCAAGCGACGCTCGCCGTCGGCCGGTGATCTGCGGCCCGACGCCGATCCCGCTGCGATCGCGCCGGCCTATGCCGCGGCCGGTGCTGCCGCGATCTCGGTGTTGGTCGACGAGCGCTTCGGAGGTACGTGGGACGATCTCCGCGCGGCCCGGGCGGCAACCGGCGCGCCTCTGTTGGCAAAGGGGTTCTTCTCGACCGACGGGCATTTGCGCACCGCGCGCGAGGCGGGTGCCGATGCGGCGCTACTTCTGCTGCGCGACCTCGACGACGAACAGGCCTCGCGGCTCATGGCCGTCGCCGCCGCCCTGGGTCTCGACACGCTCGTCGAGGCGCACGATGCCGAGGAGCTCGAGCGCGGGATCGCGCTTGGCGCACGGGTGCTGGGCGTCAATGCCCGCGATCTCTCGACGTTCGCGATCGACCGGGGCGCCCAGCTCGAGCTCCTCTCGCGGATCCCCGCCGACCGGATCGTGATCGCCGAGTCGGGGGTCTCGACCCGCGCGCAGGGCGCGGCCGCAGAGCTCGCCGGGGCTGACGCGATCCTCGTCGGCTCTGCGCTGATGCGCGCCCCCGATCCGGCCGCGAAGCTGCGCGAGCTCCTCCGCAGACCGCTCGTCAAGGTGTGCGGATTGACGCGCGACGAAGACGTCGCGGCCGCGACTGAGGCGGGCGCCGATCTCCTCGGGTTCGTCCTCGTTCCCGAGAGCCCGCGCGCCGCCGTGGCCGTGCTCGAGACGCCGGCCGAGGTGCTCTCGGTCGCGGTCTGGGTCGGTGAGGCAGGCGAGACCGAGGCCGACCTCGACCAGGTGCATACGGTCGAGGCGGGCAGCGTGCGAGGCCGCGAAGCGTCGCTTCGCCGTCAGGGCACCGAGGTTGCCCGCCTGCTCGACCTCCCGTGGGAGGGAGACGACCCCGACCACTGGCAGCGCGCAGCGGAGGCGGGGGGCCGCGTCGTGCTCGCGGGTGGGCTCGGCCCGGAGAACGTCGCGGACGCGATCGCCGCAGTCCGCCCCTGGGCGGTCGACGCGGCGTCCGCACTCGAGTCGTCGCCCGGTATCAAGGATCATGCGCGCGTGCGCGCCTACGTGGAGGCAGCCAACCGATGACCGCTTCTCCGACACCGTCTCACCCGCCCGTCGGCTCGACCGGCACCAACCAGGCCACTTCGAATGAGTGGGAGGATGCAGAGACGTATGGCCCGTACGGCGGCCGCTACGTGCCCGAGACGTTGATCCCGGCGCTCGACGAGCTGACCGCCGCTTGGAGCGAGGCGCGCGACGACGAGAGCTTCCGCGCCGAGATCGCGGAGCTCGGGCGGACGTACGTCGGCCGGCCGTCCCCGCTGACTCTTGCGACCAGGTTCGCCCCCGGCAAGCGGCTCTATCTGAAACGCGAAGATCTCAACCACACCGGAGCGCACAAGATCAACAACGCGCTCGGCCAGGTGGTGCTCGCCCGGCGACTCGGCAAGAAACGGATCATCGCGGAGACGGGCGCCGGCCAGCACGGCGTTGCGACCGCGACCGCGTGTGCGCGGTTCGGGCTCGAGTGCGTGGTCTTCATGGGCTCCGAGGACATGCGCCGGCAGGCTCCGAACGTCGAGCGCATGCGACTGATGGGCGCGACCGTCGAGCCGGTCGAGCTCGGGACGAAGACGCTCAAGGAGGCGACGAGTGCCGCGATCCGCGACTGGATCACGAACGTCGAGACGACCCACTACGTGATCGGCTCTTGCGTCGGGCCCGCGCCTTACCCCGAGCTCGTCCGGGAGCTGCAGGCGGTGATCGGCCGCGAGGCCCGCGAGCAGCTGCTCGAGGCCGAGGGCTTGCTTCCCGAGGCGGTGATCGCCTGCGTCGGCGGCGGCTCGAACGCGATCGGGATGTTCGCCGGGTTCATCGACGACGAGAACGTCGCGCTGGTGGGCGTCGAGGCCGCGGGCGCCGCGTCGCTCGGGAGTGGCCGCACGGGCGTCCTCCACGGCTCCCGCTCGTCGATCCTCGCCGACGAGGACGGTCAGATCGCCGATGCCCATTCGATCTCGGCCGGTCTCGACTATCCCGGAGTTGGCCCCGAGCACGCGTGGTTGCGAGACACTGGCCGGGCGACGTACGTTCCCTGCACCGACGAGGAGGCGCTCGCCGCGTTCGCGCGGCTCTCGCGCACCGAGGGGATCATCCCGGCGCTCGAGTCCTCGCACGCCCTCGCAGTCGTCGAGCGGCTCGACGCGGAGTACGTCGCGGTGTGCCTCTCGGGCCGCGGCGACAAGGACCTCGCCGAGGCGCTCGCGGCGCTCGATGCTCGCGTGGCCGGCGGGGAGGCCCGGTGAGGAAGCAGCTCGTGATCTACCTCGTCTCGGAGCCCGAGACGCCGGCGCTCGCCGCCGCGGCCGTTGCCGCCGGGGCTGACCTGATCGAGCTCGGGTTCCCGTTCAGCGATCCGCTCGCCGACGGCCCCGTGATCCAGCGGGCATCGGAGCGCGCGCTCGCGCGAGGGATGCGGACGAAGCAGTGCCTCGAATGCCTCGTCGAGACGCGGAGCATGATCGGTGACACGCCGATCGTGCCGATGACGTACGCCGCCTTGCTCGAGGCGTACGGTTGGGAGCGGTTCGCGGCCGACGCTCGCGCCGGCGGGGCGACCTCGCTGATCGTCTCCGACGTCCCTGCGGGCCAGCGCCCGGAGCTCCGCCGGGTTCACCTCGTCGCGCCGACCTCCACCGAGGCCCGGATCCGGGAAGCAGCGGCAACGACTGACGGGTGGCTCTACCTCGTCACTCTGACCGGGACGACCGGGGCCCGCACGGAGCTCTCGTCGTCGCTCGCCGGGCTGGTCGAGCGCGCTCGCCCGCTCACGGACGGTGTGCCGCTCTACGCGGGGTTCGGGATCTCGACCCCCGCCCACGCGGCGGCGGCCGCGGGGCTCGCGGACGGGGTCGTCGTGGGCTCACGCGCGGTCGAGGTAGCCGAGAGCGGCCCGGAGGCGCTCGCGGAGTACGTCGCATCCCTCCGAGCCGCGCTCGACGCTGTCGTTTAGCCGCGTTCGCGCCCGCGGACGCGCTTGCCGCAGCGCTCGCAGCGCTGACGCCGCTCCGTGAGGAAGAACCAGCGGCTCTTCGGCACCTTGTGCCCGAACAGACGGCAGCGGATCACGACCGGCGATCCCCCTTGTGGCATGAGCGCGCCGTCCGTCCGTGATGACCGGAAACCCTGATGGGGACAGCGATCGCTGGGCGCACTCCGCCCATCGTACGCGAGTGAGGTCTCCCCCGTTCGAGGGACGTTGAGACCGCCCGCGACAGCCGACAAACGGATCGTGACTCGATTCCTCCGCATACTCCCCCTTCTCGCGATCGCCGCCGCGATCCTCGTCGCTCCGGCCGCCGCCTACAAGGTCGGCAAGGATCCGCTCCCGCCCGCCGGCCAGGTGGGCGTGCCGTACACGCATACCTTCACCGCCGTTGGTGGGACCGGCCCTCACAGCTTCGCCGTGATCGCCGGGTCGCTGCCTCCCGGCCTCTCCCTCGCAACCGACGGGACGCTCTCGGGCACACCGACGCAGGCGGGCGCCTTCTCGTTCTACGTCGAGGCCGTGGACTCTGCGACGCCGACTCCGTCGCGCACGCAGGTGAAGTTCACGATCGACATCTCGACGAAGCTCACCATCACCACCTGGTCGCTCCCAGCCGCCACGCGGGGAGTTCCCTACAGCACGCAGCTCACCGTCTCGGGTGGCACAGCCAACTCGTGGTCGGTCAAGAGCGGCACGCTGCCCTCCGGACTGTCGATCTCAAACGCCGGTGTCATCTCCGGCACCCCGACCGCCGAAGGAGCGTCGACGTTCACGCTCCTCGCAAGTGACGGGACGAAGTCGGACACGAAGACGCTGACGCTCGAGGTGACGCGTCCGCTCTCCGTCTCTGCCTCGGCGTTCCCGCCGCTCGTCGTCGGGAAGCAGTTCACCGCCCGGCTCGACGTCGGCGGTGGCTCGGGCTCGTACTCGTACGCGCTCGCCGGCGGTCAGCTGCCGACCGGGCTCGCGCTCGACGCCGAGGAAGGCATCATCTCGGGCGTCCCGCGAAAGGCTGGTGCGTTCGTCGCCGACATCCAGGTGTCGACGAGCGGAGGCAGCGCGGCACACCAGCCCCTGAAGCTGGTCGTCAAGCCCCAGCTCGGATTCGCCACCCTCGTGCTGCCGAGCGGCAAGGTCGGGCGCCGCTACTCGAGCCAGATCGTCGTCCGAGGCGGAATCGCTCCGGTCGCGCTCACCTCGCCGAGCGTCTTCCCTCCAGGTGTCGTGCTCGACGGTGAGACCGGCGTCCTCTCGGGGAAGCCGCGTCAGGCCGGAACGTACCGGGTGATCGTCACCCTCAAGGACTCGTACGGCGGTGTCGCAAGCAAGCGGTACACGATCCTGATCCGTCGATAGTCCAAACCTCAGCTTCACAAAGAGCGACGGATGCGGCTGCTACGGTGGCCGCGTCCGTCGCTTTCTTGTGGTGTCACCAGGGAATTCCGTTTTCTGGTGGAACCAAGACGGTGGTTTCCCCGCGAACGAATTGACGCCCGCGTGCATCTACGCGCGCCGAAAGGAGCAAGTCGCATGCGCCGACTTCGATATCTGATCATCTGCCTTTCGATCCTCGGCCTCGCGCTCGTCCCGTCGGCGCTCGCGCTGAAGATCGCCACGACGCCGCCGCCCCCGGGCTATGTCGGCGTCCCGTACTCCTTCCAGTTCAAGCCTGAGGACGGCCAGGGCTGTACCCCATACTCGTGGAAGTACCTCGTCGGCTCGCTCCCGCCTGGCCTTTCGGTCAGCGCCGACGACGGCATCCTGAGCGGCACTCCGACGACCGTCGGTGACTACACGTTCTACATCGAGCTGAAGAGCTGCGCGGGCAACGTGACCCAGCGCCAGTTCACGATGGCGATCACCGAGAAGTTCCGCATCGTCAATCAGAACCTGCCGGATGGCAACATCAACGTCGCGTACGGCCCGATTCAGCTCTCGACCGCCGGTGGCGCCGCCTCGGGCGGTTGGTCAATCGCCGGCGGCACGATCCCGGCCGGGGTCACGCTCAGCACGTCCGGCGTCGTCTCGGGAACGCCGACCGAGTCCGGCGACTTCGAGTTCATCGCCAAGGCCGTGCAGTCGTCGACGACGAGCGACACGACGAAGTTCAAGCTCCACGTCAACGCGCCGCTCGCGCTAAACGGCCCCGGCGGCCTCCCCGTGACGAAGGAGCCCGTCCCACTCAACGGCAAGGTCGCGACGCCTTTCAGCTGGGGCGTCCAGGCCCAGGGCGGCAAGGCGCCGTACTCGTACTCGAGCACCGAGCTGCCGGACGGCGTCACACTCGATCCCGTGACCGGGAGCGTAAGCGGCACACCGACGTCGCCGTTCCTCGGCGAGGTGACGTTCACGGTCACCGACGGCGCGGGCGGAACTGACACGATCGTCGCTCGCATCAACATCAAGGCGCTCCTCGCCTTCTCGACGACCGCGCGACCACCGGCGGGCAAGGTCGGCAAGGCCTTCCGCTGGAAGCTCCCCGTCACCGGCGCAAGCCAGACGCGGATCTACGTCGCCAGCGGCAAGTACCCGCCTGGTCTCGAGCTCGACGAGGCAACCGGGATCTTCGCCGGCACTCCGCTGCAGGCGGGGAGCTACCGGATGAAGTTCTGGGTGCTCGACGACGCCGGAACGCAGATCTCGAAGAGCTACACGATCAAGATCAAGGCGTAGCGACCTGGAATCGGGGCGGGGCGTTCGGTTACCGGACGCGCCGCCCCTTTCTCTTTTCGCGACAATCCCGGGTGACCGTGGACTCGTTGCGTGGTAAGCTCCTGATCGCGTCGCCGGCGCTGGTCGACCCGAACTTCCGGCGCACGGTCGTGCTCGTCGGCGAGCACAGCGCCCATGGCGCGATGGGGCTCGTGCTGAACCGTCCGTCGACGGTCTCCGTCGACGAGGCGGTTCCGTTGCTCGCAGAGCTTGCAGATCCCAGCGGCTTGGTCTACGTCGGCGGGCCTGTGCAGGAGGACGCAGTCGTCGTTCTTGCCGAGTTCGCATCACCCGACCGAGCTGCCTCGCTCGTCATCGGGCCCGTCGGATTCGTGCCGGGCGAGGTCGACGACCTCGCCGGCCTCGGCCCGCTCGGCCGCTCCCGAGTCTTCGCGGGCTATGCCGGCTGGGCGGCCAGCCAACTCGAGGCCGAGCTCGACGAAGCAGCGTGGATCGTCGCGCCCGCAGAACCGGACGACGTGTTCACGCCCGACCCCGAAGCGCTCTGGCGAACGGCGTTGCGGCGTCTCGGAGGCAAGCACGCGATCCTCGCGCTGCTGCCCGACGACCCGCGGGTCAACTGATCTCCGTCGCCGCCTAGCGAAACCGGCAGACCACGGTCGTAAGGATCTTGTAAAGAATGCGAGCAACGGAATGACATCGACGTCCCAACCGTTCAAGATAGGGAGAGGCGCCGCCACCGTCGTTTGCGTGCGCACGCGCAACCCCACCTAGGGAGATACACCGGAAAAGGCGCTGGCAGCCGCACGCTGTCACGCCTGAGCGAAAGAGGATCCGTGGAACCGACCATCATCGATATCCCTGCACTGGAAGCGTTCGTCGCCGACGCCGAGGAGCGCGGCAAGGTCGAGAGCCTCGAGCTCGAGGCGGTCGCCGCCGAGCACGACCTCGACGAGGAGAATATGCGCTCGCTGCTCGCGCTCCTGACCGAGCGCGGTGTCGAGCTGCCCGCAAGCGAGGAGGAGGACGACTTCGAGCTCGACCTCACCCCCGGCTCCGGTCCTGTGACGACCGACTCGCTCGGGCTGTTCCTGTCCGAGATCGGGCGGTATCCGCTGCTCAACGCGGCCGAGGAGATCGCCCTCGCGAAGCGGGTCGAGCGCGGTGACATGACCGCGAAGGAGCGGATGATCAACTCGAACCTCCGCCTCGTCGTCTCGATCGCAAAGCGGTACCGCGGCCACGGAGTCCCGTTCCTCGATCTGATCCAGGACGGTGTCATCGGCCTCAACCGGGCGGTCGAGAAGTTCGACTGGCGCAAGGGCTACAAGTTCTCGACCTACGCGACGTGGTGGATCCGTCAGGCCTGCCAGCGCTCGGTTGCGAACCAGTCGGCGACGATTCGCGTCCCTGTTCACGTCCAGGAGCGACAGCAGAAGCTGAACCGCGCCCGCCAGCGCCTCGAAGTCTCGCTCGGCCGCCAGCCGACGATCGAGGAGCTCGCCAAGGCCACCGGGCTGAAGCTGCATCACGTCGAAGAGGCCCTCGAGGCCGTCGAGGCGTCGGTCTCGCTGAACCAGGCGGTCGGCTCCGACGGCGACGGCGAGCTCGGCGACCTCTTCGCCGATCGCACCGCGGTCGACCCGGTCGAAGAGGCAGACGAGGTCATGCAGCGCGAGCGCGTCCGGTCGGCCCTCGCGGGGCTCCCGGAGCGCGAGCGTCGCGTGCTCGAGCTGCGGTTCGGCTTCGACGGCAAGGAGGCGCTGACGCTGGAGGAGATCGGGCGCCAGCTCGAGCTGACCCGGGAGCGCGTCCGCCAGCTCGAGAAGTCAGCGCTCACCCGGCTGCATCACGCTCTCGACAACGACGCGACGCCTCTTCGTCGGCGCAGCGACCTGGCTGAGTCGGCCTAACAGCTCCTAGCAGTCGTACGGACGTCACGTGTGAGGCCCGCAGACGCGGGCCTCACACGTTTCCAACGGTCGCGCGACATGCCGCAACGATCTCGTCGGCCCAAGCGTCGATCTCGCCGAGCTGCCTGAAATCCCCCTCGGGCGCCTTCACCAGGCGGGCGACCGCGCGCTCGCCGACCCCGAGCAGGCTCCGATCGAGCCTGCCGGAGAACAGCCGGTGACTGATCGCCTCTGTCTGCTCGAGCACGTCCGCGAGGTCGACGGCCTTGTCCGGCTCGGGTCGAGCCGGATCGCCGAGGGGGCCACTCGAGAACAGCCAGGTTCGTCTCGCACGAAGCTCGTCGGCGTGCTCGGCAACGAATGTGCGCGCCGGCTCGAGCCACTTGCCGACGTAGACCGCGCTCCCGAGCACGACCGCCTCGTATCCGGCGAGCGACGTCACCTGGGCAACCGGCTCGACCACCGCGTCGAGCCCGCACAGCTGCAGGCGGGCTCCGATCCGGTCTGCGATCTCCTGGGTCGCACCGTGCCTGCTCGCAACCGCGACGAGGACCTTCATCGCTGACCTCCTTTGCCTACCCCCAGCGTCGCGCGGAAGCCGGCTTGACGCATCGGGGGTGCCACTGACGCGGTTGCGGCAGGCCCGAGCGTAACGGTGTGCGCACCCCCGTAGTCAGATGAGTGTGATCGAGTTCCACCGCCGATCGGGTAGGGTCGAGACGAGATGTCTGCGATCGACGACGCACGCCTCGTCGATGGCCTCAGGGCGCGTGACGAGGGCGCGTTCATGGAGCTCGTCGAGCGGTACGGCCCTCCGCTACGCCGCTTCATCACCGGCTTCGTTCGCGTTCCCGCGGTCGCAGACGACGTGCTTCAGGACACCTGGATCGGCGTGCTGCGGGGGATCGATCGCTTCGAGGGCCGCTCGTCGCTCAAGACCTGGCTGTTCCGGATCGCGGCCAACACCGCGAAGACCAGGGCGGTGCGCGAGGGACGCTCGGTGCCGTTCTCCTCGCTTCGCGACGAGCCTGAGCGGGCCGTCGACCCGTCTCGGTTTCTCCCTTCCGACGACCCCGAGTGGCCCGGTCACTGGGCGACCCCACCGACCGACTGGGCCCGCGGCCCAGAGGCTCGGCTGCTTTCGCGCGAGACGAGAGACGTGATCGCTGACGCGATCGAATCGCTGCCCGAGAGCCAGCGGCTCGTTATCACCCTGCGGGACGTCGAGGGGTTCCCCGCCGACGAGGTCGAAGCGCTCCTCGAGGTGAGCGAGGGGAACCAGCGCGTCCTGCTCCACCGAGCGCGGTCTCGCGTTCGCGCGGCGCTCGAGCGTTACCTTGAGGAGACCGGATGAACGACGCCGATCTCAGCTGCCAGGAGCTCGTCGAGCTCGTTACCGCCTACCTCGACGGCGGTCTCTCCGAAACCGATCGACGTCGGTTCGATGACCACCTCACGGAATGCCCGGGCTGTACGGCGTACGTCGCGCAGCTCGAGAAGGTGATCGAGCTCGCAGGGACGCTCGAGCCCGACGACCTCTCCCCTGCCGCCCGCGACGCCCTACTTGCGGAGTTCCGCGACTGGAAGGCGCGATGAACGGAGTGCGGATCGACAAGTGGCTCTGGGCTGCCCGCTTCTTCAAGACCCGCTCGGGAGCGACTGAGTCCGTTCTTGGCGGCCGCATCCATGTCAACGGCGAGCGCGTGAAGCCCGCAAAGGACGTCACGGTCGGCGACAGGCTCGAGATCTCGATCGGCGACCGCCGCTGGACGGTTGTCGTCCGCGGGCTTGCCGACAAGCGAGGGTCAGCGACGGTCGCCGCGACGCTGTACGAGGAGACTGCGGAGTCGATCGCCGCTCGCGAGCAGCGCGCGTTGGAACATCGCCTCTCGCGACCGCTCGGTGCCGACCTCGGTGCGCGGCCGACGAAGCGCGACCGCCGTCAGCTCGAACGGTTCAAGCGGTCGTAGCGCCGGCCATGCTACGGTCGTCACCCTGACCGAGCGGTCAGGAGCTGCTGTTGCGAGAGCCTCGATTCGACGTCCTCTTCGAGCCGGTCCCGATCGGGCCCGTCGTCGCTCGCAACCGCTTCTTCCAGGTTCCGCACTGCAACGGGATGGGCCACCGCGATCCGACCGCGCACGCGGTGATGCGCGGCGTGAAGGCCGAGGGCGGCTGGGCGGTCGTCTGCACGGAGGAGGTGGAGATCCACCATTCCACCGACGTCAGCGGCTACGTCGAAGGGCGGATCTGGGACGATGCCGACATCCCTGCGCACGCCCGCCTTGTCGACCAGGTGCATGCACACGGGTCGCTCGCCGGGATCGAGCTCGTCCACAGCGGGATGAACGCGGCAAACCTCTGGGTTCGCACGCCGCCGGCGGGCCCCTCCCACCTCCCGAACGCAGGAACCGAGCCGGTGCAGGCGCGTGCGATGTCGCTCCCCGACATCGACGATCTTCGCCGCCGGCACCGCCAGGCGGTCGCCCGCTCGCTCCGGGCGGGCTACGACCTCGTCTACGTCTACGCGGGCCACGGGTTGACCACGATCCAGCACTTCCTTTCCCGCAAGACCAATACCCGTACCGACGCCTACGGCGGCTCACTCGAGAACAGGGCACGACTGCTGCGCGAGATCCTCGAGGACACGCTTGCCGAGGTCGACGGCAAGGCCGCCGTCGCCTGCCGGATCTGTGTCGACGAGCTCGCCGGGGAGGCCGGGCTCGAGCGCCCGGAGATCGAGGAGGTGCTCGGGCTCGTCGGCGAGCTTCCCGACCTCTGGGACTTCATGGTCGGCGACTGGGACTTCGACTCGATCACGTCGCGGTTCGCGCCGGAGGGCGCGCAGGAGCGATACGTCCGAGGGCTGAAGCAGCTCACCTCGAAGCCGGTGGTCGGGGTCGGGCGCTTCACCTCGCCGGACACGATGGTGAGGATGATCCGCGACGGCGTCCTCGACCTGATCGGCGCGGCCCGGCCGTCAATCGCCGACCCCTTTCTCCCACGAAAGCTCGAGGAGGGCAGGTTCGAGGACATCCGGGAGTGCATCGGCTGCAACATCTGTGTCTCCGGGGACGCGACTGCAACCCCGATTCGCTGCACGCAGAACCCGAGCATGGGCGAGGAGTGGCGGCGCGGCTGGCATCCGGAGCGGATCCGGCCGAAGACGAGTGACGCAAAGGTGCTCGTAGTCGGCGCCGGCCCGGCGGGGCTCGAAGCGGCGATGTCCCTCGGTCGGCGTGGCTACGAGGTCGTGCTTGCCGAGGCCGAGGCGCTCGGAGGCCGCGTCGCCCGGGAGGCACGCCTGCCGGGGCTCGCCGCCTGGATGCGCGTCGTCGACTACCGCGTCGGGCAGCTGGAGCGGCTGCGCAACGTCGAGGTCGCGCTCGGCGGTCAGCTCGACGCCGACGAGATCGCCTCGTACGGCTTCGACCACGTCGCCGTCGCAACCGGAGCGCGCTGGCGACGCGACGGGATCGGTCGCTGGCACCGCGCCCGACTCGAGCTTGGGGGCGTCCACGTGTTGACGCCCGACGACCTCTTCGCCGGAGCGCGGTCGGAGGGAACACGGGTCGTCTTGTTCGACGACGACCACTACTACCTCGGTGGCACCATCGCCGAGTTGCTCGCGACCGAGGGATACGCCGTGACGCTCGTCACGCCCGAGCCGCTCGTGTCGGCGTGGACGGTGAACACGATGGAGCAGCACCGGATCCAGGCACGCCTGCTCGAGCTCGGCATCGACCTCTGTCTCTCGCAGGTGCTGCTCGGAATCGGCGACAAGGGTGGCGCTCGGCTTGGCTGTGTGTTCACCGGTCGCGAGCGCGAGGTCGCCTGCGACTCGATCGTGCTCGTCACTGCGCGACTCCCGAGCGACGGGCTTGCGACGGAGCTCGCCGCGCGCAGCGTCCAGGCCCGGGCGATCGGAGACGCGCTCGCCCCAGGGACGATCGCCGCGGCGGTGTGGGACGGTCGCCGTTACGCCGAGGAGCTCGACGACGATGCCGACGACGACCTTCCACGCTTCAAGCGCGAGACGGTGGCGCTCGCACCGCTCGACCGGTAGGCGCTTCTGTACGGTGGCACAGTGCCGCTCCTCGGTCGGACAGCCCTCGATGTATTTCCGCTCTGCCTTGGCGGCAACGTGTTTGGCTGGACGCTCGACGATGACCAGTCGTTCGCCGTCCTCGATGCGTACGCGGCCGCAGGTGGCAACTTCATCGATACCGCGGACGCGTACTCGACCTGGAAGGACGGGAACTCTGGCGGAGAGTCCGAGACGATCATCGGCCGGTGGCTGACGTCGCGCGGCAACCGCGACCGGATGGTAATCGCGACGAAGGTCGCGAAGCTCGAGGCGCGACCGGGGCTTTCGGCCGCGAACATCCGGGCCGCGGTCGAGGACTCGCTGCGCCGTCTCGGCACGGACTACATCGATCTCTACTACGCCCACGAGGACGACCCAACCGTCCCGCTCGAAGAGACGCTCGGCGCCTTCGACGCACTGGTTCGCGAGGGCAAGGTCCGTCATCTCGGCGCCTCGAACTTCGCCGCCGATCGCCTCGACGAGGCGCTCTTGGTCTCGGAGGCGACCGGCCTCGCCCGGTACGAGGTGCTGCAGCCCCACTACAACCTCATGGAACGCGCGTACGAGGGTGAGCTCCGGGACGTCTGCGTCCAACGAGACGTGGCGTGTGTTCCCTACTTCGCCCTGGCGATGGGGTTCCTCACGGGCAAGTACCGCTCATCGGGAACACGGGTCGAGAGCGTCCGGGCGGCTGCCGCTGCGAAGTACCTCGAAGAAGGCGGCGAGGCCGTTCTCTCCGTGCTGGACGAGCTTGCGGCGTCCCGTGAGACGACGGTCGCCGCCGTCGCGCTGGCCTGGCTCGCAGCCCAGCCGACGGTCGCCGCCCCAATCGCAAGCGCGCGAACGGTCGAGCAGCTGTCGGCGCTGCTCCCCATGACCGGGATTTCGCTCACGGGCGACGAGATCGCCCGGCTCTCGGCCCCGTAGCTACTCGGCGACCGGCTGGAAGAGCTCGACTGGATTGCCCGAGGGGTCGTGCACGACCGCGTGGATCCCGAAGACACCGCTCGACTGCTCGACATCCTCGTGGTGCCCGAGCTCGGTGAGGTGCTGGAGCAGCCCTGCGAGGTCGTCTACCTGGACGACGATGCGGTTCCAGCCGCCGGGTCTCGGGACGATCCCGTTCGGATGTCGCTTGGCCGCCGAGCTGCCAGTCGCGGTCAGCCAGAGCGAGATGCCATCGCGCTCGACGACGCGCACGGCGACGCCGAGCTGGACCGCCCGCGCGAAACCGAGGTGCTCGACGTAGAACTGCTCGGCGGCAGCAACGTCGTCGACGAGGTATCTGACCCTGACCACAACCAGGTCATCGGCACGTTCGCGTGGGCGTTGACACGCGATCGGGTCCCGGGCTTTGCCGAGGGCTCAACTCGATCGACGAGCCAACAGACTCTCGAACGTCCTGTTCGTCTCACTCTCCATGACCGCAATCGGCGACGAGCGACACCCACCCGAGCTGACCCGTGAAGGTCAGGAGCGGGAGATCGCGCTCGAGCACCTGCTGACCGAGGTGGAGCACGCGCTCGCGATCGAGGCGGCCGCTGTTGCCGAGGTGCTCGCGGAAGTCGGGATCCCACTCGACCCACTGACCTTCGTTGCGCTGCGGCTGATCAGCGAAAGCTCGCTCGCCGGCGTCGATCCGACCGAGTTCCTTCACGAGCTCCACCGCCGCGGCGTGCTCGAACGCGCCGCCACGACCGCCGCCGCGGTCGAGTTCTGCGAGCCCGCCCAAGACGGGCTCGACGACGAGACCGGCGACTTTCCCCGGGGCGACACCGAGCCGCCGCCGAGTCGCTGAGCCCGCGCCGCACCGTCCTGACGCGATCGCGTCAGCGTCCCCCGGGGCCGAGGAAGCCGAGGTCGGCGCCCTTGTCGGCCTGAAGCACGTGGCGGGCGTGCAGCGAGCGCCAGCCTCGGTTTGGCGGGGCCGGAAGCCGAAGCGCGGCGGCACGGCGAGCGCGCTCGTCTTCGGGCACCAGAAGATCGAGGGTGCCGGCCTCGGCGTCGAGGGCAATCAGATCGCCATCCGCGACGAGCGCGAGTGGCCCGCCGACGGCCGCCTCGGGAGCACAGTGCAACACGACCGTGCCGAAGGCGGTGCCACTCATCCGCGCGTCGGAGATGCGAACCATGTCCTTGACGCCGACCGCGGCGAGCTTTCGCGGGATGGGCAGGTACCCGGCCTCGGGCATCCCCGCCGCAACCGGGCCCGCGTTCCTCAGCACGAGGACGCTCTCTGCGGTGACCTTCAGGTCGGGATCGTCGAGCCGGCCGAGCTCGTCGGGATTGTCGATGACGATCGCGGGCCCCGTATGGTGGAGGAGCCTCCGCGTCGCAGCGGCACACTTGATCACCGCGCCATCGGGGGCAAGGCTGCCGCGGAGAACGCGAAGGCCACCCGGCGGATGGAACGGGTCCGTAAGCCTCCGGATCACGCTCTGAGGTTCGGCTCGAGGCTCGACGTCTCGGAGCCATTCGCCGAGAGGCTCGCCGGTCACGGTGAGCGCGTCAAGCTCGAGCAGCGGCGCGAGCTCGGTGAGCAGCGCGGGAACGCCACCTGCCCGATGGAAATCCTCCATGTACCCGCTCCCCGACGGCTTGAGATCGAGCAGCACGGGAACCGACCGGCTCAGCACGTCGATCTCGGCGAGTCCGAGCTCGACGCCGGCACGGCGGGCCGCCGCGATGAGGTGGATCACCGCGTTCGTCGAGCCGCCGATCGCGAGCAGGCAGACCACAGCGTTGTGGAACGAGCGCGAATCGACGACGTCGCCCAGCCGACGACCCGACACCGCCAGGTCGACCGCGAGCCTCCCACTCTGTACCGCCGACCGGAGGCGGGCGCTCGTCGGTGCCGGCGCGGAAGCACCACCCGGCAGCATCACTCCGAGCGCCTCGTAGGCGCAGGCCATCGTCGACGCCGTTCCCATGACCATGCACGTGCCCTCAGTAGGGCAAAGCTCGCCCTGGATCTCGGCGATCGCGCCCTCTGACAACCTCCCGGCCCGGAACTGCTGCCAATACTCCCTACAGTCCGTACAGGCGCCGAGGCGAGCCCCGCGCCACGAGCCCGTCGTCATCGGCCCGGCGGCGACGAACACGGCGGAAGCGTTCGCCGAGAGCGCACCCATCAGCTGGGCCGGGAGCGTCTTGTCGCACCCACCGACGAGAACTGCTGCGTCCATCGGCTGGGCGAGCAGGAGCTCCTCCGTCTCGATCGCCAGGAGGTTTCTGTACAGCATCGTTGTCGGCGAGACGAGGGGCTCGCCGAGGGACATCGTCGGGAACCGCAAGGGCAGACCGCCGGCCTCGAGGACGCCGCGTGCGACCGCGCCGATGAGCTCCGGCATCCCGCGGTGACACGGTGTGTAGTCCGACGAGGTGTCGGCGATTCCGACGACCGGGCGTTCGAGATCCACGGCATCGAAACCGGCGGCGGCGAGGAACGCGCCGCGCAGGTACCGGCTGAACTCCGGGTCGCCATAGCTCGTAAGCCTCGAGCCGAGCGCGCCACTTCCAAAGCCGCTCATCGCCGGCTCCGCTCGGTGACGAGTGCCATGCCGCAGCTGGTCCTGACGATCAGCTCATGAGGCACGACGACGTGGACCGGCGGATCCGACGAGCCGTCGATCCTTCGAAGCAGGGTCGCGAGGGTCGCCTCGCCGATCTCGGTGCGCGGTTGCCGGATCGTCGTCAGCCCGAGCGAGTTGATCGCGGCGATCGAGATGTCGTCGAAGCCGACGACGGCGATGTCCTCCGGCACGCGCAGGCCGAGCGTGAGAAGCGCGTCGATCGCCCCGAGCGCGATGAGGTCGTTGCCACACAGGATCGCCTGCGGCGGGTCGGACCTCGCAAGCTGGGCCGCTGCGCGTCCTCCCTCCGCCATCGAGTACCCGGAGACGACGAGCTTGGTCGAGGCGAGCGGTTGCCCAGCGAGGGCAAGCGCTTCCCTGAAGCCCGCGAGCCGGAGCTCTGAAGTGGGCGACCATTGCGGCCCGGCGATCACGGCCACGTCGGTCCGACCGGTCTGCAGAAGGTGCATCGCCGCCTGTCTTGCGGCCGCCCGGTCATCGATCCCGACCACGTCGGCGGCGAGGTCTGGGAGATGGCGGATCACCTGGATCACCGGAGGCTTCCGCACTACGACCGTCTCCATCAACTCACGGTCGCCGTAGTTCACGACCGACGCGAGGATAACCCCTTCGACCCCGCTGTCGTGGAGCGCCTCGAAGTCACCGGGCTCGAGCCGGCCAGCGTTCCGCGTATGGCTCACGAGCACCTTGAAGCCGCGCGCTTGGGCGACGCTGAGGATCGCCGAAGCGAGGTCGGCGGAGAACGGATTTGCGAGATCCTCGACGAGCATCCCGATGCTGCGCGTCTGGCCCGTGCGAAGCCCCTTGGCGAGGTCGTTCGGGCGGTAGCCCATCTCGGCGGCAAGCTCGATGATGCGCGTTCGCAGCTCCGGCCCGACCCCGGGGCGCCCGTTGAGGGCATACGAAACCGTGGCGATCGAGACACCGAGGCGGGTTGCGATCTCTCTGAGCGTTGGGCGATTCACGTGGGGCGTCGTCTTGACCTAAACGTTTAAGTTTGGGATAGTGCCGCCGTGCTGGAGCCGTGTCAATAGGGCCGACCCGTGGAGGGGTGGTGAAAGCCAACGTCGCCATTGAGGAGCCCGGCCGTGTTGCGAGGGCGACCGAAGGGCACGAGCCCGGCCCTGAGCCCCGCCCGGTTGCCGTTTCGCTTCGCGGCGCGACCAAGCACTTCGGGCGCCGCGTTGCGGTCGACCATCTCGACCTCGACATCCACGAAGGCGAGTTCTTTGCGCTCCTCGGGCCGTCGGGGTGCGGCAAGACGACGACGCTCAAGCTGATCGGGGGCTTCGAGCAGCCGAGCTCGGGAGACATCGTCGTTCATGGCGAGTCGGTGATCGACCTCCCACCGTTCAAGCGGAACGTCAACACCGTGTTCCAGAGCTACGCCCTGTTCCCCCACCTCGACGTCCGCGACAACGTCGCGTTCTCCCTTCGCATGAAGCGTGTGCCGAAGCGCGACCGGCGGGTGACGGCCGAGCGCGCTCTCCGCCGGGTTGGGCTCGAAGGGTACGGCGGCAGGCGGGTGCACCAGCTCTCGGGCGGTGAGCAGCAACGCGTTGCGCTCGCGCGGGCGCTGATCAACGAGCCGGCGGTTCTGCTCCTCGACGAGCCCCTCGGGGCACTCGACCTCCAGCTGCGAAAGACGATGCAGGCAGAGCTGAAGGCGATCCAGCACCAGGTCGGGATCACGTTCGTCTACGTGACGCACGATCAGGAAGAGGCGCTCACGATGGCCGACCGGATCGCCGTGATGAGCAACGGGGAGCTGCTCCAGGTCGGGACGCCGAGCGAGATCTACGAGCACCCGACATCCCGCTTCGTCGCGCGCTTCATCGGCGAGTCGAGCTTCCTCGAGGGGACGCTCGCGGCCGGCCGCGGCGACGGCTTCGTCGAGGTCGCCCTGCGCACCGGCGAACGCCTCATCGGTCGAGGCAAGGTCGACACAGCCCGCAACCTGAACGGCCCGGTGACCGTCGTCGTCCGCCCGGAGAAGGTCGTGCTCGAGCCGGCCGCGGTAGGCCGCGCTCCCGAGCTCGGGGCGAACGTGCTTCAGGGCACCGTCGCGGAGACGGTGTACGTCGGGAGCGACGTGCGGTACTTCGTCGACACGCCCGCCGGACGGGTAGCAGCTCGCGTCCCGAACGACGCCGCGAACAGCGCGGAGCGGACGTTCGGCCTCGGCGCCCACGTCTGCGCGCGATTCCCCCGCGAGGGCACGGTCGTCGTCGAGGGCGAGAGTGGCTCCCTCGGCTCGACCGAGCGAAGGGAGGTCCCAAGACCCAGTTGATCCGAACGCCCAGGCGAATGACGTCCTCGTACGCAAAGGAAGGATCTCGATGAAGACTCGGTTCACCAGCAGGCGACTGCTACCGGCGATCGGTCTGGTCGCCATGCTCGGCGCGACCGCCGCGGTGGCGGCGACCGCTGCGGCGCTCTCCTCCACCACCGCCCAGGCGAGCTGCAAGACGCTCAACCTCCTCACGTGGGAGGGGTACGCAGAGCCGGACGTGGTCAAGCCGTTCGAGAAGAAGTACGGCGTGACCGTCAAGCCGACGTACGTGGGCACCGACGCCGAGCTCGTCGCGAAGGGCGCGACGCAGAAGGGCACCTACGCGATCATCAACGTCGGCTCGTCGACGCGGGCCCGTGAGTCTGCGGCGGGCGCGATCCAGCCGCTCGACGTCAGCCGCCTGACGCACTGGAAGGACATCTACGCCCCGCTCAAGCCTCCGTACTTCCTCAAGGGAAAGCTGTGGGGCGTTCCGGCGGACTGGGACGTCAACCCGTTCGTCTATGACCCGACGGTCCTGAAGAAGGCGCCGACGAGCTACCGGGTCATGTGGGATCCAGTCCTGAAGAACAAGGTCGCGCTCTGGAACGAGATCTCGCTGATCTTCATCGGCGCCAACGTCCTCGGCATGGACAAGAAGCGCCCCGCCGATGCACCCGGCGGCGTCTTCAACCTAAACGACAAGGACCTGGCCACGATCAAGGCCAAGATGCTCACGCTCAAGGGGCAGGTCAGGGCGATGTGGAGCACAGGTGGCGACGTAATCCAGCTCTTCGCGAACAAGGAGGCCGCAGCGGCGCCCGCCTGGAACTACATCTACTCGCAGCTGAAGCTCAAGAAGGTCCCGATTGCGAAGGCGACCCTGAAGAGCAGCGGAGCGGTGGCCTGGGTCGACGGCCCCGGCATCGGCGCTGGCATCTCTTCGGAATGCAAGGACATGGCCTACAACTGGATCAACTGGGTGACGAGCCCGCGGATGCAGGCGAAGCTCGGGTCGCTGACGGGATACTCCGTCACGAACCCGAAGGCACGTGCCTACATGAAGCCAGGCGAGTGGGCCGCGTTCGCCCAGACGAGCAAGGCGGTCAAGGGCGCGATCGTCCGGCTGGATCCGGCCCGCCCGGACGTGTACCAGCGGATCACTGAGGAGATCGTCAACGGCCTCTCGTAGGCGTTGCGACTGCCTGATGGGGTTCCTCCGGCGTCATCGAGGGCTGCAGGGCGCGATTCTCATCGGCCCTGCAGCCCTCTGGGCGCTCGCCTTCATCGTCGTCCCCACCTTCATGGCGGTGCGGATGAGCTTCTGGCGGATGGAGAACTTCCAGCTCGTCCGGCACTGGTCGCTCGACAACTACTCGCTCCTGCTCGACTCGCAGATCTACCGCGATGGCCTCGTCCGGTCGCTCGAGAACGGCTTCATCGCCTCGGTTGCGGCGGTCGCGCTCAGCATCCCGCTCGCGCACTTCATCCGGTTCCACGTGCACCGACACCGGACGCTGTTCGTGGGAGGCGTCGTCGTTGCGCTGTGGCTCGGGTACTTGCTCCGCATCTTCGGCTGGCGAATCCTCTTCGGAACGAGTGGTGTCCTGAACTCGTTCCTCATGTCGGTCGGGATCACGGATCATCCGCTCCAGTTCCTGATCTTCAGCCCCCTCGCCGTCGCCGTGACGCAAACGCACCTGGCGATGCCCTTCGCGTTCATTCCGATCTTCGCGGCGATGGAGCGACTCCCGGCAAACGTGATGGAAGCGGGTGGCGACTTGGGCGCGAGCCGCCGAAGGCAGTTCCTGTTCATCGAGCTCCCGTTGATCTCGCGCGGCGTCGTCGTCGGCGGGACGTTCGCCTTCATCCTCGCGTTCGGCGACTACTTCGCGCCGGTGTTCGTTGGGGCGCCGTCCGCGTCGACGACGCTCGGCAATCTCGCAGCAAACAACTTCCGCGCCACGATCAACTGGCCGTTCGGTGCTGCGATCGGCGTCGTGATGATGATCACGATCCTCGTCGTGCTGTCGATCACCGAGATCGTCACCCGGAAGGTCGCGTCGGATACCGGCGGAGGTACTTCCGATCGCGCCGAGGCGGTCGTGTGATGGGGACGGTCGCTGTCGCCCAGCCCCGGAGCCGCTTTGGCCGGAAGGTGCGTCGGAGAGGACCGGTCGTCCTCCTCGGAGTCATCGCCACATGCATCTACGCCTTCCTCTACCTGCCGGCAGTCGTCATCGCGGTCTACTCATTCAACTCGTCCGCCGTCATGAGCTGGCCACTCGAGGGCTTCACGCTCGACTGGTACTCCTCGGCGTTCAATGACGAGGATCTCGTCACCGGTCTCAAGAACTCGCTCGTCATCGCCGCGGCCAGCACGTCGATCGCCCTTGTTCTCGGCGTTCCTGCCGGCGTGGCGATCGACCGGATCCCGTTCAAGGGAAAGGGTGTGTTCACAGGGATCCTCATGGCGCCGTTCCTGTTCCCCGGCGTGATCTCCGGGCTGACCCTGCTGACGCTGTTCATCGATCTCAACCTCGAGATGTCGCTGCGGACGGTGATCGTCGGACACACGACGATGCTGCTCGGTGTCTTCGTGATCCTCACCGTCATCGCGCTGAGCCGTTGGGATCGCACCTACGAGGACGCCGCGATGGACCTCGGAGCGAGCAGCGTGAAGACGTTCTTCCTGGTGGTGCTGCCGAACCTCAGGACGGCCATCATCGGCGCCATCCTCTTGAGCTTCACCGTCTCGCTCGACGAGATCTCACGCACGTTCTTCCTGACCGGGACGGACAACTCGCTCCCGATGGTCGTGATGTCCATGTTGCATATCCAGATCACCCCGGAGATCAACGCGATCGGCACGTGCGTGATCGGTGTCTCGCTGGTCGCTCTGGCCGTTTGGTCGTGGATGTTCCGTCCAAGAACCGTCTGACCAACCTCGAGGAGAACAGGAACCAACCCATGTCTGAAACGCGCACGTTCAGGGTCGGGATCGACATCGGCGGCACCTTCACGGACTTCACCGTGGTCGACGACGCCGGCTCCGTCTTCCTCTGGAAAGAGGACACGACCCCGGACGACCCCACCCGGGCGATCATGACCGGACTCGCGGCCGTCGCGGACGTTCTCGACACCTCGGTCGAGCGCCTGCTGCAGAGCACGAGCCTGTTCGTCCACGGAACGACCGCCGCGACGAACGCGGTCATCCAGCGGAACGGGCCCGCGGTCGGTCTCCTGTGCACCGAGGGCTTTCGCGACATTCTCTATTTCCGAAACGGCTACAAGCCCGATCGGTTCAACATCCACCTCCAGCACCCGGTCGAGTTCGTCCCGCGACATCTCCGCCTCGGGGTGCCCGAGCGGATCCTTCGCGACGGGTCGATCCACCGGGCCCTCGACGAGGACGCGGTTCGGGCCGCCGCCGACGTGTTCCGGACGGCCAAGGTGCAGGCGGTGGCGATCGCGTTTCTCTGGTCGATCGTCAACGGCGCCCACGAGCTCCGCGCAGCGGAGCTGCTGCGGCAGGAGCTGCCCGGTGTGCACGTGCTCACGTCCGCCGAAGTGCTCCCCGAGATCCGGGAGTGGGAGCGCACGTCGGCGACTGTGCTCAGCGCGTACATCCTCCCGGTGATGAGCGCCTACATGAGGAGGCTCGAGGGCCAGCTCGCGGAGCGAGGTCTCGGCCGAAGCGTGTTGATCATGCAGATCAACGGTGGCTGCGCATCGGTCGACGAGGTGCTTCGGCGCCCCGTCAACACGCTGCATTCGGGCCCTGCGGCGGCGCCGGCAGCCGCCGCCTGGTACGCGAAGGACATCGGCGCGGACGACCTGATCACGATCGACATGGGCGGCACCAGCTTCGACGTCTGCGTGATCGCGGGCGGACGCCCGTCGATGTCGCGCACGATCGAGGTCGACGGGCAGCCCGTCGGCGTCCCGGGTGTCGAGGTCGAATCGATCGGCGCTGGTGGTGGGAGCATCGCCTGGGTCGACTCCGGCGGCGCGCTCCGGGTCGGGCCCCGCAGCGCGGGTGCCGTTCCCGGCCCTGCGTGCTACGGGGCCGGCGGGACGGCGCCGACCGTCACCGACGCCAACGTCGTTCTCGGGTACCTCCACCCCGACGCGTTCCTCGGCGGCCGACGGCAGCTCCGGGCCGACCTCTCGGAGGAGGCGATCAGGCGGGAGGTCGCCGACCCGCTCGGTGTGAGTGTGATCGAGGCGGCTGCGGGGATCATCCGCGTGGTCAACTCGAACATGCTCGGAGCGATCAGATCGGTTTCGGTCGAGCGCGGCGTCGACCCCCGGCACTTCACCCTCGTCGCGGGTGGCGGCGCCGGCGGGATCCACGCAGCATCGCTGGCGCGCGCGCTCGGGATGCAACGGGTCCTCGTCCCGCTCGAGGCGGGCACCTTCTGCGCCTTTGGGATGACCGTGACAGACGTTCGTCATGACCATGCTCGGGCGCTGCGAGGGCTCTCCGGATCCCTCGCCGCGGACGACGTCACCGCCGTGTTCGCGGAGCTCGAGGGCGAGGCGCGTGAGCGACTGCTCGACGACGGCTTCCCCGCCGAGCAGATCGAGCTTCACCGGAGCGTCGACGTCCGCTATCTCGGCCAGATCCACGAGCTCACGATCCCGATTCCGACGGTCGCCGGATACGGCCCCGAGGAGATGCTCGACGTCGAGAAGCGATTCCACACCGCGCACGCGACGCAGTTCGGCTACTCCCGCGAGGCGGTGACGATCGAGTTCCTCCACTGGCGGGTTACCGGGCTCGGCCGGATGCCCGTGGCGGAGACCCACCGCCTGCGACCAGACAAGCGGGTGATCAGCGGTGCGTCGACGCGCGACGTCTACTTCGAGGAGGCGTCGGGCTTCGTCTCGACAGCGATCCATCGGGCCACGGAGCTCGAGCCGGGGGCGCTCATCTCCGGGCCCGCGGTGATCGAGGCGTCGTCGACCACCCTCGTCGTGAATCCGGGCGATGCCCTCACCGTTCGCGAGAACGGCAGCTACGTGATCGACGTCGCAGTACACGTCGGCGCGGGATCGCAGATCGACGCGCAGCTGAGGACGGGTGCCTGACGATGGGCGGCACTACAGCGACCGGGCTCGAGCGACCGCTGTCGGTCGCCGAGATCGTCGCGGGCGACGCGCGGCAGCTCGTAGGCGGTGACTGGCTAGACACGCAGACCAGAATCGACAATCTCGATCCGGGCAACGGCGAGCTGATCGGCACCGTCCCCCGAGGCTCGGAGGAGGACGTTTCTGCCGCGGTCGCGAGCGCGGTCGCCGCCGCTCCAGCCTGGGCGGCACTGTCTCCGGTCGCGCGGGGAGCGGTTCTTCAGCGGGCAGCCGGCATCCTCGAACCGGATCTCGAAAGCTGGGCGGTTCTCGTAACACGGGAGATGGGAAAGCCGCTTCTCGAATCCCGCGCCGAAGTCCGGCGGACCCTGCGGATCCTGCATTACTACGCGGGCGAGGCTGAGCGGGCAACCGGCGAGCACTTCCCCTCCGAGAACCCCAACATGTGGGTCTTCACCCGGCGGGAGCCGGTCGGAGTCGTCGGCGTGATCACCCCGTGGAACTTCCCGGCGGCGATCCCGGCCTGGAAGGTCGCCCCGGCCCTCGTCTTCGGCAATGCGGTCGTCGTCAAGCTGGCGGACGACGCGCCCCTCAGCGGGCTCGTGCTCGTCCGGGCGCTTCAGGAGGCCGGGCTTCCGCCGGGAGTCCTCAACGCCGTCTTCGGCGACGGCGAGATCGTCGGCTCGGCCATCGTCCGGCACCCCGAGGTCAGGGCGATTACGTTCACCGGATCGACCCGTGTCGGGCTCCAGGTCCTGGGCGAGGCCGCGACACGCCAGAAGAAGATCCAGCTCGAGCTTGGCGGGCACAACCCCGTGATCGTCTGCGAGGACGCCCATCTCCCGAGCGCGGTCGACGCGGTCTTCCAGGGCGCCTTCGCGAGCACGGGGCAGAAGTGCACGGCCACCCGACGGGTCTACGTGCAGACGTCGGTGGCGAAGCCTTTCCTTCGCGCGCTCCTCGAGCGAACCCGATCGGCACGCGTTGGCTACGGGCTCGACCCCGGGGTCGAGGTGGGCCCTCTCGTCAACGAACGCCAGCTGACGGCGGTGTTGACCGAGGTCGAGCGAGCCGCGGCGCTGGGGACGCTCCACATAGGTGGGTCGAGGCTGTCCGATCCCGCGTACCCGGCGGGCCTCTTCGTCGAGCCTGCGATCTTCACCGACCTCCCGGCAACGTCGACGCTCGCCTGCGACGAGGTGTTCGGCCCGGCGCTCGGCGTGTGGGAGTACGAGGGCTTTGATGACGCGGTCGCTGCCGCGAACACCACGCGGTACGGCCTTTCGGCAGCGGTCTTCACGAGAGACCTCGACCGCGCGAAG
The DNA here is from genome assembly GCA_046330385.1 of Gaiellales bacterium. GTDB lineage: Bacteria > Actinomycetota > Thermoleophilia > Gaiellales > Gaiellaceae > Gaiella. Next base: position 560,130 of record JAXLSV010000004.1, on the reverse strand, counting down.
GCATTCACTGAGCGGATCAAGACGGGCGTCGTACGCATCAACACGCAAACAGCGGGGATCGAGCCACAGGTCCCGCTCACGGGGTGGCGCGACAGCGGCTACGGCCAGCCGGAGCAGGGCAGGGCCGCGATCGACTTCTTCACCGACCTCAAGACCGTCTACCTCAACCCTTCCGAGTAGGGAGCCGAACATGACCGACCAGCAGCCCATCGACCCGATCCTGTTCAGCGTTCTCCTCGGCCGCTTCAACAGCATCGCCGACGAGATGACGTTGACGCTCGAGTACTCCGCCTGGACGTCGATCCTCGCGCAGTGCCACGACTTCTCGTGCGCGATCTATGACGCCGTCCCGAGACAGGTCTGCATGTCGGACGCGCTACCGTCGCATACCGCCTCGCTCCAGCTCGTCCTCTCGGAGATGTCGCGAAGCTTCGAAGGCGACATCGACGACGGGGACATCATCGCGTGCAACGACCCCTACAGGTTTAACTCGCACGTCGGTGACCTCGTGACAGCGATGCCCGTGTTCGTCGACGGCGTCCTCCGGTTCTGGTCGGTCACGAAGGGGCACCAGATGGACACGGGCGCATATGTCGCCTCGAGCGTGTGCGCCAAGGCGGTCGACGTCTGGCAAGAGGGCATCCGGATCCCGCCACTCAAGATCTACGAGCGCGGTACCCCGCGCCGTGACGTGCTGGAGCTCTACCTCGCGAACGTGCGCTATCGCGATTCGCTCGAGGGTGACCTTCTCGCCCAGCTCGGCTCGATCCAGAAGGGGCGCGAGCGACTCGTCGAGCTGTGCGAGGAGTACGGCGCCGACGTTGTCACCCGCTATGCGAACGAGCTGATCAACTACTCCGATCGGCGGATGAGCGAGGAGATCTCGTCGATCCCAGACGGCGACTACCACGGGGAAGGGTGGGTCGACAACGACGGATACGACGCCTTCGACGTCCCGATCAAGGTGCAGGTGAGCATTCGCGGCGACCGCGCGAAGGTCGATCTGACGGGAAGCGGAGCCCAGGCACGCGGAGGAGTGAACGGGTCGTTCGCGACGACGCAGGCCGCCGCCAAGATCCCGTTCCTCCACTTCATCGACCCTGACATCCCGCACAACCACGGCTGTCTCCAGCACATCGAGTGCTTCGCGCCCGAGGGCACGATCGTGAACGCGCAGTACCCCGCCCCCACCTCGGCCGCGACGGTCGTCCCGTCCGATGCAATCCAGGACGCGATCAACAAGGCAATGGCGCAGGCGATCCCCGAGCGCGTTCCCGCGGGTGGCGCGAGATGCCAGAACGTCCCGCAGCTTGCGGGCGTCGACGAGCGCACCGGTGAGCCCTGGGGAACGATGCTCTTCAACAACACCGCCGGCCAGGGTGCCGCGCGCGGAACCGACGGTTGGCCGCTGTACGAGAGCATCGGGTGTGCTGGGGCCGTCAAGATCCAGCCGGTTGAGCAGCTCGAGATGCTGTACCCGATGCTGGTCGAGGAGATGGAGATCGCGCCGGACTCGATGGGCGTCGGTGAGTGGCTCGGCGGGCCGGGCGCAACCATCCGCATCGTTCCGATCGCCGGCGACATGTCCGTCTTCATGTTCGGAGACGGCTGCAACAATCCGCCGCACGGCGTGCTGGGTGGCACACCCGCGATCGGCGGGGGCATGTTCATCGAGCACACCGGTGAGGGGCGCCGCTCGTTCCTCTCCCCCACCTCCGACGCGGTGGTGAAGGAGGGTGACGTCCTCGTCGGGATCTCGAGCGGCGGCGGGGGCTACGGTAACCCCCTCGACCGGCCGGTCGAACGCGTCATCGAGGACGTTCGTGACGGGATCATCTCGGCCTCACTCGCCGAGACGCACTTCGGGCTCGTGTTCCAGGACGCCGCCGCGCACACCCTCGATCAGGCTGCGACAGACGCGCGCCGCGCCGAGCTCCGCCAAGGACAGCGGCCGCTGATCGACCCCACCGCACCGAACACCGCGACGTGGCTCCGCGAGATGATGCGTGATGGCGACGTGTACCTGTCGTCGGCGATCCCGGAGCCAGCGTGACGCCTCGTGGGCGGAGATGGACGTCGTGATCGCGCCTTCGGGCCGGTTGGCGGCACGGCGGTGACTTCGATCGTCAGGGGGATCGACGCGATCGCTGTCCGCGTGCCGCTGCGCGAGCAGACGTCGTTCTCGACGCGGGCCGTTCTCCATCGCGACTACGTGCTCGTCACGATCACCGATGCAGACGGCGCGCAGGGCATCGGCTACACCTACGCCGGGACGACTAGCGGGCCCTGGGTTCGCGAGGCGGTTCGCAGCCTGATCGCCCCGCTCCTCGTCGGTCGCGACGCAGACGACGTCAAGCGGAACTGGGAGCTCGTCTACCGGACGTTCCTGCTCGAGGGCAGGCGCGGCGCCTTCATCCGTGCGCTGAGCGCGGTCGACATCGCCGCGTGGGATCTCCGCGGCGTTCGAGCGGGGATGCCGCTGCGCCGGCTGCTCGGCGGCACCGTCGACGAGGTCGCCGCCTACGCGAGCGGTGGCTACTACCGCGATGGCGACCCGCTCGAGAACGTGACCCGCGAGGTCGAGAGGTACCGGCAGCTCGGGTTCGTCGATTACAAGATGAAGGTCGGACGCGATCCGTCGCTCGATGTCGCGAGGATCGCCGCGGCCCGCGAAGCCCTGGGTCCCGCGGGCCGCATCGCGCTCGACGCGAACAACGCGTGGAACAGCGTCGAGGAGTCGCTGACCGTGATCCGGCGGTACGCAGAGCACGACATCTGGTGGGTCGAGGAGCCGCTCCTCCCCGACGACGTCCGCGGTCACGCCGAGCTCGTGCGGCGATCGCCGATCACGATCGCCACGGGCGAGATCGAGGCCACGCGCTGGGGGTTTGCTCCGATCTTCCGTGAGGGAGCAGCCGAGATCATCCAGCCCGACGCAGGGGTCGCGGGCGGCATCACCGAGTGGCTCACGATCGCCGCGACCGCGGAGTCGTTCGGGGTGCCCGTCGCGCCGCACTGGCACGCCAACCTCCATGCGCAGCTGTCGGCGGCCACGCCAGGCTGCATCACCGTCGAGTACTTCGCGCTCGACGAGGACATCTACAACTTCGAGGCCCTCGTCGCCGATCCGCTCGCGATCCGCGACGGCCGCATCGTCCTCCCGAACACCCCGGGCAACGGGGTCGCGCTCGATCCCGACGCCGTCGCCCGCTTCACCCTCGACTGAGACCGGAGGCCCCGCCAATGACGCCGTCCCTCACTGCTGTCGACATCCTGGCCGCCGAGCTCACCGTCACGGGCCCGAAGGCAAACGCCACCTCCGGCACTCCCGTCGAGTCCGAGCTCGTCCTCTTTGCAGACGGCGCCTCCGAGCTCGGGATCTGGGAGGTGACACCCGGGTCGTTCCCCGCGCGAAAGTCGGGCGTGTGCGAGCTGATGCACTTCGTCGCCGGGAGCGGAACGATCACCGACGCCGACGGCACCGTCCACGAGATCGCACCGGGCGTCGCTATCTTCCAGCCGGACGGTTGGGAGGGCATGTGGACGGTGACGAGCACGGTGCGCAAGTCATACGCGATCTACTCCGTGCGCTAGGCATTACGGCAGCGGCGAAGGCGCGAGTCAGGGGCTAGTTGTGCGCGGGCGGCCTCACAGGACGAGCATCGCGTCTCCGAACGAGTAGAAGCGGTAGCGCTCCTCGACTGCTACCCGGTACAGCCACCTGGTCTCCTCGATGCCCGCGAATGCCATCACCAGCGCGAGCAGCGTCGTCCGCGGCAGGTGGAAGTTCGTGAGCAACCGGTCGACCCGACGGAACTCGAAGCCCGGGGTGATGAACAGGTCGCTGCGCCCTTCGAGCTCGCCGGAGCGGGCGACGGTCTCGAGCACCCGGGTGGTCGTCGTTCCCACCGCGAGGACGTCGTGCGCAGCCTCGATCCGCGCCCAGGCGCCGGGCGTGACCGCATACCGCTCGCCGTGCAGTCGATGCCCCGCGAGCGATTCGGCGGTGAGCGGCCTGAACGTGTCGAGACCGACGTGGAGCGTGACCGATTCGTGCTCGACCTGCGCGAGCAGCTCGGGAGTGAAGTGGAGCCCTGCCGTCGGCGCTGCCGCCGAGCCACCCTCGTCGGCGTAGACGGTCTGGTAGCGCGCTGGGTCCTCGAGCTGCTCAGTCACATACGGTGGCAGGGGCATCTCGCCGTCGGGCTCGCCCGCGAGCCGCACGCGCCAGCGCCCCTCCCCAAGCAACTCGACAAGCTCGACGTCACCGAGTCGCTCACCCTCGCGCAGCCGCCGCGACGGCCGCGCGAGCGCGAGCCACGTCCCGGCCGCCTCGGGCTCGAGGAGCAGCACCTCGACCGCGCCGCCGCCCGCCCGCGTCCGTCGGAGCCTCGCGGGGATCACGCGGGTGTCGTTGACGACGACGAGCGAGCTACCCGCGATCGCAGGCAGCTCGGAGAACACTCGATGCTCGACCGCTCCACTCGCGCGGTCGAAGACGAGGAGCCGTGACGCGTCACGGGGGTCGCTCGGGCGTTGCGCGATCAGCTCCGGCGGCAGGTCGTAGTCGAGCTCGGACGATCTCATCCGATGCCGAGCGTAGCCTTCGCTCCATGGACGAGGCAGTGCTCGAACGAGCGATGCGCCGGGTCGAGGAGGCCCGCGCCGGCAACAGCGACGCAGCGAGGGTCGACGCAGCCCTCGAGCGCTCGCGCGCGGAGATCGAGGCGCTCGGCAAAGCGGCGATGCGGTTCGAGGAGCTGCTTCCGGGTCAGGTCAGCGACGCCGTGCGCCAGGGGATCGCAAGCGAGGTCGTCCCCGTTAGCCGCAACCTCGCCGAGATCCGCGGCCTGCTCAACCACGCGATCCGCCGACTCGAGCGAATCGAGGAGGAAGTGCTAGCCGAACGCCGTTCGCGCGTCGAGGACCTCGACGTCCTCGTCGAGCTCGTCGCCTCCGGCTGGGACGGGATCGACAAGCGGCTTCAGCGCATCGAGGAACGGCCTCTCGGCCAGCTCGTCGTGCTCCCGCACGAGGATCCAGCAGCGTCGACTGCTCCGGCCGCGGCGAGCGATCCACTCGCAGAGGCCTCCTAGACAGGTCTCTCCGGGAAGCCGTCGTCTTGGCGACTCAGGCGGTCGCGAACACGATCCCACCCGAGACGACGACCCAGCCGACAACGCTCGCGAGGATCGTCGGATCGCCCACCAGCACATTCTCCGGCTCCTCCCCGCGCGTCGTACGGCGAAGCAGAAGCAGGTAGCGAAATAATCCGACGACGACGAACGGGATCGTCGCGACCAGCGCCGCCGACTGGTGCCCGGCGACCGTGTACACACCGTAGACACCGATCGTCGCCGCAGCGACGATCGCGAGCAGCTGATCCACGAGCCCGAGGTCGTACCCCGCGAGCACCTCTCGGGCGCCACCGCCGGCCGCCAGCTCGGCCCGCCGCTTCCCGAGCGCGAGAAACAGTGCGAGCAGCCCGGTGCACACGAGGAGCCAGGGCGAGATCCGCACCGAGACCGCGATCGCACCTGCGGCGGCGCGAAGGACGAAGAGCAGCGAGATCGTGACGGCGTCGGCGAGCACAACCTGCTTCAGCGCGAACGTGTAGACGAGCTGGATCGCAAGGAACCCTGTCAGGCACGCCAGCGAGCGCAATCCGAGCGGAGCGACGAGAAGAAATGCAATCAGCGCGAGGCCTCCGGCGAACGTGGCCGCGGCACGACCGTCGAGCTCCCCGCGGGCCAGAGGGCGCCGGCGTTTGACGGAGTGGCGGCGATCTGCCTCGACGTCGTGGAGATCGTTCAGGACGTAGGCGGCGGACGATGCGAGACACCAGGCGACGAACGCCGCGACGGCGACACCCCATCTCGCAGGATCGTCGATCCGGGCAGCAAAGACGATTCCCGCAAAGAGCAGGAGGTTCTTCGGCCACTGCCGCGGCCGCAGCAGCACCAGCGCCGCCCACAGCGGATGTCTCCGCGGCGGGAGCTCGCTGACGGGCGCCTCGACCGCGGACACGCCAGCGAGTCTACTGACCGACGGCCGTCGAACTCATCGGCGCGGACCGGCCATCGTCGGCCGCAGTGGGATCATCAGCGAGAACGTGCTGCCGGCGCCCAGGCGCGACGCGAGCTCGACACGCCCTCCGAGGACCCCGGCGAGCTCACGGGAGATCGGCAACCCGAGCCCGGTGCCCTGGTTGTCGCGCGAGACGAAGGGGCTGAAGATCCGCTCCTGGTCGTGCTGAGAGATGCCAGGGCCGCTGTCCTTGACCGAGACGGTCATCGAGTCGTCATCCCGGCAGAGCGTCACGACGATGCGGCCGCCATCGGGCGTCCAGCGAAACGCGTTCTTGAGGAAGTTGGTGATGACCTGGAGCACGCGATCACCGTCCGTGATCAGCGTTGGCGGCTCGTCGGGAAGCTCCAGCTCGTAGTCGATCTCTCGGCGGCGCGCCTCGTCGGCGAACGCGCCGTGCGCCTGCTCGACGAGCCTGCCCATGTCGACCTCCTCCGATTGCGCTGTGAACCGGTGCGCGCGCAGCTTTGCGAGGTCGACGATGTCCCCGACGAGCCGTTCGAGCCGCTCCGCCTCGGCGGCGACGATGTCGAGCGAGCTCTCGATCAGCTCCGGGTCGTCGACAACCCCGTCGCGAAGCGCATCGACATGACCGCGGATCGCGGTGAGCGGCGTGCGCAGCTCGTGCGAAACCGACATCAAGAACTGCCGCTCACGCTCCTCGGAGGCACCCAGCCTCGCCGCCATCTCGTTGAACCGCTCGGAGAGATGGCCGATCTCGTTCCGCACGCCTGCGACGGCAACTCGCACGCCGTAGTTCCCGGCGGCAATCTCCTCAGACGCCTCGGCGAGCTGCAGCACGGGACGCGTGATCCGCCGCGACATCCACCAGCCGACGACACCCGAGAGCAGCGAGCCGACCGCGAAGGCGAGGAGCATCCGCTGCAGGAGCGGCACCCACTGCGTCCGGAGCTCCGCCTCGGGCTTCGCAACGATGATCGCGCCGAGCGGGTCGGCGTCCGGCTCGAGCCGCAGCGGCTCAGCCACCGCGAGAAAGCTGCGCGTCTCGGTCGGCGGGACGAACTCGAAGCTCACCTGTGAGCCGAGGGAGCGCACGCCGGGAGGAACCGATGACTCCGGGATCTGCTTGAGCCCCGACTCCTGACCCGGGAACACGCGGGCGCCGATGTAGAAGAGACGGTCGCCGGTCGCGAACTCGAGCGCCTGCGGGGCGAAGTCGGGCGCGCTGGCACCCTGCTCTGCGGCCCGGAGGGCCGCGGCCGCGTACAGCTGCGCGATTCCGGTCGCCTCGCGCCGCAGCTCGTTGTAGGAGCGGTCGCGCTCGAGATCCTGGAACAGCCGGAGCGCAATCGCCGCCGTCAGCAGACCGCCAAAGACGATCCCGAGAAAGAAGATCGCCGGGAGGCGAAAGCGAAGCGACCGCGGCACGGGTTAAGCGTACGAGCCCGCTACGACGCCGCGACGTGCCGCTCGGTCGCGACCTTGTAGCCGACGCCCCAAACCGTGACGATCGGCGAGGCGTCGCCGAGCTTGCGGCGGATCTGCCGCACGTGAACGTCGACCGTCCGCGTGTCGCCTGCGAACGTGTAGCCCCACACGCGCTCGAGCAGCTGGTCGCGGGTGAGCACGATCCCGCGATGGTCGAGGAGCTCCCAGAGCAGGTCGAACTCCTTCGGCGCGAGCTGAATCTCGTCGTCACCGACGAGCACCTCGCGGCGACCCGAGTTGATCACGAGGTCGCCGTGGCGAAGCTCGTCGCCCTGGTCGACGCGACGATCCGCGGTCGAGCGGCGCAGCACGCTCTTGACGCGGGCGACGAGCTCCCGCGGGTTGAACGGCTTCGTCAGGTAGTCGTCGGCACCAACCTCGAGCCCGATGATCTTGTCGACGTCCTCGTCACGGGCGGTGAGCATCAGGATCGGCACGTCAGAGCCCTTCCGGATCCGGCGGCAGATCTCGATTCCGTCGATGTCGGGCAGGTTGAGATCGAGGATGATCAGCGACGGCGTCTCGCTCGCCACCGCGTTCAGCGCGCCCGCACCGGTCGTCACGGCGCGCACGCCATAGCCTGCGTTCTTGAGATACAGCGAGACGAACGACGCGATCGACTGCTCGTCCTCGACGACGAGGATCGTCTGAGCCTGGCTCATGCGCCCGTGTAGCCGCCGAAGGTGATTCGCGTTCCGTCAGCGGGGAGCGGCGCCGGCGCCGCGTCGCCGACCGCGACCGTCGCGCCCGAGTTGTCAGTGGCGCGCGCGCCCTTGACCGTGACCACGCCGACGCCACGCGCCGAGAGCGAGACGCCCTCGCCCTTGATGACGATGCGGTAACGGCCCCCGGGGACGAAGAAGTTGAGATCGCGGCCCCGCTGCTGCAGCAGCTTCGAGCTCGCTGCGCCGTTGAGCTTCGGCACCCACGCATCGGCCGGGGTCAGGTCGGTGACCTGCACGTCGCCACGGCTCACGCGCCCGATGACGGTGCCGACACCGCGGATCACGACGACGCCCTTCGCGCCCTCGATCGAGACCGTCCCGGCGGGCGGCCTCGCGATCGGCGCCGCCCACGCTGCGGGGATCGCGGCTGCGGCGATGAGGAGCGCAAGACAGGCGACTCTGATCACGTAGCGAAGTATCGGCATACGACGTGCGCCACGGGTGATTTGGGAGTAAAGAATTCGTAAGTGGTCACCCTGGTATCAATCGGGAGAAATGCCTGCAAGCCTTAGTGTTCTGCTCCTTTCCCGCCGTCGATAGTGTCGTAGCCGTGACCGCGATCCGCGACTTCGCCGAGCTGATCCTCTTCGCCTCGGGAGCCCTCCTCGCTGCGATCGCCGTGCGCGTCATCGCGGGAAGGCTCCGAGTGCCGACCGCCGCACTTCTCCTGCTCGCCGCCGCGGCCGCGTCGGATCTCTCCGATCGGCTCGCAACGGCGCTCTCGTTCGACGACGTCCAGCGAATCGCGACGCTTGCGCTCGCCGTGATCCTCTTCGAGGGTGGGTGCAAGATCGGGCTCGACCGTTTCCGGGCGGCTGCGGTGCCGATCGTGGTGCTGGGCACCGTCGGGACGCTCGCGACAACCGGGCTTATCGCAGTTGCAGCCCACTTCGTCCTCGACCTCTCGTGGACCGTCTCGGCCCTGATCGGCGCCGCCCTCGCTCCGACCGACCCGGCGGTCACGTTCTCGGTGCTCGCGGGGCGCGAGGTGGAGGGACGCTCGGGGACGATCCTCGAGGGCGAGTCGGGCTTCAACGACCCGGTGGGGATCGCGCTGATGCTCGGGGTCGTCGAGTTCGCGACGAGTGACGATGCCTCTGCGGGGCACGTCGCGCTCGAAGTTGTGACCGAGATGACCGTCGGGCTGGTGGTGGGAGCCGTGGCCGGGGTGCTGCTCGTGAGCCTCGTCCGCCACATCCGGATCCCCGACCGCACGCTCGTGCCGATCGCGGTGCTGCTCGTCGCGTGTGCGGTCTACGGGGCCGCGACGATGCTGCACGGCTCGGGGTTCCTCGCCGTCTTCGTCGCGGGGATCGCGTTCGGCGACCTACGCTACGGCGAGGAGCGCGCCGTCCGCTCGTTCAACCAGGCGCTGACCGACCTCGGTGAGCTCGCGACGTTCGTCGCGCTCGGGCTGACGATCGAGCTCGCGGCGATCGTCGACGACGGGCTCTGGTGGCGCGGGCTCGTGCTCGCAGCGCTGCTCACGCTCGTAATCCGCCCGCTTGTCGTCGCGCCGCTGCTCGCGCCGGTGCGGTTGGCATGGGGTGAGCGCTGGTTCATCGTCTGGAGCGGGCTCAAGGGGGCCGTCCCGATCCTCCTCGCGTCGCTCGCGCTCGTCGAACACACCGAATACGCCGCCGAGCTCTACGGGATCGTGTTCGTGGTCGTGCTCCTCAGCGTCGCGGTCCAGGGGTCGCTCGTCCCGGCGGCAGCGGCTCGGCTCGGGGTGCCGATGTCGGCGCCCGAATAGCTCAGGAACCGTACGTGTGGAAGCCGCGACCCGTCTTGCGACCGAGGAGGCCGGCGTCGCGCATTGCCACGAGCCTCGGCGGCGGCGCCATTCGCGGCTCGTGCAGCCGTTCGTAGAGCGCCTCCGAGGCATGAACGTGAACATCGATCCCGATCAGGTCGACGAGCTCGCACGGGCCGAGCGGCCACCCGGCCCCGGCCTTCATCGCTGTGTCGAGGTCCTCGGGCGTGACCCGCGCCTCGTCGAGGGTGCGGAGGCAGTCGTTGAGGAGCGGAATCAGGACTCGGTTGACGACGAACCCAGGGGTGTCGTGGCAACGGACCGGCTGCTTGCCCATTCGCACCGCCGCCGCGTGCGCCGCGTCGACCGCTTCGTCGGCCGAGAGCTGGGCGCGGACGATCTCGACGAGCGGCATCAGCGGCGCGGGGTTGAAGAAGTGCATGCCGACGACGCGCTCTGGTGAGCCGCTCGCGGCCGCGATCTCGGTCACGGACAGCGCCGACGTATTGGTTGCGAGGATCGCCTCGGGACGGCAGATCCGCCCGAGGGAGTCGAACAGCTCTCGCTTCGCGCCGATCTCCTCGACGATCGCCTCGATCACGAGGTCGCACGCGGCGAGCTCGTCGAGCGAGGTCGTCGTCCGCAGGCGGGCGGTGGCCGCATCGCAATCGTCCCGGGCGAGCTTCCCCTTCTCGACCTTCCGCGTGAGGAAGTGCCCGATCCGGGCCGCGGCGGCCCGGCAGAGCTCGTCGCTCACCTCGCGACCAACCACCTCGAAGCCGCTCTCGACCGCGACTTGCGCGATCCCGGCGCCCATCGAGCCGAGCCCGACGACCCCGATCGTCCGCACGTCCATCGGGCGACTCTACGCGAGTGCGAGACCGGCGGGTGGCCTGATCCGCAACGAGATCGCCGAGGCGACAAGCCCGAGCGCCGCCGCGGTGAGGAACGCCGGCGTGTACGTCCCGAGGAACGTCTGGCTGAGCCCGGCCCCAAACGCCGCCGCCCCACCCCCCAGCTGATGGGCGGCGAAGATCCAGCCGAAGACGAGCCCGACGCGCTCGCGCCCGAACACCTCGGCGGTGATCGCAACCGTCGGTGGCACGGTCGCGACCCAGTCGAGGCCGTAGAACACGACGAACGCGAGCAGGCCCGGGCCATGAGCCTCGATCACGACCGGCAGCGCGAGAAGCGAGAGCCCGCGAAGCCCGTAGTACCAGGCGAGGAGCACACGTGGGTCGAAGCGATCGGTGAGGTACCCGGAGGCCAGCGTCCCGACGAGGTCGAAAACGCCGATCGTCGCGAGCAGCCCGGCGGCGGCGACCTCGGTGATGCCGTGGTCGACGGCTGCCGGGATCAGATGGGTTCCGATCAACCCGTACGTCGTCGCACCGCAGATGAAGAAGGTCGCGCTCAGCTGCCAGAAGACCTTCGAGCCGGCCGCGAAGACAAGTCCGTCGCCGATCGCCCGCAGGAACGGGTTCGTGTCGCGCGGCGGCGGTGGTGGGTCGTCCTCGGTCGCGCCGTAGGCCCGGAGCCCGACCGCCGCCGGGCGGTCGCGGACGAGGAGAGTCGCGAGTGGGAGCACGATCACCGTGGCGACAGCGACAACCGCCCCGACGGCATAGCGCCAGCCGTAGGCGGATGTGAGCCAGGCGAGAAGCGGGAGGAAGACGAGCTGCCCGGTCGCGTTGGCCGCGGTGAGGATCCCCGTCGCAAGCCCGCGGCGCGCGACGAACCAGCGGGTGGCGATGACCGCTGCGAGCGTGACCGAGACAGCCCCGGTCGCGGTGCCGTTGAGGACACCCCAGAGCAGGACGAACTGCCATTGCGCGCTCATCTGGAGGGTCAGCGCCGAGCCCAAGGCGACCACTGCGATCGCGATGAGGACGCATCGGCGCAGCCCGAAGCGGTCGTAGAGCGCGGCGGCGAATGGCCCGCCGAGGCCGTAGATCATGAGGTTCACGCTCGCTGCAAGCGAGATCGCGGCGGTCGACCAGCCGAACTCCTCCCGGAGCGGGTCGAGGAGCACGCCGACGACCGAGCGAAAGCCGGCCATCAGCACGAGGACCGCGAGCGTCCCGGCGAGGACGAGCCACGCACGGTGGATCCGGCGCATCAGCATCGCGCAAGTATCGCGACGCAGCTGCGGCTCACGCCGCCGCGAGCAGCTGCCGGGCGCGAAGCGCGAGCAGCTCGACCACGTCGCCGGTAACGACGAATGGGTCGCTGATCACGCCGGTGCCGTCGGTCGCCGCGGCCGCGATCAGCTCGCCGTCGGACTCGGCGAGAAGAAGCTCGCCCATCGGCACCGGACGGTCGGAGAGCTGACCGAGGCGACGGAGCCTCGGGCCGTCAGCCGGCGAAGCGCGACGAATCACGATCTCGCCGCGCCCGCCGACCGCGGACGCAAGGGCTCGCGGAGCGGGCGGCCTCAACCGAGGTACCGCTCGCGCCGGCCCTTCTCGTCGATTCGCGAGTCGCGGCCATAGATCGCCGCGAGCGGACCGACGAGGAGCATGAACACCAAAAGCACGATTTCCATGGTCATAGTGTGGTGCGCCTGTATGATTAGCGCCAGTCGAGGTTCTGATGACATCGATCACGGAATCTGATCATTGGCTAGGGGTCGAGCTCCGGCATTTCGCCGCACTCGACGCCGTTGCCCACGAGGGCTCGTTCGGCCGTGCCGCCGAGCGGCTCGGCTACACGCAATCGGCGATCTCGCAGCAGATCGCGGCGCTCGAACGGATCGTCGGCGAACGCCTCGTCGAGCGCCCCGGGGGGCCGAAACCGGTCTCGCTCACCGCTGCGGGCGAGCTGCTGCTGCGGCACGCGGAGGCGATCGTTCACCGCCTCGAGGCGGCCCGCGCCGACATGCTCGCCCTCCGCGCGGGCGAGACCGGGTCGCTGCGGGTGGCGACCTACCAGTCGCTCGGCGCCCGGGTGTTACCCGCGGTGATGCGGAGGTTTCTCGCGGAGTGGCCCGGAATCGACCTCCAGCTCTCCGAGCCGTCGGCCGATCCGGTGCTGTACGAGCACGTCGAGGCCGGCGAGGTCGACCTCGCCTTCTGCAGCCTCCCCCACCCGGACGGGCCGTTCTCGTCGATCGAGCTGATGCGAGACCCGTACGTCCTGCTCGTTCCGGCCGAAAGCACGCTTGCGCGGCGACAAAGCGCCTCCCTCGCCGATCTCGACGAGCTGCCCCTGATCGGCTCGAACCTGTGCGCGAGCGGCCTTGTGGTCGAAGAGGCGCTCGGCCGCCACGGCTTCTCGGTCGACTACGCGTTTCGGTCCGACGACAACACGACCCTCCAGGGGCTCGTCGCCGCGAACTTCGGCGCCGCCCTGATCCCGCTCCTCGCCGTTCAGCAGGGCGACGCGCGCGTCAAGACCCTCCGCCTCGAGCCGGCCGTCCCGGATCGGCTGCTCGGCGTTGTCTGGCACCGCGACCGGCACCGAACCGCGGCCGGCCGCGCGTTTGTCGAGATCGCTCGCGAGGTGAGCACCGACGTCGAGCGCGACCTCGTCCGTCCGTGAGCGCCGCGTAGCATCGGCGGCATGATCACAGACCTCGCGCACACCGCGCTTCGCGTCCACGACCTCGCCCGCTCGCTCGCGTTCTATGCGGCGCTCGGCCTCGAGGAGTCGTTTCGGCTCCACCACGAAGACGGCTCGCTGATGCTCGTCTACCTTCATGTTGGTGGCGACCGGTTCCTCGAGCTCTTTCCCGGCGGCCCCGAGGCACCGGTCGAGGGCGGGAGCTTCATGCACCTCTGCCTGAGGACCGACGACCTCCACGCCACCGTCGCCGAGCTCGAGTCCCGCGGGATCGCGATCGACCGGTCGCCAAGCCTGGGGCTCGACCGCAACTGGCAGGCGTGGCTCACCGACCCGGACGGCAACGCGATCGAGCTGATGCAGCTGAGCGAGGGCTCTCCGCAACGTCGGGTCGCCCGCGGCGAGCTGCCCGCCATCTGACACACTCCGCACCGTGACCGCGATGTACCAGGACCGCCGACTGCTGGTCGCCGGCGAGTGGATCGAGACCGGCGACTGGGTCGAGGTGCGTTCTCCCTTCGACGACGCGCTCGTCGCGCGGGTCGCCCGCGGCGGCGCCGAGACCACGCGAGCCGCCATCGCGGTCGCCGCCGAGGCGATGGGCGAGCCGCTCCCCGCGCACAAGCGTGCCGAGATCCTCGTGCGGGTCGCCGGCGCCATCGGCCGTCGCGCCGAGGAGCTCGCCGCGATCATCTCCGCCGAGGCGGGAAAGCCCCTGAAGGCGGCCCGCGTCGAGGTCGCCCGCGCGATGTCCACGTACACGATGGCCGCGGTCGAGGCGCGAAGGCTCGCGGGCGAGATGGTGCCCATGGACGCCTCGCAGGCGGGTGAGGGCAAGCTCGCGTTTACGATGCGAATGCCGATCGGCGTCGTCGGCGCGATCAGCCCGTTCAACTTCCCGCTCAACCTCGTCGCCCACAAGATCGCTCCGGCACTCGCCGCCGGCTGCGCCGTCGTCCTCAAGCCCGCAACCCAGACGCCGCTCTCGGCGCTAATGCTCGCAGAGCTCGAGACCGAGGCCGGGCTCCCTCCCGGCTGGCTCAATGTCGTCGTCGGCCCCGCCGCCGAGATCGGCGACGTCCTCGTCGAGGACGAGCGGGTCAAGCTCATCACCTTCACCGGCTCGGGCCCCGTCGGCTGGAAGCTGCGCGAGCGTGCGTCGCGCAAGCGGGTCAACCTCGAGCTCGGGAATGCGACCCCCGTGATCGTCGAGCGCGACGCCGACGTTGCCGACGCTGCGGCGCGCTGCGCCGCGAATGCGTTCTCCTTCGCCGGGCAGAGCTGCATCTCCGTCCAGCGGATCTTCGTCCATGAGGGCGTGTACGACGCGTTCAAGGCCGCCTTCCTGCCCAGGGTCGAGGCTCTCGTCCTCGGAAACCCCGCCGAGGACGCAACCGACGTCGGCCCGCTGATCTCGACGGCCGAGCGCGACCGTGTCGTCTCGTGGATCGAGGAGGCGCGGGCCGCGGGTGCGACGATCCTCACCGGCGGTGAGCTTCGGGATGGGCTACTCGCGCCGACCGTCGTCGAGAGGCCGCCGGCCGAGACCCGCCTCGCCTGCGACGAGGCGTTTGGCCCGGTGTGCACGCTGCAGCCGTTCTCGACGCTGGACGACGCGATCGCCCGCGCGAACGGCACCCGCTACGGGCTCCAGGCGGGGATCTTCACCGCCAGCCTCGCGAATGCGCTTCGCGCTGCCCGGGAGCTCGAGTTCGGCGGAGTGGTCGTCAACGAGGCACCGACCTTCCGCGCCGACCAGATGCCCTACGGCGGCGTCAAGGATTCCGGCAACACCCGTGAGGGCCCCGCCTGGGCGGTTCGCGAGATGACCGAGGAACGCCTCGTCGTCGTCCAGCTCTGACGACTGCGGCGGCACGTATCCTCAGCGGATGGCGCTCTTCAGCAAGCGACCTGCTGCACCCACCACCGGCGAGCTCCGGCGTGAGCGGCGCGCACTCGTGCTCCTGCGCGAGGAGCGGCTCCGCGACCTCGGCGGCCTGACGCTCGAGATGTACCGCCGCGACCATTTCAACGAAGCCCTCGTCACGGAGCGCTGCGCGGAGCTCGTCGCGATCGAGGCCCGCATCTCGGAGATCGACGCGCTTTTCGCAGGGGCGCGGGGGCTGCGCCGCGAAGGGATGCTCTGCGCCTGCGGTGCACCGATCCTGATCGGCGCGCGGTTCTGCCCGAGCTGCGGGGTCGGGCTCCAGGACGACGCACCGTCGGCCGCGTGACCGCGACGGCCACCGACTCCGCGTGCCCCCGGTGCGGCACACCGTTCGTGCGGGGACAGGAGTACTGCCTCGCCTGTGGCGTGCGCCTCGGGCGCCGGCTCCGCGACGACCGGCCGCGCGGCAGCCGCCAGGTTCGCCTCCGCGTGCTCAGCCTCGGCGTGGCCGCCGCGGCTGGGGCGGCGCTCGGGATCTGGCAGGCGCGGTCACCGGCCGACGCCGAGCGCGTCGTGACCGCTCTCGGTGGCAGCGTCCCGATCACCAAGACGAAGCCCGCAGCGCCGACGCTCGTCGTCTGGCCGCGCCGCAAGCGCGGTTGGACGATCGTGCTCTCGAGCGTCCCCAAGGTCGACGGGCGTGACAAGGCGGTTGCGCTCGCGCAGGAAGCACACGACGCCAAGCTCGAGGACGTAGGGGTGCTCGACTCGTCCGGTTATGCGAGCCTCCGCCCGGGATATTGGCTGGTTTTCCAGGGGATTTACGGCTCGGAGGCCGAGGCGAACGGTGCGCTTCGCCAGGCCCGCCGCGCCTCGAAGGCGGCTCGCGTCCAGGCCGTCTCCTGACCGGCTGTTGCCGTCGCTGGCAGCGATCGTGTCGAGTTTGTAACACCGGCCCGATTGGGCTAGACTGGCTCGACTGGCACGAGGGGGCGTCGCAAACCGCGATGAAGCCTGGAACTTGTGGAAGGGGTCGACGGCAGGATGGATGACCACGTCGCGCAACTGAGGTCGTGTATGTATCAATACTCACGAGCGATCTACCGCTCGATCAAAGACCTTGTCGACCCCTACGTCGACAGCGCGACGCGCGTTGAGTACCGCCGGTCGGTCCTGACCGAGTGCGAGCAGACGATGGAGCGCCTCGCCGCCGACCCGCAATACTTCGCGCATCCCGACCGGACGCTGTTCCAGGACATCCGCCGGTACTTCCCGATCACCGTCCAGGGCCAGGTTGCCTGGGCTGTTCGCGAAGGCGTCTCAGCCGCAGTCTCGTTCATCGAGCAGCAGCTGGAAGCGGGGATCCTCGACGGCGGGGTCGCCCGGTGCAAGGCAACGACGCGCAAGGGCAAGGCCTGCCAGCGCACGCCGCTTCCCGGCCGGGACTACTGCCCGTCGCACCAGCATCTCGAGCGGTCGGTCGCGAAGGCCGCGGTCGCGGTCTAGCTCGTCGCCCTCGCAAGCCTTCCTGGATTGGGTCCGAGCGCCTCGAACGGTGCAATTTGGTGCTTTTCTCCACGTGATTCGCGCGCAGCACGAAACACGCCCCGGGTAGGGTAGGCGTCGCATGTCACACGACGCCGACAAGCTCATCCGCCAGCTCTCGCTGGTCGCGTTCCTGATGGCTGAGCGGCGCGCCCTGACAGCACGTGACGTGAAGGGGAACGTCGAGGGCTACTCGGAGATGTCCGATGAGGCGTTCGCCAGGCGGTTCTACTCGGATAGAGCCGAGCTCGGCGCGCTCGGGATCCCGTTGACGTCGCAGCGGGACGAGTTCACCGGCGAGGAGCTCTACAACCTCCGGTCCGAGCACTACTTCCTCGATCGGCTCGAGCTTGACGACGACGAGCTCGCCGCGCTCTCGACCGCGCTCTACGCGCTCGAGGGCAAGTTCGCCTACGCCGAGCCCCTTCGCCTGGCGCTCCAGAACCTCGCGCTCGGTCGCCCGGGCTTCCGTCATGCGCCGACGGCGACCGCCGAGCGCGTGCGCGTGACCGCACCCGACTACTCGCCCGAGCTCGCTGGGCGGCTCTCGAAGCTCGAGTCGGCGATCTCGAAGCAGCGCACGATCCAGTTCCGATACGGCTCGCCTGCGCGTGAGCGCGAGACCGAACGGCGAATCAACCCATACGCGCTCAGGCTCGACGAGGGTGTTTGGTACGTCCTCGGGCACGATCTCGACCGCGAGGCGATCCGGACGTTCAAGGTCTCCCGGATCCGCTCCGACATCCGGTTCGCAACGCGTCGCGAGCGTGACTTCCGGCTACCCGAGGGCTTCAACGTCGACGATCACCGCGTGCCGCGGCCGTGGCAGATCGGGCCGATCGTCGGTACGGCGCGGATCGAGGTGCAAGGCGACACCGCGTGGTGGGTCGAGCGCACGCTCGCCGATGCTGGGACCGTCGTCGACGGGGTGTTCGAGACCGCCTACAGCTCGCTCGAGCCCCTCGTCTCCTGGGTTCTCCGCCAGAACGGCCGAGCGATCCCACTCGAACCGCCCGAGCTGCGCGACCAGGCCCGCGAGAGCCTCGCGCTCCTCCGCGAGCGGCACGACGGCGACCCGCCTGAGCGGGCACGAGAACGCCGCGTCGACCCGATCGTGATCTCCGAGCGGCAGGCGCCGAGCCCCGTCGCCCCTGAGCGCTTCGGCGTGCTCCAGTCACTTCTCGCCCACCTGCTTGCCGCTTGCGGTGAAGAGACGAACGCCGTTATCGAGGCCGACGATGTCGCCGCGCGCTTCTCGATCCCGCGCGAGGAGCTCCAGGCCCACCTCTCGCTCCTCAACCTCGTCAACTTCGGGGGCGGCTGCTACACGGTCTACGCAGAGGTCGACGACGAGACCGGGAGGGTCAAGATCGACAAAGAGCTCTACGGCGACGTCTTCCGCAAGCCGCCGAAGCTGACACCGCTCGAGGCGCGGGCGATCCGCCTGGCGATCGAGTACGTCGGGCCCACGATCGCCGCCGAGGCGAACACCCCGCTCGAGCGGGTGCGCCGCAAGCTCGAGGAGACGTTCGGCCAGTTCGAGCTCGCCCAGACCCCGACTCCCCGGGTCGCGACCGACGAGGAGACGCTTGTCAAGACGCTCTCCCGCGGGGCCGAGAAGCGACGCCTCGTCGAGATCGACTACCTAAAGGAGGGTGAGGACCGGCCGACGCGACGGCTGATCGAGCCGTACACGATCGAGCGCGAGCTGCCCTACTGGCGCGTCCATACGTGGGATCGCACCGTCGAGGGGGCCCGTACCTTCCGGCTCGACCGGATGCGCTCCGCGACGCTTCTCGACGAGCGTTTCGAGCCACGCGAGAGCTTCGACCCGAATTACCTCGCGCATCCTCATGTCGCGCGACTCTGGCATTCACCCGCGATCGCGCGATGGAAGCTCGAGCGCGGCGGCAGAGCGCTGACCGACAAGGCGGCGATCTCGGAGGTGACCTACCAGCACGACGAGTGGCTGCTCTCCGAGGTGCTCGCCGATCGCGGCGAGACCGTCGTGCTCGAGCCGGCGGGGATCCGCACGACGGTTGCGCGGCGCGCACGGCAGCTCGAGGCCGAGCTCGGGCTCAAGCCGAAGCGGACACGAGCGGCAGCACGATCCTGAAGCACGCACCCGGCCTTCCGTCGCGAACGAGCTCGACGGTGCCGCCGTGCGCCTCGACGATCGACCGCGTCAGCCATAGCCCGTAGCCGGTCGAGCCGGCGCCGCTCACGCCCTTGGCAAAGACGTCGAGCCCGTCGGGGACACCCGGGCCGTCGTCACGGATCTCGATCGAGACCGTCTCGGTGACCGCACGCACGCTGAGCGCGACCTCGGTGCCGTGACGCTGTGCGTTCGCCACGACGTTTGCGAGCGCCTGCCGGAGCCGGGTCGCGTCGGCGCGAACCGTGACGTCGGGGATCGCGACGTCGACCTGCAGGGCCTCGCGGGCGGCGCCGACGAGCTCGGGCACGCCGATCTCGGTGAGCGGCCCGACCGCGATCATGTCGGTTTCGCAGAGCCGCACGATGTCGACGACCGCGTCGCGGGCGAGAGCTGCGACAACCCGAAGCTGCGCCTGTTCGAGCACGGGAGCAGACTCGCTCAGCGCCGTGAGCGCTGCGACCGGGCTGCGCACCTCGTGCGCCAGCATCGCGAGCTGATCGGCGCTCCTCCGCCACATGCCCGTCATTCTGCCGCCGCATCTCGGCCGGGGACGAGCCGCTCGAGGCGAGTGATCGCCCGGCGAGCTGCCGACGCGACGGCGACATCGGGCGGGTCGGATGAGCCCGCTACCGTCGTCGCGTGGCGCCGAGCAGCCGGAAGCAGGTCGCGGGCGCCGCTGTTGCCGGCGGCGACGAGGGCATTGCGCTGCAGCCACCGTTGGTCGTTTCGTGGCACGAAGAGACGATCGAGCTGCTCGTCCGGAATCCCGCGCGGCTCGAGCCAGTCGCGCAAGTCGACTGTCGGCGTGGCGTCGATCGGGAGTGGCATCGACGCTCGGCGCTTCTCGACCCCGCGATTCCACGGGCAGACGTCCTGACAGATGTCGCAGCCGTAGACCCGCGGCCCGAGCGCGTCCATCACGTCGTCGGGCATCTGCTCGGCGGTCTGCGTCCAGTAGGAAAGGCACCGGGTCGCGTCGAGGGCACCCGGCTCGTCGAGCGCGCCGGTCGGGCACGCCTCGAGGCACAGCGTGCACGAGCCGCAGCCCGGACGCAGCCGGGGGCTCGACTGGAACTCGATGTCGGTGACGAGCGTGCCGAGCACGACCCATGACCCGTGCTCCCGCGTGATCGCCATCGTGTTCTTGCCGTAGAACGCGATCCCGGCGCGGACCGCGGCTTCGCGGTCGACGTGGTCGTTGTCGTCGACGAGCACCCGGTAGGCGCCCCCGAGCCGGCGACCGAGCTCGTCGAGCCGCTCGCGAAGAATCGCGTAGTGATCGCGCCACGCGTAGCGCGGTAGCTCTCCCTCCCCCGCCGCCGGTTCCGTCCCGGCAGCCCAGTAGCAGAGCGCACCCGAGACGACGGTGCGCGCGCCGGGGAGAAGCAGCTCGGGGTGGCACGAGACCTCCGGCCGCGCGGTCGTGAACCGCATCCGCCCGAACAGCCCGGCCGCTCGCCGCTCGCGGATGTGCCGCTCGGTCTCGGTGTACGGGCCGACAGCCGCAGCGCCGATCGCGTCGATCCCGAGCGCCGCGGCGGTTCTCTGGAGCTCGGCCGGGGTCATTGTGCAAGGATCGCACGGTGAAGGCGGTGCGGATCCACGAGGACGGCGGCCCGGAGGTCCTCCGGTACGAGGACGTCGATGACCCGGTCGTCGGCGACGGCCAGGTGCTCATCCGCCTCGCCGCCGCCTCGCTCAACCACCTCGACGTGTGGGTGCGAAAGGGCATGCCGTCCGTCCCGAAGCCACGGATCCTCGGTGCGGACGGCGCCGGCGTCGTCGAGGCGCTCGGCGCCGGGGTCGACGGTCTCGCCGCCGGTGAGCGGGTCGTGATCAATCCCGGGCTCGAGCACGGGGACATCATCTCTGTCGTCGGCGAGCACTGCGACGGCACGCACGCCGAGCTGATCGCGATCGACGCCGAACAGGTGTTCCCGCTCGACGACTCACTCTCGTTCGAGGAGGCCGCGGCGTTCCCGCTCGTGTACGAGACCGCGTACCGGATGCTCGTCACGAAGGCGCGCGTCGAGAAGGGTCAATGGGCGTTGATCTGGGGGATCGGTGGCGGGGTCGCAACCGCCGCGTTCGAGATCTGCCGGGCACTCGGGTTGCGCACGATCGTGACCTCGGGAAGCGACGAGAAGCTCGCGACCGCCACGAGCTGGGGCGCCGACGTGGCGGTGAACCACCACTCGGGCGACGTGGTCGCCGCAGTGAAGGAGGCCGCGGGCAAAGGTGTTCACGTCGTCGTCGAGACGGTGGGCGACGCGACGTGGGCCCGGTCCCTCGCTGCCGTTCGCCCTGCTGGGCACGTCGTCGTCTGCGGCGCGACGAGCGGCCCCAACCCCCCTGCGGCGCTGCACCGGTTCTGGTGGAAGCAGCTGACGGTGCACGGCTCGACGATGGGCACGCGCGAGGACTTCCTGGGAGCGTACGACCTCGTCCGCTCGGGCCGCGCGCGGGTTCACGTCGACCGCGTCTACCCGCTCTCCGAGATCGCGGCTGCGCACGAGCGCCTCGAGGCGGCTGCCCAGCTCGGGAAGATCGTGTTGTCGATTCCCGGCTAAATGAGTTGTTCCACGAGGCCGTGTTCGCCGGGGCGTGGGCCGGGCGTGCCGGGGTGCGCGGGCTCTGCCGCGCCTCGTCTCTCAAGCGACGGGCGGCGTCTCGTTCCAATCAGCGTTCCGATCAAGCGACGGGCGGCGTCTCGTTCCAATCAGCGTTCCGATCAAGCGACGGGCGGCGTCTCGTTCCAATCAGCGTTCCGATCAAGCGACGGGCGAAGCCTCGTCAAAAAGAAGATGAGCGCGAAGCTCAATGCCTCTAGTCCTTGGTTTTGGCTAGCCAAAACCAAGGATGAACTTCGCGTCCTCGGACATGAGGTCGGGCGTCCACATCGGGTCGAACGTCAGCTCGACGGCGACCTCCTCGACCCCGGGAAGCGCCGCGACCGCGTCCCGGATGTTCTCCTGGATCATCGGTCCGGCGGGGCACCCCATCGACGTGAGCGTGTGGATCACCTTGATGCGGGGCCCATCGATCTCTGTGTCGTAGTAGAGCCCGAGCTCGACGATGTCCATCCCGAGCTCGGGATCCTCGACCCCGTGGAGCGCCTCGACGACGTCGTCCTTCGTGACCATGCCTTGAGCGTAGCGACCGTCGCTGTGTCGGCGCGCCGACTACAGGCTTGCCGGATGGAGGGTGTCGGCCCGTGAGAGGACGAGATCGAGCACCTCGCCGATCGCCTGGTCGACGGTGCAGTTCTCGATCACCGGGACGTCATAGCGGCTCGCGCGCTCGAGCAGCGCTTCCTGGATCAGCCTGATCTCGGGCATCCCGTCCAGGTACTTCTCGAGCGGACGGAGGCCGTCGGTCGAATGGTCGCGGATCCAAAAGTTGCTGCGATGAAGCTGCTCGTCGGTGATCGCGATGACGCAGTGGACGACAATTGCGTCGGCGCGCTCGGTCGAGATCATCCCAGGGACGAGATGGACGCCCTCGAGCACCATCGACCACCCCTCCGCGAGCGCGCGGTCGAGCGCCGCCTCGACTCCGACCAGGACGTTGCGGGTCTGGTCGAGGAAGCCGAGCAACCGCGGGTCGCCCGTTTCCTCCTCCTCCGCCTTTGTCAACGCCAGCCCCGCCTCGAAGCTCGAGTAGTGCACCGAGGGCATGAACTCGCGTGCGAAGAACGCGCGCATCGTCTGCCGGATGAAGTCGGTCGAGGTGACGCGGGTGACTCCGAGCCGGTGTGCCGCCTCGGTCGCAATCGTCGACTTGCCGGTTCCGGTAGCGCCGCCGATCAGCAGCACGACCGGCACGTCGAGCTGCTGCAGTGCCTGCAGCCGGCGCAGCCGCCGCATCGTCCTGGTGGCCTCGGGCTCGCCGAGCAGCTCCGTTGCGAGCTCCGCGAGCCGGTCGAGGTCGAGCCGGTGCTCCCCGCGGTCGGCGAGGTCACGGTCGGCAAGTCGTGCGAGATCGTAGGCGCGCGTCGTCTGCAGCCCGGTCGCCGCCAGCGCTCTTGCCATCAGCCCCTTCGACCAGGGCGGACCGTCGTCGCCGCCGAGCGGGAGGGGCGCAAGATACCGGCGCGGGCTAATCATGCGGTTGCCCTCGCCGCCGCTCGCTCCACTGCGAGCGCGGCAAGCCGCTCGACGGTGAGGTCGAGATCATGATCGCCTTTCACGACGATGTCGTTCGCGGCGACGACGACGCGCGCGCCGCGGCGAGCCGCCTCTTCGACGACGACGTCGACGGCGGCGGCTTTGAGCTCGACGACGAAGACCTCCGCATCGACCCCGGCGAGCTCGTCGCGAAGCTGCGCACGGTCGGCGAGCGCGCTCGACACATGTCCGACCCGCGCGCCGTGACCGACCTCGAGATGCTCGGCGATCGTTCGCGCCTGTGCCGCCGGCGCGGTTCCGAACCACGCCACGTGGGCTCCGGAGATCGACTCGAGCGGCCGCGGTCGCAACACCGCGGGGATCACCGACGTCCCCGGCCGGACGGCGCTTTCCAGCGCACGGACGACACGCGTCGCAGCGTCGTCCTCGCACATCGTCACGACGACCGCGTCGGCGCGGAGCGCCCGGAAGCGGTTGAGATAGCCGGCGGCGACCTCGGGCGCCTGGCCGCTGCCGACGACGAGCAACGTCGCCGCGGCGGCGACGGGCGGGATCGCAGCCCCGCTGCCGTCGAGCACGACGATCTCAGGGTCGCGCTCGAGCGCGAGCTCGACGCCCTCGAGCACGTTCGAACGGGCAACCGCGCCGGCGAGCCCACCGCCGCACCGCCGACAGCCGACGGTCTCGAGCCCGGTGACGATCGCCGTTTCGAGATGGTCCGAGCAGGCGTGCCGACCCGCGCGCGAGAGCTCGAGCAGGCTTGCCACGGTCGGGCGGATCGTGACGAGCTCGGGCTCCGACGGCCCACCACGCCCCATCGCCACCACGGTCGTGCGATGGGTACGCGACAGGACCTTGGCGACGTGCCCGGTGACGGCGGTCTTCCCGACGCGCTTCCCGGTGCCCACGACCGCGAGCGTCGGCCGGGCGATCTCTGCCAGCACCGGCGGCTCGAATCGGAAGTCGGGCCCTTCGTACGGAACGCCGAGCGCGATCACCTCGGACGCGAGGACGAACCGCTCGCGAGGGCCGAGCACAGGTTCGTCCGAGAGGTCGAGCACGACCTCGGGCTCGAACACGTCGATCGCCTCGGCGATCGTGGCGACGAGCGGCACGCCGTAGTCCTCACCGCCGCGGAGCTTCTCGGTGCCGCCGACGAGAACAGCGGCGACCACCCGGTCGTCGAGAAGGTCGAGCGTCTCCGCGACGACGGGCGCGTAGTGCTCGCCGTCGATGAGGGCGACCGCCCGGCGTCCGCTCATCGCGACGTCACCTCGCGCTCGATCCTCCCCGTGTACTTCTCGTACTCGAACGTCTCGGTCGAGAACTGGATGATCCGCTCGGAGCCGTGAAACGGGTGGCGGCGCCAGATGTCCACGTGCGAGCCGTCGAGCTCGATCACGTTGTAACAGGGCCGGGTGTTCCCGCGAAGCCGAAGCGAGGAGACCGTGCCGGTGTTGACGACGAAGAGGTGCTCGAGGCGCCAGGCGTAGGGAACGTGCTTGTGCCCGGAGAGCACGAGGTGCACCCGGGAGCGAAGCAGACATTCGATCGTGTCGCCGGCGTCGTACACGACGTTCCGCTCGCGCCCGGTGCCAGGCACCGGGAGCAGGTGATGATGGAGGACGAAGATCCGGAAGCGGCTCGGCTCCGCCGCGAACTCGCTCTCGATCCACGGGTAGCGGCCGCGTCCGATCTGGCCGTGGTCGAGGTCGGGCTCGGTCGAGTCGACTGCGACGACCGTCACCCCGCTCTTGCGGAGGACGGCGCTCCGGGGCCCGAACAGCTCCTCGAAATGGACGTACCCGACGTTCCGGGAGTCGTGATTCCCCGGAACGACGACGAACGACTCGCACTCGAGCCCGTCGATGAACTCCCGCGCCAGCTGGTACTCGTGCCGGAACCCGAGCGTCGTCAGGTCGCCCGTGCAGATCACGATGTCAGGCTTGAGGTCGTTGATCTCGACGATCGCGCGCTCGAGCAGCGTCGGCTCGAAGTACTGACCTCCGCAGTGGAGGTCGGATAGGTGGGCGATTCTCAAGAGACCCTCCGCCATCGGCGAAGAGTCTACGACGTGGCGACCGCTTGGGCACCCCCCGAACGAGGTTGACGCGCTCCGGGCGGTTGGCTACGGTCAGCGAACAGGCGCCAGGGACGCCTCCGGTCCGCGGGAAGGGCTGAGCCCACCATGATCGCGCACGACAATCGAACCTGACTTCCCGCCCGACGATGCGGACAACGGGCCGAGTGGAAGGAAGGTCGCATGTCCATCGACACGATGAAGGTCTCCCTCGAGCAGCTGCGCAAGCGGGCCCGGGAGCTGCAGCGTGCACACCGGGCCGGGAGCGAGGAGGCGATCGCCCGTGTCGCGTCGCGGCTCCGGGCGCCGAAGCCGATGCTCACGCTCTCGGAGGCGCAGTACGTCCTCGCCGGCGAGCTCGGCTTCGCGAGCTGGCCGAGGCTCGTCGCCTCGCTCGACCCCGGCTCTCCCGGGCGGGTCCGCCGGGAGGGCGACCGGGTGTGGCTCGATGGCGTGCCCGAGCTTCGCTGGGGGAGGAACGCCGAGCCGACGTACCTCGGCGCGCTCGAGGCTGCGTTCCACGGCACCGCACGCACGCTCGACCTCAACGAGCTGATGGGCGACTCCGGGCTCTGCTTCCGGCTTCGCTGGGCGACACGCGACGGTGGCGACTCCTGGTGCGGCTCGGGGCCGGCAGGCGAGTGGCCGGAGGAGATGACCGCGCTCAACCGGGCGACGGGTGTGCACCTCGACTGGAGCAAGCCGCCGACGACCGATGACGCGCGACGCCAGCGCGAGCGCCGCATCGTCGCGAGCATCGATCGCGGTTGGCCGATCCTCGCCCACGGTGCGCAGATGGACATGGCAGTCGTGTTCGGGTACGAGGCCGCGGGTGCGCGCGTCCTCCTCTCCGACTACTGGGCAGCCGAGCACCCGTGCGTGATGGCGACGGCCGAGGCGAAGGAGATCGGCGCGTTCATCGACCGAATCGATCCCCCTGCCGAGCGAACCGATGCCGTGCGGGCCGGGCTCGAGCTCGCGGTGCGTCGCTGGCACGAGGGAATCGTCGACCCCGACCCGACCTCTGGTGCGACGTACTACTACGGCGGCACCGGCTACGAGCGGTGGCGCGCCGACCTCGGGCGCTTCGACGACCTCGACGAGGGCCAGCGTCACAACCTCTACTTCCTCAACAGCTGGACGTACAGCTCGCTGCACCAGAACCGGAGTGGGCACGCCGCGCGGTACCTGCGTGCCGCGAACCTCGGCGTCGCCGCGGAGGGCGAGCTCGAGGCGGCCGCGATCTGCTACGACCGCCTCGCCGAGCGGCTCGGCCGCTGGAGCGCCTCCGATCCCCGGTTCGGATTCGTGAAGCAGCAGCCGATCAAAAGCTGGACGCACGACGTCCGAGCAGACGAGATCGCGACGCTGACCGACCTGCAGCAGCTCGATACGGAGGCGATCGGGCACCTGGAGCGCGCGCTCGCGGCGGCGTAGACGCCTCGCTCGGATGGCACGGTGTGGCGCCCTGCGCCGTGCCATCCGAGCCGGCGAGTACCGTGGCTCGGGTGCTGCAGGAGAGTGGCGAGAGCCCTCAGTTCAGGGCATACCGCGGCGCAGAGCCGCCCCGCTTTGCCAACCAGGTGGAGTTGGAGTGCGCGCGGATCCTCGACTGGTACGGGATCCCCTGGCAGTACGAGCCGACGTCGTTCGTGCTCGACCGTGACGCGGACGGTCGCATCACGAGCGCGTTCACACCGGATTTCTATCTCCCCGAGCAGGATCTCTACGTCGAGGTGACGGTGATGCGGCAGTCGCTCGTGACCAGGAAGAACCGCAAGCTCCGCGAGCTCCGCCGCCTCTATCCCGAGATCAGGATCAAGCTCTTCTACCGGCGGGACATCGAGCTGCTCGCACAGCGATATCGTTTGCAGATCGCCTCGTGAGCAACGCCGCCCGGATGCTGCGCGACCAGGGTCACCCGATCGGAGAGGTCTACCTCACGCGCGACGAGATCTCGGTGAGAGTCGTCGAGCTCGGCCGCGCGATCGCCGACGAGCACGCAGGGAACGAGCCGCTCCTCGTCGCACCGCTCAAGTCGAGTGTCGTGTTTCTCGCCGACCTTTCCCGGGCGGTGCCGGTCGTACATGGAATCGACACGATCGAGCTCTCCGCCTTCGGCGGGCCCGGTGGTGGCGTGCGGTTGACAAAGGACCTCGAGGCCTCGATCGTCGGCCGCCACGTCGTGATCGTCGAGGACGTCGTCGACACGGGGCTGACGCTCGCGTATCTGACCCGGACATTCGCGGAGCGGAGCCCGGCCTCGCTGAGCGCCGTGACGCTGCTCGACCGCCCGTACCGCCGCCTCGTCGACGACCTCCCGCTCCGGCATGTCGGGTTCACGGTGCCCGACGAGCTCTTTGCCGGCTACGGGCTCGGTCTCGACGAGCGCTGGCGATCACTGCCCGACCTCCACGCCGTCGTCGCGGAGCAGCTGCCGGCGGCGCTCGGCGCAGCCTAGATGAGGAGCTCCACGAGGTCGTGTTCGCCGGGGCGTGGGCTAGGAGTGCCGGGGTTGGGCGGGGAACAGGGAACCGCTGTTTGACGCAACGATGCCCGAGCCGGCCCGGCTACAGGTAACCGAGCGGATCCACGGGGTTCCCGCCGACCCGCACCTCGAAGTGGACGTGCGGCCCGGTCGAGTGGCCGGTATTGCCCGACGCCGCGATCGTCTGACCGGACGTGACGGTCTGGCCGACGCTGACCGTAAGCGAGCTGTTGTGGCCATATGCGGTCGAGAGCCCGCCGCCGTGGTCGATCGCGACCAGATACCCGTAGCCGTCCATCCACCCTGCGTAGATCACGGTGCCCGCCGCGGCCGCGCCAACAGGGGTTCCCTCGGGGACGGCGATGTCGATTCCCTCGTGCATTCGCCCCCAGCGCATCCCGAACGTGCTCGTCACCGGGCCGCTTACCGGCCAGCGGAGCACGCCGGTGCCGCTCGCCGGCACCGGCGTCGGCGCCTCCGCGGCGGCGGCCTGGCTTGCCCTGATCGCGCTGGCGAGGGCTCGGCTCTGCTGCTCGAGGGCATCGATCTCCTCGAGCAGCTCGGCGCGGTCGCCACGGACCTGGGCGAGCGTGGTTCGCCTGTCGGCCTGCGCCGCCCGGAGCGCGTCGCGGCTCGCGGCGAGCCGCGAGACGACGCCTCGCTGCTCGGCGACCTTGCCGGCGATGGACTCGACCAGCGATGCGACCTCGCGACGCGCCGCCCGCGTCTGCGCCCTGGCGGCGATGATCGCGTCGCGCGCCGTTGCCACCTGGGTGACGACGTGGGTGTCCTGCTGACCGGCCCGTTCGAGGAGCTCGACGTTCTCGACGACGTCGTTGAGCGACTCGGCGCCTAGCATGACCGCGATCAGATCCGGGTCCTCGCTGACGTAGAGGCTGTGAACCCGGCGCTCGAGCCTCGCGAGCGCGGCGCGATACGTCCGACGGGCGGCGGTGAGCTTACGCGTCTGGATCGCGATCGTCTCGTCAAGGCTCGCGACGCGCGCCCGCGCCGCTGCGAGATCGGCGGCGAGCCGGTCGAGTCGCGCCTGCTGGGCCGCGACCGCCCCATCGAGCTCGCGGACGCGTCCCGAGGCGGCGCTCAGCTCCTCGGTGAGAACCCCGGCCTGCCTGTCCTTGTCCGCCGCCTGGGAGGCGAGGTCGTC
The DNA here is from genome assembly GCA_046330385.1 of Gaiellales bacterium. Lineage (GTDB taxonomy): Bacteria > Actinomycetota > Thermoleophilia > Gaiellales > Gaiellaceae > Gaiella. Next base: position 531,104 of record JAXLSV010000004.1, on the reverse strand, counting down.
GATTCGTCGGTCGACTTGCTCCTTCTCCGAGCCGGGATCGCCCGCGGCGGGCCCAGCGAGAAGGAGCACCAGGATTGCAAGCAGAAGCGCGCTCCGGCTGCGCGTCATCCGGAGATCTTCGCCGACCTCCCGGACATCCCTTCCCGCGCCTCGTCCAGCGCTCTGAGTGAAGCCGCTGCTTCCTGGCGCAGAGGTCCCACGGCCGCGCGATAGTCGTCGTCGGTGACTCGACCGGCGCGATGGTCGGCTTCGAGCTCCTTGAGGGCGGCCAAGGCACGGTCTCTCGACTCGATCGCATCGACAAGCCGTTGCTCAGCAGCGCCGACGCTTCGCAGGCTGTCGTCCTCGGGCACGGGCTCGACGAGGAACGGGCTGGCGACGATGACGACACAGATCACCGCGAGCAGGGCGGCAAGCACGAGCGCGCTCACGCAGGGCCGGTCGGCTCGGGGACGCCGGCAACTGAATAGCGCTCGACGAGCCGGCGCTCCTCGCGCGCGTCAGGCCAGAGCGCGATCAACGAGCCGAGCACGAATACCAGGCCCGCAACCCAGATCAGGTTGACGAGAGGCTTGACGAAGACGCGGACCTGGACGGTGCCGTTGTCGTAGATGCGCTCGGCGATGAGGAACAGATCCTCGCCCGTGAGGTAGTTCGGCCTGATCCCGACCTCGTTCGAGACCTGCTGATCGATCGCGTACGCGTTCTTCCCGGCGGCGAGCGTCCCCAGCTTCTCGCCGTCACGGGCGACGGCGAAGACCGCCCGCACCTCGATCGCGTTCGCTCCTTGGTGCTCGGAGAGCTCGCGATACGTGAGCTCGTACCCGCCGACCATAACCGTGTCACCGCGCGTAAGACGCTTCTCCGCGAACGAGTCGTAGGCGCTGGAGCCGGCGATTCCGACTGCAAGCAGCACGACCGCAGCGTGGACGACGTAGCCGCCGTAACGGCGACGGTTGCGCGCGACCAGGCGGGCAAAGGCGAGCGGAACGGACTCGTTGCCGATCGAGCGCCTCGCGGTGGTGCCACGCCAGAACTCCTGCCCGATCGTCGCGAGCACGAACGCGGAGAACGTGTACGCGATCAACCCCGGGAGTGACGACCCTGCCCCGAGCGCGATCAGCACCACCCCGACCGAGACCGCGATCGCAGTCGGGGCGGCAAACGCGCGAAGCAGACCGCGGAGGCTCGCGCGTCGCCAAGCAACCAGCGGGCCGATGCCCATCAGCAGCAGCAGCGGCAGCCCGAAGCTGCGGAGGAAGAAGTCGAAGTACGGATGTCCGACGACGACCGCTTCGCCGCGCACCGCCTCGGAGAGGATCGGCCACGCCGTCCCCCAGAGGATCGTCAGGCACAGCGCGACGAGGAGCAGATTGTTGTAGAGGAACGTCGCCTCGCGGGAGACGAGCGACTCGAGCCTCGTCGCCGAGCGCAGCTGCGGGAGCCGACGCTGGATCAGCGCGAGCGAGAAGGCGACGGCGACGACGATCATCGCGAGGAACCACGCGCCGATCGAGCTCTCGGTGAACGAGTGAATCGAGCTCACGACGCCGGAGCGCGTGAGGAACGTGCCGAAGAGCGAGAGGCAGAAGGCCGCGCTCACGAGGACGACGTTCCAGATGCGGAGCATTCCGCGCTTCTCCTGGATCATCACTGAGTGGAGGTAGGCGGTTGCCGCGAGCCATGGCATCAGCGCGGCATTCTCGACCGCATCCCAAGCGTAGTACCCGCCCCAGCCGACCTCCTCGTATGCCCAGTGGGCACCGAGCAGCTGGCCGATCCCGAGCGCCGTCCAAGCAACAAGCGTCCAGCGGCGGGTCGCGACGATCCACCGTTCGTCGGTGCGGCCGGAGAGCAGTGACCCCATTGCGAACGCGAACGGCACTGCCAGCCCGACATACCCCAGGTACAACAGCACGGGATGTGTGACCATGTAGGGGTTCTGCAGCGATGGGTTGAGCCCGCGACCGTCGAGGGGCGCGTCGATCGTCGTGAACGGGCTCGAGACGCCGACGAGCAACCAGGCGAACCCGACCGTGATCGCAGCGAGCACTGGCACCGTCCAGACGACAAGATCGCGGCTTCTCCCCCGATTGAGCCAGGTCGACACCGCTGCGAACCCGGTCAGGATCAGCAGCCAGAGAAGCAGCGACCCCTCCTGTCCGCCCCAAAGGGCCGAGACCTTGTACGGTCCTGGCAACGCCCTGCTCGAGTGATCGGAAACGTACTGGAACGAGAAGTCGTCGCGGAGGAACGCGGCGACCATCACTGCGGCCGCGACCGCCGTCGTGAGGAACGCTGCGTACACCGCGTTCCGGGCGGAGTGCGCGAGTCGCCTGCGGCCGTGCACCGCGGCGAGGGAGCCCGCGACGAGCGCGTAGAGTGACAGCGCGAGCGTGACGGCGAGCGCTGCGCGCCCTAGCTCGGCCATCGGCTGCTCAGCTCGCCTGCTTCTGGCCCTCGTACTTCGACGGGCACTTCGTGATCATCGAGTCGCGCGCCGCGACGAAGACGCCGTTCTCGACCTTGCCGTCCACGACGATGTGGCGGCCGGGCCGGAAGAGGTCGGGCACGGAGCCTCGGTAGACAACAGGAATCGTGGTTTTGTCGGCGCCCTCGATGTCGCGCAGGTGGAATCGCAGGCCGTCGCCGTAGGAATCGCCGCTGACCGGGCCGACGACGTTGCCGACGAGCGCGACCTCACCGGTCTTCCCAGCGAGCGCCCGAGGCCCGATCGAGGGCTTCCCACCCCCGGCGACCGAGGTGTAGAGCAGGAACACCGCGAGCACCGCCGCGACCGACAGTGCGATGACGAGACGTGCGGGAGAGCCGTTGCGCACCACCGTAAGTGTACGGGCGCCGGCCGGCGTCCGGACAGGGTGGCGCCCGCCGCGACGCGCTTCCGCGCGCGGCGTCGGAGGCCCGCCCGATCGGCCAGTTTCGATCGAGGCGAGGAGCGACGCCGAACGGCCGCGCGAGCGGCGCCCTGGCGCGGTTGCTCGAGCCGTCAGAGAGCGTCGCGCTTGGCGACCGAGCGGCGGCGAACCGGCATGTCATAGCCGTGGTCGAGGCAGAGCGACCCCGGCGCGTCTTCGGTGAGCGCGTCGCAATAGCCCTTGCCATACGCGGCGCGCATAAACGCCGAGACGACCTCGAGATTCCACTCGCTCACGTCGGCGGCCTCGCGCCAGAGATCGGTGAGACGAAGATCGATATCGAGCTCGAGGAGGTCGATGCGGTTGACGCCTTCCATGTGTTTCTAGCGTAGAGATGCCACCGGACGACACCCCTCATATGCAGGGAAAACCCCTGCACGAGCCAGGACGACGGGCAATGGTCGCCTTCGCGATCCAGCCACAGCGCGCCCTAAACGCCGTCGTTGCCCAGGACTCGGTCCACCGCCCCCCAGGGGGGCACCAGAGGCCCCCTTCTGGCATGAAAGCAGCGAACCTGTGTCGCGTCTGTGTCAACTCCGTGCCAACTTCGTGTCGACGCCCGATGGGCTGCGGGCGCGTGTCACCCGCGGGCAGACAACGGCTTCGCGATGTCGTTCGCGACGCTCCGTGGGAGCGCTAGGCTCGCGGGATGGGGACGATCCGACTCGGGCCAGCGCGCGTCCCATCACGCGAGAGCCCTGCGGAGGCGATCGCGATCCTCGCCGAGCGCAGCTTCACCGCGTGCGAGATCGACTTCGAGTCGGGGTTCTGGATGGACTACCCGTGGGCCGAGGAGCTCGGAGAGCGTGCGCGCGACGCAGGGATCGCGCTCTCCGTCCACGCTCCGCTGTTCGGTTGGGTCGGCCACCTCGAGGCGAGCGGTCGCAAGTGGGCCTCGGCGCTCGGCGCGCTCGACCGCAGCGCCGGGATCGCGGCCGCGTGCGGCGCCGAGCTCGTCGTCTTCCACCCCGGCTTCCTGCTCGGACGATCGAAGGAGGACGCGATCGCGGGCGTGGTCGAGCAGCTCGGGCTCGTCCGCGAGCGCCTCGTCGCGAAGGACCGCGCCGTTCCATTCGGCGTCGAGGTAATGGGTCGCGTCCGTGATCTCGGCTCGCTCGAGGACTGCGTCGCGATCGCTCGCGGGGCGGGCTGGGTGCGCCCCGTGATCGACTTCGCCCACATGCACGCGACGAGCGACGGGGCATTCCTCGAGCCAGCGGACTTCGCGGCTGCGCTCTCGCTCGCCGACGGCGCGCTCCCCCAAGGGGCGCCCTTTCACATTCACTTCTCCGACATCGCCTATGCGAATCGGAACGAGAAGCACCACCTCCCCTACGGCGAGGGCACGCTGCGCGCCACGCCGCTGCGCGAAGCGCTCGCATCGTTCGAGCGACCCGCGACGGTGATCTCCGAATCCCCGGACGAAGCCTCGACCCAGGCGATCAGGCGCGACCTGGGTCTCTGAGCGCGCACTGGTTGCGGGCCCGAGGCCTCGCCGGCCGAACCGAGGCAGCGTACCGTGCAACCGTCCGGATAGGATCGGCGGCGTGCTCGACCCGAAGGTCTTCAAGGCGTACGACGTCCGCGGCATCCACCCGACCGAGCTCGACGAGGACGGCGCATATGCGATCGGCCGCGCTTACGTCGAGGAGTTCTCGCCGGGGACGATCGCCGTCGGGAGGGACACGCGGCTCTCGGCGCCGGCGATGACCACGGCGGTGATCGAAGGCGCGGCCGACGGTGGCGCAGACGTGCTCGACATCGGGATGGTCGGAACCGAGATGGTCTACCACGCGGTCGGCTCGCTGGGTCTCGGCGGCGGAATCTGCGTCACCGCCTCGCACAACCCGAAGGAGTACACGGGAATGAAGATCGTCCGGGAGGGCGCCCTTCCCGTTGGCGGCGACTCCGGGCTCGAAGAGGTCAAGGCCCGCGCCGCTGCGGGCTTCGGTCCGGTCACAACTCGAGGGTCCGTGCGCAGCGAGGACATCTGGCCGTCGTTCGTCGAGAAGACGCTCTCGTTCGTCGACGAGTCCGCGCTCCGGCCCCTGCGGATCGTCGTCGACGGCGCGAACGGGATGGCGGGGACGATGCTGTCGCCCGTGCTCGAGCGCCTCCCGGGGATCGAGGTCGTCCGGTGCTACTTCGAGCCCGACGGCTCCTTCCCCCACCACGAGCCGAACCCGCTGCTGCCGGAGAACCGTGAGTTCATCATCGAGCGGACGAGGGCCGAGGGTGCCGACCTGGGTGTTGCGTTCGACGGCGACGCCGACCGGTGCTTCTTCGTCGACGACACCGGCGAGTTCATCCCGGGCGACTTCGCGACCGCGCTGCTCGCGGAGCTGATGCTCGAGCGCTCGCCCGGCGGCAAGGTCATCTACGACGTGCGTGCGAGCTGGGCGGTGCCGCGCGCGATCGAGGCCGCAGGCGGCGTCCCGCTGATCAACCGAGTCGGTCACGCCTTCATCAAGCAGCGCATGCGCGAGGAGGGCGCCGTCTTCGGAGGCGAGGTCTCGGCCCACTATTACTTCCGCGACTTCTCCCAGGCCGACACCGGCACCGTGCCGTTCCTGCTGATGCTCCAGCTCCTCGCGAACCGCGGTGTGCCCGTCTCCGAGCTGCTTGCGCCACTGCGCTCGACGTACTTCCTCAGCGGCGAGATCAACACACCCGTCGCGGACGTCTCGGCGAAGCTGCGCGAGCTCGAGGAGCACTACGCAACGCAGGGTGCGACGATCTCCCATCTCGACGGCGTCTCGATCGACTTCGCCGACTGGCACTTCAACGTCAGGCCCTCCAACACCGAGCCGCTGCTTCGCCTCAACCTCGAGACGGTCGTCCCTGGCACGCTCGACGCGCGAGTCGACGAGGTGCTGGGCCTGATCCGGGCGTGAGCGATCCCGCCCACACGCCTGTCCCCGAAGCCACGCTCGAGCGGACCGAGCACGGCCTCGTCCCGACCTCGGAGGGGTGGTACATCCTCAACCTCTCGGACGCCGTCGCGCGACTGAACCCGGATGCCGGCACGCGACTTCGGCTGGAGGCGACCGATCAGCTCTGGCCACAGCTCGGGCTCAACATACGGATCCTCGAGCCGGGTCAGGCAGCGTGCCGGTACCACGAGGAAGGAGAGCAGGAGGCCTTCCTCGTCCTCTCGGGCGCGTGTCTCGCCATCGTCGAGGACGAAGAAGTCCCGCTGAGACCGTGGGACGTGCTGCACTGCCCACCGGGTACGCGTCACGTGCTCGTCGGAGCCGGCGACGGCCCCTGCGCGGTGTTGATGATCGGCGCCCGGCCGTGGCAAGCGGACGCGCTGGTCTACCCCATCAGTGACGTCGCCGCGAGATATCACGCCTCGGTCGCGACGCCGACGGCGCTCCCCGAGGAGGCCTACGCCGACTGGCCCGGCCCGTCGTCGGAGGGCCCGTCACCCTGGCCACCGGCGGACGGATGAGCGACCGAGCGCCTCACCCACGCGCAACCCTCGCGCCACACGACGGCGGACTGACGCCTGTCTCGGACGGCTGGTACGTGCTCAACGTTGCCGACGCCCCTACCTACGGGAACGAGCACTCCGGCACGTTCTTCGAGCTCGAGAGCGACGCTCACCGCTGGCCCCACCTCGGGGTCAACGTTCACGTCCTTGCTCCGGGCCAGGCCTCGTGTCGCTACCACGGTGAGAACCAGCAGGAGGACTTCCTCGTGTTGCACGGCGAATGTCTCGTCGTGGTCGAGGAGCAGGAACGCCGGCTCCGCCAGTGGGATCTCGTTCACTGCCCTCCCTGGACGCGCCATGTCTTCGTCGGGGCAGGGACAGGCCCCTGCGCGATCCTGATGGTCGGTCGCCGACTTGCCGACGAGGAGCTGCTGTACCCCGTCAGCGAGGCGGCCGGACGGTACGGGGCCTCGGTCTCCCTCGAGACGCCCGATCCGGCGGCTGCCTATGCCGAGTGGCCGGGCCCGTGGGTGCCAACCCGGACGAGCTGGCCGCTCGACTGACCGCCGATCCCCGAGAAAAGGAGTGGCGATGCCCACGTTGTTGCAGATCGACTTCCCGATGGAAGGGCCGTGGGGCGCCGAGATGGCAGGCGCGTTCACCCCACTCGCCGAGCTGATCGGGCAGACGGCCGGTCTCCGCTGGAAGATCTGGACCGAGAGCCAGGCCCTCGGAGAGGGTGGTGGTGTGTACCTGTTCGCCGACCGCCCCTCGGCCGAGGCCTACCTCGAAGAACATACGAAGCGACTCAACGGCTTCGGGATCGCGAACATCCGCTCGCGCCTGTTCGACGTCAACGAGAAGCTGACGAGGCTCAACCGCGGCCCGATCGACGGATGAGCGACCCGCTCGAGCTCGGCCGCGTCACCGGGCGCCGACCGCCGTTCCGGTATGCGGCGCTCACCCGCGTGTGGTTCTCCGACACGGACGCCCAGGGTGTCGTCTACTACGGTCGCTACCTCCCCTACTTCGACCATGCGCGCACCGAGTACCACCGCCACCTCGGCCAGCTCGAGCTCTCGAAGGCGGAGTTCGTGATGCGTGCGTCGAACGTCGAATACCATGCGCCCGCTCGGTTCGACGACCTCCTCGAGTGCTTCGTGCGGGTGCGCCGAATCGGGACGACCAGCATCACGTACGAGTGTGCCGCCTACCGGCTCCCCGACGACGAGCTGATGGTGACCGCGACGCAGACGCTCGTCCTCGTCGGGCTCGAGTCGCGCCGCCCCGTGCCGGTGCCGGACGGTGTGCGAGCCGCTATCGCCGCCTTCGAAGGAGCGCTCGAGGGACAGAGCCAGGGTGGCTGCCCTTAGGAGATTCTTAGAGTCGCCTCAGCGCTCGCTTAGTCGTTGTCGCCAAGCTACGGAGATGACGTCTGGAGCCCTCTCGCGTTCCGGTCTCCGCATGCCGCTCGTCATGGCTCCTCAGGCGGAGCACGAGAGCCCGGCTCATCGGGCCCTTCGCGACCGTAACCTCGTGACCTCGCTGCCGCCGACGAGGACGCCCGCCCCTTACACGCACCGCGATTTCGCCGCACCTCGGGCCCGTCTCTTGGTCGTCGAGGACGAGCCCGCTCTCGCTGACGGGCTTCGCCGAGCACTCACGCTCGAGGGCTACTCCGTCGACGTTGCGCGGGACGGAGCCGACGCGCTCGAGCTGCTCGGCGCGCGGGGCTTCGATGCGATCGTGCTCGACGTGCTGATGCCCCGGGTCGACGGGATCGAGGTTTGCCGCAGCCTCCGGGCCGCCGGCAATCGCGTCCCGATCCTCATGCTCACTGCACGCGCCGAGATCGCGGACCGTATCGAAGGGCTCGACGCCGGCGCCGACGACTACCTCCCGAAGCCGTTCGCGCTGGCCGAGCTCCTCGCCCGGATCCGCGCGTTATTGCGACGTGTGGACGACGCGTCCGACCAGGCGGACACGCTCGTGTTCGGCGACATCAAGATGAATCCCGCCACCCGAGACGTCACCCGTGGTGACCGGTTGATCGACCTGACCCGCACCGAGTTCGCACTGCTCGAGCTCTTTCTCCGCAACCCTCGCCAGGTGCTCACCCGGAGTGTGATCTTCGAACGGGTCTGGGGATACGACTTCGGGCCGAGCTCGAATTCGCTCGATGTGTACATCGGCTATCTCCGCCGCAAGACGGAGGCCGGCGGCGAACCGCGGTTGATCCAGACCGTCCGTGGCGTCGGCTACGCGTTGCGGGAGCAATGAGCCTCCGGGCGAGGATCGCGCTCGCCGCCGCGGGAGCTGTCGCCGCGGCGGTCGTTCTCGTGGCGGTCGCGACCTACGTGCTCGTCCGCGGACAGCTACGCAGCGACGTCGACGGCGCTCTCCGTGGCCGGGCCCGAACGATGGTCGCCTTTGGCATCCCCCTGCGGGCCGGGCAGTCCCTCCCACCGGTCCCCGCGGAGCCACCCGTTCAGCTTGGAGGCGCGGGGAGCTACATGCAGGTTGTCACCGCCGAGGGCGAAATCGTGGCGCCGTCGTCACGCTCGGTGCGGATCCCGATCACGGCGAGGACCCGAGCGGTCGCGAGCGGTACGGAGGACGCTTTCTTCAGCGACGAGACGGTTGCGAGAACCCACGTGCGCGTGCTCACGTACCCGGTCAGCGCCGGAGTTGCACTCCAGGTCGTGCGACCGCTCGACGAGGTCGACCGGACGCTTGGCCGGCTTCGCTGGATCCTGCTGGCGGTTGCAGCGACCGGGGTGGCGCTCGCGGCGGGACTCGGCGTCCTCGTCACGCGAGCGACGCTGGCACCCGTGCGGCGGCTCACGGAGGCGGCCGAGGACGTGAGTCAGACGCTCGATCTCTCGCATCGAATCAACGCGACGGGGAACGACGAGATCGCGCGCCTCGCGGCCAGCTTCAACCGGATGCTCGAGACCCTCGACGAATCGACGAGCGCCCAGCGGCAGCTCGTTCAGGATGCCTCGCACGAGCTTCGCACCCCGATCACGAGCATCCGCGTCAACATCGAGCTGCTCGCTCGCAAGGACGGGCTCCCCGAAGCCGAGCGCCAGCGTGTGCTGGAAGCGACGATCGACCAGCTCGACGAGATGACGACGCTCGTCTCGGAGATCCTCGAGCTCGCTCGAGGCGAAGAGCAGCAGCTCGAGAACAGCGACCTCAGGCTGGACGAGATCGTCGAAGACGCAGTCGAGCGGGCGCGGGCTTCGGCACCGCGGCTCGCCTTCGCGGCCGAGCTCGAGCCCACCGCGGTCAGAGGCGTCGGGAGCAGGCTCGCTCGGGCAGTCGGCAACCTGCTCGACAATGCTGCGAAGTGGAGCCCGCCCGGCGGTGTCGTCGAGGTGACGCTTGCGGGCGGCGAGCTCGTCGTGCGCGACCACGGCCCCGGCGTCGAGCCCGCGGACGTGCCGCACGTCTTCGACCGATTCTACCGCTCGCGGACGGCCCGCGGCCTCCCCGGGGCAGGGCTCGGGCTCGCGATCGTGAGGCAGGTGGCGGACGACCACGGCGGAACCGTGCTCGTGGAGAACGCGTCCGACGGGGGCGCGGTGTTCCGGCTTCGGATCCCAACGCTGCCGTCGCTTTCGAGGTCTTAGAAAGGTCTTAGACCGCCCTCACGGCGGTCTTAGACGTTCCGGGTTCCATGAGAGCCATGATCTCGGATAACGTCGCGAACAGCGCAACATCGTCACCGTTTCGCGGGCTCGGTGCCCGACACGTCTGGTTGAACGCCGTTCTCGCTCTGTTGGTTGCCGGCGCCGCCGCCCTTGCGTTCTACGGGCTTCGGCACACGGCGGGAGCTACGACCCAGGCCCCGCGGACGGTGACGGCACAACGGGGAGTCGTCCTCTCGACGGTGTCGGCGACGGGGAATGTCGCGACGCCGACCCAGCTTGGTGTGAACTTCGAGACGGGCGGCAAGCTCGTGTCGCTGAACGTCAAGAAGGGCCAGCGCGTCAAGCGAGGGCAGGTTCTCGCGCGGGTCGACGACACGGAGGCTCAGATCTCCGTCAAGACGGCACGCGCTGGCCTTCTCTCGGCTGAGGCACGCCTGCAGCAGCTCCTCGACGGCATGACCACGGCGGAGCGTGAGCAGAACGCGCTGGCCGTCAGGCAGGCGGAGGTGGCGCTCGCGAACGCCAAGGCGTCGCTTCGACAGACCGAGGCCGGTAATGCCGCTTCCCTCGCCTCGAGCTCCCTGTCCCTCGCTCAGGCGAAGGATCAGTTGCGCACCGACCGGGCACAGCTGCTCGCCGACGGATCGGATCTCACCCAGGCCCGGCAGGATGTCTTCGACAAGCAGGTCACCTACGACGCTGCCACGACGCAGGTCGACGCGGCCAAGCAGAAGTTGACCGAGTCACAAACGGCTCTCGCCGCCGCACAGGAGAAGCAAACTACCGATCAGGGCGCTGCCTCTGACCACAACGCAGATCTCTCCCGCGACCAGTCGGCTCTCTCGGAGGCGAAGTCGAAGCTCCAGTCCGCGCAGAACACTCTTAGCCAGGCGCAGTCCCAGCTCACCCAGGATCAGGCGGCATGCGGGGCTGACCCGACCAGCGCGGCGTGTGGACAGATCGCCTCCGACCAGGCCGCGGTGACCGCTGCCCAGAGTGCCGTCGCGTCGGCCCAGACAACGGTCAACAGCGCGCAGGCGGAGGTCGACAGCGGTCTGTCGCAGCAGGGCTCGGACAACTCGACGTCGACCAGCAACACACTGGCTGTCGCGGCCGCGAATCGCCAGGTGTCGACCGATCAGAGCGCGCTCAGCGATGCCCAGAGCGCACAGCAGACGGCCAAGACCGAGCTGACGACCGCCGAGAACGAAGTGACCACCCTCGAGAAGTCGATCGAGAGCGACAAGACGAAGCTCGTCAGCGACAACAACCAGGTCGAGACCCTCGAGGCCAGTCTGCGGTCGACGAAGCAGAAGAGCACCCAGGCCACTGAGAGCGCTCTACAATCGATCGAGACTGCCCAGCTGAGCAAGAAGTCCGCGCTGCTCTCGCGAACGGTCAAGGAACAGCCGACCAAGGCCGGGGATCTCGAGGCAGCGCGCTCGAGCATCGTCACTGCAAGCGCAACCCTCGAGACTGCGCAGCGAGCTCTCGACGAAACGGTGCTCCGTGCGCCAGCTGCGGGGACGGTTGCGACTGTCTCCGGCGAGGTCGGTACGACTGTGTCCGGCGGAGGAGCGACGACCTCCCAGTCGAGCGCGTCGAGCTCATCGACGAGCACGGGAAGCAGTGGGGCGTCGGCGCTGGTCACCCTGGTCAACCTCGACGGTCTCGAGATAACTGCTGCCTTCAGCGAAACAGATGCCGCGAAGATCCGACCCGGCCAGACCGCGACGGTCAGCCTGGATGCACTGCCGAAGGTCAAGCTCTCCGCCCACGTGATCTCGGTAGACACGCTCTCGACGGTCACGAGCAATGTCGTCACCTACAACGTCACGTTCGTGCTCGATCGAACCACGAGCGGCGTCAAGCCGGGGATGAGTGCCTCGGTCGACGTCGTCGTCCAGGAGCGCGACCACGCTGTCAACGTCCCGACCTCGGCGGTGACCGGGTCAGGCAGCAACGCGTCGGTGACGGTGCTCCGCAACGGCGAGCAGACCCGGGTCTCCGTGGTCGCGGGCATTCAGGGCGACAGCAACACGGAGATCGTCAGCGGACTTGCCGCAGGCGCAACGGTCGTCCTGCCCACCTCGGGCGCCTCGGGGGCAACGGGGACGACGGGCGGGTTCCCGGCCGGTGGCGCGGGTGGTCTCGGCAACCTCGGTGGGGCGCCCGGCGGCGGGTTCGGTGGCCCCCCAGGAGGCTGATGATGGTCGCTGACCACTCACCTGGACCGCGCGAGCGCCGGCCGATCATCGAGACACGTCGCGTTACCAAGACCTACGGCTCGGGAGACGCCGCGGTGCACGCGCTCCGCGGCACGAGCTTCACGATCGAGCGCGGCGACATGGTCGCGATCATGGGAACCTCGGGAAGCGGCAAGAGCACGCTGATGAATATCATCGGCTGCCTGGATCTGCCGACGCGAGGACGCTATTTCCTCGACGGGATCGACGTCCGCGAGTTCGACGAGTACCAGCTCGCACAGGTCCGGAACCGCAAGATCGGCTTTGTCTTCCAGAGCTTCAACCTGATTCCGAGGACCTCGGCGCTTGCGAACGTCGAGCTTCCGCTGGCATACGCCCGCGTGAAGCCGAAGGAGCGGCGCAGGCGCGCGATCGAGGCACTCACTGCGGTCGGTCTCGCTCAGCGGATCCAGCACCTCCCGAACGAGCTCTCCGGTGGGCAGCAGCAGCGCGTGGCGATCGCGAGAGCAATCGTCACCAACCCGGCCCTCTTGCTCGCCGATGAGCCGACGGGCAACCTCGACTCGGCATCGACTTCGGAGCTCCTACAGGTCTTTCGGCAGCTGAACGAGCAGGGCCGGACGATCGTCATGATCACGCATGAGCCCGAGACCGCGGGAGCGTGCAAGCGCACGATCGTGCTCCGGGACGGCCTCATTGTCGACGATCAGCGGTCGGTGCCGCTCCATGCGTCGCCGCCCGGCTTCGTCGCTCCAGGCGCGCCGGCGAAGGCAGTGGCGCGAGCATGATCAATCTGGAGAGCATCCGCATCGCGGTGCGGGGGATCGCGGCCAACCGGTTGCGGTCGGCACTAACCGTTCTCGGAATCACGATCGGAGTCGCCGCGGTGATCATCCTCGTCGCCGTCGGGCGCGGCTCTGCCGTCGCCGTCCAGGAGCGGATCGAAAGCCTTGGCACCAACACGCTCACCATCTTCGCCGGTGGCGGGTTCGGGCCAGGTGGCGGCGCTACGACGAGCAGGACGGGAACGTCCAGCCAATCGACGAGCCTCACGATGAAGGACGTCAAGGCGCTCAAGGACAAGCAGATCGCCCCGGACCTCGAGTCGGTCTCACCGATCGTGAACGCGTCCGTGACAGCGACCTACAACGGCGCCACGTATCAGCCGTCATCGTTCTTCGGCTCGACCGCATCGATCTTCGAGGCGCGGGGATACGAGGCATCGTCGGGGGCGCTCTTTACGAATGCGCAGGAGCGGAACCACGAGCGCGTCGTCGTCCTCGGCCAGACGGTTGTCGCGAACCTGTTCGCTGGCGTCGACCCGGTCGGGCAGACGATCAAGCTCAACGGCTCCGCCTTCCGTGTGATCGGCGTTCTCAAGAGCAAGGGCTCGAATGGGTTCCAGGACCAGGACGACGTGGCAATCGCACCACTGAGCGCTGTCCAGGACACCCTCGCCGGCGGGACGACGGTCTCACAGATCGTCGTGCAGGCCGCGAGCTCGAAGGTAGTGACCGACGCCGAGAACGAGATCTACACCGCGCTCTCGAGCACACACCCGGCGGACTCGAGCGGGTCGTACAGCTTCCGCGTTCTCAACCAGGCGTCACTCCTCACGACCACGAACAGCACGAACCACACCTTCACGGTGCTGCTCGGTGCGGTCGCGGCGATCTCGCTGCTCGTCGGCGGGATCGGCGTGATGAACATCATGCTCGTGTCCGTCACAGAGCGGACCCGAGAGATAGGCATTCGCAAGGCAATCGGGGCGCAACGATCGGACATCGTCGGCCAGTTCATCGCCGAAGCCGTCCTGCTCTCGATGATCGGCGGGCTAGTCGGCATCGGCTGCGGGATCCTCGGGAGCCGGTTCACGATCGTCGGAGTCCACCCCGTCGTCGAGCTCTACTCGGTGGCGCTCGCCTTCGCCGTCGCCGTCGGGGTGGGCTTGTTCTTCGGCATCTACCCGGCCAACCGGGCCGCGGCGCTTCGTCCAATCGAAGCGCTCCGTTACGAGTAGCGACTTCGCTTCATGGGAGGCACGCATTGAGCACGCACGAGACGACATACCGCACCACGTACGACCCGGATGTCAACCAGGTCGAAACGCCAGACGACGAGTGGGACGACGTTCCAATCACGCCCCGGGCGAGACTGTCCAAGGTCACGAAGCTGCTCGCCCTGCTGGCGGTCGCCCTGGCCGCGTTTGCCGGCGGCATCTTCGCCCAACGGCAGTGGGGCGCAGGCGCGTCTTCCGGCGGAGGCCTGCCTGGACGCGCGACGCTGCCGTCCTTTGGGGCCGGCGGTACGAACGCAACCGGAGAAGGCGCCGCGGCTGCGGGTTTCGGCGGTCTGACGATCGGTGAGGTCGAGTACATCAAGGGCAACACGCTGTACGTCACCGACACGAACGGGAACACCGTGAAGGTGGCAGTCCCCAAGGGAACGCGGGTGTCGAAGTCAGTGACGACGAATCTCCGAGGCGTGCACCCGGGCGACAACGTCGTCGTTACGGGCTCCAAGAGCTCGAATGGAACAGTGCGAGCAACGAACGTCTCGATCGGCGGCACAGGGCTTGGTGGTGCGGCCGGCGGTGCAGCCGGGTTTGGTAACGGGGGCGGCGCGAGCGGGTTCGGCGGCTCTGGTGGCGCAAGCGGCTTCGGAGGGGGCGCAAGCGATTCTGGCAACGCAACGGGATTCGGAGGGTCAAGTGGATAGAAGTCACAGCAAGCATGAAAGGAGCCCCGGCCTCCGTCGACGTGTGATTGCCGGGCTGGCGATTGCAACGGCGGCAACCGCGTTTGTCGGTGTAGCAGCCGGCGCGTCGCCCACCTCCGGGTCGATCGCCGGCCCGGTCACCTCGACGAGCGGCGGCACGTTCGTCGTCAAGACTTCTCTGAGCCCGACCGGAAGCTCGAAGGTGCACGTCACCGGGAAAACGGTCATAAACGCCCAGGTGAAGGCCAGCCGCTCCGCGCTCAGGAAAGGAACTTGCGTGATGGCGACGGGGCAGCGAGACAAGAAGGGCGTCGTCGCTGCGACGCGGATCTCGATCACGCAAGCGGTCGACGGTCGGTGCGGTGGCGGGTTCGGCCCTGGTGGCGGGCAGCGCCCGTCGCCCCCGAGCGGGAACCTCCCTCAGCCCCCCAGTGGCGGCGCAGGCCAACCGAGCTTCGGCGGCGCTTTTGGCGCGATCACGAAGATCAAGGGGGCGACGTTCACGGTCAAGGGCCCCTTCGGAACGACCACAGTACGGATCTCCTCGAAGACCCAGCTAACGCGAATGCAACGCGTGGGCAGCTCGGCGATCAAGGTCAAGCAGTGCGCGTTCGTGTTCGGCACGAGTAGCGACAAGGGCGTCAACGTGAACGCGCAAAGCGTGAGCCTCTCCCAGCCCACGTCGAGCGGCTGCTCAGGCCCGCGTCCCGGGCGATAGGTGAGGTGTGTTCCGCGCGGGGCGGACTCGTCGTGCCGTGGGTCCGGCGTGCTGGGGTGCGCGGGCAAATCGGGGGGTACAGGGGACAGGTCATCGTTGCTTGACGAAACGGTGGCCTGATCCCCGCGCGAAGCGGACTTGTGGGTGGCGGCAGCGATAGCCGCCACCACCGCCAAGACGTGAGCGCCCAGGGGTCACGCGCGCGTTGGTGGACAGCTCTCGCCGGGGGTGCATCCGGCGAGAGCGGTTCGGCTGGGAGAGCTCGTAGCGGTGACTGACGGGCCCGTGGACCAACGGCAGCGGCCCGGGAGTCCCCCAACTCCGGGCCGCTGGTCGGTCTGTGCGGAGATCCTCGCGCCTTACGGGGACGAACCCGATGGCGCTTACCGTCTCCCCTCCCCTGCAACGCATGGTGGGCGCAAAAGGGGGAGCCGACCATCGCTCGTTCGAGGGAAATCTCACCCGTCGGAGCGACCCCGGACGAGATCGCGGTAGATTCCGCCGGGTGAGCGGGGAGGGCTGGCAGACGATGCGGATCGACGACGTCGAGCCGATCGCAGTTGCAGGCGTCAACTGGCGACCGCTGCGGCGCGAGCTCGGCGTCGAGGCGTTCGGTGTCAACGCCTTCAGCGCGAACGCCGGTGAGCTCGTCGTCGAAGAGCACACCGAGCAGGGTCTTCAGCACGAAGAGGTCTATGTCGTTCTCGCCGGCTCGGCGACGTTCACGCTTGACGGCGAGACGCACGACGCGCCGGCGGGCACCGTCGTCCACGTCCCCAACACGCACGTTCGCCGCTCCGCCCGCGCGACAGCGGACGGGACAACGGTGCTCGCGGTCGGTGCACCGGTCGGCCGACCCTTCGCCACGTCAGCCTGGGAGTGGGCGTTCGCGGCGCAGAGGTTCCGGCCGGCCGGCGACCACGCGTCGGCGCTCGCGCTGCTCGACGAAGGGTTGAGCCACCATCCCGACAACCCGTCGATCCTCTACGAGATCGCATGCTGGGAAACGCTCGCGGGGCGCCACGACGCCGCGCTGGCGGCGCTCGCGCAGGCCGTCTCCGGCGACCCGCGAACCGCGGCCTGGGCGCAGACCGACGCCGACCTGGCGCCGTTGCGTGATCTGCCGGGCTTCCCTACCGCGTAACCGGCGCCGCGCCAGACGGTATGGCCGATCCCGCGCGCCTGTGTCGCCGTGAAGTGGCTTCCAGCCGCGTCAACCGGACCAACCGTGCGCACAGACCCGGCCACCACACGACCGCGAGGAAGATGGACGCGGCCCGAGGCACGTGCGGCACCCTCCAACCCGCGGGGCCAAGCTAGCGCCCCGATCCCGCGCTCGGAATGGCGAAGTCCGGCCCCGCAGCCCCGGCCACCCGACCCGTCCCAGACGCGGCGACGGGGGCGACGCGCAGAAGGAACCCGCACCAGCGGGTTCCGCGCTTTCCGCCAACGGCGGAAAGCCTGCCTGCCACCTAATTCGGCGTGACGCGGTAAGCGTCGAAGACGGCGTCGAGGTTGCGGAGCGTCGTCAGGAGCGAGCGGAGGTCTTTCACGTCGCCGAGCTCCGCTGTGTACCAGTTCTTCGCCATGCCATCCTCGACGGAGCCGCCGTAGGCGACGATGTTCGCGCCGAACTCGGCGAACGTCCGGGCGACATCTTCGAGCAGCCGCGGACGATCCCACGCCTCGACCGCAATCTGGACGAGGAAGCTCGACGAGGTGGCGCTCCCCTCCCACTCGACCGGCGTGAATCGCTCGGGGTTGCGCATCAGGGCCTTCGCGTTCGGGCAGTCCGCGCGGTGGATCGTGATTCCGCGTCCAAGCGAGATGTAGCCCTTGATCTCGTCGCCCGGCACCGGGGTACAGCACTTTGCGAGCCGGACGAGGACGTCCTCGACACCGGGGACGACGACCCCGAGTGAGCCGCCGCGGACGGTGCGCTTGCGACCGGACGGCTTGAGGCTGACGATCGGCTCCTCCGCGACCTCGTCGGTCTTCAGCCGCTGGAGCACCTTGTTGACAACGTGGCCGGAGCCGATCTTGCCGGCACCGAGCGCGAGGTAGAAGTCCTCGGCCTTCTTGAACCCGAGCTCCCGGATCACCTGTGCAAGCACGCTCGAGCCCTGGAGCTTCTTGTAGGGCAGGTTCTGGGCCTTGAGCGCCATGTCTAGCGCGTCGCGCCCCTTCTGCTCGGTCTCGCCGCGCGTCTCGCGCTGGAACCACTGGCGGATCTTGTTGCGGGCCCGCGAGGAGACGGCGACGCTGACCCAGTCGCGCGACGGTCCACGCTCGGACTTGGTCGTGAGGATCTCGACGAACTCGCCGTTTCGCAGCCGGTAGTGCAAGGGCACGATTCGCCCGTTCACCTTCGCCCCGACCGTACGGTGCCCGACGTCGGTGTGAACGGCGTAGGCGAAGTCGATCGGGGTCGAGCCTGCAGGCAGCGTCTTCACCTCGCCCTTCGGGGTAAACACGTAGACCTCGTCGTCGAACAGATCGGTGCGAAGCGTGCGCATGTACTCGCTCGCGTCTTGGTCGTCGCCCTGCCAGTCCATCAGCGAGCGGACCCAGGTGAGCCACTCGTCGTCGCCCTTGGTCTGACGGCCGCGCTTGTACAGCCAGTGCGCGGCCACCCCGAGCTCGGCCTCCTCGTGCATGTCGCGCGTGCGAACCTGGATCTCGAGCGGAGTCCCAGTCGGCCCGATTACCGTCGTGTGAAGCGAGCGGTAGCGGTTGAGCTTCGGCATCGCGATGAAGTCCTTGAACCGGCCGGGCATCGGCTTCCACAACGAGTGGATCAGGCCGAGCGCCGCGTAGCAGTCGCGGGTTCCCTCCTCGCCCGAGCGCTCGACGATCACCCGCATCGCGTTCAGGTCGTAGATCTCGTTGAACTCGCGACCCTTCTTCGCCATCTTGTCGTAGATCGAGTAGAAGTGCTTCGCGCGGCCGGAGATGTCCGCGGGGATATCCGCCTTCTCCAGCTCGAACGAGAGGATCGTCGCCGCCTGCTCGACCTGCGCTTCGCGATCGGCACGCCGGTCGGCGACCATCGCCTTGATCTCCGCGTACTTCCGCGGATGCAGGATCTGGAACGAGAGGTCTTCGAGCTCCCACTTGACCGCGTGAATCCCGAGGCGGTGCGCGAGCGGCGCGTAGACCTCGAGCGTCTCCTTCGCCTTCTGCACCTGCTTCTGCCGGCCGAGGTACTCGATCGTCCGCATGTTGTGGAGTCGGTCGGCGAGCTTGATCAGGATGACGCGCACGTCCTGCGCCATCGCGACGATCATCTTGCGGTAGTTCTCGGCCTCCGCCTGCTCACGGCTCGAGAACTGGATCCGCGTGAGCTTCGTCACGCCCTCGACGAGCAGCGCGATCTCCGGCCCGAAGGCCAACTTGATGTCGTCGAGCACGACCCCGGTGTCCTCCACCACGTCGTGGAGCAGCGCCGCGGCAATCGTCTGTTCGTCGAGATGAAGCTCGGCGCAGATCTGGGCGACACCCCAGGGATGTCTGATGAAGTCCTCGCCCGAGCGACGAACCTGGCCACGATGGTGGGCTTCGGCGTAGTCGAAGGCACGGGTGATGAGCTCCTTGTCGACGCCCGGGTTGTAGGTCTCGACGCGCGCGAGCAGCTCCCCGACGAGGTTCTCGTGGCCGGACCGCATGTCGACAACGCTCATCTCCCCATTGTACGGCTGGCCCGATGGCTCCCTCGTGCGGGCGGTCGACTGCCGTTTCGGGGGATAGGAGCGGCGCCCTCAGGGCCGAATACATCAAGAGATGCAGGCGATCCGTGCCTATTTCGCAAGGCGGCGAGTCGAGCGGTTGCTGGTCGCGCTCGCCCGCAGCAGCTCACGCTAAGCGGCGCGTCGGAGCTCGGCGTCGTCGTGCCCTGCAAGCAGGGCACGGAAGGTCGGCGACTCGAGTAGCTGGCGACCGTGCTTGGCAGTCTCGAGGCCGAGCTCGGCGAAGATCGTCCGGGCCTCCGGCGTCCAGCTCGCCTCGCCCTCGCGCCAGAGACCGCCGAGCCACGTGCGCAGGTCCTCATAACCCGGGGAGCTCGCGAAGAGCCTCCGGACGACCAGCTGCGGCGACACGGTGCCGTTCCAGTGGTTCTCGGTGAGCTGGAAGGCGACGTCGAGCTTGCCGGCCTCCTGCAGCCGCCCGAGCTCCGGGCCGCGGCCGAACGCGATCGCCCGCCCTCCGTCGCGGGCGTTCTGCCTGACCCGGAACCTGAGATGCTTCCCCTCGCCAACCGTGCCCGCCTCGACCGGCTCAACTGCGGCGGCGAGCAGCACCGGCTCGGGGTTTCCGAGCCCGAACGGGGCGAGGCGCTTTAGCTCCTGGGCGAGGTCCAGGTTGAGCGCGGTAACCGGGACGACCGCGTCGACGGGGGTGAGAGGCCGGACATCCTCGTCGCTCATCACCGAAGCCGCATGCCGCGCGAACGCCTGGGCGAACGGCTCGAGCTGCTCCGTGCTGATCGAGAGCCCGGCGGCGGCGCGATGCCCTCCGAAGCGATCGAGGTGCTCGGCGCACGCCGTGAGCCCTGCGTGAAGGTCGAATGCGGGAACCGACCGCCCCGACCCTTTCCAGCCCTCGGCGCTTCGCCCGATCAGCACGACGGGACGCGAGAACCGCTCGACGAGTCGTGAGGCGACGATCCCGATCACACCCTCGTGCCATTCCTCCCCCCAGAGGACATAAGCGCGACGCTCCTTCTTCTCGGCGGGCCAGGAGTCCACGAGCGCCACCGCGTCGCGCACGATCTTCTCCTCGACGCCCTGGCGCTCACGATTCAGCGTCTCGAGCTCGCCGGCGAGCTGCTCGGCCTGCGCCGCATCCTCGGTGAGGACGAGGTCGAGCGCGAGGTCAGGCCGACGGAGCCGTCCCGCCGCGTTGATGCGCGGCGCAAGCCGGAAGCTCACCGACATCGCATCGACGACGGCCGGATCGACGTGTGCCGAACGCATCAGCGCCCGCAACCCAGGTCGGCGGGTTCGTGCGAGCGCCCTGAGGCCGGCAGCAGCGAGCGCGCGATTCTCGTCGACAAGCGGGACGACGTCGGCGATCGTCGCGAGCGCGACGAGATCGAGGTTTCGTGCGACGACGGGGTGCTCCGGCCCGAGCAGCGCCTCGGCGAGCTTGTGCACGACGCCTGTGCCGGCGAGCTCGGGGAACGGGTAGTGAGACGGGCGCGTCGCCACGACCGGGCAATCGGGTAGCTCGTCGCCCGGGCGATGATGATCGGTGACGATGACGCCGAGCCCGAGCTCGTTGGCGCGGGCGACCTCGCGGACGGCGGTAATCCCGCAGTCGACGGTGAGCACCAGGTCGACACCCTCGGCGGCGAGCCTCTCGATCGTCTCGAGGGCAAGGCCGTAGCCTTCCTCGAAGCGGCTCGGCAGGTGCCAGCGGACGTTCGCATCGAGCTCGCGAAGCGTGAGCACGGCGACGGCGGTGGCACAGATTCCGTCGGCGTCGTAGTCACCGTGGACACAGATCGTCTCTCCCGCTGCGACCGCGGCCCGGATCCGGGCGACTGCTCGTTCCATGTCGCCGAGGAGCAGCGGGTCGTGCGCCGGCGGCTCCGCGGCGAGGAACGCGGTCGCCTCGCCGACGTCGGTCAGCCCGCGGCGGGCGAGGATCGCTGCGACCGTCTCCGAGACACCGAGCCCGGCCGAGAGCCGGGCAACGGAATCCCAGTCGCAGGGAGCGAGTGTCCAACGGCCGTCGAGCATCGTCTCTCGACGGTACGGAGAGGGTCGGACGACGCTGCTGCGACGCGGCGTCGGTCTCGTCGAGCATGGTCGACTACGAGGATCGGCGGTCGCGGATCGCCTGTGCGACGATCTTCACCCAGACGAGCACCACCCCGATCGTGAGCCCGACGACGAGCACTGCGACAGGGGCAAGAAACGCCATCTGGACGATGTCGAACTTCGTGATCGCAGCGCCGACGAGCCAGACGGCCACGACCGCGGCAGCGACGCCGACGATCACGCGTGGATTGCGTTCCATCGCGCTCAGGCTAGCCTGAGGGGGAATGACGCAGGAGTTGAACTACCACTCGGGCGACGAGTACACGCTCGAGTTCCTTGGGTACACATACTCCTTCGGGGCACGAGACTTCGAAGAGCGGGTGACCGCGGCGGCCGTCAAGCTCGAGCTGATCCGCTCGAACGACCTCGAGGACGAGGACGTGCTCGACCTGGTCGAGCTCGCCGCGGATGGACGCATCGCCGAGCCTCGTGGCCCGCTCGGGCTGTACCTCGTGCGCCACTGGGAGCGGCTCGCGCTCGTCGACGGGGAGTCACTCGTCTACTGGCTCCGCAAGCTCGTCTTCCGTGGCGCCTATCTCGATCAGCGGGTCAAGGAAGGGCTGCTCGAGGTCGCGTGGGACGACGAGGCGTCCGAGTTCGGCTACGCCGAGCCGAAGGGTGGCCGCGCGCTGCTCGAGCTCGCCCCGTCGCCGTCGTGGGCGGCGCTGCAGTTCCGCGGCTGACCCTCACAACACACACACTCAAAGCGCTCTGCGCATGATCGCGACGGAGCACGGGACGCGGAGGTGGGACAACGTGCCCGGGTCGACGTCGGCAAGGTCGGCCGTTTCTGTCTGGCGGTAGCCGAGCCGGCGGTACCAGGCGGCGAGCCTCTCGGTGTGCGGATGCCCACCCTCCGGGACAAGCAGCTCGAGGCGCATCTCGGCTGCGCCCGCATCGCGCATCACCGCCTCGGCGTAGGCGACGAGACGGCCGCCGATCCCGCGACCCGCGTGCGCCGGCGCGACACCGAGGGCGCCGAACCAGCCGATACCGTCCGCGAGCCGCCGGACGAAGACCGCTCCGACCGGCCGCCCGTCCATCCAGGCGATCACGAGCTCTCCAAGAGCGGCATGCGCGGCGACCTCGGCGGCGTTCGTCCGCTCGACGGACCCAAGCCAGATCCCCCGCTCGGCGCCTGTGTAGGCCTCGTTGACAAGCGCAACGATCTCCGCCACCGCCCCGAGCTCGAGTGGCTCGCCGCCGGGAACGGAGAGAGTGACGCCCGGGGTGCTACCCACCGGTGGGCGTGAAGCCGAAGCTCTGCTCAGCTTCGGCGCGCGCGATCCGGAGCATCTTGATCGCTCCGACGGGGACGATGATCTCGGCCGGGTCGTCAGTCTCGGTGACCGGGCTAAGGGTGACGAAGCCGAACCCGGGCTCGGCATCGAGGCGGGCCAGGCGGTGCTGTGAGCCGTCGATGAGCTCGACACTCACCTCGACCGAGTCGAGACCGTGCGCGTCCTGGAAGCGCTCGATCTGACCGTGGATCCTGCGGACGAGCTCGTCCTGCGGACCCGCGATGCCCGGAAGCCAGAGCTGCGACATCAGAAGAGGCTCTCCCCGTCGGGGCGTACGACGAGCCCGAGGTGCTGGCGGCCGAGCTCGGTGATCATGCGTCCGCGCGGGGTCCGCTGCATGAACCCGAGCTGGAGCAGGTACGGCTCGTAGACATCCTCGACGGTGTCGGGCTCCTCGCCGAGAGCGACGGCGAGGGTCGAGAGACCGACGGGCCCGCCGCCGAACTTGACCGCGATCGCTTCGAGAAGCTCACGGTCGGTGCGCTCGAGCCCTTCGTCGTCCACCTCGAGGAGCAGCAGCGCTTCGCAGGCAACCGCGTAGGTGATCGCGCCGTCGTGCCTGACCTCGGCGACGTCGCGCACGCGACGCAGGATCCGGTTGGCGATCCGTGGCGTTCCGCGCGAGCGGCGTGCGATCTCCTCCGCCGCGTCGGCAGCGATCTCCACCCCGAGGATCCCGGCTGAACGGACGACGATCGCGCCGAGCTGGTTGGCGTCGTAGTAGCCGAGCCGGAACGTCATCCCGAACCGGTCTCGAAGCGGCGTCGTCAGCAGGCCCGTCCGGGTCGTGGCACCGACGAGCGTGAACGCCGGGAGGTCGATCGTGAGCGTGCGGGCAGCAGGGCCCTGACCGACGATGATGTCGAGCCGGAAGTCCTCGAGCGCCGGGTAGAGGATCTCCTCGATCGCGCGGTTGACACGGTGGATCTCGTCGACGAAGAGCACGTCACGCTGCTCGAGCCCGGTGAGGATCGCTGCCATGTCGCCCTTCCGCTCGAGCGCAGGGCCGGCGACCGTGCGAAGTCCCACCCCGAGCTCCTCGCGCACGATCTGCGCGAGCGTGGTCTTCCCGAGACCCGGCGGGCCGACGAGAAGGACGTGGTCGAGCGCCTCACCACGCGCCTTCGCAGCGTCGAGCGCGATCGCGAGCTGCTCCTTGACCGCTTCCTGTCCGACGAAGTCGTCAAGCCGGCGTGGGCGCAGGGAGCGCTCGACCTCGTCGTCCTCGGGGCGCAGTGTCGGCGCGAGGAACTGGGACTCCGTCATGCGGCGCTCCGCAACGCGAGGCGAATCCGCTCCTCGGCCGGCAGCTCAGGATCCACCGTCGCGAGCGCCTGTTCTGCCTCGGCGACGCTGTACCCGAGCTCGACGAGCGCGTCGCGCGCGACCAGATGCGGCGAGGTGCCCGCGACGGGCGAGAGCTCGACCTCGCCAACCTGCCCGATCTTCTCACGGAGCTCGAGCACGATGCGCTCGGCGGTCTTCTTCCCGATCCCGGGAATCGCCTGAAACCGCGCGTGGTCGCCGAGCGCGATCGCCCGGCGCAGATCGGCGGGCGGGGAGCCGGAGACAACCGCGAGCGCGACCTTCGGCCCGATCCCGCTCACGGTCAGCAGGAGCGTGAACAGCTCGCGCTCCTCGGCGTCGGCGAAACCGTAGAGCTGCATCGCATCCTCACGGACATGGAGATACGTCTCGACGGTGAGCTCACGCCCCTCCTCCACCCGGCGGTGGACGGACGGGGTTGCCGCAACGAGGTAGCCGACGCCATTGACGTCGAGCACGAGCCCGTCGGACGCTCGCCCCGCAGGGTGGCCGCGCAGCCGCGCGATCATGCGATCCTCGCAAGGGGCGACATCAGGGCGTGACAGATCGCAACCGCGAGCGCGTCGGCCTCGTGCGTCGTCGGTGGGTCGGCGTGGAGCGCGAGGATCGTTCGCACCATGCGCTGCACCTGCCCCTTGTCAGCTCGCCCGTAGCCGCAGACCGACTGCTTCACGCGCGCCGGCGCGTACTCGGCGCAGGTGACGCCCGCAGCCGCCGCCGCAACGAGCGCAGCCCCGCGTGCCTGCCCCACGGAAAGGGCGATCCTGGCGTCGGCGCCGACGTACGATTCCTCGATCGCGACCGCGTCTGGCTCGTAGTGGGCGATCAGCTCAGCGGTGCCGTCGAAGATCCGACGCAACCGAAGCTCGAGCCGCTCGCGCGACGAGCTCGTCCAGCAACCGGCGTCCAGCCGGCGCACGCGCCCGTCGCCCGACTCGACGAGGCCGAAGCCGCACGACGCCGTGCCCGGATCGATCCCGAGAACCCTCACTTGGCAAGCGTACGGGCCGAGGCGGACAGATGTTCGGTCGAGCCTGTGCGAGCATCTGCTCCGTGGAGGACGGTCGGCTTGACGACGGCATGCTCGGTCGAGCGATCGTGGTCGACGCGGCGGCGCTCGAGGGCCGCGGGCCGATCTGGGGAGTCGCGACCGACGAGCTCAACGCGACCGTGCTCGCCTGGCGCGCGGGGGAAGGGCAGCCCCGGCACGTGAACGCAGAACGTGACGTGATGCTCGTCGTCCTCGCAGGAACGGGCGCGGTGACCATCGACGCCGACGTCGTGGCGGTGCGTGCGGGGACGGTCGTCGCGATTCCCCGGGGCGCAGAGCGCTCGATCGCGGCTGGCGCCGACGGGTTGCGCTGCGTAACGGTTCACCGTCGGCGCGGCGGCCTGACGATCACGCGCCGGGCGGCGGTAGGTGACGACGCGACGGCTGGTGGAGCGGCTAGCACGGAGTCGTGAAGCTTCGCCTTTGCCAGCGATCGGTGTCTGACACCGGCGCTGCGCCGAGCTACGACGCGACGGCTTCGAGGATCGCCTCGGGGATGTCGAAGTTGGCGTACACGTCCTGGACGTCGTCGTTGTCCTCGAGCCCTTCCACAAGCCTGACGACCTGTTTCGCGGTCGACTCCTGGTCAATCGCGACAGTCACCTTCGGGATCATCGATAGCTCCGCCGACTGGAGGCTGTACCCGGCCTTCTCGAGAGACTCCCGGACGACGGCAAGGAGATCCGGGGCCGACGAGACCTCGAACACGTCGCCGTCCCGCTCGACGTCGTCGGCGCCCGCCTCGGCAGCCGCGAGCACGAGGTCGTCCTCGTCGACGCCGTCGACACCGACGAGGATGATCCCGCGCCGCTCGAACTGCCACGCGACCGCCCCGGTCGCCCCGAGGTTTCCACCGTGCTTGGAGAAAAGGTGTCTGACCTCCGAGGCCGTGCGGTTGCGGTTGTCCGTCAACGCCTCGACGATGACGGCGACACCCTCCGGCCCGTAGCCTTCGTAGACAACGACCTCGAACGCGGCGGCGTCCGCACCCTCGCCGGTGCCCTTCGCGATCGCCCGCTCGATGTTGTCCTTCGGCATCGAGTACGAGCGCGCCTTGTCGATCGCGTTCTGCAGCGCCAGGTTCGCGCCGGGATCAGCGCCCCCTTCCTTCGCCGCGACCATGATCGATCGCGAGAGCTTGGAGAAGAGCTTGCCGCGCTTCGCGTCGGCGGCACCCTTCTTGTGCTTGATCGTCGACCACTTGCTATGCCCTGACACGCTTCTCCTCCGTCACCAGTTGCAGAAACAATTGATGGACGCGCGAATCGTCGGTCAGCTCCGGATGAAACGACGCGACCACAACGTCGCCGTCACGAAGCAAGACCGGCTCGCCGTCGAGCTCACCGAGCACCTCGACTGCGGGACCGACCTCGCGAACCCGTGGCGCACGGATGAAGACGCCACGGAAGGGTGCCTTGCCGTCGCGAAGCGTCACGTCCCCCTCGAAGCTCGCCACCTGCCGGCCGTAGGCGTTGCGATCGACCTCGATGTCGATCAGCCCCAGGTGCTCGCGGTCGAGCAGGATCATCCCGGCGCACGTGCCGAGAATCGGCCGCGCGTACGAGCGGATCGCCTCGTCGACTCCGTAGAGAGCGGCGAGCTTCGCGATCGTCGTCGACTCCCCACCCGGGATCACGAGCCCGTCGACCTCGTCGACCTGCTCACCCAGTCGAACCTCGGTCACCTCGACCCCGAGTCGCTCGAGCATCTGCCGGTGCTCACGAAACGCGCCCTGCAACGCGAGCACACCGATCCGCGGCCGTTCCAATCGCATCCGGCAATCGTAACGGCGCGTTAGCGCGCCGAGCTGGCGGGCGGCTCGGGCACATCGGTCCCGGCCTCGCTGCCGTGGCGCGTGTTCCACCGGAACCGCACCCGCGCGACCGCCGTCAACATCGTCGCAAGCGCGATCGCGAACCCGATCCACGCCCAGTGTGTCTGGAACTCGTTGTCCTCGATCATCTTGACGAGGGTTGTCACCGCGAGCCCCGTTGCGAGAATCGCGGTAATCACGGCCGTCGACCAACCCCGCATCGACAGGCGCTCCCAGACGATGGGCAGCAACTCCCAGACGATCAGCGCAGCCGCGAACGCGGCCGCCCAGTAGCCGAACCCGTTGTATGCCGTCACCCACCCGCAGACGCGCGGGCTTGTGTCGGAGCCGGTGATCTGGCAGACCCGCTGCCACGGCGCGAACGCCTCGAGCAGGAAGGCAATCGAGAGCACGAGGATCAGCTTCGAGCCGAGCGGTCGGTTCCAGAAGGCGCGCACGGCAGCGAGTCTATACCGGCCGCGACCGATATCCCACGCTGGCAGGTCGGAACCGACACGTCCGGAACAGACACCGCCCACCTGGGCCCCCGACCTCCGCCCCTCACTGTGAGTCTAATTCGGCAACGGTGTTGCCGGTATCGACCGGCGGGCGGGTTTCGAGGACTAGCCTGTAGCGGGTGCGCCGAGGGTGGGCACAACGCCTCGCGGCAGGGGCGCGCTCGCGCTACCAGCCGCGAACTTCGAGCCGCTCGGACTCGGTGAGCGAGCTCGACGAGATCCCGACCATCGGCGCGCCGAGGCCCGTCGAGACGTCGGCGAGGATCTTCGGGTCGTTGAAGTGCGTCGTTGCCTGCACGATCGCGCGCGCCCGCCGGGCGACGTCGTCGACCCAGCCGTCGGCGTCGGTGTGCACGTCGCGCCCGGACTTGAAGATCCCGGAGCCGACGAAGACGCCGTCGGCGCCGAGCTGCATGCACAGCGCCGCGTCCGCTGGCGTCGCAATCCCGCCGGCGGTGAACGTCACGACCGGAAGTCGGCCGTTCTCGGCGACCCAGCGCACCAGCTCGAACGGCGCCTGCAGCTCCTTCGCCTCGGCGAACAGCTCGTCCTCCCGCAGCGCGCCGAGGCGACGGATCCCCCCGTAGACAGCGCGCATGTGCGTGACCGCGTTGACGACATCTCCGGTGCCAGCCTCGCCCTTGGTGCGGATCATCGCGGCGCCCTCGGCAATGCGACGGAGCGCCTCACCGAGGTTTGTCGCGCCACAGACGAACGGCACGGTGAATGCATGCTTGTCGACGTGGTGCGCGACATCGGCCGGAGTCAGTACCTCGGACTCGTCGATGTAGTCGATCTCGAGCGCTTCGAGGATCTGCGCCTCGACGAAATGGCCGATGCGGCACTTCGCCATCACCGGGATCGAGACGGCCTCCTGGATCTCCTTGATCATCGCAGGATCGGACATGCGCGCGACGCCACCATCGCGGCGGATGTCGGCCGGGACACGCTCGAGCGCCATCACCGCGCACGCCCCCGCCTCCTCCGCGATGCGCGCCTGGTCGGCGTCGACGACGTCCATGATGACGCCGCCCTTCAGCATCTCCGCGAGCCCTGTCTTGACCCGCAGCGTTCCGATCTCGGCCATGAGATGAGTGTAGCCGCGCCGCCTGGCCCATGGGTCAGACGACGCGGCTATGAGAACCGAGAAACCAGATGGAAGCGGCCCTACGTGGTCGTCGAGCCGCCTTCGCCCTCGGCGTCGCCGTCGACGGCGTCCTTCACGGTCTCGACGACGTCGGACGCGGTCTCCTTCGCTGCATCGGCCGCGTCACCCGCGGCCTCCTTTGCACTGTCCGCAGCAGAGCTCGCCGAGGACTGCGCCGACTCGGCTGCGCTCTTCGCGGCGGCTGAGGCCGCGGCAGCACCCGATGCGACTGCGCTCTTCATGTCGGCGAGGCTCTGGCCCCCCTCCTGCATCGACATCACCGCACCTGCGGCCGCGACGATCGAGAACAGCAGACCGAGCCACGCCCAGAAGGTGCGGAACTCACCGTCGACGAGGAACTTCAGAACGGTGAACAGCACGAGCGCGATTCCGAGGAACGCACTCGTCATCCCTGGCGTGATCGGGAGCGAGATCTTGATCCCCATCAGCTTCGACACTTCCCACGCGAGGAGCGCAAGGGCGATGATCCCGGCCAGCGTTCCCCAGCCGTGCCACATGCTCACCCCCGCCGAGGCGATGTTCGCGAACTCGACCTCCTGCCAGTTGAAGAAGGAGGAGATCAGGAACAGCACCGTCCCGCCGAGTGCGAGCTTGCCCCCGGTCGAGAGCTTCGAGATGTCCATTTTGCGGCGTTCCTTTCGTGAAACGGACGGCAGACGCTCGCATTCTGTCATGCGATATGAGAGAGATACAGCATCGCCGCCACAACTCCTCTCCCCTCACGCGCGAAAGCGCGTGGCCCCGAGGTTGTGGAGGTGCCAGGAGGCCCGCGATTTTCGCGGGCCTCCGCTCTGTCAACGGTGCCCGCATTGACGGGCGATCACGCCTGTAACGCTCGACTCAGCGCGCTGCAACGTTGCGCCAGATCGCGTCGTCGCCGAGCCTCAGCCGCTCGACGGCACCGTCCGCCACGAGCGCGACGAGCGCCCGCTCTGCCCCGAGCGGATCGGGAACCGCCGTCGTCTCGGCAAGGGCCCGGGCGACCTCCATCGTCGTCAGCCCGCCCGGGTATGCGGCGACGAGCTCATCGACGTCCGGCACGGGGAGCCGCGTCAGCCGTGGCTCGAGGTTCATCAGCGCGACCTCGTACGTCTCGAACGGCTGGAACCCGGCGATGTAGCTCTCGCGCCCGTCGTCGGCCCGCAGCACCAGGCTCGGTGCGGTGTACCGGTCGCGACCGTCGGTGTTGGCGCAACGGTTCAGCTTCACCGCGAGCGGGTCGGGGTTGCGCGCCTCCTCGAAATCGGCGTGGTAGAGCGCCTCGACCTCGTCCGTCTCGATCGCCGCCAGCACCTCCGCGACATCGAGACCCTCGACCCGGGAGAGGACACGCTCGAGGGCTTCGTTCGTGTCGAGCAGCAACGGCTCGTCGGGCGCGAACCACCCGAACCGCAGCGCCCGAACCGCCGCTTCCTTCAGCCCTGCCCCCTGCAGCCCGGCCGCAACCGCGGCGCGGCACGCTCGCCCTGTCCCCTGCGGCCGCGGCAGCACCTGCGGCGAGAACGGCATCCCGTAGCGCGCGAACGTCCGCCGCGTGAGCGCCCGACTCCAGCCGGTGTACCCGCGCGCGACGTACTGCTCGTAGGTCTCGGTGAGGCCGATCATCACGGTGCGCCACACGAGCTGGTCGCCGTAGCGCGCCTCGAGCGCCCGCATCGCCGGCTCGGCCGAGTACGCCCACGGACAACCGGCGTCTGTGAAGTGCACGACCTCGACGCGCACGTCGGAGCCCGTGACGAAGGGAACATGGAGCGGCGTGCGGATCGCGGCGATAGGCATGAGATCAGCGTACGGGTGGTGAGTGACCGTTGGTCGCGATCGCGACTCAACGACCTCCCCGGTCCGGGCGGCGGAAAGCCTGAGCCGCAGAACGCGGCCCAGGCTGCCGGGAACCTCGTCGCTGCACGAAGGGTCGCTCGTCGCTGTTCCACATGTCGCGGGCCATTGAGCCAGTCGCCATCGGATTGCCGCTCGTAGAGCGTGATGTACTTGCCGGTGTCTCGGATCACGTTTCCGCCCAGCCTCGGGGTGAGGGCGATCGTGTAGGCGCCCCGCTCGAAGGCCCATCCCGGGACTGTGACCTCCACCTCTATTTGCCCAGGATCGCCAACCGAGCGCCCCTGACCTCGCGCGGCGGCTTCGCCACCGCGACGTAGCCCGGATCTCCGCGGCATCGGGGTCGGATCGAGTGCTCAACCACTCGCGCCGCAGGAGGCGAGATCGACGCCGCGCCACCGAACCTCGACGGCCTCACCGATCCGCAGACCGGTCTCGACAAGGACCCGAAGACACCCTGCCGCCCGAGCACCGCCCGGGATCCCGCATGGATGCCAACCGGACTCGAACCACGCCCCCTTCCTCCGAGCGAGCGGAAAGCACAGCGGCGCAGCCGCGAAGCGGGCGAGCGGGAAATGGGCCCGCCTGGACTCGAACCAGGGACCTACCGATTATGAGTCGGCTGCTCTAACCAACTGAGCTACGGGCCCGCGCCAGAGACGGCGTATCACAGCCTCGTCAACGATGGCAAACGCTAGGTGCGCCACCTACAATCGTGGGGCGCCCATTGAAGACCCGTGCAGCATCACATCCAAGCTGGCCGGGAGCACGACGCGACTCTCCACGATGCAAGACCTCGCGGGCGCTCGCATCACCGTCCCGACCTTTCGAATCCAGCAGGCGATCACCGAGGCCGTGCTTGTCCGATTCACCGGGCAGAACGCGAAGATCGTGCGCGAGACTGTTGATTCAGCGGACTCGCCGGGCTGCAGCTCGAGTTGAGCGGCGTGCTCAGACGAATCGACCTCGGTGAGCGTGGCGCACCTATCACTCCCTTCCGGCGATGAGGCCGAATCGAGACAGATGACCCACTCTCCGTCTCTGGTGATCTTCGATCGACAGACGTCTACCGGGGATTCGACGCGATCTTTGGGAGCGTCCGAGGGAAGCTCCTATCGCCTCGGATCAGCCGAGCGAAGGCCAGCTCCGTCCAAGCCGACGCGCGGCTCCGTTGCCGTCTGCGGTACACCATGGCGCTTTCTGCACCCCACCCGCACCGGCGACTGACACAATGTCGTCACCTATGACCACGTCCCCCGAGGCCACCCCCCGACTGACCGACGTCGCGGGCGAGAGTGGCGAGATGAAGACCTTCCACCGCGAGGTGCGGATCCGCACTGCGGGTGGGCTCTCGATCACCGACATTACCGAGCAGGTGCGCGAGGCGGTCGAGAAGAGCGGCGTCCGCGACGGAATCTGCTGTGTGTACTCGCCCCATACGACCTGCTCGGTGCGCGTCAACGAGTACGAGCGCGGGTTCCTCGAGGACTTCTCCGTGCTCCTGCGGCGGCTAGTGCCCACCGAGCACTACTACGCACACGACGACTGGGACCGTCGCACGGAGAACATGTCCGACGAGGAGGACATGGAAAACGGGAACGGGCACTCCCACTGCATGTCGATGCTGCTCGGGCCGGCGGGCGAGTCAATCCCCGTGCGTGACGGCGTCCTCTGCCTCGGCACGTGGCAGCGGATCCTCTTCCTCGAGCTCGATCGCGAGCGAGATCGACGGTGGCTCGTCCAGGTCGTCGGCGCGTAGGACATTTCTTGCATAGGCAAGAAATGCCTAGTAGAACCGCGCCATGAGACTTGGGCGTGGCATGGCTACCGACCTCCTCGTGGTCGACGGGGAGCGGGTGGCGGCTGCCGACGGGCAGACGTTCTCGGTGACGAACCCCGCGACGGGTGAGGTCGCACGGAGTGTTGCCCAGGCAGGCGCGGAGGATGCCGACCGCGCGGTGCAGGCAGCGGCGAGGGCGTTCGAGGACTGGGGCTCACGCCGACCCCTAGCGCGCGCGAAGGTGCTACTGCGCTGGGCCGATCTGCTCGAGGAGCACGTCGACGAGCTCGCGCTCCTCGAGACGCGCGACATGGGGATGGCGATCGGCGACGCTCGCTGGTGTGTCGGCAACGCCGCCACGATCATGCGCTACTACGCGGGCGCCCTCGACAAGTTCTTCGGCTCGACGATTCCCGTCGACCGCGAGGGCATCGTGCTCACCTTCCGCGAGCCGATCGGCGTCGCCGCGCTGATCACCCCCTGGAACTTCCCGCTCAACATCGCGAACTGGAAGACCGCGCCCGCGATCGCCGCCGGCAACACCGTTGTTCTCAAGCCGGCGAGCCTCTCCCCCTCCACCGCGCTGCGCTACGCCGAGCTCGGGCTCGAGGCGGGACTTCCCGCCGGTGTCCTCAACGTCGTTCCCGGCCCGGGGCGCGAGGTCGGCGACGCGCTCGTCGAGCACCCGCTCGTCTCGAAGGTCGGGTTCACCGGCTCGACCGAGGTCGGCATCGAGATCGCCCGTAAGGCCGCCGGCACGATCAAGCGCGTCACGCTCGAGCTCGGCGGCAAGAGCGCCTGCGTCGTCTTCGCCGACGCCGACCTCGAGAAGGCCGGAACGATGGCACCGTTCTCGGTGTTCGAGAACGCGGGTCAGGACTGCTGCGCACGCTCGCGGCTGCTTGTCGAGGAGTCGGTAAAGGACGAGATGCTCGATCACTACGTCAAGGCGACCAACGCGATCGTCGTCGGCGATCCCGAAAGCCTCGCGACGCAGATGGGGCCTCTCGTCTCGGCCGGCCAGCGCGAGACGGTCGAGGGCTACATCTCTCTCGGGCTCTCCGAGGGCGCAACCGTGATCGCCGGTGGCACACGACCCGACGAGCCGGCGCTCGCCAACGGCACGTACCTGCGCCCAACGATCCTCGGCGGCTGCACCAACGACATGCGCGTCTGTCAGGAGGAGATCTTCGGGCCGGTCGTCTCGGTCATCACCTTCCGCGACGAGGCCGAGGCGATCCGCCTCGCGAACGACACGCCGTATGGACTGAGCGGGTCACTGTGGACGCGCGACGGCGCCCGCCAGCTACGCGTTGCCCGTGCGCTCCGCACCGGGGGCCTCGGGGTCAACTCGAACAGCTCCGTGTTCCCGCAGGCTCCATTCGGCGGCGTGAAGTCCTCCGGTGTCGGCAAGGAGCTCGGGATGGAGGGCCTCGTGCACAACACCGAGCTGAAGAGCGTCTTCATCTCGACTGAGTAGACGGCCGGCGCCAGACTGACGCGGCTGAAGCTGTCCACGTCACGAGCCCGCGACCTCGCAGATCCTGCTCACTGATGCCGAGTGCCGCGGCTGAAGCCACGTCACGAGCCCGCGCGACGTCGAACGTCCGACCACCGTGCCGTGGCTTCAAACGCGGCACTCGGTCCCCGTGAGCTACCGCGCCTCCACCGCCAGCGCAGCCTTGAAGGCCGCCTCGACCTCGGCGGCGGTCCACTCGTGGCAGTCGATGTCGAGGAAGAACTTCTGCTCGATCGTCGCGGCGGCAACGAGCGCGGGCAGGTCGTCCTCCGTCACGCCCACCTCACGCAAGGTCGGGAACCCTACCGACGCGAGGATCCGCCTGACTGCCCGCACCGCTCGCGAGCCGTCGCTCGTCCCGTCGGCCGGCTCGCCGAGCGCCTCGGCGACGCGCTCGAGCCGATCGGCACAGTCCGCGCGCGAGATGTCGAGCGTCTCGGCCAGCACGAGCCCAACGGTGAGCCCGTGCGGTAGGTGCTTGACGCTGCCGAGCGCCTGGCCGAGCGAGTGGTCGCTAGCGCAGTCGGAGAGGTTCATCGAGAGTCCGGCCGTGAGCGAGGCGCAGGCGAGCTGGCGCCGTGCGTCGGCGTTCGAGCCATCAGCGACCGCAGCGGCAAGCGACTCGGCCACGTGGTGGCAGGCCTCGAGCCCGAACGCGACTGAGAGCGGCGACGAGTCCGAGACCGTGCACGCGCCGATCGCCTGCGCCATCGCGTCGACGCCGGAATGCGCGGTCGGCGCGGCCGGGAGCCCGTGCGTCAGCACCGGATCGACGAGAGCGTGCTGCGCGCGCATGTTCGGGTGACCGAAGCCGATCTTCACGTCCGCCGCGGTGTCGGTGAGCACGCTTGCGCCGGAGACCTCACTCCCTGTCCCCGACGTCGTCGGGCAGAGCACAAGCGAGATCGCAGGCGGGGCCGGGGTGAGACGCCCGTCGGCGAAGTCGCGACCCACCCCACCCTGGTCGGCGATGAGTCGTGCGGCCTTGGCGACATCGAGCGCCGACCCGCCACCGATCCCGACGACCGCCCCGTGGCGTGCAACCCGGATCCGCTCGGCCAGCTCGTCGGCGAGCTGGAACGTCGGCTCGCCCGCATCCTTGATCACCCGCTCGACCGTCGCGCTGCATCCCTTCAAGGCTGCGACGACCGCGGGATGCTCGGCGACAGGCGCCTCGACAACGACGAGCGCTGAGCCGGCCCCGAGCTCTCCGAGCACCGCCGGAAGCTCGCCGATCACACCATCGCCGAACGAGAGCTTGACCGGGAGCTGAGACTTGAACGGGGTCACGGCGGGCGTCACTGCGGTTCCTTTCGTCGTCGTTGTCGCGATTGAACCACGCTCGCGACCACGCCGACTCGGCGATCAAGCTCCAGAGGTGGTGTTCATCGTGACCGGCACAGGCCGCCGACCCGCAAGATCGTGGAGCTACCTAGCGGCGCGATATCGCCCGGCCTCCTCGACCAGCGCTGCGAAGAGGCGCTTGTCCTCCTCCATCTCGGGGTGCCACAGAACACCGACGGCGAAACGCTTGGTCGGGTCCTCGAGCCCTTCGAGCGACCCGTCCTCCGCCCACGCGGTCTCAACGAGCCCGTCACCGACCCGACCGACGCCCTGGTGGTGGTGCGACTGCACTGCCGGATGCCGCGCACCGATGATCGCAGCCAGCCTCGTGCCTTCCTTCACCTCGACCGGGTGCTCCGAGAACTGCCCCACCACCTCACGGTGCCCCTCGTGACCGACCGTCTCGGGAAGGTGCTGGACGAGATCGCCGCCACGGAGGATGTTGAGCAGCTGGAAGCCACGGCAGATCGCGAGCGTCGGGATGTCCCTCGCAAGCGCTGCCGCGAGCAGCGTGAGCTCGCCCGCGTCACGATGCTTTTGCGCCGGATCGGTCGTCGGATGCCGCTCGGCGCCGTACGCCTCGGGGTCGATGTCGATCCCGCCCGAGAACACGAGCCCGTCGAGCGCGTCGAGCGTCTCCTCGACCCCATGGGTCGTCGGGGGAACGACGAGCGGCCTACCGCCGGCTCGCTCGACCGATTCGACGTAGTACCAGGGCACGAGCGCGGCGGGAAGCTCCCACGCGCCCCACCTCGCGGGTTGTGCGTACGACGTGATCCCCACGATCGGACGGCCGTCCATGCCGAGAAGGTATCCAAGCCGGCCGCCGCGGGACGCGACCAACAGCGAAGCGGCCAGGCCCGTCCAGGCCAAAGGCCGCAAGCCGCGAAGCGGCCAGGCCCGTCCGGGCCGAAGGCCCAGCCGCAGGGTTTTCGGCCGCGGGGTTCGGCCGCGAAGCGGCCAGGCCCGTCCGGGCCGAAGGCCCAGCCGCAGGGTTCAGCCGCAGGGTTCGGCCGCGAAGCGGCCAGGCCCGTCCGGGCCGAAGGCCCAGCCGCGCAGCGGCTCAAACGGGCCCAACAATGAGCAAGCCGCGAAGCGGCTTTCCCTAGTGACCTAGCCACTGTGGCTAGGTCAAGTAGATGCCGGCACCACGCTTCGCGATTCCGCGGGCGAGGATGAGGCGCTGGATCTCGCTCGTCCCCTCCCAGATCCGATCGACACGCAGCTCCTTGTAGTGCCGCGCGACCGGGTTCTCGAGCATGTAGCCACGACCGCCGAACACCTGCACCGCCCGATCGACCACGCGGCCGGCCATCTCACTCGCGTAGAGCTTGGCCATCGCCACCTTGCCGTGCACGACCTTGCGATCCTCGAGCGTGTCGAACGCGTTCGCGGCGTGATACGTCAACAGCCGCGCCGCCGCGAGCTCGGTGAGCGAGTCGGCGAGCTGGAACGACACCCCTTGGAACTCGGCGATTCGCTGCCCGAACGCCTGCCGTTCGCGCGCGTACTCGGCAGCGAGGTCGAGACACCGGGCGGCGGCGCCGCAACAGCGGGCGGCGATGAACAACCGCTCGACGAGGAACCATTCCTTCGTCCCGGCGTTGCCACCGCCGGGAACGCGGTTCGCGTCGGGCACCCGGCAGCCCTCGAAGACGATCTCCGGGTGCACGTCGAGGTACGGGTCGTGCAGGAAGCCTGGTGTCCGCTTGATCGTCATCCCCGGGGTTCCCGCTGGGACGATGAAGATCGTCTGCTCGCCCTCGGCGACCGCGAGCACGAGGTAGAAGCCGGGAGGGCCTTCGCTCGTGACAAACCACTTCTCGCCGTTCAGCACCCATCCGTCACCATCGCGCTCGGCGGTGGTCACGATCCCGGCGAGGTCAGAGCCCGCCCCCGGCTCCGTCACCGCCCAGGCCTCGCGGTACTCGCCGCGAACCACCGGTAGCACCCAGCGCTCTCGCTGCTCGGGGCTCGCGATCTCCCAGAGCTCGGCCGGCCCGCGATCGACGACAGCGAAGCCGAGCCCGTTCGTCGCGCGTCCCCCCTCCTCCTCGATCGCGACCTGCCCGACCATCGAAAGCTCCTTGCCCCCCGCCTCCGCCGGCATGTTGAGCTGCGCGAACCCGGCCTCGCGGGCCCGCTGCTTGAGCGCCAGCACCGCGTCCTCGTCGATGTGCCCGCTCGCGACGATCTGACGTTCGAGCGCGTACGCCTCGGTCTCGACAAACGCGCGCACACGCGCTTTGAGCTCGGCGATCTCGGATGTCAGCTCGGGAACGAACACGGAAGCCTCCTAGAGTTTGACCCGGCGGTCAGGACCAGGCGTGTCGCATCCTAGACGAGTAGGGTGCACCCCCGTGGTGCATGAGAAGCGGATCGAGGTGCGGTGGCGCGACTGCGACGCATACAGGCACGTCAACAACGCTGTCTACGCGACCTACCTCGAGGAGTGTCGCGACGAATGGCTCGAGGCGGTGGTAGGCAATGTCGCTTCCACCTGGGACTTCGCCTCGCGCGGGTCGCGATCGACTTCCGCCGCGAGGTGACGCTCGAGGACGAGGAGGTCGTCGTCCGTGTCCGCCTCGTACGGATCGGGACCTCGAGCGTGACTCTCACCGAGGAGGTCGCGATGCGAGATGGGACGATCGCGGCCGAGGCGGAGGCGGTCATCGTCGCGCGTGATCAACGCACGGGTCGCTCGCGCCCGCTGACCGACGCCGAGCGAGCCGCCCTGGAGGCCGCGCTGCCGTAGCAAGCACAAACGGCACGGGCCGACGGTGTGCGCGGTTGCGGGCCGGAGGCCCAGCCGCGAAGCGGCCCAGGCCCGTCCGGGCCGAAGGCCCAGCCGCAGGGTTCGGCCGCGGGGTTCGGCCGCGAAGCGGCCAGGCCCGTCCGGGCCGAAGGCCCAGCCGCGCAGCGGCTCAAACGGGCCCAACAATGAGCCAGCCGCGAAGCGGCTGACCGACCCTGACCCGGCCGTCAGGCCGGGTCAGGCAGGATGTGCGGCCGATGCCCGACCTCCGACCGCTCCTCCACCCACGCTCGCTGGTGATCGTCGGCGCTTCGCCACGCAACGAAGACGCGGTGCTCACCGCACTCGAGGGGAAGATCCCGGTCTGGGGCGTGAACCCGGGCCGCGACGAGGTGCTCGGGCTTCGGTGTTTTCCTTCGGTCGGTGAGCTGCCGGAGACGCCCGAGGCGGCGATGCTGGTGGTCAACCACGAGCGCGTCGAGTCCGTGCTTGCGGAGTGCCTGGCCGCGGGAATCCGGGCCTTCGTCGTGCCGGGAATCGGCGCGGAGGCGGGCGCCGCCGGAAAGGACGTGATCGACCGGGTCGCCGAGATCGCCCGAGCTGCGGGGGCCGTGATGATCGGCCCGAACTGCATGGGGGCCGTCGTCCCGGGCGAGACGTCGATGTGGATCGGGCGGCCGCCCGCAACGACCGCGGCTGGCCATGTCGCAATCCTTGCGCAGTCGGGCTCGATCGCCGACGCCTTCATCTCGCTCGGCGGCCGAATCGGCCTTCGCTACGTGATCTCGGCGGGCGCCGAAGCG
The DNA here is from genome assembly GCA_046330385.1 of Gaiellales bacterium. Classification (GTDB taxonomy): domain Bacteria; phylum Actinomycetota; class Thermoleophilia; order Gaiellales; family Gaiellaceae; genus Gaiella. The sequence continues at coordinate 492,397 of JAXLSV010000004.1, read as the reverse complement.
GTGACCGGTGCCGCCGACTACCTGCATCACTTCGCGCAAGACGAAGGGACGAAGGCGGTTGGGCTCTTCCTCGAGACAGTGCGCGAACCCGGGCGCTTCGTCGAGGGACTCGCGGCGTGCGCCGCCGCCGGCAAGCCCGTCGTCTGCCTCAAGGTCGGCCGGTCGGAGGCCGCGGCTCGTGCGGCCCTTTCCCACACCGGCGCGCTTGTCGGCTCGGGGCGCGTGTTCTCGGCTGTGCTCCGCCGGTTCGGAGTGATCGAGGTCGACGACTTCCACGAGCTCGTCGAGACGCTCGAGATCCTCGGTCGCCGGCGCTGGCCTGCGGGCCCGCGCATCGCGGGTGTCTCGGAGTCGGGAGGCGAGTGTGGTCTCCTCGCCGACCAAGCCGAGGCCGCCGGGATTCCGTTCGCGCCTCTCTCCCACGCGCTCCAAGAGCGCCTGCAGGAGCGGTTCCCGAACTTCCTCGACCCGGGGAATCCGCTCGACGCGTGGGCGGTGGCACCTGCCGAAGAGATCTACCCGGGCTCACTGGAGCTCCTCGCCGCGTCTGGGGAGTTCGACACGCTCGTCGCGCTCGCCGACCTCTCGCAGTTCCGCGACGTCGGCAACGAGGAGTGGTGCGAGCTCACGCTCCGCGCGCTCGCGAGGCTCGCCGACGAGCACGCTCTCTTCGCCGCCTGCACCACTGTTCACAGCGCCGACCCGCCCAGGCACTTCCAGGTACTCGCGCGCGAGCTCGACCTCGCTCTCCTCCGCGGCCCACGCGACGCGATGCGTGCGATCGCCAACGTCGCCCGGCGCCCGCACGTCTTCAGGCTGCCAAAGCCCCCACCGCAGGCAGCTCGACTCGACGGCGCCGGCGCGCTGAGCGAGCACGATTCGACCGAGCTCCTCGCCTCGTACGGGATCCGCTTCGCCCCGTACCATCGCGCGACCGGCCCTGACGCGGCCGCGTCAGCGTTTCACGCACTCGGCGTCACCCGGGTCGTCGTCAAGGTCGAAGGCGTCGCTCACAAGGCGCGCGAGGGCGGCGTCGTGCTCGACGTGACCACGGTCGAGGAGGTCGTCGCCGCCGTCGAGCGCGTCGGGGGCCGGGCGCTCGTCGCGGAGCAGCTCGATCCCGGCGATCTCGAGGTGTTCGTCGGAATGACCCGCGATCCGAGCTTCGGGCCGATCCTCGCGGTCGGGCTCGGTGGGCTCGCGATCGAGACGCTCGACCGCGCCGTGTGGTGTGCTGGTCCCGTCGACCTCGACCTCGCCCGCGAGCTGGTGCGCGGTGCCGGGATCGACCGGGCGGTCGACGACGTTGCGACCGCGCTCGTCGCCCTCTCGCTGGCTGCCGCGGAGCACCCCGAGATCGCCGAGATCGACGTCAACCCGCTGTTAGTCCACGGAGACCGAGCGACCGCCGTCGACGCCCTCGTCGTCGTCGGCCCTTGACTTTGCGGTCAGGACCTGGATTGAATCCAGGCTCCGACCGGATGAGCGACCCTCCCCACCCAAAAGACCGCCCCGGCCTGACGCGGACGCAGCTGCTGCGGAGGGCTGCACTCGGCGCCGCTGGGGTCGGCGGTGCCGCGCTGCTCACGGGGTGCGAGAACACGACGACGCCGATCGGCGCCTGCGACACGGGTGAGGGCAACGCCTTTGCGGAGCCCAAGCCGATCGGGCCCGCGGGTCTCCCGCTCCCGCGGCCCGACAACAGCGTTACGTGGCGAGTTCTGGACGAGAACCCACCGATCGCCGACGGGCTCAAGCCACGTGGTGGTCTCAAGATCTACAACTACGCGGACTACCTCGACCCGGCGACGATCAAGAAGTTCGAGAAAGAGACGGGCGTCAACGTCCAGATCGCGACGTACAACTCGTCTGACGAGGCGGCCGCCAAGCTCGCCGCGGGCGCGGTCTCGTTCGACCTGATCATCGGGCTCTCCGCCGGCAAGATCGTCACGCTGATCGCGCAGCAGCTGATCCAGCCGCTCAACCACTCCTACCTCCCGAACCTCCAGAACATCTGGCCCGACCTCCAGGACCCGTTCTACGATCGCGGCTCCCGGTACACCGTTCCCTACGTCGTCTGGCAGGACGGGATCGGCTGGCGAAACGACAAGCTTGGCAACGAGATCCCGACGATGGACGTGCCCTGGGACATCTTCTGGGAGTCGCGCCCCTGGAAGGGAAAGGTCGCGATCCTCGACGACAAGCAGGACGCGCTCGCGCTTCCGATCCAGCGCGACGCGATGCGAACCGGTGCGCGACCTGACATCAACACCGAGGACCCGGAGATCGTCCACAAGGCCGGCGAGGCGCTCGAGGAGCTGACCGACATCGCGAACGTCAAGGTCGCGATCACCGACTACCAGACGCTCCCCGAGGCAAAGACCTGGCTGCACCAATCGTGGTCGGGTGACCTGCTCGGCGCGGCCTTCTACTACATGCCGAAGAACGTGCCCGCCTCGGTCCTTTCGTTCTGGGGCCCAGAGGAGCACGGCGTCGTGCAGAACGACTTTTTCTGCATAGGTCGCACCTCGAGGAACCCGGTTGCAGCGCACGCGTTCATCAACTTCATGCTCGACCGCGACAACGCGTACTCCAACTTCGTCAACTACGTCGGCTACACGCCGCCACAGAACGTGATCGACGCCGAGGCGCTCATCTCGAAAGGACTTATCCCGCGGTCGCTCGCCGGCGCGGTGATCCGCCCCGAGCAGTTCGCAACCGCCCAGCAGCTGCTGCAGCTGACCGTGACCGGGGAGCGGCTCTGGGACCAGGCGTGGTCGAAGTTCCGGGCCGGATGACGCGATGAAGTGGACGTGGCGCCTCCTCGCCCTCCCGGGAGTCGCCTGGCTCACGGTCTTCTTCCTGATCGCGTTCTACGCCGTCGTCGCGGTCGCGTTCGGAAATCAGAACACCCTCTCCGAGCCGATCCCGTTCTGGAACCCGCTCGAGTGGAACGTCGGCTACGTGCTCGAGGTGCTGCGCGACATCGCGAACGGCGGCCAGTACTTCACGGTGTTCGTGCGCACCTTCGTGTTCGTTGCGATCGCCGTTGGCCTCTCGCTGCTCATCGGCTACCCGGTTGCCTACTACACCGCGAGGCACGCAGGCCGCTGGAAGGGGCTCCTGCTCGTGCTGCTGATCCTCCCGTTCTGGATCAACTACCTGATGCGGATGCTCGCCTGGGTCAACCTCCTCTCGCCGGACGGGTGGGGCACGCGCTTCCTGCACGCGATCGGGATCGAGCGCCTGTTCGTGAGCCTTGGGCTGCTGTCGAGCGAAGGCGGCTGGCTCGAGGGCCAGGCGTCGACGGTCGTGCTTGCGCTCGTCTACGGCTACGTGCCCTTCCTCGTCCTGCCGCTGTACGCGTCACTCGACCGGATCGACGAGCGCCATATCGAGGCCGCCCGTGACCTCGGCGCGAGCCGGGCGAGCGCATTCCTCCGGGTGACGTTGCCGCAGTCGACTCCCGGGGTGCTAGCCGGGATGGTGCTCATCGCACTGCCGATGTTCGGCGACTACTACACCCCGGACATCGTCTCGGCCTCGACCAAGACGAGCATGGTCGGCAACCAGATCGACCAGCTCACCCGCCAGGGCTCGGAGAAGGTGGTCGGCGCCGTGCTTACACTGATCCTCTCGGCGCTGTTGCTCGCGCTGATGGCCTACTACCTGCGCGTTACCCGTCAGGCGGATGCCGAGCACCGGAGGGCGGCGGAGGCGTGATCGGCTGGCTGAGGAACCCCTGGGGTCGCCCGCGGGCGCTCAAGGTCGTAACCGCCGCCTACCTCGCGTGGGCGATCCTCCCGGTCGCGATCGCGATCCTGTTCTCCTTCAACGACGGTCGCTCGCGGACGACCTGGCAGGGGTTCTCGACGCGCTGGTTCACCGGCGAGACCGGCAGCGTCCTCCACGACCCAGCCCTGCAGAACGCGTTGAAGCACACGCTCGTGCTCGGCGTGATCTGCGTCGCGATCGCAACCCCGCTCGGCGTCGCTCTCGCCCTTGGGCTGCAGCGCTGGCGCGGCCGGGGCTCGGGAACCGTGAACACGCTGATGCTGCTCCCGCTCGTCACCCCGGAGATCGTGATGGGCGTCGCCCTGCTCCTGCTGTTCCTCAAGGTGCTCCCCGGAATCGAGCTCGGGACGACGGCACAGGCGATCGGCCAGGTGACGTTCACGCTCTCGTACGTCGTCGTGATCGTCCGCGGTCGGCTCGTGTCGATCGGGCCCGAGTACGAAGAGGCTGCCGCCGATCTCGGGGCGCCGCCGCGCGATCAGCTCCTGCGCATCCTGCTGCCGCTGCTTGCCCCGGCGATCGTCGCGAGCGCCGCCGTCGTGTTCGCGCTCTCGCTCGACGACTTCGTCGTGACGCAATACCTCTCGGGCGACGCGAGCACGACGACCGTGCCGATGCTCCTCTACTCGACCGCCCGCGGCGCTCCCAGCCCGGCGCTCAATGCGCTCGCGACCGTGGTCATGCTTATCACCCTGGCGACGCTCGCGTTCGCCTTCTTCGTCTACAGGAAGTTCGCCGGCGGCAGCGACGCCGCGGTGGCGGCCGCACTGGAGGTCTGACGTGCAAGGAGAGATCCGCCTCGAGCAGCTGACCAAGCGCTTCGCCGACGTCGTCGCCGTCGACGCGATCGACCTACACATGCCGCCAGGTGAGTTCTTCACGATGGTCGGCCCCTCCGGCTGCGGGAAGACGACGACCCTGCGCATGATCGCCGGGTTCGAGCGGCCGACGAGCGGCGAGATCCAGCTCGACGGCGTGAACGTCGCGCAGGTGCCGGCGCACAAGCGCAACGTCAACACCGTCTTCCAGAGCTACGCCCTGTTCCCGCACCTCGACGTTGCCCGCAACGTCGGGTTCGGCCTCAAGTACCAGCGCTGCACGAAGGAAGAGACACGCAAGCGGGTCGGCGAGGCGCTCGAGCTCGTGCAGATGGGAGGCCTTGCGACGCGGAAGCCGAGCCAGCTCTCAGGCGGCCAGCAGCAGCGAGTCGCGCTCGCGCGTGCCCTCGTGCTCCGTCCGCGCGTGCTCCTGCTGGACGAGCCGCTCGGGGCGCTCGATGCGCGATTGCGGAAAGACCTCCAGGTGGAGCTGAAGGCGCTCCAGGCAGAGCTGGGGATCACGTTCGTCTTCGTCACGCACGACCAGGAGGAGGCGCTGACGATGAGCGACCGGATCGCGGTGATGAACGGCGGCCGGGTCGAGCAGGCCGGGGCGCCGCGTGACATCTACGAGGAGCCCGCGACCGAGTTCGTCGCCGACTTCCTGGGCGTCTCGAACCTGCTCGACGCGAACGCGACGGGGGAGGGCGCCACGTGCACGGTGCAGATCGCCGAGCAGCGGCTCCGCGCCGAGCAGGGAGCGACCGACGCCCGCGGCCCGGTCAAGGTGATGATCCGTCCCGAGCGGGTCGGAGTGCGGCCGCATGGCACGACCGGCGAGAACTGCCTTCCGGGGATGGTCGAGCATGCCATCTTCGTCGGTTCGATCACGGAGCTGCGGGTACGCATCCCGGGTGGCGGGCTGCTCAAGGCGCAGCTGCCGAACGACGGCCTCTCGGAGGCGCCGGCGCAGGGAGCGCCGGTGACGTTGTCGTTGCCCGCAGGCGCGCTCCGCGTGCTCGCCCCGGCGCCCGGGGTGGGCACCGAAGCGCCCGCGAGCGCCTGAGGCCGCTCAGCCGGCGTCCAGCTCCCGCTCGAGCGCGCGTCTCATCATCAGCGCGGCGCCGTCGCGGTCGACGACTCCGAGGTAGAGCAGCGAGTCGACGCCGTCCGCGGTCGCACCCAGCCGCCAGCCGGCCGCCTGCGCGTCGACTTCGCCGGAGATCGAGCCGTCAGCCCTGCCCTCGGCGACAAGCCCTACGAGACGCCCGAGCCAGGCCTCGTACCAGTCGCGGACGAGCGGGCGCAGCTCGTCGTCGTAGCCCACACTCGACCACACCTCGTTCCACAACGCCCGCCGCTCGCCGAACGCGCTGTCCGACTCGATCGAGACGAGGAGCGCCCGCTCGAGGCGCTCTCGCCCGGTTGCAAGCTCGGCGAGCTGCGCATCGACCGCGTCGTCGAGCTGCTGCTCGGCGTGCGCGAACGCGCGCCGCAGGAGCTCCTGGCGCGTCGCGAAGTAGTAGTGGACGAGGGCCTTCGAGACGCCCGCCTCGTCGGCGACGGCCCTCATGTGGAGCCCGTGCGCGCCGTCGCGCGCGATCACGCGGCAGGTCGCCTCGAGGATCTCGGCGACCCGAACGGTCGTCGCTCGATCGTCGGCGGGTTGACCGGCCTCGACGGCGGGGGGTATCCTGTCTGACCGGTCAGTCAAACGATTTGGGGGAAGCAGGTGTCTTCGCTCGGGCTCATCGGGGGAACGCTATCGGACAGCCTGGCGTCGGGTATGTCCCTGCCCGCGTCGTGGTATTCGGATCCGGAGGTGCTTCGCCTCGAGCGGGATCGGATCTTCGCCTCGTCCTGGCAGTACCTCGGTCGGGCATCGGCCCTCGAGAAGCCCGGGGCGTACCTCGCCGGGCGGGTCGGGCACGTGCCGGTTGTCGCCATCCGGGGCAAGGACGGCGTCCTCCGCGGGTTCAAGAACGTCTGCCGCCACCGCGCGCACCTCGTCGCCGCCGACGGTGAGGGCTGCCGGGCGACTCTGCAGTGCCCCTACCACGCGTGGACCTACGACCTCGACGGCTCGCTGCTGCGGGCGCCCCGCTCCGAGCGCGAGCCTGGGTTCGATTCGGCCGACTGGTCGCTGTTGCCGATCTCGGTCGCGACCTGGGGCCCGCTCGTGTTCGCGAACCCTGATCCTGCCGCCGGCCCGCTCGTCGACCACCTCGAGGGCATCGCCGAGTCGGTCGAGTCGAGCGGCGTCGGGTTCGCAACGCTCCAGTGGCGTCATCGCGTCGTCTGGGAGCTCCAGGCGAACTGGAAGAACGGGATCGAGAACTACCTCGAGTGCTACCACTGCCCCGTCGCCCACCCGGGCCTCTCGAAGCTGGTCGATGTCGACCCGGACACGTACACGCTGACCCCGCGCAAGCATGGCTCGAGCCAGCAATCGATCGTGCGGGATGGCGTTCGCGAAGGGAGGGTCAATGCCCCGTACGTCCCGGCCGACGACGTGCGCGACCCGCAGTACCACCTGCTCTTCCCGGGCACGACGATCAACATTGAGCCCGGCGTTCAGAACTTCGGCATCGACGTCTGGCATCCGCTCGCACCGGGGAAGACGGCGGGGATCACCGACTACTACTTCGGGCCCGGGGTCAGCGACGCCGAGGTCGCGGAGCTCGTCGCGTTCTCTCAGCAGGTCGGGGCGGAGGACGACGGCCTCGTGCGGAGCGTGCAGGCAGGTCTCGAATCCGGCGTCGTTCCTCAGGGGCGTCTGTTGCTGAACGCCGAGCCTCTGATCGCGCACTTTCAGCGGTACGTCTACTCGGCGCTCGCCGGATAGCGCGCAGTCCAGACGCCCTCGGAGCCGAAGCGAGCCGTCGGTTTCACTTCACGTCTCCCCCCTGTTCGCGGCAGCACGCGCCCGGAAAAACCGCACGCAGGATCGTTCGATCCACCGATGGCGCGGAGGGCCGCCTGGGGGACGATGAGCGCGAAAGGAGACCACGATGAAGACCATCCTCATGTGTCACGCCGAGCGCCCCGTCGCCGACGCCGTGATCGAGCGAACGGCGATGCTCGCCGAGAAGTTCGGGGCGAAGGTGTACGTGACGAGCGTGGCCCCCGTCCTTCACTCGCGCGGTGGCCCGATCGACCCTGTCGATCCACCCTCGACCCACGAGCGCGAGGCGAATGACGCGGTTGCGCTGCTCGCCGAGCACGGCGTCTCGGGCGCCGAGCCCGTCGTCGGGATCGGTGACCCGGCGGACGCGATCGTCCACATCGCCGACGAGCACAACGTCGACCTCATCGTCGTCGGCGCGCACGAGGGCGGAGTCGTCTCGCGGCTCCTCCGCGGCGCGGTGGGCGAGGAGGTTGCGCGCAAGGCGCACGCCGACGTGCTGATCGTCCACTGAAGTTGCGGCGACAGCTTTGTGGGTGACGGGGCGCAAGCCCCGTCACCACATTCTCGGCCCGCACGTGCGCTCAGCGTCGCCAGCGTCCGTGGGGCCGGGCTCCGCCCGGCCTCACCGGCGCGGCCTGAAAACGTCAGGCGTCCTTCGCTTCCGTCCGCCTGGCGTCCAGGGGCGGCGCTGAGCGTGCCCGGCCGGAGGGGACAGTGCGAACGCACGGCCCCGGAAGGCCGGGTGCGCTCAGCGTCGCCAGCGCCCGGGGAGCCGGGCTCCGCCCGGCTTCACGGACGCGACCTGGACGTCAGGGGGCGTCAGGCGCCGTGGCAGCGTTTGTACTTCTTGCCGCTCCCGCACCAGCAGGGGTCGTTGCGACCGACGTCGCGGTGCTCGTTGACGACGGGCGCCTGGACGGCGGCTTCGCGTGACGAGCCGAACGATGGCACGGCCGCGCCCGAGCCGGCGGCGGCGATCGCCTCGGCACCGTGTGAGGTCTCGTGCTCGTAGCTGAGCTGGCCGGCGGGGCCGTGCGGAGTCAGATCGGGCTCGGGCGACGCACCGTTGTCCTCGTGCTCGATGACGGCGTGGAAGAGCGTGAAGATGACTTCTTCGCGAATCGCGCGGCCGAGTGCCTCGAACATCTCGTGCCCTTCGCCGCGGTATTCGACGAGCGGGTCCTTCTGCGCCATCGCCCGGAGGTGGACGCCCTCGCGGAGGTAGTCCATTGCGTCGAGGTGCTCGCGCCAGCGAACGTCGACGATCTGGAGGATGACGTAGCGCTCAAGCGCACGGGTGAGCTCCGGACCGAACCGGTCCTCACGCTCCTGGTAGAGCTCGAGCGAGTCCTCGGTGTACTCCTCGATGAGCGACTCCCGGGTCAGCTCCACCTCCTCGCGCAGCTCGTCCGCGGTGATGTCGGTGCCGGTGAGCGCATGGAGGTTGGCGACGAGGCCGTCGAGATCCCAGTCCTCGGGCGATTCGCCCTGTGTGAACACGCCGACGTTCGACGCGACGGCCTCTTCGATCCACTGGCGGATCTCGTCGCCGAGGTCGTCGCCCTCGAGCACGCGCCGGCGCTGCTCGTAGATGACCATGCGCTGCGTGTTCATCACGTCGTCGTACTTGAGGACGTTCTTGCGCGCGACGAAGTTCTGCTCCTCGACCTTCTTCTGCGCGCCTTCGATCTGGCGCGAGAGGATCGATGCCTCCATGGGCTGGTCGTCGGGGATCTTGAAGCGATCCATGATCGAGTGGATCCGGTCGCCGGCGAAGAGCCGAACGAGGTCGTCCTGGGCCGAGAGGTAGAACCGGGTCTCGCCGGGGTCGCCCTGGCGGCCGGAGCGCCCGCGGAGCTGGTTGTCGATTCGTCGTGACTCGTGCCGCTCCGTCCCGAGCACGTAGAGGCCGCCGAGCTCGCGGACGCCCTCGCCGAGCTTGATGTCGACGCCGCGTCCCGCCATGTTGGTTGCGATGGTGACGGCGCCCGGCTGACCGGCGTCCTTGATGATCTCGCCCTCGCGCTCGTGCTCCTTGGCGTTCAGCACCGCGTGGGGCACGCCCCGCCGCTTGAGCAGCTCGGAGAGGTACTCGGACGTCTCGACCGCGATCGTGCCGACGAGCACGGGCTGTCCCTTCTCGTGCCGCTCGACGATGTCCTCGAGCGCGGCCGAGAACTTCGCCTCCATCGTCTTGAAGATGAAGTCGTTCGCGTCGATCCGGGCGACCGCCACGTTCGTCGGAATCTCGACGACGTGGAGGTTGTAGATCTCGACGAACTCCTTCTCCTCGGTCTTCGCCGTCCCGGTCATGCCAGCAAGCTTCTCGTAGAGGCGGAAGTAGTTCTGGAGGGTGATCGTCGCGAGCGTCACGTTCTCCTCACGGATCGCGACACCTTCCTTCGCCTCGATCGCCTGGTGGAGTCCCTCGCTCCAGCGCCGGCCTTCCATGATCCGGCCCGTGTACTCGTCGACGATCTTGACCTCGCCGTCCTGGACGACGTAGTCGACGTCGCGCTTGTAGAGCGCCTGCGCCTTGAGCGCCTGGGTGAGATGGTTGACGAGCTGCGCGTTCCGCGGGTCGTAGAGGTTGTCGATCCGGAGCGCGCGCTCGACTTTGTCGAGGGCCGACTGCGCCGGCGAGACGGTCTTGAACTTCTCGTCAAAGAGGTAGTCGGCGCCCGAGAGCTCGGTCTCGTCCTCGCCCTTCATCACCTTGCGGGTCAACGGCTGGCCGTCGAGCTCCTTCACGACCCGCGCGAAGTCGTAGTAGGTCTTCGCGGCGGTCTCGGGCTCGCCCGAGATGATGAGCGGTGTTCGGGCCTCATCGACGAGGATCGAGTCGACCTCGTCGACGATCGCGAACGTATGACCTCGCTGGACGCAGCCCTCGAGCGCGACGGCCATGTTGTCGCGCAGGTAGTCGAAGCCGAACTCGGAGTTCGTCCCGTACGTGATCCCGGACTCGTACGCGGCGCGGCGGCGGTCGAACGGCATCTGGTTCTCGATGAAGCCGACCGTCGTGTCGAGCCGAGCGAACACCGGACGGTTCCACTCCGCGTCGCGCTTGGCGAGGTAGTCGTTGACCGTGACGAGATGGACGTTCTCTCCGGAGAGCGAGTTGAGGTAGAGCGGAAGGCTCGCGACGAAGGTCTTGCCCTCGCCTGTCTTCATCTCGGCGATGTCGCCCTCGTGCAGGGCGATGCCGCCCATCAGCTGCACGTCGAATAGGCGCTGACCGGACTCGCGTCGTCGCGCCTCGCGCACGGCGGCGAACGCCTCGAAGAGGATCTCGTCGAGCGTCTCGCCGTTCGCGAGCCGCTCCCGGAACTCGCCGCTCTTCGCGTGGAGCTCGGCGTCGCTCAGCGATTCGAACTGCGGTTCGAGCGTCGTGATGTAGGCGGCCTGCTCGGCCAGCCGCTTCAGCCGTTTCCCTTCGCCGAAGCGCAGGATCTTCTCGAGGCGGCCAAAGTTCTGGGACATGGAGGCAGGGTACCGGCAAGGAGCCCACCTCTCGGCAGCGCTCTGACGTCAGTTCGCGATCGGAGGGCCCGTTCCTCGCGAGCCGCGGCGCCGTCTATCCGCTCTGGGCGTCCGGTTGCGCGATCCGCCGGCGAGGCTCGCGGATCTTCTTCTCGCGGTGACGGTCGATCTGACGGTCGAGCGCATCGACGAGCCGGTCGGCTGCGATCTCGTAGGTCGGGCCGGCGGCCTTCGCGTGGACTCGCAGGCTCTTGTAGCGCACCTCGCCCTCGACTAGATGGTCGTCGGCGATGCGAGGGTTCTGCTCGCGGTCGAGCGTCACCTGTAGCTCGACGGCGTCGGCAAGCTTGCGATCCAGTCGCTGCAGCTTCTTCGCGACAGTCGCGCGGATGGAGTCGTTCACGGCTCCACGGCGCACCTTGAGCTCAAGTTCCATACGACCTCCTTCGTCACCCTCAGGATAGACAAGCCGGCGGGCCCGTCGATCCCCTTGTGCGCGTGATCCGACGCAGGCGCGGGTCAGCGAACGGCACGGGCGAGGCAGACGACCTCGACCGAGCGGGCGCCCGCGCGGCGAAGCTCGGTTGCGCAGGCCGAGACGGTCGACCCGGTCGTATAGACGTCGTCGACGAGCAACACCCGCGGCGGCGCCCGATCGCACGCGGTGAACGCGCCGCGGACGTTGCTCCGCCGCTCCGCGCCACGGAGACCCGCCTGCCGCAGCGCCGAGCCGGTCGCGACCCGGGTGAGCAGCGGTCTCACCTGCGTCTCCCACTCGCCGGCGACCCCTGCGGCGAGGGCACGCGGAGGGTCGAACCCACGAGCGAGCCGCCGCTCCCGGTCGGCCGGCACGAACGTGACGACGTCCACCTGCGGGGGGCCGACCGCATCCGCGACGAGCGCGACGAGAAGCCGCGTCAGGTCACGCCGGCCTCGTTCCTTCCAGCTGGCGAGAAGCCGTCGCGTCGGCCCTGCGTAGACGAGCACGCCCCTGGCCCGTGCGAAGCCGAGACGTCGCCCGGAGCATTCGACGCAACGAGCCACGGGCCACGGCCCGGGGGCGCCGCACCGTGCGCACCCGGTTGGCCCGGTTCGCGGAAGGAGCCTGGTGCACCCGGCGCAAAGCTCGGCACCGGGAACGGCGCACACCGCGCACCGCGCGGGTGCGAGCAGGGAGAGAAGGCTCATCCCCCGAGGGTACGCCTCAACCTGTCACAGCTTTGTGCCAACTCTGTGTCGACTTCGTGTCGACCGGCGAGGCGCGGCGGCTACGCCGGCGGCGCCGCGAGCATCTCCGCCAGGTCGCCGGCGACGCGGGCGACGTCGGCGGGTACCTTCACGGGCATGAATCGGCCCGTCGGCCCACGCCGCGGGACGACGAGGTACGTGGTCGGGACGCGCGCCGAGAGCTCGTGGTAGAGGCGCTCGAGCTGGACGGCGGGTCGTTCGTCGACGGCCTTCTCCATGTAGAGCCACTGGAGGTCGAGCCCATCGTGTACGGCATCGATCGCGACGATTGCCGTGTTCGTGTTGAACACGGCAATCGTCTCCTGGTCGAAGCCCTCGGGAAAGCACGGCCCCTCGACGAGACGGAGCTTCCCGTCGACTCGGGCAGGTGCGCCACCCGTGTCTCCGTCCTTGGTCGTAACCTCGACCGTCAGCGGGCGCCCGCCGAGGAGGTGAGCCCCGACCACGACCGGGCTGACGCGGGCGCCGAGGTTGTCGACGTTCGAGACGGCGAGATGCTCGACGCCTGCCGACCGAAGCGTCTCGACGACCCCGGAGCGCACGAGCGCCTCGAACAGGTCGCCATGGCCCGGCGAATACGGCGAGGGCCGGCCGGTGTCGTCGAGGAACAGGCTGCCGTCGGGCTGCAGGCGCAATGAGATCAGCTGCGGGAACACGAGCAGATCGCCGAGCCGAGCGTCGCCAGGCCGGCGCTCGCCCACATGCGCCCGGACGGCCTCGTCGGTCGCAAAGCTCGTCATCAGCGCCACGGGGATCCTCGCTCCCACGACCTCGGCCAGGCGCGCCGTCTCGGCGAGCTTCACCTCGAGGAACGACCGCCCCTCGTGAACCTCGACGATCGCCTTGACCACGCCGCCGAACCGCGTCGCCATCCCGCCGCACAGCACGACCTGCGCAACCTTGCCGGCACGAAGCGCTTCAAGACCGGCCGCGACTGCTACCTCGTACGCGGGTGTGCTCGGCTCAGGGAGGACAGTCAGGTCGTCTGTGCGGGGCGGTTCGACCCTCCCGGAGAGCCGGGTCGACTCGGGCGAGAGCACGCCCGACGCAACCCGGCCGCGAAGCTCGCGGAACCGCGCCTCGTCGAACCCGAACCGCTCGAGAAGGTCGCGTGTCACGTGGTCGAGCTCGTCGAGGATGCTCATCGTTTCGCTCCGAAATCGTAGGGCGCTCGGTGGATTCCGTCCTCGGTCACAACCGCGCTGATCAACGCCGCCGGGGTGATGTCGAATGCGGGGTTGTAGGCGTGGAACCGGGTGGTGACCTCTGCCGCGTCTCGCTCCTCGACGAGGATCTCGGCGCCGGTCGCGGTCGCCGGGTCGACGGTTGAGGTGGGAGCGACGATCACGAGCGGCAGCCGGTGATGCGCCGCGCACACGGCGAGACCGTACGTGCCGATCTTGTTCGCCGTGTCGCCGTTGGCGGCGATCCGATCCGCGCCGGTGACGACCAGGTCGACCTGTCCTCGCCCCATCAGCGAAGCGGCCGCACTGTCGGCGATGACCGCGTGCGGGATCTCGAGCTGATCGAGCTCCCAGGCGGTGAGCCGTGCCCCTTGGAGCAGCGGTCTCGTCTCGTCCACCCAGACGTGCTCGACGCTCCCGGCTTCCCAGGCCGCCCTGATCGCGCCAACCGCGGTGCCGTAGCCGCCGGTCGCGAGACCGCCGGCGTTGCAATGCGTGAGCACGCGGGCCCCGTCGGGGAAGAGCCCAACCGAGTGCGCAGCCATTGCCCGGCAGCGCAGGACCTCGGCTTCGTGCAACGCGCGCGCCCGCTCAGCGGTCGGCTCCGCTCGCATCTGCTCGAGCGCCCACACGAGGTTGACGGCGGTCGGTCGCGACCGGGCGAGCGCTTCGAATGCCGCTTCGAGGTCGTCTCCCCTCTCGGCCGCGAGCGCGAGCCCGTAGGCGGCGGCGACGCCGATCGCGGGGGCACCCCGAATGGCGAGCGTCTTGATCGCGTCGACGAGCTCGGGCACGGACGCCAGCCGGAGCTCGACCGCCTCCGCGGGCAGGCGGCGCTGGTCGAGGACGACGACCGCCCCGGGCTCGAGCCGGACGATGCGTTCGGGGTCGAGCTCGGCCAACGCCGCCTCAGGGCGCCGAGGTGCCCTCGCGGCCGTAGGCGTCCTCGAGCCGCACCACGTCGCTGAGATGCGGGGTCGAGACCTCGACGATCAGCGTGTCCTCGATCGCCGTGACTCGATGAACGGTGCGCGGCCGGTAGCGGAATGCGTCGCCGGCGTTGATCTCGCGGGTCTCGAGCGGCCCGTCGACCTCGCCGAGCTCGAGCGTCGCCCGGCCCTCGCGGACGAGCCACGACTCGTCCTTCTGCTCGTGATACTGGAGGCTGAGCGACTGCCCGGCGCGCACAAGCAGGAGCTTGCCGACGTAGATCTCGGACTCCGCCCAGATCAGCTCCCAGCCCCACGGCTTGTCGACGTGCCGGGGCGCGAAACGGGTCTTCTCGAACATGCTCACGATGGGCCCACCTCAGCTCAGCCAGTCGGGGTTCTCGGAGACGTACTCGTCGGCGCGCCGGAGCTCTTTCGGGGTGTTGACCGTGAGCCAGGTCCCCTCGTGGCGATACGCCCTCAACCTGCCCTCCGTGACGAGCTCGGGGAAGACCGTGGTCTCGTGGTCACCCTTCTCAGGGAACCGGTCGATGACCTCCTGCGAAAGGACGTAGATCCCGCAGTTGACCCAGTACGGAACCTGGGCAACCTCGTGGAAGCCCGTAACGACGTCGTCGGCGGTGATCTCGACCTGGGCGAACTGCGACATCGGCCGGGCGACGGCGACCGTTGCGAGCGCACCGGTCTCACGGTGCGCCTCGAGCAACGCGGCGAAGTCGACCGCGACGAGCTCGTCGCCGTTCATCGCATACACGTCGCCTTGCTCCTGGCGCGACCCGGCGGCGTAGCGGATCCCGCCTCCGCGCCCGAGTCGCTCGAACTCGGGTGCGCAAACGATCTCGACGCCGAGGCCCGCAAGGTCCTTCTCGAACTCACCCTCCTGACCGGCCAGGCAGCTGATGATCACGCGCGTCACGCCGACGTGCCGAAGTCGCCCGATCTGCCAGGCGAGGAGAGGTCGGCCGCCGACCTGGACGAGCGGCTTCGGCCGACCGGCGGCCGCGTCACCGAGCCGCTCGGCCTTTCCACCGGCGAGGACGATTGCCTCCATCAGTCGATCGCGGCCGCGCGGCCGATGCCGTCGTAGATGTAGCCGGCGTCGATCATCACGGCGGGGTCGAGGAAGTTCCGGCCATCGACGAACACGGGATGAGCCATCGTCGGGCGCAGCTCTGCCCAGTCGACGTCGGCGAGCTCGGGCCACTCGGTCACGAGCACGGCAGCGTCGGCGCCGGCCACCGCCTCGGCGACGGTGGCGTGCTTCGTGACCCCGTGAAGGCCGTCCGCCGACGCGATCGGGTCCCAGACCCTCACGTCGGCCCCCTCCGCGAGCAGGCGTCCTGCGAGCACGAACGCCGGCGCCTCGCGCACGTCGTCGGTGTTGGGCTTGAAGGCAAGGCCGAGCAGCGCAACCGTCTTTCCTCGCAGCGTGCCGAGGATGTCGGCGAGCTTGCCGACGACCCGGCGCTTTTGCAGCTCGTTCACCTCGATCACGGCGTTGAGGAGCTGGAAGTGGTAGCCAGAGTTCGCTGCGAGCTGCTTGAGCGCGAGCGAGTCCTTGGGAAAGCACGATCCGCCGAAGCCAATCCCGGCGTTCAGGAACCGGTTGCCGATCCGCCGGTCGTACCCGATCCCCTCGGACACTTTCACGACATCGGCCCCGGTCGCCTCGCAGACGTTCGCGATCTCGTTGATGAAGGAGATGCGCGTCATCAGCGCCGCGTTTGCGGCGAGCTTGATCATCTCGGCCGAGGCGACGTCGGCCTGGACGACCGGCGCCTCGATGCCCTGGTGGAGCGCGGCGACGGCGGCCGCGTCGGCCCCGTCGAACGCGCCGACCACGATCCGGTCGGGGTGCATGAAGTCTCTGATCGCGGTGCCTTCGGCGGTGAACTCCGGGTTCGAGGCGTAGCCGACGTTGGTCATCCCCCGCTCGTCGAGGCGGTGGCGCACCTTCGCTCCCGTCCCGACCGGGACGGTGCTCTTCATCACGACGACGATCCGGCGGTCGACTGCGGGGAGCTCGTCGATCACCATCCAGACGGCGGTGAGGTCGGCGTCCCCCGAGAACGTCGGCGGCGTCCCGACCGCGACGTACACGAA
Organism: Gaiellales bacterium; assembly: GCA_046330385.1. Classification (GTDB taxonomy): domain Bacteria; phylum Actinomycetota; class Thermoleophilia; order Gaiellales; family Gaiellaceae; genus Gaiella. The sequence continues at coordinate 475,908 of JAXLSV010000004.1, read as the reverse complement.
GTCGGCGTCGGCGATCGCCTCGCTCACGTCGGTCGTGAATCGCAGCCGCTCCTTGTTGTGGGCAAGCAGCTCCTCGAGCCCTGGCTCGTGGATCGGTATCTCGCCACGGTTGAGCGCGGCGACGCGATCGGGGAGGACGTCACGGACTGCGACGGTGTGGCCGAGCTCGGCGAAGCATGCACCCGTGACGAGACCGACGTAGCCAGCGCCGAAGACGGCGATGTTCCGCGGGTCTGGGCTCTCACCGGTCACGAGGGCGCAGGATAGTCGGTGAGGCCTGACGGGGGCTCGCTCAGCGATCGACAGCCGCGAACGGCTTGAGGCCCTTGGCGATCGCGAGCATCGTCTCGTTCGACATCCGGTCGAGCAGCGAGTTGACGACCCAGTACGAGGCCTCCTTCGTTCGCAGCACGACCATGTGCAGGCGCGGGCCGTTGTAGTAGAGCTCGTAGCGCCTGCCCTTGATTCGGCGCACGAAGTTCCGGCTCCCCAGCACCGGCGCGTCGTCCCAGTCGGTCATCTGGATCCCCCAGTACTCGTTGACGCCTCCGAACCGGTACGTGAGACGGATCGCCTTGTGCTTGTGGCGGTCCTTGTCCATGTAGTAGACACGGCTCGGCTTTTCCGAGTCGATCCACGACGACTGCTCGATCACGGTCGGAACCACCACCGGGAACGACACCTGGCGGCGCGCCTCGCGCAGCGGCTCGAGCGCCGCGCTCGTCCCGACCACGACCTGGGCCTTCGCCTTCTCCGGCGTCTGGTCGACGGGCGCCGTCGCGAGGCGGCCGTGGAACGTCTGGCCGACGACGGCCACGAGCATCGCCCCGTTCGCGAGCCCGGAGATCGCGGGGGTCATCCGCTTCGTCTCGGCCGTGCCGAACAGGCCGGCGAGCTTCGCCGCGGCCAGCTTCGCGCCCTTCTGACTCGGGTCGAAGTAGATCGTGGTGCGGAAGTAGTCATAGGTCGGCGCATTCGCCGGGACGCCGTTCGGCGGCAGGACCATCCGGTACGAGCGCTGACCGAGGAGGAAGTTCGCCTCCGACGCCGAGCCGCTGATCCCGTTGCCGTTGAGCACGGTGACCGAGGTGTCCCGCGGGGCGGGCGCCTTCTGCTTGACCTTCTCGCCGAGCGCGACCGCAGTCGCCTTGCGCGGCGATTCCGTGTCGGGGTTCTCGAACTCGCGCACCGCCCGCTGGATGTTCTCGCTCGCCGTGGTCAGGTCGGCGAACCCCTCCAGCCCCTCGATCCGTGACTGGAACACGTGCCCTGGCGGCAGCGAGTACGCGAGCAGCGCGTACGAGAGCACGGTTCGTGCTGATACGTCCTTACCGCCGCCCTGTGCGACCTCGACGTTCTTCGTGATCACGCTGATCACCTTCGGCAGCTTCGTCGCCGAGAAGCTCGTCTCGATCTGATCCTTGAACGCGCGTACGAAAAGCTGCTGCCGCGCGTTGCGGAAGAGATCCGAGTCGGTGTGCCGGTAGCGGACGAAGTCGAGCGCGCGCAGGCCCGTGAGGCGCTGGTAGCCCGGCTGGATGTTGATCGTCGCGTACCCGGCGGGGCCGCCCTGCGCGTTGTAGTAGCGCCGGTCGATGTCCATCCATACCCCGCCGAGCTTGTCGACGAGCTGGCGAAACCCGCGGAAGTTGACGGTGAGCAGGTAGTTGACCCGCACGCCCGTGAGCTTGCGGATCGTCTCGATCGTGCCCTGCGCACCGCAGCTCGAGTAGGCGGCGTTGATCTTGTCCGTGTAGGAGGTCTTCCCCGGGCACACGATCTCGACGCGCAGATCGCGCGGGAACGAGAGCATCGAAATCGTCTTCGCCTCGGGGTCGGCTCGGACGAGCATCAGGGTGTCCGAGCGGGACGGGGTGTTCTTCGCCTCGTCGGCACGATGGTCGTAGCCGATTACGAGCGCAGTCGCGGGTGCGCCTGGCAGCGGCACGTCGAGCGTCTTGACCGCCTGCGCGACGTCGCGCGACTTCGGGCCCAGCGCCTTCACGGTCTCGTGCGCATACAGATACGCACCACCGGCGGTGCCGGTGACGAGAACTGCGAGCGTGATCGCCGTCCAGGTGAGGGCCTGGACGAGGCGAGAGCGACCGGGCCCGGTCGACTCCGCGCGGTAGACCGTTACCGCCGGTCTCGCGGCGCTCCCGTTCGTGACCACGGCCTCGGCCGACGCCTTGACCTCGGCTCCACGCCCAACCCCTCGTTTCAGCGTCGTCTTCATACCGAGACAGGCGCCGTCGCGCCTGTCGTGCCAGGGTACCGGAGCGCCCTGCGGGCCTCGGGGCTCCTAACCTGAGCGCAACGCGTCCAGCGCCGTCTCGAGCGCGGCGCGATCGCGCTCGGAGCCTGCGGTGATTCGAAGCGTGCCCTCCGCTCCAAACGGCGCGCCGCTCTGCACGATAATGCCCCGCTCGAGAAGCGCTTCACCGAGCGGCTCCGCGTCCGGCCCGATCCGTGCGAGCACGAAGTTCCCGCAGCTGCCGGCAAGCGGATCGAGCCCATGGCGCTCGAGCTGCGCCGTCAGCTCAGCGACGGCCGCTCGGTTCGAGGCCGCGCGGCGCGCGACCTCGTCTTCGTGGCCGAGAGAAGCGAGCGCAGCGGCCTGGGCGAGCAGCCCGACGTCGTACCCGCGCTGGACGCGGCGCATCCCGTCGACGACGCCAGGGGGGCCGATCGCGTAGCCGACACGCAGGCCGGCGAGGCCGTAGAGCTTCGAGAAGGTCCGCAGGACGAGCGTCCGGGAACGAACGGCGTAGACGTCGCGAATCCCGTCGAGGCCGCTCACCGGGTCGAGGTAGTCGAAGTACGCCTCGTCGAGCACGAGCAGGACGTCGTCGGGAAGCGCTGTCGCCAACCGCAACAGCTCCTCCCGCTCGAGCGCAAGCCCGGTGGGGTTGTTCGGCGTTGCGACGAAGACGATGCGGGTACGAGGAGTCACGGCGGCCGCGACCGCATCGACGTCGATTCGCCAGTCGACGAGCGGGACGAAGACCGGTGTCGCGTCGCGCTTTTCGGGGTCGCGGGCAAAGCTCGGGAACGACGGCCACGGAACAACGACCTCGTCGCCCGGATCGACGCACGCCTGCGCGACGTACCCGATCGCCGAGTCGGCGCCGGCCGAGACGAAGACCTCGTCCTCCGAGACGGAATGCCGCCGGGCGAGCGCCTCGACGAGCTCTCCCGAGCCACGGGTTGGATAGCGGTTGACGCCTGCGATCAGCCGGGTGATCGCCTCGAGCGCCGCCGGGAACGGTGGCTCAGGCCCCTCGTTGAGGCCGAGCGAGACTGCCGGTCGGCCGGCGCGCGCCCCAATCGTCTCGAGCCCGTAGCCGGGCGGGCTCGGTGGCAGCCGCCGGACGGAATCGCGAACGGGCTCGGTCACACTGGTGGTCGCCCGCCCGCGGCGAGCTTGCGCCAGGCGGCGAACGCGATCCCGCCCACCGCCGCGAGCGTGACGAGCCCCTTGAGCCGGCCGGCGCCACCGCCGACCGCGGCGCCACGCGCGACGCGGCGCCGAAGCGCTCGGCGCAGAAACCACATCCCGAGCGCCCAGGCGATGGCGTTTCGTCGATCGCGCATGAGCCGACTCTACCGCCGCTTGGGTGGGAGGTGGATTGCGCGATCGAGCGCGACGAGGCCGGCCTCCTTGAGCGCCTCGGCCAGCGTTGGGTGCGGGGCGACGCCGTCCGCGATGGTCTCGATCGTCGACTCGGCGTCGAGTGCGACAACCGCCTCGCCGATCAGGTCGGTCGCGTGCGGCCCGACGATCACGACGCCGAGCAGCTCGCCGTAGGTCGTCTCGTGGATCGTCTTGACCCAGCCGGTGGTGTTCCCGGACATGACCGCACGGGCGATCGCCGCCCACGGGCAACGGCCGACGGCGACGTTGTCGTCGCCGAAGCGCTCGCGAGCCTGCGCCTCGGTGAGGCCGACCCCAGCGATCTCCGGGTCGGTGTAGATGGGCCGCGGCACCGCCGGCGAGCCCACCGTCGCCTCGTGCCCCATTGCGTTCTCGGCAGCGACCTCTCCCTCGCGGAAGCCCGTGTGCGCGAGCTGCCAGTAGCCCGCGACATCGCCCGCCGCATAGATGTGCGGGACGCTCGTGCGGCGGTGGTCGTCGGTCGGGATCCGCCGCGGCTCGGTCGCGACCCCTGCCGCCTCGAGCCCGAGCCCATCGACGACGGCGACGCGCCCGACCGCGACGAGCATCAGGTCGGCCTCGACCGACTCGCCGTCGCCGAACCGAACAACGAGACCGGCGCCCGTGTCCTCGACCCCCGTGCACTGCTTGCCGAGCTGCAGCGCGATCCCGCGACGCTTGAACGCCTTTTCGAGCTCCTTGCCGGCATCGGCGTCCTCGGTCGGGATCAGCGAGGGGAGCATCTCGATGATCGTGACCTCGCTTCCGAACCGATTGAAGATCGAGGCGAACTCGACGCCGATGATCCCGCCGCCGAGGATCACGAGCCGGCGCGGAACCTCGGCCAGTGCGAGCAGCCCCGTGGAGTCGACGCACCGTGGCGAGTCGAGCCCTGGGATCGGCGGGCGCACCGGAGCCGATCCGGTCGCGACGATCGCGCTTCGGAAGGTGACGTCCTCCCTGCCTTCGATCGCGAGCGTGTTCGGGCCCGTGAACCGGCCCGTGCCCTGCACCCACTCCACGCCGTTCGCCTTGAACAGCGACGCGACGCCGCCGGTCATCTGCGTGACGACGCCGTCCTTCCAGGCCGCGACGGTCGCAAAGTCGAGAACGGGGTCGCCGACCTGGACTCCGAGACGCGTGAACGTCTCGCGCGCGTCGTGGAGCGCGTGGGCGCTCTGCACCCAGGCCTTCGTCGGGATGCAACCGACCCGGAGACAGGTGCCCCCGAGCGCCGGCTCACGCTCGATGCAGACGACCTTGCCGCCGAGCTGCGCCGCCCGGATCGCCGCCGTATACCCCGCGGGGCCGCCACCCAGGACTGCGACATCACATTCCATCCGTCTTCCTTCCGTCGAGCGCCCGGGCAGCTAGCTGAGCTGCGCGAGCATGATCAGGGTTCCGCCGGTCTCCTCGACCGGGGCAAAGCCGTAGCGGGAGTAGAGGTCGATCGCGCCCGCGTTGGCGGGGTCGACGCTCAACGACATCGCCGCGTGCCCCGCCTGCCGGGCCTGGCGCAGCAGCGTCTCGAGCAGGTTGCTGCCAACGCCCTTGCCGCGCGCGCTCGGGACCACCGCGATCGCGAGCTCGGGCGTTGCCTCGTCGACGAACCCGTACCCGGGCCGGCTCGCCGAGAAGAGCCTGAACCAGGCGGCACCGATCGGGAACGAGCCCTCGAGCGCGATCACGGCGGTGTCGCCCGGCCGCCCCCAGGCCATCACGTAGAGCGCGACGGGGCCCGGCCCGGCGCCCGGGTCGCGTTCCTTCCAGTAGTAGGCGTGATGAAGCATGTCGCGAAGGAAGCGAACGTCCTGCGCGCCGCCCCGCCGGACGACGATCCCGCTGTCGAGCTTGCTCACAGCGCCAGTGCGGGTTGCTCGATCAGCTCGACGAGCGTCCGCAGGAACCCGGCTCCGTCGGCGCCGTCGATCGCGCGATGGTCGCAGGTGAGCGTGAGCTGCATCATCGGCGCGATCTCGATCTCGCCGTCGACCACGACCGCCTCGTCCTTGACCGCGCCGACTGCGAGGATCGCGACCTGGGGCGGGTTCAGCACCGCGACGAACTGCTCGACGCCGAACATCCCGAGATTCGAGATCGTGAACGTCCCGCCGTCGAGATCGGCTCGCGTGAGCTTGTTCTCCCGCGAGCGCGCGACGAGATCGGCCCGCGCCACCGCGATCTCATCGAGCGTGAGCCGTTCGGGCTCGCGGATCACGGGCACGACGAGCCCGTGGGGCGCAGCGACGGCGATCCCGACCGCGGCGTTCGGGAACCGTTGGATCGCGTCACCGGTGAAATGGGCGTTCAGCGCAGGGTGGCGCCGGAGCGCGACCGCCGAGAGCTTGACAAGCAGATCGTTGACCGTGGGCTTTACGTCGCCGTCGCGGGCGCGTTGGACGAGCGTCTCCCGCAGGGCGAGCGCCTCGGTCATCTCCACCGAGACCCCAAGCTGGAACACCGGCGCCGTCCAGGCCTCGCTCAGCCGCCTCGCGATCGTCTTGCGGATCGACGAGAGCGGCACGACCTCGACCTCACCCGTAGGTGCCGCGACCGCGGGCGTGCTCACGGTCGACGTGGCGGCGTCGGGTCTCGTTCCCGGAGCAGCTACCGTCGTCGACGCGCCGGCCCCGGCGGCCTCGACATCGCGCGCGGTGATCCGCCCGTCGGGCCCGGTTCCGGTCAGCGCCGCCAGCTCGACGCCGCGCTCGCGGGCGATGCGCCGGGCAAGCGGGCTCGCCTTCCTCCTACCTCCAGGAGTCGCACCGCCGGGGGCCGGGCGAGGAGCCGCAACCGGCGCCGCTTCGGCGCCGGCCGGCACCGCCGTCACGGTTGGGACCGGCGCAACGGGCGCGGCAGGTGCGGTGAGCGACACCTCCTCGCCCTGCTCGCCGATCACAGCGACCGTCGTGCCCACCGCGACGTCTCCTTCCGGGACGAGGATCTTGAGCAGGACGCCATCCGCCTCGGCCTCGACCTCCTGGGTGACCTTGTCGGTGTCGAGCTCGTACAGCGGGTCGCTCTTGCGGACGGCGTCGCCTTCGCCGCGAAGCCAGCGGACGATCGTCCCCGTCTCCATCCCTTGTCCGAGCTGGGGAAGCTTGACCTCGATCGCCATCAGGCGTCGCGAGCCATACGGTGGGCGTCTCGTGTCGTCATGGGCGTCATTATGCTGACGCGGGATGAAGCTCGTAGATCAGTGGACAGCCCTCGAGCGGCGCCTCCCCTCGTCCTGGGAGACCGTGACGATCAGGGTGCGTCCGGAGCAGGCCGACGACCTCGGTCGCGCCGCCCAGCTCCTCGGCTCGGTGGGCGCCGGCCGGGTCGGCGACGAGCTGGCGCTGACCGTGGTTCGCCGTGGCGGGCTCAACGGGCCGGCGGCCGCCCGGCGCGCGTTCGGGCGACTCGACGAACGGCGTGTGTGGTGCGAGCTCGAGCAGGTGAGCGCGCCCTCGGAGACGACGCCGGTCTCGCCTCCCGAGGACGGGTCGACGCTCCCCGCGGGAGAGACGCCGCTCGCGGCCGCGTGGGACCGTCTCCTCGCGCTGCTGCCACCCGACTGGGGCGTCCTGCTGTGTCGGCTCGACGTCGATTCGAGCGATCTCCTCCCGCGGGTCGCCCTGCTCGGCGCGCCGCTCAACCCGACGCGCGCTGGCGACGACCTCGCCTTCACGTTCCGCTGCGGCAAGACGTCCGGCTACGGCGTCTCGCCGGCGATGGCACGGCGCTGTTTCGAGCGCATCGACGAAGACGGGATCGCCGGCCGTGTCTCGCTCCTGCGGCTCCTCTCGGAGATGGACAACGTCGGCACGCAGGGCACAAGCTGGATCATCGCAGGGCGCGTTTCCTGAGACGACGGTGGGGGCGCGTAGCGTCCCCACCGGTTCACCTCCCCACCTACCCAACGGCGACGGCGGCGGGCTTGCCAGCCGTCGGCACGGCGCTCACGCGAAGCGTTCCCTGCTTGAGCTTGAGCGACCACGAGGTCGAGCCGACGTACGCCTTCGTCGTCGACTTCGTCGCGCCGGCTCCTGCGAGCCGGACGCCCCGGGTCGCGGCGTTGTCGCGAACGCTGACCTTGTAGCTCCCTGGCCGGAGAACGGTGATCAGCTTGCCCTTCGTCGAGCGGAGCACGGGCTTCCCGGTCGGGCGCAGCGCGAGCACCATTGTCGCGCCGACGGGAACCGACGGCGGCTTCGTGGCCGGCGGCGGCGGTGACGCGGGTGGTGGCGGCGGAGGTGGTGGCGCGGGCGCTGTGACCGAGCCGACCGTGAAGCTCCCCTTCATCGCGGTCGCGTGCGGGTCGCAGATGAAGCTGTAGGTGCCGTCCGCGAGCGTCAGCTGGAACGTCTGGGTGCCCGTTCCGGAGACCGTGGTCGAGACGTCGACACCTGGGCCTGTGAGGTGGAAGTTGTGCTCCTCGCTGAGATCGTCGACGACGAGCGTCGCGGCGCCCGCGTCGACGTGGGTCACGGTCGCGCCCGCCCCGTCCTGGAGCTTGATCGAGAAGCCGGGTCCGACTGTCCCGTGGAGGGCGGTCGCGTGTGGGCGGGCGAGCGCGATCCCAGCGGTCGCGAGCACGCCGACGACGGCGATGGCGAGTACTCGGTTCATGCCCCTGCTCTACGCAGGCGATGTCGGATCGGTTTGGATCCGGGCGAGAACGAACCACTGCGTGCCCGCGTAGGCGTCGTCGAGACCGGCGCCCGCTCGAAAGAGCAACCACTCGGCCACGGTGCGAAGCGGGTTGCGGAACGGTGAGGGGCGACCCGCGTCCGAGCGGTGCTCGACGACGTCGAACCCGTTGTGCAACGCGCGGGCTGCGACGAACGACCGAGCCTCGCTGGCGGCGAAGAACCACTTGTGCCGGTCGCCCGGGGGCGCGGGCGGCAGCCCGTAGTACTTGATCGCGAGCGAGTCGCGGTAGCGGCCATGACGCAACGCCCGATAGGCATCCGCCCACGGGTTCGGTAACGAGACGATCACCGTTTCTCGCGCGACCCGACAAAGCTCGTCGAACGTCGCGTGCGGGTTCGCGAGGTGCTCGAGCACGTCGAGACAAACGACCGTGTCGTACGCGCGGTCTCCGAACGGGATCGGCCCCGCTTCGAGGTTCACCTCCTGATCGGGGGTGCCGCCGAGCCCGATTCCCCAGTAGGTGGCGCCGGCGTCGAGGTGCTCGCGGAGATGGCACCGGTCGGCGCCGACGTCGAGGATCGAGCGACCGCGAAGGTGCGGCTCGAACCGCTCCCAGACCTGCGCCGCCTTCGCGGCACGCCCCGCGCGGCCCGGCGCGTCGAGGTCGGCCGGCTCGTCCACGCCGGTCAGCTGCGCAGCTCCGCGCCGAACCGCTCGTGGAGCGCACCGACGATCGTGTCGCGGAGCGCACTAGCCTCGTCGTCCGTGATCGTCCGCCCCGGCGACTGAAATGCGAGGTGCACCGCGACGGACTTCTTCCCGGTGGGAACCTGGTCTCCGACGTACACGTCGAAGACCCGCGCCGTTCGAACCTCACTTCCGCCCACCTCGCGGATCGCGGCGACGAGCGCGCCGGCCTCGACGTCCTCGTCGACTACCACCGCGATGTCCTGGAGGTTCGCCGGGAACGAGATCACATCCTCGTAGAGGATCCGCTCCGGCACGGCGCTCGTCAGCTGCTCGACGTCGAGCTCGAAGAGCCCCCAGTCGCCGTCGAGCCTTCTCGGATGAAGCTCTCCCCACCAGCCCGCGGCGCAGGCCGCCGCTTTCCCGGGATGGAGCGCAGGATGCTCGTCGCGGCGGGCGACGAGCTCGATCTTGAGGGCTGCGTGGAGTGTCTCGACGGCCGAGCGCGCCGCCTCGTAGCCGCCTTCGGCGATCCCCCCGACGCGCCAGCGCTCATCGGGCAACCCGCCGCCGGTGGGCAGGTAGACGTGCGCCAGCTCGAACAGCCTGATCGGCCGCGCGCCCGCGTCGACGTTGACCCGTGCCGCGGCGACGAGCCCGTCGACAAGGGTCGTGCGGAGCACGGCCTCCCCGGCGGCCATCGGCTCGGGCAACCGCAGCGCGCGATCGTCCGGGTCGGAGCCGACGAGGCTCCAGGTATACGCCTCCGTATATCCGGCACCGACGAGGACGTCCTCGACGACCCGGCGGAGTCGTTGGCCGCGCGAGAGGTGGCCTGCGACGAGGCGACGACGTGGCATCGTACGTGGCACGCGGTCGAGCACGACCCGGGCGACCTCCTCGACGACGTCGATCTCGCGCTCGACGTCGCGGGCGCGCCACGTGGGAACCGTGATGCTCCACGCGTCGTCGACGTCGAACCCGAGCCGCTCGAGGATCGCGCGCTGCTCGGCGGGCGCGACCGCGAGGCCGATCACGCGATCGGTCAGCGCAGGCCGGAGCGTGACGACCGGTCTCGCCGGCAGCCCCTGCTGGACGTCGACCGAGCCGACGAGCTCCGCGCCGGCGAGGTCGACGATCATCCTGCTCGCCATCACCGCGGCGGGCTCGGCGAGATGAGGGTCGACGCCCTTCTCCCAGCGGTTCGAGCCGGCCGTGCGGAGCGCGTGACGCTCGGAGGTCTTGAGCACGCCGATCGGCTCGAAGTTCGCCGCCTCGAGCAGCAGGTCTCGCGTCTCGTCACCCACCTCGGAGTCGAGCCCACCCATGATCGCGGCAAGCGCGACCGGCTTCGCGCCGTCGGTGATCAGGAGGTCGCGCTCATCGACCCGCCGGAGTGTCCCGTCGAGCGTGCGCACCTCCTCGCCCGCGCGCGCGTGGCGCACCGCGATCCCGCCCTCGTGGAGCTTCGCGCGGTCGAACGCGTGCAACGGGCTGCCGTACACGTGCATCACGTAGTTGGTGACGTCGACGACGTTCGAGATCGAGCGCATCTCTGCAAGCGCGAGCCGGGCCCGAAGCCAAGTGGGGGACGGCCCGACCTTTGCCTCACGGTAGGCCTTTGCGATGTAGCGCGGGCAGGCGCGGAAGTCGTCGATCGTGACCTCGACCCACTGCGGATGGACGATCGCTGGCTCCTCGATCGCGGGCAACGTCAACTCGCCGTCGAACAGCGCCGCCACCTCGCGAGCGATCCCGACCATCGAGAGGAGGTCGACACGGTTCCCGGTCGGTGTGACGTCGAGCACCTGCTCCCAGATCGGAAGCACGTCGACCAGTGGCGTTCCCGGCTCGTGCCTCTCCTCGAGGATCATGATCCCGGCGTGGTCGCTGCCGAGCCCGACCTCGTCCTCGGCGAGGATCATCCCGCGCGAGGCCTCGCCCCGGAGCTTCGCCTCGCCGAGCTGAAACGCCTCGCCGTCCTTGGAGAACACGGTCGAGCCGGGTAGCGCGACCGCGACGGTCGCGCCGGCGCCGAAGTTCCAGGCGCCGCACACGATCTGCTGCGGGTCGGGGTTGCCGACGTCGACCTGGCAGAGCTGGAGCCGGTCGGCATTCGGGTGCTTTTCTGCGGAGACGACCTTGCCGACGACGAAGTGCTTCGCGTTGCCCTCGGCGCGCGGCACGCCCGCCTCGATCACCCGTTCGACCTCGAGGGTCGAGATCGAGAGCCGGCGCGCGAGCTGGGTCGCAGACGCGTCGAACCGGACGTACTCGCGGAGCCAGCCGAGCGGGACCCTCACGAGAACTGCTCCGTGAAGCGGAGGTCGTTGCGCCAGAGCTCGCGCAGATCCGGGAACTCGTGGCGAAGCATCGCGATCCGCTCGAGCCCCCACCCGAACGCGAAGCCGCTGTAGCGCTCGGGGTCGTACCCGACGAACTCGAACAGCTTCGGGTCGACCATTCCCGCGCCGCCGACCTCGATCCAGCCGGAGTGACGGCAGATTGGGCAGCCGTCGCCGTCGCACACATGGCACGAGACGTACGCCTCGATCGAGGGCTCGGTGAAGGGGAAGTAGTGCGTGCGGAACTCGGTCCGGCGCTGCTCGCCGAACAGCGCCTTCAGGAGGAAGTCGAGCGTGCCGGTGAGGTCAGCGAGGGTGATCCCCTCGTCGACCGCGAGCCCCTCGACCTGGTGGAAGATCGGCGTGTGCGTCGCATCCGGCGTATCGCGCCGGTACACGCGGCCGAGCGAAACGATGTAGACGGGCGGCGGTTGCGCCTCCATCGTCCGGATCTGCGAGGGCGAGGTCTCCGTGCGGAGCACGGTCTCGTCGTCGAGGAACAGCGAGGCGAGCGGCGAGCGTGCCGGATGCCCCTCGGGGAAGTTGAGCGCGTCGAAGTTGTACCGGGTGGTCTCGACCTCGCGACCGTCGACGACGCGGTATCCGAGCCCGAGGAAGACGTCTTCGACCTCACGGCGGATCTGCGTGATCAGGTGAAGGTGCCCGCGCCGGTACCCGCCGACGGGGAGCGTGACGTCGACCCGCTCCTCGCGCAGCCTACGATCGAGCTCGGCCCTCCCGAGCTCTTCGGCGCGCGCGTCGATCGCCTCCTCGAGCCTCACGCGCACTGCGTTCAGCGTTATCCCGGTCTCGCGGTCGCGTACCTCGCGCAGCGCGAGCTTGATCGCGCTCGAGCGACCGAGGTACCGGACGCGCACCGCCTCGATCTCGTCGACCGTCTGCGCCGCCGCGGCAGCGGCAAGGCCCGAGCTCTCGATCTCAGCGGCGTCCATGGATTGACGAGCGTACCGCGCACGTCCGCCGGGATGGCGATATACCTGCACGCGTGAGCGAGCCGAAGCCCGCGCTCTACGACGCGATCGCCGGTCTCTACGACGACTGGAGCGAATCGGTCATCGAGGACGTCGAGTTCTACGTCGAGCAGGCGCTCGCCGCCGGCGGCCCGATGGTGGAGCTCGCGGTCGGCACCGGGCGGATCGCGGTTCCGGTTGCGAAGGCAGGGATCGACGTGATCGGGATCGACGAGTCGCCGGGGATGCTCGCAGTCGCCGGCCGCTACGCGGAGCAGGAAGGGGTCGCCGACCGGCTCGACCTGCGCCTTGGCGACATCAGAATGCCACCAGTCGCGGAGCGCGTTCCACTGGTGACGATCCCGTTTCGCTCGCTCCTCCACCTCCCCACCAACGCCGAGAAGCTGCGCGCCCTCGGCGCGGCGGCAGCGCTGCTCGAGCCCGGTGGGCGCGTCGTCTTCGACGTGTTTGCACCATCGGAGGAGGACATCGCCGAGACAAACGGGGTCTGGCTCGAACGCGAGCCGGAGATCTTCGAGCGGGCCGACTGGGATCGAGCGACCTCGACGCTCAGGCTCTCCGTGCGCCGCGGAGAGGAGGCGACGTCCTTCACGCTGCACTGGCTCGAAGCGCCCTCGTGGCGTGCGCTGATCGCGAACGCGGGGCTCGAGGTCGAGGCGGTGTACGGCTGGTTCGACGGCAGGCCGTGGGCCGGCGGCGAGGACATGGTCTGGGTCTGCCGCCGGGTGGACGACGGCCGGGCTGGACCGTAGGATCCCCGCATGGTCATCCTCCTCGTCATCCTCGCGATCGTCGTTCTGCTCGTCCTGTGGCTGATCGCCCTCTATAACCGATTCGTCCGCCTCCGCAACCGCGTCGACAACGCGTGGGCGCAGATCGAGGTGCAGCTCAAGCGGCGCTGGGATTTGATCCCGAACCTCGTCGAGACGGTCAAGGGGTACGCGGAGCACGAGCGTGGCACGTTCGAAGCGGTGACGAAGGCGCGCGCCGCAGCACAAAGCGCGGGCGGTCCAGCGGCAACGGCCGCCGCGGAGGGAATCCTCAGCCAGGCGCTCGGCCGGCTCTTCGCGGTCGCCGAGGCGTACCCGGAGCTTCAGGCCGACGAGAACTTCCGCCAGCTTCAGACCGAGCTCTCCGAGACCGAGAACCGGATCGCGATCTCGCGTCAGGTCTACAACGACACGGTGCTGACGTACAACAACGCGATCCAGGTGTTCCCCGGAGTCCTCATCGCCGGGATGTTCAACTTCATCAAGCGTGAGTTCTTCGAGACCGACGCCACGCAGCGCGAGGCGCCGTCGGTCGACTTCTCGCCGAGCGCCCCGTCCGGTGGCCCGTCGGTCGAGGCCCCGGCTTCCACCACGCCCGCCGAGGGCGCCGGTGAGCCCGGTGCGACGCCGTAGAGGGGCCCGAGCGCTCGCGCTCGTCGCGGTCGCGAGCACCCTCGCGCTCGCGACCGCCGGCGAAGCCACCGCCTCGACGTTCCAGCTGACCGACGGCTCCGTCGCGGCATCGCTCGAGCAGGACGGGTCGCTCGCGGTGCAAGAGGAGCTCACCGTGGTCTTCTACGACTCGTCGTTCACGTACGGCTACCGTGACATCCCCTTGCGCGAGGGCGAGCAGATCGACCAGATCTCGGTGTCCGAAGACGGCCGTGGCTACGAGCGCGGGGCCTCGACCGCGCTCGAGCCGGGTGGCCCTCCGGGCCAGTACGGCGTTGAACGGCGCGGCGACACAGTCAGGGTGGTGTGGCGGTTCAAGACGATCGGTGGGAGCCGGACGTTCACGATTCGCTACCGGTTCACTGGGCTCGCAGTCGCCTACGACGACGTCGTCGACGTCAACCTCAAGGTTTGGGGCGATCAGTGGACGCAATCGCTCGCGCGCCTGCGGGCGACGACGACGGGGTCCGCCGCCGTCGTGCGGGCGTGGGGGCACCCCGTCTATGTTCGGGGAGACGTGGCGCTCGACGGCCGGCGAGCAGTCTTGCGGGCGCTGGACGTGCCGGCTCACCAGTTCGTCGAGCTACGCGCGCTCTACCCGCGTGCGGCGCTGACGTCGACGGCTGGCGCGAAGGTCGTCCGCGGGCCAGGGCTCGCAAAGATCACGAAGGCAGAGCAGGACGACGCCGACGCGTACGAGCAGGATCACGAGAAGATCGACAACGCAAAGCGTCATCCCTGGCGGACGGCGCTCATCGTCCTCGCGCTCGGCACGCTTCCTGCGTTCCTCTTCACGAGCTTCGTGTTCTGGCGCTTCGGCCGCGAGTACCGGACCGGCTACGACCGGGAGTACGAGCAGGAGCCGCCGACGGCGACCGAGGCGGCGCTCGTCCCGGTCCTGCTCGGTCAGGGCGGCGACGCTGGCTCGTTCGAGTTCACCGCGACTCTGTTCGACCTGATCCGGCGCGGACGCTACGTGTCGAAGCCAGTGACGACAGAGCGGAAGATCTGGGCGGGGCTCCGCACCGAGCAGGTCGCCGACCTCGAGCTGACCAAGGGGCAGGAGATCGCGCTGACGCCGTGGGAGAAGTCGGTTGCGTCCGTCGCGGATGCGGTCATCGGCTCGAGTGGCGAGCGTCTCTCGCGCTTCCGCAACGTGATCGAGGACGACCGAGTCGCGATGAGCAAGAAGTTCGTGGCGTTCAAGTCGGCGGTCTCGAACGAGGTCTCGGGGCGCGGCTGGTTCAGCTCGCTCGGGGCGCTTCCGCTGGCCCTCGGGCTGATCGCGTTCGGAGGGCTGGGTGCACTCCTCATGTGGCGCGCGCTCGACGGCTGGCGCTCCGTCTACCCGCGCTGGAGCGACGTGGTCCTGGTCGGGTTGGCGGTGAGCTCTTTCATGAACGTGGCGGTGCTGTTCGCGGCGCTCTCGCGCCGCAAGCTCTGGCGCCGACGCTCGCGCGAGGCGAACCTCGAGGCGGAGCGGTGGGAGGCGTTTCGCTCGTATCTTCAGGACTTCCCCCGACTCGACGAGGCGCCGCCTGCGACGCTCGAGCTCTGGGAGCGGCTCCTCGTGTACGGGATCGCGTTCGGGATCGCCGATCGGGTGCTCCAGGCCGCCCACGTCGCGATGCCCGAGGCGCTCGCGGAGACGAGCTCGATCTACTGGATCTCGGGCGGGGGCGATCTCGGCTCCGGGGCGACTTCGATCTCAATCGGTGATCTCGCCTCCGGGTTCGGCTCGGCGCTTGCGCCCCCATCGTCCGGTTCCGGCGGTGGCGGTGGCGGGTTCTCCGGTGGCGGGGGCGGCGGTGGAGGAGGCGGGGGCGGCGGCTTCGGCTAGGAGCGAGGAGCTCTCAGAAGGATCCGCGCACCGCCGATACAAGAGTGATGGGCCCGGAGTCGACTCACGAGATCCTCGAGGTGATCGCGCGGCATATGCCCGAGGTAGCCTGGGCAGCTGACCCCGTCACCCGGACGACGATCTTCGTCTCGGAAGCCGCGTCGCAGCAATACGGGCTGCCGCCCTCCCACTTCATTGGCCACGGGATCGACCGTTTCCGGACGATCGTCCACCCCGACGACCTCGCGACGTTCGAGGACGCGGTCACCTCGCAGACCGCAGGCTCCCTCGAGTACACGGTGCGGATCGTCAGGCCAAGCGGCGAGGTCCGGTGGCTTCTCTCCCGTTCCTTTGCGGTCAACGGCGCCCATGGCACGGTCGAGCTGATCGTCGGCACCTCGGTCGACATCACCGCGCAGAAAGCGGCCGAGCGCAGGTTCCGCGACCTCGTCGAGCAGCTGCCCCTCGCGATGTATCTCGCCGAGCGAACCGCCGGGCTTCCACCGGTGTACGTCAACCCCACGATCGAGGCGCTCGTCGGGTTCACGCCCGAGGAATGGGTCCGCGACCGGCCGTTCTGGTCGCTGGTCGATCCGCGCGATCTCGAGCTTGTCCGCAGCGTCGACCAGCAGCTGCAGGCGAGCGACGAGCCGGTCGGCGCGACGTACCGGCTTCGGCGCCGCGACGGGGGGACGATCTGGGTGCAGGACCACGCGGTCGCGGTTCGCGATGCCAACGACGAGCTCACGCTGGTGCAGGGGTTCCTGCTCGACATCACCGAGACGGTCGAGATCACCGAGGAGCTCCGCGACAGCGAAGCGAGGAGCCGCGCGTTCGTGCAGACCGCCTGGGACGCGTTCGTCACGCACCAGGATGGGATCGTCACCGCCGTCGAGGGCGGCTTCGACGAGATCTCGGGGCGCCCGAACGAGATGACGGTAGGCATGAGGATTCTCGACCTGGTCGCCGAGCACGAACGTCCCAGGATCGCGACCCGCATGCGCGACCTCGACACGAGCGTGGCCGAGATCGACGTGCTCCACACCGATGGGTCGGTCGTGCCGGTCGAGGTGGTCACCCGGAACATCGAGGTCGACGGCGCGGTGACGCGGCAGATCGCCGTTCGAGACATCCGGGACCGCCGGCGCGCCGAGGCGGCGCTCGCCGAGGCGGAGAGCAGGGCACGGCACGCCCAGAAGCTCGAGGCGGTCGGCCGGCTCGCGGGTGGGATCGCCCACGACTTCAACAACCTCCTGATGGCGATCTCCGGCTACGCGGACATCATCCTCGACTCGCTCCCGGACGGGTCGCCCCTTCGCGACGACGCCACCGAGATCCGGGCGACCGCGAGCCGGGGCGCCGAGCTGACGCGACAGCTCCTTGCGTTCTCGCGCCGGCAGGTGATGGAGCAGCAGGTGCTCGCCCTCCCGGCGGTGGTGGCCGACGCGGCCGCGCTCCTCGAGCGCCTGGTCGGGGACCAGGTGCGGATCGTGACCGACCTCGATCCGGCGACGCCCGCGATCCTCGGCAACCGCGGAGAGCTCGACCAGGTGCTCGCAAACCTCGTCGTCAATGCTCGCGACGCGATGCCGCAAGGAGGCACCGTCGAGATCACGACCCGCCCACTTCACGTCGGGCCCGCAGCGAGCCGCGGCCTGCTGCCCGGCGACTACGCGATCCTGACGGTGGCGGACAACGGCACCGGGATGGACGAGGCAACTCGAGCCCAGATCTTCGAGCCGTACTTCACGACCAAGGAGCCTGGCAAGGGCACCGGGCTGGGGCTGGCCACGGTGTACGGGATCGTGACGCAGCTCGACGGCGCGGTCGAGGTCGAGACGGAGCCCGGCAAGGGGACGACCTTCACCCTCGCGTTCCCCGCCACCACCGAGCAGGCGACCGCGAAGACAGAGGAGCCCGAAGGCCCCATCACACCGTCGACGAACGAACGAGCCGAGGAGCAGGTGCTCCTCGTCGAGGACCAGGAGAGCGTCCGACGAATGCTCGCGCGGCTCGTCACGGGCCTCGGGTACCGAGTCGACACAGCCGCGGACGGCGAGGAAGCGCTCCGGGCGCTGGCGGGCGGGGCTCGCTACCGGCTCCTGATCACCGACGTCCTGATGCCCGGGATGGGCGGCCCCGAGCTCGTGGCGCGTGCACGCGCCTCGCACCCGGAGCTGCCGGTGCTCTTCATCTCGGGGTTCACCACCGACGAGCTGCTCGATCCGGCCGGGCTGCCGCCGCGAACCGCGTTTCTCCCGAAGCCTTTCTCGCGGGCGGCGCTGGCCGCCGAGATCAACGCGATCGTCGACGAGTGAGCTCGTAGAGGGCGATCGCCCCCGCGGCCGCGACGTTCAACGACTCTGCGTCTCCGGGGAGCGGGATCGTCGCACGGTGCTCGGCCTCAGCGGCGACCTCGTCGGGAAGCCCGTGACGTTCGGCGCCGAGGACGATCGACCCCTGGTCGAGCGGCGGTAGCCCGGCGAGCTTGTCGCCGGCATGCGCATCGAGCGCGACCCACGGCCGCGGTGCTTCGTCCCAGCTGACGAGCGGGACGCGAAAGATCGCTCCAACGGAGGCCCGGAGCGCCTTCGGCGAGAGCGGATCGGCGCACCCGGCGGAGAGCGCGACGCAAACGCCGAACGCGTCAGCGGTGCGGATCAGCGTCCCGACGTTCCCCGGATCGACGAGCTGCCAGAGCGCGAGCGCGACGGGTCTCGGGGCGGTGGGCAGGTCGGCCGCCCGGTACACGCCGATCGCGCGAGCCGGGTGCGCGAGCGTCGAGACGCGCGCGAGCAGCTCGGGCTCCACCGTCTCGCCTGCAACGAGGAGATGCACAGGCACGACCCCGGCGCGCTCGGCGGCTGCGACGAGGTCGTCTCCCTCGACCGCGAAGAGCCCTGTCTGCTCGCGGTGTTTCCTGGCGTCGAGCAGCTTGCCGACAAGCTTGAGCGTGTCGTTGTCTCGCGACGTGATCATGCGCCCTCGCCGAACCATTCGAGCCACTGGCCGTGATATCCCATGTGGGCGACGATCTTCGGCGGTCGCGGGAGCAACCCGGCCTCGAGCTCGTAGCCGCCCTCGAGCTTGCCACCCGGGTCGAGGTGGTTTCGTGTCGAGACCCAGCCCACGGGGCGCGAGACGCTTGCGAGCGTCTCGCGAAGGACGGCGTATCGCTCGGGCGTGAGGTACTGCGTGGACGCGGTCTGGAACACGACCAGCAACGAGCCGTCGATGCGATCGTCGAGCAGTGAGGGGAGAAGGTCGACGTAGTCGCCGGGGATCAGTTGAGGTGGGTCATGCGCGAGCGCGCCAAGCGCGCGATCGAGCCGGTCGAGCCGGTCGGTCTGATCGGCCCAGACGAAGGAGCGCAGCATGAGCCGACCGTCGTCGGTGGTTGCGTCGACCGGCTCGAGGTCGACTCCGCGCCGACGCACCACCTCCACCGTTCGGCCGAGCAGCGTGGCGGGGATCGGGCGTCGTTCGTCGCCGCAGAGCTCGAGCGGCGCCTGTGGGTCTCCCCAGGCTCCGGCGGCATAGCGGTAGCGGTAGCGGTCCCAGACGAGATTGAGCCCCGCGCTCGGCCCGAGCTCGAGCAGGTCGAGCCGCTCCGCGCCGAGGGAGAGGAACGCCGGCAGGAGCGCCCAGGCGCGCTGCACCTCGTTGGTCTGGACCCGCTGGGTCGCGACGAGCCGCTCGACCTCGTCGTGATGGTCGATGACCGTCGCGACCGGGTCGCGCCACGGGTCGATCCCGGTGAGCAAGGAGAGCCGGTGGAGAGCGCCGAGCACACGGATCGGGTGGTGGCCCACGTCGCCGTCGACGACATCGACGAGCGCGGGCGCCGTTGCGAGCTTCCGGCACACCTCGGCGTAGAGCGGCGATCCGCTCTGCTCGCACGCCACAACCTGCCGCAGGTATGCCGCGGCGATCTCCTGGGCCATCACCACGAGGTGAGCTTAATGCCGGGTCGGGGATGACCCGCCGGGCCTGATCCTCAGCGGATCAGGCCCTTGGCGAACGACTACAGCGCCGCCTTGGCCTTCTCGGCGACAGCGGCGAAGGCGGCCGGGTCGGCGACGGCGAGATCGGCGAGCGACTTGCGGTCGAGCTCGATCCCGGCCTTGTTGAGGCCGTTCATCAGCTGGTTGTACGAGAGGCCGTTCTCGCGGGCGGCGGCGTTGATGCGGACGATCCAGAGCTGCCGGAACGTGCGCTTCTTGTTGCGCCGGTCGCGGTAGGCGTAGACGAGCGAGTGCTCGACCTGTTCCTTGGCGTAGCGGTAGTGGGTGCTCTTGCGGCCGTAGTAGCCCTTGGCTTGCTCGAGGACCTTGCGCCGCTTCTTCTGGGCGTGGACGGAGCGCTTGACGCGTGGCATCGGTCACGACCTCCCGAGAAGCTTCTTGACGGACTTGACCTCGTTGGTCGTGAGCTCGTAGGCGCGACCGAACGCGCGCTTACGCTTCGACGACTTCTTCGTCAGGTTGTGGCTCTTCATCGCGTGACGGCGCGTCAGCTTGCCCGTTCCCGTCACCTTGAAGCGCTTCTTCGCCCCGCTCCCTGTCTTCACCTTCGGCATCTCGTTTCACTCCTGCGTTCTTCGTCGGGCCCAGCACCATGATCATGTTGCGACCATCGAGGGTGGGCTGTTGCTCGACCGCACCGATCTCCTTCACGTCCTCTGCGAGGCGCTCGAGAAGCGTCCGACCGCGTTCGGGGTGCAGGTTCTCGCGACCCCGGAACATGATCGTCACCTTCACCTTTGCGCGCTGGTGGAGGAACCGGACGACGTGGCCCTTCTTCGTCTCGTAGTCGTGGACTCCGATCTTCGGCCTGAGCTTGATCTCCTTGATGTTGATCGTCGACTGGTGCTTTCGTGCCTGCTTGGCCCGCTGCTCCTGCTCGTAGCGCCACTTGCCGTAGTCCATGACCCGGCAGACGGGCGGGTCTGCGTCCTTCGCGACCTCGACCAGGTCGAGGTTCTTCGAGTAGGCGTACTCGCGTGCCTCGTCCGTCGGCTTGATCCCGATCTGCGTCCCGTTCTCGTCTATGAGCCTGACCCGCGGCACGCGGATCTGGTCGTTGATTCGATCTGTCTGGACGACAGGACGCGTCCGGTCCTCAGGACGTCGCCGCGGTCTCAAAGGCCTGTCACCAAGTCGAGTCGATCCTCCTGTTCGTGGGCTAGCGCCGCATGCAGCAGCGGCTCTCCCTCGTCGGTTTCGACTCGGTTGAACCTCGCGCGATCGTCGACCGGCGAGGTGAGGGGCGAGGACGCTCCTGCTTGCAGATGGTGCGAATCCTATCAGTGGGTGGACGAACGCGTGGCGAATCCTCGGCTGAGGAGCTGGCGCGCCATGAGCGGGCCAACAAGGTCACGCGCCGCGTCGAGCGGCGCCGGCGCCTGGCAATCACGCTCGGTGGGCGGGAGCGGCCGCGCGGACCTCGTCGATGATCGCCTGGAGCGACAGCGTCTCATGACCCGCGCCGCGGCGGCGCACGGCGATCGTCTCCTCGGTCTCCTTCTCACCCCAGACCGCGATGAGCGGCGCCTTCTCGAGCTCGGCGTCGCGGATGCGCTTCCCGAGCGTCTCCGAGCGGTCGTCCACCTCGACGCGCACGCCCGCGTCGCGCAGCGTCGCAGCGAGCGCCGCCGCCGCCTCGGCATGCTGCGCGGCGACGGGGAGCACCTTCACCTGCACGGGCGCGAGCCACAGCGGGAACGCGCCGCCGTAGTGCTCGATCGCGATCCCGATGAACCGCTCGAGCGAGCCGAGCAACGCCCGGTGAATGACGTAGACGGGGTGCTCGCGGTTGTCGGCGCCCATGTAGGTGAGCCCGAAGCGGGCCGGCATCTGCGCGTCGAGCTGGATCGTGCCGAGCTGCCATGAACGACCGAGGACATCCGTCATGTGCAGGTCGATCTTGGGCCCGTAGAACGAGCCCTCGCCGGCGCCGACGAAGTACTCGATCCCGTGCCGTTGAAGCGCATCGACGAGCCTGCCCTCGGTGAAGTCCCACTCGTCGTCGGAGCCGAGCTTGTTCTCGGGTCGCGTCGAGAGCTCGGCGCGCGGCTCGATCCCGAAGATGCCGTACAGGTAGCGCAGGTACTCGAGCGAGCCGTCGAGCTCGGCGTCGATCTGGTCTGCGGCGCAGAAGATGTGGCCGTCGTCCTGGGTGACGTGCCGCACGCGCGTGAGCCCGTGGAGGGCGCCTGCGAGCTCGTTGCGGTGGAGCGGTGCAGCCTCCGCGTAGCGGATCGGGAGGTCGCGGTAGCTGCGAAGCTGCGACCCGAATAGGAGCATGTGCCCCGGGCAGTTCATCGGCTTGATCCCGAACGTGTGGTGCTCGTCGACTGGGATCAGGAACATGTTCTCGCGGAACTTCTCCCAATGCCCTGAGATCTCCCAGAGCGCCTTGTCGTAGATCAGCGGCGTCCGCACCTCGACGAAGCCACGCCGCGCGTTCTCACGGCGACGTAGGTCCTCGAGGCTGTTGAACACCGCCATCCCCTTCGGGTGCCAGAACGGCGAGCCGGGCGAGTGCTCGTCGAAGTGGAAGAGGTCGAGCTGCTGTCCGAGCCGGCGATGATCCCGCGCGCGCGCCTGCTCGAGCCGCTCGAGATGCGCGTCGAGGTCCTTTTGCGAGAAGAACGCCGTCCCGTAGATCCGGGTCAGCTGCGTGTTGTTCGAGTCACCGCGCCAGTAGGCCCCGGCGAGCGAGGTGAGCTTCACCGCCTTGATCGGGGCCGCGTTCTGCAGGTGCGGGCCACGGCAGAGGTCGGTGAACTCGCCCTGCGTGTAGAGCGAGATCGCGCCTTCCGCGGTCGAGACGAGCTCGACCTTGTACGGCTGCGCCTCCCCCTCGAAGCGCGCGACCGCCTCGCCAGCAGTGATCTCCTCGCGCACCCACTCTCGTCCCTCGGCGATCTCGCGCCGGATCTCGTCCTCGAGCGTTTGCAGGTCGGCGTCGGTGAGCGGTGAGGGGAACTCGAAGTCGTAGTAGAAGCCATCGTCGACGGGCGGCCCGATCGCGATCTTCACCCCCGGATGCAGCCTCATCGCCGCCTCGGCAAGCAGGTGTGCGGCCGAATGGCGAAGCACGGCGAGCGCGTCGGGGTCGGCAGTGTCGCGCGTCGTCAGGATCGAGATCTCGGCCCCGTCCGGCAACGGCAGGCGCAGATCCTGCGGGCTGCCGTTCGAGCGGATCAGCACCGCCTGCTCGGCGAGCTTCGGCCCGATCGCACGGGCGGCGTCGAGGCCCGAGGCGCCGTCGGCGAGCTCGAGCTCTTTTCCGTCAGGGAGGACGACCTTCACAGTTTCCTCAGGATAGTCGTGGACACTTCGGGTCGATGGAGCTTGCGCCGCTTCCCCCGGCAGTTCCCTCGAACTGGCGTCTCGCGGGCCCGCCCCCGGTTCGATGCACGTGCCAGGACGCTTTCCTCCCGTCGCCACGATGAGCATCCCCCGTTACCGCGGCCACTTCGGCCCTGCTCACGCCGAGCGGCTGCTCTGGCGCGCCGGGTTCGGGCCACGCAGGGGCGAGGCTCGCGCGCTCTCGAAGCTCGGGCTCGACGATGCCGTCCGCTCGCTCACGCATCCAGGGCCGGAGAAGCTCGTCGGTCGGCCGCCGCGTACCGACAAGGGTCGGAAGCTGACCCCGAAGGACGCCTACGGCCACGACCACCTCTGGTGGCTCGACCGGATGGTGCGGACGAACCGGCCGCTCGTCGAGCGCATGACGCTTGTCTGGCACGACTGGTTCGCGACCTCCGACAACGGCGTCGGCTCGGCGAAGCTGATGCTGAGGCAGAACGAGCTCTTCCGCCGCTACGCCCTCGGCAACTTCCGTTTCCTCCTGCACTCGGTGACCGCCGATCCGGCGATGTTGATCTGGCTCTCGGGGGCCGAGAACGAGAAGGAGCACCCCAACGAGAACTACGCGCGCGAGCTGATGGAGCTGTTCACGCTCGGGGAGGGGAACGGCTATACGGAGGACGACGTTCGCGCGCAGGCGCGCGCGCTCACCGGGTTCCGGTACGAGTGGAAGGAAGGGCGCGGGCCGGTCAACTTCCGCTTCGACAACCGCCGGCACGACAACGGCTTCAAGCTGGTCTTCGGTAAGAAGGGGCGCTTCGGTTGGCGGGACGCGTGCAACCTCTGCCTCGAGCACCCCTCCCACCCGCGTTTCGTCGTCGAGAAGCTCTGGAGCTACTTCATCCCGACCGCACCACCCGCCGGGACACGACGGGAGCTCGAGGCGATGTACCGCGCGAATCACGAGCTGCGCCCGCTGCTCGATGCGATTCTTCGCCATCCGGCCCTGTATCTCGGGCCGCGCATGGTGAAGCCGCCGATCGTCTACACCGCCGGGCTGCTGCGCGCACTTGGTCGGCGGGTCGACACGGAGGCGTGGGTGTGGCTCGCCGACGGCACTGGGCAGAGACTGTTCTACCCCCCGAACGTGGCGGGTTGGGACGACGGGCGCTGGCTCGACACGGCGACGTTCAGGGGACGCTGGGCGG
The DNA here is from genome assembly GCA_046330385.1 of Gaiellales bacterium. Classification (GTDB taxonomy): domain Bacteria; phylum Actinomycetota; class Thermoleophilia; order Gaiellales; family Gaiellaceae; genus Gaiella. The sequence continues at coordinate 451,785 of JAXLSV010000004.1, read as the reverse complement.
TCGCGAACGAGGCGCTCGAGAAGTTCACGCTCGAGCAGAAGGGCAAGCGAAAGCTCAATGTCCCGCGCAAGCCGGAGGCGATGGTCGCGAACGCGATCTATCTGCTCGGCTCGCCGCGAATCCGACCCGAGACGCGGAACGCGCTCGTGCGCTTCGCGCGGGCGGCGATGTCCGACGCGAACGAGGACTGGAAACGCGACGCGTACCCCCCGCTCGTGCTCAACGCCGTCCGCCAGCTCCTCGCCGTCTCCCCCGACCTCCAGACCTCGTGAGCGGGCTCTCGGGACACGGGTGCGAAGGCCACCGCCGCTCCGAGGCGTTGCGACGGAGCATCGCGACCGCGGGCGCAGGGCTCCCGGTGATCGAGCCCGGGATGCCCGCTCCCGCCGGCACGGGTCTCGATCGGCGCTCGTTCCTGCTCCGCTCGCTCGGTCTCGCGGTCTCGGTGTACGGCGCCGGCTCGCTCGCCCCGCGTGCGTTCGACGAGGGGGTGGCGGCTGCGAGGGCGGCAGGCGGCAAGGGGAAGATCCTCGTCTCCGTGTTCCTCGACGGCGGCGCCGACTCGCTCTCGCTGCTCGCGCCGGTCTCCGACCCCCGCTACCGCAAGCTGCGCCCCCGGCTCGCACTGGCGCCGGGGGCCGGGCCGGCGTTCACCGAGGACGAGCGCCTGCAGTGGCACCCCACGCTCGCGCCGTTCGCAACGTTGCACGGCGAGGGCAAAGTGACGGTGATCCCGAGCGTCGGCTACGACCACCCGAACCAGTCCCATTTCACGTCGCGTCACTTCTGGGAGGTCGGGGCGCTCGACGAGCGGCTCGTCACGGGCTGGCTCGGTCGCTACCTCGACCGCTACGGGCGTCCCGACAACCCGCTGCAGGGGCTCGCGCTCGACTGGGGGTTGCAGCCGTCGCTCGCGACGAAGCAGATGCCCGTGGCCTCGATCGACGGGCCCGACCGCTTCGACTTCTGGGCCCGCGGAGTCTGGGGCGACGTCGAGAAGCGGATGCTCGAGGCGATCGGCACACTCGGCAACATCCCGTCGCACGGTGACTCGGCCCTCGAGCAGGCGAGCGGAGCGGCGCAACAGACCGCTCAGCTCTACGACCAGCTCGCGCCGTTCCGCCCGAAAGACGACAAGCCCGCGTTCACGAGCCCGGTGGCGTATCCGAAGGACGAGGATTTCGCGCGCAGGCTAGCCGGGCTCGCGGCGATGATCGCGGCAGGGCTGCCCTTGCGCTGCGTTGCGCTGAGCGCCGCCGGGTCGTACGACACCCACGACGGCCAGGCGCAAGATCTCAATGCAGGGCTCAACGTCACTGCGGCCTCGCTTCTCGCTTTCCAGCGCGATCTCGAAGCGCGAGGCGTCGCCGACCGCGTGCTCGTTCACGTGTGGTCGGAGTTCGGGCGCCGGGCCGAGGAGAACGCCTCCGCGGGCACCGACCACGGCGCCGCCGGCACGAGCTTCCTGATCGGAACCCGCGCTGCGGGGACGATGGTCGGCGAGTTCGCCGGCCTCGCTCAGCTCGACGACGACGGAAACCTCCGGGCGACCGCCGACTTCCGCTCCGTGTACGCATCGCTCCTCGAAGGCTGGCTCGACGGCGACGCCGAGGCGATCCTCCCCGGGCCGCTGCCGTCGGCGCGGCCGACGCTCCTCAAGTGAGGGCGATCGCCGTCTCGTGCTTCGTCGCGCTGCTGACAGCAGGAGGGGTTGCAGCCGCACGCGATCCGGCGCGCACGCAGGTGTCGGCGACGGAGTTTCACCTGACGGTCTCACGCCTGCGGGTTCCCGCCGGGCCTGTGATCGTCGAGCTTTACAACCGCGGCGAAGACGACCACGACCTCGCCCTGCGCCGCGTCGGCCCCGGTGCGGTCACGCGCCGAATCGGAGTCGTGGCCCCCGGCAAGGTCGGAGAGCTGACCGCGCGATTGCGCCCCGGAACGTTCAGGCTCTGGTGCACGCTCGCCGACCATCGTGCCCGCGGGATGCGCGCCACCCTCGTCGTCACGCCCTGAAGCGATCCTGCCACCGTCGCCTCACCGCGCGCGACTCGTGGTCACCCCTTGGGCGATCCTCGCCGACCACCGTGCCAGCGGCAAGCGGGGCGACTGCGAACCACGATGCGAGCCGCGCCACCATCCGGGCAGACGGCGCCGCAGTGCGAAGACCCGCTTGTGTTGCAGCAACACAAGCTCGCCTCGAGCGGCATCGTCGAGCGTGTCACCGGCAGCCGAGATCGTCACCGCGTCGCGAGCAACTCCGCAGGGCATACCGCACCGCAGGACGAAGACCAGCTTGTGTTGCAGCAACACAAGCTCGGTTCTCGGCGGCACCACCGATAGCCGGCAGCGTCAGCACGCCGTTGCGGTGGCGGTGCGACTTGGCTAGAGCAGGTTCTCGCGCCTGCGGCTCGGGCGCGCCGACTCGCGTCGGAGCCGTGCCCCGACGCTCGTTGGCGAGCGGCGCTCGACCCAGTCGCTCGGCTGTTCGGGCTCCGCCTCCTGCGATGCGTCACGACGGACGAGGTGCATCCCGACGGTGACCTGTCGCCTGTGCACCGTCCCGGCGGGAAGCTCGAGCGTCCACGACGCGCCCTTGTGCTTGACGGCACGCCCCTTGCTTACGTGCGCGTGCGCCGAGAGAACCGTGAGCCCCTGGTCGAGGAACACGACGTCGATCGGGAACTTCATCCCATACGTGTGCACCGAGCTCGTGTGGCTGAAGAGCATCCCCTGCTCGGGCTCGAGCAGGTCGCGGCCGAGCAGGCCACGCAGCCTCACCCACGGCTTGTCGGCCACCTCACAGCGACCGCAGACGGTAAGGCCGGTCGCGGCGTCGGCGAGCTCGATCGTCTTCACACCTCGCAGGATCCGTGGCAACGGCCCGGGCGTCGATCCCTGAGTCGAGGGATACCCAAACGGGGCAACCCGATTTTCATGTGTCTCGTCACCTCACACGCCATTCCGGCGCGGCGGTGACACCGGGGGGACTGCAACGGCTTTGGCGAGCCCGCGCAGCCGGGGAAGGGGGAATCTGCGGTGAACTGCGGCACGCGCCTGCTGGCGCGACTGACGATCGTGCGCGACGAGGCGGGGCAGGCGCTCGTCCTGACCGTGATGTTCCTCGTGCTGCTCCTCGGCTTCGCGGGGCTCGCGCTCGACGTCGGCCATGCCTACCTCGTCCAGCGGCAGCTGCAGGCGGGGGTCGACGCCGCTGCGCTCGCCGGCGCCCAGGATCTTCCCGACGCGGCCGCCGCGACCACAACCGCCCGCGACCTCTACGGGCCGACCTCAGCCGCCAGCCCGAACCACCTCCGGACGATCACGGGATACAACCCGCAGGACACGCAGGTCACGATCAGCTGCCTGCGCACCTACGGTTGCGTCGGACGCCGCGCGAAGAAGAACGGGATCACCGTCAAGGCGTCGGCCAACGTCTCGACCTGGTTCGCACGGCTCCTCGGGCACGACTCGTTCACCGTCCACGCCACCTCCACGGCCTGCTCGCCATGTAGCACCAAGGGCTTCGACGTGATGATCGTGCTCGACCGCACCGGGTCGATGTGCACCGATTCGAGCGGGCATTCGAGCTGTGCCGACCTCGACAACGCCAAGAACGGAATCCGGCAGTTCCTGAAGGCGATGGATCCGGGGCTCGACAAGGTCGGGCTCGCGGTGCTGCCACCGGTGGTCGACAACCGCGATCGCTGCGCGGCACCGTTCGACGGGACGAGGAACGGGCAAAGCGGCTGGATCTACGGCTACAACGCGTTCTGGCCGTCGTGGCAGGCGAACCGCGCTCCGGTCGGCGCAGCGCTCTCGCACTACGGTGTCTCCGAGCCGCAGTTCGACTACCTCGCCGAGACGAGCCCCGGCTCCGGGATCTGGGAGCCAAGCGGCACCTCGCAGCTCGTGCAGACGGTCGACTGCATCCACGCCGCGGGCTCCACCTCGTACGGCAACGCGATCATCGAGGCCAAGTACTACCTCGACCAGTACGGGAACGGCTCCACGCCCGACGGCCGCTCACGCGGGAACGCGCAGGACGTGATCGTCTTTCTCACCGACGGCGCGCCGAACGTGCAGGCGCGAAACGGCTACGTCCAGGGCGGGATCAACCTCGAGACCTACGGGACGAACCCGAACCAGAACGGCGCCGGCAACCGTCCTTGCGATGCCGGGATCGCTGCGGCGAGCTGGGTCAAGCCCACGACGCTTGTCTACACGATCGGCTTCGGGCTGCTCGACGGTGGAAACCAGGGGAATTGCGGTCGCAACTCCGGCCTGACACCGCAATCGACACTCGAGGGAATGGCGACCACCGCCGGCCCCGGAGGCACGTTCTACGCCACAGGGAGCGACACCGACCTGGGCAAGGTATTCGAACAGATTGCGTCTGACATTCGCGATCGCAGCGGCCAGCTCGTCCCGGACAACGCCAACTAGAACCTCAAAGAGAACCATCTTGAACCCTGACTCGACGCGAGCCTCCGTGACCCCAAATCGGGTGACGATTTCACTCGAACGAGGGATCCATTGGACTTGCATTCTCACCCGTTCTGAGCATATTCAGAACAAAGCTCTTGTTATTTTCGATTCGAAATGGGAGGGGGTGAAATAATGCTCAAGATCTTCACTTCTCTGCAGCTTCGCCTCATGGATCTTCGCGATCGTGAGGAGGGCCAGACGTTCGCAGAGTACGGCCTGATCATCGCGCTCGTCGCGATTCTACTCATCGGCTCCTTGACGTACTTCAAGGATCACATCGCCGCAACTCTCAAGGAAATCGCCGACAGCCTTTAGTCGGATCGGAGCGGTGCTGCGGAGAGTTAACTCCGCAGCACCGCTTACCACACAAGGAGACAAGATGATCTCTCGATGGTTTGAAAGGAAGAGGCTCAGTGACACGTCGGGCCAGGCGCTCGTCGAGTCAGCGCTAGTAATGCCAATCCTTCTTCTCGTCGTCTTCGGGATCATCCAGTTTGGCATCACGTTCAATCACTACCTCACGTTGACGGATGCGGTGCGGGCGGGATCGCGCCAGGGCGCCGTCAGCCGGCTCGCGCCGAACCCGGCGCAGGCCGCAATCGACCGTGTTCGCTCCGCAGCTTCCGGCTCGCTCGACACGAGCCCCGAGAAGCTCGTCGTCACGGTCACCTTCAAAGACCTCGGCGGCGGCGGCCAGCCCGTGCAGGGCGGCGACATCACCGTCAAGGCGACCTATCCCTACGAGATCAACCTGCTCGGGCTCGTCGTCAAGTCCGGGACCCTTACCAGCGAAACCACGGAGCGTGTGGAATGAGCATCGACTATCGCATCAGGAACATCGTGATCGCCGCGGTGCTCGCTGCAGCTGCGGGCCTGCTGACGATCGTGTACGTCACCTCGTCGCGCAGCGACGAGAAGGCGTCGAAGGAGAGCGTTCGTGTCTATGTCCCGAGCCGGGACTTCGCGATCGGGACGTCAGGCGCGAAGATCACGGGCGCGATGACCGCGCAGGTGGTCAAGCGCGACCAGCTCGTGCCGGAGGCGGTCACGAGCCCAGCCCAGATCCGCGGCCTCTATCTCGTGCAGCCCGTCGTCAAGGGCGAGCAGCTCACGCTTCGCCGGTTTGCGAAGGCGAAGGAGCAGGGCATTCGGGCGGCGCTCACCGGCAAGCAGCGCGCCGTGCAGATCTCGGGCGACACCAACCAGGTGCTCTCGGGCACGCTCGTGCCGGGTGACCGTGTCGACGTCGTCGCGAACCTGAAGAACCCGCAGAACAACAGCGACGTCCGTGCGGTCGTCGTCCTGCGCAACCTCCGGGTGCTCCAGACCGAGGGCGGCGACGCCGGCGCTTCGATCGACAAGCCCGAGAGCACGGGGACGCATGCGGTGCTGCTCGCGATGGCCGACGAGCAGGCCCAGCGGATGCTCTTCACGATGAAGAACGGCGACTGGTCGCTCCAGCTTCGTCCGGTCAAGAAGCCGGCCGACAGCGCGAGCAGCGTCGCGACGTTCGGCACGGTCGTCGCCGGGAAGGCGAAGTAGCGTGACCACGATCCCCGACACCCGAGTCGATACCCAGCGCGTGGTCGTCGCCGGCTCGTTCGCCGGCGAGGCGGAGCTCTTTGCCCTGCTCGAGCACGACACGAGCGGCTTCGAGGTCGTCGCCTGGACACCCGACGTCAAGGACGCGGCGCTCTACCTGAGCGACGGGGCCGTCTCGGCCGTGTTCGTCGGCGTCGGCAAGGACGGGATGCCGAAGACGTGGTCGCTCGCACGCGACGTCGCGACGATCCGGCGCCACGACCGGGTGCCGGTGATGCTGCTCGTCGACGAGCTCGATGCCGAGACCGTCGATACCGCGCTCGCCGCCGGGGTCGACGACGTGCTCGTGCTTCCGCAGTCGGTGGAGCAGCTCGCCTTCGCGATCCGCAAGGCGCGCCAGAACGGCAGAGGCACCCGGCAGAGCGACGACGCGAAGCAGGGCCGGGTCGTCACGGTGTTCTCGCCGAAGGGCGGCACCGGCAAGACGGTGCTCTCGACGAACATCGCCTCGGTGCTCGCCGCACGCTCGGAGCAGAAGGTGCTGCTGATCGACCTCGACCTGCAGTTCGGCGACGCCGCGATCATGCTCGGCGTCGACCCGAGGCTCACGTTCCACGACCTCGTCGCCGCGCCGGGTGTGCTCGACGGCGAGAAGCTCGAGGGCTACGTGACGAAGCACAAGTCGGGCCTCCACATCCTCGCGGCGCCGCTGCGCCCCGAGGAGGCGGAGCTCGTGACCGAGGCGAAGGTGAGCGAGGTGCTCGAGGTCGCGCGCGAGGCCTACGACGTCGTCGTCGTCGACACCTCACCGTTCTTCTACGGGCCGATGCTCGCGCTGCTCGAGCCGACCGACCAGCTGTTCATGCTCTGCGGCCTCGACGTCCCGACGCTGAAGAACGTCAAGCTCAGCCTTCAGACGCTCGAGCAGCTCGGGTTCCCGATGTCCCGGGTCGAGCTCGTCCTCAACCGTGTGACGCCGAAGGTCGGCCTCTCGACCGAGGACGTCGCGACCACGCTCGGCCTGCCCGTCAGGTTCGAGATCCCGAACGACCCGGTGGTCGCGCCCGCCGTGAACCGTGGCGCTGCGGCGGCGTTGCTCGAGCCCGACTCGGAGTTCGCGACGGCACTCGCCTCGCTCGCGGCCGCCGCCGACCCCGTCGGCGCGCCGGTCGCGGCGACGTTGGCAACCACCTCGAAGCGGCGCTGGTTCACGCCGGCACGCCGTCTGCTCGAAGGGAGGAGCGCATGAACCTCGAGGATTCTCTCCGGGGCGAACAGGCAGGTGCCGGGAGCGCCCGCCTCAGCGAGCGGCTCCAGGATGTGGCGCCGGTGGCAGCGCCGCTCGACCTCGTCGCCGATGAGGTTCGCCGGACCGACGGAGCGATCGACCCGTACGGCGAGCTCAAGCAGCGAGTACAGCGTGCCTGCATCGTGCGGCTCGGGCCCTGGCTCTTCTCGAACAACGACGACCCGGCCGCGCTCGCACCGAAGGTGCGGGGTGAGGTCGCAGCGGAGATCGACAGCGACGGGACGCCGCTCGCCCGCGTCGACCGTGAGCGGCTGATCTCGGAGATCACCGCGGACATCCTCGGGTACGGGCCGATCGAGCGGTTCCTCGCCGACGACACAGTGACCGAGGTGATGGTCAACGGCCACGACCGGATCTACGTCGAGCGGATGGGCGTGATCGAGGAGACGGACGCGGCGTTCGTCGACGACGAGCACCTCACGCGGATCATCGACAAGATCGTCTCGCGCGTCGGCCGGCGGCTCGACGAAGCCTCGCCGATGGTCGACGCTCGCCTTCCCGACGGGAGCCGCGTCAACGCGATCATCCCGCCGCTCTCGCTTACCGGACCAACGCTGACGATCCGCAAGTTCTCGCGCGACCCGTACACGATGGACGACCTGATCGGGTTCAGCTCGATCACCGAGAAGGCCGTGCACTTCCTCGATGCGTGCGTGCGTGGCCAGCTCAACGTCCTTATCTCGGGCGGGACCGGCACCGGTAAGACGACCCTGCTGAACGCGCTCTCGGCGTCGATCCCGGAGGAGGAGCGGATCGTGACGATCGAGGACGCCGCCGAGCTTCAGCTCCAGCAGCGTCACGTGATCCGGCTCGAGTCGCGCCCCCCGAACATCGACGGCAAGGGCGAGATCAGAATCCGGGAGCTCGTGCGTAACTCGCTTCGCATGCGCCCCGACCGCATCGTCGTCGGCGAGGTCCGCGGCGCCGAAACGCTTGACATGCTCCAGGCGATGAACACGGGCCACGAGGGCTCGCTGACGACGATCCACGCGAACAGCCCGCGCGATGCGCTCAACCGGCTCGAGACGCTCGTACTGATGTCGGGGCTCGAGATCCCGCTTCACGCGATCCGGGAGCAGATCTCGAGCGCGCTCGACGTGATCGTCCACATCACGCGCCTCGTCGACGGCTCCCGCCGCGTCTCGCACATCACCGAGGTCGTCGGGATGGAGTCTGACGTGATCACGCTCCAGGACGTGTTCGCGGCGCGACCGGTCAGCGAGCGAGCGGCCGCGGCCGGCTCGGCCTCGTACCTGCGTCCGCTCGTGTGCACGGGCCTCCAGCCGCACTTCCAGCCGAAGCTCGCAGCGCACGGCGTGCTGCTGCCGGACGACTTCTACCAGCCCGACTTCGAGCTGGTGAAGCAGGAGGAAGCATCGTGAAGGAGGCGCTGTTCGACTCCGCCTGGGGGCCCGTCGCGCTCGCGCTGTCGGTTGGCTGCCTGACGATGCTGGCCGCGCTAGCGGCGCTCGGTCGGCCCCGGACAGCGTGGATCAAGGGACGCCTCGACGTCTACGGCAGCTCAGGCTCGGCGGTCGAGCCGCCGCGGCGGCTCGCGCAGTGGCGGCCCGACGTCGAGAACGTCTACGGGCTCGCGGAGAGGCTGCTTGGCGAGAGCGCGTTCTGGGCACGTCTCGCCCGGCTCTCCGAACGAGCGAACGTGAGTTGGCGTCCGTCCGAGATTGTCGCCTGGTCGCTCGGCGGGGCAGTCGCGGTCGGGCTGGTGCTCGCAATCGCCGGCGGCAACGTCGCGCTCGTCGCGCTCGGCTCGCTCGTGGCGCTGGTAGCGCCGACGCTCTTCCTCCAGAACCGGGGCGCGCGCCGAATGCGCGCGTTCGACGAGCAGCTCGCCGACGTGCTGATGACGATGGCGGGCGCGCTCAAGGTCGGCCAGAGCTTCAACGCCGCGATGAAGGCGATCGTCGACGACGGCGAGGCGCCTGCGTCGGAGGAGTTCGGGCGCGTGCTCGTCGAGACGCGCCTCGGCCGTCCGATGGACGAGGCGCTCCTCGCGATGGCCGAGCGCGTCGGCTCCGATGACCTTCGCTTCGTGCTGATGTCGGTGACGATCCAGCGTCAGGTCGGGGGCAGTCTCGGCGACCTCTTCCACACGGTGTCAGACACCGTTCGCCAGCGGCAGCAGTTCCGCCGCAAGGTGCGGGCGCTGACCGCGATGGGTCGCGCGTCGGCCCATCTCCTGCTTGCCCTCCCGTTCGTCACGGGCGGGTTGATCTCGCTCGTCGGGCACGGCTACATCAGCCCGCTCTTCACGACCGCGGTGGGTCAGGTGATGGTCGTCGGGATGATCATCGCGATGGTGTTCGGCTGGTTGGTCATCCGCAAGATCGTCGACATCAAGGGGTGATGCGGTCATGCTTCTGTTTCTCGCGTTTCTCTGCCTGACCGCGTCGCTCGCGATCGTCGGCAAGCTCGTCACCCAGCCCGCACGCGACCGGCAGGCCTCCCTCCGCCGGGCGAAGGGGCTCCGGGCCGAGGTCGACGAGCTCACGGGCGAGCCGCTCGTCGACCGGCTCGAGGAGCGCTACGGCGCCACGCTCGCAGCCGTTGCCCGCCGTCTCGACCCGCGCCTCACCGAGGAGCGGATCGCAACCCGACTCGTCTCGTCGGGGCTCGCGCGACACCTGACGGCGAACGGGTTCCTCGCACTCAAGGTCGTGCTCGCGTCCGCCGGAGTGATCGGCGGCGGCCTGATCGGCGTGCTGCTCGCGAGCGGGACGAAGGCGCTCGTGGTCGGTGCCACGCTCGGGGCGATCGGTTTCCTCGCCCCCGACGCGCTCGCGACCTCGCGGGCCCGGGCTCGCCGAGACGAGATGCAGCGACAGCTCCCGGACGCGCTCGACATCGTCGCGGTGAGCGTCGAGGCCGGGCTCGGGTTCGACGCCGCGCTCGGCAAGCTCGGCGAGCACCTCTCGGGGCCGATCGTCGACGAGCTGACGCTCGTGCTCGGCGAGCTTCGGATCGGCGAGGCACGGAGCGTGGCGCTCCGGCGGATGGCCGACCGCGTCGACCTCCCCGAGGTCAGCTCGCTCGTCAACGCGCTCATCCAGGCGGACCAGCTGGGCAGCCCGCTCGGGAGAATGCTACGCGTGCAGGCCGAGGAGGCGCGAAACCGCCGTCAGGTCGCGGCGGAGGAGCGCGCGATGAAGGCGCCGGTGAAGATGCTCATCCCGACCGTGCTGTTCATCTTCCCGGCGATGTTCGTCGTGATCCTCGGGCCTGCGCTGATCAAGATCTCCGAGGCCTTCTGATCGCGCGACCGCGGGGCGGGACAACCCCCGTCCGCCGCCACGGTGGGGCGCGCGCGGGCCCGACGTCTGTCGGGCCCGATCCGTGCCCGCAGCCGGCCCCGCCGCGGGCACGCGAGAACTTCCTGCAGATTCCGTCCTCCCTCGATCGAGGGAACCCATTCGGGGGACAGCGCCCGGGCCAGCTGGCCTAGGGTCGGAATCGTGATCCCCCAAGGGACAGCCGCTGCATCCTCCATCCGCCCCCCGGCGCTCCGGCGTCACCCGACGGGTCTTCTGCCCTCGCTGCCCTGGCGGCCGTCCGACACGGGCATCGGCCACGGCTCCGCTCAGTCGGTCGAGGTGATCTCCGCGGCCGGTCTCGAACGGCTCGCCCGGACGCTCGCGCGCGCCGGCGACGACGACCTCTTCGTGACGCGATGCAGCTGGTGCGGCTCGTTCGACGTCGACGGCTGGTGCGAGGCGCCAACGGCCGCCGCCCGCCTGGCGCGACTCGCACTCGACCGCCCACCGACGATCACCCACGGGATCTGCCCCGGGTGCGCCGACGCCTTCGAGGAGTCGCTCGCGCCCGACCCGGCTTGAAACACCAGGCCGGCGTGAGACACTGCCCGCAGTGTTTCCCGTCGCCCTCCTCACGCGTGAGTATCCGCCTGAGGTCTACGGGGGGGCGGGCGTCCACGTCGAGTACCTCGCGCGCGAGCTCGCCCATCGCGTCGAGCTGACCGTCCATTGCTTCGGCGCACCACGCGAGGCCGGAGCGACGCCAAGGACGGTCAACCATGCGAGCTGGCACGCCCTCGCCGGTGACGCGCCCCATACCGAAGCGCTGCGCGCCGTCTCGGTCGACCTCGCGATGGCGGCGGCCGTCGAAGGCGCCGCGCTTGTGCACAGCCACACCTGGTACGCACAGCTCGGGGGGCACCTCGCGAGCCTGATCTACGGGATCCCACACGTCGCGACCGTCCACAGCCTCGAGCCGCTGCGACCGTGGAAGGCCGAGCAGCTGGGCGGCGGCTATGCGCTCTCGTCGTTCTGCGAGCGCACCGCGGTTCTCGGCGCTGACGCCGTGATCGCGGTCTCGAACGAGATGCGCCACGACGCGCTCACCGCCTACCCGGACCTCGACCCGGGACGGGTGCATGTGATCCGCAACGGAATCGACACCGACGAGTACCGACCCGACCACGGCACCGACGTCCTTGCGGCACATGGGATCGACCCCGCACGGCCGAGCGTGGTCTTCGTCGGCAGGGTGACCCGACAGAAGGGCCTCTCGCACCTGCTCGCCGCCGCGCCGGCGATCGACCCTGCCGCCCAGCTCGTGCTGTGCGCCGGAGCGCCCGACACCGCGGAGCTCGCTGCCGAGATCGGGCGGCTGACGCGCGAGGTGCAGGCGACACGCGGCAACCTGATCCTGATCGAGGGCATGCTCCCGAAGCGCTCGCTGATGCAGCTCCTCACGCACGCGACCGTGTTCGTGTGCCCGTCGATCTACGAACCGCTCGGAATCGTCAACCTCGAGGCGATGGCGTGTGGCACCGCGGTGGTCGCGACCCGCACCGGTGGGATCCCAGAGGTCGTCGACGACGGCGTCACCGGCTTGCTCGTCCCCTTCGCAGTCGGCGACTCGGTGACGCGGGAGCCGGCCGACCCAGGCGCGTTCGCAGCCGCGATCGCCGAACGGGTGAACGAGCTGTTACGCGACCCTGCACGCGCCGCGGCGCTCGGGGCGGCGGGTCGCGAGCGGGCGGCGACGTCATTCTCGTGGGGTGCGCTCGCGGACGAGACCGTGAGCCTGTACAAGTCGCTCGTGGAGACGAAGGCGACCGGCTGATGGCGAGCTCGACGAAAGTGCTCGCGATCGTCCTCGCCGGCGGTGAGGGCAAGCGCCTGATGCCGCTCACCGCCGACCGGGCGAAGCCCGCGGTGCCGTTCGGTGGCACGTACCGGCTCGTCGACTTTGCGCTCTCGAATCTCGTCAACGCCGGCTTCCTGAAGATCGTCGTCCTCACGCAGTACAAGAGCGATAGCCTCGACCGGCATATCTCCCTTACGTGGCGCCTCTCGTCGCTGCTCGGCAACTACGTGACGACGGTTCCGGCGCAGATGCGGCGCGGCCCTCGCTGGTTCGCCGGCTCGGCCGACGCGATCTTCCAGAACCTCAACCTCCTCCACGACGAGGAGCCCGACCATGTGATCGTGTTCGGCGCGGACCACATCTACCGGATGGATCCCCGGCAGATGCTCGAGCAGCACCTGTGGACCGGCGCGGCAGTAACCGTCGCGGGGATCCGCGTGCCGATCGAGCAGGCGCCGGAGTTCGGCGTGCTCGAGACCGCCGAGGACGGGGTTGCGATCTCGTCCTTCCGCGAAAAGCCGAGTGACCCTATTGGCCTACCCGACTCGCCGAACGAGGTGTACGCGTCGATGGGCAACTACATCTTCACGCGCGAGGCGCTGATCGAGGCCGTCACGCGCGACTCCGTCGACCCGACCTCGCGCCACGACCTCGGGGGGAACATCATGCCGGCGCTCGTCGCCGAGGGCAGCGCCTGCGTCTACGACTTCGCCCGCAACGAGGTACCTGGTGCGACCGATCGCGACCGCGGCTACTGGCGCGACGTGGGGACGCTCGACGCCTACTACACCGCGCACATGGACCTGATCTCGACGCTCCCGGTGTTCAACCTCTACAACCTGACGTGGCCGATCCTCACTCACTACCCGCCATACCCGCCGGCGAAGTTCGTGCACTCCGAGCCCGACCGGACGGGTACTGCGATCGAGTCGATGGTGTGCCCCGGGGTGATCGTCTCGGGTGGGCACGTGCGGCGGTCGGTGCTTTCCCCGCGGGTCGTGATCCACTCCCACGCCCATGTCGAGGGCGCGATCCTGATGCACAACGTCGACGTCGGGCGCGGCGCGACCGTCCGCAACGCGATCATCGACAAGAACGTCAAGATCCCGGCCGGAGCGCAGATCGGCGTCGACCCTGAGGCCGATCGTCAGCGGTTCACGATCTCGTCTGGCGGGGTCGTCGTCATCGGCAAGGGCCACACGATCGAGCCCTAGCCGTACGGTTAGAAGTCCGGCTCGAGATCGAGTCTCGAGCTCAATGGCTTGCGGTGCAGGAGGCGCCGGTTGTGCTCGAGCGCGAACACCCCGAGCGTGCGGCGCGCCGCCTTGTCGTCGGCGACGAGCTGGACCGCAAAGCGATCGGCACCCGCGTTGCGGACGACGGTCGCGGTCGTGGCTAGCGGCTCACCCTCGTCACCGAGCTGGAGAGCGATGGAGACGATCTCGCCGATCGCGACCTCGCCGGCGCCAGCGAACAGGATGCCGTCGGCGCTGAGGTTGACCGTGTGGGCCGCGATCACTTGACCGCCCGGGCGGGTGATCGTGGCCTGCAGGTCGACGGTGACCCGGGTCGCGACGCGGCGGGTCTCGGGATGCTCGATCACGAACCGGAGGTCGCCGGGCGGGTCGACCGTGAGCAGCTTCCCGCGAAACGCGATCACCCGTTCGGAGCGATCGAACAGCAGATACGCCTTGTCGATCGTCGGCGGCAACCGCAGCGTCGTGTGCTTCTCGACCGCCTCGAGCGCAACCGTCTGCCCAGCGACCGCGAGGACGTGGCACTCAACCGGATGGAACATCGCCGAGCCGCTCGAGGCGGGGTCGACAGTGACCCGCTCGAGCTCAATCGGCTGGTTGACAGTAGCGTCAGCCCCGGTGGGCCAGGTGCTCATGGATGGTAAGTCGGTTCCGAAACCACCTGACTTAGCGGTCAGGCGACAGGAGGTACCTAAACGGGGGATGCCACGATCACGCTCCGGATCCCGTCCTGCGCCTCCATCAGCTCGAAACCGTCGTTGATCTGGTCGAGGCTGAGGCGATGGCTGAGGAGCGCCGGGACGTCGATCTCGCCCGCGAGCCAGCGGTCGACGAGAAGCGGCACCTGGGTTCGCCCCCTCACCCCGCCGAACGACGAGCCGGTGACCCGCCGCCCCGTGATCAGGAACCGCGGGACGACCTCGAGCACCTCGCCTTTGCCGGCGACACCGCACATCGTCGCGAGCCCCCAGGCTTCCCGTGCCGCCTCGACGGCCTGGCGCATCACATTGACGTTTCCAGTCGCCTCGAAGGTGTAGTCGGCACCGAAGCCTCCGGTCTCGGACCGGATCCACTCGACGGTCTGCGCGTCGGCGACCCGCGTCTCGGTGGCGCCGTGACGTCGCGCCTCCGCGAGGCGCCCTTCCGAAAGGTCGACGGCGATGATCCGCTCGGCGCCCGCGAGCCTCGCGCCGATCACCGCACCGAGCCCAACGAGCCCGCAGCCGAAGACCACGCAGGTCGAGCCTCGCTCGACGCGAGCGGTGTAGAGCGCGGCGCCGATCCCCGTCGAGAGCCCGCACGCGAACGGCGCACACCCCTCGAGCGGTGCCTCGGGGCTGACGACAGCAAGCGCGATCTCGGGCATCACCGTGTACTCGGCGAAGGTTGACGTGCCCATGAAGTGACGCAGCGGTTGACCGTCTCGGGAGAGCCGGGCGGTGCCATCGGGGAGATAGCCGAGCCCCTGCTGCTCGCGGATCGCGACGCAGCGGTTCGTTCGATCGCTGAGGCAGTGGACGCACTTCCCGCACTCGGGCGCGAAGAGCGTGATCACGTGGTCGCCCGGCTTCACGAGCGTCACCCCCGGCCCGGTCTTCTCGACGACTCCGGCACCTTCGTGCCCGAGCACGCACGGCGCATACCCGGTCGGATCGGCGCCGGACGCGGTGTAGAGGTCGGTGTGACAGACCCCGCAGGCCTCGATGCGCACGAGCACCTCGCCCTCGCGCGGCTCGGCGAGGTCGACGTCCTGAACGACGAGCGGCTGTCCGAACTCCTCGAGCACGGCGGCGCGGATCTTCATCGGGCTCCTTCGATCTGGGTTGGCGTCGCCTCGATCCTACGGGCTCCGGCGACCAGTCGAAATCCGATTGGCGCTGCGCACCGAATACCACGTAGGGGGGAGCTGCGCGGTGCAGGCCCGCGCGCTCCCCTCAGTCTCCTCGCGGTGGACACCGCCAGGGGCGTGACTACATTGAGAGGGATGAAGGTCTCGGGGAAGATCGCTGTCTGCGTGCTCGTCGCGACCTCGCTCGTCGCCGCAGCCTCCGCGCTCGCACGGCCCGCGGCCCCGAGCGCAAGCGCTCGCCTGCTCCCTGATCTTGACCCAGTCGCGCCAGGCTCGATCCAGGCGATCGCTGCGGACGACGGGAGTGGCCGGATCTTCCTTACCTTCACCTTCGCGTTCGACAACGTCGGCGCGGGCCCGCTTCGGCTCTCCGCCCACCGGGCAAGCACCAACCAGTCCGTGATGGTCGCCGACCAGGTCGTCTCGACGAGCGGGGGCGGGACGGTCACGATCCCGCGGATCGGCAAGGTCGCGTGGCTCCCCGATAGGGGCTTCACGCGCTGGGGCTTCAAGCATCAGAGCTACCGGCTCGTACCCGCCGGCCCGGGCCCGACACGCGTCGCCGAGACGCTACCACTGTGCCTAGAGGACAACCGCCGCACGCCGAAGAGCTCGCTCGCGGGCGAGCCGAAGGACAAGGTGTTCAAAGGGCGCTGCGGGAAACGCCAGGACACGCTCCTCAAGCTCGAGCTCGGGCTCTCGGTCGGTTGGCGAAACCTCCACCTCGCCAAGCGGCTCGGCCAGCTGATCGACATCACGAAGGCACGCTCCGGCGAGTACACCCTCCAGACGCAGGTGAACGCGGCGGGCAAGCTCGCGGAGCGCTCGACCGCGAACAACGCCGCCTCGGCTCGCATCTCGATCACGTGGAAGCAGGGCTCGCGCCTGCCGACGATCAAGTTGCTGAAGACCTGCGACGACTCCGCCCGCTGCAGCTGAGCGGCCGGGCGATCGCAGGCCGAAACCTGCGGTCGCCCGGCCGTTCGCTGGGCGAGGTGGATCAGGTTCTCCTCCGGCGGTATTGACGCGGAGCATGTGTCGCGCGACCCGTTGTGAAACGGCGGCGACTCGGTAGGAAAACCCCCTGCGAGCGAGGATGATTGCTGCCGCACCGCCTTCGCGGCGGCCGGCTGCGCGACCTCTACCCGTGCCGAGCTACGCCGCCACGGTGAACGTGGCGACGAGCTCCTGCAGCTCGTCCGCGCGAGCGGCGAGGTGCTGGGCGCTAGCGGCGATCTGCTGCGCGGAGGCCGACGTCTGCTCGGTCGAGGCGGAGACCTCTTCGGTCGAGGCGGATGCCTGCTCGGCGACCGCTGCGACGTCGCTGGTCGCGGTGACGATCTCGGCGACCTGCCGGACGATCTCCGCGACGCGCTGGTCGATCTGCTCGAACGCGACGCGTGTCTCCGCGACGACCTCGACGCCGGCTTCGGTCAGCTTGACGCCGTCCTCGACGACTCCGACGGTCTTCTGGGTCTCGGTCTGGATCTCGGCGATCAGGCCGGCGATCTCCGTCGCCGCACCCTGCGACTCCTCGGCGAGCTTGCGCACCTCCTCGGCGACGACCGCGAAGCCACGACCCTGCTCACCGGCACGGGCAGCCTCGATCGCGGCGTTCAGCGCGAGCAGGTTCGTCTGCGAGGCGATGCTCGTGATCGTCTCGACGATCCCGCCGATCTGCTCCGACTTCGCGGAGAGCCCGCTGATCGCTTCCGTGACCGACTGGGTCGAGTCGCGGACTGCCTCCATCGCCTGCGTCGCGCGCGCAGCCGCGTCGACACCCTCGTCGACGACGCTCCGTGCCTCCGTCGCGGACTGCCCGGTCGCCTCGGCGGTCGCGCGAGCCTGCTCGACGACACGGACCTGCTTCTCGGCGCCGGCGGCGACGTCACCCACCGCGTGGGCGATCTCGCCGACCGCGCGGCCAGCCTCGTCGGACGTCGTCGCCATCTGGGCGGATGCGGAGCTGACAGTTGTCGAGGCCTCCTGCACGCGGCCGATCAACCCTGCGAGGTTCCCACGCGAGTCGTTGTAGGCGACGACCGAGGCGACGGTTCGCTCGCGGATCCCGTTCACGGCGGTCGCGATCCGGCCGAGCTCGTCGCGCGAGATCTCGTCGATCAGCGGGGTCACGGGCACCACCTCGAAGGTGAGGTCCCCCTGCGCGACCCGCTCGAGCCCGGTGCGCAGGTCGGTGGTGCAGTGCTGCTCGAGCATCCCGAGGCGGTGCTCGATCGGCTCGATCGCGCCCCGGACCTGCCGCACGATCGCAGCGACCAGGTAGAGCCCGACGAGCAAGCAGAGAAGCGCGACGAGCACGTCGCGGTGAAGCGATCCGTCGAGGCGCGACGTTCGCGAGACGAGGAGCCGGTCGAGAACCGTTGCCGAGGCTCCGCCGAACGACGTCGCGGCCGCCGCGACAGCGTCACCCTGCGCGAGGGCGTTGGCAGGGAGCCGCCCGTCACCGGTCGCGCGTGCAAGCGTCGCGTGGAGCTTCCCGAGTGTCCTGTCGAGCGGCGCGAGCTTCGCGGCCGACGTCGCGGCTGCCGCCTCGTCGCTCGTCGCGGCGGTGATTCCGGCGACGTCGGCGCCGGTCGCTGCGAGCGCGTCCTCGAGCCGCGCCTGCGCGGCGGCAAGGGCGACCATCGTCGGGACGTCTGCGGTCGCGCCCTTCCGGGCTGCGATCTCGACGGTTGCCGCCGAGCGCGTCGCGAGGTCGAGGACGATCGGCATGCGGAGAAGCCAGGCGTCCATCACGGAGTACGAGTCGAGGTCCGGGTCGAGGATGAGGTTCGAGTCACCGAGAACCTGGACGAGCGCGGCGTTGAGCTTCGCAAGCGCGGCGTCAGCTGCGGCGAGCTCGGTCGCAGGGTCGCTCCCGGCCTCACGGGCTGCGAACGCGGCCACGGCGGCGCGAGCGTCCTTCCACTGCGCCTCGACGTCGATCCCACCAGCTCCCCCGTCGACGACGCCGTCAAGCTTCTTCGATGTCGTGGCAAGTGCCTCGGTGGCCGCCTGGGCCCTGGTGGACGCAGCGGTGTCACCGAGCGCGAGCCGGACGTTCGCCGTCCGGAGCTCGACCGTCGCGGCGATGAGCCCGAGCAGCGGCGACGCCGAGTCGATCCCGGCACGCTCCGCTGCGGCGAACGACGTCTGGGCGCCGATGCCGTCACGGTAGCCCTGTCCGACGACGACGGCCGGAACGAGCAGAACCGCGGAGACCGCGACGACCTTCCAGAGCATCGGCAGCCGCCCCATCAGGCGCACGCCCGGGCCCAAGATCGTACTGGTGAGCTTGGCCGCGTGCGCAGCCCGCGCTCCGGTCCTCGTTGCAGTGCTAGACATCAGTTCCTCCCCAACGTTGTCGTTCAGCACTCCCGGGCGTAACCGGCCGCCCGCTTCGTTTTCGGCACCACGCAGGACCGATTGAGCACGGAGGCCTGCGTGCTCCGCGCCCCTCGAGTGCTCGGCACCACGTTCATAGCCGGAACTGGCCGACGAGCGACTGGAGCTCGGCGGAGGTGCGGGCGAGCTCCTGGGCGTTGGCCGCCATCTCCTGGGTCGATGCGGACGTCTGCTCGGTCGACGCCGAGACCTGCTCGGTGGCGGCGCTCGACTGCTCGGCGACGCTTGCCACCTCGGCGGTTGCCTGCGCGATGTCGCTGATGCGGGACGCGACGAGGCCCACCCGGCTTCCGATCGAGACGAACGCCTCGCGAGCGTTGTCCACGACCTCGACGCTGGCCTCGGCGCGGGCGGCGCCATCCTCGACGACCACGGCGAGCCGGGCGGTCTCCTCCTGGATCTCGCCGATCAGGCCGGCGATGGTGGCGGCTGCGTCCTGCGAGTCCTCGGCGAGCTTGCGAACCTCGTCGGCGACGACCGCGAAGCCGCGGCCCTGTTCGCCGGCACGCGCCGCCTCGATCGCAGCGTTGAGGGCGAGGAGGTTGGTCTGCCCGCTGATCCCGGTGATCGTCTCGACGATCCCGCCGATGCGCTCGGAGCGCTCGGCGAGGCCGGTCATCGCAGCGGTGAGAGATCGCGACGTCTCTCGCATCGCCTCCATCGCAGCGGCTGCCTCGTTCGCGGCGTCGACGCCGGAGCGCGCGACGTCCTGCGCCGACGCGGCATCACGGGCCGTCTCTTCGGATGACTCACGGGCGGCGCTGACCATCATCACCTGCTGCTCCGAGCCGTTGGCGATCTCGCCCATCGCGCTCGCGATCTCACCGACGGAGCGCCCGGCCTCCTCGGAGGTGGCCGCCATCTGAGCGGAGGAGTGCTGAACGGTCTCGGCGGCGGCCGAGAGGCGCGCAACCATGTCGCGAAGCCGGAACACCATCGACCTGAACGCAAGGCCGAGCGCGTCTCGCTCCGACCGCGGATGGACGTCGGTGGTGAGATCGCCCCGCTCGATCTCGTCGGCGATATTGGCCATCCCGCGCAGGTAGTCGATCATGTCGGACGAGGCGCGGGCGAGATCGCCCAGCTCGTCGGGACGCGACGTGTCGACGGTCTGCTCGAGGTCTCCCTCCGCGATGCCGCGGAAGGCCACGCGAAGGGCACCGAGCGGGCGGACGATCGACCTTGTAACGAGTACGCCCGCGACTGCACCGAGGAGGAGCGCGACGAGACCCGCGACGATGAGCGTGGTGCGCGCAGAGGACGCAGCGCTCTCGGCCTGCCGCTGCGCCGAGGCGATCTCGCTCTGGACGGCCCGCTCCACCTGCTCCGTGGCGATCACAAACTGCTTGATGTACCCCACCGCGACCGGGAGCAACTGCTTCACCGTCGCCATGTCCCCGCGGGTGGCTGCGGGGAAGATCTTGTCGAACACGAGCGGATCGTGCTTCGAGTCGATCGCTTTCGCGCGAGCGACCGCCTGCTCGATCGCCGCGTTGTTGGGAAATGCAGCCGCGATCTTGTCGGCAGCGGCAAAAGCCCGCTCGGCCGATGCCTCGAACTCGTCGGTGATCGTGGGGTCGAGCGTCGTGACGAACTCCGCCTGGAGCCCGCGCTGCAGCTTCATTTCCGTCGCGAACTTGCCCGCGAGCTGCTCGTACTCGAACAGGCGGCGCACGTGCTCCTGTTGCGCAACGACTCTGCCGGCCTGCACGACGCCGACGACGACGGCGACGACCATGAGGACAAGCACAACCGCGATCGCGCCGAGCACGCGGGTTCCGACGTTGAGGCGAAGCTTCAAAGGAGAGCTCCTTGACTGAAGGAGGGACTGGACGGATCACGTAGTCGACTCCGGCCCCGATGTCTTTAGGACTCCTCAGGATCTAACGGAGTTGCCGCGACCTGGGTTCAGCCGCGTTGCTCGGATCGTCAGCGCCCGCAGCTCCGCCACCACACCGACGAGAGACAGACGGACGCGGCTCGAGCCACGCCGTCCCGGTAGCCCCGTCCGACGACGACGGCCGGACTGAGCAGAACGCGGAGACCGCGACGGTCTTCCAGAGCACCGGGGGCCGTGTCATCAGGGGCACGCCTGAGCGTAGGAGATCTCCCTGAACGTTCGTACCGGTGCGTTCCGCGCGCTCGGCAGGAGCTCCGAGCGGCGAGCAGAACGACGGTCGACCGTCCCGCGCCTCGGCGTGACGGTCGACCATCTACGGTCATGGGCTCCTCACGCGCCTCCGAAGAGACGGAGGTCTGCGGGCAAGCTCGGTCGCAGCATCACGCCGAGCCGTTGATGCAGGTGACGTAGTACGCGAAGTTCACGGTCGTCGTGAGGTTGTTGAAGAAAGCGAGCTCGTAGTGGCCGCTCACCGGTGTCGCAGTCATCAGGAGCCGCGAATGGTCCTCGACGCTGCCGGAAGCGGACAGGTCCACTCCAGTCGGAATCTTGCCGACCGGGCAAGAGACGGAGGTGGACGAAAAGCCCCCACCCGCGACAGGAATCAGCCCGGAGACAACCTCATATCCCGTCACGGCCCCGGTTCCCGGGATTCCCGGAGGGCCTTGGGGGCCCGGATCTCCTTTGTCGCCCCTCGGTCCTGGAGCCCCGTCAATGCCGTTCACGCCGTTCACGCCGTCGATGCCGGGCACACCCGGCGGTCCCGGTTCTCCCGGTGCGCCCGGTGCGCCGGGCAGACCGGGGTCTCCCTGGTCGCCCTTGACTCCCTGCTGGTTCCAGCTGATGGGTACCTCGAGCTTGGAACACTTCTCACCCTTGCTCGGGTCGATCACCCGCAGGACTCCGCCGGACTTCCTACACCCCTGGATCGTCCCGTCAGGCCCGGGAATCGTCGCCAGGGCGACGCCACTCGCAACGACGGTGGCGGCTAGTGCGCCGAGCGCTGCGATGACCACGTCGCGTCTACTCATCGAACCTCCCCTAGTCGAGCGCCCAGGTGGCGCTACGCACGGGAGTTTGAGCCATACGCGCACTGACGACCACCTTCCCCACGAGTTCACGCGACAGGAAACGGCCGGGCTCGAGCCTCACCGGCGACCCAACGTGTCCGAGGGGTCTTCAGCCGTCTCACCGCGCCGACGGTGCGGGCAGACCGGGCCCCACCCAACCGAGAGGGAAACGGATGCGGCCAAGGCCGCTCCCCGGCAGCCGGGCAGCGCTGATCCCGCATCCCGAACGGCGAGATCCACCCCGCGGCTCCGGCCACCCGCTCCGCCCGGAATCACGGTCATCCCAGGCGACGGAGGCGGAAGAACGAGCAGCCCCTGCCGGCTCCGCGCTTTCCGCCAACGGCGGAAAGCCTGCCTGCAGAAGCATGGGCGCTACTGGGCTCGAACCAGTGACCCCCAGCTTGTCGAGCTGGTGCTCTCCCAACTGAGCTAAGCGCCCGGGTCGGCCAGATGATAGCGGCTCCTGGGCTTTGCCAGGCGGTTCAGGTTCGGCGGGCGCGGCGGCCGCGGGCGGTCGTTGCCGCCGGGCCGGTGTCGCGCGGGGGCCGTTCGGGAGGTGGGCTCGGGGTCGCGAGAAACGCGTCGAGCGCGTCCTGGATGCCGGCGAGCCTGCGACGGTCGGCAGCGTAGAGCACGTAGTAGCCCTCGCGGCGTGAGGACACGAGCCCGGCGGTCGCGAGCTTGCGTAGCTGGCGGGAGACACCCTGCTCGGTGAGCCCGACGAGCGGTGCGAGCTCCTGGGTCGAGCGCGGCTGGTCGAGCACGAGTCGAAGGAGGCGCAGCCTCGTGCGGTCGGCGACGGCTTCGAGCACCTGCAGCGTGTCGCCCGGGTCGGCGACAGGGCCGGTCGCGTCGCGTGGCGGCACGGGGACGACGAGCGCGGCGGGCCACGGCTCGTCGCAGTTGACCGCGACATGCGGCCAGGCGTACACGCTCGGGATCACCACGAGCCGCCGCTCGGGCCCGAACGACAGGCGGTGCTCGTGAGGGGTGTCGAGAC
The DNA here is from genome assembly GCA_046330385.1 of Gaiellales bacterium. Lineage (GTDB taxonomy): Bacteria > Actinomycetota > Thermoleophilia > Gaiellales > Gaiellaceae > Gaiella. Next base: position 428,839 of record JAXLSV010000004.1, on the reverse strand, counting down.
CGAACGCGCCCTCGTCCCGGTCGATCCGGAGCCGGCGCGAGAACCGGTCGAGGTAGCCGATGAGCCCGTCACGAGCGACGGCGACGCCCGCCGCCTCGATCGCCGAGTCGACCACCGGCCGCACGCATTCCCATTCGGCTGCGAAGGCCTCATCCCAGTACCGCCGGACAAGCTTCCGGAACCGCGAGACGCCCGCGGCGGGGTCGGCGAGAAGCTTGTGCGCCACCTCGGCACACTCGGGGCCGTAGTAGCGGGCGGCGACGAGCGCGGGCCGCTCGCCGGCCCATGGCTCCTCGCGCCAGGACGGGTCGTGAGGGCCCAGCGGGCCGTCCGAGACCAGCGGGCGCAAGAGCGACGTCGCCACCGACCAGTCGTCGAGGGCCTCGAGCCGCGCGAAGTCGTCCTCGGGCTCGAGCTCGGGCCCGGCCGGCTCCGGAAAGAGAAACGCAGGCCAGATCCGTCCGACCGCGAACCGCCACGCGCGGATCTCGCGTCGCAGCTCCGGTCGCAACGTCCGCGCCTCGCGCACCCACCGGTGCTGGAGAGGGTGGTGGCGCGGATCAGCGAGCACATGGAGGCTAACGAGCGCCTCGAGAAGCGGCGAGACGGCGAACGCGAGCGCCTCGGTCTCCTCGCCCTCCTCGACATGAAAGCGGATTGCGATTCGATCTACTCCTTCGGAGATCAGTTGCCGGCGGAGATGGTACGGCACTACGGTCGCAACGATGACGAGAGCCCGACGCACGACGAAGGCGCTGGTCGCCGCCACGCTCCTCCTGGCGCTTCCGCTCGTCCCGGCTGCCTCGGGCCGTGCGACCGCGACGACGGTCGCGGCGACGATCCCGACCGGTGGCCGGGCGTGCGGGATCGCCTCGGGATTCGGCTTCGTCTGGGTGACGAACTACGAGGAGAACACGCTCGCCAAGATCGACCCGGTGACGAACACGGTCACAGCGACGTATCCCGTCGACACGCAGCCCTGCGCACTCACCTTCGCGCGAGGCTCGCTCTGGGTCGAGACCGGAGTCGGCGTGCTCGACCGCGTCGCCGACGACGGCAGCGTCGCGCAGCGGATCAAGGTGCCGAGGGCGTCGTACGATGTCACGCTCGCCGCGGGCTCGATCTGGGTGACGAGCCACCTCGGATTCGTCAGCCGCGTGAGCCCCGCGAACGGCGTGGTCAAGAAGACGATTCGGATCCCTCGCTCCGCGCCTGCGGGCGTGCTCGGGACGGGCCGATACGTCTGGGTCGGTGAGGACCCCGGGAAGCTGCTCTACCGGATCGATGCCCGGACGAACCGGGTGACGACGGTGAAGACCGGCGTCTCCAAGCCCGCGTGGTTCGCGAAGTCCGCGGATGCGCTCTGGGTCGCGGCGACCGGCAGCAACACGGTTCTCCGCCTCGACCCCGTCACCGGCGCCCGCCGCGGAAAGGTCGCCGTCGGCGCCAGCCCGATCGACCCCGACCTGTCTGGTACCGACCTCTGGGTGCCGAACAACGGCGCTGGCACCCTCTCACGCGTCGATACGACGAACGGCACGGTGACCGAGACGATCACCGTCGGCGGCCAGCCCGCGATCGCGCTCGTCGTCGATGGAGACGTATGGGTGACCTGCTACCTCTCGAAAGAGGTCTGGCGCCTCCACCCGGGCTAGCGGAGCACCTCCGCCGCCGCCTCGTAGCTCGCACGGCCCCCGCCGTGTGTCGTGATCACCCCGGCGGCCCGGCCGGCCGTCCAGCCCGTCGGGAGGCCGACGTCGACGACGATCGCATCCGGAGAGCCCGCGAGCAGCTCTCCCGCGAGTGAGGCGACCCACGGGTGGCGAGCGGGGTCTCGCACGACGATCACGAGCTGGTGCTCACCTGCGTGGGCGAGCAGCTCGGCGGCGGGGCTCGGCGCGGTGACACAGACAGAGCGCGTGCGCGGATCGCGGGCGGCGAGCGCCTCGCCAAAGCGATGACCGGCCGGGCCAGCGGCGATCCCGGGCTCGGGAACGAGCTCGACGACGAACGGCGCGCGAGCGAGCGCGACCAGACCCTCCGTGCGCACCGCCCGTCGGGCCGCGGCCAGCCCGATGCCGCGGTCGACCTCGCCCGCGACCGGGCTCGTCCAGGCCTGCAGCTCGGCGATGCGACCCGCCGCCTCTTCGAGCCGGTCGAGCGCGAGCCGGCCCGACTCGACCGCGGCGACGATCGCGCCCCGCACCCCCTCGACGTGGCTCGCGGCGATCTCGGCCCCGAGGCAGAGCGCATCGGCGCCAGCGCCGAGAGCGCGCACGGCGCCCTCCCCCATCCCGATCCCATCGGCGATTGCACCCATCTCGAGCGCGTCCGTCATCGCGACGCCCCGGAAGCCGAGCTCCCCGCGGAGCAGCTCGGTGAGGTGGCGCGGGCTGCAGGTCGCAGGCTCTGCGTCGAGCGCAGGCACGACGATGTGGGCGGTCATTACCGCCCGGACGCCTGCCTCGATCGCCGCCCGAAACGGCTCGAGCTCGCGCTCACGGAGCGTCTCGAGATCGACGTCGACGACCGGCAGCCCGAGATGCGAGTCGACGTGGGTCTCACCGTGCCCCGGGAAGTGCTTGGCGCACGCGGCGACGCCGGCCGCCTGAACGCCGCGCGTGAACGCGGCGACGTGCCGCGCGACGCGCGCCGCGTCGTCGCCGAACGAGCGGATCCCGATCACCGGGTTGCGCGGATCTGTGTTCACATCCGCGACCGGCGCGAGCTCGAGGTCCACGCCGACCGCAGCAAGGTCGCCGCCGATCGCGCGTGCAACCTGTGCCGTCAGCTCGACGTCGTCGACGGCGCCGAGCGCGTGCGGCCCGGGATAGGAGCTCCCCGACGCGAGCTCGAGCCGCGTGACGTCTCCCCCCTCCTCGTCGAGCCCGATCAGCAGACCAGCGTTGTCGCGCCGAAGCTCGGCGCAGAGCGCTCGCGTCTGGTCGGGGTCAACGAGGTTGCGGGAGAAGAGAACGACGCCACCGAGCCCAGCCGCGCACTCCCGGCTGATCCACTCCGATGCCTCGACCCCGTCGAACCCGGGGAAGATGCAGGCGGTCGCGAGGCGCTCGAGCTGCGAGGACGCCACGCGCTCAGCCGCCCTTGACCGCTCCGGCGGTAAGGCCGAACGCGATCTTGCGCTGCACGATCAGGAAGAAGACGACGACCGGCACGGCGGTGAGCACCGAGGCCGCCATCAGCCCGCCCCAGTCGGTCTCACGCCCGGTGCCGTAGAAGTACGAGAGCCACACCGTCAGCGTCTGGTTCTTCTGGTCGGAGAGCAGCACCGCCGCGAAGATGTACTCGTTCCACGAGGTGACGAATGCAAAGACCGCCGTCGCGACGAGGCCGGGCGCGACCAGTGGGAGCAGGATCCGGACGAAGGCGCCGAGCTTGCTCGAGCCGTCGACCATCGCCGCCTCCTCGAGCTCACGCGGGATCCCGATGATGAAGCCGCGCAGCGTCCAGACCGCAAACGGCAGGACGAAGGTCATGTAGGTGATGATCACCCCGGTCAGCGTGTTCGTCAGGTGGTAGCGGGCGAGCACGACGTAGAGCGGAATCACGAGCCCTGCCGCAGGCAGCATCAGCACACCGATCATCACGACGATGAAGAGCTTGCGCCCAGTGAAACGGTATTTCGCGAGCGCGACCGCGGCGAGGAAGGCGAGCACCATCGAAGCGAGCACTGCGATGGTGACGATGATCAGGCTGTTCTTCACCGCGTCCCAGAAGTACGGCCGGTCGATCGCGTCGCGGAAGTGGTCGAGCGTCGGCGGCAGCGGCAGCCACGTCGGGTCGGCGCCGTTGATCTCGTCCTCGGACTTGAAGGCGGTCGAGAGCATCCAGAACACCGGGAAGACGAGCACGGCGAAGACCCCGAGCCCGACCAGGTTCCAGCCCGTCCTTCGCGTTCGCGCCCAAGGGCGCCGGCGCGGGTGGACGGGGACGTCTGGAGCAGCTCCGCTCACGACACCTCCTCCATGTTCACCATGCGCCGGACGTACGGGATGCTCATCACCGCGACGAGCGCCAGCATCAGCAGCGAGATCGCGGCGCCGCGGCCGAAGTTCGAGTGGCCGTAGCCCTCGATGAACACGTAGACGCCCATCACGTAGTTCGTCGCGTCGACGTGCGAGGCGCCGACCAGCAGGTACGGCTGCGTGAACACGCCGAAGTCCCAGATGATCGAGAGGCTCGTGAGGATCAGCAGCACCGGCCTGATCACCGGGAACGTGATGTCGCGGAAGGTGCGGAGCGGGCCGGCGCCGTCGATCTGCGCAGCCTCGACAAGCTCGGCCGGCACCTGCGCGAGCCCAGCGTAGATCGTCAGCACCACGAAGGGCAGCGCGCCCCACAGGATCAGGAGCGTGACCATCGCGAGCTTCGAGAACGTCGTCGCGTACCAGTCGTGCTGCTCGAAGTCGCCGAGATGGAGGCTCGTGAGGATGCTGTTGACGACCCCGTTCTGGTAGTTCGTCATCCAGTACCAGACCTGGACGGCGACGACGACGGGCATCGACCACACGAGCACGAGGCCGGAGGTGAGGAGGATCCTCACCCAGGTCGAGAGCCGCAGGAGCAGCAGCGCGAGCAGCGTGCCGATCAGCATCACGAGCCCGACGTTCGCGACCGTGAACACGATCGTCCGCAACAGCGTCCTCCAGAATGCCCGATCGCGGAGGATCTCGCTGAAGTTGTCGAGCCCGATCCAGCTTCCCGAGCGCTGGATCAACTCCGGCAGGCCGTACTGCTGGAACGAGAGGCTGACGAGCTGGTAAAGCGGGTAGCCGAGCACGGCGCCCATCGCGACCACCACCGGTGCGAGCAGCGCGTACGGAACGACCGCCTCGCGGAGGCGGTCGCGCCGCCAGGCCACGAGGGCCCGGCGGCGCGACCTTGGGGGGTGCTCCGCGGCGTGAGCAGCAGGTGACCTCTACGAGTTGAGGACTGACGTGATGTTGTCGCTGGCCGAGCTCGCGGCCTGCTTGATCGTAAGCTTGCCCGTGAGGATCTGGGCGAGCATGTTGCGGAGGATGTTGCCCGTCTCCACGTTCACCCAGTTCTTCGCGGTCGGCACGAACCAGCTCTTGCGAGCCGCCCGCTCCGCGATGCTGTTGCCGAGCAGGCTCGTGGTGTTCGGGATGTTCCCGATCGCCCGCAGCGCGGTCATCGACGTGTTGTCGGTGTAGGCCGAGATCCAGGCCGCGCCGAGCTCCTTGTCGCCGCCCACCGGCACGGCCAGGTCGGAGCCGCCGAGGAACCCGGGCATCGGCTGACCCTTGACATGGCTCGGCATCACGAACTGCGCGGTCGAGCCCTTGTACTTGTCGCCAACACAGCAGCTGAACCAGCCGGGGCCGACGATCGAGGCGGCACCACCCTGCGCGTACACCTCGTACGGGGCCGGGCGGTTCTCGTCACCGGTCTTGCTCGCCCGCGACGACGCGAGCCAGAAGCTCTTCCACGCGGTCAGGCCGGCGATCGCCTTCGGCGACGACAGCGTGCCCTTCCACTTGCCACTGACCCGCGCTGCGATCTTCCCGCCGTAGTCCGCGACGAAGCTCATCGCCACGTACCAGTCGGTGCCCGCCATGTACACGGGCGAGAACGTCTTCGCCGGGTTCTTCGCAGCGAGCTTGCGGGCGTTCGAGGTGAACTCCGCGAGGCTCGCCGGCACCTTGATCCCCGCCTGCTTGTAGAGGTCGGTCCGATAGGTGACGACGCGCGAGCCTGCGTAGTACGGCACGCCGTACGTGACCCCGCCGTAGCGGCCGGAAGCCGCGAGGCCCTCGAGCCACGTCGACTGATTCGGGAACGAGACGCCGTTCAGCGACTGGAACGCACCGGCCGCCATGTACTTCGTCATCTCCGTGTTCCCCATCTCGATCACGTCAGGCGCATTGCCACCAGCCAGCGTCGCGTCGAACTTCTGGAGATGCGTGCCCCACGTCTGGTACTGCACGTCGACGGTGACGCCCGGGTGCTCCTTCTCGAACTGCGCATTCGCGGCCTTGACGATCGGCACCCAGTTGTCAGACTGCGCGTCGGTCTGCAGCCAGACGGTGATGCTCTTTGACGCAGCCGGGCTCGTCGTCGCGATCGCCGCACTTGCGACCACCGCAACCAACCCGGCCACGAGGAACAAACGTCGTTTCATGATCGCCCCCCTGAAGGCGTCGGACGGTGTCGCCGCACGAGCACCGGCCCGGTGACCACGGGCAGGAATCGAGCTCCACCGTCAATTGGTTCAGACCACTTGGTCACGGCGACGCAACAGTCGCACAAAGCCTCCATCATGTCAAGACCACTTTCTCCGAATCTGCGTGGACGCTTTCTACCGACTTCGGCTACGCGCTCCGAGTCGCGCTTGTACAAACGGAAGTCCGCGCAGGTGCCTGCAGCGGAAGCCGCAGCGCCCGGGCGCGGCGATCGAGGTTGGTACAGACCAGATGTCAACTGCCGCGGGTGCGCGACCGCCGGTTCAGCGATGTCACGAGCCGGTAGCGATCACCCCGGTAGATCGAGCGGACGTACTCGACCACCTGTCCGTCCTCGGCATTGGTCGTCCGCTCGAAGAGGAATGCGGGCGAGTGCAGTGGGACTCCGAGCGCCTTCGACTCATGCTCGCTCGTCACCGTCGGCTCGATCGTCTGCGTGCCCCCGACGATCACGATCCCGTAACGCTCTTCGAGGAGCTCGTAGAACGAGCTCGCCTCGAGGTCGGCGGCGGTGAGCTCGGGCACGAGGCGATCGGCTACGTGCAGGGTCTCGATCGCCATCGTCTCGCGATCTGCGAGGCGGAGCCGCTCGATGACGACGACGGGCTCGGACGGCGAGACGTGCAGCAGCCGTCCGAGATGGGCTCCGGCGGTCGTGCGGCGAAGCTCCAGCGTCTTCGAGCCAGGGGCCATCCCCCGCCGTCGCATGTCCTCCGTAAACGACGTCATCGTCAGCTCCTGTGCGATCTTCGGCGCGCTGACAAACGTGCCGCTTCCTTGCCGGCGGACGAGCTGGCCCTCGCGGACGAGCTCGTCGAGCGCTGCCCGGACGGTGAGGCGCGAGACGTTGAGGGTCGCGCTCAGATGCCGCTCGGAGGGGATCGCGTCGCCGACTGCAAGGCTCTCGACGATGTCGAGCACGCGATTCCGCGTCTCGCCCTGCTTCGTCAACCCCCGCTCACGTCCGGTCGTCATCGTCGCCAATCCTACGTCGTTACCGCTGGTGGTTCAGACCACGAGGTGGAGGCTCCGCTCTCGGCGTCGCGAGCTGCAAACAGCAGCGAGGCGCCCGACTCGGCATCGAAGAACTGCAGCTGCGACGGGTCGATCGCGAGGCTGAGGCGGGCGCCTGGGCGAGCGCAGGTCTTCGGGTCGACCCGCGCGTTGAAGAGCGTCGTGCCGAGCCCGAGAAACTGGTCGTCGGTGTCACCGCGAGCCCCTTCGAGCGCGGGGCGCGGCGCGTCGACGCCGAAGAACACGTGCGTGTCTGCACCGAGCTCCTCGAGCACGTCGATCGTGACCTCGATCCGCGGGAGCTCAGGCGCCGCGTGCTCGGCGTCCTCGAACGCCTCGGGTCGGATTCCGAGCACGACCCGCCCGTCCACTGCGGCGGGCCTGCGCTGCGGGGCGACCGGGATCGTGTGAGAGCCGAACCGAACCTCGCCACCGGCCAGCGTCGCCTCGACCAGGTTCATCGCGGGCGAGCCGATGAACGCGGCGACGAACACGTCGACCGGCTCGGCATAGAGGCGCTGCGGCTCGGCGACCTGGATGATCCTGCCGTCGCGCATCACGGCGACGCGCTGCCCAAGGGTCATCGCCTCGGTCTGGTCGTGCGTGACGTACACCGTCGTCACTCCAAGGCGGGTGTGTAGCTGCGACAGCGAGGCACGCATCCCGACCCGCAGCTTCGCGTCGAGGTTCGAAAGCGGCTCGTCCATCAGAAACGCGCGAGGCTCGCGGACGATCGCGCGGCCCATCGCGACGCGCTGGCGCTGGCCGCCGGAGAGCTGCGCCGGCCGGCGGTCGAGGAGCTCGGTCAGCCCGAGCGTCGCCGCGACCGACTCGACCCGTTGCGCGGCCTCGAGCTTCGGCGTCTTGCGCACCTTGAGGCCGTAGCCGAGGTTCTGCCGGACGGTGAGGTGAGGGTAGAGCGCGTAGCTCTGGAACACCATCGCGATGTCGCGGTGCCGCGGCGCGAGAAACGTCACGTCGCTGCCCCCGATCTCGATCGTGCCCGCGGTCGCCTCCTCGAGCCCGGCGATCATTCGCAGGAGCGTCGACTTGCCGCAGCCGGACGGGCCGACGAGGACGATGAACTCGCCGTCGGCGATCGAGAGGTCCACATCGCGCACGGCGACGTGGCCGTTGGCGAAGACCTTGGTCAGCCCGTCGAGCCTGATCGCGCTCACGAGCGCGCCTCGTGCCGAGGTCCCCGCCGCAGGTCATGACTCGCTCTCACACGCGCCTCCCAAGAATTGGTCTTGACCATTCTAACAACCGCAGCCTAGACTCTCAACATGCCGCCCGACAACACCGGTCCGCGCCCCGGTCTCGACTCCCTCGCGACGGAGGCCGCGGACAGCGCCAACGGCGACCTCGATCTGCTCGAGACGGCTGCGCTCGTCCGGCTGATGAACGAGGCCGACGCGTCCGTTCCCGCGGCGGTCGCAGCCGCGACCTCGACGATCACCGCGACGATCGACGGGATCGTCTCGCGCCTCGCCGCCGGCGGCCGGCTGGTCTACGCCGGTGCCGGGACCTCGGGTCGGCTCGCGCTGCTCGACGCCGCCGAGGTGTCGACGACGTTCGGGACGCCACCCGGCCTCGTTACTGCGGTGATCGCAGGCGGGGCAGACGCGGTCGCTGCCGCCCAGGAGGCCGCGGAGGATGACGCGGAAGCCGGTGCCACGGACATCCGCGCGCTTTCCCTCTCTGGGCTCGACACGGTTGTTGCGATCAGCGCGAGCGGCCGGACGCCCTACTCGCTCGGCGCGATTCGCGCGGCACGGGAGGTCGGGGCGCTGACGGTCGCGCTCGTCTCGACGGCGTCGTCGCAGCTCGGCGCCGCGAGCGAGCTCGAGATCGCCGTCGCCGTCGGCCCGGAGGTAGTCGCCGGCTCGACGCGCCTCAAGGCGGGAACCGCCCAGAAGCTGGTGCTCAACATGATCTCGACGATCACGATGATCCGGCTCGGCAAGACGTACGGCAACCTCATGGTCGACGTCGTCGCGAGCAACGAGAAGCTCCGAGCGCGGGTGCAGCGCGTCGTCCGCGAAGCGACGGGTGTCGGCGACGCGGAAGCGGTCGCAGCGCTCCAGGCGGCGGGCGGGAGCGGCAAGGTCGCGATCGTCTCGCTCCTCGCCGGCGTCGACGTCACTGAGGCGCGGGCGCGCCTCGAACGTGCCGGGGGTTTCGTGCGAGAGGCGTTGGCGGGATGAGGCTCGAGGTCGAGGCCGCGCTCGTCGACGGTGTGCTCGTGCCGGGCGACGTCGAGATCGACGACGGGGTCGTCACCGGCGTCGGTCTGCCCGTCGGCGACGGGAAGGGGATCGCCGCACCGGGCTTTATCGACCTCCAGGTGAACGGCTTTGCGGGCGTCGATTTCCTCGATGCCGACGCCGGGGACTACGAGACCGCCGGGGAAGCGCTGCTCGAGACCGGGGTAACGTCCTTCCTCCCGACGTTCATCACCTCCTCGCCAGATGTACTGTGCGAGGCGCTCGGCGTGCTTGCACAGCTCCAAGGCTCCGGACCGCGCGTGCTGGGCGCGCATCTCGAGGGCCCGTTCATCTCGCCTGCCCGGCTCGGTGTTCACCCCGCGGCGTGGCGACGGGACCCCGATCTCGAGCTCCTCGACCGGCTGCTCGGAGCCGGGCCGGTCAGGGTGATGACGATCGCGCCCGAGCTTCCCGGCGGGCCGGAGCTCGTCGATGCGCTCGCGGCCGCGGGGGTTACCGTCTCGCTCGGCCACACGGATGCGACCGCCGACGAGGCCCGGGCTGCGTTCGCCCAGGGTGCGACTGCGGTCACGCATCTCTTCAATGCGATGCGCCCGCTCGGTCATCGCGAGCCTGGACTCGCCGGCGCGGCACTAACCACCCCCGCCGTCACCGTCCAGGTGATCGCCGACCGGGTGCACGTTGCCGACGACGTGCTCCGGCTGGTGGCGACGGCCGCGCCCGGGAGGTTCTCGCTCGTCACGGACGCGATGGCGGGAGCGCGCATGCCGGACGGGCTCTACCGGCTCGCGGACGTCGAGGTCACCGTCGCCGGCGGCGTCGCCCGGCGCGGAGACGGCGCGCTCGCGGGGAGCGTGCTGACGATGGACGAGGCCGTCCGGAACCTCGCCCGGCTCGGGGTCGCGCTCGAGCCCGCGCTGACGGCCGCGACCGCCGCACCGGCCTCGATCCTTGGGCTGACCGACGTCGGCCGCCTAGCGGTCGGGCTTCCCGCCGACATCGTCGTCCTCGACGAGCACCTCGAGGTATCCCGTGTCCTGATCGGAGGCGTTGAGCGTGTCGCGCTCTGACGAGCCCCGCGTGGCGGGAACGATGCTGCGTCGCGAGATCGCCGAGCAACCGGCCGCGCTCCGCCGGCTTGCCGCCTCGAGCGATCGCTTCCGCGAGATCGTCGGCGAGGCGCGGAGCCGCGGTGCGAACCTGGTCAGGCTCGTCGGTCACGGTTCGTCCGACAACGCGGCGTCCTACGGCGTCTACGCCTTTGGGCTGCTTCCCGGCTGGACCGCGCTGCGGGACTCGATCTCGCTGACGGTGAACTACGAGGCCGTCCGCGACCTCAGCGGCTCGCTCGTGGTGGCGCTTTCGCAGTCCGGCCGCACGCCCGACGTCGTGCAGTTCGTCGAGCGCGCGCGAAGCCAGGGAGCCTTCACCGTTGGCGTGACCAACGACCCAGGCTCCGAGCTTGCCACGGTCGCCGACGTCTCCCTCGAGCTGGCGGCGGGCGTCGAGCACGCGGTCGCCGCGACGAAGACCTACACGAACACCGTCGCCTCGCTGGCGCTGCTCGCGGCCCACGCCGCGGGCGAAGGCGAGCGCTACCGCGACGGCCTGCTCGAGGTCGCCGACCTGATCGACACCCTCGTCCCCGAGCTCGAGGCGACGGTGCCGGCGATCGCTGTGCAGTTCGCGTTCGTCGGGCGGATGTTCGTGATCGGGCGCGGTCACGAGTTCGCGACCGCTCGCGAGATCGCGTTGAAGCTGCTCGAGACGTGCTACGTCGCGGCCGAGCCGCTGACGGCGACCGACCTCGCACACGGCCCGATCGCAGCGCTCGACCCGCTCTTCCCAGTCTGGGCGGTCGCCTCGGATGGGGTGATGCTGCCGGCTCTCGCCGAGGCGGCGTCGCGGATCCAGTCTGCCGGCGCGACGATCATCGCGAGCGGGACTGCCGCCGATCGCCTCCAGGAGGCCCGCTACGCGCTCACGGTGCCAGAGCCGTCGCTCCCACTCCTCTCGCCGCTCCTCTCGGTCGTCCCCGGTCAGGTGTTCGCGGCGAGCCTCGCGCTCGCGCGCGGGCTCGATCCGGATCAGCCGCGCGGCTTGAGCAAGATCACGCTCGCGCGGTAGACGGACGGCACCGAACCGTGGCGCGCGCGGCCGCACACCAGCTTGTGTTGCTGCAACACAAGCGAGGTTCCCGGGCACCCCGCGCCCCCGCCACACCCGAACGAGCGCCGCCGCAAGCCGCCGATCGCGAATCCTCGCGCCGACGCGGCCCGCGCGCGACCCAGCTTGTGTTGCAGCAACACAAGCGAGGGTTCGCCGCACCCGGGGGGCGGCGGGGGCGGCGCCGCTGCTCGCGCCGCGGGCGCACCCCTCGAAACGTGAACACGCTGAGTGCCACCCACGCGTGGCGCTACTTGATCGCGGCCTTCATGGCGACGATGCGGCGGTAGCTCCGCTCGAGCGCCACTCTGGAGAGCTCCCCTTCGCGAGCCGCTGCGAGCACACGGCGGAAAGCGTCGGCGCTTGCCCCCTCGCCACCCGCGAAGAGGAGCAAGTCCGTGCCCGCCCGCGCCGTCCTGACCGCGAGGGTCGAGAGCGCGATGCCACGTGTCCGGGCGACAGGCTCGAGCGCGTCGGTGATGGTGACCCCGTCGAAGCCGAGCGTCTCGCGCAGCAGTGAATGAACAGCGGGCGCAAGCAGCGCCGGGGTGCTCCCGTAGGCGGGGTAAACGGCGTTCGAAAGCATCACCAGCGGGACGCCGGACTCCACGAGCCGGCGAAACGGGACCAGGTCGGCGCGTGCGCCGGCGCTCCCTCCGCCGACCGTGACGGGGACGAAGTCCGTGTTGCCGACCGCGCCGCCGAGCCCGGGGAAGTGCTTGGCGGTGGCAAGAACGTCGCCATCGGCAAGCCCGCGCGCGAATGCGACTGCGGCGCCCGCGACCCGGTCGGGGTCGCGGGAGAAGGCGCGCCGCTGCGCCTCGATGAACGCTCCCTCGACGCGCGGCGTGTCGGCGACGGGTGCGAGGTCGACATCGACCCCGAGGCCCCGCAGCGACGCTGCGGTGCGGCGACCAAACGCACGGATCTCGGGCGGCGACATCGCTCCGATCAGGTCCGCGGACGGGAGGGGCGGGGCCCATCGGAACCTCCGGATCGCGCCACCCTCCTGGTCGGTGACGACCAACAGTCGCGGCCGGCCCGCCTCACGCGCCGCCCCGTGCAGCGCCTGCGTGAGTCCGCGAACCTGCGACGCGCGTGCGACGTTCGGGCCAAACAGGATCACGCCGCCGATCTCGCCTCGCCGGACTCTCGCAAGCAGCGCCTCGCTCGGTGAGGTCCCGGCGAAGGAGATCACGAACCGCTGGCCGACGAGCTCGCGGAGCGTCGGCGCAGGTGCGGCGGGTGCCGGCGAGGTCGAGCCCGCGATTACGGCCGCCGCGATCACGAGCACCCCCGCGAGTGCCTTCGTTCTCGTCACCGGGCCGAACCTCCCGGCGCGAGCTCGATCCACAACGAGCGGTGAGTTGAGCCGAGGCTCGGGCCGAGCGACCGCTCGGCGACAACGAGGTCGTGTGAGTGGAAGAGCTGGTCGATCGCCACCCCGAGGCGCCAGAGGAACCACGGCCACGACGCCTGCAGACCAGACGCAGTCGCAGACGAGGCCAGCCCGCTCTCGCGCACGAACCGGGCGACCACGGGTGACCACGGTACCGCGTTGAAGTCACCGAGCACGATGCGCCGGCCATTTCGGGACGCCGCGAGCCGAGCCGCAGCGTCGAGGGCTCGGTCGCGCTTCCCGAGAAAGCGCGGTGTGAGTGGCGAGTGGGCATGCAGCGCGAGGATCCAGGTGGGAACACCGGCGAACATCGTCTCGACGGCGAGCGCCCCACCCGGCAACCCGTCGACCCGCGGTCGCCCAGCCCGCACGTCACTCCGGACGAGCGCCAGCGCCGAGACCTTTGGCGAGCCGTCGGTGACGACGCGGTAGCCGGCGAACGTCCGGTGGGTCTTCGCCCAGCCCGCCGGCGGCTCGAGCACGAAGAAGACATCGGGCATGCGCGCCCGCAACGCAACTCGCAGCGCTCCCTCGTCGAGATCGCGTTCCTGCAGATTGACGTGGCCGATCCGGAGCCGATCGGTGGTGCTCGGCACCCCCGCTTCGCCCCGGAGATGTGGCCCGACCACGACGACATTCCCAATGATCGCGGCGAATGCGAGAACCGTCGCGACGGGGTTTCCGCGCAATGCGCCCACCACCATCCCGACGAGGGCGACGGCAGTGAGCTGGAACCGCACGCTCGAGGCGAGCTCGGCGACCCACAGGTTGCTCGCGAGGAATCCCAGGGCGGTCAGCGCGAACACGCACGCACCTGCGAGCGTCAACCAGCCGAGCGATCCCCGCACGCTACAGCCGTTCGAGCGGCGCGTACTCGAGCATCAGCCTTCGCTCGCTGCCGTCGGCGGCGAAGCGCACGGTGACGACGCCTCCCGCTTCGACGCGCGTCACCACCCCCTCGCCGAGCGAGCCGTGGCGCACTGAGTCCCCGGTTGCGAGGCTCGGGATCTCGACCTTCGGCTCGCGCGGCGGCAGCTGCCTCGGCGAGGACGCGTAACCCGACCAGGAGGCCGGACGCAGGCGCTCGCGGTTGACCGACGCGGGCAGTTCGTCGAGAAACCGCGATGCGAGGTTGTACTCGCGCCGGCCGTAGAGCGAGCGCGCCGTCGCGTGGGTCAGGGTCAGCCGCTCCATCGCCCGCGTCATCCCGACGTAGGCGAGCCGACGCTCCTCCTCGATCTCGTTGTCCTCGATCGAGCGCGAGTGCGGGAAGATCCCCTCCTCCATCCCGATCAGGAACACCCCCCGGTACTCGAGCCCCTTGGCGTTGTGGATCGTCATGAGCGTCACCTGCGCCTGACCGTCGACGATCGTGTCCTGGTCGGACTGGAGCTGGATCTCCTGGAGGAAGGCGTCGAGCGTCGGCTCCTCGCGCGACTCGCGATACTCCTGTGCGACGCCGATGAGCTCCTCGAGGTTCTCGATTCGCCCGCGAGCCTCGATCGTGCGCTCAGACTCGTACGCCTCGATCATCCCCGAGCGCTGGAGCACGGTCTCGAGCAGCTCGTCGACCTCGAGCTCCTGTGCCGCCGACATCAGCGACTCGAGCATCAGCCGGAACGAGCGGATCGCCCTCGCGCCTGCGGCCGCGACCCCGGCCGCCTCGGGGTCGTCCATCGCCTCCCACAGCGTGATCCCGAGCGCGGACGCGTGCGCGGCAAGACGTTGCAGCGACGTGTCGCCGATCCCACGCCTCGGCCGGTTGACGATGCGCGTGAGCGAGACCGCGTCGGCAGGGTTGTTGATCGCGATCAGGTATGCGATCGCGTCGCGGATCTCGGCACGCTCGTAGAACCGCGGGCCGCCGATCACCTGGTACGGGACCCCTTGGCGCACGAGCACGTCCTCGAGCACGCGCGACTGGGCATTGGTGCGGTAGAAGACCGCGAGCTCGCTCGCCGACCATCCCTCCTCGACGAGCCGGGCGATCTCGGCCGCGACGAACCGCGCCTCGGAGTGCTCGTCCTCGGTCTCGACGACGTCGACCGGGTCACCCTCACCGAGCTCAGACCACAGCTGCTTTGGCTTGCGGTCGCGGTTGTTGTCGATGACGGCGTTCGAGGCCGAAAGGATCGCATTGGTCGAGCGATAGTTCTGCTCGAGGGCGATCGAGTCGGCGTTCGGGAAGTCCTTCTCGAAGTCGAGGATGTTGTTGATGTCGGCGCCTCTGAAGCCGTACACGCTCTGGTCCGGGTCACCCACGGCGAAGACGTTCTGGTGCTTCTCGGCCAGCAGCTGCAGGAGCCGATACTGCGCGTGATTCGTGTCCTGGTACTCGTCGACGAGGATGTAGCGGAACGCGCTCTGCCACTTCTCGCGCGCCTCGGGGAATCGCTCGAGCACCTCGACCGTGAGCATGAGCATGTCGTCGAAGTCGACCGCGTTCGAGCCGTGGAGCCTGCGCTGGTAGAGCGCATAGACGTCGGCGACCGTCTGGTCCCAGAACGAGCCGACGCGGGACGCGTACTCGTCGGGGCCGACGAGTTGATTCTTCGCGTTCGAGATTTGAGCGTGGATGCCGCGCGGCGTAAAGCGTTTGGGGTCCTTGCCGAGCTCCTCGAGACACGCCTTGACGAGCCTGACCTGGTCGGATTGGTCGTAGATCGTGAAGCTCGACTTGAAGCCGAGCCGCGGCGCTTCGGCCCGGAGGATCCGCCCACACGCGGAGTGGAAGGTGAGGATCCAGATCGCGCGCGCCACCCCGCCGAGCATCCCTTCCAGGCGCTCGCGCATCTCCCCCGCCGCCTTGTTCGTGAACGTGATCGCGAGGATCTCGTTGGGCTTCACGCCGTGCGCACGGATCAGGTGCGCGACGCGATTCGTCAACACGCGGGTCTTGCCGGAGCCGGCCCCGGCGATCACGAGCAGCGCCCCGTCGACGTGGAGAACGGCCTCGCGCTGGGCCGGATTGAGGCTGGCGAGGAGCTCCTCGTGCGGCGTGACGGTCACTCTCCGATGCTAGCTACCGGTCCCGTCGTCAGTGCGAACGTCCGTTCCGGGCATGGTGTTGCGGCCCGCTCGGTCGGCGGGTCAGGCTTCAGCCTGACCCGTGCGCTTGATCTCCGGCTCCCGCATCCCTCGAGCAAGAGCCCGTCGCGCGGAAGCGACGGGTCTGTCTGAAGCGAGACCCGAAGCCAATGCAGCCGCGAGAAGCCCTACGAGCCAGCGTTCGCGGCAAACCAGTTGCCGAGAGCCTGAACGCCCTGCTCCTGCTCCTCGCCCCCGCCGAGGCCACCGAGAAGCCCCGAGCCGCCGCGCATCATCATCAGCTTGAGCTTCTGCCCGTCCGTCGTCCGAAGCTTGAGCGTGATCGCCGCGCCATCCATGATCGCCGCACCGATGTTGAGCCAGCCACCCCCGGCACCGTCTGCGGACGCGTCGGCGAGCGTCTCGCGGGTGAGCGAGAGCGGTGGCCCGTCGGGCTCGAGCTTGCGGTTCAGCCCCTGCACGAGCAGCCGCCGGTCGGTCGCAGCGAGCGCGACGGCCCGCCCCTTGAACGTGCTCTGCTGCGTCGCGATGCACACGCCGCGCAGCTCCTCACCGGCCTCCAACAGCGGCCGCACCGCGGCGTCGAGCGAATCACCGAGCTTGCCCACTACCATCTCACCGTCAGCTCGATCGGCGTCGCGGGGCCGCTCTTGCGGACGATCTTGAACGTGTACTGCCCGGGCGGCAGCGCCTCGTAGGAGCCGCGGCAGTAGTACGAGCCCGCGGCGCCCTCACACGCGCTCGTCTTCGTGTCGATGAGCGGCCCGCCCTTCGGCGCGTTCTTGCCGAGCAGGACGAGCTGCGTGCGACCGGTGGTGCGCGTGCGGAGGAGCACAGAGAACGACGCCGGCTTGCGCACGACGATCGAGACCTGGACGTTGCTGCCCGAGAGCACGTGCTGCTCGAGCTGAACGGAGCCGGCACCGGCTGCGGCGGGAAGGACGAGCGCCGCGGTGGCGGCGAGGGCGAGCAACGGCTTGCGCACGGGAGGCCTCCTCTGTCGGCGTGGCCCGACCACTATAGACCGCCGGTCAGCCGATCCCGGCAACGCGGGCGAGCCCCTCGAGATCGAGCTGTTGCTCGACGAGATCTGCGAGCCCTTCGAATACCCCCTCGAGATCGCGAGCGGGGCGCGCCCCGACGAGAGCGACGAGCACGTCGGGCGAAGCCAGCACCCCGTGGCTCGCGAGCCCGAGCACGGGTCCCGCCTGAAACGCGCGCTCCTCGGCGTCGGCCGCGCGCGCACTGCCGACCGGCGACGTCTCGCCGTGGCGGATGTCGTAGCCGGCAGCCTCGACCCCGGAGAGCGCAGCAAACGGAGGCGCGAGCTTGCCGAACCGAACGCGCACCATCGCGGTGCGCTTCTCCGCGGCGAACGCTGTCGACACGGGCAGGAGCCCGAGCCCGTCGCGCTCGCCGTCGACTCCGTCCGGGTCGCTGATCGTGCCGCCGAGCATTTGCAGCCCGCCGCAGATCCCGAGCACCGGCTTCCCGGCGGCCGCGCGCGCGACGATCCGCGCCGCGATCCCGGTCGCCCGCAGCCAATCGAGATCGGCGGCGACGTGCTTCGAGCCCGGCAGCACGAGCAACGTCGGGTCGTCGACCTCCTCGGGCCGCCCGATCCAGCTCACGGCGGCGACCTGCTCGAGCAGCTTGAGCTCGTCGAGGTTCGAGGCGGTCGGGTAGCGGACGACGCCGACGCTCACCCCGGCAACGGGTGCGGTCGGGGTCGCGGCGCCATCCTCGTCGGGCAGGCCGTGATCGACGAACGGGAGCCACCCGAGGTAGCGCATCCCCGTTGAGCGCTCGAGGTCGTGCGGCGCGGGCTCGAGGAGACCGGGGTCGCCGCGGAAGCGGTTGAGGACGAAGCCGTGAAGCCGGGCACGATCCTCGTTGGTGACGAGCGACCAGGTCCCATGGAGATGCGCGAATGCGCCGCCGCGGTCGATGTCGGCGACGAGCACGACCGGCGCGTCGGCGGCGTGCGCCGCGCGCATGTTGGCGAGGTCGCTCGCGCGCAGGTTTGTCTCCGCCGGGCTGCCGGCGCCCTCGAGCAGCACGAGGTCGTACTCGGCGAGCAGCTCGCGCAACGCCTGCTCTGCGACCGGCCACAGCGACGGCGGACGCTCGAGCCAGCTCGCCCGGCTGAGCTGCCGGTCGACCTTCCCGAGCAGCACGAGCTGGCTGCGGTTGTCGCCCTCGGGCTTGACGAGGATCGGGTTCATCCGCACGTCGGGCTCGATCCCGGCGGCGAGCGCCTGGAGGTACTGCGCGACCCCGATCTCTCCACCCGAGACGACCCGTGCGTTGTTCGACATGTTCTGGGCCTTGAACGGCGCGACCCGGACGCCGCGGCGTGCGAACGCGCGCGCAAGCGCGGTCGTGAGCACGCTCTTGCCAGCGTTGCTCGAGACGCCCTGGATCGAGAGTGCGCTCACCGCGTGCGGGCTGGAACCACCGCGAGCCGGTCGTCGACGCGAACCACGTTGACCGCAGCGTGGTAATGCCGAGCGATCGTCGCCTCGGTCAGCACCTCGGCCGGCGCGCCGTCCGCGACGACCCGGCCGGCATCGAGCAACGCGATCCGATCGGCGTACTGCGCCGCAAGCGTGAGATCGTGCATCGCCGCGACGAGCGTGAGCTCCGACTCCTCCCGAAGCTCGTCGAGGAGCTCGAGCGCCTGCTGCTGGTGCCCGATGTCGAGCGCCGAGGTCGGCTCGTCGAGGATCACGATACCCGCCTCCTGCGCGAGCGCCCGCGCCACGACCACCCGCTGCCGCTCGCCGCCGCTGAGCGTCCCGAGCGTGCGGTCGCGAAGCTCGAGCAAGTCGAGCCGGGCGAGCGCACGGGCCGCCGCGTCGCGGTCGTGCTTTCCCTCGCGCGCAAGCGCCCCGAGATACGGCGTGCGACCGAGCAGCACGTACTCCCCGACCGTGAGCCACGGCGGCGTCAGCGGCTGCTGGGGAACGACGGCTATCTGCTGCGCGAGCTCACGCCGGCGCAGCGAGCCGGCGGGCCGATCGTGGATCGAGACGTGCCCGTCGAACCGCACCAGCCCGG
Source organism: Gaiellales bacterium (assembly GCA_046330385.1). Taxonomy (GTDB): domain Bacteria; phylum Actinomycetota; class Thermoleophilia; order Gaiellales; family Gaiellaceae; genus Gaiella. The sequence continues at coordinate 409,700 of JAXLSV010000004.1, read as the reverse complement.
CGATCGCGCGAAGCAACGTCGTCTTGCCCGCGCCGTTCGGGCCGATCAGCGCGACCCACTCGCCCTCGGCGACCTCGAGGTCGACGTCGTCGACCACCACGTTGCCGCCCAGCCGGACGGTGACACCGGCGACGCCGATCGCGCTCATCCGCCGCCCCGTGACGTTCGCAGGACGATCGCGAAGAACGGGGCGCCGACGAACGCAGTAACGATCCCGATCGGCAGCTCGGCCGGCGAGAGCGCGGTGCGCGCGACCACGTCGGCGATCACGAGAAAGCCTGCGCCGGCGATCGCCGAGAGCGGCAGGAGGCCGCGGAAGCTCGTGCCCGCGAGCAGGCGAACCGCGTGCGGGACGATGATCCCGACGAAGCCGATCAGCCCGCTCACCGCGACGGCCGCGGCCGTGCCGACAGTCGCGGCGAGCACGAGGACGAGGCGCGTTCGCCGGACGTCGACCCCGAGGCTCGCCGCCTCGGCGTCGCCGACGCTGAGCACGTCGAGCACCCGCCGGTGCGAGAGGATCACCACCGCCGCGACAACGACGTACGGGAGCACGAGCACGACGTCCGACCAGCCGCTGCTCGGCAGCCCGCCGAGGATCCACGAGTACACCTCCTGGAGCGTGTCGGTGTTCTGTTGCTGGACGAAGGCCTGCACTGCGGTGAAAAAGCTCGCGACCGTCACCCCACCGAGCACGAGCGTCGCCGCGTCTCGCTCGCGGCCGGCGGAGCGACTGACCGCGTACGTCAGCGCAACCGCGAGCAGCCCGCCGAGGAACGCCGCCGGCGGGATCACCTGGTGACCATGGAGCGCGCGCGGCAGGTACGCGATCGCGAGCGTCGCACCAAGCCCGGCGCCGGCAGCGACCCCCAGCAGGTACGGGTCGGCGAGCGCGTTGCGAAACACGCCCTGGTACGTCGCTCCGGAGAGCGCAAGCGTGGCGCCGACGAGCGCGGCGAGGACGACGCGGGGCACCCGGATCTCCCAGAGGATCGACTCGTCGACCACGCCGAGCGGCGACGTGCCGAGCCCGAGCCTGGCTGCCGCCGAGCGGACGATGTCGGCAAGCCCGAGATCGACGGGCCCGGCGGCGATCCCGATCACGATCGCCGCGGCGAGGAACGCCAGCGTCACACCCGCCCACAACGCCGGGACACCGCGCGGGCGGACGAGCGTCGTGGGAGCGGGTGCGACCTGGCTCATCTCACGGCTGGGTCTTCAAGCGCTTGAGCGCCGTCGCCATCGCGCGGTAGAAGTTCACGAGCCGCGGCCCCCAGCGCGAGGCGATCGAGTCATCGACCCGCAGGATCGACCCCGACCTGACTGCCGCGATCGAGCTCCAGCCTGGCCGCCCCCCGGCCTTGCCGGCCGTCACCCCGCAGCACACCGAGTCGGCAAGGACGATCAGGTCAGGGCTCGCCTTGACGATGTACTCGCTCGACAGCTGCGGATAGCCGAAACCGTCCTTGTCGGCGGCGTCGGCGATGTTGGCGAGCCCGAACTGAGCGTACACCTGCCCGATGAACGTCTTGGACGTCACCGAGTAGAAGCCGGGCGAGAGCTCGTGGTAGACGCTGAGCCCGGCGGCGCGGGCCCGCGATGCCTTCAGGATCCGGGCGATCTTGCTCCGCATCGTGGTCACGACCCTGTCGGCCTCCACGTCGTGCCCGGTGACGCGACCGAGTTGACGGAGCTGCTGATACGCGCCCTTCAGGTTCTTCGGCGCGTCGTGGTGGACGACCGGGATCCCGAGGCCCTGGAGCGCCTTCGAGAGCCCCTTGGTGTCGTACGAGATCACGACGAGATCAGGCCGGTAGGCCGCGATCGCCTCGACGTTCGGCGTGAAGCCCGACAGCGATGTGCGCGGCGCCTCCCGCGGGTAGTCAGACTGATCGTCGACCGCAACAACCTGTGCACCGGCGCCGACAGCGAAGAGCGACTCGGTCGCGACCGGTGACAGCGAGACGATCCGCCTCGGCTTCGACTTGATGGTGACAGGCCCGTCCGGTGTGGCGATCGTTACGGGGAACGCCGTCGTCGCGTGCGACGACGAGAGCGCCGACCCGGCCGGGACCAGCGCGACGACGAGGAGGATCGCCGCTAGGGCGAGACGCCTTGACACCTGTTCATCTCCTTCTCCCTTCCGCGAGGGGTGGTGGGGTATGTCGGAGACCGGCGGGTCTTCTGACTCGGGGCTCCCTCTTCCGCCGCCTTCCCGGTCGGCTGACCAGTGGCATCGTGGCGGGAGAGCAACTCCCCTTACAGCGGCGGGACCGTCCCGGACTCTCACCGGGTTCCCTCACCGTGCTCCGGATGTCAGCTGACCCTACCATGCGTCGATGACGAACGGGCGCCGCCTCACCGCCTGGCTCGCGGTGGTTGCCTGGGCAGGCGTCATCTTCTGGCTCTCGTCGATCCCGAGCCTGAGCACGGGCCTCGGCACCTGGGATCTGATCCTGCGCAAGGGCGCGCACGTGACGGAGTACGCGATCCTGATGCTGCTTCTCGTGCAGACGGGGATCCGGCAGCGGCTCGGGCTGTTGCTCCTCGGCATGCTCTACGCCGGCACGGACGAGTGGCACCAGACTTACGTCGAGGGTCGCGCAGGCCGGCCGCGCGACGTGCTCATCGACACCATCGGGCTGCTGATCGGGCTCTGGGTCGCAAGCGCCGTTGCGCGGGCCCGCCGGACGGCGCGATCCGGCTGAGCCGTTCCGTACACTCGCCTCATGGATAGGCACGACGTCCCTGACCGGCAGTTCGATGCGTTGCTCGACCGGCTCGACCGGATCGCCGCAGAGCTCGAGCGCCTCAACCGGACGAGCGAGCAGGCAGAGGGGTTCGCGCTCGTCGCGCGCGAGCTGCGCAGCCTGAACGAGTCGCTGAACGCTCTTGCCTACGCAGCGCTCAGCCAGAGCCCGCAGGTGCGCCGCCGCACCGGGTGAGGCGAGCTACGACGCGAAGCGATACACGGCGCCGTCCTGCGAGACGGCATAGAGCTCGCCCGAGACCGATTCGCCGAACGACGTGAGATTCGAGACCTCGACCGGTTCGACCCGGGGTGAGCCCCCGCTCGCGGGAAGCGACCAGATCGTCCCCGTACAGTAGTCGCCATAGAGGTAGCGGCCACGCAGCGCCGGCACCGCCTTGCCGCGATAGACGAACCCACCGGTAATCGAGCAACCGTCCGCGTGGGTGTACTCGGCCATGGGGCGGACGAGCGCGCCGGGCCCGAGCGGCTTGTCCTCGAACTTCCGGCTGCCCTCGAAGACGTCCCACCCGAAATTCAGGAGCTCCCGCTTCTGCAGCTGGGCCTTGCGAACGACGTCGACCTCCTCGACATCACCCTGGCCGACGTCGCCGATCCAGAGATCGCCGGTGAGCCGGTCGAACGAGTAGCGCCACGGGTTCCGGAGCCCGATCGCCACCAGCTTCGGCCTCGGTCTGGCGGCGCGGGTGTCGATCGTGAAGAGCTTGCCGAGGAGCGTCTGCGGGCTCTGCGCGCGTCTTTCGGGATCCCCACCCGAGCCACCGTCGCCGAGCCCGACCCACAGCAACCCGTCGGGGCCGAACACGAGGTTGCCGCCGTTGTGGTTCGCGTACGGCTGCGCAACGCGAAGCAGGCGCCGTGCCCGCGACAGCTGCGCGACGCCGTTGCGGACGGGGAGCTCGAGGATCACCGTCGCGCCGCTGCCGTCGGTGTAGTTGACGTAGGCCCGCTTGCGGGTCGCGTAGTCGGGCGGGAACGCGAGCCCGAGCAGTCCCTGCTCGTTGTCACCCGAGACCCGCGCATGAACGTCCAGAAACGGCTTCGAGCGGCGGCGCCCGTTCTCGAGGACCCGGACGTAGCCCGTCTGCTCGACGACGTAGACCCGGCCCGGCTCGCCTGGCGCCTGCAGCGCGAGCACAGGGCGCTCGAACCCACGCGCCAGCGGAGCAAGCCTGACCGTGCTCACGCTCCCACCCGCCAGCGCCGCTCCGGCGACCAGCGCGGCACAGGCACCGACCGCGAGGATCCACCGGGCTCGCTGCACCATGAGACTGTACCCTCCCCCTCCCCACGGAGTAGGCTCACAGGCCGTGAGGATCTTGATCGTCGGCTCCGGCCAGGTCGGCTCGTCGCTCGTCGGCGCTCTCCACACCGAGCACGAGCTCACGGTCGTCGACCTCGACGGCGAGCGGCTCCGGGAGCTCGCGTACACCTTCGACATCAAGACCGTCGAGGCGAACGGAGCCAGCCGGGCGGCGCTCCTCTCGGCGGGGCTGGCCAACATCGATCTGTTCATCGCGTGCACGTCGCGCGACGAGGTCAATCTCGTCGCGTGCTCGTTTGCGCGGGCCGACAACCCTCGCGCGACGACGGTGATCCGGACTTCGAACGCGGAGTACGTCGATCTCTGGCGAGCCGGCAAGCTCGACGCGGACTTCGCGGTCTCGTCCGAGCTCGAGACCGCTCACGCGGTGACCCGCACGATCGGCGTCCCCGCCGCCCGGATGACAGACGTGTTCGCCGAGGGGCAGGTGCAGGTGGTGGAGTTCGAGGTCGATGAGGACGCAAGCCCGGAGCTGCTGAACCGCCCTCTCCGCGAGACGAGGCTGCCGGAGGAGTCGCGCGTCGCGAGCATCATCCGCAACGGCTCACCGCTCGTGCTGAGCGGGGACGAGCGGATCCAGCTCGGCGACCTGCTCGTTGTGATCGGCTCGCCGAAGGCTGCCCGCGAGTGGAGCAGGCTGATCTGGGGTTCAGGCCAGGATGTTCGCGATGTCGTCGTCTACGGGGGCGGTCACGTCGGCGCAGCGATCGTGCGCCGGCTGTGCCGCGAGGGGATCTCCGTCCGGCTGATCGAGCCCGACAGGGCGCGCGCCCGCGAGGTCGCGGAGGCGATCCCCGACTGCCGCGTGTTCAACACCGACGGGCTCGACGCCGCCTTCCTCGAGCGCGAGCGCATCGGCGACGCCGACGCGGCCGTCTTCGCAATGCGAGAGGACGCCCGCAACTTGTTCGCAGCAATGCTGACGCGCGTCCACGGCGTCGAGTTCACCGTCGCGATCGTCCACGACCTCATCGCCAGCGAGGTCTACGAGCAGGCCGGCATCGACGTGTCGATCAACCCGCGCCAGGTGACCGCAGAGGAGATCGCGCGGTTCGCGCACGACCCCCGGACGCAGCAGGTGGCGATGCTCGAGGGCGACCGGTTCGAGATCCTCGACCTGACGACCCGACCCGATAGCGAGTACGTCGGTCTGCGGTTCCGGGAGATGCCGATCCGGGGCGCGCTGATCGGCGCGATCGTTCGCGACGGGCGCGCGCTCTTCCCGCGCAGCGACGACGTCCTGCTGGTCGGCGATCGGGTCATCGTCTTCACCGAGACGTCGCGCGTCCCGGACGTCGAGAAGGTGCTGTGAGCGCGAGCGGACGGCGGGCGCCGGCCGCCCGACGGAGCCGGCGGGTCGCGATCGAGGTCAGGGCGGCGATCGCTCTCGTCGGCACGCTCGTCAAGTACCTGGCGGTGAGCGCGATCGCCCCGACGCTCGTCGCACTCTGGTACGGGGACCCGGTCTGGCCGTTCGTGATCGCGGGCTTGATCGCGTTCGGGGCGGGGTACGCGCTCGAGCACCAGCGCGGCGACGTCTCGCGGGTCGGCTTCAGGGAGGGCTACCTCGTCGTTGCGCTCACCTGGCTGCTCGCGGCCGTGTACGGGGCGTTGCCCTACCTCCTCTCGAGCGATCCGCAGCTCGACCGTCCGGTCGACGCGCTCTTCGAGACGATGTCCGGCTTCACGACGACGGGCGCGTCTGTGCTCACCGACATCGAGGCGGTCGACCACTCGCTGCTGTTCTGGCGCCAGTTCACCCAATGGTTGGGAGGGATGGGGATCATCGTCCTTGCGCTCGCGATCCTCCCGAAGCTGCGGGTCGGTGGCCGTCAGCTCATGGAGAACGAGATGCCGGGGCCGGAGATGGAGGACCTCGCAGCGCGCATCCGCTCGACGGCGCAGCGGCTTTGGCTGCTCTACGTCGGGCTCACGGTCGCGCAGATCGGGATCCTCACTGCGTTCGGCGTGTTCGGGATCGACGAGCGGATGGGCCTGTTCGAGGCGGTCTCCGCGGCGTTCGCGACGCTTCCGACCGGCGGGTTCTTCCCCGACGGCCGCTCGCTCGAGGAGTTCACCGCAGCCTCGCACTGGGTGGTCACGCTGTTCATGGTGATCGCCGGCGCGAACTTCGCCCTCACCTACCGCGCCCTGGTGCGCCGGCAACCGCGCCAGGCCTTCCGCGACGAGGAGCTGCGCCTCTACCTCGGGATCATCGTCGCCGCAACCGCGCTCATCGCCGTCGAGCTATGGTCCGCCGGCTTCGCCAACGGCGAGGCCGCGATCCGCCACGCCGCCTTCCAGGTGAGCTCGATCATCACGACGACCGGCTTCGCCAGCGTCGACTTCGTCTCCTGGCCTGCGCTGACGCTGATGATCCTCGTGCTCCTAATGTTCGTCGGCGGCTCCGCGGGCTCGACGGGCGGCGCGATCAAGGTCGTGCGACACCTGCTCGTCGGCCGCGTCCTGCGTCGCGAGCTGCACCAGACGGTTCACCCCGAGCTCGTCCAGCCCGTGCGGTTCAACGGCAAGCCCGTCGACGAGCGCACGCTCAGGGCGATCATCGCGTTCACGTTCCTCTACGTCGGCGTCTGGATCGTCGGTACAGCGATCGTGACGATCGACGCGGCGATCCAGGGGCCGTCGCTGTCGGCGTTCGACGCGATCGCAGCCACGGCGACGACGCTGGGCAACGTCGGCCCGGGGCTCGGAGAGCAGGGCCCGATGGGCTCGTTCGCGGGCTTCTCGGACGTCTCGACCCTGACGCTGACCGGGCTGATGTGGCTGGGTCGACTCGAGGTGATCCCGATCGTGCTCGTGCTGACGCGCGGCTACTGGCGCGTCTGACCTGCGTCTGCGGATGTCGTGCGCAGCTCAGGCGCCGGCGAGCGCACGCCGGAGCGCGTCCTTGACGCCCGGCTTGATGATCGCGACGACCTGATCCCCAGGGCGGATCACGGTCTCGCCGACCGCGATCTCAGCGACGCCGCCGCGCATCACCGAGACGAGGCGAGAGCCCTCGGGCAGCGAAAGCCCTCCCACGCGCTTGCCGGCGACGGGCGACGATCCGGGAACCTCGACCTCGACGAGCAGCAGCCCTTCGCGCCGGAGCTCGAGGAGGGTGACGAGCCCATGCTCCGGGACCTCGTGCTCGACCATCCCGAGCAGGCTCGACGTCGCGCACATCGTCTGCGTGATCCCGAGCAGGTCGAAGTGCTGCTGGTTGCGGGGATCATTGACGCGAGCCACGACCTTCGCGATCCCGTAGCCCTCGCGCGCGATCTGGGCGATGATGATGTTGTCCTCGTCGTCGCCGGTAACGGCAGCGACGAGGTCCGGTGGTCGCGCGATCCCGGCGTGCTCGAGCGTCCGGATCTCGGTCGCGTCCCCAAGCAGGACGACCGGGCCGAGCTCGGCCTCGAGCTGCTCGAACCGCGAGCGGTGCTGCTCGATCAGCGTCACCTCGTGCCCGCGCTCGACGAGCGCGCGCGCGACGCTCGCGCCAACCTTCCCGCCTCCCGCAACGAGCATGTACATCAGGCCTTACCCGCGGTCGGGCTCTCGCAGGCGCGCACGGCGTCGAGCATCGTCGAGGTCGTCGTCTGCGTCGGGCACACCGTGCGCAGTCCTCGGGCGGCATAGAACTCCGCTCGCGCGGGATCCTGCACCCGCACGACGACGCAGGCCGGCGACCATCGTCGCTGGATCACCTGACCGATCACGAGGTTCGAGTTGTCTCCGTCCGTCGCGACGACGACCGCCTGCGAGTCGGGCGCGCCCGCCTCGATCAGCACATCCAGATCCATCCCGTGACCGACGACGAAGCCGCCACGCCAGCTACCGAGCCGCGAGAGGGCGTGCTCGTCCTCGTCGACGCACGTGACGTCCCACCCTTCCTCTGCGAGCTGAAGCGCGACCCGCGAGCCGGCGCGCCCACATCCGACCACCAGCGCTTTCACGGGAGCACCATACCGGTCACGCCTCGACCACTCCCTCGGGAAACGCGACGACAAGCACCTCGCAGGGGGCGCGCTGGAGCACGTAGTCGACCGTCGGAGAGAAGAACCGCGACTGCTTCCGCCAGCGGGGTGAGGAGCCCAGCACGATCAGGTCCGAGTTGCGCCGCCTCGCCTCGTCGACGACCGCGAAGCCGATCGCACGAGCACGGACGATCTCGGCGTGCACCTCGATGTCGTTGTCCTCGCCGAGCAGCCTCGCCTCCTCGATCGCCGCGTCCGCCTGCTCCTGGACCGCCGCAGGCAGCGGCCCTTCCAGCTCGTACCGGCGTGGGACGCGGACGACCGTGATCGCGTCGATCGTCGCGTCGCGCCCCGCGGCGAGGGCGATCGCGGTCGCGACCATCTCCTCCCCGATCTCGCCGATCTTCATCGGGACGAGGATCCGGCGAAAGCCTGCCCCGACGGGCAGCGACGACAGCGGGTCGATGTCATCGAGCACGCTGCGATCGTTCCACCAGCGGGTCGCCCAGAAGCCGAGCAGCCCGACCGCGACCCAGAGCGGCCCTACGTAGCGGGCTCCCGGATGGGTGACCATCGAAAGGACGAACGCGGTTGCAGTCATCGGGATCCCGACGAGCGCCGCGAGCGGCAAGCGAGCACGGCCGAGCGGAATGTCTGGGCCCGCACGAAACGGGCGTGGGAGGGCGGGCTCGGTGAACCGGAGCTTGACGACCGCGAGCTGGGCGAGCGTGAACGCGGCGAGCACGCCAAAGGAGAAGACGCTCGCGAGCAGCCGCACGGCATCGCCGTGCACGCCGGTGACGATCACCGCCGCGATCGCGACGAGCGCGATCGCGATGATCGCCTCACCGGAGACCAGAGAGCGCCGACCGAACCGTCCGAAGGCGCGCGGGATCATCCCGTGGGAGGCCATCGAGTGCGCGAGCCGGGCGCACCCGGACATCGACGTCGTTGCCGCTGCGAGCAGGATCAGCACGCCGGTGATTCCGACCAGGACCCGGAGCACGTCGACGATCGTGCCGCCGAGCTCGGCATCGAACGCCGCGACGATGCCGGCGACGGGAGCCTCGAGCCAGTTCTCCGCGAGTCGGCTCTTGCCGGCCTCGGCCGGGTATGCGCTGACCGCGACCGCGGAGATCGCGACGGTCACGAGCACGACGAGCCCGATCCCCGTGAGCATCCCCCGAGGGAGGTCCCGCTTTGGCTCTTCGACCTCCTGGGCGTAGTTCGCAACCGTCTCGAGCCCGGTATAGGCGAGCATCGCGAGAGGCACCGCGAAGAGGACGTCGTTCCACGTCTGCCCGGGTGCGAGCGAGAACCCGTCGATCAGCGTCTCGTGCGAGTAGAGGACGACGAGCCCGAGGACGACCACCGCGCCCTGGACGGCGAGGTCGAGCACCGCGAGCACGACGAGCCCGACGTGGACGCGGGTGTGACGCAGCAGCCGGGCGACCGCGATCGCCGCGATCACGAACGCCGCGGCGACGATGTCCCACGGGGAGCGCCGCAGCGTCTCCGCCCCGAGGGCAACGCCGGCGTAGTGCGGGACCGAGATCGCCGCGAGCGCGACCACGATCACGTAGTCGAGCGTCAGCGCCCAGCCCGTGACGAAGCCGACGAGGTCGTTGAAGGCACGGCGGGTGAACGTCTCGGCGCCACCGGTCTCGGGAAGCGCCGTCGCACCCTCCGCGTACGAGAGGGCGACGAGCAGGAACAGCGCACCGGTTGCGAGCAGAACGAGTGGGGTGAGCCCGAGCGCGGCACCGACAACGATCGCAAGCGCGAAGTAGATCGACGAGCCAATCTCCCCGTACGCGACCGCGAACAGCTCGCGCGTCCCGAGAACCCGCTCGAAGCCGGCGACCTTACGGGCCATCTAGCTGTCTCTTCGGGAAGACCACTAGTGCTCCGTCAGCACGGAGTCGGACGCGAGGTAACGGTGACGCCACACCAGATCGCTGGCGCCCTCCGTCGCCCGTCCGGAGGATCATGAGGAGCTGCGCTTTCGTTCGAGCACGATGCGGGCCACGCCGAGCGCGATGAACAGCGAGGCGAGAAGGTAGCCGGTCACCCCGCCACCCGCTCGGGCCGTCGCGACGAGCAGAGCGACGCCGATCCCGATGAAGGTCCCCGAGAAGGCGTAGATCGCGCGGCGATACCAGGTCACGCTGTCACCGCCGCCGCCCGAGAGGCCGCGACCAGCACGCGACACGGGGCGTTGCGCATCACCCGGTCGACGGTGGCGCCGAACACGCCGCGGCGCCGACGGGTCAGCGCCTTTCGCGGGGAGCCGAGCACGATGATCTCCGTGTCGCGGCGCCGGGCTTCCTCGACGATCTCGATCGAGGCGCTCCGTCCCCTGACGAGGCGTGGCGTGACCCGCACCCCGTAGCTGTCGCCGATCCCCACCGCCTCGTCGAGCTCCCGGTTCGCGCTCGCTTCGACCTCCCCGAGGTCGGCGTCGAGCGGAAGCTCGAGCGGCACCTCGATCACGGTCAAGGCGATCACCCGCGCGCCACGCTCCTTCGCGAGCCGCAGCGCCATGTCGAGCGCGTCGTCGGACGGGCGCCCGGGGACGATCGGGACGAGGATCCTGCGGTACTCGAGCGCGAGCGCCGCGCCAACCGCAGGCGGCGCTTTGCTCGTCGCCCGAGGTTGGATCCCGAGCGTTCGGCGGTAGATCGTGTAGCCGACGAGCCCCACCGCCAACCAGCCGAGCCCGACCCACCGGGTCGCGGGGTTCTGGACGAGGATCACGGCGAACGAGATCCCCGTCGCGATCCCGCCGACGATTGCGAAGAGAGGCCAGTCGACGCCGCCGAGTCGTATGTTTGGTCTCGCGGTAAACGCGGGTGTTTCGCCCGCCCTCGCCCATTTCATCCGGAGGCGGACCAGCGACGCGTGCGCGACGGTGAACGAGAGGGTTGCCCCGAACGAATACAGCGTGCCGACGAAGTTCACGTCGCCGGGGAGCAGGATCACGATCGGCGCGACCCCGGCGAAGACGAGCAGCGACAGCCAGGGCGTCTTGAACTGCGGGTGCAGCCGCCGGAAGATCTCGGGCATCTGGCGGTAGCTCGCCATCGAGTAGGTAATCCGGGACGCGCCGATCACCCCGGCGTGCGTGGCGATGAAGAGGATCGTCGCCGCAAGGACGCCCACGTAGATCTCCATTCCGCTCAGCAGCAGCCCTTCGATCCCGAGGTTGTCGACAAGCCCGAGGATCGGGTCGTTGGCGAAGCCCCCGTCTTCGGGCGGAAGCGCAAGCAGCGTCTTCCATTCGCCGTCGACGAGCTTCACCGGCAGCGCCGAAAGCGCGACGAGCGGCAGGGTGAAGTAGATCGCGAACACTGCCCCGGCGACGAGCTTGTAGGCGTTTGGCACGGTGCGGGTCGGGTCGCGCGCCTCCTCGGCGAGGTTCGACACGGTCTCGACTCCCGTGTAGGCGAGCATCGCGACGGGGATCGCAATCGCGAGGTCGCCCCACGTCGGTGCCTCGCCCCAGTGGACGTTGCTCGTGAGCACGTGCGGGCTGAAGACGAGCGCGAAGCCGACGATCACGAGCAGCACCTGTGTGACGAAGTCGATCACGGCGAGCGAGATCGAGAGCTTGGCGGCCTCCTGCACCCCGACGATGTTGAGCACGACGAGGATCACGATCACGATCGCGCCGCCGACGACGTCCCACGGATTCGTCTTCAGTGGCTCCCAGAAGATCGAGAGGTAGTGCGGGACGAAGAACGCCGAGGTCGCGATCGTGACGACGTAAACGAGGAGCTGCGCCCACGCGGCGCCGAAGCTGATGAGCTCGTCGAACGCATGCCTCGCGAAGCTCGACGAGCCCCCGGCCTCCGGGTAGCGCACCGTTCCCTCGGCGTACGTCGCAGCCGTCGCGGCGAAGACGACACCAGCAACGAGGAAGACGAGGGGTGTCAGCCCGAGCGCGTAGACCGCGGTGAGGCCGAGCGCGTAGTAGATCGACGAGCCGACGTTGCCGTAGGCGGTCGCGAAGAGCGCCGGCGTTCCGAGCACCCGCTCGAGCTCGACCTCCTTACGTCGGCGTGACCCGGCCACGACGCACGAGTGTACGCGCGACGGCGGCAGGCCAGGGGTGCCAGGGCGTTCTCGGCTGACTTTCGGTCAGCCGAGAACGCCCTGCAAGGGCCGCTCACTAGGTGAGCGGCCCTGCGCTATCCGTGGATCGAGGCGATGATCGGAATGATCAGGATCGCGACGATGTTCGCGATCTTGATCATCGGGTTGATCGCCGGACCGGCGGTGTCCTTGTAGGGATCACCGACCGTGTCGCCCGTGACGCCGGCGGCGTGAGCCTCGGAGCCCTTGCCGCCGAACGCACCGTCCTCGATCAGCTTCTTCGCGTTGTCCCAGGCGCCGCCGCCGGAGGTCATCGCGATCGCGAGGAAGAGACCTGTGACGATTGTGCCGATCAGCAGGCCGCCGAGCATCTCCGGCTTGATGATCCCAACGATGATCGGGATCGCGACCGGCACGAGCGCCGGCAGCATCATGCTCTTGATCGCCGAACCGGTGACGATCGAGATCGACGTCGCGTAGTCGGGCCGCGAGGTGCCCTCCATGATGCCCGGATCCTCGCGGAACTGGCGCCGCACCTCCTCGACCACCTCGCCGCCGACGCGGCCGACGGCCGTCATCGCCATCGAGGCGAAGAGGAACGGCATCATCCCGCCGATGAACAGGCCGGCGATGACCCACGGGTCCTCGAGGTTGAAGCTGATGTCGAGCCCCTCGTCGGCGAGTCGACGAACGTACTCGTCGAAGAGGATGAGCGCCGCGAGGCCGGCGGAGCCGATCGCGTACCCCTTGGTCACGGCCTTGGTCGTGTTGCCGACCGCGTCGAGCGGGTCGGTGACGCCGCGCACCGACTCGGGCATGTCGGCCATCTCGGCAACGCCGCCGGCGTTGTCGGTGACCGGGCCGTAGGCGTCGAGCGCCACGATCAGCCCTGTCATCGAGAGCTGCGCCATCACCGCGATGCCGATTCCGTAGATCGACTTGTCCGCCGCGTAATAGGAGCCGATGATCCCGGAGGCGATCACGATCACCGGGAGCGCGGTCGCCTGCATGCCGTATGCGAGGCCGGCGATGATGTTCGTCGCGTGGCCGGTCTGCGAGGCCTCCGCGATCTTCTTCACCGGGTGCCAGCGCGAGCCCGTGTAGTACTCGGTGATCGCGACGAGGAGGAACGTGATCGCAAGCCCGACCAGCGCCGGGCCGTAAAGCTGCCAGAACGAGAAGCGGTCGTCGTCGAATGCGAGCGTGACCGGGATGAACCCGACTGCGGAGAGGATCGTCGCGACGAGGACGCTCTTGTAGAGCGCGTTGATGATCGCGTTCTCGCCACGACCGATGCGCGCGGCGTACGTGCCGATCACCGAGGCGATGATCGAGATGCCACCCAGCGCGAGCGGGTACAGCCACAGCTCGCTCGAGGGGAACGCGGTGCCGAGGAGCATCACCGCGACCGCGGTGACCGCGTAGGTCTCGAAGAGGTCGGCGGCCATCCCAGCGCAGTCGCCGACGTTGTCGCCGACGTTGTCGGCGATCACGGCCGGGTTGCGCGGGTCGTCCTCCGGGATCCCTGCCTCGATCTTGCCGACGAGGTCGGCCCCGACGTCGGCGGCCTTCGTGAAGATGCCGCCGCCGAGGCGGGCGAACACGGAGATGAGCGAGCCGCCGAAGGCGAGACCGATGAGATCGTCGACCGCGGACTCGGGGCTGTTGTCGAGCACCTTCGTGAGGAAGCCGTAGTACGCGGCGACCCCGAGCAGGCCGAGGCCCACGACGAGCAGGCCGGTGACCGACCCGGCACGGAACGCGACCTTGAACGCAGGCGCGACGCCCTCGCGCGCCGCCTCGGCGGTGCGCACGTTCGAGCGGACGGCGACGTTCATCCCGATGAAGCCGGCCGCGGCCGAGAGGAGGGCCCCGATCAGGAAGCCGAACGCGGTGCCCCAGCCGAGCTTTCCGTAGAGGCCGATCGCGAGGAACGGCACGACCGCGACCATCGCGATCGTCTTGTACTGCTTCGCGAGGTACGCCGCGGCGCCCTCCTGCACGGCCTTCGAGATGCTCTGCATCCGTTCATTGCCGGCGGGCTGCGCGAGCAGCCAGTAGGTCAGGTACAGGCCGAACGCCACTGCGACCCCGCCACAGGCGAGCGCGAAGAGCACGGCATGGTCAACGAAGAAGTTCACTCAAACCTCCGGAGGGTTACCTCAAACAAAGCACGCCGATTCCTCGGCGTGCGGATTATGCAGCACGGAGCGGCCGGAGACGCCGGTTGCCGCCCCGCAAAGGGCGGCAACCCACGCCTTCACCTAGACGAGCTGAACGTTGATCGCCTCGGGGCCCTTCTGCCCCTCTCGCGCCTCGTACTCGACCTTCGCGTTCTCCGCGAGGGTCTTGAAGCCCGCCCCGACGATGTTGCTGAAGTGCACGAACAGGTCCTTGCCACCCTCATCGGGGGCGATGAAGCCGTAGCCCTTCGCGTCGTTGAACCACTTGACGGTTCCGGTTGCCAATGAACACACCTCCTCTCACCCTGGTCGAACGGGTAGAGGAGGCTTGCCTCCGGTACTCGTCCAAAACGCCGTAACCGGAAAAGCGTAGCTGGCGGTCAGCGGGCCGGGACGGGCGATTTTCGCCAGCTCTGATCGGCGTAGATCGCCTCGAGCGTCATCCCGTCCTCGAACATCGCGAGCTGCCGTTCGGCTGCGTTTTGCGGGGGGATCTGCAGGTAGCGGCCCAGATCGTGCTCGTCCGCGACGGGTGCGATCCAGTCGAAAAGGCGCTCGAGCCGACGGCGGGCCGGGAGCGACTCGCCCGCCTCGAGATCGATCAGGTCACCGGAGAGCCCGAAGCGGATCGCGCGCCAGAGGTTCTCCTCGAGCAGCCGGTGCGGCTGCTCGACGATCGACTCGCCCTCGTCGAGCGCGCGGAGCACGCGCGCGGCGAGCGCGACGATCACACCGACGAGTGCCTGCGCGTCGGCAACGTCCGGTTGCGCGTCGCAGATCCGCACCTCGACGGTGGGGAACGCGAGGTGAGGCCGGATGCTCCACCACAGCTGCGTGTGCTCGTCGATGGACGAGGTCTCGTAGAGGAAGCGGACGTACGCCTCGTACGCGGCCCAGTCGGGGAACGTGTCGGGGATCCCGCACCGCGGGAAGAACCGGGTGAAGATCTGGGTGCGGGCACTGTGCAGGCCGGTGTTGACGCCCTCGGCGAACGGCGAGGAGGCCGAGAGCGCGAGCAGCTCGGGCAGCCAGTTGCGGATCCCGTCGAGGGCGCGGATCGCGCGGTCGGCGCCACGGACGCCGATGTGGACGTGCAGGCCGAACGTGTTGTTCTTCCAGACGACGTAGCGGAGGATCTCGTCGTTTCGCCGGTAGTGCGGCGTGTCGATGATCCGCTGGTCCTTCCAGCTCGCCCAGGGGTGCGCTCCGGTCGCGCCGAGCGCGAGCCCGAGCGGCTCGACGAGCTGCTGGAGCTCGCGGCGGCGGTCGGGGAGCGCGGCGATCGCGTCCGCGGCAGTCGGCTGGCGACCCGTCTTGATCTCGACCTCGGACGCGATCAGCTCGCCGGCGAGGTTTGGCGCGAGCGGCGTCTGGCCGGCGGCGGCCTGCACCTCCTCGAACCGGTTGACCATGTCGAGGGTCTCGGGGTCGAGCAGCGCGAACTCCTCCTCGACCGAGATCGTGAGATCAGACCCGCTCTCGAACCGCTCGCGCGCCTGCGCGAGGAGCACCTCGTAGGGAACTGTCTGCGACTCGCCCACGGCAAAAGGCTAGTCGATTCTTTCGAAAAGGAAGTGGGCTACTGCAGGGAAAGGTCGAGAAGGCGGCGGGCGATCCCGGCCCAGCTCCAGCGCTCGACCACGACTCCACGCGCCGCCGCCCGGATCGTCGCGCGATCCTCTGCGGGCAACGCGAGCAGCGTCCGCAGGCGAGCGCGCAGCGCTTTCGCGTCGCCCGCCGGAAAGCCCGCAAGGTCGCGGTAGGACGACGGGTATCCGGCCTCGAGCCCGGCGGCGACCTCGGCGAGCCCCGAGTGGCGCGAGACGACGGGGGGGCAGCCTGCGGCCGCTGCCTCCGCCGCGACCATCCCGAACGCCTCGGGAAACACGCTCGGCACGACGCAGGCCTCGGCGAGCGCGAGCAGATGGCGGAGGTGACGATGCTCGAGCGGGCCTGTGAACAGCGCCTCGACCCGGCGCTCGGCCGCGAGGCGCTCGAGCACGGGCCGCTCGGGTCCGAACCCGACGACCACGAGCTTCGCGTCGAGCCCGGCGAGCGCGTCGATCAGCACGTGCACGCCCTTCTGCTCGATCAGCTTGCCGAAGTAGACGATCACCGGCGCGTGACCGGCGAGGAATCGCTCGAAGCGCACAGCGTTCCCGTCGTCGGGGAGCCGCTCCTCGGCGCTGCCGGGGTTTGGCGCGTCACGCCGGGCCTCCGCGATCAGTGTCGCGCGGGCGACCTCCGGCTCCTCGGGCACCCACTCGTCGACGTCGACACCGGGGGGAACCTCGTGGACGCGCTCGACGTGGCCGCACACCTCCTCGAGCACGGTGCGGATGTGATCGGAGCCGACAAACGTCGCTGCGGCCTGCGCGAGCGCCGCCCTCCCCCACGCGCTCAGCTCAGCGTTGCCGCGCATCGCGTACTCGAGCTCCGAGCCGTGCGCCTTCACCGCGAAGCGCGCGCCACTCGCCGCGCCGACGGGGCCGCCGAGGAGGACGTGGTTCGTGAACGCCAGGTCGGCCGGCAGATGATCGCGAACGGCGGCCGCGTTCGCCTCGACCCACGCATCGAGCTCCGCCCGCGTGCAGTCGGGCACGCGCTTGACCGTGTAGCCCTCATAACGGTCGAGCACGAACACCGGCAGCAACGCACCGACCTCCGGCCGAACCGTCGTCGCCGTCCCGAGATCGAACCGCTCCGGCCGGGGCTCCTGCGAGAGCACCGTGACGTCATGCCCGGCAAGCGACCACTCGCGCGCGAGCTGGCGGGTGTAGACGTTCGAGCCCGTGCCCTCGAGCAGGTACCCGTGCCAGAGGAGGATCCTCATTTGGGCGGCTCCGCGACCCAAGGGCTATCTGGACGACCGCTTCGCGGTCGACTGTTCTTGCTGGCACCTTGCTCCGCTGCGCGCAGGGGTCGCTGCGCGCCCCGGGCTGCGGTTCCGCGCTTGCTCATGATCTCCGACTCCCGACCGGATTCTCAGGCTGCGAGGCGCGCGCGGAACGACTCGATCAGCGGCCTCCCGACAAGATCGCCGAGGAGCGTCGCGGCGAGGTCGGCGCGGAACGTCTCTTCCGTGGCGAACCGGGCGCAGTCGATGCGGACATTCTCGCTCGCGCTCTCGAGGCCGTCGAACGGCAGCTGCGCCTCGACGCGCCTGACGATCCGCGCGAGGCGCGGTGCGTGCCATTCGGTTGCGTGGTGTTGCGCAACGCGTGCGATCGCAGGGTGGAAGAGGCGGTCGTACTCCTCGTCGTCGACCCACTCCGGGATCGCGTCGACCGCCCGCTCGGCTGCGAGCCCATCCACGCGAGACCAGAGCATCTCCCCATCGAGGCAGAGCGCGAGCGCCTCGCCGGGCTTGCACTCTCCCTCGGCAAGCTCTGCCAGCTGCCGTTCGACCGGCCGATGGTCGCGGATCCCGGCGTTGACGGCGCTCCCGAGGAGGCACAGGGATGCCTGCACCTCATCTCCGACCTGCTCGACTAGCCCTGGCCAGCGGTTGGCGTGCACGTCGGCACATGCCTCGAGGATGCGCCTCGCGTCGGAGTCGCCGATCGCGCGGATGCCGTTCTCGACATCGATCTCGGTCTCCTTCGCGAGGAGCGCGCGCACCCAGATGTCGAAGGTGTCGCTCTCGGGCACGAGCTGCGGCGAGGCGTAGGCGAGTCGCGCGATCTTCTCGAGCGCCTCGAGCTTCAGCTCGGCCGCGCGCTCGGTCGCCCGGTCGAAGCCGCAGCAGCGCTTGTACTTCTTCCCCGACTGGCAAGGACACGGATCGTTCCGACCGGCGAGCGCCACGGGACGAGCCTACGACCTCCGGCGGACGGAACCCGGCCAGGTCGCAGCCTCGCTGCGACGAAAGCGGGCGCAGGCCGGCCGCGCGCGCCTTCGACGCGATGATCGCCGCGGTTGCCGTCGCGAACGAGCTCCCTCTCTACACGTGCGACCCCTGCGGGTTCGCCGGCATCGAGGGACTCAGCGTCGTTGCCGTGCCGCACCCGGATCGACACTGAGCTCGGAGCCCTGGAACGCCTGAGCGAGCGATCTCGCACGCTCCTTGCCGATGCCTGGCACTGCGAGTAGCTCTTCCGCAGACGCGGCTGCGACACCGCCCGGGGAACCGAAGTGCTGGAGCAGCACACGGGCGGTGATCGTGGAGATGCCAGGAACCGCAACGAGCATCGCCTCGGCGATCGTCTCGACCGGAACTTCCGGTCGTGCCACGTGCGGTGGCAGCTCGGCCGGTGGCGCTTCGCGCTGGCAGCGCACGGCGAGGCGGTGGAGCCAGCGGGCGCTGTCGCGAGGATCATCGGAGCGGAGGATCGCGATCCCCTGGTCGATCACCGCGAGGCACGCGCCACGGATCGCGTTCGGATGGATGCCTCTGCTCCCGCCGTCGATGCTGCGTCCTTCGACGAGGAGGTAAGGAAACGCGCAGCTCGATCGGAGCTTTGCGAGCTGGCCCCAGAGATGCCCCTTGCTGACGGCGCCGTGGAGGTCGAGCACCGCCTTGCGTTCGACGATCGTGTCGTCGCCAAGCAGGTAGTCCCCGGCGGGGAGCGAGACGACCTCGACATCGGCCCCGAGCTCGGCGAGCAGGTCGGGAATCCCGCTCCTGCGCTCCTGCACGTCAACGACGATCCGGACCCGGTCGGCCACCGAGCCGACGATAGTGGGTGGCGCAGCCCGCGGGTGGAGTGATGCGGCCGAAGCCGCGTCACAGGCAGCCGCGAAGCGGCCAGGCCCGTCCGGGCCGAAGGCCCACCCGCGAAGCGGCCAGGCCCGTCCGGGCCGAAGGCCCACCCGCGAAGCGGCCAGGCCCGTCCGGGCCGAAGGCCCACCCGCGAAGCGGCCAGGCCCGTCCGGGCCGAAGGCCCAGCCGCGAAGCGGCCTAACGGGCCCAACAATGAGCAAGCCGCGAAGCGGCTTCCCTCTCCTTGACGTAGCGAGAGCTACGTCAAGTGGAAGTAGAGCGCATACAGCAGCTCCACAGCCGGGTTCGACGCGTGGACCTGGACGTCGGCTGGGGTGTCGATCAGGGCGGGTGAGTAGTTGAAGATGATCTTGATCCCGGCCTGCACGACCCGGTCGGCGGCGTCCTGGGCCGACTCGGCGGGGACGGCGAGGACGCCGACGACGATCGACAGCTCGCGGGCAAGCTCGTCGAGCCGCTCGAGCGGGCTGACCGTGACGCCGCCGATCGGGTTGCCGACCTTGGCCGGGTCGCTGTCGAAGACGGCGGCGATCGTGATCCCGTGCTCCGCGAAGATCGGTGAGGAGGCGATCGCCTGGCCAAGCCGGCCGGCACCGACGAGCGCGAGGTTGTGCTGCCCTTGGGTGCGGAGGATCGTGCGGATCTCCTGCAGTAGCGAGTCGATGTGATACCCGACGCCGCGCTTGCCGAAGCTGCCGAAGTGCGAGAGGTCGCGTCGGATCTGGGTTGCGTTGATGTTCGTGTACTCGGCGATCTCCTGGGACGAGATCCGGTCCTTCCCCATCTTCCGCGCCTGCGTCAGCACCTGCAGGTACCGGGAGAGCCTCGCAGCGACACCGACCCCGAGCCGCTCAGCCATCGCGCACCTCCCGCGCACCCGGTCCGAAGGCCCAGTCCGCTGGCGCGCCCGGTCCGAAGGCCCAGTCCGCTGGCGCGCCCGGGCCGAAGGCCCAGTCCGCGCAGCGGACCGAGCGCGCCCAACGATGAGCCGGCCGCGCAGCGGCCGTCCTCTCAAGTCCCTGGGTTGGGCTTGTCACAAGCCCAACCCAGGGACTTTGTGACACCGGTTTTCCGATGGCCGCATCAGACATCCGCCGACATTGTGCCGCGCGGGGCGCGTCTACGCGTCGGTAAGGGCAGCCCGGAGATCGCGCTCGTCGACGAAAAACTCGAACCGGCGCTCCCCGTCGAGCTCGACAACGGGCAGCGCGACGCGATAGCTTGCCTCGAGCGCGTCGTCCCCGTCGATCGAGATCACCTCCCACGTCACTCCGAGCTCGCCGCATACTGCCGGGACGATCTCGAGCGCTTCGTGGCAGAGGCCGCAGCCCTCTGCGACGAACAGCGCGAGCCTCACGGATTGCTCTCGTCGGGATCCGGCGGAGCCGTGGGCACGTTACGGGTAGAGCCCGCGCGTCGTCGTCGCCTCGGCGACCCGCTGGACGGCGATCCCGTAGGCAGCATTGCGCATCGAGGTCTGGAAGCGATCGCGGGTCGACCACGTCTCCTCGAACGCACGCACGACGATGTCGTTCAGCTTGGCGTTGACCTCATACTCCTTCCAGAAGTACTCCTGGAGGCCCTGCACCCACTCGAAGTACGAGACGACGACGCCGCCCGCATTCGCGAGGACGTCAGGAAGGACGAGGATTCCGCGGTCCTCGAGGATCTCGTCGGCGGCCGGTGTTGTGGGGCCGTTCGCCCCCTCGCAGATCATGCGCGCCTTGACGCGCGGGGCGTTCTCGGCGTGGATCACCTGCTCGAGAGCGCACGGCACGAGCACGTCGCAGTCGAGCTCGATGAGCTCCTCGTTGGTGATGTCCTCGGCGCCCGGCAGCCCGAGCAGGCGGTCGTTGGCCGCCTTGTAGCTCGATGCGGCGGCGATGTCGATCCCGTACGGGTTGGCGACGCCCCCCTTCGAGTCCGAGATCGCGACTACGCGTGCACCTTCCTCGGCGAGGAGTCGGGCGAGGTTGCGCCCGACGTTGCCAAAGCCCTGGATCGCGATGCGCGTGTCGGGGAACCGCCGTCCCTCTTTCTGCAGGGCGGTGCGAATGCAGTAGAGCGCGCCGCGCGCGGTCGCCTCGTCCCGACCGACCGAGCCACCGAGCGCGAGCGGCTTGCCGGTGACCACCCCGAGGACGGAGTGACCGACGTTCATCGAGTACGTGTCGAAGATCCAGGCCATCACCTGCGCGTCGGTGCCGACGTCCGGCGCGGGGATGTCCTTCTCCGGCCCGATCTCGTTGATGATCTCCGTCGTGTAGCGACGAGTGAGCCGCTCCTTCTCGCCGAGCGAAAGCGCCTTCGGGTCGACGATCACCCCACCCTTCGCGCCGCCGAACGGGAGCGCCATCAGCGCGCACTTCCACGTCATCCACATCGAGAGCGCCTTGACCTCATCCTGGGTGATTCCCGCGTGATAGCGGATCCCGCCCTTCGCCGGGCCACGCGTCATATTGTGAACGACGCGGTAGCCGGCGAACACCCGGACGGAGCGGTCGTCCATCACGACCGGCACCGAGACCTCGACCGTCTTCTTGCACTGTGCGAGAACGTCGACGAGCCCGGGATCGACGCCGAAGATCTCGCCGACACGCCGGAGCTGTGCCCGCGCGAGCTCGAACGGGTTCTCGTGCAGATGGGGCGCCGCGGGAAGCGTCTCGCTCATCGGCTGCGACTCCTGCTCACGAGGCCGGACTATATCCGGCGTCACCGGATGCGGAAGGGGACGTCGCGCACAGTCGCCGGGCCGCCGCCAACAGGACGCGCGGTGAGCTGGAGCGAGTATGGGCCTCGCGGCAGCCCTCCCCCACCCGGCCCGCGCCCCGTGATGCCGAACGCGTAGCGGCCCGGGAGCACGTCGAGCAGGCGCACGAGGGTGCCGAGTCGCTTGCCACCGCGGAAGAGCACGATATCGAGGCGCTCGAGCGGGAGCACCTGCGGAAGCCCACCACCGCCGTCGACCCGACCGGCGACCAGCGTCAACACGGCGGGGTTCTCGTCGCTCGAGCCGAACGTGCTTGCCGACAGCTTCGCATTCGAGAGCAGTGGCTCGTCGACGACCGGGACCGGCGCTGCCCAGCGGATGCGAAGCACCTGTCCGCGGCGGACCGTTGCCCTGAGCACGCCGGTGACCGCGCCGGGGGCGTCTGGCAGCGTCGCCGAGGTGACGGTGACCGACACCTGCTTAGCGGCTCCCGGTGCGAGCGAGAGCGACTCGCGCGAGGCCGTCGCGGTGACGCCGGGCTGCGCGGCAACAGCGGTGAGCCTCACGGAGAGCGGTCGTCGTGAGACGTTCCTGATCGTGACGGTCCCGCTCGCCGATGGGCTTTCCGGCCGGAGGGAAGCGAGTGCGAGCGACGGGCTGTCGGCGACGATCTCTGCAGCGCTCGCGGCGGCCGGATCGACCGTCGCGACCGACGAGCCCGCCGCGCGCGTGCCGTAGGCGACGAGCGCGCCGCGAATTCCGGCGGCATCGAGGTCGGGTCGCGCCTGCACGAGCAGCGCCGCGGCGCCGGCGACGAGGGCGGCTGCGGCGCTGGTCCCGCTGATCGAGCCGTAGCGCGCGGTTCCACCGGAGGTGAAGCCCGGCTCCGACGTGGCGAGGCCCACCCCGGGGGCCAGGAGATCGGGTTTTGGCTCGCCCCCGAAAGGCAAGCCGCGCGACGCAAACGGCGCGATCGCACCGCGCCGGGTGTTCTCGTCGTTCGCCGAGGCTCCGACCGAGATCGTCACCGGGACGGACTGCTTCAGCGCGGCGCGGATCTCCTCGGCGACGTCGCTCTCGATCCCGACGATCGGCACCTCGATGGGCTCGTCGACGCCGAGGGAGCCACTCGGCACGATCCCGTCGACGATCACCGCCCGCACCCCGGCGGTCGCCAGCTCGCGGACGAGCTCGGGTGTCGTCGGGCCGGGTGGCAGCAGCACCGCCCGCCCCGCCACCGTGCTGAATCCGCGCCCATCGAAGAACCGGCCGAGGGGATTCGCAGCGGCCACGGCCTCGACGGGGAGCCGAGAGACGGCGACGACCGGCGCCGTCACCGTCTCGCTCGGCCCGACCGCGCCTCCGAGCGGCTGGCGGCCGGCCGCGACCACGCGAAGCCCGGCCCGAAGGAGAATGTGCACCGTCGGCGTGATCCGCCGGGCGTCGGAGGCCGAGACTGCGAGCGCCGCCGCTGCCCCGGCCGGCGCGCCGATGCTGCCGTACGAGGGCCCGGCCGGCCCGTCGTTGCCAGCTGAGGCGACGACGAGCGAGTCGAGCGCAAGCGCGCCGGCGGTCGCGCGGGCGAGTGGACCGTCCGGGAACGACGCGTAGGGCTCGGCAAGACCCACGAGGATCACCCGCGCGGCGTCGTGGGCGTCGCCGTCGCCGTTGGGGTCGACCGCTGCCTCGAGCCCGGCGAGCAGCTGGTCGGTGCGACCGTAGATCGAGACGCCGCCCTCGGTGTCCGGCTGCCACCCGGCGACGCGGATCGGGATGATCGTCGCGCCCGGTGCGACCCCGTGCAGGCCGGCGGGGCCGCGCGACCCGGCGACGAGCCCGGCGAGCTCGGTTCCGTGGCGCTCGGGGCGGCCGGGCTCGGTTGGGTTCTGGGCCGGGCTCGCGTCGCTGCCGGGATCGAGGATGTCGATCCCCCGGGCGAGCCGTCCCTCGAGGTACGGGTGCTTGCCGTCGATCCCGGTATCGAGGATCGCCACCGTGACTCCGCGACCGTTCAGCCCAGGGATCTCGAGCTCCGGCCGGCGTCCGCTGCCAGGCCCGAACGCCTCGCTCGAGAGCACCGCGCTCGTGGTCGCCGTCGGATACGCGGCCCGGACCGGATAGACGCCGGCGACCAGAGGGTCGCGCTCGAGGATCGGGATCAAGCGGGGATCGAGCGAGGCCGCGACGCCGTTGACGACGCGAACATAGCTGTGCTCGGGGTCGATCACCGCGCCACGCGACGCGAGCTTGATCAGGATCCGCTTCTGGGCGTTCTCGGCGGTCGCAGTCCAGCTTCGCATCTGCTGCTCGGTCGCTCGGCCACCCGACGCGAGCACACGATCGGCAAGGGACTGCGCCTTCAGCACGACCACCCAGCGGCCGCCGAGCTGTGCGCCTGGCCGGTTCCCAAGCAGCCCTTGCCAGCCGACCGCCCCCTCGGGGTCAACATCGGCTGCCGCCCCGGTGGTTGCCAGCGCCAACGTCGCCGCGACGGCGACGAGGAGCAGGTGGCGAAGACCGCTAGCCACGATTGGCGCTCACGTCCATTGCGAGGAAGTCTGCTTGCGGCGCCGGATCGAGGAATCGCGCGGCCGAGGCGATCATCGCCGCGTTGTCGGTGCAGTAGGCCAGCGGGGCGAGAGTTGCGTCGGGGAGCGCGGCGCGAAGCGCCGAGTTGGCGGCGACACCACCGACGACGGCGAGCTGATCGAGCCCCGTCACCCCGGCCGCCTCGCGAAGGCGGCGGGTGAGCGCCTCGATGATCGCGCGCTGGTACGAGGCGGCGAGGTCGGCGCGCGCAGCCTCGAGCTCGTCGGCGTCGAGCTCGCGCACCGCATAGAGGAGCGCTGTCTTCAGGCCGGAGAACGAGAAGTCGAGGCCGGGCACGCGCGCGACCGGGAACGGATACCGCTCGGGATCGCCCGCAGCGGCAAGCCGGTCGAGCTCCCGCCCGCCGGGATAGCCGAGCCCGAGGAGGCGCGCGCCCTTGTCGAAGGCCTCGCCCGCAGCGTCGTCGAGCGTCGAGCCGATCACCTCGTAGCCGCAGTGATCTCGCACCGAGAGCAGCAGCGTGTGCCCGCCGCTGGCGAGCAGACAGGTGAACGGAGGATCGAGCGTGGTTGGCCGCAAATACAGCGAGGCGACGTGACCGTGGAGGTGATCGACCGGCACGAGCGGCAGCCGCCGCGCCCAGGCGACCGCCTTTGCGAACGAGACCCCGACGAGAAGCGCACCGACGAGGCCCGGTGCGCGCGTCACGCCGATTCGCCCGACGTCGTCGAGGCTCGCGCCCGCTGCGGCGAGCGCCTGGGCGACGACGGGCTGGACGAGCTCGAGGTGCCGTCGTGACGCAACCTCGGGAACGACACCGCCGAAGCGGTCGTGGAGCTCGTCCTGCGACGCGACGATCGAGGCACGAACGGTGCCGTCGGCATCGACCAGCGCCGCCGCGGTCTCGTCGCACGACGTCTCGATCCCGAGCACGAGGCCGCTCATCCGGCGTTCCCGTCGCCGGAGAGGCGCCACATGATCAGCGCGTCCTCTCGATTGTCGAGGTAGTAGCCCTTGCGGACGCCGTGCACGCGAAAGCCGAAGCGCTCGTAGAGGGCGACGGCGCCAGTGTTCGAAACCCTCACCTCGAGGGTGTACCCGTTCGCCGGCTCGGTTGCGGTGTCCTCGAGCATCCTCGCGATCAGCGCGCTCGCGACCCCGCGGCGACGGTGCTCCGGATGAACCGCGACGTTCATCACGTGCCAGTCGCCGGCCTGCCGGGAGAGCAGCAGGTACCCGAGCAGGATGCCCTCGAGGTCGAAGGCGCCGAACGTCCGGGAGCCGGGCTTCGAGAGCTCGCTCAGGAACATCGTGCGCGACCAAGGGGCTGCGTAGGCGACCTGTTCGATCGCCTCGACCTCGTCGAGGTCGCCGCGGCGGAGGGCGCGGAGCGTGAGCGTCATCGGCGCGGCATCGCGTCGGGGGCGCGGACGTAGATCGGATCGACCGCACCGGCAGGCCCGAGCTCCCCTGCGAGCGCCGCGTGGAACCTCGCTCGCGGACGGTGGCGGGGATCGCCGTCCGGCGGGATCAGGTAGCCACGCGCTCCGAGCACCTCGCGGTAGCGAACCGCGCCGTCGCCGACGCAGGTCGCACCGACCGGGAGGTCGAGCGACTCGGGGGTCACAACCCCGGCCCCGTCGACGAACACCTCGCCGCGCCGCGCGTCGATCACGGGAGCGGCGCCAGGAGCGCCGGCGGCGAGCGCTGCGAGCGTCGAGACGCCGGCACAAGGGATCTCGAGCGCGAGCGAGAGCCCGCGCGCGATCGCAAGCCCGATCCGGGTCGACGTGAAGCTACCGGGGCCCGTGCCGACGACGATCCCCGCGAGGTCGGCCGGCGCAACGCCAGCCTCGCGTAGCAGCGCGTCGATGTCGGCGAGCACCGCCCGGGCGACCGTCTCTCGCTCGCCGAGGACGTCGCCGTCCGCGACCAGGGCGCTCGTCGCGACGTCAGTCGCAGTGTCGAAGGCGAGCAGCAGCATCCAGTCCTTGTAGCAGCGCCTCGTCGCCTTCGATGCTCAAGCCGCGCTCGGTGGGCGAGCGGTGGCCGAGCGTCACGGTCGCAACCGCTCGCGGCAGCGCCGTCTCACCGGCGTCGGGCCACTCGACAAACGCAATCGCGTCGTCGAAGTAGGGCTCGAGATCCCCCCACTCGGCCGCCGAGAGCCCGGCGAAGCGGTAGAGGTCGAGATGGCTGACGTCGACCGTGCCCTGGTACCGATGACCGATCGTGAAGGTCGGGCTCGTGACGGGCTCGACGATCCCGAGCGCCCGGCAGGCGCCGCGAACGAAGGTCGTCTTCCCGGCACCGAGCTCTCCCCGGATCAGCACGACGTCACCCGGTCGCAGGCGTCGCGCGAGCGCGGCCGCGATCGCCTCGGTCTCCTCGGGTGAGGCCGTCACCGCCTCGAGCATCAGAACAGGCCGAGCTGCTCGCCCGGGGGCGCCGGCGCGACGGCCACTGGCACAGGCTGCTGCTCAGCGAGACCGGCGACGGCCAGGCGATCGCGACCGAGAAGTCCAGGGATCCCGCCGAAGTCCGCCTCGAGCTCGGCGGCCCGCTCGGGCGCGTAGCGGGCCGCAGCGGGGCGGTACACCGGAAGCACTGTCAGCTCGCGGCCCGCGATGACGTGTCGCTGCGGTTCGCCGCGCACATCTGCAACCGTCTGCGAGCGCCCGGTGAGCAGCCGGGTAGGGAGCGTTCCCAGCGTGACCACGACCCGGGGACGGACGAGCTCGAGCTCCCGGTAGAGATGCGGCTCGCACGCCGAGATCTCCTCCGCGGTCGGCTCCCCGCTCCCCGCGGGCCGGCACTTGACGACGGTGGTGCAGTAGACCTGGCCGCGTTCGAGCCCAGCGAGAGCGAGCAGTCGGTCGACGAGATCGGCCTCGCGACCCGCGAACGGCAGCCCCGTCCTGTCCTCGTGGAAACCCGGCGCTTCGCCCACGAGCATCACCTCGGCCGACGGAAGCCCGACGCCGGCGACAACCTGTGAGCGGCTCTCGCACAAGCGGCACGAGACACACGCCGACACCGCGATCCCGTGCGCGGCGAGCGCGCCTTCCCGGTCGTCCGCGGTCACGGCGCCAGTCTACGAGCGCGCGCGGATGAGAGTGAGACCTTGCCGCTATATGATCGCCCACCTATGACGACCACGGACGCCGGGTCCGACATCACGCTCGACCGGGTGACGAAGGCCTTCGCCGACGTGCGTGCCGTCGACGACGTCTCCTTCACGATTCACGAGGGTGAGTTCTTCTCGATGCTCGGCCCGTCGGGGTGCGGGAAGACGACGACGCTGCGGATGATCGCCGGCTTCGAAGAGCCGAGTGGCGGCCGCATCCTTCTCCGCGGCGAGGACGTGACGCATGTCCCCCCGGCCAAGCGCAACGTCAACATGGTCTTCCAGGCATATGCGCTCTTCCCGCACATGACGGTCGCCGACAATGTCGCCTTCGGCCTGAAGGTCAAGCGGGTCGGGCGCGGCGAGATCGGTTCGCGCGTCGCCACAGCGCTCCGCTCGGTCCGGCTCGAAGGGCTCGAGGGCCGGAAGCCGGGCCAGCTCTCCGGTGGTCAACAACAGCGGGTCGCGCTCGCAAGGGCACTGGTCAACGAGCCCGCCGCGCTCCTCCTCGACGAGCCGCTCGGCGCGCTCGACCTGAAGCTGCGCAAGGAGATGCAGCTCGAGCTGAAGGAGATCCAGTCACGCACGAGCACGACGTTCGTCTACGTCACGCACGACCAGGAGGAGGCGCTGACGATGAGCGATCGGATCGCGGTGATGAACAACGGGATCGTCGAGCAGATCGGGACGCCCGAGGAGATCTACGAGCACCCGGCGACGTCCTTCGTCGCAGGGTTCATCGGTACGTCGAACCTGCTCGCGCTGCGCGTCGACAGGCGCGACGGCGACCTCGTCGCGATGGACCTCGGGCAGGACGAGCGGATCCTCGCGCCCGCGCCGCCGGTGGTCGCGCAAGGTGAGAGCGTGACGATCACGGTGCGGCCCGAGAAGATCAAGCTCGCTGCCGGCGCGGTACATGGCAGGGCTTCCCACGTGAGCGGAACGGTCCGCGAGGTCGTGTATCTCGGCAGCATGACCCAGCTGATCGTCGACCTTCGCACAGGCGAGACGCTCACCGTGCATCGGCTCAACGACGAGGTCGGCAGGACGGAGGTCCGGGCGGGCGCGCCGGTCGTCCTCCACTGGGCCGCCGACCACAGCTACGTGATCGGCAACACGAACGGAGCGACGGAGCGCACCGCTTCGTCAGACGAAGGAGGGGAAGGATGAGCACGCTAGGCACACCGGGCACACGAGGCATGCCGGGCAGTCCCGGGATCTCCCGCCGTGGCTTCCTCGCCGCGAGCGGGCTCACGCTCGCCGGGCTCGCGAGCGGCGGGGTCGGCGAGGCGCTTGCCGGCACGACGCGTGGCGGTGCGAAGAAGTCACCGCTCGTCGTCTATGACTGGTCCTACTACCAGGCGGACTACACGGGCTTCAACGCCTACTTCAAGAAGTACGGCGTGCCCAAGTACGTCACCTTCAACACCGATCAGGCCGAGCTCGCGAAGGCCGCCTCCGGCGCCGTGAAGTACGACCTCGTTCACCCGTGCATCGCCTACATCCCCGACTGGCAGGCGGCCGGGTTGATCAAACCGATCGACACTTCGAGGCTCAAGACCTTCAAGGGGATCGACAAGAACCTGATGAAGCCGGGGATCGTCGGCGGCAAGGTCTACGGGCTCCCGTGGGACTGGGGTTACTCGACGCTGATGTACCGCGGCGACAAGTTCAAGCCGAAGGAGCAATCGTGGGAGTCGCTCCTCTTCGACAAGCGCCTCCGCAACAAGATCACGATCTACGACGAGGGTGTCGCCGTGATCAAGATCGGCGGCCTGATCAACGGGGTCGACAACCCGAACCGGATGACCCAGGCCGAGATCGACAAGGCGGCGCAGACGATGATCAAGGCGAAGAAGAACATCGCCTCGTTCTGGCAGTCGGAGACGCAGGCGATGCAGGACTTCAACTCCGGCAAGGTCTGGGTCACGTACGCGTGGCCGGACACCTACGCCCAGGTGATCCAGAACAAGGCAATGAAGGGCGTCCCGGTGACGTACATGCAGCCCAAGGAAGGGATGCTCGCGTGGGTCTGCTGCTTTGCGCTGGGCGCGAGCCCCGAGAACGAGGAGCTCGCCTACAAGTACCTCGACGTCGCCTTCTCGACACCCGCGATGGAGTTTCTCGTCAATGCCTACTACACGGGCGGCGCGGCGATGACGAAGCAGGTGCTCGCCAAGGCCGACCCGAAGTTCGTGAAGCAGTTCCATCTCGACGAGCTGAAGACGGCGCTGAAGCCGCCGCGAGTCTGGCTCGAGGAGCATCTCCCGAACCGGGTGGCGTACCTCAAGGCGTACCAGAAGGTGAAGTCCGCCTAGGGCATCGTGCGCGGGGTGGGCTGCCGCCCACCCCGCGAGACCTCCCTGGGGAGAGCCATGCAAGGGCGACTCGCGAAACGAGTGCGGTCAGGGGCCGGGACTGCGGCGATGCTGCTGCCCGCCGGCGGGTGGCTCGTGCTGTTCTTCCTAGTCCCGCTCTACTACGTCTTCCTCTTCTCGACGGGTGTCCGCTGGCAGGGTGTGACCAAGGCCGCGGCCCTGATCAACGGTGAGCTCACGAGCTTCTCCTGGGATCTTTGGCAGCAGCTGCTCGGCCCGGACGTCGACCTCAGCGTCGTCGGGCAGACGGTGTCCTTGCCTCTCTGGGTCGTCGGGCTCGGGCAGGTCGGGCTCCTCGCGCTCGCGCTCCTTGGCGGCCGGTTCGGCCGGGGAGGGCGCTTCGTCGTCCCAGCCTCGGTCGTGCTCCTCGCGCTTCCGTATCTCGCAATCCCCTGGGGGCACGGCCTCCACCGGATCGCGGGTCTCACCTCTCCCGAGAACCCGTCGATATCGCTGTTCTTCCGCTCGGTCTCGATGTCGCTGACCGTCTCGATCGCGGCGGTGCTGCTCGCGTTTCCGATCGCGTACTACCTCGCGTTCTGCCTCGGTGATTCCAAGTACCGCTGGCTGGTGATCGTGATCGCGCCGTTCCTGACGAGCTACCTCCTGCGCGTGCTCGCGTTCCGGGTGATCCTCACCGATCAGGGCCTCGTCAACACGCTCCTCTTCGATCTCGGCCTCCGCGATCGCGACAACCCGGTCGACTGGCTTCTCTACAGCCAGTTCACCGTCTTCGTGGTGCTGCTGTACGCTTGGGTGCCGTTCGTCGCGCTGCCGATCTTCGTCGCGCTCGAGAACCAGGATCGCCGGCTGCTCGAGGCGGCGACCGACCTCGGCGCGAGCCGCCTCGTCGCGTTCGCCAAGGTCACGCTCCCACTCGCCGCGCCGGGCGTCGTTGCCGCGTTCCTCTTCATCTTCATCCCGACGATCGGCGAGTTCGTGACTCCGCAGCTCGTCGGTGGCAACGAGGGCTACCTCTTCGGGACGGCGATCGCCGACGACTTCGGCCAGAACAACGACTGGCAGGCCGGTGCCGTCCTCGCGCTGTTCCTGATCGGGGTGGTGCTCGCGCTGACCGCGGCAACCTCGCGATTTCTGCGAGCAACGGGCGGTGAGACGTGAGTCGCGCGACGGTTGCCGTAAGCCGCCGCGGGCGGGTGGCGCTCACCGCGTTCTTCGTTGCCTTCCTGGTCGTGCTGTACCTGCCGTCGGTCGTGCTGCTGATCTTCTCGTTCAACGACAACACGATCCCGGTCTTCCCGCTGCAGGGCTTCACGACCCGCTGGTACGCGAACGCCTGGCACGACGACGCGCTCCGGGCCGCGTTCGTGCGGAGCCTGAAGGTCGCAGGCTCGACGAGCGTGATCTCGACCGCGCTCGGCGTCCTCGCCGCCTACGCGCTCACGCGCCGGAGGTTCCGGGGGAGCAATGCGGTCACCGCGTTCATGCTCGTCCCGATGGTCGTCCCACCGATCGTGGTCGCGGTCGCGTTGCTGATGCTGTTCCGCAAGGGGCCGGTCGCGGTCGATCTCTCGCTGTGGACGGTGATCGCCGGCCACGTCGTCATCTCGCTGCCGTACGCCGTGCTCCTGCTCGTGCCGCGGATCGCCGGGATCGACCGGCGGCTCGAGGAGGCGGCGCGCGATCTTGGCGCAAGCGGTGTAACGACGTTCCGGCGCGTGATCCTGCCGTTGATCACGCCGGCGATCCTCTCCTCGCTGCTGATCGCCCTCGTCGTCTCGATCGACGAGTACGCGATTGCGAGCTTCCTCTCGGCGAACAGCGAGACGTACCCGGTCTATCTCTTCGGGCAGATCCGGCAGGCGGAGCATCTGCCGCCGATGATCCCCGTCGCGACGGTGATGCTCGCGCTGTCGTTCGTGGTTGTCGTCCTTGCCGAGGTGATGCGACGTCGTGGCGACCGGAGGCTCGGTCTCTGATGCGCCGGCTGCTCCTCGGGATTGCGATTGCGGCCGCGCTCACCGCCGCAACCGGCGCGGGCGCGCTCGCCGTGCACGAGCTGCGCTCGACGCCTACGCCGCCGGCCGTACGGTCGACCCCAACGCCGGCCCAGCTCGCCGCGCGGAGGCGGCTCGTCCACGAGCTCGAGACGTACGGTTGCGCTTGTCAGCACCGCGAGCCACCCACACGCAACGCGCCCACGCCAGCCCCGTAGCAGCTACGAGAGGACGCCCCGATGCCACTGACCGACCAGGAAGCAACCGTCGTCGA
Organism: Gaiellales bacterium; assembly: GCA_046330385.1. Classification (GTDB taxonomy): domain Bacteria; phylum Actinomycetota; class Thermoleophilia; order Gaiellales; family Gaiellaceae; genus Gaiella. Next base: position 377,628 of record JAXLSV010000004.1, on the reverse strand, counting down.
CGCGCTCTCCGGGAAACGCGACGAGATCGTCGCGCTCGCCACCGATCTCATCGGGTTCGACACGACCGCACGAGATCTCGGTGAGCCCGCCCGCCAGGAGACCGAGCTCCAGGAGCACCTCGCGGCGCGACTGCGGGAGCGTGGCGCCGAGATCGACTTGTTCGAGCCCGACGCCGGCGTGATGGCGGGACGGCCGCTCGTCCCGGAAGGGCTCGACTTCGCCGGGAGGCCGCAGCTGATCGCGAGGTTCGCAGGGACGGGCGGTGGGCGGAGCTTGATCTTCAACGGGCACATCGATGCGGTCTCCTACGAGCCACGCGACCGCTGGACAAGCGATCCGCTGGCCGCGGAGATCCGTGACGGGTTGCTCTACGGTCGTGGCTCTTGCGACATGAAAGGCGGGGTGGCGGCGATGACGGTCGCGGCGGAGACGCTCGTCGAGCTCGGGATCCGGCTCGCCGGCGACCTCACGGTCGCGACGAACACCGACGAGGAGTCGTCGGGTGCGGGCGGGATGGCGCTCGTCGATCGGGGGCTCAAGGCCGACGCGGCGATCGTGACGGAGGCGACTGGCGGTGACGTGTGGGTCGCGTGCCGCGGCTCGGAGTACGGGACGATCACGATCCCTGGACAGACCGGGCACGCCGAGGTAGAGCACGGGCATTTCAGCGAGGGCGGCGCGGTCAACGCGATCGAGAAGGCGATGCTGGTGGTCGATGCGATCCGTCGGCTCCGCGAGGACTGGCGCGTGCAGCGACGGTTCGTCCACCCGTACCTCTCGAAGCCGGACGTCGTCCCGACGAAGATCAAAGCCGGCGAGTGGTCGGTGACCTATCCGGCCGATTGTCGCATCACGATCGCCTGCCTGTATCTCCCGGTGCAGAAGGACGCCTCCGGCTGGGGCGCTGAAGTCCGGCGCGAGGTGGAGGCGTGGGTTTCCGCGGCGGCGGCGGCCGACCCGTGGCTCCGGGAGCACCCACCGCTCGTCAGCTGGTTCGACAACGGGGTGATGCCGATGGAGATCGAGCCGGCGACCCCGATCGTCGGGATCACGACCGCGGCGTCCGATGACGTCGGTCGTGGTGGGAGGCTCTGGGGTCTCGATTCGTGGTACGACGGCGCGACGTTCACCCACTTCGCCGGCACACCGGGGATCGCCTACGGCCCGGCGGGGTTCTCGAGCGACGGCGCCAAGATCGCGCACACGATCGACGAGCACGTCCCGGTCGACGATCTCGTCAAGACTGCGCAGGCGCTCGCGGTCGCGGCGATGCGCTTCTGCGGCTAGCCGTCGGCGCCACGGTCGGCGGTGGGGTGACGGCGCGGCCTGAACGTCAGGCGTGTTTTCGACAGCCTTCGCTTCCGTCCGCCTGGCGTCCAGGGGCGGCGCTCGCAGTGCCGGGCCGGAGGGGACAGTGCGAACGCACGGCCCCGCAGAGCACGGTGCTGCGAGCGTCGTCAGCGCCCGGGGAGCCGGGCTCCGCCCGGCTTCACGGACGCGGCCTGGACGTCAGGCGGCCTGGACGTCAGGCGCAGCCGCAGGACCCGCCGCAGCATCCCCCGCCGCCGCCGCCAGAGGGCCCGCTGAAGCTGGGCTTGGAGGTGGCGCCGTGGACGGCGAAGGCGGAGAGCTGGCGCTTGACGTTCTTCGCGCCGCAGTCGGGGCAGGTGATGACCTGTTCGTCGTTGCGGACAAGCTCGTCGAAGTGGGCCTCGCATTTCATGCAGGCGTACTCGTAGATCGGCATGGGGAACAGTGTAAACCTCCGGATGATGGCGGCGTTGACGGCACCTGTGCTCGAGGGAAGGCTCGTGTGTCTGGAGCCGCTCTCAGAGGCGCACTTCGACGGTCTCTGGGAGGCCTCGCGCGACCCGAGGACGTGGCAATGGCTGAACGTCCTGCAGCCGGAGACCCCCGCAGAGCTCGCAGCGCTGTACCGGGCGGCGCTGGCGGCTGCCGCGGCCGGAACGGAGATCCCGCTGGCCACGACCGCTGACGCGCGGGTCGTGGGCTCGACGCGGTACCTGGCGTTGCGTCCCGAGCATCGAAGCGTGGAGATCGGGTGGACGTGGCTGCATCCCGAGGCCTGGGGCACGGGAGTCAACGTCGAGGCGAAGTACCTGATGCTCCGACAGGCGTTCGAGGTGTGGGAGTGTCGCAGGGTCGAGCTCAAGACCGATGCGCACAACAAGCGCTCGCGGGGCGCGATGGAGGCGATGGGCGCGACGTTCGAGGGGATCCACCGCCAACACATGCTCGTTCGCGGCGGCGTCAACCGCGATTCCGCGTGGTATTCCGTGCTCGATACCGAGTGGCCGGAGGTGTCGAGGGCACTTCTCGCGCGGCTCGAGCTGGCCGCTCGAGCCGCGACGCGGTAGACGGCGGGCGCGGAGGCCCGGCCGCGGGTAGCTCGCGCTGGGACGCACGCACACGGCCGACCGCCGGTGATGAGGAATGCTCGGTGATCGTGGGGGGTCCGGTACATTGACGCCAGCCCGGCATCCACGCGGAGCTGGAGCCTCAACCATGATCGAGAGCATCAACGTGATCGGCGCGCGTGGGCGCGTCGGCAAGGCTGTGAGCGCACGGCTCGCCGAGCGTGGCGTGCGCCTCGCCCCTGCCGCGGTGGCGGATGGGGTGCTGCTGTGCGTACCGGATCGCGCGATCGCCGAGGTCGCAGCGACGGTTCCGGCCGGCCCGTGGCTCGGGCACGTGTCGGGAGCGACGCCGCTTGCCGCGCTCGCGCCTCATACGCGTCGGTTCGGGCTGCATCCGTTGCAGACGTTCACGCACGAGCGTGGTCCCGAGCAGCTCGACGGCGCTTTTGCGGCTGTCACCGGTGAGACGACCGAGGCAGTCGCCTTCGCGACGTCGCTTGCCGGGACCCTGGGGTTGCGGCCGTTTCCCCTCGCCGAGGACGCGCGAGCGCTCTACCACTGCGGTGCCGCGATCGCCTCCAACTACCTCGTCACGCTGTACCGGGCGGCGGCTCGGCTCTTTGCGGTCGCCGGTGCTCCTAGCGAAGGGCTCGTCCCGTTGATGCGTCGCACGATCGAGAACGACTTTGCGCTGACAGGGCCGATCGATCGGGGCGATTGGTCGACGGTGGAGCGCCACCTCGAGGTGCTTGTAGGCGCGGCGCCGGAGTTGCTGCCGTTGTACGAGACGCTCGCCCGCGCCACCGCGGGCCAGGCGGGCGTCGGGCTGCCCGATCGACTTGGAGTGCCTGCGTGAGGATCTGCCGGACGATCCCCGAGGTTCGCGCGGCGCTCCGGCCGCGCCGCACCGGGCGGGTGGGGCTCGTCCCGACGATGGGCGCGCTCCACGCCGGCCACGTCGCGTTGATCGAGGCCGCCCGACGCGAGTGTGACACGGTCGTGGTCAGCATCTTCGTGAATCCCACCCAGTTCGGCGATCCGGGCGACCTCGCCGCGTACCCTCGCGAGCTGGAGGCTGACGCAGCGCGCGCGGCCGAGGCGGGAGCCGAGCTCGTGTTCGCGCCAACGGCCGAGGAGATCTACCCACCTGGCTACCAGACCTGGGTCGACGTCACCGAGCTCGGCTCGATCCTCGAGGGGGAGCAGCGCCCAGGTCATTTCCGGGGCGTCGCCACGATCTGCCTCAAGCTCTTCAACGTCGTGCGTCCCGACGCGGCGTTCTTCGGGGAGAAGGACGCGCAACAGGTGGCTGTCCTCCGCCGGATGATCGCCGACCTCGACCTGGAGGTCGAGCTTCACTCGCTGCCGACCGTTCGCGACCCCGACGGGCTCGCGCTCTCCTCTCGCAACACCCGACTTTCCGCCGACGAGAGGCGACAGGCGGCCGCGCTGCCGCGGGCGCTCGCAACCCGCGATCGCGAGGAAGCACTCGCGATCCTCGCCGGCGCGGGTCTCGACGTCGAGTACGTCGAGGTCGCCCCGTTCTCACCCCCTGTCCTCGCCGCCGCGGTTCGCGTCGGTGAGACCCGTCTGATCGACAACGTTCCCCTGGAGGTCTCACCGTGACGACACCCCCTGCAGGCAAGCTCTCGCTCCTCGAGCTCCAAGCGATGAAGGAGCGAGGTGAGAGGGTCGTGATGATCACCGCCTACGACGCGCCCGGCGCGAAGTTCGCCGAGGACGCGGGCGTCGACATGATCCTCGTCGGCGACACGGCCGCGATGGTCGTGCTCGGCTACGACGGCACCACCGTGCCGGTGACGATGGACGAGATGCTCCTGCTCACGCGCACCGTCGCTCGCTCGGTGCGCCGGCCGGTGATCGTCGGCGACATGCCGTTCGGCTCGTACCAGGTGAACGACGAGGACGCGGTCCGCAACGCGATTCGCTTCATCAAGGAGGCTCGCGCCGACGTCGTCAAGCTCGAAGGTGCCGGCCCGATGCTCTCCCGGGTCCGCGCGATCAGCGAGGCGGGGATCCCCGTTGTCGGGCACATCGGGCTCACACCGCAGACCTCGACCAAGCTCGGCGGGTTCAAAACGCAGGGGAAGACCGCGGCGGCCGCGCGCCAGCTCGTCGAGGACGCGCACGCGCTCGAGGCAGCGGGCGCCTTCATGCTCGTCCTCGAGGCTGTCCCCGCGCCGGTCGCTGCCGTGATCACGCGACGCGTCGCGATTCCGACGATCGGGATCGGGGCCGGGGAGGCGTGCGACGGGCAGGTGCTCGTCTACCATGACCTGCTCGGGCTCACCGAGGGTCATCTCCCCCGCTTCGTCAAGCGCTACGCGAACCTCTCGCGTGAGATTCGCGACGCGCTCGAGGCCTATACCGCTGAGGTTCGGACGGGGGCCTTCCCAGGGCCCGAGCACGCGTACGAGATGGCGCCGGCGGAGCTCGCGGAGTTCTACGAGACGGCGGCGGCGATCAACGGCGAGGCCGGCGGCAGCGTGTCGGCGAGCAGGTAGCGCGTCACCCCGAGGGCCCCGACCGGATGCCCGAAGAGATACCCCTGCCCGTACTCGCACCCAAGCTCCGCGAGGATCCGGGCTTGCGCCTCGGTTTCGACGCCCTCGGCGATCACCGGAAGCCCGAGTGACGAGGCGAGCCGCTTCATCGTCTCGATGAACAGCGCGTCGTGCTCGCGCTCGGCGATGTGCTCGACGAACGGTCGGGCGATCTTGAGCACGTCGAGCGGGAACTCCCGCAGATGGGCGAGCGACGAGTGCCCCGTGCCGAAATCGTCGAGCGCGAGCCTGATCCCGAGCTCGCGAAGCCGCTCCATCGACGCGTGGGCCTGTTCCGGATTGCGCATCACTCCGGACTCGGTGAGCTCGAGGATCAGCTTTCGCGGATCGAAGCCGGTGTCGTCGAGGATCGCGGCGATGTCCGTCGCGAGCGTCGCGTCCACGAGCTCGACCGGGGCGAGATTCGCGGTGAGCCGCAGCTCGGCACAGCTCGGATAGAGCTGCTGCCAGTCGCGGACCTGGCGGCACGCGATTGCCAGAACAGAGCGGCCGATGCTCGGCATCAACCCGGCCTCGTCGGCGGCGCCAATGAACTCGTCCGGCTCCGCGATCGAATGGCCGGGCCGGTGCCAGCGGGCGAGAGCCTCCACCGCGCGCAGCCCACATGTCCCCAGCGCGACGATCGGCTGGTAGTGCACCTGGATCTCGTTGCGCTCGACCGCTTTCTCGAGTGCGACGACGAGCTCGTGGCGCGTCCTGACCCGGTCGAGCAGACGGCGCTCGAAGATCGCGAACCTGCCCTTCCCGCCGCGCTTTGCCTCGTACATCGCCAGATCGGCGTTCCGGAGCAGCTCGTCGGCCTCGACCCGTCCGGCGTCGCCGTACGCGACCCCGACGCTTGCGTGGACGTGAACGTCACGACCGGCGATCCCGAACGCGACCGCGAGAGACTCAACGAGCCGGCGCGCGACCCGCTCGCCGTCGGTGGCGTCGATGCAGCGGACGAGCACGGCGAACTCGTCGCCGCCGAGCCGCGCGGCGACGTCGACCGGACGGATCGCCGCGTTGATCCTCCCGGCGACCGAGACGAGGAGCTCGTCGCCCGCCTGGTGCCCGAGCAGGTCGTTGACGATCTTGAAGTCGTCGAGGTCGAGGAAAAGCACCGCCACCTTCGTTCCCTGCGCCTTCTCACGCAGCGCTTCGGCGACCTTGTGCTCGAGATGGGCTCGATTCGCGAGACCGGTCAACCCGTCATGGTCGGCGCGATGCCGGAGCTGGTTGCCGATCGTCTTCAGGTCGCGAACGGAGCGCTCGAGCCGCTCCGCCTCGAGCTTGGCACCGAGCCGCTCTGCGACCAGCACTGCGCGCCTTCGGTCGTCGCGCCCAAAGCGTTTCCGATTGCGCCCGAGCACCAGAAACCCCATCGCCGACGGGCCTTCCCCGAACACTGGCATCGCCAGCCCGTGCTCGAGGCGAAGCTGGAGGAGCATGTCGGTGAGGACTGCGCCCTCCTCCGTTCCGGCGACAAGTGGGTGCCCGGAATCCCTGACCGCGTCGAGGAGCCGCCGATGGGTGCGTCCGAGCGTAACGGTGCGCAGGTCGCAGCTCGCCTTCACCGAGCTCTCCGCCGCGAGCGGGCCCAGCCCACCGGGAGACTCGACGACGACGAGCGCGAGCTCTGCCCGGAGGGCGCGGCGCACTCCGTCGAGCATCGTCCCCGTGCGCTCGCAGACGCGATCGACGAGCGCAGCGCGCACCTCGCTGTCGCCACGGCTCCGTGCTGCGAGCGACCGGCCGGCGAGCACGAGACCGAGCGCACCGAGCGTCACAATTCCGTGACCGACGAGCTGTAGGACGACGAAGCCGAGCAATTCCTCCCCCTGATCCACGTTGCGACACCTCCCCAGTGACGCGTTGCCACACTTTCTCAATGGGGCCGGGGTGCTGCGATCCCTCGGACGAGGGCCACCCGTCCCTCGAACGGGGGTTCGTTATCACCCTGTTCGGATTCGTCGACGTTCGGGGGGCGATGGGGTATCACCAGGGTGTGGAACAACGCACCCTAGGAGGTGGTGAAATGAACCATAAGCTCCGACTCCCGTCCCCCGCGATGAGCGTGGCGGTGCTCGCGCTGTTCGTTGCGCTCGGTGGCACGGGCTACGCGGTCAGCAAGCTGCCAAACAACTCGGTCGGCACCGCTCAGCTCAAGAACAACGCGGTTACCTCCGCCAAGGTCAAGAACGGCACGCTCGTCTCGACCGACTTCGCCGCCGGGCAGCTCAAGCCCGGGCCGGCGGGCCCGGCTGGGCCAGCAGGGCCCAAGGGCGAGACAGGGCCTGCCGGAACGGGGGCTGCGCTCGCGTTCGCAGCCACGTCGAGCGATGCGCCCACGATCACCACGAGCGCGACGCTCTCGACACTTGGCTCGACAACGATCAAGGTTCCCGCTGACACCACCGCGACGGTCATCGCGACGTTCTCGGCCGAGAGCCGCTGCGTCACGGCTGGCGGCTGCGTCGTCCGGCTCTTCGTCGACGGAGACGAGATGAACCCGGAGGACGGCACGAACTTCGTATTCGACTCGCCCGCCGTGTCCGCCTCGGCGTACTCGGACTTCGAGGCCCACAGCATCACGAGGCTCCGCCGGGGGGTCGGTGCGGGAGACCACACCGTCTCCGCTCAGATCCAGGCGACCGGCGGCGCGGGCTTCCGGCTCGACGACTGGACGCTCGTCGCAGTCGCCTACAAGCAGTAGCCGTGCGCTCCGCCCGGGGCCTCGCGAACGAGGCCCCGGGCGATGTCAGCGAAGCGCGCTCGGCAGGACTGCCAGCCCGGCAACGATCACCCCGGCAAGCGCAAGCGCGGTCACGACTCCGAACCACGAGAGACGGAAGGTCACGCGAAGGCCGGTCGCGAGCAGCCCGGCCGACCAGGCGGCCGCGGCGAGCCCGATCCCGGTCACGACCCAGCGACCGCCGCCGGAATCCGCCCCGCCCTCGTGAAACCAATCCGCACCGAACCAGACCAGCGCGAGCGGGAGGTTGACGAGGATCGACAGCGCAAACGGGAGCGCCGAGAACGCCACGAGGTGCCGCGCGAGCCGGAACGGAGGATCGGCGCCTGCGCCACGAGCGCCAAGCCAAGCGAAGAGACCGAGAAGAAACACGCCGGCGGCCCCGTAGAAGCAGCCCGCGATGAACGTCAACACCGCGACGACGAGCTCGTCGATCGCGGAGTCGTCGAGCAGCCGGCCCCACCTCGGAGAGAGAAACACCGCGGCCATCCCGGCGAGGATCGCGATCGCGGTGATCGGCTCCGCCCGCGCGTCGAGGTCGACGTCGTCCGTGCTGCGGAGCGCGACGAACACCTCGCGCGGGGCGCGAAGAAGCCGCGCGGTCAGTCGCCACCACTCGCGCCCCCGCCGGGTCGACTCTTCCGCGTTCGCCTCGGCAGCCTGGTCGGCGATCGCGGTCGGCTTGAGTCGATTGGCGGTCATAGCGCGCCCGTCCCCGCCAGCCCCACTCAGGCGGCGGCGATCGCAGTACGGGTGGCGAGAAGCTGCCGGAGGAAGCGGCCGGTGTGCGACTCGTCTATCGCTGCAACGTCTTCGGGGGTGCCGACCGCGATGATCTCACCGCCCGCGTCGCCGCCCTCGGGCCCGAGGTCGATCACCCAGTCGGACTGCTTGATCACATCGAGGTTGTGCTCGATCACGAGCACCGTGTTGCCGGCGTCGACCAGGCGCTGGAGCACCTCGAGGAGCTTCTCGATGTCGGCGAAGTGAAGGCCTGTGGTCGGCTCGTCGAGGATGTACAGCGTCCGCCCGGTCGCGACCTTCGAGAGCTCCGCCGCGAGCTTCACCCGCTGCGCCTCCCCACCCGAGAGCGTCGTCGCTGGCTGCCCGAGCCGGATGTAGTCGAGCCCAACGTCGTGGAGGGTCTGCAGCCGCCGCTGGATCTTCGGGATCTTCGCGAAGAACTCGAGTGCTTCCTCGACCGACATCTCGAGCACGTCCGCGATCGACTTGCCCTTGAACCTCACCTCGAGCGTCTCCTTGTTGTAGCGGCGCCCGTGACACGTCTCGCACGGGACGTAGACGTCCGGGAGGAAGTGCATCTCGATCTTGATCTGCCCGTCTCCCTTGCACGCCTCGCAGCGGCCGCCGCGAACGTTGAACGAGAACCGCCCCGGCCTGTAACCGCGCACCTTCGCCTCCGGCGCGAGCGAATAGAGCTCGCGGACGTGGGTGAACAGGTCGGTGTACGTCGCCGGGTTCGACCGCGGCGTCCGCCCGATCGGCGTCTGGTCGATGTCGATCACCTTGTCGAACGCCTCGACACCCTCGACGCCCCCGTGCGCGCCCGGCTTCGTCCGCGTCTTGTTGAGCCGGTTCGCGAGCGACTTGAAGACGATCTCGTTGACCAGCGTCGACTTCCCCGACCCCGAGACGCCGGTGACGCAGACGAACTTGCCGACCGGGATCTCGACGTCGATGTCCTTGAGGTTGTGCTCCCGGGCGCCGCGCACGACGAGTGACCCGCGTTCGTCGAGGCGGCGAGGCGGCACCGCGATGCTCCGCACGCCCGCGAGGAACTGGCCGGTCAACGACCGAGGGTTCCGCATCACGTCCTCCGCAGTGCCCTCGGCGACGACGTGGCCGCCGTGCTCACCGGCTCCCGGCCCCATGTCCACCAGCCAGTCGGCGGTGCGCATCATCTGCTCGTCGTGCTCGACGACGAGCACGGTGTTCCCGAGCCCGCGCAACCGCTCGAGCGTCCCAATCAACCGGTCGTTGTCGCGCTGGTGAAGACCGATCGACGGCTCGTCGAGGATGTAGAGCACGCCGACGAGCTGCGAACCGATCTGGGTCGCCAGCCGGAGGCGTTGCGCCTCGCCGCCGGAGAGCGTCTTCGCGGCCCGGTCGAGCTGGAGATAGCCGACCCCGACGTCGTCGAGGAACGTCAGCCGCTCGCGGATCTCCTTGACGATGCGGTGGCCGATGAGCTGCTCGGTCGCGGTGAGCTCGAGCTCGTCGAGGAACCGGAGCGCCGCCGAGACCGAGAGCTGCGAGAACGCGTGGATCGACCTGTCGCCGACGGTCACCGCGAGCACCTCCGGCTTCAGCCGCGCCCCTTCGCAGTCGGGGCAGGGGCGCATGCTCATGTACTCCTCGATCCGCTCGCGCTGCTGTGACGAGTCGGTCTCGCGGTAGCGCCGCTGGAGGTTGTTGACGAGCCCCTCGAAGGCCATCGCATACTGGCGGCGTCGCCCCATCCGGTTCTTGTAGGTGACAAGGATCCGGTCACCGTTCGTGCCGAACAGGAAGAGGTCCTGGCGCTCGCGCGGAAGGTCTCGCCATGGAGTCGAGGTGTCGATCTCGTAGCGGTCGGCGACCGCCTGGATCACCGACTCGTAGAATCCCTGTCCGCCCGTCGACCACGGGACGAGCGCCCCCTCGTCGATCGACAGCGTCGGGTCGGGGACGAGCAGGTCGGGATCGACCTCGAGCTGGGAGCCGAGCCCGGTGCAACGGGTGCACGCGCCGTGCGGCGCGTTGAACGAGAAGATTCGCGGCTCGAGCTCGGGCAGCGAGACGCCGTGCTCGGGGCACGCGAAGTTCTCGCTGAACAGCAACGTGTCACCGTCGACGATGTCGATCGCGACGAGCCCTTCGGCAAGCGCGGTCGCGGTCTCGATCGACTGGGTGAGGCGCTGGCGGAGGTCGGCCTTCATCACCAACCGGTCGACGACCACGTCGATCGTGTGCTTGAACTTCTTGTCGAGGACGATCTCCTCCTCGAGCAGCCGCTGTTCACCGTTGACCTTCACCCGCGTGAACCCGTCGAGCCGGAGCTCCTCGAGCACGTCCCGGAACTCGCCCTTTCGTCCACGCACGATCGGCGCGTCGACCGTGAATCGCGTCCCCTCCGGTAGCGCCAGCACCTGCTCGACGATCTGATCGAGCGTCTGCCCGGCAATCGCGCGACCGCACACGGGACAGTGGGGCCGCCCCACCCGCGCGTAGAGGAGCCGAAGGTAGTCGTAGACCTCGGTTACGGTGCCGACGGTGGAGCGCGGATTGCGGCTGGTGGTCTTCTGGTCGATCGAGATCGCCGGCGAGAGACCGTCGATCGAGTCGACGTCGGGCTTCTCCATCATCTGCAGGAACTGGCGCGCATACGCCGAGAGCGACTCGACATAGCGGCGCTGCCCCTCGGCGTAGATCGTGTCGAACGCGAGGCTCGACTTTCCCGATCCGGACAGCCCGGTCACGCACACGAGCGCGTTCCGTGGGAGTGCGACGGTGACATCCTTGAGGTTGTGCTCCCTCGCACCGTGGACGACAAGCTGATCCGAAGCCATTGAGGCGAGTCTAGCGCCCCCGATCGGATCGAACAAGTGTTCGCTCAACAGCTCGTGTCCGGATGTTCCCCACCTGTTCGCCGCACGGTCCGCGACAACTCGTTCGACCATGAGATCTCCGAAGGAGGGTGTTGTGTCGAAGGGGAAGTGGGGAACGACCGGGCTCGCGCTCGCCGGCGCGGCAGCGGTGGCCGCAACGGCGATTGCCGCCAGCGGCGCGCCGACAGGACGAGGCCCGAGCACGACGACAGACCCTTACGTGCTCCCGGTTGCACCGGGAGTCGAGGTGAAGTCCCTCGTGACCGTCGGCGATGGGGCCGGCGCGACGAACGGGTACAGGCTAGTCGGGATCCCCGACGGGCTCGGTGCTCGCAAGGACGGCGACGGATTCGTTGTGTACATGAACCACGAGCTCCGGGCGACGCAGGGTGCCGTCCGAGCGCATGGCCAGGCGGGCGCGTTCGTCTCGAGGTGGAGGTTCGACGCCAAGACGTTGGAGGCGCAGGAAGGCGCGGATCTGATCTCGTCTCCGACAAGCGTTACCTTCTGGGACTACGTCACCGCAACACCGTCGGCGACACCGTCGGCGGGCGGCCCGAACCCGCGCGTCGCCGGTGACACGTTCCCCGCGCAGCTGGCGGCGTTCAGTCGCTTCTGCTCGGCGAGCTTCACCGATAGGGGGCAGCTGTTCAACCCGAAGTCGAAGCGCGGGTACGACGGCCGCATCTACTTCGCCAACGAGGAGAACGGCGTCGAGGGGCGGGTCTTCGGCGTCACCGAGGACGGAGCCGCCCAGCAGCTCCCCCGGCTCGGACTGTTCTCGTGGGAGAACACACTTGCCGCGCAGACTCGTGGCGACGTGACCCTGGTGCTGGGTCAGGAAGACTCGGCGGACGGTCAGCTCTGGGTCTACGTCGGCATGAAGCAGAAGACGGGCAACGCCTTCGACAGGGCCGGCCTCACGAACGGTGTCGACTACGTGGTCGACCTCACCGACGAGACCGTCTCGACCGACGCCGGCTACCGCACGACGTTCGGCAAGGCCGGCTCGGCAGCGTTCGACCTCGCGACCGTTCCCTGGGATCTCTCGGGGGCAGCACAGAACGCGATCGCGAAGGCCGACGGACTCACGCTCAACCGGATCGAAGACGGTGCGTGGGATCCGCGGAACCGCAACGACTTCTACTTCGTGACCACGGAGGGCGGAGTCGGCGCGACCGCGACCCGTGACGGAGGCGGCCTGTGGCGGCTGCGGTTCAAGGACGTCGAACGGCCATGGCTCGGTGGGTCGCTAACTTTGCTGCTCGACGGGTCGGAGCCCCCGCTTCTCAACAAGCCGGACAACCTGGACATCGACAGGCATGGAAACGTCCTCATCCAGGAGGACCCGGGCAACAACGCGCATCTCGCCCGAATCGTCGCCTATGACATCGCGACCGGGCGCACCGGTGTCGTCGCGATGTTCGATCCCGCGCTTTTCGCGCCGGCGACTCCGGGGGGCACCGACGCCGTTCTCACCGCCGACGAGGAGTCGAGCGGGATCATCGACGTCGGCGGAATCCTCGGCGACGGCTGGTTCCTGCTCGACGCCCAGGCACACAGGGCTCATCCGGACACGGCGCTCGTCGAGTACGGGCAGCTCCTCGCGATGAAGGTGCCTAGCTTCAAGAAGGTGTACGGAGGCTGATGCTTCCGCCCGCTCCGGCGCCGCCCTGGGGCTCCAGGGCGGCACGGGGCACTCGCCCATGCTCGGAGTCGAGGCGCGTCGAGAGGCGCGCCTCGACCGTGCTACAGCAAGCTCTTTGCTCGGCGCCGGCCGAAGACGAGCCCACCGAGCGTGAAGCCGAGCCCGAAGGTGCCGAGCGCGAACGCGCCGACCGCGATGACCTTCCGCCACATCGAGAGTCGCTGCCACCGCCCGAGCGCCTCGTGCTCCTCGGGGGTCAGCTCCTCCCCACGCCGTTGCTTGCGCAGGGCACCACCTGCGTGCAGCCCCAGGTAGAGGTCGTCGAAGAGCTCGAGGCCGTCTGACATCACACCGAGTGTATAGCCTCGTTCGGCGGATGCCGGACGGACGACACGGGAGCCCACGACGCGTCGCCGCGTTCGATCTCGACGGCACCCTGACGAGGCGCGACTGCGTGACGCCGTTCCTTCGGCGTGTCGCCGGCGCCCGCCTCTGGCGGACGCTCGTTACCCACCTTCCCGCCGTCGCGGGCGCAGCCGCCCACCGGGACCGCGACCGGTTGAAGGAGCTCGCGGTGCTCGCGCTGCGAGGTCACGAGGCGGCCGAGGTCGACCGTCTCGGCCGGAGCTTCGCCGACCAGGTCGCGCAGACATGGCTGCGCAACGACACCGTCGCGCGGCTCGCGTGGCACCGGGAGGCAGGCGACGCGACGGTCGTGGTCTCCGCATCGCTCGAGTGCTACGTGAGACCTCTCGGGTTGCTCCTCGGGGTCGACCACGTCATCGCCACCCGGCTCGAAGCCGACGCCGACGGGGTCCTCACCGGCCGGCTCGACGGGGCGAACTGCCGCGGGCAGGAAAAGGCGAGGCGGCTCACCGCGTGGCTTGACGAGCGCGGTCTCGAGTGGGCAGAGCTCTGGGCCTACGGCGACTCCGCCGGCGACGAGCAGCTCCTCGCGCTGGCAGACATCCCCGTGTGGGTGCGCGGCGTCGAGATCGACGTGGTGCCCGCCGGTCGTGACTGATCGACCCCTGCCTCCGCAACTCCTTCGCTCCGCAACGGGTCATTGGCCGTTCATCTCGTGCTCGTAGAACGAGGCCACCGGAGCCACACCGAGCTCCCAGACCGAGAGGACGAGGACGATGACGACGAAGCGAAGGATCGGAGCGGCGGTCGCGGTCGCAGCGCTGTCCGCAGCCCTGGTCGCGTCGGCGACGAGCGCAGCGAGGCGCGACAAGCTACCCCAGGGAAGCGAGGTGGTGAAGCTCGACCCCGCCGACTTCACCACCAGGATCGACAACCCCTACTGGCCGATGCGCCCCGGGACGCGCTGGGTGTATCGCGAGGCACATACCGACGGGAGCGTGCAGAAGGTGGTCGTGCGGGTCACCTCGCAGACGCGAAAGCTGGCCAACGGGATCACCGCCCGGGTCGTCCGCGACACGGTCACCGAGGACGGCGCGCTCGTCGAGGACACGACCGATTGGTACGCCCAAGATCGGAACGGGAACGTCTGGTACATGGGCGAGCAGACCGCCGAATACGAGAACGGCAAGGTCGTGACCACCAAGGGCTCGTGGGAGGCCGGTGTCGACGGAGCGCAACCCGGGATCGCGATGCCCGCGAGCCCGCGCGTAGGGATGCGCTACCGCCAGGAATACCTGAAAGGCGAGGCCGAGGACCGAGCCATGATTCTCGGCGTGGACGAGCAGGCGGAGGTCGCCGCCGGGCACTACGCCGACGTGATCATGACGCGAGACAGCACCCCGCTCGACCCGAAGGTGCTCGAGCTGAAGTTCTTTGCTCGTGGGGTGGGGCCCGTGCTCACGTTCGGCGTCTCGGGCGGCGGGAAGCGCGAGGAGCTGACGCACCTCGACCGGTAGCACCGCGTCTCGGCCCGAGCTTACCGCCGTCACCGGTGGGAAGCTCGGGCCGGTGGCGTTCATCGCACGTTCATCTCGGTCGGTCCACACTACGAGCGTGCGGGTGCTGGTGATCGAGGACGAGCCGCGGATGGCGAGCGTGATCCGTCGGGCGCTGACGGCCGACGGGTTGCTGGCCGACGTCGCCGGTCGCGGCGAGGACGGGCTCTGGATGGCGGCGTCGGTCGAGTACGACGCGATCGTCCTCGACGTGATGCTCCCCGATCTCTCCGGCTTCGACGTGTGCCGCCGGCTTCGGGAGCGCGGCGTGTGGTCGCCGGTGCTGATGCTTACCGCCCGCGAGGCAGTCGTTGACAGGGTCGCAGGCCTCGACGCGGGCGCCGACGACTACCTCGTCAAGCCGTTCGCCGTGATCGAGCTGCTCGCGCGCCTTCGCGCGCTCGCGAGGCGCGGCGCAACCGAGCGGCCTGCCGTGCTCCAGGTGGACGACCTCGTGCTCGACCCCGCGGCCCGCACGGTGAGGCGTAGCGGGACAGAGATCAATCTCTCGGCCAAGGAGTTCGCGCTGCTCGAGACCTTCATGCGCCGGCCGGGGCTCGTCCTCTCCCGGCTCCAGCTCCTCGAGCACGCCTGGGACTTCGCCTACGAGGCCCAGTCGAACGTGGTCGACGTGCAGGTCAAGCGCCTGCGCGAGAAGATCGACCGCCCGTTCGGACGTCACTCGCTGCACACGGTGCAGGGCGTGGGCTACGTGCTGCGCGAGGGATCGTGACCCGCTGGCCGATCCGGACACGGGTCGCGGTGGCCTTCGGGGCAGCGATGGCGATCGTCCTCGCGCTCACCGGGCTCTTCGTCTACCTGCGGCTCTCGTGGAACCTCACCCAGACACTCAACGAGAACCTGCGGCTCCGTGCCGACGACGTGCGCGCGCTCGTCGAGCGAACCGGTGGGACGCTCGCTGACGAGGACCGAAACAGCTTGATCGAGCGGGGAGAGAGCTTTGCCCAGCTCATCGCTGCCGACGGACGCATCCTCGATGGCTCCACCGGGCTCGAGGGTTCGAGCCTCCTCGACCGGGACGAGCTGAGCCGAGCCCTCAGACAGCGCCAGCTCTTTCTCGACCGGCCGTCGGCGCCGATGCTGGACGAGCCCGTGCGGCTGCTCGCGACGCCGGTGGAGGCGCGGGGGGGCCGCGCGGTCCTCGTGGTCGGCGTGACCAGCGAGAACCGCAGGGAATCGCTCGCCGACCTCAGGAACTCACTGCTCATCGCAGGGCCGCTCGCGCTGCTGCTGACGACGCTGATCGGGCACCGGCTCGCCGGCGTCGGGTTGGGCGCCGTCGAAGCGATGCGGCGCCGGGCGGCCGAGATCTCGGCGACGACGCCGGGCGAGCGGCTCCCCGTACCGCCGACCCGGGACGAGCTCGAGCGGCTGGGAGACACCCTCAACGAGATGCTGGAACGGCTCGAGGAGGCGCTTGCGCGAGAGCGCGGGTTCGTCGCGGACGCCGGCCACGAGCTTCGCACGCCGCTCGCGCTCCTCCGCGCGGAGCTCGACCTCGCGCTGCGAGACGGAAGCACCGAGGCGGAGTTGCGGGACGCGCTCAGGCTCGCGAGCGACGAGACCGACCGGCTGGTCCAGCTCGCCGGCGACCTGCTCCTGATCGCAAGCGCCGACCAGGGAAAGCTGGCACTGCGGCGCGAGCAGCTCAGCGCGGACGCTCTGTTCTCCGGTGTACGCAACCGCTTCCTTCTCCGTGCGCGCGAGACCGGCCGCGAGCTCGTAACCGAGCCGGGAGCCGTGATGCTCACCGGCGATCGGCTCCGGCTTGAGCAGGCGCTCGGCAACCTCGTCGACAACGCCCTTCGCCACGGCGACGGGGACGTCGACCTCACCGCGACGGCAGGCGACGGCGCCGTCGTGCTCCGCGTCGCCGACCAGGGCGAAGGGTTCCCTGCCGGCTTTCAAGAGAGCGCGTTCGAGCGGTTCTCGCGGCCCGACCGCGGCCGCTCCGGCGGTGGCAGCGGGCTCGGCCTCTCGATCGTCCGCGCGATCGCCGAGGCCCACGGGGGCTCCGCAGCGCTGGCGGACACGGCTCACGGTGCCGCGGTCACGATCACCCTTCCCGCCGTCCCGGACTGATCCACGTCCGCGACCACGGGGAGGCCCGTGCGCCTACACCACGATGCACCTACACCATGCGGGATGACAGCTGAAACCGCGACGTTCGTCCGCCGGGAGCACGTACCCTCCACGGGTCATGCCGGACTCACTCGACCGCCTGAAAGCCCGCCTCGGCGACGTCCACGATCTCCGAATCGCCGCCCGCTTGCTCGAGTGGGACCAGCTCGTGATGATGCCGCCTTCAGGCGCGCCGCGGCGCGCCGACCAGATCTCGACGATCCATCGCCTCGCGCACGAGCTCTTCACGGCCGACGAGGTCGGGGAGCTGCTCGAGGAGCTCCGGCCGCTCGAGGGGTCGCTCGAGCCCGAGAGTGTCGACGCCAGCTTGATCAGGGTCGCCCGGAGCGACTGGGAGAAGGCTCGCCGCATTCCGGCATCGCTGCAGGCGTCGCTGTCGCATCTGGCCTCGGAGGCCGTCGAGGCGTGGACACAGGCGCGCGAAGCGTCGGACTATGCCGCTTTCCGACCCTGGCTCGACCGGACGCTCGAGCTGAAGCACCAGTACATCGAGTGCTTCGACGTCGCCGAGCCCTACGACGCGCTCCTCGATGACTACGAGCCCGGGATGCGCACCAGCGAGGTCAGGGACGTCTTCGCCCGGCTCAAGCCCGAGCTGCTCGAGCTGACGCGAAGCGCACTCGAGGACGAGCCCGGAGACGAGGCCTTCGTGACCGGCTTCTACAGCCGTGAAGGCGAGGAGCACGTCTCGCACCTCGTCACCCGGGCCTTCGGGTTCGACATCGCGTCCTACCGTCTCGATCCCACCGTCCACCCCTTCTGCACGAGCTTCGCCGTGGACGACATCCGGTTGACGACGCGGTACAACGACCATGACCTCCTCGCCGGCTCGCTCTTCTCGACGATGCACGAGGCCGGGCACGGCCTCTACGAGCACGGGATCGCCGCCGAGCTCGACGGCACGCTGCTCGCCGAGGGCTGCTCGTCGATCCTGCACGAGTCTCAGTCACGGCTCTGGGAGAACGTCATCGGCCGCTCCGCCCCGTTCTGGCGGTGGTTCTACCCGACGATGCAGGCGACGTTCGCTGAGACCCTGCGCGACGTGTCGCTCGCGCAGTTCCTCCGCTCGATCAACAGGCTGCGACCGTCGCTCATCCGGGTCAACGCGGACGAGACGACCTACGGCCTACACGTGATCCTCCGCTTCGAGCTCGAGCAGGACCTGCTCTCGGGAAAGCTCTCGACCACGGAGCTGCCCGAGGCCTGGAACTCCCTCGTCCACGATTACCTCGGGATCGACGTCCCGGACGACGCCCACGGCTGCCTCCAGGACGTCCACTGGGCAAGCGGTGGGTTCGGCTACTTCCCGACCTACCAGCTCGGGAACGTGGTTGCCTCGCAGATCTGGAACCGCCTCGCCGGCGAGCTCCCGGACGCGGAGGCGCAGGTGGAGCACGGCCAGTTCACGGCAATCCGCACGTGGCTGATCGAGAACCTCTACCGGCTGGGACGGACGCTGACCCCGGCCGAGACGATCGTGCGGGCGGCGGGTGGCCCGATCGACCCCGAGCCGTACCTCGCGTACCTCCGCGCCAAGCTCGACTAGGAGCCCTGGCCGGGCCGCGGCTACCCGGGCTGCGCTGCGACGCGACCCACCCGAACGGGCGCGACCACCCGGTCGCCGTGCGTGACGCCGACCACGCGCTCGAGCGCGCCGACGACCTTCTCGTCGAACTGCGTCCCGATCCCTTCCCGGAGGAAGGTAAGCGCTCGGCCAGGTGCCCACGCCTCTCGATACACCCGCGACGAGACGAGCGCGTCGTAGACGTCACACGCCGCGAGGATCCGCACGTCGAGGCTTAGCTCGGCGCCCGAGAGGCGGTTCGGGTACCCCGTCCCGTCGAGACGCTCGTGGTGATCCCGGACGAGGGAGAGCACGGTCGGCGAGAACGCGCCCAGCTCCTCGAGCAGCTGCACCCCCGCCTCCGGATGGCGCCGAACGACGGCGAACTCGGCGTCGGTGAGCGCGGCAGGCTTCTTCAGGATCGCGTCGGGGACGCTGAGCTTGCCCAGGTCGTGGAGCAGCCCGCCGAGCGCAAGCTGACGAAGCCGCGCCGCCGGGAGCCCCAGCTCGTCACCGATCCGCACCGCGAGCAGGGCGACCCGCTGCGTGTGCTCTTCGGTCGAGACGTCCTTCTCGGCGATCCGCACGAGCAGGGCGCGCACCTGGGAGCCGAGGAACGCCTCCGCCGACTGCACCAGATCGACGCCGCGAAGGTCGCCGACGAGCGGCCGCGAGCGATGGGTCGCGCTGAGCCGCAGATCGCGCGCGACCGGGATCCCGACGAGCGCGATCCCGGCAACCTCGAGCACGTGCCCGACCCACCAGCCGAGGTGCCACCAGGCGAGCAGGAGCGAAGCGGCGAGCGAGAACGAGAGCCAGACCAGCCCGATGGCGACGCAGAGATCGGAGAGCCGGTGCGTGAGCAGGTAGGTCCGCACCGCCCGGTACACGAGCAACGCGCACGCGGCGAGGCCGAATGCGAGGACGACGAGCGCCGGCGTTCCTCCCGCCTCCGGCACGGTGGGTACGAGCGACGGCCTGATGATCGCGCTTGCGCCGAGGCCGAGGATCAGCGCCGCACCGAGCGCGAGCAGCGCGATCAGGGGCGTGATCGCCTTCGGGCTCCGGAGCGCGTCGAGCGAGCCGAACGCGAGAACCGTGCACCCGACCGGGAGCGTTGCCGCGCCGGTGAGCGCAACCACGCCGTTCATCCCCGTGAGAAACCCGGGCGTCGCGATCGAGTGCAGGCAGAGAAGTGCCGCCATCAGCGAGAACGCGAGCCCGGCGAGCACCGCGCGAGCGTCGCGCTCGAGCGCGCCGGCGACCGTCAGCGCGATCGCCGCGGCGGTCGCCGCTGCCGACGCGACGCCGACACCGGCGAAGTGAAGCCAGCCGGAAAGGTGGACCTCGGTCTCCCACACGCGCCAGAGCACGAGCGCAGGGACCGCAACCGCGATCAGCGCAGCGGCGTTTACGAGAGCATGGCGACGAGTCCCCATCCGGGTTCAAGATCGGCGTCCGGGTGGGGCGCTTGAGCGCCCCGTGCCCCAGTCGCGCCACATGCGGCCACAGCTTCGCGGCGCACATCGCCGGGGTCAGCCGGTGTTGCGAAGCGCCGCCGCGATCCCCGCGATCGAGCGCAACAACGGCCGCAGCGCCCGCTCGTCTCCCCCGCGCCAGCGTCCGAGCAGCTCCACCTGAATCGCGTTCATCGGGTCGACGTAGGGGTTGCGAAGCCGCACCGACTGCTGGAGCACCGGGTGGCGGTCGAGCAGATCGCTCGCCTCGACGATCTCGAGCACGCGAGCGACGGCACGGTCGTGCTCGTCGCGCAGGCTCGCGAAGATGCGGGTCGCCGCGTCGCTGTCGGGAACGAGCTCCAGATACCGGCCCGCGATCTCCATGCTGGTCTTCGCGAGCGACATCTCGAGGTTCTCGACGAACGCCCGGAAGAACGGCCAGTCCCGGTAGAGGGTGCGGAGCTCGGCGACCGGAACAGCCTCGAGGCCCGTCCCCGCACCGAGCCAGGCAGGGACGATGCACCGGGTCTGCGTCCAGCTGAACACCCAGGGGATCGCCCGTAGCGCCTCGAGCTCTGCGCTCCCCGCGCCCTCGGGCCGGGAGGACGGGCGCGAGCCGATCTCGAGCCGACGCAGCTCGTCGAGCGGCGTGAATGCCGCGAAGAACGCGGGGAACTCCGGGTCGTCCCACACGATCGCGCGGTAGCGGGCGTGGGCCGCCGCAGACATCGCCTCCATCCGCTCGCGCGCGCCGTCGGGTGCCTCGTGGAGCACGCGGTTCGGGAGCGCCGCGAGGAGAGTCGCCGAGACCGCCGCCTCGAGGTTGCGCCGTGCGAGGCGAGGGAGCCCGTACTTGAACGCGATCGTCTCGCCCTGTTCGGTGAGCTTGAGCCGCCCCTCGACCGCGTGCGGCGGCTGCGCGAGGATCGCCGCGTACGTCGGCCCTCCGCCCCGCCCGGCGCTGCCACCGCGACCGTGGAAGATCGTCAGCTCCGCGCCGCGTTCGCCGGCCAGCCACGCGAGCTGCTCCTGCGCCCGGAAGATCTCCCACTGGGCCGTGAGCACCCCACCGTCCTTGCCGGAGTCGGAGTAGCCGACCATCACCTCGATCGCGTCGCGCGGGCTCTGCGTGAGAAGCGTGTCGACGAGGGCGGTGGCCCCCCGCAGGTCGGCGACCGTCTCGAGCAGCGGGATCACGCGCGCTTCGAGCCCCGCCTCGGCGACGAACCGCTCGGCCAGGAGGATGTCGTCGGCCGTCCTCGTCATCGAGACGATGAGACCGTCGACGCACTCACGGCCGTGGGTGGACTGCAGGCGCGCAGCCTCCGCGACGACGCCGCTGACGCGCTCGGGATCGTCGCGGAGCGCCTTCGAGTGGACGCGAAGATCGAGGGTGACCCCGTGCAGCCCGAAGACGGCGATGCGGCGGCGCAGGTCGGCAAGCCCGCCGTCTGCGATCCGGTCGCCCGCGTGCGCGCGGAGGCTGCGATCGACGAGCTCGAGCTCGCCGTCGAGCGACGCAACGTCGAGCGCGCCCTCACCGAGCCGTTCCCACAACGAGGTCAGCCGGCGGCGGTATGGCTCCTCGGGGTTCAGCTCGGGTGGCAGCTCGACGTCGCCGACCGCCGGGTCGGCGTCGACCACGGTCGTTGCCATCCCCCACGAGGCGGCGAGCGCACGGATGTCGCGCTGCAGCAACGTCGTGACAAGCGCGCGGCTGCGCTCGACCGCCTCGCGAACGGTGTCGGGCCCCGCGTTCGGGTTGCCGTCGAGGTCTCCGCCGATCCAGCTTCCGAAGCGAAGCGGCATCCCCGGCAGCCGTCGCTGCCACTCCTCGACGAGCGCGGGGGCGGCGTCCCAGAGGCTCTCCTCGAGAAACCAGAGCCCCTGGCGGATCTCGTCGACGACCCGCGGCCGGGCCGAGCGGACCTCGTCCGTTTGCCAGAGGATCGTGATCTCCTCCGCAAGCCGTTCGTGAAGCGCGTCGCGCTCGCGGGTCGTGAGGCGCAGGTCGTCGAGCTCGGCGAGCAGCTCGCCGATCTGCCGGTGCTTCTCGAGCACCGTCCGCGGAAACGCTTCGGTGGGATGTGCGGTGATGACGAGCTCGACGTTGACGCCGCGGGCGGCGTCGAGGAGCTCTTCCGCCTCGACCCCGGCGGCCTCGAGCTGCGCGAGCGCCTCGGCCAGCGACTCG
The DNA here is from genome assembly GCA_046330385.1 of Gaiellales bacterium. Taxonomy (GTDB): domain Bacteria; phylum Actinomycetota; class Thermoleophilia; order Gaiellales; family Gaiellaceae; genus Gaiella. Next base: position 355,371 of record JAXLSV010000004.1, on the reverse strand, counting down.
CGGAGCATCCCGCCGTCTCGCTCGATCTCGCGGCGCCGGCGGAGCCGGTGGTGCTGCTCGGCGATGTTCGCGAGGTGGAAGTACAGCGTGAACGCCCGGAGCATCGTCGCCTGCCGCTCGACGTCCATCGAGGCGACGAGCTCCCACATCGCGCGGCGCGAGCCGTCATCCCCGCGCCGGCCGAGGCGACCGAGCAGCCGGATCCGCTCCTCGAGCCGGAAGAGCTCCTCACCCTCCTGCTCGACGAGCACGCGGCCGAGCAGCTCGCCGAGCAGGCGGACGTTCGCACGCAGCGCGGCGTCGGTGCGCGGTGCCACCGGGCTACCCGGCGGTCTTGGCGAACCGGCGGCCGAGCGGGCGCGCGCCGCGGCGGCGTCGGCCTCGCGGTCGCGCGGCGGCGCGGTCGTGACGAGGTCGGCGAGCAGGTGCGCGGTGACTGCGCGATCTCGGCAACGGCGCGCGAACACGGCCTCGTTCGCCTTCGACGGCTTCGTCGAGCCGCTCACCTTGCGCACGTACTGCAGCGCAGCGGCGTTGATCTCGTCGTCGGTGACGGGTGGCTCGTAGTTGTGGAGCGTTCGATGTTCCGGCACATGCGAGATACCGTACCGCGGCGTCGAACATGCGATGCGACGATGAGCTACGACGTCGCTCCGGAGATCGACGTCGCTGTCGATGTCCGACGGGATTTCGACACCGTGTCTCGCGTGCCTTCGTACGCGTCCGGAGCGGCGGTCGTCGACGAGTGATCGACGCGTTGCGCGACCGCGGGCTCTGAGCACGCACCCGCGGACATGTCCGGAGGGCCATCTTGCATGGCCTACATGCAGTTTGCTTGTATAGTTGGGTGACCGTGGCGAAGGCGATCCAGATCCGCGACGTGCCGGACGACGCCCACGCGGTGCTCCGCGCCCGCGCGGCGGCGGCGGGGATGTCGATGTCGGAGTACCTGCGGGCCGAGCTGATCGCACTGGCGTCGCGCCCGACGGTCGCCGACGTGCTCGCGCGCGCGAGCCGGCGCCCGGGAGGGCCGTCGACCGCGGCGATCCTCGATGCTCTCCACGACGGACGCGACCCGTGAACGTGATCGATGCGTCGGCGATCGTGCAGGCGCTTACCGCTCCGAGCCGCGCCCCAGCTCTCGTCGCGAGACTGATCGCCGATAGCGACATCCACGCTCCACACCTGATCGACGTCGAGGTCGCGAGCGCGCTTCGACGTCTCGAGCACCGCGGCGAGCTCAGCAACGATCGTGCTGACGACGCGCGCCGCGACCTCACCGACCTCCCGCTGACCCGGTATCCCCACCAGGGGTTGCTCGAGCGGGCCTGGGAGCTCCGACACACGGTGAGCCCGTACGACGCCGTGTACCTCGCGCTCGCCGAAGCGCTCGATGCGCCGCTCGTCACCTGCGATGCGCGACTCTCGCGCGTCGACGGCGTGAAGGCGAGGATCGAGCTCTTCGCGGCGTAGCCGCTCCTGGTCAGCTGCAGCCGGTCGCGTGCGCGAGCGCACGACAGACGCGCGCCATCGGCTCAGGGCCGAGCGTGCAGATCCGCTCGCGGAAATAGACCTTCTGCAGGACACGGGTGTTGTCGAGCGAGAGGACGCACCCATCGGGCATCCCGTCATCGGGCCCCAGCTCGACCTCGGACGCGATGCCGCGCACCGTACGCGTGGCCGGAACGCCGAGGACGCTCGTCACCACGTCGATCACGGCGTCCCGCGTCAGGATCAGGTGCGGGCGAGCACCAGCGCCCGGACGCTCGACCCACCAGACCTCGCCCCGCCTCACCAGGGTTCCTCCCGGAGAGACTCGGCCGTCGACCATTCGGCCCAGTCGGCCTCCTCCGCCGTCTGCGGGATCCGCGTGTAGCCCTCGACGATCTGGCGATCGATCCGCTCCGCCTCGAGCTCGTCGACCAGCCGGTTGATCGCCGCGACGATGAACGCCGTCCTGCTCGCGTGCTCGGTGTCGGCAACGAGCTCGTCGATGCGGGCCACGTCCGCTTCCGACATACGAAGCGTAATCATTTTCGACATACACTTAGTATGACGACCTGATCGGAGCCCGTCGAGCACTTTCCGATGCTCGAGAGCCTCACCGCTCCATACTGAGCAGGCTCAGCCCCGCGAGGCCTTCTTCGCGACCTCGACGCGCTCGGCCCGCATGTCGGCGACGTCGATCGCGGCGAGCTCGCGCCGCAGCTCCCTGAGCTCGTCCCGAAGCTTGGCGGCGTACTCGAAGCGGAGCTCCTCGGCGGCGGCGAGCATCTCCTCCTCGAGCGTCACCGTGAGCTTCTCGAGCTCCTCGCGCGACATCCCCTCGACCTCCTGCTTGCCGCGACGCCGCCGGGCCGGGACCGTGGGCGAGTCGAGAACGAGAAGCTCACCGATGTCGGAGACGCCCTTGACGATCGACTGCGGAACGATCCCGTGCTCGTCGTTGTAGGCGAGCTGCACGTCGCGCCGGCGCCCCGTTTCGTCCATCGCCCCCTGGATCGCCTCGGTCACCTTGTCCGCGTACAGCAACACGCGACCGTGGGCATTGCGCGCAGCCCGGCCGATCGTCTGCACGAGCGCTGTCTTGCCGCGGAGAAAGCCCTCCTTGTCGGCGTCGAGCACGGCGACGAGTGACACCTCGGGGAGGTCGAGGCCCTCACGAAGGAGGTTGACGCCGACGAGGACGTCGTACTCGCCGAGCCGAAGCTCGCGGATGATCTGGATGCGCTCGAGCGTGTCGATCTCGGAGTGGAGGTACCGCGCCTTGACGCCCGCCTCGATCAGGTAGTCGGTGAGGTCTTCGGACATCTTTTTCGTGAGCGTGGTCACGAGCACGCGCTCGCCGGCCTCCTCGCGGCGCCGGATCTCGCCGAGGAGGTCGTCGATCTGGTTTCGCGTCGCCCGGAGCTCCACCTCGGGATCGACGATCCCGGTCGGCCTGATCAGCTGCTCGGCGACGACGGCGGACTCGCGCAGCTCATACGCGCCGGGAGTCGCCGAGACGAACACGAGCTGCCCAACCTTGCCGAGGAACTCGTCGAAGCGAAGCGGCCGGTTGTCGAGCGCAGAGGGGAGGCGGAAGCCGTAGTCGATCAGCGTCTGCTTGCGTGAGCGATCGCCTTCGTACATCCCGCCGATCTGCGGCACCGTCTGGTGCGACTCGTCGATGAAGCAGACGAAGTCGTCGGGGAAGTAGTCGATCAGCGTGAACGGATGCGTGCCCGGCGCCCGGCCTTCGAGCACACGCGAGTAGTTCTCGATCCCCGAGCAGAACCCGAGCTCGCGCATCATCTCGAGGTCGTACTCCGTGCGCTGCCGGATCCGATGGGCCTCGAGCATCCGCCCCTGGTCCTCGAAGTGCTTCACTTGCTGCTCGAGCTCGGCACGGATGTTGTCGATCGCACGCTCGATCGTCGGCTTCGAGGTGACGTACTCGGTCGCCGGCCAGATCGCGAGGTTGTCGAGCCGCGCGAACACCTCCCCCGTGAGCGGGTCGAAGTGCGAGATCTGCTCGACCTCGTCACCGAAGAACGAGACGCGGTACGCGGTCTCGGAGCTCGCGGGCTGGATCTCCATCATGTCGCCCTTGATACGGAACCGCCCGCGCGCGAGCACGGTGTCGTTGCGGACGTACTGACTCTCGATCAGCTTCGCGAGCACCGCATCGCGGTCGTGCTCCTCGCCGACCTCGAGGTACAGCAGGCGGTCGCGCCACTCCTCGGGCGAGCCGAGCCCGTAGATGCACGAGACCGAGGCGACGACGACCACGTCGCGCCGGGTCAGCAGCGACGAGGTCGCACCGAGCCGGAGGCGGGCAATGTCGTCGTTCTGCGAGGAGTCCTTCTCGATGTAGAGATCGGCCTGTGGGACGTAGGCCTCGGGCTGGTAGTAGTCGTAGTACGAGACGAAGTACTCGACAGCGTTGCCGGGGAAGAACTCGCGGAACTCGTTGCAGAGCTGGGCGGCGAGGGTCTTGTTGTGGGCGATCACGAGCGCGGGCCGTTGCAGCCGCTCGATCGCCCACGCCATCGTCGCCGTCTTGCCGGTGCCGGTGGCTCCGAGCAACGTCTGCGCGCGGTTCCCGGCCGCAACCGAGGCGACGAGCTCATCGATCGCCCGCGGCTGGTCGCCGAGCGGGCGGTAGTCGGCGGTCACCCGGAGCGCAGGCACCTCGACAATCTACCGGTTCGAACGTATGTTCCGTCGGGTCAGCTGGCGGGGAGCCTGATCTCGGCCGGCAGCTCGCTCGGCGGCGCGGGTTCGAGCTCGACGCGCACCCGGGCGTCGAAGTAGGCGTAGCCCGCGACGAGCGCGACGAGAGGCATCGCGAGCGCGTACACGCAACCGGCGACGACGTTGAGCAGCTCGAGCGGCGCGTCGGTGAGGAAGATCATGATCACGCCGACGACGGGGCCGAGCGCGAACGCGAACGCCCCGCCGGCCCCGACGAGCGCCGCGGTGTGAAGCCACCGACGACTAACGAGCCGCCCGCTGCGCCTGAGCGCAGCGACCGTCGAGAGCCCTTCGAGCTCGATCACGGGGGCGACGAAGCACCAGCGAACCACAAGCCAGAGCGCGACCGGGAGCAGCACTGCCGTGGCCGCCAAACACGTCCAGACGACCGCGACGATCACGAGCGAGCGCAGGAGCGGGCCGACGCGACGCAGCGCAATGCGGTACGCCCCGATCGCGCTCGGCGTCCGGCCGAGGTCGAGCTCGGCGAGCGCGCACACGGTTGCGGCCTGCACGAGCCCGAGCCCGAGCAGGCTCAGCGCGGCCCCGAGCGCCACCGCGCTCGACGCGAGCCCACCGGCGAGCGACCCCGTGACCGACCCGGCGAGATCGAAGAGCCGGAACAGCCCCCACTGCAGGAACGTGATCAGGAGCCCGAGTGGCACGAGAATCAGCCCGATCCCGAGAAACAGCCGCCAGTGCGCTACGTACATCCTCGCCGAGCTCGAGATCACCTGACCTGCCCCCCGACGGCGCGCGACGCGCAGCGGTGCGACCGGCGTCCAGGTCATCTTGACGACGACCCAGACGACAAGAGCGAGGAGCCCGGCGAGGGCGAGCAACGTCGGCCCTGGGTTCTCGACGAGTCGGATCAGCGTGTTCGACCCGGCCGCGACACCCCCGCAGAAGAGGTCGGTGGCGCTCGTGCCGACGATGCCACCGGTCGGGACCGCGAAGCTGCGGTCGCGCCAGCTGTGCTCGGCCCACGCGAACGGCTCTGTCCACTGCCGCTTGAGGTTGGGGCCTGTCGGCCCGTTGTAGAACGCAGGCTGGAGCTCTCCCCAACGACCCTGGAAGGCGAGCCACGGGTACTCCACCTCGGCCGCCGCCCGGTCGGCCGGGATCGTCTTCACCACCGGCAGGAGCTCGAGATGCGGGGCCCGCGTGTCGTCGCAGCCAACACCCGCCTCGGCCGAGCTCCCCAGGTACAGCGCCGCGGTGTACTTGTTCGCATGCGAGCCCGCCGCGGGGTACACGACCGGGTGTGTCCCGTCGACGAGGTCGAGCTTGTCAGCCCCCCATTCGGCCCGCTCTGCCCCTTCGTGCGAGCTGAACCCGACCTCGGTGGGCGTCTCCCGCAACGCCTCCGCAACCGAGCCCGCGTCGAAGTCGAGCTGGATCATCTCCCAGTCGCCCTCGTGCTTGTTGTTGAAGTCGTTGAAGACGTAGAAGAACCAGTACTGGAGCGCCAGCTTGCCAGGCTGCCCAGGGTCGGTGGCGACGTGCGCGTAGACAGCCGGCCTGCTCTTGCCGGTGATGTGGCGGGCCCACTTCTCGTACTCGCAGCCGGGCGCGAGGGCGTGGCCAGGGAAGTCGAGGTGGTACTCGTAGCGGGCGACGAGCTCGTCGGCGCCCGGCCCGATTGCGACGAGATCCGTCGGGCTCCACGGCCCGCGCAGCGCGACGGTCGGCTCGTCGAAGAGGATGTCGACGTCGCTTGGAAGGTACGGCTCGCCAGGTCCGCACGCCTCGGCTTGAGCAACGAGGCGGACAACCGGCGCGAACTTGCCGGCGAGCGCCACCTCGTCCGGGGGTGCCGCCGCGACGGGCCCGGCTCCGACAAGCGCTACCACGAGGCCTGCGAGCACGCACCGCACGAGGAAGGGTCGTCGCGCGCTCACGCGAGCAGTCAATCAGTTGCAGCTGTCGTCGCGTTCGCCTACGAAGCGCCACCGGGCGGCGATCCGGCCGGAGGGTGCGTCTACCATCGAGCCGTGAGCCGGCCCGTCACCCGCAGCCGTTTCGTCGTGCTCGTCGCGTCGTGCCTGGCGGCGCTCGGTCTGCCGGGCATTGCGTGGGGCGCCCGTCGGTTCGCCCCGCACGCAGCCCGGCTCGCAGTGCGTGGGATCGGTCGTCGCTACCGGGGAGACCGCAGCCTGTTCGCGACGATCTCACCCGGTGTTGTGGGCAGGAACCGCGCGATCGTCTCGTTCACGCTCGACCAGCAGGCTCACGTCACGATCGCGGCGACGCACATGGGCAAGCGGGGGGCGGCGGTCGTCTGGAGTGATGAGCGCCGGCTGGGAGCGGGAAGCCACGAGCTCACCTGGGAGCCGGGCCCGGATACGCCGGTGGGAACGTACGTGATGCGGGTTGTAGTGCGCGGGAACGGCAAGCGCCGTGTCTACGGGGCCTCGCGTCCGCTTGCGGCGACACGCGCAGTCGCCCCCGTCGTCCGTGTGCTTGGGATCGAAGCCGCGTTCCGGCGACGATCGTTCGTGGCGTACGAGCAGATGCCGCTGACGATCCTTGCCGACGTCCCCTCACTGACGCTCACCTTCCTCCGCTGTGGTCACGAGGCCGTCGGCACGGGCCGCAATGACGAGATGACGGGGCTCGAGATGGCGCCACGGGTGACCCTCGACTGGACGGGCAAGCGCTCGGGACCGGTGACGGTCGAAGTACAGCCGGGAGACTGGCCCTCGGGCGTCTACGCGGCGAGGCTGGAGGCCCCGGACGGCAGGGTGGGGTTCGCGCCGTTCGTGCTCGCGACCGGCGAGCGTGCGCGGTCGCGTCAGGCGGTCGTCGTCCCGACGAACACGTGGCAGGCGTACAACTTCTACGACCGCGACGGCGACGGCTGGGGCGACACGTGGTACGCGGGTGGCAACCCGCCGGTCGGGCTCGACCGTCCGTTTCTCGATCGCGGCGTGCCGCCGCGATATCGCCGCTACGACCTCCCGTTTCTGCGCTGGCTCATGCTCAACGAGCTCGAGCCCGACTTCCTCGCCGAGGACGACGTCGACCTGCTCGGCACCGGAGACGCGCTCCGGGCACGCTACGACCTCATCGTCTACCCCGGTCACACGGAGTACGTCACCGCGACGAGCTACGAGGCGCTGACCCGATTCCGCGATCTCGGCGGGCGGCTGATCTTCCTTTCGGCGAACAACTTCTTCTGGAAGGTCGAGCGCGAAGCGGAGACGATCCGGCGTGCGAGGCTCTGGCGGGATCTCGGCCGACCTGAGGCGGCGCTGCTCGGCGCGCAGTACCGGGCCAACGACGACGGCGAGCTTCAACGTCCGTTCGTGGTTCGCGCTGCCGACGCGCTGCCGTGGCTGTTCGCGGGAACCGGGCTCGAGAACGGCTCGCTGCTCGGCGAGGAGATCGGCGGCTTCGGGATCGAGATCGACCAGGTGACGCGCGATTCCCCGCCGGGCACGGTCGTGGTCGCGTCGATCTCGGAGCTCTATGGCCCGGGCACCGACGCGCACATGACCTACTACGAGACGGCGGCAGGCGCCCGGGTGTTCTCAGCCGGTGCGCTCGACTTCTCGGGCGCGGTCCTGATCCCGCCGATCCATCGCCTGCTCCGTAACCTCTGGGACCACCTCGCCGAGCGCGAGCTTCCGCCACGACCGGTGGTCAGCTCGGGTGGAGCGCTCCCGAGTGCGAATGCGCGAGCGCCTCGTGAAACGCCGTGGCGAGCACCCGATCGGGAACCGTGACCTGGCTGAACTCGCCAGACTCGTAGGCGACGATCTCGGCGAGCAGATCCGCGTACGGCCCACTGCCGAGAAGCCCGTCCTTGACCTCGGTTGCGAGCGGCAATCCGTCGAGCACGTCGGCGAACGGCATCCCGACGAGGACGTCGAGGCGCGACAGCAGCCCGACGGTGAACGCGGTGTCGTCCTTGAGGCGAAGCTTCGGCCCGATGACTTCCGCCATCCGGGCGCGGATAGCCGACGACTCGACCAGGTCTGGTCGACCGGCGTCGAGATCCGTGAGCAGCAGCAGCGTCGCCCAGTTCCGCACCTTGTGCAGCCCGAGCAGGACGATGGCCTGGCGGATCGACTCGACGCGGCGGCCGAGCGCGACGTGAGCCGAGTTGATGTACGTCAGCAGTCGGTAGCTGAGCGTGACGTCCTGCACGACGAGCTTCTCGAGATCGGAGAGCTCGACATTGGGATCGCGCAGCGCGCTCACGAGCTGGACGCGCGAGGCGGCGGCGGTCGAAAGGCGGCGACCGCTCGAGATCTCGGGCCGGCCGAACACGTAGCCCTGGTAGAGATCGCAGCCGGCCGCGACGCAGTCGGCGAGCTCCTCGTACGTCTCGACCTTCTCGATCACGACCCGGAGCCCGCGGCGACGGAGCGCCGCGACCGTCTCGGCGAGCCGCGACTTGTCGGTGAGCCGGTAGTCGAGCTTGACCGCGTGAACCCGGTCGGCGATCTGGCTCGGAGCCGCGCCGGTGACGTCGTCGAGCGCGAGACGGTAGCCGAGACTGCGATAGCGGTCGAGCGCATCGAGCACCGCCGGCGTCGGGCGAACGGTCTCGAGAACCTCGAGCACGACCCGGTCGGGCGGAAGGACCTCGAGCAGGTCGCTGCACAGGAGGTCTTCGGTGACGTTGATCCAGGCCGGTGACGCACCGACGATGGTCGAGAGGCCGAGCTCGAACGCGGTGACGATTGTCGAGGACGTCGCATCGCTGTCCGAGCGGGCAGCGGTGATCGCCGCGGGGTCGTCGCGGTAGAGCAGCTCGTAGCCGCGGGCCTTGCGCCTCACGTCGAAGAGCGGCTGACGGGCGACGTGGACGCGCCCGACGAGACTGGGGTCGAGAGTCTCCAACTACGCGGTTCTCGGCAGGGCGGCGCGAACCTGAAGCCCCGGGCGATCGCTCAGAGGCCGAGCTCGTCCGCGTAGCCGCGCGCGTAGACGCTCCTCAGCCTCGTGACGTTCTCCACGTACGTACGCGTCTCGGGAAACACGATTCCTTTCCCCGCCGCCCGCCAGGAGTCGACGTTGCCCTGGCCGGCGTGATACGCGGCGAGCGCGATGCGGACATCGCCGTACTTGCGCACGAGATTCCGGAGATACCACGAGCCGTAGCGGACGTTGATCTCGGGGTCGTAGAGGTCATCGGTGACGAAGGCGTCGCCGCCTGTGCGAACCGCGATGCCCCGGGCCGTCTCGGGGAGCAGCTGCATCAGGCCGATCGCGCCCGCCTCCGAGACTGCCTTCGGGTTGAACCGGCTCTCGGTGTAGACGACCGCGGCCAGCAGCGCAGGATCCAGGTCGTAGTTCCGGGCGTGCGTTCGAATGAGCGACTCGTACCTGAGCGGGTAGCGGACGCGGGTGTACCAGTCGGGCTCCCGGTCGATCACCCACCACCCCACCGCGCCGCCGAGGATCGCGAGCACCGCGACGACCCTGAGTGTGCGCATCACTCGATTGTACGTTCGAGCTCCGCGAGGAGCTCCACCGCCCAGGCGTCGACGTCTTCGTAGCTGCCCGTGTTCACGAATCGGTAGTCGGCGCGGGCGACCTTCTCCTGCTCGGGAAGGAGCCGCTCGTCACGTCGGTCGAGGGGCACTCGCCGGCGCTGCTCCCGCAGCTGGCGTGGTGCGGTGACGACGATGACCTTGTCGAAGTTGCGCTCGGCGCCGACCTCGTAGAGCAGAGGCACCTCGGTGACGCACACTGCGGGTGGGTCAGCGAGCTCGGCGAGCCGCTCGCGCCAGGTGAGGTACTCGCGGGAGACGAGTGGGTGCAGGAGCTGCTCGAGCCAGTCGAGCGCCTCACGGTCCCCGAACACGACCTCGGCGATCTTCGCGCGGTCGGGTCGGCCGTCGGCACCGAGCGCCCCGGCGCCCATCCGCTCGACGATCGCGTCGCGGACGTTGTCGTCGGTGGCAAGCAGATGGTGGACGATCTCGTCGCTCGAGACCGTTGCGGCGCCGCGTGCCCGCAGCGCGGCGAGCAGCGTCGACTTGCCGGCACCGATCGGCCCTGTGATCGCAACGGCGATTGGGCGCCGGCGGGTGATGGCGGACGGGTCGGTCAGGCGTCCGGGGCGGCGTCGGTCTCGGGCTCGACCTCGGCGTTTGCTGCCTCTGCAACCTCGGCCGGGGCGTCCCCGAGATCCCCGGTGCCCGCGACGTCGGCAACGGCCTCGACCTCTGCAACCGCTTCGACCTCGTCGGCCGCCTCCACCTCGTCGGCCGCTTCGACCTCGTCCGTTGCCTCTTCGACGGCCTCGGCTTCGACCTCGCCACCTGCAGGGAACGCCTCCTCGGAGAGGCGGAGGTTCGGGGTCGCGAAGACCGACTCGCCGCCGTCGGCGCGCGGCACGGCCTGCTGGCCCTCCTCGACGCGCTTCAGCGAGAGCGAAAGCCGGCGGCGCTCGCCGTCGATCTCGAGGATCAGCACATTGACGGGGTCGCCCTGCGAGACGACCTCGCGCGGGTTCTCGACATGGTGGTTCGCAAGCTCGGAGATGTGCACGAGCCCCTCGACACCCGGGAGGATCTCGACGAAGGCACCGAACGTCACGACCTTGGTGACGCGACCCTCGACGACGTCGCCCTCGCCGTAGTGGTCGAGAACCTGCTGCCACGGGTCGGTCTGCGTCTGCTTGAGCCCGAGCGAGATGCGCTGGCGCTCGCGGTCGATGTCGAGGACTTTCACCTGGACGGTCTTGCCGATCTCGAGGATCTCGGAAGGATGGTTGACGTGCGACCACGACAGCTCGGAGATGTGGATGAGCCCGTCCATCCCCTCGAGGTCGACGAACGCACCGAAGTCGACGATGTTCGAGATGACGCCCTCGACGACGTCGCCGGGGTTGAGCCGGTCGAGGATCGCCTGGCGCATCTCCTTGCGCTCGTCCTCGAGGACGGCGCGGCGCGAGAGCACGACGTTGTTGCGCGAGCGGTTGAGCTCGATCACCTTGCAGCGGAGCTCCTTGCCCATGAACTCGTCGAGATCCTGGACGCGCCGGATGTCGACGAGCGATGCCGGCAGGAAACCGCGCACGCCGAGGTCGAGGATCAGCCCACCCTTGACGACCTCGATCACGCGGCCGTTGACGGCCTCGCCGCTCTCGGCGGCGACCTCGATCGCCTTCCAGGCGAGCTCGAAGCGCGCCCGCTTCTTCGAGAGCAGCAGCCTGCCCTCGGCGTCCTCCTTCGTCATCACGAGCGCGTCGATCTCCTCGCCGACCGACACCTCGTCGGCGGGGTTCACGTTGCGGCGGATCGACAGCTCGGAGACCGGGATGACCCCCTCCGACTTGTAGCCGATGTCGACGAGCACCTCGTCCTTGTCGACGCGGACGACGGTGCCGTGCACGACCTCGCCCTCGTTGATCGTCGGGAACGTGCTGTCGTAGTCGGGGACAAGCTCCCCGTCAGGCCCGGTCGTCCAGACCCCGGCCTCGGGTCTTGTCGGGGTTTCGATGGTCTCGTTGCTCATTGGATCGGGGAGTATACCGGCGGTTTCGCTCCCCGATCCGGAGACTTCGCTTCTGGCATGACAGAGAGCTCGGACCGGGGCGCGGGGCCCCGGTCCGAGCGGTGCGTGCTCAGTTGACCCGGTTGATCCGATCTCTCGGGGTCGGCGCAAGCGGAGAGTTGGCGCCGATGTAGCGACCTGCCGCGTCGAGGTCGATCTCGCCCCCGAGCGCGTCGGTGCACTGGTTGAACACGGTGAAGTTGTCACCACCGGTCGCGAGGAAGCTGTTCATCGTGACGCGGTACCCGGTGTTCGGGTCGAGCGTCACGCCGTTCAGCTGGATCGTGCTCGGGTCGATCTTCGAGCCGACCGGGGCGGCGTTGTCCCACGTGTACGTGAACCCGTTCGACACCTGGAGGAAGCGTGTCGCACCGGGCGTCGGGTTGTTGAACTGCTGCTCGAGGAGCGCGTCGATCTGCGCCCCCGTGCAGGTCTTGACGACGAGCGAGTTCCCGAACGGCTGCACGTTGAACAGCTCGCTGTACGTCACCTCACCCGGCAGCTCACCACCGCTGACCTGGCTGTAGAGGAGATCGACGCGGAGCCCACCCGGATTCATGAACGCGATCACCGAGCTCCCGAAGTCGCTCGGCGCGGTCGCAGCGAGCTGGGAGTCGGCGACCACGTCACCGAGGGCCGACTCGCCGGCGGGCGTCGCGGTCCGCGTGATGTCAGCCGTGATCGAGCCGATCACACGGTTGCCGATCGGGGCGGAGAGGTTCACGTACTTCGTCACGAGCGCGTCGACGTCGGGATCCGGCGCCACGTCCTGCGTGACGATTCGGTTGACCGCCGTCTTCGAGGTGACGTCACGGCTCGCGCTGTCGATCGTCAGGTCGATGTCAGTGACGACTCGGCCGAACGACGATGCGCCGGTCACAAGCTTGTCGGCGATCGTGCAGACGTAGGGCCGGTGCGTGTGACCGCTGACGACGACATCGACCTCGGGGCTCAGCCCGTTGACGATGTCGACGATTGCGCCGGTGAAGTTGTCGCACCGGTTGATGTCCTCGAACCCACCGGCGAACGGCGCGTTCTGCTGACCGCCCTCGTGGATCAGGACGACGAAGCTGTGCAGCTTCCGCTTCCGCGTGAGGTCGGTGACAAGCTTGTTGACCGTCTCGATCTCGTCCTTGAACTGGAGCCCGGAGACGCCGGCGGGCGTCACGATCGTCGGCGTGCCTTCGAGCGTGAGCCCGATGAAGACGACGGACACCCCGTCGACCTTCTTGATCCAGTACTCGGGAAGCAGCGTCCGGTTCTTGCCGGCGTAGTACACGTTTGCGGCGAGGTACTGGAAGAACGCACCCGGGAACGGGTCGCCGTCCTGGCAGCCGTCGACCGGGTGGCAGCCGCCGTTCTGCATGCGGAGCAGCTCGGAGTAGCCCTCGTCGAACTCGTGGTTGCCGACCGCGGACACGTCGAGGCCGATCTTGTTCATCGCCTCGATCGCAGGCTCATCGTGGAAGAGCGCCGACGAGAGCGGCGACGCGCCGATCAGGTCGCCGGCGCCAACCGTGATCGTGTTGGTGTTCGCGGTCCGGAGCGCCTTGATGTGCGCGGCGAGATACGCGGCGCCGCCTGCCGGAACCGTCTGTGTCGTGCTGACCCTGATCGTGCCCGGCGTGTTGGCCTGCAAATGGCCGTGGAAGTCGTTGATTGCAAGCAGCTGAACCGGAATCGGGTGCGGCTTCGCGAGCGCGTTCGGCACGGCGAACACGGCGGCGATCACCACAAGACCGGTCAGAATGAATCGAGCGCGAGTGCGGATTCGCATCGCTTCCCCTTCCTCCCCTCTCTGAATCCCCGGCACGGGGCCGGCTCAGACCGGAACCTAACGCAACGGAAGCGGCGGCGCAGGCCCGCCCACCAGACCGAGAAGTTCAGCTCTTGGCTTCGCCCCAGCTGTCCCCGACACCGACGTCGACCGCGAGCGCCGGGTCGAGCGGGTAGGCGCCGACCATCTCCTGCCTGACGAGGTCACGGACGGCGGTCGTCTCCACGTCCGGCACCTCGAGGAGAAGCTCGTCGTGCACCTGGAGCACGAGCCGCGAGGCCCGGCCTTCCTGGAGCAGCCGGTCGCGGATCCGCACCATCGCGATCTTGATCACATCGGCGGCGGTGCCCTGCATCACCGTGTTCACCGCGAGTCGCTCGCCGAGCGAGCGCGTCTGACGGTTCGAAGCGCGGAGCTCGGGGATCGGTCGGCGCCGGCCGAGCAGCGTCGTCACGTACCCGTCCGCGGCAGCCTGGGCGATCGTCCTCGCGATGAGCTCCTGCACCCGCGGGAACCGGGCCAGGTAGGTGTCGATGTAGGTCTGGGCCTCGTCCCGCGGGATGTCGAGGTTCTCAGCGAGCCCGAAGGCGGAGATCCCGTAGATGATCCCGAAGTTCACCATCTTCGCGACGTCGCGCTCGCGCCGGGTGAGCGAGGCCCGGTCCTTGCCGAGCACCTCGGCGGCGGTGGCGGCGTGGATGTCCTCGCCACGGGCGAACGCCTCGCCGAGCACGGGCTCGCCCGAGACGTGGGCGAGAATGCGGAGCTCGACCTGGCTGTAGTCGGCGGTGAGGAGCCTTGTCCCCTCGCCCGCGACGAAGGCCGACCGGATCCTCGCGCCGAGCTCGGTGCGGATCGGGATCGACTGGAGGTTCGGGTTGGTCGTCGAGAGGCGACCGGTGGCGGCGACCGCCTGGTTGAACGTCGTGTGGAGCCGCCCGTCGGTGCCGAGCATCGCCGGCAGCGGCAGGAGGTACGTGTTGAGGAGCTTCGTCAGCTCCCGCCACTCCTCGATCAGCGGGACGACCGGGTGGTCGGCGCGGAGGTCGCGGAGCACCCGAGCGTCGGTCGAGTAGCCGGTCTTCCCCTTCCGGCCGGGGGTGAGCCCGAGCTTCTCGAAGAGAACCCTCGCGAGCTGCTGCGTCGAGCCGAGCTGGAACTCCTCACCGGCCGTCTCGTAGGCCTTCGCCTCGAGCTCGTCGACCCGGTCCTCGAGCCGGGCGGTGATCTCGCCCATCCGGTAGGTGTCGATCGCGATCCCGCGGTCTTCCATCTCGCCGAGGACGACGGTGAGCGGCAGCTCGATCTCGTCGTACAGCCGCTCCATCCCCCACTCCGCGACCCGGGCGCGCAGCGTCGGCGCGAGCCGCCGAACCGACTCGGCCTCGCGCACCAGCTGGGCGGTCGTCTCCTCGGTGGGTGGGACTGGCTCCAGCTCGAAGCCGTGCTCGAGCGCGAGCTCGGCGAGCTCGTAGCCGGAGCGGCCGGGATCGATCAGGTACGCCGCGATCAGCGTGTCGTCGGCGGGCGGGACGCCGAGCCTGAGCCGCTTGGCGTCGTGCGCGGCGACGGTCGCGTCGCGCAGCGCGGCCCCGAGCCCGCCCGCCGGAGCCTCGACGATCGTGACGCCACCCTCGGCGGCGATCGCGACACGCCCGTCGGCGAGCTGGACGGCGATCCGCCCGCTCGGGACGAGCGGCCCCTCGCGCCACGCTACCTCCTGGTGCTCGGAGGCGACGACCGGCGCGGCCGCGGGGAGCGCCTCGTCGAGCGTGTCGACGCGACCGAGCAGCGCCCGGAACTCGAAGCGCCGGAAGATCTCCTTCATCGTCGAGCGATCGGGGGCGCCGGCGACGAGCTCGCCGGGCACGACGCCAAGCTCGAGATCACGGCGCATCGTCGCGAGCACCTTCGACGTCCGTGCCTGCTCGGCATGCTCGGTCACCGACTTGGAGCGCGCCGGTGAGAGCTCACCGGCGTGCTCGATCACCGCTTCGAGCGAGCCGTACTGCGCGATCAGCTGTCCGGCGGTCTTGTCGCCGATCCCGGGGATCCCGGGGATGTTGTCGGACGTGTCGCCCTTGAGCCCGATGAAGTCGGGCACCTGGTCGGGCCTGACGCCGTAGCGGGCGAGCACGCGGTCGGGTGTGTAGACCTGGACGTCGGCGACGCCGCGCGGGGTCATCATCAGGCTGACGTTGTCGGTGCAGAGCTGGAACGCATCACGGTCGGTCGAGACGACGCACGTCTTGATCCCCGCCTCGTCGGCGCGCGTCGCGATCGTTGCGATCACGTCGTCCGCCTCCCAGCCCTCGAACTCGAGGTTCCGGTAGCCGAAGGCCTCGACGATCGGGCGGAAATGCGGGAACTGCTCGCGAAGGAGGTCGGGCATCGGCCGGCGGCCCTCCTTGTAGACGACGTCGGCGGCCTCGGCGATCTCGGTGCGATGCACGGGGCGCGTGTCCCACGCGACTGCGACGCCGCGAGGGCGGTAGTCCGAGAGGAGCTTGAACAGCATGTTGGTAAAGCCGAGGAGCGCGTTCGTCGGCTGTCCGTCGGTCGTCTGCAGCTCCTCGGGGAGCGCGAAGAACGCGCGATAGGCGAGGTTGTTCCCATCGACGAGGAAGAGCTCGGCTCCCTTGACCGGCCCGTCGTCGAGCTCGAGCTCCTCGCCGGTGAGCGCCTTCGGGGCCACGGGTCGAGTCTATGGGCACCGCAGCGGCGACGGCAGGTACACATGGTGCGTGACCGCGCCTCGAACGGAGCTCAGGGCGTTCGCCGAGACCGATGTCGAGGACGCCGGGCGGCTGCTCGCAGCCCGCCACCGTCGGCACCGCGAAGCGTCACCGGCGCTCGATCCCGCCTTCGAGGACGGGGCCGCCGCAGCGGCGCAGGTCGAAGACGCCTGGCGGGCCCCGGCGGCAAGCGGCGCGGTCGCGACGCGGGGCGGCGAGCTCGTGGGCTTCGTCCTCGGGTCGCGCAAGCACGACGCGTTCTGGGGACCGAACGTGTGGGTCGAGTCGGCGGGTCACGCGGCGACCGAGCCCGAGCTCGTCCGCGACCTCTACGCGCTCGCCGCGGCGCGCTGGGCGGAGGAGGGGCGGACAAGGCACACCGTGCTCGTACCCGCCGACGACCTCGCGCTCGTCGACGCGTGGTTCCGGCTCGGATTCGGGGCGGTGTTCCCCGAGGCCCGTGGCCGCGGGGTCGGCGCGGCATTGGCGCACGAGGTCTTCCGGTACGCGGGCCGCGAGCGCTACCCGACGGTGGCGGTCGACTGGCGGATGACCAACCTGCTCGCCTCGCGGGCCTGGCCGCAGCTCGGGTTCCGGCCGACGTTCTACCGCCTTCACCGGTCGCTGTGAGGTTGCCGCTGCTCGCCGGCTCGAGGGCGTTGGTCGCGTCGCTGCCCGACGACGCGGTTGTGATTCGCGTGCGGCCGCCGGTCGACGCGCTCACGGACGTCGGCGCTGCGGTCCGCGAGGCACTGCGCTACCCGCTCTCAGGAGACCCGCTCGACCGCCTTGCAACACGGGACGGCAAGGCGACCGTGGTGGTCGAGCCGCCCGTTCTCCCGCTGCCGGGCGCCCCGCTCGACCCGCGCCGGATCGCGCTCGCCGCGATCCTCGACGAGCTCGCCTCGCTCGGCGTCGCGCCCGACGACCAGACGATCCTGGTCGCGGGCGGCCTCGAGCGCCGCCCGCGCCGGGAAGACCTCGATTGGCTCCTGCCCCCGGCGAAGGCGCGCGACTACCGGGGCGAGGTCGTCGTCCACGACTGCGAGGCCGAGGAGCTGGTTCGGCTCGAGACCTCGCTGCCAATCGCGACCCGCGTCCATCCGGCACTCGTACAGAGCGACCTCGTGATCACGCTCAGCGCCGCCGAGTCGGTGCTGCACGGCGGGCCTGCGGTGCTGGCCGGCGCTTGCGGGCCTGCGGTCGCGCGCTCACTCGAGGCCGAGTCGCTGCTCGAGCCGCGCTCGGCGCCGGGCTGGGCGCTTGTCGGGGCGGTCGAGGAGGCGATTGCTGCCCGGACGCCGCTGATCGCGGTCTCGCTGCTGCTCGACCCGCCGCGGGTGGCGCGACCATTTGCCGGTCCGGTCGGGCGCCGAGTGTTGAACGCGCTCCCGGAGGCGTCGCGCCGGCGCGTCCTCGAGGCTCCTCGCCGGGAGCTCGGCGCGATCGCCGCATTCGCCGGGCCGCCAGCGGTCGCCCATGCGGAGGCGCTGGTTCGCGGGACGGCGCTCCGGGCGGTCGAAGTGCGAGAGCAGCTGGAGACGCTCGTCGTCCCGATCCCCTGGTTCGACGCGCACCATCCGCGCGAGGCCCCCAACCCGATCACCGCGGCCGCGATCGGGCTCGGGCTCGCGATGCGCCTGTGGCGCGACCGGCCGCCGCTCGTCCCGGGAGGGACGGTCGTGCTCGTCCATCCGTTATCCCGCACGATCGGACACGGGCCGCAGGCGCCCTATCGAGCGGTGCTGGGTGCGCTCCGGGATGGTCAGCAGACAGGCCGGCTTGCCCACGCCGAGGCGCTAGCCGCCCGCGACCGCAAGGCGATCGCCGCCTACCGCGCCGGCAAGGCGCCGCATCCACGGCTTCCGTTTCAGGATTGGGCCTCGTGCGCGCCGGCGATCGCGCACGCTGGACGAGTGATCGTCGCGGGCTGTCGCGACGCGGCCGTCGCACGCGCGCTCGGGTTCGTGCCGAGCCACAACCTCGCGACCGCGATCGAGATGGCGATCGGCGTCGCGGGTGGCGGTCGGGTCGGCGTGCTCGACGCGCCGCCCTACGTCCCGCTCGTGCCCGGCTGATCAGTCGAGCCCGAGATACGCTTTCTGAACGCGCTCGTTCGTCTTGAGCTCGCTCGCGGGCCCCTCGAGCGTGATCTGGCCGGTCTCCATCACGTAGGCGCGATGAGCGACGTCGAGCGCCATCAGCGCGTTCTGCTCGACGAGGAGCACCGGCGTGCCCTGCGCGTTGATCTCCCTGACGATGTCGAAGATCTTCTCGACGAAGATCGGGGCGAGACCCATCGACGGCTCGTCGAGGAGCAGCAGCTTCGGCCGCGCCATCAGCGCCCGACCGATCGCGCACATCTGCTGCTCGCCGCCCGACATCGTCCCGGCCTTCTGGGTGCGCCGCTCGTGGAGCCGCGGGAACAGCTCGAAGACGCGGTCCATGTCGGCGGCGAAGTTCTCCCGGTCGGTGCGCTGGAACGCACCCATCTCGAGGTTCTCGATCACCGTCATCCGCGGGAACAGCCGGCGCCCCTCAGGGCTCTGCGCGATCCCGTTCTTGACGATCGAGTGCGGCGACGCGCTCGTGATGTCGTCGCCCTGGAACCGGATCGTTCCCTGGCGAGGGCGGTTGAGCCCGTTGATCGCGCGCAGCGTCGTCGACTTCCCTGCCCCGTTCGCCCCGATCAACGTGACGATCTCGCCCGCTCCGACCCGCAACGAGACACCCTTGAGCGCATGGATCGCGCCGTAGTACACATGCAGGCCATCGAGCTCGAGGACGTCGCCCGTGCTCATGCTGTCGCCGCCTGTGCTTGCCCGCAGCTGTCCGATTCGCAGAAGCGAACCGAACAGCGCGAAAACCCCTGAAGCGGTCGCCTCCGGCGCCCGACGCCACGACTCATACTGTCGCCGCCTTTCCGAGATATGCCTCGATCACGCGCTCGTTCGCCTGGATCTCGGCGGGGGTTCCCTCGGCGATCTTCGCACCGTACTCGAGCACGGTGATCCGCTCCGAGACGCCCATCACGACCTTCATGTCGTGCTCGATCAGGAGCACGGTGACGCCCTTCTCGTCGCGGGCTCGCCGGACGAACGCGGTGAAGTCGGCGGTCTCCTGCGGGTTCATCCCGGCGGTGGGCTCGTCGAGCAGGAGGAGCTTGGGGTCGGTCGCGAGCGCGCGGGCCGCCTCGAGGCGACGCTGGTCACCGTACGAGAGGGTGCCCGCGTACTCCTCGTGCCGGCGCGGCAACCCGCAATACACGAGCAGCTCTCGCGCCCGCTCATGGGCGGCGCGCTCCTCGGCCTTCGAGCGACGCGTTCCCAGGACAGCGCCAAAGATCCCGCCGCGGAGCCGGCAGTGCATCCCAACCAGGACGTTCTCGACCGCGGTCATCTGCGCGAACAGCCGGATGTTCTGGAACGTGCGCCCGACCCCGAGCTCGACGATTGCGTGAGGCGGCTTGCCGACGACCTCGGTGCCGTCGAAGACGATCGAGCCAGAGGTCGGGACATACACGCCCGTGAGCTGGTTGAAGAACGTCGTCTTGCCGGCGCCGTTCGGGCCGATCAGCGCGATGATCCCGCCGCGCGGAATCGTGAAGTCGACGTTGTCCGTGGCGACGAGCCCACCGAACTCCTTCCGAACCTGGGTCGCGACGAGGAGGTCGTCGGCCATCAGTCGTCGCTCGGGTCGCGGTCGGTGAGGGTGCCCTCGTGCTGGACGTCGTAGAAGGGCGTATCGTGAATGCCCTCGGCGACCTCGATCTTGTGGCGGCGCTCGGGGATCAGGCCGGTCGGGCGGAACAGCATCATGAGCACGATGATCACGCCGTAGATCCCGAACTGATACTTGGTCGGGTCGAAGTCGAGGCCGGCGCTCTGGACCTTGGAGCCGATCGTGGCCAAGCCGTGGATGTTCAGGTAGCCGAGCACGAGACCGCCGACGAGCACCCCCCAGATCGAGCCCATCCCACCCAGGATCACCATGCAGAGCAGGAAGATCGAGAAGTTGAAGTAGAAGTCCGCCGGGAACGCGCCCGCCTTGAAGCTCGCGTAAAACGCGCCCGCGACCCCGCCGAAGCACGCACCAATCGCGTAGGCCCAGGTCTTGGTGCGCATCAGGGGCACGCCCATCGCGGCCGCGGCCGTCTCGTCTTCGCGGATCGCGACCCACGCGCGCCCGAGCCGCGAGTCACGGATCCGGACACAACAGAAGATCGTGAGCAGGAGCAGGCCGATCGCCGTCCAGTAGTAGAGGCGCTCCCCGTGGTCGGCCGTCCGGAACGCGTACGAGCCGAACCCGAGCGAGTCGATCGGGCTGATCCCGAACGTGCCGTGAGTGAGGTCGAACTTACCGATCGAGTCGCCATTGCGCACGAACTGCGGGACGATCTCGCCGAACCCGAGCGTGACGATCGCGAGGTAGTCGCCCCGGAGCCGCAGTGTCGGCAGGCCGATGACGATGCCCACGAGAACCGTGAAGACGCCGGCGAGGATGAGGACGAGCCAGATCGAGACATGGATCCCGACAGTGTTGTTCGAGACGACGCTCCCGAGGTGGAACTTGACCTGGTCGAACTGCTGGCTGGCGAACCAGCCGGCGACGTAGGCGCCCGCTGCGTAGAAGGCGACGTAGCCGAGGTCGAGCAGGCCGGCGTACCCAACGACGACGTTCAGCCCGAGCGCCATCGTCGTGACGACGAGCATCACCACCACTGACGCGGTCGCCGGCAGGTAGTCCCCGATCAGCGGGAGGCTCTTCAGCGTGCCGACGATCAGCGGGTATACGAGCCCGAGGGCAAGCACGGCGACGCCGGCCTGCCAGTCGCGGCGCGTCCTCAGACCGGTGAGCAAGTCGGTCATGCTCCCTCCGGGGTTCTCTCGCCGAGGATTCCCTCGGGGCGGAACACGAGAACGGCGATCAGGATTCCGAAGACGATCGAGCGAGTCCAGTCGCTTCCGGGCGTCCCGTCGAGACCCTCGTTGTAGGCCTGGATCAGCCCGATCACGAGCGCGCCGACGACTGCGCCCGAGAGGTTGCCGATCCCGCCGAGCACCGCAGCGGTGAACGCGATCAGCCCGAGCTCGAACCCGGTGTCGTAGCGCATGTTGAACTGCAGCAGGTACACGAGGCCCGCGGCGGCGGCGAGCGAGCCCGCGAGGAAGAACGTCACGGAGATCGTCCGGTTGACGTCGATCCCCATCATCGCCGAGGCCTCCGTGTCCTGGGCGACGGCGCGCATCGCCTTCCCCTGCCTGGTCGAGGTGACGAACCAGGTGAGCGCGATCAGCGTCGGCACGACGATCGCCATCACCGCGAGCTTGTTCCACTGGATCGCGAACTCGCCGATCGAGAACGCGTCGGTGCGCGGCACGAAGCCTGGAACCGACTCGAAGTCGACGCCGTAGACGGCGAGCGAGATGTTCTGGACGATGAACGACATCCCCACCGCGGTGATGAGCGGCGAGAGTCGCGGCGCACGTCGCAGGGGCTTGTAGGCCACACGCTCGATCGCGCCGTTGATCAGTGCGAAGACCGGCGCGGTGATCGCGAGCGTGACGACGAGCCCGAGGATGATCATCGCAACGCCCGTGCTCTCGTCCATGCCGAGCACCGAGACGATCACCGTGCTCGCCACCAGTCCGGAGAGGGCGAACACGTCGCCGTGGGCGAAGTTGATGAGCTGGAGAATCCCGTAGACGAGCGTGTAGCCCAGCGCAACGAGCCCGTAGACGGCGCCGTTTGTGACCCCGATCGCGGTGATGTTGAAGAACCGGGCCGGATCGTCGACCAGCTTGGCCAGCAGGAAGACCACGAGCGCCGCGAGGATCGCGAGGCCGAGAACGTCCGAGACGCGTCGGCGCAGATGCATGAGGACCCCGGCGGTCGTACCCATTGGGGGGCGACTCTAAACGAATTCGCTGGTGGAGGGAAAGCCCCGGAAGGCTCTCCCTCCACCAGCCGACGAGGCGACGCCTACGCGCCGCCGGCAGCCGCGACCGTCTCCGCCTTCGGCGAGATGACGGCCTCCGTGTCGAGCTTGTCGCTCGCCACGTAGATCGTGAAGCCGACGACCGCGCCGGACGCGTTCTCCGGGTCACCGTTGTCGTTGATCCCGAACGTGCCGAGAAGGCCGTCGGTGACCTGGGTATCGAACACCTTCGCGATCACGTCACTACGCGACCCGTCCGAGTCTGCGATCGCGTCGAGCATGACCTGGACGGCCTGCGCGCCGTAGATTGCGTACGGGTCGATGTCCTTGCCTGCGAGCGGACCGGCCTTGAGGGCGTCGATGAACTCCTTCGCCGGCCCCTGGAACTCGTCGATCGGCACACCCGCGACGGACATGTACATGCCCTTCGCGGCACCGCCCGACTCGTCGATCGTGGACTGAGTGGTGAACCCGTCCGGGGCGAGCAGCTTGACGTCGCCGTCGTTCGGGCCGAGCACGGCCACCTTGTCCTTGATCAGCTGGGCGCCGTTCTCGTCGATGAGACCACCGAGGAACACGGCGTCCGCCCCGCTGTCCTTGACCTTGCCGAAGAGCGCCTCGTAGCTCGATGCCTTCGGATCCCACGCCTCGAACCCGGCGATCTCGATGCCGAGGCTCTCGGCAGCCTTGCGGAAGGTCGTGGCGACGCCGAGGCCGTAGGCCTCCTTGTCGTTCAGCACGTAGACCTTCTTGACTCCCTTGCCCTGGGCGAACTCGGCCACGGCCGCGCCCTGGAAGTCGTCCGCGGGCACGACGCGCGCGTAGTTGCGCGCCCCCGACGGGTAGTACTTGTCCGGCTCGGTCGAGTCACAGCCGCCCGGCAGGTTGACCGTCAGGCACGGGTAGGTGTTCGCCGGCGAGATCATCGCGATGCCACCGTCCGGCGCCTCGTTGAGCACCGGGATCTCGATCCCCGCGCACCCCGAGTTGAACGTGCCGATGACACCGATGACCTTGTCGTTCGCGGCGTAGGCGTTAGCGTTCTCCGAGCACTTGCCCGAGTCCCACTTGCCCGCCTGCGCGGTCGAGTCGTCACACGACTGGAAGCCGATCTTGTAGTCGCCGGCCTTCCACTCGCGGTTCTGGAGCTCGAGCCGGATCGCAGCGACGATCTGCTCGGTCTGTGTGCGCGACGACCCCTGCAGCGGGAAGTCGGACGCCAGGATGTAGTCCGGGTTGCCGTCGCCTTCGTACTCGATCTCCGTGCAGGACGAAGACGGCAACGCCTCGGGCGCGCTCCCGCCGTCGTCGCCCCCGCAGCCCGCAGCGGCGAACGCCAACGCGGCGACGAGCGAACCGGCAGCGATCGCACCTTTCCTCTTGAGCGTCAAGCTCTCCTCCTCTTGTTGACCGACGGAGCCGTGGTCAGCCCAGGGCCCCTCCCTTGCGTGCGCAGAGTCTAGGACAAATACGTCGTTCGGAAGAACCTACGGTTCCTCCCCACGAGCCCCACCCCCGACGTCGTGGGGAAGAACCTACGGTTCCTCCCCACGAGCCCCACCTCCCTCACGGAAACGACCTCCCACCCCGCCCAACGCCTCCCGGCCGGCAAAGCCGGCCTCCGGCCCCAACGGCAACACACACCCACGCGGGACACGACGCAACACACCCACTCGTAACGACGTACCATCACACGAGGCCGAAGTGGCGGAACTGGCAGACGCGCTCGACTCAAAATCGAGTGTCCCGCAAGGACGTGTGGGTTCGAGCCCCACCTTCGGCATGTGACCGATGCCCGCGAAGAAAGCCCGCATCGGAGCCAAGCCTGCATCGCTCAACCCCAGAGCGCTCCCCCGAAGAACGAGTCCACTGGTCGACCTCGGTTGTATCGACAATCGCTTTCTCAAGGCGTCTCCCCATGAACCGGCCATGGGCTTGAGCGATGCACGCTCGGCCAACCACACCCGCCCCACAGGCATCGGTCACTTAAGTAGGATGCTCGAACAAATCTGACGCGAGGAGAGGCGCAGCGTGCGGATCGGGATCTTGACGGGTGGTGGCGACGTGCCGGGGCTGAACCCCTGCATCAAGGCGGTCGTGAACCGGGTCGCCCACGAGGGCCACGAGGTCGTCGGGATCAGGAACGGGTGGGCGCCGCTCCTGCGCCACGAACTCGGGAACGGCGACTCGGCCGCCCGCTGGTTCGTGCCGCTCGACCAGGGTGCCGTGAGGACGATCGATCGAAGCGGCGGGACGTTCCTCCACACCTCGCGCACCAATCCGGGCCGGGTGCGGCCGCAGGACGTACCGCCTCACCTCGCCGACCGGGCGGTCGGGGAGGGTCCGTTCGACTTCACCGACCACGCGCTCAAGGTGGTCGAGGAGCTCGGGATCGACGTGTTGATCCCGATTGGCGGTGACGACACGCTGTCGTATGCACTCCGGATGCACGAGGAGGGCGTCCCGGTGATCGCGATCCCGAAGACGATGGACAACGACGTTCACGGGACGGACTACTGCATCGGGTTCTCGACGGCGGTCTCGCGCGGCGTGCACTTCATCCACAACCTGCGCACGAGCGCCGGCTCCCACGAGCGGCTCTGCGTGGTGGAGCTCTTCGGTCGCTACAGCGGCGAGACGTCGCTGATCACCGCCTACCTCGCGAGCGTCGACCGGGCGGTGATCTCCGAGGTGCCCTGCAACGTGCCACGGCTCGCGCAGCTGCTGGCCGCCGACAAGAAGGGAAACCCGTCGAACTACGCGATCGTCACGGTCTCGGAGGGCGCGACGCTCGAGGGCGGCGACATGGTGCTCTCCGGCGAGGAGGACGCGTACGGGCACCGGAAGCTCGGGGGGATCGGGTTGCGGCTCGGCGAGCTCCTGAAGGAGGCGACCGGCGAGGACATCATCTACCAGCAGGTCGCGTACCTGATGCGCTCCGGGTCGCCCGACGCGCTCGATCTGATGGTCGCGACCAACTACGCGGTGATGGCCGCCGATCTTGCGCTCGAGCGAGCGTCGGGACGCATGGTTGCGCTCCGCAACGGCTCGTACACGACAGTGCCGATCTCGGCGACCCGGGAGGGCGTCAAGCGCGTCGACATCGACGAGCTCTACGACACCGACGCCTACCAGCCGAAGGTCCGCCACGTGACCGGCAAGCCGATGTTCCTGTACTGACGAGCACCTCGCGCAATGAGCGGCGGGTCGTCGGGGGAGAAGCTCTATGCTCGAAGCGTGGAAGTTCTCGGGGTTCTGACTGCGGGCGGTGACTGCCCGGGGTTGAACGCAGTGATCCGGGCGGTGGTGACTCGCGCGACCGGGCGCCACGGAGTCGAGGTCGTCGGGATCCGCAACGGCTGGGACGGGCTGATGGCCGGCGACACTCACCCGCTCGACCGCGATGCGGTGCGCGGGATCCTCCAGCGCGGCGGCACGATCCTCGGGACCTCGCGCAAGGACCCGTACGTCCACGGCGACGGCTACGAGAGCTGTCGCAGGACGATCGAGCAGAACGGGATCGACGGGCTAGTCGTGATCGGCGGCGACGGGACGCTCCGCTCGGCGCAACGCCTCCACGAGGAAGGTCTCCCGGTGATCGGTGTGCCGAAGACGATCGACAACGACATTGCCGGGACGGAGATGACGTTCGGGTTCGACACGGCGGTGACCGTCGCCACGGAGGCGATCGACCGGCTGGCGACGACGGCCGAGGCGCACAACCGGGTGATGGTCGTCGAGGTGATGGGCCGGACTCGTGGCTGGATCGCGACCTATGCTGCGATCGCGGGTGGCGCCGACGCGCTTCTCATCCCGGAGCGGCCGACGACGATCGACGAGGTGACCGGGATCCTCAAGGCACGGCATCGGCGCGGGCACACGTACTCGATCGTCGTCGTCGCGGAGGGAGTCGAGCTCCCCGAGGTCGACGGGATCGAGCGGCCTCTCGACGCGTTCGGGTTCGAGCGGCTCGGTGGGATCGCGTACCGGCTGGCGCCGATCCTCGAGGAGCGCACCGGTTTCGAGACGCGCGTCACGGTGCTAGGGCACCTGCAGCGCGGTGGGACGCCGACGGCGTTCGACCGGGTGTTGGCGACACGGTTCGGCGTGGCCGCGGCGGAGCTTGCGGTCGCGGGGCGCTTCGGCGAGCTGGTGGCGCTTCGAGGGAACGAGCTGGTTGGCGTCCCGCTCGTGGAGGCGTGCGCGGAGGTGCGCTCGGTGCCGCCGGGGCTTATCGACGTCGCGACGACGTTCTTCCGATAGAGGGTCGGTCTGGCTGCGTTGTTCCCCGCGTGAAGCGCACGCAGCCGGCCGCGAGATCGTGGAACAACTCAGCTAGCCCACCAGGAGCGCGTCGGTTGGTGCATACCCGTCGGTGAGGATCGGCACGTCGGCGGTGGGGACGTCGTCCGCGACCCGATCGCGGATCGCCTTTGCAAGGGGCGGTGCGGACGGCGCGCGGGCGGCCCGGACGGCATCCCACTCGTTCGCGAGCCTTGCCTCGGTGGGCGCGGCTCGCTCGGTTGCGACGACGATGATGTTGCGGGTGAGCGTCCGGTCGGTGTCGAGCTCGCTGTCGTAGACCGGGTGAAGCTCGACGGTCGGGAAGACGCTGCGGTAGGTCTTGACGATCGCGCGGGTGAGGCGCGACTCGTTGCCTGCGATCGCGCCGATGACGTTCGTCGCGACGACGCCGCCGGGGTGGAGGCGTTCGCGGAGGAGCTCGATGAACTCGAGGGTGGTGAGGTGGAACGGCACCCCGTCGGCGTAGAAGGCGTCGAGCATGATCACGTCCCAGCGTTCGTCGGTCTCCTCGAGGAACCGCCTGCCGTCCGAGACAGTCACGTGGAGCCGTTCGTCGTCTGGCGGGAGCTCGAACCAGCGGCGCGCGGCGGTGACGACGTCGGGATCGAGCTCGACGACGTCGACCGTGAGGCCGGGGAAGTCTCGCCAGAGCCGCTTGGGGACGGCGCCGCCACCTAGCCCGATCACGAGGACGCGTTGGGCTCGTGGTGCGTAGGCGAGGGCGACGTGGAGGTGGTCGGTGTAGGCGAACCGCGTCCGGAAGGGGTCGGCGAGGTACATGCCGCTCTGGAACGAGTTGTCGAACCGCAGGAATCGCGAGTCTTCGTCGTCGACGACGACCATGCGGTGGTAGCGCGTGTCGCGTGCCTCGCGCAGCGTGAAGCCCACGGCGATCCCGGAGACGTCGGCAGCGGCGAGTCGTTGTCGTGTGCGGCTTGTCCGTTCGCGGTAGATGGGCGACCAGTTCTCGAGTTGGGACGCGTCGAGCCGGGTGCCGACTGTCGGCGACAGCGATCCGATCGAGAACGCGCACGCAACGGCTGCGACGACGAGCGTGGTGGCGAGGATGGCGGCTCGCGCGGAGACGGCGAGGACAGCGGCCGCGACGAGCAGGCAGACGGCGCCGACGACGATGACCTGGTCGGTGCCGAGCTCGGGGACGAGCCAGAACGCGGTCGCGAACGTGCCGCCGATGCTGCCGATGGTGGAGAGCGAGAAGAGCCGGCCTGCGGTTCGGCCGAGGTGCTCGACCGAGTCGGCGCTGAGGCGCACGGCAACGGGCGTGACACCGGCGAGGACGACGCTCGGGAGCGCGAAGAGCATGATCGTCGCGAGAAGCGGGTTCAAGCGGGGGCCTGCGTTCCATCTGGTCACGAGATCGATGACCGGGCGGTCGACGACGGGGATGAGAAGCACGAGCGTGGCCCCGGCGGCGAGCGTACCGATGAGGAGCCCGAGGGTGGGCCGCCGGTCGGCGAGGGCGCCGGCGAGTGCGTAACCGATCGCGAGCCCTGCGAGCACGACGCCGATCAGCGATCCCCAGACGAACAGCGAGCTCCCGAACGTCGGTGCGAGCACGCGGCTTGCGGCAATCTCGAGTCCGAGGAGCACGGCGCCCGAGATCACGACCGCGAGCGACAGCGCGAGGCGCGCGTGCGCCCGGCCGGTGGGCGAAGGGGACACGTCGGGAGGATACGACGCGTCTACCGCAGCCGGTAGACCCTGACCCAGGGCCCTGTCTGGCCGGGTTCGGTCGCGTCCGTCGCAAAGGCAGTGTGCCCGGGTTGATCGAGCTCGGCGTAGAAGCGGGCCTCACGCGCGTAGAGGTCCGGGTGGGCGACGACGCGATCGGTGACGGCGCCGCTGACGAGCACCCACCTGACGCCTGCGCGACGGAGGCGCTGCACGTCGCGGTTCGGGTCGAACGGCCGGCCGGGACCGGGGAGCTCGAGGCGGAGCACGCGGCGGCCCGCGAGCGGCAGCGTCGACGGGTCGGCGGCGACGAGCTCGGAGGCGGGGACGTTCGCGGCGATCCAGGAATCGGCGACGAGCCGCGTGTCCTTCCCACGCAGCGACCGCGCATCGCCGATCGACCACGCCAGGGGCACGAGCAGCGCGATCGCGGCGATCGGCGCGAGGCGGCGGACACTGCCGGCGAGCACCCCGAGCACGGGCACGAGCGGAAGCACGTATCGATCGAACGGGGCGTGAACCGGCACGAGCTGCAACCAGTAGGCAGCGAGGAAGGAGAGGAGCACCCGGTCGGCGAGCGTCAGCCGCCGGACGGCGAGGAGAGCCGCAACCAGCATCACGATGAGGACCGGGCCGAGCGCGCCCCAGAGCCGGTCGACGAACGCGAGCGTGAGCCCGGGGTCGTCTTCGAAGCCGAGCCAGCCCAGCCGCGCGAGCTCCTGGACTCGGTGGATATCCGCCCAGGCGCGGCCGGCATGGACGACGACGAACGTCGAGGTGACGAAGAAGGCGCCGAGCGCGAGTGCCAGGCTTCGCGCGATCGCTCGCCAGTGCCCCCAACCCGCGACGGCGAGGGGCACGACGAGCGCGATGCCCGGGTACTTGGCCGAGACGGCTAGCCCGGCGGCAATACCCGCCCATTCGAGTCTCCTCGCGATCAGCAACGCGAGCGTGACGGTCACGAGCAACGTGAGGAGCACGTCCGTCACCGCCATCCTCGAGTACGCGACGTGCGTCGTTGCAACGGCGACCGTCGCGGCCCCGACCGCCGCTGCGGTTCGACCGTACGCGGCGCGCCCCAACCACCAGGTCGCGGCGACACCCCCTAGCGCGATGATGACGGCCGCCCCCCGGGCGGCCCCGTACGACGGGTCGTCAGCGAACAGCTGGCTGGGCGCCAGCACGAGAAAGAGCAGGCTCGGGTAGTCGTACCAACCCGGGTCGAGGCCACCGCCGTGGACGAGCGCCCAGGCCCGGGGAACGAGATTCCCCTCATCGGGGTTGAGGAGTGGGTACGGGAGACCGTAGCCTGTTCCGACAACGCGGAGCGCAAGCGCAACCACCATCGTGCCGACGAAGACGAGAGAGGCCGGACGAAACGTCCAGGGTCGAAGTGCAATACGCCTGGAGGCGGCCTGACGCCCACCCGTGCTTGCAGACACCTTGGCTAGACGTCGGGAACGGAGTCGCCCGAGAGCTCCGCGAGATCGCCGGCGACCACGACTGCGTCGATACCTGCCCGTTCGAGCTCCTCGATCTCCTCGCGCGTCGCCTCGACCAGCTCTGCGATCGCAAGCTTCCCGGCCGGGACGTCGGGCAGCAGGTCGAGCAGCTGCGCCAGGTGACCCTCGTCACCGTCGGGCTCGGCTGCGGCGAGGAGGAAGATCTCCGGATCGAGGCTCTCGAGCACGCGGGCGACGTCGTCTTCGTCATCTGCCCGAACGACGAGCTCGATCCCCAGCTCCGCCGCGCGCTCGGCTGCGGCGAGCAGGTCGTCGTCCTCTGTCGAGGCGGCGACGACCACCGCGTCGGCGCCGGCAGCGGCGGCCTCGTCTGGCCCGGACGCGTAGGCGAGCACCGGAAGCTCTGTCTCACCCGCGACGGCGATGCCGCTTCGAACGACCAGCCCTTCGGCTCCGAGCGCAGCCGCATCCTGCGGGCTGCGACTCCCGACCTCGAGCAGGAGCGAGATGCCAGCACCCTCTGCGATCGCCTGGCTCAGCCTTCGCGTCGTCATCGCTGTGATGCTACTCGGCCGATGCGATGGCGTAGGCTGGCTTCATGCACGGCGAGCCGCTGCGCGTATGCCTGCTCGGAGCCGAGTCGACCGGGAAGACCACGCTCGCAACCGCGCTTGCACAGCGGTTCGGCACGCTGTGGAACCCGGAGTACGGACGGCCGTACACCGAGATCGGCCGCGACCCGGCGGCCCCGTGGACGAGCGATGAGCTGACGCACATCGCGCGCCTTCAATGCTGGTACGAGGACTTCCTCGCCCCCTACGCGCGCGGTGTTCTGTTCTGCGACACCGACGCCTTCACCACTGCGATCTTCCACGAGGCGTACCTCGGTGCCCCCGCCACGGCCTTCCCCGACCTCGTCGCCCGACGGTACGACGGGTACCTCGTGTGCGGTCTCGACGTGCCGTTCGCTCACGACGGGATCCGCGAGTTCGAGGCCGTGCGCGAAGGGATGCACGCGCGCTACCTCGACCACGCTCGCACGAGCGACGCGCCGTGGCTCCTCGTCGAAGGTGACGAACAGACCCGCCTCGACGCCGCCACGCGATTTCTCGGCGACCACTTTCCCTCGCTTGCGCCGGGGCCCGCCTGAGCGGCCTGGGGGAGCAACGCGACACCCGGGCGCCGACCACGACCCGACGGGGTGTGGAGAAACCGACACAGACACGACACACCTTTCGCGTTAGGATTGAAGGTGGGTGGTGGGCCGGGGTGCCCCAACGGGTCCTTGGCCGTTGCGGGAATCGGGTCGGGCTCAGCGGTTGTGCAGGCGTTGGTACCGGACATGGCCGCGCCGCCGGAGGCTGTGGACAATCCGCGTGCTAGCAGCCGATCGGATGCCACACGGTCTTCAGCTCCATGAACGCCGCGATCTCCCACGGGCTGCGATCCTCGCGGCGTCGGACGACCCGTTTGACGTTGTCGGCGGCGGCGCGCTCGAGCTCGACGCCGTCCTCGCCAGCGCCGGTGACGTCGATCGCGTTCACGTCCATGTGGGCGGCAAGCCCCGGCGCGATCTCCGCTTGCTCGCCGGTGAGGATGTTGACGACACCGCCCGGGACGTCCGAGGTCGCGACACATTCCGCAAGCTCGATCGCCGCGAGCGGGTGCGCGTCCGCCGCCAGCGCAACAACGGCGTTGCCACCGACAAGCGCCGGCACGACGCGCGCGACGAGCCCGTCGAGCGCAGGCTCAGCAGGGGCGAGAACGACCACGACGCCCGTCGGCTCCGGGATCGAGAAGTTGAAGTAGGGGCCCGCCACCGGGTTCGCGGAGCCGAGCACCTGCGCGAGCTTGTCCGCCCACCCCGCGTACCACACGACACGATCGATCGCCGTCTCGACCTCGGCACGACTCGAGCACACCGCCGCGAGGTTCTCGACCCGCGCCTCCATCACCTCGGCGAGTCGGTAGAGCACCTGCCCGCGGTTGTACGCGGTTGCGCCCGCCCAGCCGGGAAACGCCTTCCGCGCCGCGACGACCGCCTCGCGTGCGTCCTTGCGCGACGCTCGCGCGATGTTGTGCCCAGCCACCTCGAGCGTCCGCCCGGACTCGGAGCGAGGAAACGCACCGCCGATGAAGAGCTTGTACGTCTTCGCAACTGGCAGTCGCTCGCTCATCCGTCGAACCTCAGGTACGCCTCCAGCCCGTGCCGGCCGCCCTCGCGACCGAAGCCCGACTCCTTGTAGCCGCCGAACGGCGACGCCGGGTCGAACCGGTTGAACGTGTTCGCCCACACGACGCCAGCTCGCATCCGCTCGACCATCCAGAGGATCCGCGAGCCCTTCTCCGTCCAGATTCCCGCCGAGAGCCCGTACATCGTGTTGTTCGCCTTCTCGACCGCCTCGTCGGGGGTCCGGAACGTGAGCACGCTGAGCACCGGCCCGAAGATCTCCTCCTGGGCGATCCGGTAGCTCTGGGCCACCCCGGTGAACACGGTCGGCGCGAACCAGTACCCGCGCTCCGGCAGCACGCATGGCGCCTGGTAGAGCTCCGCCCCCTCCTCGACCCCCGCCGCAACGAGCTCCTTGATCCGCTCGAGCTGCGCCGCCGAGTTGATTGCGCCGAGATCCGTGTTCTTGTCGAGCGGGTCGCCGACGCGCAGCGTCCCCATCCGGCGCTTCAGCTTCGCAACCAGCTGATCTGCGATCGACTCCTGTACCAGCAGTCGCGAGCCGGCACAGCACACGTGCCCCTGGTTGAACCAGATCCCGTTGACGATCCCCTCGACCGCCTGATCGAGCGCACAGTCGTCGAAGACGATGTTCGCGGCCTTGCCACCGAGCTCGAGCGTCAGCGGCACGCCGCGACCCGCAAGCTCCCGCCGGATCGCCTTGCCGACCTCGGTCGAGCCGGTGAAGGCGACCTTGTCGATCCCGGGATGGCGCACGAGCTCGGCCCCTGTCGTCCCGTCACCGGTGACGATGTTGACGACGCCCGCCGGCAGTCCGGCCTGACGGCAGACGTCGGCGAAGAGCAGCGCCGTCAATGGCGTCGTCTCCGCCGGCTTCAGCACGACCGTGTTGCCACACGCGAGCGCCGGCGCCACTTTCCAGGCCAGCATCAGCAGCGGGAAGTTCCACGGGATGATCTGCGCCGCCACCCCGTGCGGCCGGCCGATCCGCCCCGGGAACGCGTACTCGAGCTTGTCCGCCCACCCCGCGTAGTAGAAGAAGTGCGCAGCCGCGAGCGGGAGATCGACGTCGCGCGACTCCTTGATCGGCTTGCCACCGTCGAGCGATTCCGCAACCGCGAGCTCCCGCGCGCGCTCCTGCAGGAGCCGCGCGATCCGGAACAGGTACTTCGCACGCTCGGCCGGGCGCGTCTTCGCCCACGCACCGGCGAACGCCTCCCGCGCAGCGCCCACCGCGGCATCGACATCCGCGGCACCCGCCTGCGCCACCTGCGCGAGCGGCTCCTCGCTGGCGGGCGCGACGGTCGTGAACCACTCCCCCGACCGCGGCTCCACCAGCTCACCGCCAATGAAGAGGCCATAACGCTCTGCGAACGAGACGACATCGCGCGACTCCGGCGCCGGCGCATACTCCCAGGCCGTCACTGCGGGGGCGCCGCCGGTGTGGTCGAGCGCACCCATCAGTCGATCGTGAACTCGTCGGGAGAGCGGTAGGTCCCGGTGCGCTGCTTGCGGATCTGCATCAGCACGTCGTTCAGCAGGCTCGACGCCCCGAAGCGGAAGAGATCTGGTGTCAGCCAGCCGACACCGAGCGTCTCGTGCACGACGCAGAGGTACTGGATCGCCTGCTTCGCGGTACGGATCCCGCCCGCCGGCTTCATCCCGATGATCCGGCCAGTCTCGTCGTGTACGTCGCGGATCACCTCGAGCATGCACAGGGTCACGGGCAGCGTCGCCGCCGGGCTCACCTTCCCGGTCGACGTCTTGATGAAGTCGGCCCCGCCGGCGATCGCGAGCAGCGAGGCTCGCCGCACGTTGTCGTACGTGCCGAGCTCGCCGGTCTCGAGGATCACCTTCAGGTGCGCGTCACCACACGCCTCCTTCACGGCGACGATCTCGTCGTAGACCTTGGCGTAGCGCCCCGAGAGAAAGGCGCCGCGGTCGATCACCATGTCGATCTCGTGCGCGCCGTCCGCAACCGCGGCGCGGGTATCGGCCAGCTTCACCTCGAGCGGCGCCTGCCCCGACGGGAACGCGGTCGCAACCGAGGCGACCTTCACTCCCGAGCCCGCGAGCCGCCTGACCGCCGTCGCGACATGGCTCGGGTAGACGCACACCGCCGCAACCGGCGGCACAGAGCGATCCTCGGGGTCGGGCCGCATCGCCTTCGAGCACAGTGCCAGCACCTTGCCCGGCGTGTCCGCTCCCTCGAGCGTCGTCAGGTCCATCATCCGGATCGCGAGCTCGAGCGCCCAGAGCTTCGACTCC
This sequence comes from Gaiellales bacterium, assembly GCA_046330385.1. GTDB lineage: Bacteria > Actinomycetota > Thermoleophilia > Gaiellales > Gaiellaceae > Gaiella. The sequence goes on along the minus strand of JAXLSV010000004.1, from coordinate 321,251 downwards.
TTCTTGATCGACCGCTTCGCAAGCTCGGCTGCCCGGGCCTCGAGCGCCACCGCGTCGATCGAGCCCACCCGCGGCAGCCTGAAGCTCCCCGGCAGCTCGAACGGCGTCGCAATCGCAGCCTCGATCATCACGCGAGTGTAGTGGGCATCGGTGACCCACGCGGCCGCCGCATCATCCGCCCTCGCATGCGTATCCTCGCCCCATGAGCCTTCCAGAGAACGTTCTCGAGCTTGCCCGCGGCGCGAACTTCGCCGCCTTCACGGTCCATCTCAAGTCCGGCGACGCGATGACACACGTGATGTGGGTCGACGCCGACGACGATCATGTGCTGATCAACACCGAGATCCACCGCGACAAGTTCAAGGCGGTCGAGCGCGATCCCCGCGTCAGCGTGATGATCTGGAATCGCGACAACCCGTACAGCTTCGCGGAGATCCGCGGCAAGGTCGTCGAGACTATCGGTGGCGCCGAGGCGCGCACCCACATCGACACGCTCTCGCACAAGTACACCGGCAGCGACTACTCGAGCCCCATCACCTCCGAGCGGGTCATCCTCAAGATCGCGCCGCACGCCTTCGGCGGCAGGTAGCGGATCGCCGTGCGGCTCGACACCGCGGGGAGCTGGGCCGAGCTCCAGGAGCTCCTCTTCGGCGAGATGTGGAACCCAGGGCTCGGCCGGTTCCGCTCCGACGAGGTGTTCCGCGGCGAGGGACGTGCCTCCAACGAGCTGACGACGTCGCTCCAGCGCCTCGGCGGCCCGTACGCCGAGCTCGAGCGACACCTGTTGCGCAACTTCAGCAAGTACGCCCACCGCGACGCGGTGCAGCGCGACTCGACCTGGCACTGGCTCGCGCTCGCGAAGCATCACGGGCTTCCCACCCGGCTCCTCGACTGGTCGCACTCGCCCTACGTCGCGCTCCACTTCGCCACCGAAAACACCGCGCTCTTCGAGAAGGACGGGGTCGTCTGGGCGGTCGACTACGTCAAAGCCGCCACGCACCTGCCGCCGGCGCTCCGCTCGGTGCTCGACGAGGAGGGCTCGAACACGTTCACCGCGGAGATGATCGACCGCGCCGCGACGACGCTCGCGGCGCTCGACGGGCTCGTCACCGTCGGCGGTGAGGAGTTCGTCGTCTTCTATGAGCCACCGTCGCTCGACGACCGCATCACGAACCAGTTCGCCGCGTTCACGTTCATGTCGAGCGCGTCGGGTCGCCTCGACGAGTGGCTCGTGGCGCATCCCGAGCTCGTGCGTCGTGTCGTCATTCCCGCGGCGCTCAAACGCGAGGTGCGCGACAAGCTGGACCAGGCGAACGTCACCGAGCGCGTCCTCTTCCCGGGGCTCGACGGGATCGCGCGCTGGCTCGCACGGCACTACTCGCCGCCGCGGTAGCGCGGCTCAGGCCCAGAGCGCGCGCATTGCCCGCTCGAAGTCCCGCGCGATCTCCGTCGCGGCTGGATGCGCGCCCTCGCGAACCACCCAGCGACCGGCGACCATCACGTCGCGCCAGCACCCCGCGCCGCCGGCGAACACCAGCGTGTCGAGCGCGTGCGACGGCGGCACCCCGAGCAGCGCCTCGTGCCGGGGGTCGAGAACGAGCAGGTCAGCCCGCGCGCCGGGCTCGAAGCCCCAGCGGTCGAACCCCGCCGCAGCGGCGCCACCTCGCTCGACCACCTCGACGAGCCGCGCCGCCGTCGCGGGCTCCCGCGCTGGGTCGGCGGCGACGTTGCGCTCCCGCAGTCCTAGCCGTTGCCCCAGCTCCGCGAGCCGCAGCTCTGCAAGCGCGTCGCGCCCGACGTGGCTGTCGGTGCCGACCGAGAGCGGCACGCCGTGCTCCAGCCAGCCCGGGAGGTCGGTGAGCCCGTCGCCGAGGTTCGCCTCGGTCGTCGGGCACAACACGACACCGGCACCGGTCGCGGCGACCGCCTCGACCTCCGCGCCGGTCACGTGCGTGGCATGAACGAGGTGCCACGACGGCCCGAGCGGCACGTTTCGCGTCAGCCACTCGACCGGTCGCAGGCCGGTCGCCGCGACACAGGCCTCGACCTCCGCGACCTGCTCGGCGACATGAATGTGAATGGGCCCCTCCTCCGCCCCGGCAACCAGCTCCCCGATCGACGCGGGTGAGGCGGCCCGCAACGAGTGCACGGCAACCCCGGCACGCAGACCGCGCGCCCGCGCCTCGTCGCGAACCGCAAGCACGAAGGACGGGTCGGTCGCGAACCGCCGCTGGTCGTCACGCAACGCCGGCTCGGTGAACCCGGCGCGCTCGTACAGCACGGGGAGCAGGGTAAACCCGATCCCGGCTGCCGCAGCGCCGTCGGCGAGCGCCCAGCTGAGCGCTCCCGGCTCACCGTAGCGACTGCCGGCGAGCTCGTTGTGGACGTAGTGGAACTCGCACACCTCGGTGAACCCGCCGCGCAATAGCTCGACATAGAGCTGCGCGGCGATCGCGCGCATCGCATCGAGGTCGACGCGCAGCGCAACCTGGTACATCCGGTCGCGCCACGCCCAGAAGTCGTCGTGGCCGGTCTCGCGCCGCTCGGCGAGCCCCGCGAAGGCTCGCTGGAACGCGTGGCTGTGCGCGTCGACGAACCCCGGCACCGCCGGCCCAGCCAGCCGCGCAACCCCCGGCGCCGGGTCCACTCCGACCCGAACCTCGGCCCACGTGCCGTCGCCTGCAATCGTGAACGCGACCCGCTCCTGCCAAGCCCCGCCGACCCAGGCCCGCTCGGCCCACAGCTCGCTCACTCCGGCCTCCAGTCGACGAGGGTCTCGACAAAGCGCCGCAGAACGCGGAGCGCCTTCCTTGCCTGCCCGTCGTCCCAGGCCGGCGGCGGCCCTTCGCTCAGGTAGGTGCGCAGGCTCAGCTCGAGCTGCACTGCGTGGATCCCTCCGTCCGGCCTTCCGTAGTGGCGCGTGATGTGCCCGCCCCTGAACCGGCCGTCGACCACCGAGCTGAGCTCCGAGTCGACCGCGAGCGCGTCCGCCAGCGCCGCCCGCAGCGAGGCCGCACAGCTCGACCCGGCGACGGTGCCGAGGTTGAGGTGCGGGAGCGTCCCGGGAAAGAGCCAGGGCAGCTCGCTCCTGATGCTGTGCGCGTCGAAGAGCACGGCGAAGCCGTGGCGCTCCCGGAGGCGAGCGACCTCAGCGGCGAGCTCGTGGTGGTAGGGCCGCCAGACGTCCTCGATCCGCCGCGCCTGCTCGTCGGTGTCAGGCTCCTCGCCAGCACGGTAGAGCGCCTCGCCGGCGAACGACCGGGTTGGGACGACGCCCGTGTTGTTGGCGCCCGGGTACATCGGCTCGTCGTCGGCCGGCCGGTTGAGGTCGACAACGTACCGGCTCTCACGGGCAACGAGCAGTCCGGCGCCGAGCTCGGTCGCAAACGCGTAGAGCCGCGCCAGGTGCCAGTCGGTGTCGGGGAGCGCGAGCGCCGCTGGCGTGAGACGGTCACGAAGCGGTGCCGGAAGCTCGGTTCCCGCATGCGGGATCGAGACAAGCACCGGCGAGTCGCCTCGGGCGAGGTCGAAGCTCACGACAGCACCCCGGAGCGGACGCGGCCGCGACAGGGGTTAACACCGAAGCGGTAAGCAAGCTCGCGCGGGTGCTCGACGTCGAAGATCGCGAGGTCGGCGCGAAGCCCGGGCGCCAGCCGGCCGCGGTCCCGAAGCCCAAGCGCCCTTGCCGCATGCACCGTCACGCCTGCGAACGCCTCCTCAGGGGTGAGCGCAAACAGGGTGCACGCCATGTTCAGCATCAGGAGCAGCGAGAACACCGGCGACGAGCCCGGGTTGTGGTCGGTCGCGATCGCGATCGGTACCCCCGCCGCCTGCAGCGCCGCAACAGGCGGCAGTTGCCGTTCGCGGATGAAGTAGAAGGCCCCCGGGAGCAGCGTCGCCACCGTCCCGGCGGCCGCGAGCGCGTCGACTCCAGCTTGGTCGAGGTACTCGAGGTGGTCGCATGAGAGCGCCCCGAACCCGGCGGCGAGGACGGCACCGCCCTGATTGGAGAGCTGCTCGGCGTGGAGCTTCACCGGCAGCCCCAGCGACCGCGCGGCCTCGAACACCCGCTGAACCTGGGCCGGGGTGAACGCGATCGTCTCGCAGAAAGCATCCACCGCGTCGACGATTCCCTCGTCTGCCTGGTCGACCAGCCAGTCGCACACCCCGTCGATGTACGCGTCGGCGTTGCCTGCGTGCTCGGGTGGAAGCGCGTGCGCACCGAGGGACGTCACGCACACGTCGAGCGGCAGCTCCGAGCCGAGCCGGCGGGCGACGCGGAGGCACCGCGCTTCGTGCTCGCGCGAAAGGCCGTAGCCCGACTTGACCTCGATCGTCGTCACGCCCTCGCCCGCGAGCGTCCGCGCACGCGTTGCTGCGCTTGCGAACAGCTCGTCGTCGCTTGCCGCCCGGGTCGCAGCGACGGTCGACCGGATCCCGCCACCGGCGCGCGCGATCTCCTCGTACGTCGCCCCACCGAGGCGCTGCTCGAACTCGGAGGCGCGATCGCCGCCGTACACGAGATGGGTATGGCAGTCGATCAGACCCGGCGTGAGCAGCGCCCCGCCCAGATCGACCTCCTCGACGTCCCCCGCCCGCGGAAGCTCCGCGTCACGGCCGATCCACGCGATGAGCCCGTCGACGGCGCAAAGCGCCCCGTCGTCGACGACGTCCCAGTTGCCGTCGACGGTCGTCAGCACGAGGCGAGCGTGGCGCCAGACGGTCTTCACGCGCTGCATATTGCCGTGCGCGGCTCGCGCCTCGCGCGTTCGCCGCACGCCACGCCGGATTCGAGCAAGCTATCGCCGGATGGGCATTCCGACCACCGGAGCGACACGGGTCGTCCGCTCCCCGCGAGGGAGCGGGCTCTCCTGCCGGAGCTGGCTCACCGAGGCCGCCTACCGGATGCTCCAGAACAACCTCGACCCCGAGGTCGCCGAGAACCCGGCCGAGCTCGTCGTGTACGGCGGGATCGGCAAGGCGGCGCGCAACTGGGAGTGCTTCGACGCGATCCTCGCCGCGCTGCGCACGCTCCGCGACGACGAGACGCTGCTCGTGCAAAGCGGCAAGCCCGTCGGCGTCTTCCGCACCCACCCCGACGCGCCGCGCGTGTTGATCGCCAACTCGAACCTCGTGCCCCGTTGGGCAACGTGGGAGCACTTCGATGAGCTCGACCGCAAGGGCCTCGCGATGTACGGGCAGATGACCGCCGGCTCGTGGATCTACATCGGCAGCCAGGGGATCGTGCAGGGCACGTTCGAGACGTTCGCCGAGGCCGGGCGCCAGCACTACGGCGGCGACCTCACCGGCCGCTGGATCCTCACCGCCGGGCTCGGCGGGATGGGCGGCGCGCAGCCGCTCGCGGCGACGCTCGCCGGGGCCTGCTCACTCGTCGTCGAGTGCCAGCAGTCGCGGATCGACTTCCGGCTGCGATCGCGCTACCTCGACGAGCAGGCCGACGACCTCGAGGACGCGCTCGCCCGGATCAGGCGCTACACCGCGGAGCGCAGGGCGGTCTCGATCGGGCTCCTCGGCAACGCCGCCGACGTGCTCCCCGAGCTCGTGCGGCGCGGCGTCCGCCCCGACCTCGTCACCGATCAGACGAGTGCGCACGACCTGGTCAACGGCTACCTCCCACAGGGCTGGACGGTCGAGGAGTGGCGCGCGGCGCAGGCCGACCCTGCCCGCCACGAGGAGCTTCGCGCCGCCGCCGCCGCAAGCTGCGCGACGCACGTGCGCGCGATGCTCGACTTCCACGCGCAGAGAATCCCGACCGTCGACTACGGCAACAACATCCGCCAGGTCGCGCTCGACCACGGCGTCGCCGACGCCTTCGCCTTCCCCGGGTTCGTCCCGGCCTACGTGCGCCCGCTCTTCTGCCGCGGCAAGGGCCCGTTCCGGTGGGTTGCGCTCTCTGGCGACCCAGCCGACATCGCGAAGACCGACGCGAAGCTGAAGCAGCTCTTCCCCGACGATGCTGCCCTGCACCGATGGCTCGATCTCGCGGGTGAGCGCATCGCGTTCCAGGGCCTGCCGGCGCGCATCTGCTGGCTCGGGCTCGGTGAGCGCCATCTCGCAGGGCTCGCGTTCAACGAGCTGGTCGCGAGCGGCGAGCTCGCGGCGCCGATCGTGATCGGTCGCGACCACCTCGACTCGGGCTCGGTCGCGTCGCCGAACCGCGAGACCGAGGGGATGCGCGACGGCTCCGACGCGGTCTCCGACTGGCCGCTCCTCAACGCCCTCCTCAACACCGCCGGCGGGGCGACCTGGGTCTCGTTCCACCACGGCGGTGGGGTCGGGATGGGCTACTCGCAGCACTCAGGTGTCGTGATCGTGTGCGACGGCTCCCCCGAGGCCGCGGCGCGCGTCGAGCGCGTGCTCTGGAACGACCCGGCGACCGGGGTGATGCGACATGCCGACGCCGGCTACGAGGACGCGATCGCCTGCGCGGCCGAGCACGGGCTGAACCTGCCGATGGTGCGGTGACGAGCGAGCTGCGCCCCGGCGAGCTCGACCTGCCGCTGCTGCAGGCGATCCACCGCGGCGAGACGGCGCTCGAGCTCGCGCCCGATGCCCGCGCGCACCTCGAGGCGAGCGCGACGGTCGTGGCGCGTGCGGCAGCGGGGTCTGACCCCGTGTACGGGATCAACACGGGGTTCGGCAAGCTCGCGAGCACGCGAATCGCACCGGGCGGTCTCGCGCAGCTCCAGCTGAACCTCGTGCGCTCGCATGCCGCAGGTGTCGGCGGGCCGCTGCCCGCCGCCGTCGTGCGCCTCGCGCTCGCACTCAAGGCGGCAAGTCTCGCGCGCGGCTACTCCGGGGTGCGACCGGCGGTGGTCGAGTCGCTGCTCGCGGTGCTCGGCGCCGGGCTCGTGCCGCACGTTCCACGGCAGGGCTCGGTCGGTGCGTCGGGCGACCTCGCGCCGCTCTCCCACCTCACGCTGGCTCTGCTCGGCGAAGGCGAGGTCGTCGTCGATGGCGAGCTGCGGCCCGCCGGCGCTGCGCTCGCCGAGCACGCGATCGAGCCGCTCGAGCTCCAGGCGAAGGAGGGGCTCGCGCTCATCAACGGCACGCAGGTCTCGACCGCGCTCGCGCTTCACGCGCTCTTCAGCTTCGAGCCGGTGCTCGAGTCGGCGCTCGTGATCGGCGCGCTCACTGTCGACGCGGTGCGTGGCAGCGACGGGCCCTTCGACCCCCGCATCCACGCGGTCCGCGGCCAGCCTGGCCAGATCGACGTCGCCGAGCACTACCGGCGCCTGCTCGCCGGCAGCGAGATCCGCTCGAGCCACCTCGAAGGCGACGATCGCGTCCAGGATCCGTACTGCCTGCGCTGCCAACCGCAGGTGGTCGGCGCCTGCCTCGACCAGCTCCGTCACGCCGCGCTCGTGCTGCTGCGCGAGGCGAACGCCGTCACCGACAACCCGCTCGTCTTCGCGGACGACAGCTCTGTTGTCTCAGGCGGCAATTTCCACGCCGAGCCGGTCGCGCTCGCCGCGGATGCGATGGCGAACGCGATCGCCGAGGTCGGAGCGATCGCCGAACGGCGCATCGCGATGCTGATCGACAGCGCCGTCTCGCGACTCCCCCCCTTTCTCACCGCCGACGCGGGGCTGAACAGCGGGTTCATGATCGCCCACGTCACTGCGGCCGCGCTCGCAAGTGAGAACAAGTCGTACGCGCACCCGGCGAGCGTCGACTCGCTCCCGACGAGCGCGAACCAGGAGGATCACGTCAGCATGGCGACGTTCGCGGCAGCGCGGCTCGAGCCGATGATCTTGAACGTCGCACACATCCTCGGAATCGAGCTGCTCGCGGCGGCCCAGGGGATCGACTTCCTCCGGCCGCTGCGAACCTCCGCCCCGCTCGAGGAGGTGCACGCGGTGGTGCGAGGGGTCTCAGCGCACGTCGACGTCGACCGGCGCCTCTCGGAGGAGATCGAGGCGGCCGCCGCGCTCGTCCGCGACGGCTCGCTCTCGAGGATCTTCCACGCCGTTCCCGGGCTGCCGGCGCTCTGGGTTCCGGCGTAGCGCTGCCGGCGCCTACGGCGCGGGATGCCAGCGCTCGAGCAGCCGCGCGTCGGGCTCCGTGAACCCGAGCTTCCGGTACAGGTTGTGCGCGTCGCTCGTGTGGAGGATCCACTTCCGTATCTCGGCAAGCGGGCCCTCCGCAACCATGAAGCGGACGAGCTCGACGCCGCGGCCGTGACCGCGGTGCTCGGGGAGGACGTAGACGTCGGCCAGGTACGCGACGGTGATCCCGTCCGAGACCGCGCGGGCAAATCCGACCTGGGCGCCGTCGTGAAAGAGCCCGACGACGCGGAAGGCGCGATCGATGAGGAGATCGTTGACCTCCCGCGTGCGGCCTTCGGCCCAGTACGACGTGGTCAGGAACGCGTGAACGGCGACCCGGTCGATGCGCCCGGGGTCGTCGTCGAGCTCGTAGCCGGCCGAAAGGGAGCGTTTCACGGCGCCTCGACCGAGAGGCGCTCGCCGGGCGAGCCGTCGACCAGCGGCTCCCGTCCGGCGCGGATCGCCGTTGCGATCTCTCCTATCGCACGCCGGCTCCTGAACAATCCGCGGACCTGCCACCGAACGGCGCTCTCCCCGCTGCGCGCGATCACGTCCCAGCGCCCCACCGCCAGGATCCGGGCGACGAGCGCCGGGACGGCGACGAGCGCTCCGATCAAGGCGATCAGGAGCGGCGCGAGCTCGAGGAGGATCCCACCGAGGATCAGCAGGATCGCGAAGGTCAAGAGGATTCCGGCGATGGCCGCGCCGAGCCCCTCGCCGAGATCCGGCACCGGCGGCTCGACGCCGGACAGATCGGGCCAGTCGAGGTCGACCTTCCTTCGAGACCATGCAGGTCGAGCGAGCCACACCCGCTCGACATCCCACGAGACGCCGCTCGGCGCGTCGACCCTCAAAGCCCGAGCCGCTCCAGCTCGCGCGGGTCGCGGCGCCACTTCGGCCTGACCTTCACGACCAGCTCGAGGAAGACCCTGCGACCGAGGAGCGCCTCGACCTCCGGTCGAGAGCGCGTCCCGATCTCGCGGATCATCGCCCCTTTCTTTCCGACGAGGATCCCTTTCTGCGACTCCGTTTCGACGAGCACGAGCGCGCGGACGCGTTGCTCCTCGAGCTCCTCGACGACGACGGTGCACGCGTGTGGCACCTCCTCGCGGGTGAGCCGGAGCGCCTTCTCCCGGATCACCTCGGCGATCCTCTCCTCGAGCGAGAGATCCGTGCGCTGCCCGACGGGGAAGAGCGGTGCCCCCTCAGGCAGGAGCGACACCAGGTCGCCGCGGAGCTCGTCGATCCCGTCCCGGACGAGCGCGCTCACCGGGTGCAGCGCGTGGAACTCACCGAGAGCAGCCGCGATCTTCATCTGCGACGCAACATGCCCGTGCTTCAGTCGGTCGATTTTGTTGAGCGCGATTACGACGGGAACACCAAGCGCGAAGACGCGCTTCGCGATGTACGTGTCGCCCGCCCCGATCCGATCGCGCGCAGAGAGCACGAAGAGCACGACGTCGACGTCGGCGAACGAGCCGTCGACGGTCTCCTGCATCCGCTCGGTGAGCGGGTCGATCGGGCGCTGGAACCCGGGCAGGTCGACGAGGACGAGCTGCCAGTCCTCCCCGCTCGCGACCCCGAAGATACGCCGCCGTGTCGTGTTCGGGACGTTCGAGGTGATCGCGACCTTCTCGCCCGTGAGCGCGTTGACCAGCGTCGACTTGCCGACGTTCGGACGCCCCGCGACCGCGACAAGCCCGGCCCTCATGCCACCTCACCCCGGCCGCCCGTCACTCGAGGCGCGTCCGCTCCGGACATGTCCGTCGGAGACCCTATACCTGGGCCACCGGCCTCCACCCCACGTTTCGAGCATAACGCGGAAAGTGTCACGTGTCTGTGTCGACTTCGTGTCGAGAGTGTGTCGCGGGAAGCTCGTCGGCCTCGAATTGCTCGGGCAGGAGCTCGGCGACCGTCATCGTTACGACGCGGCCGCCGTTGCGAAAGACGACCCGCTCGACCTGCATCTCGGCGAGCCACTGCCGGCAGCCACCGCACGGCGAGTGCGTGATCGCAGCGACGACGAAGTCGCCCGGCCGGTACCCCTCGACCATCGCGCGCGCGAACGCGGTTCGCTCGGCACAGACCCCGAGTGGGTAGGCGGCGTTCTCGACGTTGACGCCTTCGATCACGCGCCCGTCGCGGGTGAGTACGGCGCAGCCGACGTCGAAGCGCGAGTAAGGCGCGTACGCGCGCCCAGCGATCTTCGCGGCGCGGGCGAGAAGCTCGTCGTCGGTCATGCGGCGAACACCTGAAAGATCCCTAGCGTGACGAGCGCGCCGAGCAGCCCGCCCACCGCAACCTCGGGAACCGAATGGATCCCTGCCTCGACGCGCGTCTGAGCAACAAGCCCGGCAGTGATGAACCCGAGCGAGGAGACGAGGAACTGGTGGGTCGAGTCGTCGAGCACGAGTGTCATCGCCATCCACCCCCCGAAGGCGACCGCGGCGTGCCCCGAGGGCCAGCCGCCACGCAGCGGAGTCCCCCGCCCCGAGAGCGCCTTGAGCCCGATCACGACCACGACGGTCAGCACGAGCGCGACGACGGTGAGCTCGGCAGGCGCCTTCGACAGCTTGTCGAGCAGGTTCGAGCTGCGCTCCGCGACCTGCCCGGAGAACACGAGGTAGCCGACGGCCAGCGCGTTCATCGCCGCGATCAGCACCGCGCCGGCGCCGATGTCTTTCGCGAGCTTCGCCATTGGGTCGAACGACGTCGAGGCGACGTCCACCGCAGCCTCGATCGCGGTGTTGACCATCTCCGCGATCAGCACGAACGAGATCGAGATGAAGAGCGCGATCAGCTCGAGCCGCGAGACGTCGAACGCCAGCGCCGCGAACAGCACGCCGATCGCCGTGAGGAAGTGGATCCGCATGTTCCGCTGCGTGCGAAGGACGTGGATGATCCCGTCGAACGCGAAGTTGAAGCTCTCGAAGATCGTCGGCGGCCGGCGGCGGGGAGCGATCATCAGGCGGCCCTAGCCGGCGACGGAGGAGAGGTGCGCCTGCTCGCGCGCCTCCATTTCGTCGCCGTGATCGAACCCGAGAAGATGAAGCAGGCCGTGGACCAGGGGCCAGCGCCACTCGGCGCCGACGACCGCCGGGCACAGCACGACGTCGCCGAGCGCCCGTGGCTCGCCCGCCGGCAACGGCGCGAGCCCGTCGATCGGAAACGAGAGCACGTCTGTGGGCTCGTCGATCCCGAGGTGCGCGCGCTTGAGCCCCTGCATGTCGTCGGCGGTGACGAACGCGAGCCCGAGCTCGGCGTCCTCGACCCCCTCGGCCGCGAGCACACGACGCGCGAGCTCGATCGCTCCGGGCTCGTCGACCGCGACGCCCGAGCGGTTGTCGACCTCGATCTCGACCATCACCGGCGCCGCGCGATCCCGGTTTCGTCCGCGTGACGCTTGTACGCCTCGACGATGCGCTGCACGAGCTTGTGGCGTACGACATCGCGGTTGTCGAATTGGACGAACGAGATGCCTTCCACCGATGCGAGGATGTCCTGCACCTGAACCAGCCCGGAGGACTGCTCGCGCGGCAGGTCGATCTGGGTGACGTCACCGGTGATCACCGCGCTCGAGCCGAACCCGAGGCGGGTGAGGAACATCTGCATCTGTTCCGGCGTCGTGTTCTGCGCCTCGTCGAGGATGATGAACGAGTCGTTCAGCGTCCGGCCTCGCATGAACGCAAGCGGCGCGATCTCGATCGTGCCGCGATCGACGTACGCGTTGAGCCGGTCGGCGTCCATCGTGTCGTAGAGCGCGTCGAACAGCGGGCGCATGTACGGGTCGACCTTCGCCGCGAGGTCGCCGGGGAGGAAGCCGAGCCGCTCGCCGGCCTCGACTGCGGGGCGAGTAAGGATGATCCGCCCGACCTGCTTCTCCGAGAGCGACGCGACCGCGAGCGCGATCGCGAGGTACGTCTTTCCCGTGCCGGCCGGCCCGATCCCGAAGGTCACGGTCGACGAGCGGATCGCGTCGACGTACACCTTCTGGGTCACCGTTCGCGGGGCGATGCGCTTGCCGCGGTGTCGCCAGACGACGTCGTCGTAGGCGTCACGCAACCCCTGCGCGTGGTCGAGAGCGGCGACGACGGCGTCGACCGTGTCCGGCCCGATCTCGTGCCCCGACTGGACGAGCTCGACGAGCTCGCCGACGACCGAGCGAGCGGTCGCGACACTGTCGTCCGTACCGTCGAGAGTGAGCCGGTTACCACGAAGCGAGATCGTGCAACCCAGCCGGTCACGGAGCACGGTGAGGACACCGTCGGTCACGCCGGCGAGCTCGGCAGCCACCTCGTTGGGCACGGTGATCACGTCCTGCATCGATCTCAGTGTAGGTGCCGGACGGGCCGACACCGGCTGCGCCCCGGCTTCCGCGACACTCGCCATCGACAGGCGAGACCGACACGCTACCGTGAGTGTGTGGCGCTCACCATCCTCTACGACGGCGACTGCGGGTTCTGCGCCGCCTGCGCCGAGACCGCTCGACGGCGCCTCGGCGCCCACCCGGTCGCGATCCAGTCCCCCACCGGCGTTACCCTCCTCGCCGATCTCGATGTCGGCCAGCGCTTGAGCGCGTTTCACGTCGTCTCGGCGTCCGGCAAGCGCTGGACAGGTGGCGCCGCGCTGGCTCCACTCGCCCGCGAGCTTCCACTCGGCCGCCCGCTCGCAGGGCTGCTGGAGCGGTTTCCGCGCCTCGCCGACCGTGCCTACAGGCTCGTCGCCGGCAACCGTCACCGGCTCTCGTCACTCATGCGAACGCGCGCCTGCCCAAGTGGCAATCGACGCCGCCCGTGACGGCGAGCCAATCAGGCGAGCTTCTCGCGCACGATCTGGCTGACCACCGAGCCATCGGCACGTCCGGAGATCTGCGGCATCACGTCGGCCATCACGCGCCCCAGATCCCGAAGTGACGTTGCGCCAACCTCGGCGATGACGTCGTCGACGATCTCGTCGATCTCGTCCTCGGTGAGCTGATCGGGCATGAACTCCTCGATCACGTCGAGCTCGAACTGCTCGCGGTCGGCCTGCTCGTCGCGGCCGGCGGCCTCGTAGGCCTCGACCGCCTCGACGCGCTTCTTGCGCTCTCGCTGCAGCACCTGCAGCGACTCGTCGTCGGAGAGCGAGCGCTGCAAGTCCTTCTCCGCCGAGCGTAGCGCGGAGAGCAGAAGCGACAGCGCGTCACGCCGGGCGTCGTCGCGGGCGAGGCGCGCCTCCTTGAGATCCTGCTCGATGTCGGCGAGAAGTGTCATTCGAACCCGGCCAGGCTAGCGCTGCCACCGAGGATATGCCAATGCAGGTGAAACACGGTCTGTCCGGCACCCGGCCCGACGTTGACGATTAACCGGTAGTCCTCCAGCCCGGCGAGCCTCGCGGTCTCGGCGACGAAGCGAAGCATCGAGGCAGCCTCGTCCTCCGGAAACGCCCCGACGTCGCGAAAGGTGTCGACGTGCCGCTCGGGCAAGACGAGGAGGTGGGTCGGCGCCTTCGGTGCGATGTCCCTGATCGCGACGAACCCCTCCCGAGCGTGCACATGCGGCCCGTCGGCAACGAGGCGGCAGAACAGACAGTCAGCCTCGGCCATGCACACCCTCCTCCGAAATCTCGGCCGCGGTCGCGGTGACGAACGAGCCGATCTCGCCCGCCACGAGCCACGGCGTGTAGTCGGCACCGTACCCGCGGCCAGGGCGGTCGACGAGGATCCGCTCACGGGTACCGAGCTTGGTTTTCCAGCGGCGGGCACACAGCTCGGCTGACAGGGCCCGCAGGCGGGCACTGCGGTCGCGCTTCACGCCGGCGGGAACGGTATCGGCGGCAGCGGTTCTCGTTCCGGGACGGGGCGAGTACGGAAAGACGTGCACCCGGGTGATTCCCGCCGCTTCGACAACACGCATCGTGTTCGTGAAGGCGGCTTCGTCCTCGGTTGGAAATCCGACGATCACGTCGGCGGTGAGGTTCAGCTCGCCCGCGAGCGGGGCGACCTTCGCGAGATAGGCGCCCGACGTGTACCGGCGTCCCATCGCGGCGAGAACGGCGTCGTCTCCGGACTGGAGGGGCACGTGAAGGTGCGGCGCCACGGTCGGAGTCTCACGCAGCGCCGCGACGAGCTCGGCGTCGACGTGATTGACCTCAATCGACGAGAGGCGCAGGAGCTCGAGCCCGTCGATCGAGCCCGCCTCGCGCAGCAACCGCGGAAGCGAGAGCCCCGCCACGCGATCTCGGAAGCAGCCGAGGTTGACGCCGGTGAGCACGATCTCGCGATGGCCCTGGCCAACGCGCTTCTCGATCTCGGCAAGCACCGCCGCCGCCGTCCGGCTCCGCGTGCCGCCGCGCACGAGGGGGATCACGCAGAAGTTGCACGCGAACGAGCACCCGTCCTGGATCTTGACGAAGGCCCGAACCCGCTCGAGCCGGTGCTCGGCCTGAATGCAGCCGATCGCGCCGACATCGCCGGCGATCGCCTCGGCGGCCTCCTCACCGGTCCGGCGGGTGACGACGACGTTGCTCGGAAGTCCATCGAGCGCGCCGTCGAGGTTCGTCGCGCAACCGGTCAGGTACACGGCGCGGGCGGAGCGAGCTGCGCGACTCGCCGCCTGGCGCGTCTTCGAGACCGCTTCGTGCGTGACGCAGCACGTGTTGACGACAGCGATCTCACCGCCGTCGTCGACCTCGACGTGGCCGTCGGCGAGCAGGCGCTCGCGCACCGCCTGCGCGTCGGCAAACGAGACTTTGCAGCCGAGAAATCGGGTCGTAAAGGTCGCCATGGGCTCACGAGCTTAGACGCTCGCAGGCACGGAATGACAGCGGCTACAAGAGGTTTCGCGCCGCCGCCCACCGGGTCAGCGCGCCACGGCTCGAGAGCTGGAGCTTGCGCAGCACCGCCGAGGCGTGCGACTCCACCGTCTTGACCGAGATCCCGAGCTCGAAGCCGATCTCCTTGTAGGCGTAGCCACGCGCGAGATACCGCATCACCTCGCGCTCGCGATCGGTGAGCCGATCGAGGTCCGGGTCGGAGTCCTCGACGCCGGCGACCGGCCCGGTGAACGCGTCGAGGACGAACCCCGCAAGTCGGGGCGAGAACACGGCGTCGCCCTCGGCGACCCGCCTGACCGCGTCGACGAGCTCCGCGGCCGAGATCGACTTCGTCACGTAGCCACGGGCGCCCGCGCGAACCAGCTCGATCACCGTGTCGGCGGAGTCCGAGACCGAGAGCGCGAGAAACTGCGGTGGCTGCGGGAGGCCGCGCGAGCGCTCGATCACCTCGCGCCCCGAGCCCGAGGGAAGATGCACGTCGAGCAGCACTACGTCGGGCCGCGTCGCATCGATTGCGGCGACGGCCGCCTCGATGTCGTCGGCCTCGGCGACCACGCTCAGCTCCTCGCCGAGCTCGGTGATCACGCCCGCGCGGAAGAGCGCGTGGTCATCGACCACGACGACGCGCGGCCGGCTCACGGGGTCGCCCGCCAGGGGAGCTCGAACCCGACGTCGGTGCCCTTCTCGGCCGATGAGCGCACAGTCGCGGTGCCTGCCGCCTGCCGCATCCGGCCGACGATCGACTCGGCGATCCCGCGACGATCCGTCGCCACCGACGCCGGATCGAACCCGCGGCCGCGGTCTCGCACGAACACCGAGATCGCGTCGGGCCCACACTCGGCGTACACGTCGCAGGCCGCCGCACCGGAGTGACGGGCCGCGTTCACCATCGCCTCACGCACGGCACCGAGCAGCTGTTCGACCCGCTCGTCGACCTCGGCGTCTCCGACGACGACGAGCTCGACGCGCCAGCGGTAGCGATCCTCGATCTCGGCGGCGAGCCCGGCGAGCCGGTCGCGGAGCCGGCCGCTGTCCTCCCCGGTGACGTTGCCGTAGAGCCACTCACGCAGCTCACGCTCCTGGCGTCGGGCAAGCGCCGCCGTCTCCGTTGGCTCTGCCGCATGGCGCTGGATGAGCGTGAGCGTCTGCAGGACGGAGTCGTGCAGGTGGGCTGCCAGCTTTGCGCGCTCGTCAGCCCGGATCCGGCCGCGCCGCTCGGCAGCAAGCGAGCCGCCGAGGTGCAGCAAGGGCGGGAGCAGCACCACCGCACCCCCGGCTGTGAGCAGCCCGATCGGCAGGAGGATCTCGGCCGAGCTCCGCAGGCCGATCACGTCGACCGAGCTCCGGGTGAAGAGCTCGATCGCTCCCAGCACGAGCCCAAGTCCTGCAGCGACTCTCAGGGCAGCGACGGGCACGCGGACCCGTGCGATCGTGAGGACGCGACCGCGACCCAGATCCTGAAGCCACGCGCCGCGATCGCTCGCGAGGATGAGCCGCCACGCGAGCGTCACCGGCACCTGGATCGCGAGAACGGTGAGCAGCAACGGGTCGGGAATCGTCCAGCCCGCGGTGCGTAGCAGGGTGATGGCTGCGAGCTCGACGCAGACGAGCCCGGCCGTTCCGAGAAGCCCTTGGGCCTCGACACCTTCGAACCTCCGCGCCCGCCCCCTGGCGCGGAGGTGGGGAACGAACGGTGCCGCGGCGAGGTAGGCGACCGCGATCGGCGGGGCGACGAGCGCTCCCCCGAGGAGACAAAGGCGAAGCGCCGCAACGTCGAGCGCGAGACGGCCGGCGAGTGCACGGGCAACACCGAGGAGAATGCGCTCGGGTCGGGCAAGCCCTGCGGTCAGCGGAAGCGACTCGGTGGCCACCCGGCAAGTCTGCCCGCGAGCGGCGAGCTGGTCTATAGGGGGCATCCCCGAGAGCCGGCCTCCGACCCCAAGACCCTCAGGGTCATTCCCGATTGCGGCCCGGGAAGGCGAGCCGGACAATCGAGGCATGAATGAGCTCATCGCCGATCACCAACTGTCGTTTCGCCGCTCACGCGCCGATCGCGTCGTCGGAGGCGTCGCTGGCGCGCTCGGGCCGCGGCTCGGCCTCTCGACCCGTGGGCTACGCGTCGCCTTCGTCGGGCTTGGCCTCCTCGGGCCTGGCATCCCGCTCTATCTCGCCGCCCTCGTCGGTACCCGTGTCGAGGGCGACGACCGCGAGCTCGCCCCACCCCGGTCGCTCGTCGCGGGCCTCCTGGTCCTCGCCGGAGCGGTGACGCCGCTGTGGCTACGAGCCAACGACCTGCCCCCCTATCGCAACGAGGATCTCCCGCTCGCCGTTCTCGCCCTGCTCATCGGGGCCGGCGGACTGTTCGTGTTCGGTCGCCGGCCACCGGTTGCCCCCGGGCGAAGCGACAAGTTCACGCGCGTGTACCTGCCGACGCTCCGCTTGCCGCAGCCCCCAACGCTGCTGTTGCTGACGCTCTCGGTCGCGACAGTCGCGGGGCTTGTGACCTGGCTCGCGGTCCGTGCGCGCGACGGCGTCGAGAACTACGGTGCGACCGCAGCGAGCGCGCTGATCGTGGTTGGGCTTGGGGTCGCGCTTGGCGCCTGGCGTGGCCGGAGCTTCCTGCTCCTGCCGATCGGGCTCGCCCTTGCCACGCCGCTTGCGCTCGCCGCGGCGACTGACCTGCGACTCGACCTCGGGCGGGACAACCCCGGCGCGCTCGCCGGGACGGGCGCGACCTCGCGCACGTTCGTGCTCGGGCGTGGCGCCGGGCCGGTCACGGTCACACGCGCTGCGGTCGAGTCGGGACTTCGAACACTCGTCATCCGCAAGCCAGCGGGAACGATCGACGTGCGCATCGACCCTGCGATCCCCGCGAACATCGAGCTGGCCACGATCGCGGGGCGAGGGTGGGTCCTGGACGCGAAGGGGGAACAGCGAGCCTGGCTCGATAATCCGGGCACGTCGATGGTCTCGCTTCCTGCGGCTGGTGACGACGTGCTGTCGACGCCGTTGACGCTCAGGATCGAGAGCGCGTTCGGCTCGATCAACGTGTTCCAGCCCGTGTCGCAGGCCGCAGTCGAGCACCAGCAGGCGGCCGACCTGAAGTACCGCCTGACCAACATGCGGGTCGACCTCTCAGGACGGCGCGGCCTGCTCGCCCGCGAACGCGCCACTCTGGCCAAGCTGGACGCCCGCTATGCGCGAACGCTCGCGGCGCTCGCTCGGCTGACGACACCCTCGCCGACTGCGAGTCGCGTTCCCGAGGCGATCCTGCGCATCGACGAGGCCAGCTGGCAGTCGATGAGGGTCGAGGAGCCGCTGCTTCGCGAGCGCGACCCGGTACTCGACGAGCTCGCGCGCTCACGCCGCGCACTCCAGCTCGCAACCGACCTGCGCTTCGAGATCCTCCGGGCGTCCTGGCGGGTCGCCTCGATCGAGCGAGGCATCGGTCGGCTCGAGAAGCGAATCACCACCCTCGAGAAGGGAGCAAGCAAATGACCGCGCGGACGATCAGAGCCGAGAACCCGCACCACCAACCGGAGCCTCGTCCGCTGCTCCGCGGCCACCCGTTCCGGCCATTCACGTTCGCGTCGGGCGTTGTGCTGTGCGCGCTCGGATGCGTCTTCTTCGCACATCAGGTCGGCGCCCTCTCGCTCGGGCCGGTACCGACGATCGCGGGCGCGATCTCCGTCGGTGCGATGCTTCTCCTCGGGCTCGCCGCCGGCTGGAGCCGGCGCGTCACCGCAGCTCCCGTCGCGACCGACGAGGTGCAGGCCGCAGTGTCGCCTGCAGCGAGCCCGGCGCCCGGCGATGTCAACGCCGGCGACGTGTCGCGGTCAGCGGACGACGGCGAGTTGACGGGCGCCCGCTAAGTCGCCCGCGACGACCAATACGTTCAGGTAACGGCGCTCCTTGCGTCCTCACCCCTCACCCGACGCCCTTCCGCCACGCCATCGGCGCGTCCTCACCGGGTTGGAAGCTCTTCAGCAGCCGCAACGCAAGGAAGCCCGGCTCGCGGTTGAGCTTCTCCCAGTCGTCTGGCCAGCGATCGCGCATCGACGCGGCAGGGCGGGGCTCGACGAGCCGCTCGATCAGGAAGCCGGCCTCGGCGACCGCAGCGCAGAGCGCCGTGAGCGGCTCGCGCCAGAAACGCACCTCGAACGATCTCGACCCGCGATCCCAGACGTCGACCTCGGCGCGGGTGTCGAAGTACGAGCCACCCTTTCGCAACCAGTCCATCGTCGGGTGCTGGGTCGAGAGCACCATCCGGCCGCCAGGGACGAGCACGCGGAACGCCTCCCGCAGCGCGGCCCTGCGATCGTCGAGATGGTGGACGACGAGCGCGCTGAGGACGACGTCGAACTGGCCGTCCGCGAACGGCAGCGCGGCGTTGAGGTCGACGAGCCGAACGTCGGCCGACGAGCCGAGCCGGCGCCGGGCCAGCTCGACCATCGCCTCGCTCCCGTCGACGGCGACGATCTCGGCGCCACGCGCGACGAGCTCCTCGGCGTACAGCCCGGGGCCGCACCCGGCGTCAAGCACGCGTAGCCCGCGGACATCGCCGAGGAGTGCGAGCACGGAGGGGCGGTCATAGTGAGCGTTGTAAGGGCTGTCCCGAGCGTGCTGCTCGAACACCGACGCCATCTCGTCATACGGGGAGGCCATGCGCCGATCATGCCCGAGGGTCTCGGCGGAGGGGTCCGGTGCGCTGCGGCGGGCTCGCGCCGGCCACCCGAGGGCGACCGTGCACTGCCGACCGCGATCAGCTGCGCCACCTGCCGCGTGCCCGGCCAGCGATCGCGCTCGTGCGTCGGCGCGACCTTCGGTATGTCCGCGTACCGATCCGGCAGAGCCGGCGGTCCGACGGCCTCCCCGATCGGCGCCTGTGCGACCGCCACCCGTCCTTCCCTGCTCCACACCGGCCATCGCGATCAACCGACGCGAAGCCGGTCAGGTTCAGGCCTACCGCGCACCTTGTCCGGTGGCCCGCCTGGAACTGGCGTCATCCACAACACCAGCCGCCTCTACGAAAACCGACTAACAAGGAGCTACCTCGAGCGGATGCGGACGAAAAGATCGGCCGCCCAGCCGTCGCGCTCGAGACGATCGGCGTGCTCCCACCCTGGGGCCGGCGGGCGTTCGCTTGCGAGATAGCCCGAGGTGATCGCCCGAGCCGCCTGCAGGCGCTGGAGGATCGTCGTGACCGGCTCGAGGAGCACGTTCGCAACCGCGAGATCGGCGGGCGGCAGGGCGCCGTCCGTACCGTCGAGGGTGAACGCTTCCAACGCGACGCCGTTCGCGGCTGCGTTCTCCCGCGTGACGTCGATCGCAACGGGGTCGTTGTCGATCGCGACCAGCGGCCCGAAGCCGAGGCGGAACGCCGCGATCGAGAGAACGCCGGAGCCGCACCCCACATCGAGCAGCGAGCAGCGCTTCTGGCGGGCGAGAAGCTCGACACAGAGGCGCGTCGTCGGGTGCGCTCCTGTCCCAAACGCGCGACCGGGATCAATCACCACCGGCTCGAGCCCTGCGGGCGGCGACTCCCAGGGCGGGCCGATCCAGAGCCGGCCGACCACCACCGGGTGGTGAAACGCCCTCCACGCGTTCTCCCAGCCCTCGGCAACAGGCGTCGCGGTCGCCGCCGGGAACACGCCCTGGATCGGGCCGGCGTCCTCAGCCGAGACGTAGACCGCGAGCTCAACGTGGCCGTCTCGCTCCTCGAGCTCGAGCCCTCCGGGGGAGAGCTCGAGCAGCCTCGCACCGGCGAGCTCGGCGTCGGCCGCCGGGACGACGACGGCGACGCGGAGCAGGTCAGGACTCATCGAAAGACGTTGCGAAGGCGCGAGAACAGCCCGTCACTCTCGCCGCTCTCGTAGGGCGCGTCACCGAGCTCCTCCTCGAGCGCGATCACCTTCAGCCGCTGCTCGGGCGTGAGCTTCCGCGGGATCCGGACGGCGACGTGGACGTGGAGGTCGCCGCGACGCGTGCGCTCGAGCGACGGCATTCCGCGTCCACGGAGGCTGATCACGTCGCCGGGTTGCACGCCTGGTGACACCTCGACCTCGAGCGGCCCTTCGGGAGTCGTCACCTCGACGGTCGCGCCTGCGGCAGCCTGGGTCATCGTCAGGTCGGCGAGCGTATGGAGGTCGTCGCCTTCGCGATGCACGCCTTCGAGCGACGAGACAGCGACCTCGACGTAGAGGTCGCCTGGCGAGGCGCCGCGGGGGCCGGCGTGACCCGCGCCGCGGATACGGATTCGCTGGCCGTCGTGGATCCCGGCCGGGATCTCGACCTCGTGGGACGTCTCGGCGACGACGAGCCCGTCGCCCTCACATGCGGCGCACGGCGCTTCGATCGCCCGGCCAGACCCGTCGCAGCGCGGGCACGTACCGGTACGCACGACCTGACCGAACACGCTCTGGGCGACGCGCTGGATCCGGCCGGTGCCGCTGCACTCGGGACAGACGCTGATCGCCGCGCCCTCGGCGGCACCGGTGCCGTGGCAGGTGTCGCAGGCCTTGGCGATCCTGACCGTGACCTCGCGCGTGACGCCGGTAAGCGCCTCGGCGAGCGTGATCTCGAGCCCGATTCCGGCGTCCGAGCCTCGGCTTTGGCGTCTGCTCGACTGGGCGCCACTGAAGAGCCCGTCGCCGAAGAACGCCGCGAAGACGTCGGAGAGGTTCCCGAGGTCGAACTCGGTCGGCCGGTAGCCGCCGCCGCGCAGCCCGGCGTGGCCATAGCGGTCGTAGGTCGCGCGGCGCTCGGGGTCGGAGAGGACCTCGTACGCCTCGGCGACCTGCCGGAAGCGCTCCTGCGCGTCGGGGGCGTCGTTGACGTCCGGATGAAGCTCACGCGCGAGCTTGCGAAACGCACGCTTGATCGTGTCGTCGCCGGCGCCTCGCTCGACGCCAAGGAGCTCGTAGTAGTCCTGCGCCGCCGTCGCCATCAGTCGTCGTAGACCTCCTCGACGAGGCGGGAGAGCTCGAACGCGGCGGCGCGGACCGACTGGATCGCCTTTTCGTAGTCCATCCGCAGCGGCCCGACGAGCCCGACCGCGCCGAGCGAGCGCGTCGGGAGGCCGTAGGTCGAGCCGACGTAGGACACGTCGCGAAGCTCCTCGCCGTCGACCTCCGGCCGGACGCGCACGACGGTGCGGCGCGGGTCGAGCGCGTCGGTGAGGAGCGAGAGGACTGCGTGACGGCGCTCGAGCACCTCGAGGAGCCGCTGGCATGCCTCGAGCTCGTCGGCGCGCACGTCTCCGAGCAACCCGGCGGCACCGCCAACGTACAGCTGGGTGTCCTGCCCGAGCAAGTCGTCGAAGGCCGGGCGGATCGCGTCGAGGAAGCTGCGCTCGCGCAGCGAGAGCGACGGGTCCTCGAGCCGCCGGCGCAGTGCGCTGCCGCCGAGCCGGAGGCCGGCCGCGGTCTCGTTGACGTACTCGCGTGCCCAGTCGACGAGCCCTGTGTCAAGCGGCTGGTCGAACTCGAACGTCCGCTTCGAGACGCCCCCGGAGGCGGTGATGACCACGACCATCACCGTTCGCGGCTGCAGCTGGAGAACCTCGACGTGCCTGACGGCCGCCGACTCGATCGAAGGGGCCGAGACGACGGCGAGCAGGTGCGTCGCCTCGGACAGCGCCTCCGTCGTCCGCCGGAGCGCCTCCTCGAGCTCGTTTCGCATCGCCGAGAGGTCGACGCTGAACGGCCGGGGCCGGCCGTCGAGCGCAATGACGAGCGCCTCGGCGTAGTGGCGATAGCCGGTCTCGGTTGGCACGCGCCCCGCGGAGGTGTGCGGATGCGTGAGCAGCCCGAGGTGCTCGAGCTCGGCGAGCTCGCCGCGCACAGTCGACGGCGATACATCGAGGTCCGATCGCTCGGCGATCCACTTCGACGCGACCGGCTGGCCGGATGCGACAAACTCCTCGACGACGCGTCGGAGGATCAGCTGCTTGCGCGGGCTCAGCTCCATACGGCGATGGTATCGGCGCGCGGCGCACTCACCCGTTCGCACGGGTTCGCACGCGATGCCACGGGAGAGCCCTGCCGGCGTCCGCCGGTGTCGCCGACTCAGTCGCGAAGCAGCTCGACCGTAACGCCGTCGCCGAGCAACCGGCCGTGCCGGGTCAGGGAGATCGCGTCGCCACCCACCCGCTCGACGAGCCCGCGGGCGCACAGACGCTCGAGCGCGTCGCCGTCGACGACATCGTCCAGCCCGGCAAGCGGCAGCGGCTCGTCGAGCCGCAGCCCGAGCATGACCCGCTCGACTGCACGCGTCGCCCCGTCGAGCTCCTCGACCTCGTGCGGTGCTGCCTCCCCACCCATGAGCGCGCGAACATACGCGCCCAGCGGAGGGAGATTGCGCCGTCGCACCCCCGCGACGGTCGACACCGCGCCGACCCCGATCCCGAGGTAGTCGCAGCCTCGCCAGTAGCCTAGGTTGTGTTGCGCGCGGAGATCTCGCCCGTCGCGTTGAGCGGCGGGTCGGCAGAAGTTCGCGGTCTCGTACCACCGCAGGCCGGCGCCCGTCAGCACGTCGACGACGCGCTCGAAGTAGTCTTCCATCGCCTCCGCCTGGAGACGCAGCTCCTCCCCCCACGCGTGCGTGAACCGCGTGCCCGGCTTCGCCTCCAGCTCGTAGAGCGACAGGTGCTCCGTTTCGAGCGCGAGCGCCTCGGCGAGATCCGCCTCGAGGTCGGCGGGGCTCTCGCCCGGGATGCCGTAGATGAGATCGAGTGAGTTGTTGTCAAATCCGGCATCTCTGAGAGTATGGACCGCGCGTCGGACGTCGTCGGGACCGGCAACGCGCCCCAAGACTTCGAGCAGCCGCGGTTGGAACGTCTGGGCGCCGAGCGAGATCCGGTTGACGCCGTGCTCGCGCAGAAGCGCGGCGAGCGAGGGGGTGACGGTCTCTGGGTTCGCCTCGACGGTGATCTCATCGGCCGCCGGCAGCGCCTCGAGCAAGCTACGAAGCGCATCGGGCTGCATGAACGTCGGTGTGCCCCCACCGAGGAACACCGTCTCGACCCGATCGGCGAGAACGCCCCCCTCACGCTCGAGCTCCCGCACGAGCGCCTCAGCGTACGGGGCGTGCTCTGCCTCGCGTCCGACGGACGTGACGAAGTCGCAGTAGCCGCAGCGGTGAGCGCAGAACGGCAGGTGAACGTAGAGGTGTCGGACGCCGCGCCCGCGCATCTACGCCTCCCGATCGCCGAGCACCTGCGCGACGAGCTTCTTCGGTGCCTTGAGCACCCACGCGTCCTCGACCAGCTCGCGCACGAGCCCTGCGTCGGCGTGCGGCAAGGCGACGAGCACCATCGGCCAGGCCTCGTAGTGCGGGGTCACGAAGAGCTCGTCGTGCGCCTCGAGCAGGAACGGTCGCTCGTCCAGGTCACATCGGATCGCGAGCGTCTCCCCGTCCTCGCGGAGGCGGCACATGAACTCCTTCTTGAAGCGCAGCGCAGGCGTCCCGTACGCAGACCCAACCTCGACGCCGGGCAGCTCGAGGCCGACACAAACGACGTCCTCCCACGTCATCGCGCGACCCGAGACGCTCCCACCGCTGTCACCCGCCGTGAGCTGCGCGGCCGACGGCCGTGATGCGCGAGCGCCGACGCACTTCTCCGTCGCCGCCAGACCGGCTCACACACGCCCAGCACGGGTTACTTCTTCTTGTCGTTGTCGAGGTTGAGGACGGCGAGAAATGCCTCCTGCGGAACCTCGACGCCGGCGACCTGCTTCATCCGCTTCTTGCCCTTCTTCTGCTTCTCGAGCAGCTTGCGCTTGCGCGAGATGTCGCCGCCGTAGCACTTCGCAAGCACGTCCTTGCGCTTCGCCTTCACGGTCTCGCGCGCGATCACGCGCGAGCCGATCGCCGCCTGGATCGCGACATCGAACATCTGGCGCGGGATCTCCTCACGCAGCTTCTCGACGAGCAGCTTGCCTCGCTCGTACGCAAAATCGCGGTGGATAACGAGCGAGAGTGCGTCGACCTGCTCTCCGGCGACGAGCACGTCGACCCGCGCGAGGTTGCCGTCGCGGAAGCCCGCGAGGTCGTAGTCGAAGCTGGCGTAGCCGCGCGTGCGCGACTTGAGCTGGTCGTAGAAGTCGAGGACGATCTCGCCGAGCGGCAGCTCATACACGAGCAGCACGCGCTCGGGCGAGAGGTACTCCATGTGGTCGAACCGGCCGCGCCGCTCGGTGCACAGCTCCATCACGGCGCCGACGTAGTCCTTGGGAACGATCACCTGCGCGTTGACATACGGCTCCTGCACCTCGTCGATCTCGCGCGGCATGTCGGAGGGGTTGTGCACCTCGAGCCAGTCGCCGTTTCGCTGCTTGACGTTGTAGGCGACGTTCGGCGCGGTGACGAGCAAGTCGAGGTCGAACTCGCGCTCGAGCCGCTCGCGGACGATCTCCATGTGGAGCAGCCCGAGGAAACCGCAGCGAAACCCGAAGCCGAGCGCGGTCGAGGTCTCCGGCTCGTAGAAGAGCGCCGCGTCGTTGAGCTTGAGCTTCTCGAGCGCGTCGCGCAGCTCGGGGTAGTCGTCGGAGTCGCTCGGGAAGAGGCCTGCGAAGACCATCGGCTTGACGTCCTTGTAGCCCGGGAGCGGCGCGGCCGCACCCTCCTTGCGGGTGGTCAGCGTGTCGCCGACCCGCAGGCGCGAGACGTCCTTGAGCCCGGTGACGACGTAGCCGACCTCGCCCGCCTCGAGCGCCCTCACGGGGACGCGCTGCGGCGACATGTAGCCGAGCTCCTCGGCGTCGAACGTCGTGCCCATCGCCATCGCGTGGAGCTGGGCGCCGCTCGGCAGCCGACCGTCGACGACCCGGACGAACGCGATCACGCCGCGGTACTGGTCGTACGACGAGTCGAACACGAGCGCCCGCGCCGGCGCGCTCGGGTCACCCTCGGGCGCGGGGATGCGATCGATGATCGCGTCGAGCACCTGATCGACGTTGATCCCCGTCTTCGCCGAGATGCGCACGACGTCCTCGGGCTTGCCGCCGAGCAGCTCGCACACCTCGGCAGCGGCGCCGTCGGGGTCGGCCGAGGGCAGGTCGATCTTGTTGACGACCGGGACGATCTCGAGGTTGTTCTCGATCGCGAGATACGCGTTCGCGAGCGTCTGCGCCTCGATCCCCTGCGCCGCATCGACGACGAGCACCGCGCCTTCACATGCCTGCAGGCTGCGCGAGACCTCGTAGGTGAAGTCGACGTGGCCGGGTGTGTCGATCAGGTTGAGCTCGTGCCCCTTCCAGTGCACGCGCACTGCCTGAGCCTTGATCGTGATCCCCCGCTCGCGCTCGAGCTCCATCGAGTCGAGCAACTGGTCGCGCATGTCACGGTCAGCGACCGTGTCTGTCAGCTGGAGGATCCGATCCGCAAGCGTCGACTTCCCATGGTCGATGTGGGCAATGATCGAGAAGTTGCGGATGCGGCTCTGGTCCATGCGGGATCGCGGTTGATCGTAGCCGTGGTGCGGAATTGCCTGGTCATCGGCTTTCCGGATCGAGACGTCCTGTCGTCGGAGGTCGCGTGAGTCGCGTATCGCTTCCGACACGTCCTCTACAGGACGAACGATCGCTATAGAACGGCTCAACGCCGCGATTACGGGTTGTCAGCCCAAATGCCCGAGCCGTCGCAAAGCAGTTGGCCGGCCGCATCGATCGCGACGACCGGAACAGCACGTAGGTGCTGTTCATATTCCGCGCCGTAGGCGATTTGGTACTGATGCGCTTGACCAACGGCCCAATCGGGAGTCGGGACAATCAGGAACTTCACGTCAACCCATCCGAATTCGAAGTCATTCGGGGTACGCCACTCCCGTTCATGGAGCCACTGTGACTCGTTCGCGATGCAGTCCGGCAGCTGCTGTGCACCGTCAGGTGCCAGGGGGTCACCCTCTTGCCATTCGGCGCCCGGCCAGAGCCTTACGAGGCGCGCTCGAAGCGGGTCGGGCAACCCGGCCGTGGCCTGCTCCCACTCGTCGCCTCGAACGTAGAGGGCAGGAGCTCCACCCTGATCGAAGACGGCCTGCTTCGAGACGCCGATACCCCACGGCAAGTACCTTCGTTCACCGATGAGCCTGAGCACCGACGGCCGTGAACTCTCCGTGAAGGCTACTACCGGGCGCCGCCCAGTACCGAATGTCGGCGCCGCCCTGATTCGGCCCTCATGGAGGATCTGGGCGAGACGATCATGGGGAGGGAGTTGCTGTATGTCGTCCGGAACTGCGTTGCTGTATGTCGTCCGGAACTGCGTAGCGTCCACCCGTGCGACCGGTGATATGGATCAGGTGATCGCCGACATCGGGCAGGTTGTGGCTGCGCAGCGGGAAAATCCGGGGCACGAAATCAGGATAGAGCGCTGAACGGCCATCGCCCTGGGTCGTCGCGGCTCGTGATCCGATTGAACGAACTGCCAACCAAGGCCACGGCGCCCAATATTTGCGGACTGGCGGCATCGGCATCGGCGAGTTGACGGCATCGGCGGCACACGCATCGTTGGCGACCGCCAGAGCTAGGACGCAAAGGAACCCGAACCGCTCCAGGGCATCTTCAAAGCGCTCAGTCCCTGACGCATCCGTAGGTATCGTCTGCCGCCGGCCCCGAAGACGTGCCCACGACGTCCCAGTGATAACCCTCAGGGCACCTCGCGCCTCGGTTGTCGTAGAGCGCTGCCGCAACCCCGAGCAGGATCAAGGCAGCCACAACGATCTTGATCACCGGGTTGCCTCGATGCTCGCGGTCCCGCTCGCGTTGTTCCCTGGTCTGTTGCTTCTTGCGAGCGGCGTACTGCGCAGGACTTACGTCAGACTTGTTCGTCCCGTCGGGGTTCCGAAGGTGTCGAGTGTTCATCAAATCCGGCCGTACGGCCGCAGCAGCCTGTGCGCGCAGAGCGAGCGCGCGCTCTCTGTTCTTGACGAAGGTGTGTCCGTACCTCGCGAACCCCTCGGGATCGTTCTTGGCGAGTTCCCTCATCCTCGTCTCAAATTCCCCGTCCGTCATGTCCTCGTGGCGCTTGCGCTTCATCTCCACACACTACGGTGCGCAGATGGGCGCGAGGCACGCCTCTCTGGTGGCGAGCAGTCCGACACTAATTTTCGTGCTACACTTATTCGCGTGAAGTCAAATGTAACCCTCGCGCTCCCGTCCGACACCCTACGCCGCCTCAAGGTGCTCGCCGCCGAACGCGGCACGTCGATCTCGCGGATGCTCACCGAGCAGCTGACCGAGCTGCTCGATCGCGAGTCCGGCTACGCGAAGGCTCGCGCCCGCGCGCTCAAGACGCTCGACCGCGGGCTGCCTCTCGGCACGAACGGCCTGCCCCCCGCCTCGCGGGACGAGCTGCATGAGCGCTGACGAGCGCATCTTCGTCGACACGAACGTCCTCGTCTACGCCTACGACACGTCTGCGGGCGTCAAGCACGAGACCGCACGCAACCTGTTGCGAGAGCTGTGGCAGTCGGGTACCGGGTGCCTCAGCGTGCAGGTGCTGCAGGAGCTTGCGGTCACGTTGACGCAGAAGATCCCGACACCGCTCGACACGCGGACGACGACGAGCATCCTCGAGGATCTCACACACTGGCGGATCCACGAGCCCGGCGCAGCCGATGTCGTCGGCGCCCTTGAGCTCAGGAAGCGGTTTCAGCTGTCGTTCTGGGACGCGATGCTCCTGCGCAGTGCTGCCGAGCTCGAGTGTGTGACGCTCTACTCGGAAGACCTGAACGCGGGCCAGCGCTACGGCTCGGTGCTCGTGGTCAACCCGTTCCAAGAGTGAGGCGAGTCCGCCGTGACTGAGCCGAGCAACTCGCGTTGGCCAAACACGTCGTTCAGCCAGAGAGTCCGCTCGGACGACCAGTACCGGAGCATCGTGACGACGTTCTCCCCGAGCTCGGGCACGGGCACCACACGCCCTTCGGCTGCGATCAGACCTTTCCAACTGAGATGCACACCGTCGAAGTCGGCCGCGACACGCGACCAGTGCGGCATGGCGACCGCGACCGCAGTCCGCGCCGCGGCCCCGGCCGAGACGATCGCGAGGTCGTGGACATCGCTCGGGTGTTGGTTCGGGCCAGGGAGCTCCCAGCTGCCGTGAGGCCCGACTGGGCATCGAGGGTACGTACGGACGAGCCGCGCCCAGTCCTCGGCACCGTGGACCTCGAACACGCGCGCTCCGGGTGTCACCGGCAACCGCCAACGGGCAATCGGCTCCGGAGATTCCATCTCCCACGCTGAGACCAAGTCGTCATGCACTTCTGGCGGCGGATCTGTCACCGTCCTGAGTCCGGCCCAGCTGAACTCACCGCAGCAGTAGACACGGTCGTGGTCGGCGAACAGCGGCACCCCGAAACCGTCGGGTGATCCCCAGCTCTCCTGAGCAGCGAGCCCCACGTCCTGGCCCAACTCGACCGCGAATCGGGCTGCGACAGCCTCCGCGATCGATGTCCGAGCCGGCGCGTTGCGATAGGCATTGATCAACCGCCCCGGCGCGTCAGACCGCCACGACCCGACGTTCTCGGCGGAACTCACGATGATCCGCAGGAACTCGCCGAATGACATCTGCTCAATCGCTCCCGCCGCACGCTCCACAGCACGCGGCGATGAGGTCGACGGCGTCTCGAACCAAGCGACGTCACGGCGTTGAAACACCTCGAGCGCGTCGAGGAGGGCCACACCTGCGGGAGCGCACAGCAACTCCGCGGCGAACGGATGCTCAAACACCGGGTGAGTGTGGCAGGAGCTCAACCGCTGCGATGTCGAAGCGAGCGCAGCGCGTTGAGCTCGCGCACCCCCGCCACCCGACAGGCGCCGAGGTACGCGGCGGTCGCAACGACGAGCGCGCCGCCGACCGAGGCGAGCTGGGCCGGGACGCTGCGACCGACGGCGGCGTCGAGCGCCCACCAGAGGGCGAACGCGACCGCGGTCGCGACAGTCGAGGCGACGAGGATGCGGCCGAGCGAGGCGAGCGTCGCGCGGGGTGGCTCGATCCCAGTGCGCTTGCCCATCAGCCAGAGCAGCGCCCCGACCGCAACGACGTTCGCGAGCGCGGTCGCGAGCGGCAGCCCCCACACCCCCACGCGATACAGGCCGATATTGAGCACGACGTTGAGGATGAGCGAGCCGAGCGCGACCGCGGTCGGCGCCCAGTTTTGCTGGAGGGCGTAGAAGCCGCGGGTGAGCATCAGCATCCACCCGTTGAAGACGAGCCCGACCGAGAACGCCGCGAGGCACTGGGCGACGACGGTGGTGTCGGCGGGGTTGAACTCGCCGTGCTCGTACACGAGCCGCGTGATCGGCACCGCGAGCGCCGCAGAGACGAGGCTCGCGGGGATCAGCAGGAACCCGATCAGGCGAATCCCATCGTCGACCGTCTTCCTAAACCCCGGGATCTCGTTGCGCGCGGCGAGGCGGGAGAGCGTCGGGAAGAGCACCGTCGCGACGGCGACGGAGAAGATGCCCTGCGGGAGCATGTAGAGGCGGAACGCCTTGTTGATCGCCTGCGGCGCGAGCTCCGGATCGATGTAGCGGGAGGCGAAGAACGTGCCGATCACGGCGCTGACGTTGATGAGGCCGAGCGTCACCGTCACGGGCAGCATCAGCACGAAGAAGCGCTTGACCGCTGGATCGCGCCAGTCGATCACGGGCCCGACGCGACCGTCGAGACCGCGGAGCGACGGCAGCGGCATCAGGAACTGCACGAGCGTCGCGAGCAGGATCGACCCGGCGTAGATGTACAGCTGGCTGTTCACCGAGTCGGTGAGCGGAACGCCGAGGACGAGACCGAGGACGATCACGAGGTTCCAGGCGACCGGCGTGAGTGACGGGATCGTGAACTGGTCGTAGGCGTTGAGGATCCCGACGACGATCCCCGAGAGACCGAGCAGCCACACGATCGGGAAGAGGACACGCGACAGGCCGACCGCGAGCGCGGCGTCGCCGCCGGGATCGCCGAAGGGGCGGATCAGGAGCGGCGCGACGAGGATGAGCAGCGCGACGATCGCGCCGAGGCCGACGAAGAAGAGCCAGAAGATCGTCGAGGCGACCCGCCACGCGCGCTTGCGGTCGGTCTCGAGGAGGCCGCTGAAGATCGGGACGAACGCGCCCGACAGCGCGGAGTCGGCGACCAGTGCGCGGATGAGGTTCGGGATCTGGAACGCAACCGTGAACGCGTTGATCGGCCCCTGGATGCCGAAGACGCCGGCCTCGATGATCTCCCGCGCGAGCCCGACGACACGCGACACACCTGTCGCAGCCGCGAAGATCGCCGTCGAC
Organism: Gaiellales bacterium; assembly: GCA_046330385.1. Lineage (GTDB taxonomy): Bacteria > Actinomycetota > Thermoleophilia > Gaiellales > Gaiellaceae > Gaiella. The sequence goes on along the minus strand of JAXLSV010000004.1, from coordinate 290,095 downwards.
CGCGCGAGGCCCCGCTTGTTGACGGTCGGCGCGTGGGCCGCGTCGCCGCCTACGGCTTCGGTGTCGGCGATCGCCTCCGGGCTCATTGACTCATCTTCGGCATGGGACGGTGGCGGCCTTGTGCGGATTCAGAGGAGTTGCGGTGCAGGTGGGCCGTCTCGGCGAACCGTAGCGCCGTCCCCGGGCAGCCCCGCCTCCGCCTCGACAGAACGCGAAGCGCGAAAGAGCCCGGCAGGCTCTGCTACCATGCCGCGGCCTGCGCCCATCGTAGGCACATCTCACCTATGCCGAACATCAAGCAACAGGAGAAGCGTGTCCGGAGCGCGAGCCGCCAGCGGCTCGAGAACCTCCGCTACCGCTCCACCGTCAAGACGCTCGAGCGTCGCCTCGACGACGCGATCGTCGGCGGAGACGCGGAGAAGATCGCGTCGGCCCACCTCACGTTCGTGAAGACGGTCGACAAGTCGGTCGCACGGGGCGCGCTCCACAGGAATACCGCCGCGCGGAAGAAGTCGAAGGCCGCGCGGGCCGTCGCCGGCGCGTAGCTGGCACCGCTACCAAGCGGATCGCGACACCGCCGAGCCGGCCAGCTTCATCGCCGTACCTTGGGTACGCGGGCACGCCGTACTGGCTGGGGGACAATGCCTGACACCAGGACACGTCCTCCGGTGCCACCTCAAGCGGTCGAACCGGCTTGAGACCTCGCGTCCCATGGTCTGCGCTGGACATGTCCCGGTGCCAGGCATTGTCCAGGGTGTAAACGAGGCTCAAACTGGCCGGGCGCCCGCTTCGCTAGGAGGCCGGCGCCTGACGGGTGTTCCGTGCGCTACTTGCCGGGCTCGCGCGCGAGCGCACTCAGCGCGCGCTGCGCTTCCAGCTCGGGCGCGAGCCGACTGCCGCCCTTGAGCGCATGGTCGAGCGCGGCGAGCGTCATCGTCGCCTCCTCGAGCTCTCGCTCCGAGAACGCGTCTGCCTGGCGGAAGAGCTTCTCGACGTAGAACGGATGCTGCTTCAGCCGCGCGGCCGCGTCCTTGGGACGCTCGCCTGCGGCCGCTGCGCGCTTGATCTCCTTGAGCTTTCCGAGGTGCGAGCCGAGCGCACCCGCGACCCGGGCGGTTTCGTCACGTCGCGGACGGCCCGCACGGTCGAGGGTCGCCTCGAGCGCCGTGAGCGCCGCTGCCCGGTTCCGCGCCCCCCAGGCGTCGGTGATTGCGAACACCGGTGTCTCGGCCATCGGAGCGACGAGCTCGGCGACGACCGCCTCGTCAACGACACCGTCGACCCCTGCCCACGCGATCAGCTTGTCCACCTCCTCGGCGAGCGCATGGAGGTTCCGGTCGCCGACGAGCTGCGCCAGGAGCGCGCAGGCTTCGGGTTCCGCGCGAACTCCCTTGGCCTTGAACCGCTCTGCGGCCCAGACCGTCGCCTTCCCCTTGGCAACATCGTACGCGAGCACCGCGCCGGCCTTCGTGCAGGCCTTCGTGAGCGGCGAGTCCTTCTTGATCGCCGTCCCGACGAGACACAGGACCGTCCCAGGGGCAGGGGCCGCGATGTAGGCGATCACGGCCTCGAGGTCGGGCGCCTTCCACGTCGTCTTCAGCCGGCCCTCGTCGTCGGGCCGGCCATCGACCTCCTCGACGATCACGAGCCGCGCGCCTCCGAAGAGCGTCCCAGCGTTGCACGCCTGAATCGCCGTCTCTCCGTCGCAGGCCGATGCGTGGTAGCGGTCGATGGCCTGGTCGTCGAAGTGGCGCCGCAAGCGCTGGAGCGCGAGCTCAACCTTCGGCCGGTCGGAGCCGGTGATGAGGTACACGGGCTTGAGCTCGACATCCGCCACAGCTCGAGCCTATCGCTCCGACCGTACCGTGAGCGCGCGTCCGTCGACTGACTCGATCACCACTCTCCCGTCCTCGTCGGTCCTGTACACGTCGAGCCCCGGGGTGGCCGCGAGGTCGGCCAGCGTCTCCGGGGTCGGGTGGCCGTAGTCGTTGTGCGCGCCGACCGAGATGACCGCGACCCTCGGTCGAAGTCGTTCGAGGAGATCCGGGAGCCCCGGGTCTCGAGAGCCGTGATGGGCGACCTTCAACACCTCGACGCGACCAAGAGCGAGCCTGCCCGTCACGTCCGACTCGGCGTCCGCGGTGAGAAGAACGTCGATGTCTCCGTAGCTGACGCGGACGACCGTCGCCCGGAGATTCGGGTCCTCGCTTGGGAGCCCGGGTCCGTCGGGCCAGAGCACGTCGAGTCGCAATCGGCCGACACGAAAACGATCGCCGGCGCGAACCACTGTCACCGGAACCTCGTGCTCGGTCGCGACCCGGCGCGCCTCGGTCTCATCCGTCGAAGGCATGGGGAGATCGGGGTCGAGGACGGTGGCGACGTGCAACCGGCGAAGGACGTCGGCAGCGCCGCCGATGTGGTCTCGCTGAGGGTGGGTGAGCACGACCGCGGTGAGGGAACGGAGGCCCATCGCTCGAAGCTGGCGCGCAACATGCGCCTCGGGTGGCCCCTGGTCGACGAGGAACGCCACCCCGGGCGCCTCAACGAGAATCGCATCGCCCTGCCCGACGTCGAGCACGCTCACCCGGAGGCCCAAGGGGGGATTCCAGGACGGCCGCTCGCCGACCGAGCTCCAACCGACCACGCCGAGCAGCATGAGCGGCACGACGACGGCGAGCACTCCCCGCCGTCGGTACCGGGGTAGCCTCGCTAGGAGCATCGCGCCAACGAGAGCCGTTGCGATCGCGAGCGCCGACCACCCTGAGGTGAGCTGTGAGCCGGGGAGACCGGCGAAGACGCGAGCGACCCACGCGATCCACGCGGCGCACCCACCCGCGAGCCAGGCAAGCGAGGCAGCTGCAGAGGGGGACAGCGGTGCTACCGCCGCCGCTGCGAGCGAGAGACCGACGAGCGGCGGCATCGCGGGCTCGGCGAGCATGTTCGCTGGCACCGTCCACAGCGCGAGTGACCCGAAGTGCAGCCAGATGATCGGCGCCGTGGCGATCGCGCAGACAACGGCCAGCGACATGAGCTCGGCGAGCTTCGCCGGCACCGGGTAGCCCTCCCAGAACCCCTGGACCCGTGGCACAAAGAGGAAGATCGAGGCGACCGCGGCGAACGAGAGCTGAAAGCCGGGCTCGAGCAGCGCCGAGGGTGACCACGCGAGGAGGACGAGCGCGCCGAGCGCCATTGCGTACCAGCGGTCACGCGGACGACCCGAGATCCAGGCGATCGACGCGACAATCCCCGCGATCGCAGCACGGACCACCGAAGGCTGCCACCCTGCGGCGAGGGCGTACGCGAGCACCGCCACAATCGCGATTCCCTCGCCGGCGATTCTGCCGATGCCGACGATGCGCGCGGCAACGACGACACCCATCGCCGTGATCACGACGTTCTGCCCCGACACCGCGAGGAGGTGCGTCAACCCGGAGGCCTTGAAAGCGTCGCGTAGCTCCTCCGTCAGCCCCTCGTCCGCGCCGAGGACGACGCCGACGAGGAGGCGGCGCGATTCGCCCCGCGTTCCGGATGCGAGTGTCGACTCGACGTGCGCACGTAGCCGGTCGGCAACGCCACCGATCCCGCCCCGCCGGCCGACGAGCCGGACGCGCCAGCCACGCAGGACGACATGCACGCCCTGTCGGGCAAGCCACCGCCGTTCGTCGAAGCCGGTCTCGGGCCCTCGCGGCTCGACCGGCTGCGCGCGCAGCTCGAGGACGCTCCCCTGCGGCGGCGCTCGCTCAGGCGGCAGCTGGAGGAGCACGCGCTCCATGAGGTGGTCGTGGTCGAAGCGTGTGACGAGCGCCGGGATCCGCAGCGCGTATCGCGACCGCTTTGCGGGGCCGGTGACGACGACGCGTGCGCTCGCGGTCTCCCCGACGCGCGTCGCGAGCACGCTCCGGTCGAGCGACGCGAGGCGTAGGCCTCCCCACCCGAGGCCTACGGCGGCAAGGGCAAACGCCAGCGCGGCAAGCCGCCCTTCGCCGGTCGCCGCGAGCAGCCCGACAGCGCACGTCGCAGCGGCGGCCACCCAGGCGACTGACGCTCCGACGCTGACGAGGTTCGCCAGCGCGATTCCACCCGCAACGGCGGCGACGAGTAGTGCCGGCCAGTTGTGCACGATCAGCCGCCTCATGGGGTCACCAAGTCGCGGAGCTGCTCCACCCGAGCAGGTCCGACGCCGGGGACGGCGTCGAGGTCATCGACAGAGCGAATCGGGTGGGTTGCGCGGTAGTCGAGGATCTTCTGGGCGGTCACCGGCCCGATTCCCGGGAGCGCGTCGAGCTGCTCGAGCGTGGCGCTTCCGAGGCTCACCTTGACGCCTGCGCCCGGCGCACGCGAGGTGGCTCCGGCTGCGCCTGCGAGCTTCGCCGGAACGAGGATCTGCTGACCGTCGACAACCGGGGCGGCGAGGTTGATCGCCATCACGTCCGCTGTTGCGGTGGGCCCTCCAGCGCGCTGGAGGGCGTCGGCGACACGCATCCCCTCACGAAGGCGGTACAGGCCTGGCCGCCGCACTGCCCCGGTCACGTCGACCACGACCGGTGGCGCGGCGCTCGCCGCCGAGTCGACAGCCTGGAGAGGTCGCGAGGCCGTGGCCGGCTGCGCGGTACCGGAGGCCGAGATCCGCGATCCCGCAGCCACGAGCAAGGCGAGCAGCGGGACGGCCAGCATCGCGAGCTGTCGACGGGTGAGAGTGATCACCCATCGAGGATCGCGGGAAATGTGTCACATCACTGTGTCAACTTCGTGCCAACTTCGTCACAAACGATCCACAGGGCAACGACGCGGACGGGCGATCGTCTGCGAGCCCGCGGCCCGGCGAGCGAGACCTCAGGCGAGAGCGACGGGATCGCCGACCGCGATCCGGCCGGGCTCGACGACGGTGGCGTAGACGCCAAAGGGCGCCTCGCCGGTCGCCATCGGCTCGCGGTAGGCGAGGATCGCCCGCAGCACGTCGTGGTCGCGAACGCGCGTTACGGGGTCTCTCGTCACGAGGACGCACCTCGGCACCTGGCCGCCGAACCGGAGCGTCGCCGTGCCGATGCGTCCGAGACGGCCTTCCCACCCGTCCTCGTGGTGTGGTGCAAGCCCTGCCAGCTCGATGTTCATACGGAACCGGTCAGCGGCCATCGTCGTAACGCCGACCGCCTCCGCAGCGCGGCGAAGCGACCCGTCACCCACGATCGTCACCTGGCCCGGCGCGGCGACACCCGGAGCCACGTGCAGGAGCACGAGGCGTTCTCCGGCGAGCTCGGAGAGCATGTCGGCGAACGGCTCGCCGACGAGCCGGCCGACAAGCGCACGCGCGCCGCTCGTGGAGCGGGCCTCGACCTCCTCACCGAGCTCGATCGAGCCGGAGACTGCGGCGCCGTCAGGAGCGGTGATAGTGAGGGCTCCAGCAACCGCGCCCCAGTCGGCGACGACGTTCGCGAGTCCGTCGAGCTGCGCGCCGTAGCGGACGCGCCCGTCCTCGCCGACGAGGACGAACCTCCGATCGCCGACAAGCCCGGCATCGACGAGCTCGAGTGCAGGAACCTCCCGCTGACGCAGGCCCTTGACGGGCGACGAACGAAGGACCGCGACGCGGGCCGCGCTCACACGACGAGGTTGACGAGCTTGTCGGGGACGACGATCCGCTTTCGCAGCTCGTCACCCCCGAGATGTGCCTGAACCTTCTCGGAGGCGAGCGCAAGCGCGACGAGCTCGTCGTCGCCGGTTCCGGGTGCGACGTGCAGCCGGTCGCGGAGCTTGCCGTTGACCTGCACGACGATCTCGATCTCGTCGCGCGCGAGAAGGCGGGCGTCGGCCTCGGGCCACGGCTGCCGCCACAGCCGCTCGTGCCCGAGCCTGGCCCACAGCTCCTCGGCGATGTGCGGCGCGTAGGGTTGGACGAGCTGGAGGGCCGCTTCCGTCGCGAACCGCACTTCGCCCGCACGCGCCCGGTCGTCTTTCGCCCGGTAGATCTCGTTGACCAGCTCGAACAGCGCAGCGATCGGTGTGTGGAACTGGAATCGGCGGAGGATGTCGTCGGAGACTTTGGCGATTGCCCGATGCGCGGCGCGGACGAGCTCACCGTCGGCCGGCGCGTCGACCGGCCCGCGGTCGGCAACCTCGAGCGCTAGCCGCCAGAGGCGGTCGAGCAGACGTGCGGTACCGTCGATCCCCTCGTCCTGCCACTCCTTGTCCGCCTCGGCGGGGCCCATGTAGAGGATGTAGAGCCGTAACGCGTCGGCGCCGTAGCGCTCGACCGCTTCGTCAGGCGAGACGACGTTGCCCTTCGACTTCGACATCTTCGCGCCGAAGCGGTAGATCATCCCTTGCGTGAACAGCCGCGCGAAGGGCTCGCGCACACCGAGGATTCCGAGATCGTTCATCACCTTCGTGAAGAACCGCGCATAGAGCAGGTGGAGAACCGCATGCTCGATCCCGCCGATGTACTGACGAACGGGCATCCAGTGGTCGGCGATCGCACGATCGAACGGCGCGGTCTCGTTCCGGGGGTCGCAGTAGCGCAGGAAGTACCAGGACGAGTCGACGAACGTGTCCATCGTGTCGGTCTCGCGGAGCGCTGGGCGGCCACACGCCGGACACGGCGTGTGAAGCCATTCCTCCGCGGTCGCGAGCGGTGAGCGGCCCTTTGGTTTGTAGTCCTCGACGTCGGGAAGCGGCACCGGGAGCTGGTCGTCGGGCACCGGTACGGTGCCGCACGCGTCGCAGTGGACGACCGGGATCGGGCAACCCCAGTAGCGCTGGCGGGAGAGGAGCCAGTCGCGGAGGCGATAGCCGATCGTCGCCTCGCCTCGCCCAGTCTCGCCCAGCCAGGCGACGATCGCGCCGAGCGCATCCGGCGTTGCCATACCAGAGAACTGTGCGGAGTTGATCGCGCGGGCGGCGTTGGTCTTGTCCGTCCAGGGCAGCTCGATGTCGGCGCCACCTGCGGGCTCGACGACCTGGCGGATCTCGAGCCCGAACTTCACCGCAAACGCGTGGTCGCGCTCGTCGTGGGCGGGCACGGCCATGATCGCGCCTGTGCCGTACTCCATCAGCACGTAGTCGGCGACCCAGATCGGGATGCGCTCGTCGTTGACCGGGTTGATCGCGTAGCGCCCGGTGAAGACGCCGTCCTTGTCCTTCGTCTCGCGCTCGACGGTCGACTGCGCGCTTGCCTTCTGCGCGTAGGCGCGCACCTCCGCCTCTCGCTCTGAGCCTGCGACCAGGTCGGCGACGAGGGGGTGCTCGGGTGCGATCACGAAGAACGTCGCGCCGAAGAGCGTGTCGGGCCGGGTCGTGAAGACGGGGAGCTCCTCGCCACTGCCCTCGACGGTGAACACGACGCGCGCGCCCTCCGACCTGCCGATCCAGTTTCGCTGCATCGTCAGGACGCGTTCGGGCCATTGTTCGAGCAGTGCCATCTCATCGAGCAGCTGGTCGGCGTAGTCGGTGATCTTGAAGAACCACTGCGTCAGGCTCTTCGACTCGACTTCGGCCCCGCAGCGCTCGCAGAGGCCGTCGACCACCTGTTCGTTCGCAAGCACGGTCTGGTCGTTCGGGCACCACTTGACCGGCGCCTCCTTGCGGTAGGCGAGCCCTTTCTCGTAGAAGCGCAGGAACAGCCATTGGGTCCAGCGGTAGTAGTCGGGCTCGCACGTCGAGACCTCGCGCGACCAGTCGATCGCCCAGCCCATCCGGCGCATTTGGCGCCGAATCGCGTCGATGTTGCGGTTCGTGATCACGCGCGGGTGGCCGCCCTCGCGGATCGCCGCGTTCTCGGCCGGCAGCCCGAAAGCGTCGTAGCCCATCGGTCGCAGCACGGTCATCCCCTGACGGCGGCGAACGTGCGCGAAGACGTCGCCGAGCGTGTAGTTGAACACGTGACCCATGTGGAGCTCGCCCGAGGGATATGGGAGCATCTCGAGCACGTAGGTCGTGCGCTCATCCGCCTGATCGCCAGACTCCGGGTTGGGGACGACGAAAGCCGCGGCCTCGTCCCACACCGCCTGCCACTTCGTCTCGATGCTCTTCGGGTCGTACCGCTCCATCACGTGCTCATTTCGACTCGGGGAACAAAAAAGCCTCTCGTCTCGAGAGGCTCAGGGGGAGGTGGCGCAGCGTCGCCGCGGTCACTCCCTGGGTCAGGTAAGAAGCTGTTGCATCGGTCCGTCAGTGTATCGGGATCATCGGCGCCCGGCCGCAACCGGTCGCCCCGCCGCATCGCACGTCTAAACGCGGCGCGGAGGACGACGGTCGGTCGTCCTCCCGCGCCGCGTCGACCAGCTGCTACTTCCCCGACTCCTTCAATGGATCACCCGTCCGCCAGTCACCGGTGAGCGAGACCACGCGCTCCTGCACCTTCCCGCTCTCGACGTCGGTGATCCGAAGCACTCGTCGCCCATCGGCGGTCGTCCCGACCTGCTCGACGTTCACGACTTTCACCGAGCTCGGGTCGACGGGCCTTCCATCACTGCGGAAGAAGTTGACGCTGCCGCCTGTGGCAGCGGTCGCGACTCCCGTTGCCGCCAGCACGGTGACTGCGACCACCGCCGCGATCCGACGTGTGGCGCGGCGTCCGCGCGACCGCTCAACGTCCAGCGCGACGGCCGCGACGAGCTCCTCGCGCAGGTTCGCCAGAGCAGGAATCGACTCACTCATTTTCGTGCTCCTTCCAGTGAGGTGTTGAGTCCACGCAGGCCGCGAGAAACGCGGGCCCGCGCGGTGTCTGTCGTGCAGTCGAGTCGCCGGGCGATCTCCTCATACGGGAGCTCCGCCAGCACCCGCAGCCCGACCGCTCGGCGTTGGTCGGCCGGAAGCTGTGCGATCGCGGCGCGGAGATCGGGTCTTGCGTCCTCTGCCGCGAGGCGGTCGGCTAGGGAATCGTCCAGCTCGGCCGCCCCGACGGCGATGTGCAGCCGCTTGCGCGCACGCGACTCCACGCTTCGCCTGCGGTGGTAGTGCCGGAGCAGATTCCTCGCGATCCCGTACAGCCACGGCGCCAGCGACCCCTCGTCGTCCGCCCGCGCTCGGCGTCGCGACCGCCACGCCTGCGCAAACGTCTCCGCGACGAGCTCTGTCGCAACGTCGGCGCTCCCGACGTGGCCGGCGGCGTAGACGTACAGCCGCGCCGCGTAGCGATCGTAGAGATGGCCGAACGCCTGCGGATCCTGCTCCGCTGACTCCAGAAGCTGCGCGTCGTTCGGGTGCTCGCTCACATTCCTCCTCGCCGTCGTGGTTGACGCTTCCACCACGTACATGCCCTGACGACGCAAGCCGTGACGTAGATTGTCGTCACACAGGAAGCCGAAGGAGGCCGAGATGCCACTCGTATCGATGCGCCAACTCCTCGACGAGGCCGCCGCCGGCGGGTACGGCGTCGGGGCGTTCAACGTCAACAACATGGAGCAGATCCAGGCGATCATGGAGGCAGCCCGTGAGACCTCCTCGCCGGTGATCATCCAGGCCTCGCGCGGCGCGCGCTCTTACACCAACGACAAGTTCCTCTGGCACCTGATGCTCGCCGCCGTCGAGCTCTACCCGGAGATCCCGGTCGCGCTGCATCTCGACCACGGCAACGAGCCGGCGACCTGCATCTCCGCGATCGACCTCGGCTTCACGAGCGTGATGATGGATGGGTCGCTCGAGGCGGACGGCAAGACGCCCTCGTCGTACGAGTACAACGTCGCGGTGACGAAAGAGGTCGTCGAGTACGCGCACGCCCGCGGCGTGACGGTGGAGGGCGAGATCGGCACGCTCGGCGGGATCGAGGACGGCCACGGGTCGGGAGAGGTGCACCTCACCGATCCCGACCAGGCAGTGCAGTTCGTCCACGACACGGAGCTCGATGCGCTCGCAGTCGCGATCGGCACCTCACACGGCGCCTACAAGTTCTCGAAGGAGCCCGACGGCGAGGTCCTCAAGATGGACCTGATCAAGGAGATCCACCGCCGTCTGCCCGACACCCACCTGGTGATGCACGGCTCGTCGAGCGTCCCGCAGGAGCTCGTCGCGGAGGTCAACAAGTACGGCGGCTCGCTGAAGCCTGCTTGGGGTGTTCCCATCAAGGAAATCCAGCTCGGGATCCAGCACGGCGTCCGTAAGGTCAACGTCGACACGGATTCACGGCTTGCGATCACCGGCGCGATCCGGAAGGTGTTCATCGAGACACCCGAGAAGTTCGATCCGCGCGACTATCTCAAGCCTGCCCGCGCGGCGATGCAGGCGCTCGTCGCAAGCAAGATGCGCGACTTCGGCCAGGCCGGCCACGCCGAGGACTACGCACCGAAGTCGCTCGAAGAGATGAAGCCGCTCTACGCCGGCGCGCCCGTCTGACGGCAGGGTCGCCGGATCGAGGTCTCCCTCGACCCGGCGACCCTGCCCCAGGTCAAGCACCACCGCAGCGCAGCGGTCGCGACAGCTTCCCCCGTGTGCCGCGCTCGCCCGATCCCTCTCGGGGGTGTGACGCAGTTCATTCGCGCGACGATCGCCGCCGGTTCGGTCCGATTCGGCAACGTCTTGGCCGGGTGGCTCGGGTCGGCCGGCCACTACGCCGACGGGCGCGCCAGCCGCTCCACGGCCTGTGGACAAGTTTTTGCAAAGTTGACGCAGACACGAGCCTCGAGCGGCGTTAGGATCGAAAGTGGGTGGTGGGTCGGGGTGCCCCATCGGGCGTCCGGAGATTGCGGGATTTCGGGCGGTCGCGCGCGGGCCCCGGCTGCCAGGCATGGCGATGTCCGACCGGGCTTCGGCCTGTGGAGAACATGTCGTCGTGACCCGGGTGCTAGCGTCGGCGGATGCTCTCGGTGCTCCCCGAATCCGCCACGATCAACGGCCACGATCTCGTTCTCGGGGGAGTGACGGCGAAGGCGCTGGCGGAGGAGTTCGGGACGCCGCTCGTCGTCTATTGCGAGCGAACGCTTCGCAGCCGCGCGCGCGCGTTGCGCGATGCGGTCGGCACCGGTCATGTCGCCTACGGCTCGAAGGCGTTCGCGAACGTCGCGATCCTCCGGCTCTTCCACGAGGAAGGGCTCGGAGTCGACGTCGCCTCGCTCGGCGAGCTTGCGTTCGCGCGGGCCGCGGGCTACGCGGGCGCCGAGATCGTCGTCCACGGCAACAACAAGGACGTCGCGCTCTTCGAAGCCGCCGCTGCTGAGGACGCCACGGTCGTGCTCGACGCTGCCGACGATGCCGGGCTCGCCGCCGCAGCGGGCGTCCGGCGAGCACTCGTGCGCGTCACGCTCGGCGTCGACGCCGATACGCACGAGGCGATCCGTACAGGTCACCACGGGTCGAAGTTCGGGCTTCCACCCGAGCAGGCGAGCGTGCTCGTCGCCGACGCGCTCGCGCGGGGGATCGAGCTGCTCGGGCTCCACGTCCACGTCGGCTCTCAGCTCGCAGACTTCGATGCGCAGGCCGAGACGATCGTGCGGCTCGCGTCGTTCGCCGCACGCTGCGCGCGAGAGCTCGACTGGACACCGCGGGTCGCCGACCTCGGCGGCGGCTTCGGGATCAGCCACCACCCTGACGAGCTCGTCGAGGACGCCGCCCGCCTCGCTGCGAGCGCCGCCGCCACCGCCCGCACGGCGTTCGCCGAGGCCGGACTTGCGGAACCTGACGTGTGGCTCGAGCCCGGCCGAAGCCTCGTCGGGCGCGCCGGGGTGACGCTCTATCAGGTGGGGGCGATCAAGCGGCTCCCGGACAGGACCTGGGTCGCGATCGACGGCGGGATGTCCGACAACCCGCGCCCGCAGCTCTACGGCGCACGCTACGCGGCGCTCTCCGCCGTCCGGGCCTCGGAGCCCCCCGCCGAGCGGGTCAGCATCGCCGGAATGCACTGCGAATCGGGTGACGTGCTTATCGACGACGTCGACCTTCCTGCCCCGCGCCGCGGTGACGTGCTCGCGGTACCGGCGACCGGGGCGTATACCCTCGCGATGAGCTCGAACTACAACGGTGTAGGGCGCCCTGCGGCAGTTCTCGTCAGCAACGGTGTCGCGCGGGTAATCCGCCGCCGCGAGACGCTCGACGACCTGCTTCGTTGCGAGGCCTGATGCGCCTCGAGGAGGACGGGCTCCAGGTCGCGGCCGTCCTCGCACCCGTGTTTCGCGACGGTGCCGGGATGCTCCGCACGGTCCTCGTAGTGCGTGCCGACCACGGCCGTCACGGCAACCAGCTCGGCTTCCCCGGCGGCAAGCCGGAGCCCGGCGACGACGGCCTGCTCTCGACCGCGCTCCGCGAAGCAGAAGAGGAGGTCGGCCTCGCTTCGCGCACCGTCGAGATCCTCGCCGCGCTGCCGCCGCTCGACACCCGCCAGACCGGGTTTCGCGTGTACGGGTTCGTCGGCCGGATCCCATCCGGCACCACATGGCGGCTCGACACCCACGAGATCGTCGGCATCCTCACACCGACGATCGCGGAGCTCGCTGCGCCCGAGGCCCGCTCGACCCTCCCATTCGCCTCGAGCCACTACCCGGAGGGCTTCATGGTCGAGGGCATCGACGTCGACGGTCACGTGCTCTGGGGGATGACCCTGCGCCTCCTCGACGGGCTCGTGCCGCGGTTGCTCGCCGGCGAGTGGGCCGTATAGCTCGACGCGAACGTATGATCCAGCGGTGAGCTTCGCGGTCGCCGCCGAGTCGTACGACCGGTTCATGGGCCGTTACTCCACCCGGCTCGCTCCGGTGTTCGCCGACTTCGCCGAGGTCCAGCGGGGGCAGACCGTGCTCGACGTCGGTTGCGGGCCTGGAGCCCTCACTGCCGTCCTCGTCGACCGCGTCGGGGCGGGGTCCGTCGCTGCGGCCGACCCCTCGGAGCCGTTCGTCGCGGCCGCGCGCGAGCGGCATCAGGGCGTCCAGGTCGAGCAGAGCCCGGCGGAGACGCTTCCGTTCGCAGCCGACTCCTTCGACCGAGTCGTCGCGCAGCTCGTCGTCCACTTCATGGCCGACCCCGTCGCCGGGATCCGTGAGATGGGACGCGTCGCGAAACCGGGCGGACGCGTCGCTGCCTGCGTCTGGGATCATGCAACCGGCGGCGGCCCGCTCGCAGGCTTCTGGGAGGCGGCGCTCACCGTCCGCCCGGACGTTCCCGACGAGTCTGGCCTCGCCGGCGCGCGACGCGGCCATCTCACTGAGCTCTTCGTCGCCGCAGGTCTCGACGACGTCGTCGAGACGTCGATCGGAGTCGAGGTCGAGCACACGACGTTCGCAGACTGGTGGGAGCCGTTCACCCTCGGCGTCGGGCCGGCCGGCGCGTTCGTTGCCGGCCTCGAACCGCAGGAGCGAGCCGATGTCGAAGCCGCGTGTCGCGCGTACTACCCCACCGTGCCGTTCGTTGTCGAGGCCCGCGCCTGGGCTTGTGCGGGCAACGCGCCGTCGTTCGTCGCTTCCGCCCAGCACGCGCCGCGTGGACAATAATCGCGCGATCGCGACCCGGTTCGTCTACTACGTCGCCTCGAGCCTCGACGGTCGGATCGCAGGGCCTGACCACGACCTCGCGTTCCTCGACTCGCTCGAGGGCGATGCCGGTGAGCCGGACGACTATGCGCGCTTCGAGGCGTCAGTCGACGCACTCGTGATGGGTGCGCGAACATGGGACTTCCTGGTGGGCTATGGCAGCTGGCCGTACGGCGACCGCCCGGTGTGGGTCGTCACTCACGCCTCGAAAGTCGCTCGGCTCGACGGCGCAACGATGGCCCTCCACCGCGGGCCGATCGTCGACCTCGTCGAGCGGCTTCGCGCGGATGACGCCGGCACGATCTGGATCGTCGGCGGGGGCAACCTCGCCGCCCAGTTCGTCACCGCCGGCGCACTCGACGAGATCATCCTCACGGTGGCGCCTCGCGTCGTCGGCCTCGGGCCCGCCCTCGTCGACTCCCCCGAGGTCCTTCCCGACGTCGACCTCGAGCTGGTCGAGCTCCGGCGCCACGGCCACGACGGCGTTCGCGCGGTGTATCGGCGACGCCCCGCAGCGGACGAACCCGCGGCGGTCGCGCCGAACGGGACGCAAGCCGACCTCGCGAGATGAGCCTGCCGGCGCAAAGCCCGAAGGCGGCTTGAGCCGCGGCGTCACCTGACGGCTGGCACGAGCCTACGTGAGCACGAGATAGTCGACACGGCCGCGCTGCACGAAGCCAAGGGCCTCCCAGGTCGCGCAGCCGAGGGCGTTGTCGCGCTCGACCGTGAGCGCGGCGATGTCGGCACCGGCGCTCCTCGCCCAGCGCCCCAGGCCCCCGACGAGCGTGCGACAAACGCCGCGCCGTCGCGCCTCGGGGAGCGTCGCACACGACTCGATCACGAGCACACCCTGACTGACGACTCCGAGCGCGCAGCCGAGCGGCGCGCCGTCGGGAGCGCTGGCGAGAACGAAGCCCCGTGGGACGGGAGCGCGACCGAGGATCGCCTCCGCAATCGCGCGCTCTCGAGCGCCGCCTCGGGGCGACACAGCCCACCAGGTGTCGATCCACGCTGGGCTCGGCCCATCGCGCATTGTGAGCGCATGGCTAGCCGTGAGCCGCGAGCACGCGTCGACTGGCGCAGTCACGAGCCAGCAGCCGCCGTCGCCCTCCTGCCACCCATCCCCGCGGAGCCTCCCCGCGAGCCCGGGCGGCGAGCTCGGGACGAGCTGGACGCGAGCGGGGAGTCCATGCCTGTCGAACCAGCGGCGAACAGCCTCGGGATCGCACGACGCCCCGAGCGCAAGCGCCGAGTTCGCGCGGCGGGTGACACCGCCATTTGCACGCAGCAACCAGCCGCCCTCCGTCGCCGCTTCGGCTGCCGGCCAGGCCGCGGCGAGCGCAAGATCGATCCTCCGCGCCGTGACCGCCGGGCCCGTCACGGGCACGATCGAATCGCGGGAGCACATCACGCCACCCTAGACCAGCAGTTCCACGAGGCCGTCAGGCAGCCTTGACAGGCACCGACTCCCCCGGCCCGGCGACCGCGGCAGGGCGCCCGACGACCCCAGCCGACGCGCTGACCTGGCTAAGCCCGTGCGGCGTCTTCTCCCAGTACGACGGGTTCGTGATCAGCTGATGGAGCGCCCGCCACGCCGCCCACGAGTGAAGCACCCAGTAGAACGGCGCGAGCAGGGCGAACGGGGCGAGGCGATAGAGGCGGCGCCGGAGAACCGCAAGCGCGCTGAGGGCGACGATCGAGAAGTTGCCGCCAAGGAAGCACGTGAGCGCGATCGTGTCGATCGGCTCGGGAAAGAGCTCGGCGGTGTGCAGGTTGTCGCTGAGCCCGGCCACCCAGATCAGCGTGAACAGCCACAGGATCGGCGAGGCAAGGAACGTGAACGGCGTGCCGGCAACAAGCAACGCAAGCCCGATCGTGCCCCGAACGCCGGCATGGCGCGCAAAGCGGAACGGCTGGCGCGTGTGGACGAGCGCTGTCTGCATGTAGCCCTTAATCCACCTGGTGCGCTGCCGGATCCAGGGGCGCACGCGAGAGCAGGCCTCCTCCCACGTCGTCGAGTGGATGATCCCGACCGTGTAGCCGAGCGCGCTTGCGCGTAGTCCGAGGTCGGCGTCCTCCGTGACGTTGAACGCGTCCCAGCCGCCCAGCTCCCGCAGACGGTCGACGCGGAAGTGGTTAGAGGTGCCACCGAGCGGGATCGGTAGCCGCAGCCGGTCGAGCCCTGGAAGCATGTAGTCGAACCAGTAGGAGTACTCGAGCGTGAACATCCGCGTGAGCACGTTCTCGTAGGCGTTGAAGTAGTTGAGCCGGCCCTGGACGACGGCGAGCTCGGCGTCGCCGGCACGGAAGGCATGGACGGCCTCGCGCAGCTGGTCCGGCTCGGGAAGATCCTCCGCGTCGTAGATCACGAGGTACTGGCCGCTCGTGAACAGCAGGCCCACGTTGCAGGCGCGGGGCTTCGTCTGCGGTGTCCCTTCCGGGATCAGAATGAACTGGACGATGTCGGGCGGTCGCGCAGCGCGGGCCGCGTCGATCGTCTCCGTATCGCCCTCCTCCATCAGCAGCAGGATCTCGAGCTTCTCCGGCGGGTAGTCGATCTCGCGGAGGTGCTCGATGAGCCCACCGACTACGTTGGCTTCCCGGAAAACAGGGACGAGCACGGTGTATCGCGGGAGGTCCTTGTCTGGGATGCGGTGACGTTTCACGTCGTCGACGGCAGCGTGGCGGAGCGAGAGCTGGCCGGCAAGGCACACCACGAGCTTGAAGACGACGGAGATCAGGAAGGCGACGCTCAGCGCGACGACGGTTCCCTGAACGACGGCGTGCGTCTCGAGCGCGAGCCCGATCAGGAGTAGGCCACCCGCGACAACCAATGCGAGCCGCTGCCAGAGCACGAGCGAGCTCGACGCTGAGAGGCCGGTCTCGCGTTCCTCCAGCTGGTATGAGGCTGTGCGCTGGATCTGGGCTCGAAAGATCCGTCGCACCTCGTTGCGGATGTCCCACTCCGTCGTGCCGACGAAGCGCACCGAGCTCACGTCGATCCCGAGCGCGCGGGCACGCCAGACGATCACCCGACCGTGGGCGGTCGACGGCTCCTCGCAGGTCGCAACGAGCAGCGTTCGGCCGACGACCTCGAGCGGCATCCAGCCTTCGCGGATCAGCACGTCGCGATCGAACAGGCCGGCGAGCAACGCATCAGCCGGCTCCTGCTGGAGATCGCGGAACGGAAGGTGCCAGGCTCGTGCAAGCGTCCGGTAGACCGTGCGCCGATCGACCAGCCCGGCCGAGAGGAGGATGCGGCCGAGGCGTTCGCCCGTACGGTGGTGCGCCTCGAGGGCCCAGTCGAGCTGCTCAGCGGTGATCGCGCGTTGCTCGACGAGAGCGTCTCCGAGCCGATGAGTACGACGCGGTCCGTGCGCCGACGGCGGCGACCCATCCCAGGCAGCCGCTCCGCTCCCGGATGTGGCCGCGGATGACACGTCCTACCGGGTGGTCGGACGCGCCTCGCCGAGATTGAGCCCGGCGAAAGCCTCGTTGTCTCTCTCGACAATGTCTGACACCGAGACATGCCCAACAGGGACATGTCTCCGCCGCGTCGCCGCGCGTCGGTGTCAGACACCCGCGGTTTCCGCACGAGCGTCGCTGCCGCGGCTCGACGAGCGCTCGTGAGCGCCGGGCGCGCGGTCAGCAGTCAGCCGCCGTGGCGACGCGCGAGCTCGGCCTCGACGTCTGCCGGGCTCAGCCCCCGGGTCGCGAGCAGCACGTAGCTGTGAAACCACAGGTCGGCCAGCTCCTCGACGAGGCGCGCGTCGCTTTCCCCGACAGCCGCAAGCGCAGCCTCGACTCCCTCCTCGCCGACCTTCTGTGCCACCGCCTTCGGCCCGCCGTCGAGCAAGGACACGACGTACGAGCCCTCGGGTCGCTCGAGCTCCCGCTGCTTCACGACCCGCCAGAGCCACGGAGCGAAGCACGACTCGGCACCCGTGTGGCACACCGGCCCGGAAGTGCGGACGCGATAGAGGAGGGCGTCGCCGTCGCAGTCGTTCCGGATCTCGATGACCGCGAGGGTGTTGCCCGAGGTCGCGCCCTTGTGCCACAGCTCCTGTCGTGAGCGGCTCCAAAACCACGCCTCCCCGCTTGCGCGCGTCCGTCGCACTGCTTCTTCGTCGGCGTACGCGAGCATCAGCACCGCGCCCGAGCCCGCGTCTTGTACGACCACCGGGGTCAGATCCGCATCGCCCATCCCAGCTCCTTCAGCTCGTGTTTCAGCTCCGGCAGCCGCTCCGGCCGCTCGTGAACGATCGAGGCGACAAGCGCAGCCTCGGCGCCGGCCGCAAACGCCTCGGCGAGGTGGCGCCCCTCGCCGGCGCCACCCGACGCGATCACGGGAACAGCGACCGCCTCAGCGACGGCGCGAGTGAGCGGGAGGTCGTACCCCGCACGCGTCCCGTCGGCATCGATCGACGTGAGCAGAATCTCCCCCGCTCCCCGCTCCACTGCCTCGTGCGCCCAGTCGACCGCGTCGCGGCCGCGGCGCCGCTGTCCAGCGTGAGTCACGACCTCGCCTCCCTGCGCGTCGATCGCACAGACAACGGCCTGCGCGCCGAACTCGTCGGCGAGGTGGGTGAGGATCGTCGGATCGTCGAAGGCGGCACGGTTGACCGCGACCTTCTCCGCGCCCGCGAGCAGCAGCGCCCGACCATCGTCCACCGAGTCGACACCGCCTCCGACCGTGAACGGGATCGTCAGCTCGCGGGCGGATCGCTCGATCATGTCGAGCATCGGCCCGCGCCCCTCGAGCGTTGCGGTGATGTCGAGGAAGACGAGCTCGTCCGCGCCGAGCTCCGAGTACCGCGTCGCGAGCTCGACGGGCTCCCCCATGTCGCGCAGGCCGACGAAGTTGATGCCCTTGACGACTCGCCCCGCGCGCACGTCGAGGCATGGGATCAGACGCTTTTTGACCATCGCAGCAGGTTGTCGAGAACGCGGGCGCCGGCCGCTGCGCTGCGTTCGGGATGGAACTGGACTCCCGCGACCCCGTCGCTCTCGACCGCGGCGACGAGCGTGCCGTCGTGCTCGACCGTGGCGGCGATGACACTGCTCTCGGCGGGCGTCGCTGCGAAGCTGTGCGCGAAGTAGACGTCGGCGCCGTCGAGACCACTCACGATCGCCGAGGTCGGGACGGTGGCGAGCGTGTTCCAGCCCATGTGGGGCACGCGCCGCGCCTCGATCCGCCTCACCGGCCCCGCGAGCAGACCCAGCCCGACACCACCCTCCTCGCTCTCCTCGAAGAGGAGCTGCAGGCCAACGCAGATCCCCGCCACGGGTCGGCCCGCTGCGACCCGGTCGCGGAGCGCACCGTCGAGCCCGTGCTTCGCAAGACCCGCGGCGGCGCTCTTGACGTGGCCGACGCCGGCGATCACCGCGAGCGGAGCGGTGCGCACCTCATCGGCAGCGGTCGTCACGAAAGGCGCTGCCCTCGCCCGCTCGAGCGCGAAACACAGGCTTAGGAGGTTCCCGGCCCCGTAGTCCGCGAGCGCAACCCTCAGCGGGTTGGGGACATTCTTCAACGTCGACACGGCTCTCCGTTGCCGATCTCCGCCGGCTGACTCCGGGACGCCCCGGCGTCGTACCCCGCCACGACGAAACCCCTGGTCAGGGCGGGATCGCTCGCGACGACGGTTCGAGGTGCCCGTCCGCAGCCGCGCCTCACGCGAGCCCCTTGGTCGAGCGCACGCCGCTATCCCCAGGCGCGACCGCGGCCCGGAGCGCCTGGCCGAGCGCCTTGAAGGCCGCTTCCGCGACGTGATGATCGTCCGCACCCGCCGCCTCGACGTGCACGGTGCAGCCGGCCTCAATCGCGAAGCGCTCGAGTGCGTGACGCAAGAGCGAGACCGCGAGCGCACCCACCCGCTCCCCGCCGAACTCGAGCGAGATCTCCGCGTGGGCGCGACGGACGAGATCGATCGCCGCAAGCGCCCGCGCCTCGTCCATCGGCACGACGGCCGAGCCATAGCGCGTCACGCCCTCGCGCCCGGCAAGCGCTCTCGACAGCGCGGTCCCGAGCGCCGCGAGCACATCCTCGACCAGGTGATGATCGTCGACGTCGAGGTCACCACCGGCGGCAAGCTCGAGATCGAAGCCCGCGTGGAACGCAAGCAGCGTCAGCAGGTGGTCGAGAAACCCGATCCCGGTGACGACGCGCACTCGACCCGAGCCGTCGAGAGCGAGAGTCAGCCGCAGCGCCGTCTCGGTCGAGGTGCGGATCACGGTCGCCTCGCGCCCGGGCGGTGGGCCGGGCTCGATGTCGAGCGCGCGCAGGAGCACGTCGTTCTCCGACGGGCGGCGCATAGTGATGCGGATCCCGCCGGCGACGCCTCGCACGATCAGCCCTCTCGCCTCGAGGCGGTCGAGCAATGGCTCGTCGGAGCGGACGAGCACGAAGTTCCCCGCGACCGCCGGGCAGTCGTATCCCGCTGCGGAGAGCGCGGCGCGCATGCGCTCGCGCTCGGCGATGGTCGCGTCGACGTCCCCGAGCCTCGGCTCCCGAAGCGCCGCGACCGCGATCGCTGCCGCCGGGCCTGAGATCGGCGCCGGCGACCTCCGCTCGGTCAGCAACGTCGCCGTCTCGGGGTGCGCGAGCGCATAGCCAACCCGCAGCGACGCGAGCCCGAACGCCTTCGACATCGTGCGGAGCACGACGAGGTTCGGGACCTCGTCCACCCACGGTGCGACGGTCTCGCCGCCGTACTCGACGTACGCCTCGTCGCAGACGACGATCGAGCCCGGCGAGGAGCGCGCGAGCTCGACGATCTCGGTCGCCGGCACCGCCTCGCCGGTTGGGTTGTTCGGGTTGCAGCGCCAGTGAACACGCGCCTCAGCGGGGGCCTCGACGAGCTCGGCGCCGCGCAGCTGGGTGGCGATGCGGTAGAGGGAGTACGTCGGCGACAGCTGCGACGCGCGTGTTCCCGGGCCGAGGAAGGTCGCGGCGAGCAGCAGGATGAGATCGTCCGCGCCAGCCCCGACGACAACGTTCTCGCGCGCCAGGCCGCAATACCCCGCCGCCGCTTCCTGCAGCGCCCGGTACGTCCCATCCGGATACTCATTGAGCCGCGCCATGCTCTCCGCGAGCGCGATCTGGGGCACCGTCGGGAGCGGCGGGGTGTTCTGGTCGAACTTGAGGATCATCGCGGGGTCGAGCCCGTGCCGCCCGGCCACCTCGGCGACCGTCGCGGCCCACCGGTACGGCGCGAACCCCTCGGCGACAGGCTGGGCGAGGTCGCGGACGCTCATCCGACCACCGCCGCCGCATGACGCGGGAGCCCTTCCGCCCGCGCGATCGGACCGACGATCCGGGCAGCCTCGCGAACGCCGGCCGGCGTCGCCGTGACGAACTGGACGGGCCGGAGATACGCCTCGATCCCGAGCCCGCCAACCGAGCGCGCGAGACCTGAGGTCGGGAGCACGTGGGTCGCCCCGGCGGCGTAGTCGCCGATGATCGACGAGCACCCGAGAAACACCGCGCCCGCGTTGCGCACTCCTGCCGCCAGCGACTCGGGCTCGGCGACGTGGAGCTCGAGATGCTCGGGCGCGAACTCGTTCGCCCGTGCGAGCGCCTCGGCGAGCGACGTGACCAGCTCGAGTTGCACGTTGGGTGCCTCGGCGACCAACGGCAACACGCGGTCGAGCAGCTCCGCCGATGACGTAACCAGCAACGCCTCGCTCTCCTCGCCATGCTCCGCCTGAGCAAGCAGATCGGCCGCGACCCGTTCGGCGGTGGCCGTCTCATCGGCGATCACGACGACCTCGCTCGGGCCGGCCGGAAGGTCGATCCCGACGCGGGAGGAGACGAGGAGCTTCGCCGCGGTGACGTAAGCGTTTCCTGGCCCGACCACGAGATCGACCGGCGCGATCGTCTCGGTGCCGTAGGCGAGCGCTGCGACGGCCTGCGCGCCGCCGACCGCGTAGACCTCGTCGATCCCGAGCTCACGCGCGACGACGAGGATTGCAGCGACGGGCCGCGGCGTGACGACGACGACACGTTCGACCCCGGCGACCAGGGCCGGCACCGCAGTCATCACGAGCGACGACGGCAACGGCGCCCGCCCACTCGGGACACAGCAGCCCACCGCAGCGACCGGGAGCCACCGCCGTTCGCTGACGATTCCCGGCGCCGCCTCGACGCGTGTGTCGGCAGGATGCTGCGCCTCGGTGAAGGTCCTGACGGCGGCGATCATCGCCCGCAGCGCGGTGAGCACCTCGCCGTCGACCGTCGCCGCGGCGATCGCTTCGCGGGAGACGCGAAACCCATCTGGCCGCGGGCCGTCGAACCTCTCGGTCCACTCGGAAAGCGCGGCGTCACCGCGCTCGCGGACATCGGCGACGATCGGGCCGACCGCCGCGATCGCCTCGTCGAGAAGCGGCGCCCTCATGCGAGCAACCGCTCGACCGGCATGACCAGGATCGACGTCGCGCCCGCCTCGCGGAGCTCGGGGAGGATCGTCCACACGTCGTCGACGTCCACCGCTGCGTGGATCGCGATGTCGCCCTCGCTCGCGAGCTGGAGCACGGTCGGCGCCCCCATGCTCGGGAGGATCTCCCGGATCGCCCGGAGATCGCGCTCACGCGCGTTCATCATCACGTACCGGCGCCGCCGCGCCGCGACGACACCGCCGAGCATCAGGCGTAGCCGAGCGACCGCGTCGGCCTGTGGCTCGGCGGCATCGCCACCGATCAGCACCGCCTGCGAGGCGAGAAGATCACCGACGCGCCGCAGCCCGTTCGCAGCGAGCGTCGACCCCGTCGAGACGAGGTCGATGATCGCGTCCGCGAGCCCGAGCCGAGGCGCCACCTCGACCGAGCCCGTGACCGTGACGAGCTCGCACGAGACCCCCTGCTCGGCTAGGAGCTTCTTCGTGGTGACGGGATACGCGGTCGCCACGCGCAGCCCGGCGAGCCCCGCGATCGACGTCACCGGAGAGTCGGCGGGTACCGCCGCGGCCAACGTACACCGCCCAAACCCGAGCTCGGCGAGCGTCGCGACCCGCGCCTCGGTCTCGACAACAAGGTTCGCACCGGTGATTCCGAGGTGAACTACGCCGTCCTGGACGTACTCGGGGATGTCGTCGGTGCGGACGAGCAGGAGGTCGACCGGCGCGTTCGCGCACGGGACGACGAGCGATCGCTCCGTCGCCTCGAACGAGAGCCCGGCGTCGCCGAGCAGCCGTAGCGCCGGCTCCGCCAGCCTCCCCTTGGAGGGGACGCCGATGGTGAGCCGGTCGCCCGCAGTCATCGCTTCCTCCCGGCACTCCGCCGGTCGAGTGCGAGCTGGTAGCCACCCGTGCCGTTGCGCAGCCACTGCGAGACCCGGGTCACCGTCGCCGTCGACGTCGGCACGCGCTCGGCGATCTCGACGTACGGAACCCCTTGGTCGAGCAGAAGCACGGTCTGCCAGCGGTGGGCCATCGCCTCGAGCTCGGGCAGCGTGCAGAGGTCGCGGAGGAACCGGGCGACCTCATCGCGATTCTCGAGCGTGAGGATCGCTCCGGCGAGCTCGTCGAGACCGGCAACCCCTTCCGCCACGACAGATGACTGCGAACGCCTCATGACTCTATGCTAGCATGTTAGCGTGCTAACACGCAAGCTCGAACCGATCCCGGCAATCGACGTGCTCGAGGGGCGCGTCGTTCGCCTCCGCGAGGGCAGGCGCGAGAAGGTGACGATCGAGGGTGGCGATCCCGTCGAGCTCGCGCGCCGCTTCGCGAGCGACGGTGCAACCCGACTCCACGTCGTCGATCTCGACGGAGCGTTCGCGGGCTCCCCCAGCTTCGGGCTCGTCGCGCGGCTCGCCGGAGCCACCGAGCTCCCGCTCCAGGTGGGCGGCGGCTACCGGACGCTCGAGCTCGCTGTCGCAGCGCTCGAGGCCGGGGCTGACCGGGTGATGGTCGGTACCGCAGCGCTGGCGCCCGAGTTCCTCGCCGAAGCAGTCCCGACCCTCGGGGCCGCGCTCGTGGTCGCGATCGACGTTCGCGACGGTCGCGTTGCCGTCGACGGCTGGACGAGAACCGAGCCGATCACCGCGCCGATGCTCGCTCGCCGGTGTGCCGAGGCGGGTGTGCCTCGCCTGCTCGTGACCAGCACGCGCCGAGACGGATCGCTGGCCGGGCCCGACGTCGAGCTGCTCGCGTCGGTCATCCCCGTCGGGCTCCCGGTGATCGCGGCCGGCGGCGTCTCGTCGCTCGCCGACCTCCGCGAGCTCACCGAGCTGGGCTGCGAGGCGGCGGTCTGCGGCAGCGCGCTCCTCGCAGGACGGTTCACGCTGCCCGAGGCGCTCGCCGCGATGGCGTGAGCAACGCCAGGGTGGGCCACACCAGCGCGAGCGTCAGCAGAGACGCGAGCGCCCCGACATACGCGGCGAGGTTGTGCTGCGTGCGAACGACCCCGCTCGTGCCGGTCGCGCCGGCGCCGAGGTAGGCGCGCACGGCGGTGACGATCTCGGTGGCGTCGTCCTCGGTGAACGCGTGCCAGCCGGCCTGCCTCAGCGAGGCGACGGACACGGTGCTGTCCGGCCGGTAGGTCAGGGGCCGGCCGTCCCGCCGGAAGACCGCCTCGCCTCGCCGGGCGACACGCACGACGAACGGCTCGATGCGGTGGTTGCGAAGGAGCCGGAGTGTGGCTGTGAGGCTGAAGAAGTCCGTGTCGAGGTCGGTGAAGACGACGAGCGCGCGGCGACGCGCCTGCGGGTTGAAGTAGCTGCGGTCGGCGGCGAGGGTCAGCACCCCGACCTGGGTCGCCCGGGCCGCGGTCAGCTTCGCCGGCTGCGGCTGGAGGATCCGCAGCGAACGCCGGAGCACGGCCTCGACCCCCCTGGCGTCTGCGGTCGGAAAGAGCAGCGGCATCATCCGGTTGCTGAGCGTCGCGACCCCGGTCGGGAAGTCGAGCAGCCCGGCGTGGAGCTCGAGCCCGAGCGCGCGGGCGCGTTCGAGCCGATCGACGGCCTCCGGGGTCGCGCGCGCGAGCATCGAGCGGGTGACGTCGAACGTGAGGTAGATCTCGGCGTCGGTGCGCATCGGCGCACCGTCGCTGCGGCGGATCGCGGGCTGCGCTGCCGTCGCGGCGACGAGCGCTCCGAGCAGCATCAGCGCGAGGGGACGGGCGATGCGTCGCAATCGGGCGGGGGGCGCGAGGCCGAGCGTCGCGCGCGCACGGGCGGCCGCTCGTTCCCGTCGAAGCCACGCGAGGATCACCACCGCGAACGCAACACCGGCAACGGCTCCCACCGGCGTCAGGAACACGAGACCGCCCACGCTCAGAAGCCCTCCCCCTCGGCACCGGTCGGGGCGACTGGGCCCTTCGGATCGACCTCCTTGCGCGGCGTCTTGCCCGCGGTCGAGAGGGGCCGCACGCTCGCGCGGCGCCTCTCTCGCGCGTCGCGCTGGAGCAGGACCTCGAGCCCGAGCTTGGCGGCGTCGTTCTCGGGGTCGGCGGCGAGCGCCCGCCGGAAGGCCGCGGCCGCACGCTCGAGCTGGGCACGCCGCTGCTCGCCCGCCGTCTTCGCACCGTCGGTGAGGACGGCGCCGACCACAACGTCGACCGCGGCCCGGTCTCGGAGCGAGAGCGCGGAGCGGAGCCCGCCGAGCCGCTCGACCAGATCGAACCGCGCCTGAGTCTGCGGGTACAGCGTCCCCGGAATCCGCTCCGCGAGCACGACCCGGTAACGCGCGTAGGCCCGCATCGCCTGCGCCCGCGCTCCGAGCCCGAGCAGACTCTCCCACACCCGTTGGTCGAGGCCCGGCGTCGCCGCCGCGACCGGCACGGTTCCCCGTTGCCAGGCCGCGCTCTGGTCGGCGTAGGCGCGGTCGGCGAGCCCGACCCCGCGAAAGCCGGCGACGCAGGCAACGGCGAGCGCGAGCAGCAGCCCGCCGACGCACCCGCGGACGACCCTGCTCACGGCTCCTGCCTCCCAAAGCGGAGCGGTTGGCGGAGCTCGACGAACCCGAGCAGCAGCGCCAGCGCCACGCCGGCCCCGACGAGCGGCCACGGCGACGGGTACGGGGAGGGGACCTCGAGGTGGTCGGTCGCGAGCGCGGTGGTGGCGGCGCCCGTGATGAACTTCGCGCCACCGAAGTCCGAGAAGAACGCCGGGTCGCGTGAGGCGTCGCCGACGGTGACGATCCGCAGCGTGAGCCCGAGCTCCCGCATCCGCGAGATCAGCGCGCTCACCTTGGGAAGATCCTCCGGCGGGTCGCGAAGGTCACTGATCAAGACGATCTGGCCCCCCTTTCGTCCCGACTCCCGCAGACCCTGGATCGCCTTGGCGAGCCCGGCCGAGAGCTTCGTCCCGCCCGTGAAGATCCCGACCCACGGGTAGTCGCCGGGCGCGGGATTCGGCAGCGGCGTCCGGTCGAGCTTTGCGCGGGCGGCGAGCTTCTGGTTCTGCTCGTTGACGTACGTGATCATGCGCTGCCAGCCGCGCAGCGCCGACCCGGGCGTGTCGGGCGGCAGCGCCATGTACGCGCTCTCCGAGGCGAGCACGAGCCCCGCCTTCTGCTCGGGGTTGCGGGCGAGCACGAGGAGCGCCTTCCCAATCGTGTCCGAGAACCCGAGCGTGCTCGAGGAGACGTCGATCACGATCATCACCCCGTCGCCGCCGGCGAGCGCTCCTGGAACGCTCGTGCCGCGGGCGGGGAGCAGCACGAGCAGCAGCGCAGCCGCAAGCGCGAGCACGCAGGCGACGCCGAGGCGCCGGCGGAACGGGCGCGCGCAAGGCGCAAGCGTGCCGCTGTCGACGTGCGGGATCGCCCGCGGCTCGCGCATTCCGGTGGGCGGCGGCGGGAGCAGTGTCATCGCCTCGACCTCGCCGTGGCACGGACGCGAGCGGCGAAGGCCTCGAGCTCCTGCCGGCCTGGCGTGGCAGGCCCCCACGCGAGGCCGCGAGCTTCACGTCCGAGCGTGAGGGCACCCGCCTCGTCGAGCCGCCCCGCCAGCCGATCGAGGACCTGGCGGCGGAGCCCTTCGTCCTCGATCCGCGCAGCTGCGTCGACCTGGGCCATCGCCTGCCCGAGCGGGGTTAACCTTCGCCACTCGCGCAGGGAGTAAAACCGCGTCGGCCAGAGCGCCTGGAGCACGAGCAGCGCCCCGGCAAGCCCCGCACTGATCGCGGCGAGCGCGAACAGGGCTCGCATGAGCCCCGCCGAAACGCGAGTGCCGTTTCCCAGCGCAGGCGGCGCGTCGACGATGCCGACGGGGACGAGCGGATCGCCGGAGAGCTGCGAATGCACTGCGAGCCCCGGCCAGGCGACCGTGAGCGTTCGCCCGACACCGCCGCGCTCGAAGCTCACCCGCAGCGGGGGGAACCGCACCGGCTTGCCGTTGGCCGGCGGCAAGCATGCGCTCGTGAGGCAACGCAGGGTGAAGGTCGCTTCGCGCAGCGTGGTGGTTCCGCGCCGGCGCACGTCGCTCGTTTGCCCGACGACCGCGTACGGGCGGAAGTCGGCCCTGAGCGCGACCGTGTCGGGCGGGACGCGCCGGTCGTCGCTGAGCACCGAGGCCTCGGCGGTGATCGTGTCTCCGAAGCGTGCCGAGACGGTGGCGAGCGCCCGCCGAACGGTGATGGGGCCGTCGACAACCGTCGCCGGTGCCGTCGCCCGCGGCATGAGCGCGATCGCAGCCGCCACGAGCGCGGCGAGGGCCGCGAGCACCGCGAGCGCGAGCCTGATACCCGGCTCGGCCAGCCGCTCGCGAATGCTCACGGGCCGCCCCGCAAGCGGTGGACACGACTGCCGGCCCAGCCGAGAAACGCAGCGTGGACGCGCTCGGGCTCGTGGGAGGTGACGACGACCTCGTCGAGGCCGAGCACGTCGAGTCGGTCGCGAAACGACAGGAGCCGCGCCTCGCACTCCTCCCGGCGGCGGCGGATCTCGGCCTCGGTGAGCCGCACGAGCGAGATCGCACCCGTCGCGGGCTCGGCGATCGGGAGTGAGACCCCCGCGACCTCCGGAAACGACCGCTCCCAGGTCGGGTCCTGGACGACGACCGGCACGAGGTCCCAGCCCGCGGCGACCGCAAGCCGCAGTGTCTCGGGGCTCGGCGCCGGGAACAGGTCCGAGATGACGAAGACGAACGTGCCGGGCGGCACCCGGCTCACCCGGCGCCCGAGAGCGGCGAGCGCGCGGTCGACGCTGTCGACGGGCCCACTCGTCTCACCCCGACCGATCAGCTCCTCGAGCCGGCGCCGGACAACCGGGTCGCGCCGTGGGTGCTCGACCGCGACCGCGATGCCGGCGTCCGCGAAGCCCACGAGCCCGTTGACGGCGGCGGCGCTCTCGAGGATCGCGGTCGCGGCGAGCCGGGCGGCGACGGACTTCTGGAGCCAGGGCAACCCGTCGGCGTACAGCCGCATCGACGGGCTCCGGTCGACAACGACCACGACCCGCACCGCGTCCTCGGCGAAGTGGTCTCGGACGACGAACTCGTCGCTACCACGGGCGCTCGAGAGGCGTGCCGAAGCCGCCCAGTCGATGAGCTTGACCGCGTCGCCGCGCCGGTACGGCCTGGTGCTCGCGATCTCCGATCCGCTCCCGCGTCGCCGACTCGTCCGCCCGGCGACCTCGAGCCCCGAGCCGCGGCGTGAGGGAACGAGCGGGAACGCGAGCGACGTCATCAAGCGAGCTTCGGCCCTGGGCGCGGCGCAAGCTCGAGACAGCGCTCGAGCAGCGAGCGCTCGTCGGCGGCGGCGTCAAGCGCATAGGAGTGCGCGAGCAGGAGCCGGTGGCCGAGGATCGGCTCGACGAGCGCCTCGATGTCACCCGGCTCGACGTGGCCGCGGCCCCTGAGCAAGGCAAGCGCTCTGGCGCCTCGCTCGAGCGCGAGCGAGCCGCGCACCGAAGCGCCGGTGCGAACCCCCGGGAGCTCGCGCGTGGCGCGGACGAGCTCGATCACCCAGTGCTCCAGGATCGGGTCGATATAGACGTCCTCGACTGCCCGGTGGAGCTCGCCGAGCTCGGCGAGCCCGACGACGGGCTCGAGCGTGTCGAGCGGGTGGCCGTGCCGCTGCGCGCGCACGATCTCGAGCTCCTCGTCGGCGCGCGGGTAGCCAAGCGCCGCTTTGAGGAAGAACCGGTCGAGTTGCGCCTCGGGCAGCGGAAAGACACCTTCGTGATCGAGGGGATTCTCGGTCGCGAGGATCAGGAAGGGCGCCGGGAGCCGACGTGTCTCGCCGTCGACGGTGATCTGGCGTTCCGCCATCGCCTCGAGGAGCGCGCTCTGCGTCTTCGGCATCGCCCGGTTGATCTCGTCGACGAGGAGGATGTTCGCGAACACCGGGCCCGGCTGGAACACGAAGCGCCGTTCGCGCTGGTCGTAGACCGAGAGCCCGGTCACGTCGGTCGGCTGGAGGTCGGGTGTGCACTGGATCCGTGCGGTCGTCGCGCCGTCGAGTGACCGCGCGATCGTCCGCGCGAGCACGGTCTTCGCCGTCCCTGGGACGTCTTCGAGCAGCACATGACCGTCGGAGAGGAGCGCACAGAGGACGAGCGTGATCTGATCGCGCTTGCCGCGGATCACGAGCTCGATGTTGTCGAGCAGCCGCGTCGCGAGCTCTCCGAAGCGCTCGACAGCGACGGGTGGCGTCGCGACCGCGTGGATCGACCGGGGCTCGCCGCCGGTGCCCGGTTCGCCCGCCGCGCTGACCGAGAGCATCGCGTTGGGGACGCCCGCGAACTTCGGCCCGCCGGGCTCGGGGAGCGGCAATCCGATCGCATCCGCAAGCCGGCGACCGGCGCCGCCTCGCTCTCCCCCGTCGGGACGCGAGCCCCTCTCAGCCACGTCTCACCTCCGATCCGCAACGATCACCGGCACGCCCCGTGCGCCGGTGCCACCCTTGAATCATCGCACGATGGCGGTGCCGAGGTGCGTCCGCAAGAAGCTGGCAGGCTATGGCGGTGCACTGCCGGTTCTCCGACGATCGAGGCGCCGCCGGATTCAGCTGGATTGTCGTCGAGCCGATGAGCCGTGCCTGCCATGCGCTCGCCTCGGGTGGCGCGGTGTGGCTGATCGACCCCCTCGACTGGCCCGACGCGATCGCCCGCGCAACGGAGCTCGGGCGGCCGGCCGCGGTCGTGCAGCTCCTCGATCGCCACGGCCGGGACTGCGCAGCGATCGCCGAACGGCTCGGCATCCCGCTCTACGTCGTCCCGGACGGGCTTCCCGGCTCCCCGTTCGAGGTCGTGCCTGTCCTCCGCCGGAAGCGCTGGCAGGAACGCGCGTTGTGGTGGCCGGCTGAGGAGACCCTCGTTGTCGCCGAGGCGATCGGAACCGGCGCGTTCTTCCCGATCGGCGGCGATGCGGCGGGAACCCACCCGCTGCTGAAGCCGTGTCCGCCGAGACGTCAGTTGGGCCGGTTCGCGCCGAGGCACCTGCTCGTGGGGCACGGCGCCGGTCTGCACGGCGATGCGGCGGCGATCGCGCTCGGTCAGGCGCTCGGGCGCTCCCGCCTCTCGGTGCTTCGCTTCCTCGTCACGCTTCCGGGGAGAGCGAAGCGCGCACGAGCGAGCTGACTCGCCGCGGCGCGACCAGCCCCGCGTCCTTCACGGGCGGGTTGCGCGGCGGCTCGAGCGGCTGCGCCCCGTACGAGAGGAGCACCCGCTCCGGATCGGGCGTCCCGTAGGTCGTCGTTCGCTGCCGGGGCACTCGCCCGGCAGAGCGGATCAGCTCGTCCAGCCACTCAGGTGGCGCCTCCTGTCCCCACTCGGAGCCGGCGGCGCGGGAGATCGACTCGTTCATCAGCGTCCCCCCGAGGTCGTTGACGCCGGCGGCGAGCGCCTGGCGCACGCCGTCAGGGCCGAGCTTCACCCACGAGGCCTGGATGTTCGTGATGTAGGGGTGCAGCGCGAGGCGCGCAACCGCGTGGACGAGCAGCGTCTCGGCGAAGGTCGGGCCGCGTCTCGCTCGCCCCTTGAGATACATCGGGGCCTCCATCGGCACGAACGGGAGCGGGACCAGCTCGGTGAACCCGCCCGATCGGCGCTGCTGCTCGCGGGCGCGGAGGAGGTGACGCGAGACGTGCACCGGCCGCTCCACGTGGCCGAACATCAGCGTCACGTTCGAGCGCAACCCCACCCGGTGGGCGGTGTCGTGGACCAAGAGCCACTGGTCGGTGGTCACCTTGTCGGGGCAGATCAGCGCCCGGATCTCGTCGTCGAGGATCTCGGCGGCAGTGCCCGGCAGCGAGCCGAGCCCGAGCGAGCGCAGCCGGTCGAGGTAGTCGACGAGCGGCACCCCGAGGGTCTCGGCGCCCTGCCAGGCCTCGAGCGCGGAGAACGCGTGGATGTGGAGATCGGGCACTGCCGCGCTGATCGCCTCGACGACGCTCGCGTAGTAGTCGCCGGTGAACGCCGGATGGATCCCGCCCTGCAGGCACACCTCGGTTGCCCCGCGCGCCCACGCCTCCTGTGCGCGGCGCACGATCTCCTCGTGCGGGACGAGGTAGGCGGGGCCGCGGAGGTTCTCGGCGAGCTTGCCCTTGGAGAACGCGCAGAAGCCGCACTTGAAGTAGCAGACGTTCGTGTACTGGATGTTGCGGGTGACGACGTAGCTGACCTCGTCGCCGCAGACCTCACGACGGAGGCGATCGGCGGTGGCGAAGATCCGCTCACGCTCGACGCCACGCGCGGAGAGGAGCCTCGTGACCTCCTCCTCGCCGAGCTCGTCGCCCGCGAGCTCGAGCGGTGCCGCGTCACGACGCACGAGGAACGGGAGCGAGCCGGGCTCGCCAGGCGCCCAGCGGTCATCTCGCGCCAGCCCGACCGCATCGCTCGCGCGCCGGATCGCGGCTGCGCCCGCGGGGTCGGCCCAGCGTTCGAGCTCGGCGACGTGCTCGGGGTAGAGCGGGAGCCTCGGCGCGAGCTCGAGGCCGCGCGTTCGGCACGCTGCTCTGAGGCGCTCGACGTCGGGCCAGGGCGCCTCGGGGTTGACGTGGTCGAGCGTGACGGGCGAGACACCGCCCCAGTCGTCGATCCCGGCATCGAGCAGGAGCGGGAAGTCGTCGTAGGCGAGGTTCGGCGGGGCCTGCACGTGAACGTCGTGGCCGAGCACGATCCGCGCGACCGCGATCGACCAGAGGTGGTCATCGATCGTCGCGTCGGGGTGGCCGGCCATTCGTGTCCCAGGCTTCGCCCGGAAGTTCTGGACGATGATCTCGCGCAGGTGCCCGTGCGCGGTCGCCAGCTCGCGCAGGGCGAGCAGCGCGTCGAGGCGCTCCTCCCGGGTCTCGCCGATCCCGATCAGAAGCCCGCTCGTGAACGGGATCTGAAGCTCGCCCGCAGCCCGGATCGTCTCGAGCCGCGGGCCGGGGAGCTTGTCGGGCGAGGCCCAGTGAGGCCCGCCCTTCGCGGCGAGGCGCTCCGACGTCGTCTCGAGCATGAGCCCCATCGACGCGGCAACGGGCCGCAACGTCGCGAGCTCATCGCGCGTCATCACCCCCGGGTTGAGATGGGGAAGGAGACCCGTCTCCTGAAGCACGCGCTTCGCGCACCGTCCCAGGTACTCGAGCGTCGTCTCGCAGCAGAGCGCGGCGAGCTCGTCGCGGGCGGCCTTGTAGCGAAGCTCCGGCTTGTCGCCGAGCGTGAAGAGCGCCTCGGTGCAGCCGGCGGCGGCGCCGGCGCGCGCGATCTCGAGCACCTCGTCCTCGTCGAGAAACGCCCGCTCGCCGCGCCGCGGCGGCCGGGCGAACGTGCAGTACCCGCAGACATCGCGACAGAGGGTCGTAAGCGGGACGAAGACCTTCGGCGAGTACGTGACCACGGTGGCGCGACGCTGGCGCCGGGCCTCGGCCATCAGCTCGTCGAGCGGTGTGTGGAGAAGCTCCGTGAAGGAAGATCGCATTCGTGCCGGGTGACGTCGTCCGCGTGTCGCCCGGAGCGGTCTTCTCGCACCGGTGGATAGCAGCCTACACGCGACGCCTCCCTGCAGGCGGAACCTCGGGGAGGATTGCGTCGAGCTCGATCTCGAGGAGGACGTCCGGGATGAAACCGGCGACGAAGTACGTCGTGTTTGCCGGGTCGATCCCGGCAAATGCCTCGCCGTGCGCGCGCACGGCGTCTTCCCACACCGCGCCCGGAGCGAGGAGAAGCCGCGTTCGAAGAACGTCGCCGGGGGTCGCCCCGAGCGAAGCTGCCGCGGCGAGAGCCTTCTCGATCGCAGCCTGCGCCTGCGCATAGGTGTCTCCGGGATGCAACACCCCCTCGGGGCCGATCGGCGCGGTCCCGCTCACGGCGATGTGCCGCCCTGCCCGCACTGCCCGCGAATACGAGTACTCGCGCGCGAAGCGCGACCCGTCACTGTGTGTCACTCGCGGCATTGCTTCCAGCTCGCGTCCATGGGCATCCCAGTTTGAGCGGTGGCTCGCCGGCGCGCAACTCGCAGTGCTCGTCGGGGGCTCATCTCGACCTCGACACCCCGAAGCGGGACGGCGAGACTGCAGCAGCTGGCGCTTCGCCGCCCTCGAGCCCGCGTCGAAGCAACACTGCCGTGACGGGCGCGAGGGTCATCCCCATCATCCCGTGCCCGGTCGCGACGAGCACCGAGGGCTCCCTCGGAAGCGAGCCGATGATGGGTAGTCCATCCGGGCTCATCGGCCTGAGCCCGGTCCAGCGCCGAAGGACCCTCGCGTCGGAGATGTCGCGCACGGAACGCCCAAGCGCGGCGCTCAGCGCTAGGGCCCGCGGAGTGTCGGCGCGCGTGTCTCTACTCCCGATGACGAGCACACCCGAGACTCGCAGCCGCCCGCGAAGCGGCGTCGCGAGCACGCGATCTTCCTCGATGAAGATCGGGACAACTGGGTCGCGCTCGCGGGGCTCCAACTCGACTGCGAAGCCCCGACCCGCCGCAACCGGCAGGGCACACCCGAGGCGCATCAGGAGCTCGACCGAACCGGTTCCCGAGGCGACCACGACGTGCTTCGTCACGTGGGTCTCACCCTCGAGCTGGACACTGACGCCCGCCGGCGACGGCGCCAGCGAGCGGACATGCGACGAGAGCCTGACCGTCGCTCCATGCGCCCGCGCGGCGGCCACAACACACTTGACGAAGGCGGGGGCGTCGCACATCGCATCGCCGGGGTAGAACACGGCGCCTGCGGGCGACCGCAGCGCGGGCTCGAAACGCCGCGCTTCGTCCGCACCCAGGGTCGTGACGTCGAGCCCGGTCGCGCGCTGGCGCTCGGCGCGACTACGCGCCTGTCGGGCCCGCCGCGCTGTCCGTTGCACGTACAGAACCCCACTTGGGCGGAAGCCGCTCTCGATGCCCCGCCGGTGCCATTCGCCGTGCAGCTCGAGGCCCTGCCCGCAGAGCTCGCTCATCACGTGCGTCGCGGCTGCAACGGCGCCAGGGGTGAGCGCAGCCCGGACGAAGCGCCCGAGCCAGGGCACGACCTCCCTGCGCGGGATGAACGAGAACGAGCCCGCGGGCCGAACCGTCTGGGCGATCCCCTCGAGGATCGCACGCGGCGTCGCGAGCGGCGCGGCATGACTGGGCGCGATGAGCCCTGCGCTTCCCCAGGAGCAGCCTTCGCCGACGTCCGAGCGTTCCTCGAACAGGGCGACACTTGCGCCTGCACGTGAGAGCTCGTACGCGACCGAGGCGCCGACGGCTCCCCCACCGACGACCGCGACCTCGCTCGAGCTCACCGACCGCCAGACTGGGCCGCGCGGAGCGACGTCGTCGCCTCGAGGTCGAGGGCGAGCGCTCCATCGAGCACGACGCGATAGTCGCGCTCCGCAGCCTCACGGCTCACGTATCCGGCGATGACGTCGTCTATGACTCGTTCGGGAGGGCGCTGCAGCGGATCCCCCCAGCCACCGCCGCCCCCCGTCTGCACGCTGACGAGCGAGCCGTCGGCGACCGGCACCCGCATGGCCTTCTGCCAGACGTGCTCGTCCGCCGTGCCCGGATCAACGACGGTCTTGCAATGCCAGGCCGGCCCCCCACCGTCGAGACCCCAGGGCGGGCAGACCTTGCGATCCATGATCGCAGTGAGGTGGGCGGTGTGACCGAGGATGCGGTACTCCCGTAGGATCCCGAGCCCACCCCGGTTCCTTCCGGGGCCACCCGAGTCGGTTCGAAGCTCGTGGCGCTCGAGCCGCAACGGGAACCGGCTCTCCAGCACCTCGGCGGCGATGTTTCGCGTGTCGCCGTCGGCGACGAAGATCATCGCGTTCTCGCCGTCCTGACTCTCGCTCGCACCCCAACCGCCGTTCTCGGGCTCCTGCTGAATGTAGAGCTCGCCGCTAGCGGGGTCATGGCCCACGAGCATGAAACCCGAGAGGTTGCCGTAGTGACCGGCCAGCACCCGCCCGGGGATCGCTTGCGCGAGCGCTCGGCAAACGGTGTCGATGAGCAGGATCAGATGGGTCCCGTACATGAATGTCGGGGCGGGGTAACGCGCGTTGAACATCGAGTCCTCGGGCACGCGGACTGTCATCGGGGCGAAGTCCCCTTCGCAGGCGGGCAGGCCGGGATTCGTGATGCTCTTCAGCGCGATCCGGCAGGCGGAGAGCGTCGCAGGGAACCCGCAGTTCACGACGCCCGGATTCTGACCGGCAGAGCCCTCGAGGTCGATCGTCAGCTCGTCACCATCCACGATCGCTCGCACCTTCACGGGCAGCGGGCCGTTGCCGATGCAGTCGTCGTCAAGAGCCGACTCGGCCTCGTAGATGCCGTCGGGCATCGCGCCGATCGCGGCGCGGACGCGCTGCTCGCCCTGGCGGTTGATCTCCTCGATTGCCGCCTCGGTGACTGCGCGACCGTGGCGCGCGAAGATCCCGGCGAGGCGCTGCTCACCGGTGCGCGACGCGGCGACCTGGGCGCGGAGATCCCCGAGCATGTTCTTCGTGTAGCGGACGTTGTACTCGATGATCCGCCAGACGGCATCGTTGAGAACCCCTTCCCGGTACAGGGGAATCGAACGGAACCACAGCCCCTCCTGCACGACGTCAGTCGAGTCGATCGAGCCGCCGGGGTCCTTTCCCCCGATATCGAGCCAGTGAGCGCGCGTCGAGGCGAACGCGATCGGACCCTCGGCGTCGAACACGGGCACGATCGTCGTCAAGTCGTTGACGTGGTTCCCCTGGGCGTAGGGGTCGTTGAAGAGATAGAGGTCTCCCGGCCGGAGGTTGTCGACGCCAATGTCGTCCACGACACACTGCACCGCGATCCCGAGGTTTCCGAGGAAGATCGGCAAGCCGTCGGCCTGAGCGACCGTCCGGCACCGAGCGTCGAAAACGCCGACGCTGAAGTCGAGCACCTCGTAGATGATCGGGTTGTACGCGGTCCGCATCAGATTGAGCTTCATTTCGTCGGCGGCCGCGAGAAACGCGTGGCGGATGACCTCCAAAGTGACCGGGTCGACCGATGTACCTGTCTGCGACTGGGTTGCCGAAGTCATCGCCGCGTCTCTCCTCTCAGCTGTGTTGTCAGGACTGGATCAACCTCGCGCGTGACGGGGTCGAGCACCACGCCGTAGCTCTCACGCGCAGCCTCCTCGCTGACGTAGCCGGAGACCACGTCGCGCCACACGAGCTCCGGCTCGCGTTCGCGGGCGTCGCCCCAGCCGCCGCCACCGCCCGTTCGGACGCTGACGAGGGCGCCGCTGGCGATCTGCTCTCCCATCGCCTGGGCGTAGCTCTTGCTTGCAGCGCCGTCCTGCACGACGACAACGTCTGGCTCCGCGTCGCGGCCCCCGAACATGCCCCAGGGACGGCAGTGCGTCCGGTCCATGATCGCCAGCATCGTCGGGCTGTGGTCGAGGATCCGGTAGTCGCGGATGATCCCCAGCCCGCCGCGCCGGCGCCCTGCGCCCCCGGAATCGGGTCGGAGCGCGTGACGCTCGAGCCGCAACGGGAACCGGGCTTCGATCACCTCGGCCGGGATGTTCCTCGTATCGCCGTCACCCGTGAAGATCAGGGCGCTCTCACCGTCCTGATCGGCGGAGGCGCCCCAGCCACCTATTTCCGGTTCCTGCTGGATGTAGAGGCTCCCGGTCGCGGGCTCGGCGCCCACGAGCATGAACCCCGCAAGATCGTCATAGGGCCCTGCAACGCCGCGCCCCGGACAGGCGAGCGTCAGCGCCCGCACAACGGCGTCGGTGAGGCCCTTCGCATACAGGAACGTCGGTGCCGGGTAGGTCGCGTTGAAGCGACTGCCGAGCGGCGCGATGACGATGAGCGGCGCGAAGTCGCCCTCGGTCGCAGGGGCGTCAGGGGAGGTAAATGCCTTGAGCGCGATCCGGCACGAGGCGACCGCCGCTGGCAGGCCGCAGTTCACGGGGCCGTGTGCCTGCTCGCCTGTCTCGGTGAGATCGATGATCACGTCGCTCCTGCGGATCGTCACGCTGACGCGAACGGGGAGCGGGCCGCTTCCGACGCAATCGGTGTCGATCCACGTCTCGGCGCTGTACGAGCCGTCAGGGAGGGAGGCGACTGCGGCTCGGGCTCGCTGCTCGCCCTGCGCGAGCATCGCCGAGACCGCCGCTTCGACGGTGGCGACGCCATGTCTGCACAGGATCTCGCCGAATCGTGCGGCGCCCGTGCGTGACGCGGCGACCTGCGCACGAAGGTCACCGAGCATCTTTTCCGTGTAGCGAACGTTGTACTCGATGATTCGCCAGACGGCCTCGTCGAGCACCCCCCTGCGGTACAGCGGGATCGACCGCAGCCACAGCCCTTCCTGCACGACATCCGTGCAATCAAGCGACCCGCCAGGGTCCTTGCCTCCGATGTCGAGCCAGTGCGCACGAGTCGACACGAATCCGCACAGCTCACCTGCATGGAAAACCGGCTCGACCGTCGTCACGTCGTTGACGTGGTTCCCTTGCTCGTACGGGTCGTTGAAGAGATAGAGATCACCGGCCTCGAGCGTCTGCTCGCCGATGTCGGCGACGACGGCGCGAACGGCGAAGCCCAGGCTCCCGAGGAAGATCGGAAGCCCATCGGCCTGAGCCACCATCCGTCCCTGGCGATCGAAGACGCCGACGCTGAAGTCGAGCACCTCGTAGATGATCGGGTTGTGAGCCGTCCGCATCAGGCTCAGCTTCATCTCGTCCGCGGCGGCGATGAACCCGTGCCGGACGATCTCGAGCGCGACAGGATCGATCGGCACGACGGTCATCGATCCGCGGCACTCCCGGCCGCAAGGGACGAAAGCTCGCTCGCTTCGGCGTCCGAAGGCTCGTCAGCCGGCCCGAACCCTCCCCCACCCCCGGTTCGGAGCACGATCCGGTCGCCGCGCGCCAGCGGGAACGCAGTGACGCGGGCGAGCTCGGCGAACAACTCCCCGCCTCTCCAGATCTCGAGCGTGTTCGGTAACCCCGGCTCGCCGCCCGCGGCGCCGAACGCCCCGACCTCGGTACGACCGAGCGCGCAAGTGAGGGCAAACGGGCCGCCGGTTAAGACCTCGTAGTCGTACTCGATTCCCATGCCGCCACCCCAGGCCCCCCGGCCGCCCGACCCGTCCCGCAACCGCAGCGCGCGGACCCGCAGCGGCGCGAGATGCTCGACGATCTCCGCAGGCGTGTTCCGCGTATCGCCGTTCGTGACACAGACCAGCGCCGACTCACCCCGAGCCCCGGCTCGCGCGCCCCAGCCACCTGCATTCGGTCCCTGAAAGGTCGTCCACACCGGCGGCTCGGAGCGGTCGTCGTAGCCTGCGAGCGCGATGCCCGCGATCGTGCCGTAATGACCCGCTTGCGCCCGTTCGGGGATGAGCTCGGCGAGGGCCCGCCACACGGCGTCGATCGCACGGCGCGCCGGCTCACCATAGAGGCTGACCGCCGTCGGATACGTCGCACACACGACCGAGCCTGGCGGGGCGACGACGGTGAGCGCACGGAAGCTCCCGTCGTTCGCCGGTGAGTCGGGGTCGATCAGCGCCTTCACGATCAGCCGGCACGCAGAGACAAGGGAGCACCGTGACATGTTGACCCCCGTCGCCGTCGCCGGATCCGTTCCCGCGAAGTCGAGCTCGATCCGGTCTTCGTCGATCCGCACCTCGACCCTGATCTGAACGGAAAGTCCGTCGGAGCCTCTGTCGAGGTGATCGGTCGCGGACGCCGACCCGCTTCCGAGTGAGCGGAGCCGCCTCCGGACACGCTCGTCGCTTCGATCCATCAGGCTGACGATCGCGGCATCCACCGAATCCCGGCCGAACCGCTCACTCACCTCGACGAGACGTCTTGCGCCGATCCGTCCGGAGGCGATCTGTGCGTTCAGGTCCCCGAAGCCCCGCTCCGAATCGCGGATGTTTGCCCGGAGAATCGCCTCGACCTCAGGCACGACCTGGCCGCCCCGCTGATAGCGCACGACCGGGAGGACGATTCCTTCCGCGTGGAGATTCGGCGCGTCGGGCTGCACCGACAACGGTGCGGCGCCGCCGACGTCTGTCCAGTGCGCCCGGCTCGCGGTGAAGCCGATCAGAGCGCCGCCATTGACCACGGGGGCGACGACGCAGACGTCGTTCAGATGTGTGCCGCCACCGCCGTACGGGTCGTTGCTGAGGAACACGTCGCCCGCCGCGATCCCGTCGAGCCCCTCGCGTGCGATCACGGCTTGCACCGCCCAGTCGAGCGTCCCGAGGAAGATCGGCAGCCCTGCGGCCTGGGCGACAAGCCGGCCACGCCGGTCGAAGATGCCGCAGCTGAAGTCCAGCACCTCGTAGATGATCGGATTGAAGGCGCTTCGCATCAGGGTCAGCTTCATCTCGTCGGCGGCGCCGAGAAGCGCGTGCTCCACGATCTCGAGGAAGACCGGATCGTCCCGCGAAGGAGCCCTGGTCGTGGTCATGCCTCAGAAAGCGATCACGAGCTGACCGAAGGTGTCGACGGTGCACCGAGCTCCGGGCGGAAGCACGGTCGTAGCACCGGTGTCGGCGATGATCGCAGGGCCCTGGACGACGTTCCCCGCCTGAAGGGTGGCGCGGTCCCAGACGTCCGTGTCGACTGCGCCCCCGGTGCGGTCGAACTGGGTCGAGGCCCGCGTGACAAGCGCCGCCGGGGGTGCTGACTCGCCCCCGCTCGGGATCGCCGGCGGATTGACCTGGCGAACCCGACCGATCGCCTCGATGCGCACGTTCACGACCTCGATCGGCTCGCCCGGTGACGAGTGGCTGTACGTCTGTTCGTGCAGCTCGTTGAAGCGTGACCGCACCAGCTCGAGTGCGGCGTCGTCGAACGCGGCGGTCGTCACCGGGACGGTGATCGTGTACTCCTGGCCGGCGTACCGCACGTCGAGCGCACGCCTCAGCTCCATGTCCGCGGCGGCCACGCCCTCCGCCTCGAGAACCGATCGCGCATCGCGCTCGGCGTCGGCGAGCAGCTCGGCGAGCCGCGCGGCCGTGAGCTCGCCGGCGCGGGTCAACGTCGTCCGCACGAGATCGTGGCGGACGTCGGTCGCGGCAATGCCCAGCGCGGAGAACTGGCCTGGGGCGACCGGCACCACTACGGTGGGGATGCCGAGCTCGCGAGCGATCCAGCACGCATGCACGGGGCCTGCCCCGCCAAAGGCATAGAGGACGAAGTCCTTGGGGTCCAGACCACGCTGAACGGTGACCGCGCGGACGGCCATCGCCATCTTTAGGTTGACGATCTCGACGATGCCGGCCGCCGCCTCCTCCACCGCCAGCCCGAGCGGCTGCCCGACGTGGCGCTCGATCGCCTCTGCCGCGGCCGTTCGGTCGAGCTCGAGGCCACCGGGGATGTACTGGCTCGGCGCGACGCGCCCGAGCACGAGGTTCGCATCGGTGACCGTCGGCATCACGCCACCACGCCCGTAACACGCGGGCCCCGGCTCGGCGCCGGCGCTCTCCGGGCCGACGGTGAGCGCACCCACGTCGTCGAGCCTGGCGATCGAGCCGCCACCCGCGCCGATCGTGTGCAGGTCGACGGCGGGAACGGAGATCGGGTGGCCGTCGATCTTCGAGTCGGCGGTCAGGCGTAGACGCCCTCCCTGGACGACGGCGACGTCGGTGCTCGTGCCGCCCATGTCGAAGGCGATCACGTCGTCGAAGCCTGTGGCCGCGCCGAGCGTCGCGCTCGCGGCGACGCCACCTGCCGGGCCGGAGAGCAGGGTCGTCACGGGCCGCGACCGGGCAGTGCCCGAGGAGATCACGCCGCCCGACGACTGGTTGATGAAGAACGCAGACCGATATCCGCTGGCGGCGAGCGAGTCGATCGCGCGGGCCAGGTACTCGCCCGTTCGCGGGCGGATGTACGCGTTGATGCAGGTTGTGCTCGTGCGCTCGTACTCGCGCCACTCTCGGACAAGCTCGTGCGACGTGGAGACCACCGCCTCGGGGTACACCTCTTGCAGGAGCTCGGCCGTCCGCCGTTCGTGGTCGGGGTTCCGGTAGGCGTGGAGGAAGCAAACGGCGACGTCGCGGATCTCGTGCGCACGAAAAT
This sequence comes from Gaiellales bacterium, assembly GCA_046330385.1. GTDB lineage: Bacteria > Actinomycetota > Thermoleophilia > Gaiellales > Gaiellaceae > Gaiella. The sequence goes on along the minus strand of JAXLSV010000004.1, from coordinate 249,244 downwards.
GCTCCGCCGCCGCGAGGACGTCGTCGTCAGTGAGCGGGATGACGACGCTGCCATCTGCGTCGAGCCGCTCCCGCACCTCGAGGCGGTGCTCGCGCGGAACCAGGGGAACGGGCTTGCGGTAGAAGAGGTTGTACATGTCCGGGCGGGCGCCCCGACCGATCTCGTAGGCATCGCGGAAGCCGACGGTCGTGATCAGCCCCGTGGGTGCACCGGCTCGCTGGAGCAACGTGTTGAGCCCGACCGTCGTGCCGTGCGCGAGGGTGGCGTTCGCGAGATCGACGCCGGCACGTTGCAGACCCGTCTCGATTCCCTCCCAGAGGTCACGCGGCGTCGTAAGGGTCTTCTCGAGCCTCAGCGTCCGCTCGTCGAGGTCGAGTATGACGAAATCGGTGAACGTCCCACCAACGTCGATTCCTACCTGGTATCGCGGCACAGCTCCTCCAGTCACGGCTCCTCGGACATGTCGTTGCCGCGGGCCGAACGGTCGGCGACCTTCCAGCCCGCGGCGACGTCAGTGCTCAGCGCATCTCGCTCACCCCTTGGCGAGGTACTTGAACCGAACCATCTCGTCGGGGAAGTGCGCGTACCCGGAGATGTTCGTTCTGGTGGCGAGGTTGAAGTTCGGCTGCGCGACCCACGCCATCGGCGCATCCGCGATGATCAGCTTCTGCGCCTGGCCGTACAGCGATGCCCGCTCGGCGTTGTTCAACGTCTCGCCGGCCTTCTGGACGAGCTCGTCGACCGACTTGTTGCAGTAGTTGCCGTAGTTGAAGAACGCCCCGCACGTGTAGCCGAGGGTGAGTGCGTAGGAGGGATCGCCCACCCACCACAGCGAGTCGATGAGGAAGAACTCCAGCTGACGCTTGCCCTGCTGCTCCGCGAACACGGCCGGCGTGAGCTTCTGGATCGACACGGAGATCCCGACCTTCGACAACGCGTCGCGAATCAGCACCGCGACGGCCTCGTGATCAGCGGCGCCGCTCGAGATCTGCAGCGGCAGGCTGATGTTCTTCTCGCCTGAGGCCGCAAGCAGCGACCTTGCCTTCGCGAGGTTCTGAGCGGAGTACGGGTAGCCGGTCTTCAATCGCAGCGGGAATCCCACGGGGACGGGCCCGGTCGACGACTGAGCCTTGCCGCCATAGACGCTCGAGATGATCTGGGCATACGGAACTGCGTAGTTGATCGCCTGTCGGACGCGGGCGTCGGCAAGCGGGCCGGTCTTGGTGTTCATCACGAGCTGGGTTGTGTTCGCGCTCGGGACGGACACGACCTTCACGCCTGTGGCGCCTTGCAGCTGCTTGATCTCCTGGGCCGAGAGCCGCTCGACAACGTCGACCGTTCCGCGCCGGAGGAGCAGCATCCGGTTTGCCGCCGAGGGCACGATCTGCATGACCACGGTCTTGATCGCCGGCTTCGGCGCGTAGAACGGGTTGGCCGAGAGCACGATTTTCGACCCGGGAGCCCAGCTCGACAGCTGGTACGGGCCCGCGCCGGCGGTGTTCTTCGCCACCCACGTCGAGGCGAACGGGTCGGCGCCGCCCTGCGCTGCGAGCACCGACGGGTTGAACGCCACGCTATTCGAGAGCGCGAAGATGCGCGGGAGCAGCGGGTTCGGTACCTGCGTCGAGACGGTCAGCGTCGACGGCCCTGTCTGCTTGACGGAGTCGATCCCGCCGATCTTCCCCATGAACTGGTACATGAACGCGCCGCCCGAGCCCTTGACGCCGAAGTTGCGGTCGAACATGAATTTCAGCGTCGCCGCGGTGATCGCCGACCCATCCGCAAACCGGCGCCCCTTGCGAACCGTCAGCGTCCAGGTCTTCCCATCCGGCGAGACCCGCATCCCGGCGAGCAGGTCACCTACAGGCCGGGCGCTGTCCCAGACTCGCAAGCCACCCTTGAGGGCCTTGAGCCCGTACGTGTTCAGGGTCGCGTACGAGTTCATGATGACCTCGGTCGACCGGACGGTGGCTGCGAAGAGAGGGTCGAGCGTCGCCGCGTCGTCGGGAATCGCGACGACGAGCGTCGACTTGTCGGCGGCCAGAGCCTGGGCTGCGCTCTGGCGAGCGAACGCCGCCCCAGCGGCGACCGCAACGAGCAGCGTGAGCGCACTGGCGACGAGGGTCGCGCGGCGCCACGGGCGAATGGTCATGCCTTACCTCCTTGTGGGATACGACGCTCCAGCGTCACGAAGGCCGACGCGGAGTCGAGATCGACGTGCTGGACTGATGGGGCATACACGCATGCGGAGCGATGCCCTTCGGCGACGGGCTCGAGCTGTGGCTCCTCCTCTCTGCAAAGCGCCTGCGCCAGCTCGCACCGACTGACGTAGGGGCACCCTCCTCCTCCCGCGGCCGCCAGCACCGGGTCCGCCGGTGACCGGCCGCGCGGGCGCCGGGTCCCGAGACCGGCCGACCGCAACAACGACTGGGTGTAGGGGTGCGCGGGTCTCGAGAGCACCGTGTCGGCGGGCCCGTCCTCGACCACGCGCCCGAGATACATGACCACGATGCGGCGCGCGAGCACGCTGACGACCCTGAGGTCGTGGGTCGCGAACAGGTAGGCAAGCCCCCGATCACGCTGGAGATCGGTGAGCAGGTTGACGATCTGCCCCTGCACCGAGAGGTCGAGCGCCGAGGTCGGCTCGTCGAGGAAGATGAACTCCGGCTCGGCTGCCAGCGCCCGCGCGATGCCCACCCGCTGCAGCTGCCCACCGGAGAGCTCGCGTGACCGCCTCTCGAGGAACCGCCCCCCGAGCCCAACCTGCTCGAGCAGCTCGGCACTTCGAGCCCTACGCTCGCGACGCGACAGCCGGTGCGGGTGGAGGGCGTCCCCGAGCCAGGCCTCCACCGAGTACGCGGGGTTCATCGAGCCGGCCGGATCCTGAAAGACCATCTGCAGCCGGCGGTGAAGCAGCTTTCGACGGCGCGCGCCAGGCGCTGCTGGAGCCGCCCCCGCCACACGCACGGCCCCGGCGTCGGGCGCTGTCAGCCCGATGATGCACCGGCCGACGGTCGACTTCCCCGAGCCGCTCTCACCGACTAGGCCGACCGTCTCCCCCGCCGCGATGCCGAAGCTGACGCGCTCCGCAGCAGCGACGGCGATGCCGCGATGCCGGTAGGTCTTCGTGACGTTGTCGAGCTCGATCAACACCGCGCGACCCTCCCGCCGGAGCCCCCAGCTGCGCCCGCCCGCGGCCCGTAGAGCACGCAACGGGCCGACTGCGTGCTCTCGTCGATGCGAACGAGCGGCGGCAGCTCGCTCGTGCACAACTCCTCGACATGCGCGCAGCGGTTGGCAAACGGGCAGCCCGGGATTCGGATCCGTGGATCGGGAACGCTTCCCGGAATCGAGCCGAGCCGCCCCTGGTCGACCTCGAGCGACGCGATCAGACCGCGGGTGTACGGGTGGCGCGGCTGATCGAGGACATCGCGAGCGGCACCCTCCTCGACGATCATCCCCGCATACATCACGGCGACCCGATCGCACATTCGCCCGATGACGTCGAGGTCGTGCGAGACGAGCAGGAGCGACGTCCCGGTCACCGAGACACGCTGCGCCAGCATCTCGAGCACTTGATCCTGAACCGTCACGTCGAGACCGGAGGTCGGCTCGTCGGCGAGAACGAGACGAGGCCGCAGGGACAACGCGATCGCGATCATCGCCCGTTGGCATTGTCCGCCAGACAGCTGGTGGGGGTAGCGATGAACAATCGTGTCCGGGTCCGGGAACCCGGCAAGACGGAACGCCTCGATCGCCTCGTCGTGGGCGGCGGAGGCCGCGAGCGATCGGTGCCGCCGAATCGCACGAGCGATCTGGGCGCCGACCGTCCGCATTGGATGGAGGGCTCCCCGGGCGTTCTGGAAGATCGCGCCGATCTGACCTCCTCGGAGCCTTGCGAGCTCTGCCTCCTTCGCGCCGACGAGCTCCTGCCCGCAGAACCGGACGCTCCCGTCGACGCGCGCCCGTGCCCTGGGAAGCAGCCCGAGCACGGCGAGGAGCGCCGTCGTCTTCCCGCACCCTGACTCGCCCACCAGGCCAACAACCTCGCCCTCGCCGACTGCCAGGTCGACCCCTCGCACGATCTCCGCCCGGGCCGGAGCTTCCCCGTAGCTGACCGCGAGCCCGGTGATCGCGAGCAGGTCAGGCACCGAGGCCGCCTCCTGCCCGCTGGATCGCGGAGCCCACCCGCGTGAGGAGCAGAACCGCGAGGAAGATGGCGATCCCGGGGAAGAACGCGACCCACCACTCGCCCGTGGTCACGTACTGCGAGCCCTGCTGGACCATCAAGCCCCACTCGGCGTCTGGGACCTTCACGGCGAGCCCGAGGAAGCTCAGCCCCGCGATGATCTGAATCGCCCAGGCGAACGTCACCGGAAGTTGTGCCACGACGGGCAGCACCGTGTTCGGGAGCAGGTGACGCACGACGATCGACACGGGGTCGTTCCCGGAGAGGCGCGCCGCCTCGACGAACTCGGCCTGTCGCCACGGCAGCACGATGCTTCGAACGAGGCGGAAGTACACGGGGATGTTGATGATTGCGATGACGATCACGACCAGCCCGAGGCTCGCGCCGAGCGCGCCGAGGACCGCCATCGCGAGGAGCACGACGGGGAACGCCTGGATGGTCTCGCTCACGCGCTGCATCGCGCTGTCGGCAAAGCCGCCCGCGTATCCCGCGATCGCACCGAGTGGAACCCCGACGAGAGCGGAAAGCAGCGCGGCCAATACCGCGAGCAAGAGGTCGACCTGCGCGCCGAAGAGGACGCGTGAAAACACGTCCATCCCGTTGGCGTCGGTCCCGAAGAGGTGCTCCTGCGAGGGCGGGAGCAGCTCCTGGCCACCAAGCACCTCGGTCGATCCGTAGGGCGCGATGAGGGGGGCGGTCGCGGCGGCGACGACGAGAACGGCGAAGATCCAAACGGCCGGCGCCCGGACGACCGCCCGGACGGAGTGACGCTGTCGCGCGAACAGCTCCTCGCCCGGTTGCGCAGCGGCGTCTGCGGCGCTCATCGGGTCGGCCTCGCCAGCCGTGGGTCGAGCAGCAGCTGAACGCCTTCGACCACGAGATAGACAACGACGTACGTGACCGCGCTGACGAGGACCACGCCCTGCAAGGCCGCATAGTCGGATGCATTCACCGCCTGGACGGCGTACTGACCGATCCCCGGCCACGAGAAGACGGTCTCGACCAGAACGGCGCTCGAGATCAGGATCCCGACGATCAGGGCGAGCATCTCCAGGATCGGCAACGAGGCGATCCGGAGCGCATCACGCATCGTCGTGCTCGACCGCAGCCCAAGCGCCCGGGCGGTTCGAACCGCGTCGGACGAGAGCGCCGCGCTCAACCCCGTCCGGATCGCTTGGATGAGCGGCGGCATCGCGGTGAAGGCGAGCACGAACGCCGGCAAGGCGAGCGCGCGAGTCGCCTCCCACCAGACCGAGAAGTCGCCGCGGAAGAACGATCCAACCCATACCCAGCCGGTTGACTCCCCCGCCACGTCGCTCGGAAGCCGGCCGAGCGGAGGGGGAAACCAGCTCAGCCGGAAGAAGAAGAAGTAGATCAGCATGAGGCCCAGCCAGAACTGCGGGATCGCAACGCCGCCGGCCGACACGACGTCAGCCAGGCGTCCTCCGATCCCACCCGGTTTCATCGCCGCGATGATCCCGATCGGGAAGGCGAAGACGATCGTCATCGCCATCGCCGCGAGCGCGAGCTCGACGGTCGCCGGGATCCGTTGACCGAGATCGACGGTGACAGGGTTCGACGTAGTGATCGACCGCCCAAGATCGCCGTGGAGGAGGTCGCTCATGTAGACGCGGTACTGCTCGGCGACGGAGTGGTCGAGGCCAAGACGCTCGGTTGCCTCTGCGACCGTGTTCGGATCGGCGTACGGCCCGACGACCAGGTAGACCGGGTTGCCAGGAAGCACACGGGAGATGACGAACGCGACGAGCGTGACCCCCCACACGACGAGCAGTGCCTGGGCGAGACGGAGAGTGAACGCTCGACTGGCAGTGATCACCGCAAACCCCCATCGCGGCGGGCGAGGTCGCCGGCGATCCGGCTCTCGAGTCGGCGTGCGATAGCGCTAGACAACTTGGGACTCCAGCGTCAGCCCCGCTTCGCGGAAGCGCTCGAGCGCAAGGTCCTCGATCAGGGGATCGACGTTGCTGTCGACGATCGCGTCGGACAGCGCCCTCCCGATCGCGGGCGCGAGCATGAACCCGCGTCCGCTATGGCCGGCGGCGAGCCAGAGGCCCTGGTGGTCGGCGACCGGCCCGATGATCGCGAGACCGTCAGGCGTGAGATCGTAGAAGCCTTCGACGAGCGTCGGGTACTCGACGTAGTCGAGAATAGGGAGCAGCCGCTGGAGGCCATCGCGCAGCCGAGCCCTCCAGATCGCCTCGTCCTCACCAGGGTCGGCTCCGGCAACGAGATCGCTCGCGAGCACGCTGCCGTCGGCAAGCTGCTTGGCTGCCAAATGCCATTCTGCCGACACGACGAGCGGTTCCAGGAGTCGCTCCTGGATCGGATCGCTGTAAAACAGGTAGCGCGGCTCCTTCTTGATCGGCACGTGCACGCCGAGCGGGCTCAGGAGCGCCGGCGTCTCCCACGCTGCGGCGACAACGACGCCCCGGGCTTCGATCGTGCCGCCGTCGAGGAGGTCGAGGCTCCACCCCCGGTCACCGGGATCGAGCCGAGCGACAGGTGCCTGGATGACACCGATCCCTGCGGCTCGACAAGCGTCGACGAACGCAGCAACGACGGCCTGTGGGCGATCGAAGTACCCGTCCTCGGGGCAAAACGACGCCGCCACGATCGACCCAGCGTCGAGCCCGGGAACAAGGTCGCTCGCCTCGCGAGGGTCGACCATTCGCGAAGGGACTCCGCAGGCGTTCTGCACCGAGACGTTCCGCGCGAGCGCCTCCTCGCCGTCTCGCGAGTGGGCGACGAAGAGATAGCCGCATTCCCGAAAGCCCGGGTCGACCCGGACGTCGAGGCGATCAGCGAGGTGCATGTAGAACTCGCGCGCCTCCGAGGCGAGAAGGCAGTTGACCTCGCTCCCCCACTGACGCCGAAGGCCACCCGGCTGGATCGCGGTCGCCCCGGAGCCAAGCCCGCCACGCTCGACGATCACGACCTCCGCTCCCCTCTGGGCGAGGTGCCAGGCAACGGACAGGCCCGTGATCCCGCCGCCGACGACGGCGATGTCCGTTGAGCCGTGGTCTCGCGTGCGCTCCAAGCATCGGTACATTAGACGAGCGCTTCAACATGTTCAACACTTCTTCAAAGTACTAGTGAGAGCACGCGACCCAGAGACACTCCCTGCATCCGAGGCCGCGGGGATCGGCGCGACGCTGAGGCGGCTTCGCAAGGAACGCGGCCTGTCGCTCAGCGACGTCGCAGAGCCGTCGGGAATCTCGGCCTCGTTTCTTTCGCTCGTCGAGAACGGCAAGAACGACATCACCATCGGCCGCCTCATCCGGCTGGTGCAGTTCTACAACGTCTCGATCGCGGATCTCTTCCCGGCGCCGAGCCCCGAGGACGCGCTCATCGTCCGCCGTGACGAGCTGCGACGCCTCCATTCACCCGGGGAGGGCATCGACGTGTTCCTCCTGACCGGGGAGGGCCAGCGCACGATGATGCCGATGTACCTCGAGTTCGAGCCCGGGGCGGGCCTGGCCGAGCCGGGTCGTCACGCCGGCGAAGAGTGGGTGTACGTGCTCGAGGGTGAGCTGGAGCTCGTGGTCAACGAGAATCAGCCACGCCTGCTCCGGGCCGGTGACAGCGCGTACTACAGCGCCGAGCTGCCACACCTGTTTCGCAACGCCAGCCCGGACCTTCCACTCAGGCTGGTGTGTGTCGACTCCCCACCGAATCTCTGAGCGACGGCCGGCTATCCAGCCCTGAACCCCCAGAGCCCGCCGAAGCTCTTCCAGCTCTTCCCGCTCCAGCGCTGCATCACCATCTGCTCGATGGGGAAGTGGTCGCCGTTGCCGGAGGTCTTGAGCTGGATTCCGGGCAGCAGATAGGGGTTCTTCGAGAGGTTCATGTTCGACGCGGCCTTGACGATGCCCTCGCGGGTGACGTTGGCGCCGAGCTTCTTGAGGAGCTCGACCGTCGTCCAGGCGACCGCCATCCCGTACACGTGGTACACGTCGTTCGCGTTCGCGCCCGGCGCATACTGCTTGAGGAGCGCGCGGTAGGCGACCATCGTCTTGTCCTTTGCCCACTTCGGGTCGGTCGGGTCCTTGAGGAATGCGATCGAGACCGCGCCGGGGGTGACCTTGTTCGTGCCGCCCTCGGAGGCGAGCGTCATGATGTTGGAGGCGGACGCAACCGCGTTCACGATCGTCAGCTTCGGCTTCCAGCCGAGCTTGTTTGCGAACACGAACCCCTGGATCGCGAACTTCGGGGTCGCGAAGATCGCGTAGACGTCGGCCTTCGAGGCCTTGAGCTTCGCGACCTGGGAGCTCACGTCGGCGGCCGTCACCTCGTAGGGCTGCGCCGCGACGACCTTCACCTTCGACTTCGCGAGCCCGCGCTTCAGGCCCTTGAGCAGGTCTGCCCCGTACGCATCGTTCTGGAACAGCACCGCCACCTTGGTGCCGGGCGTGTTCCGCGCGAGGTACTTGCCGTACACCCAACCCTCGGCCTGGTAGCTCGGCTGGAACCCGATCGTGTAGGGGTACTTCTCGACGTCCGCCCCCCACGTCGTCGCCCCGGATGCGGCGAAGAGCTGTGGCACCTTCTGCGCGTTCAGGTACTCGCGGATCGCCTCGTTGTGCTCGGTGCCGAGCGAGTTGAAGACGGCGAAGACCTTGTCCTGCTCGACGAGCTGACGCGTGACCTGGACGGTCTGGGCCGGGTTGTAGGCGTCGTCGACGTACTTGTACGTGATCGTCCGCCCACCGACCCCGCCCTTCGCGTTGATCGACTTGAAGTAGGCGTCGGCGCCGCGCGCGACCGAGGAGTAGGCGGAGGCGGCGCCCGAGAGGGGCGTCGTGCCACCGAGGAGGATCGAGTCGGAGGTCACCCCCGGGTCGGCGGCGAGGCGCGCAGCGGCGGTGGTGGCGCCAACGGCGGTCGCGACGACGAGCGCTGAGACGAGCAGGAGCTTTCTCATCGGGATCGGTTTCCTCCTGGGCGACGAAAGGGGGTGCTCAGACGGACGATGGTAACGGGAAGAGGTTAGGAGCGCGAGCGGCGGACGAGCGCGCCGAGCCGGTCGAGGAGGCCGGAGACGCCAACGGGGAGCAGGAACATCGTCGCGATCAGCACGAGCCCGTACACCACGCCGGGCGCGCCCGGCGACTTCGAGACCTCCTGCGCCCACTGCGGCAGGAACTCGATGAAGATCGCGCCGGCGATCAACCCTTTCAGCGACCCTAGCCCGGCGACGACGACCCCGACGAGCAGGAAGATCGAGAGCTGGATCGGGAACGTGTCGGGGTTGACGTACGTCGTCGCGATCGCGAAGAGCGAGCCGGCGACGCCCGCGTAGGCGGCGCTGATCGCGAACGCGAGGGTCTTCGTCCTCGCGAGCGAGACCCCGAACGACTGGGCCGCGGTTTCACTGTCGCGAACCGCACGGAAGGCGCGCCCAAGCCGCCCACGAAGCAGCAGCCACGCGACGACGTAGAGCGCGAGCGCGACCATCCAGCAGAGGGCGTAGAGCCAGTTGTTGAAGTTGAGCTCGAGCCCGAGGATGGAGACAGGCTTGAGCGACGCGGTCAGCTCCGGCTTCCCGAACAGGTTGAGCCCTGGGCCGCCACCGGTGAAGCCGTCGAACTTCTTGATCACCGCCGGCGTCGCGACCGCGGTCGCGAACGTCGCGAGCGCCAGGTAGAGCCCCGAGAGCCGGAGGGCCGGGATCCCGAAGAGGAACCCCATCGCGCCGGCGACGAGCGCCGCGATCGGAATCGTGACGACGTCCTTGACGCCGTGGTCGCTCATCAGGATCGCCGTCGTGTAACCGCCGATCGCCATGAACGCCCCGTGCCCGAGCGAGATCTGGCCGGTGTAGCCGGTGAGCACGTTCAGCCCGAGCAGCGCGCAGAGGTAGATCGCGACATAGGCGAGCTGCTGCGCACGGAAGTCGGAGATGAACGCCGGCAGCACCACGAGCACCGCCGCAAGCACGACGAACCCGGCGACGGGACGCAGCCGGGCGCTCATACCTTCGCCACCTGCCGCTTCCCGAAGATCCCGCCCGGCTTGAGCAGGAGGACGACGAGGATCACCGCGAGCGCAGCCGGGAGCCGAAGGTCGGCGCCGACGAAGTCGACGTAGGTGCCGAGCAGGTTGAGCCCGACGCCGATCAGCAGTCCCCCGACGACCGCGCCGAGCGGCGAGTCGATCCCCCCGAGCACCGCGGCGGCGAAGGCGTAGATCAGGATCGCCTGCATCATGTTCGGGTCGAGAAAGACCGTCGGCGCCGCAAGCGACCCCGCGAGCGCGCCGAGCACCGCCGCGAGCCCCCACCCGAGCGAGAGCATCCACGGAACGCGCACTCCCACGAGCCGCGCCTCGACCGGGTTGACCGCGGCCGCCCGCATCGCGAGCCCGAGCTTCGTGAACTGGAAGAGCGCCCAGAGCACGACGACGGTGCCGAGTGCGACCGCGATCGTGCCGAGATCCTGAACCGAGATCACGACACCGCCGACATCGAGCGTCCGGGCGCCGAACGGACTGCGAACCGAGCGCACCTCTCCCGACCAGATCATCGTTGCGAGCCCGTTGAATGCCAGCAGCAGGCCGATCGTGACGATCACCACCCGCAGGATCGAGCCCTTCTCGTTGGGGCGGATCGCGAGCTGGTGGATCCCAACGCCGCCTGCGAACGAGACCAGGAGCGTCGCGCCGAGCGCCGGCGCGTACGCCCAGCCGTGGTTTACGGTGAGCGTCCAGAGGATGTAGGTCGAGAACATCGCCATCTCGCCCTGCGCGAAGTTGATCACCCCGGTCGCCCGGTGGATCAGGACGAGCGCGAGGGCGAGCGAGCCGTAGATCCCGCCGGAGGCAAGACCCGAGACGACCTGTTGGAGGAAGTTCGTCATCAGTACCCGAGGTAGCTTCGGCGGACGGCTTCGTCGTCGCGCAGCTGCGCGCTCGACCCTGAGACCGCGACCGCGCCGACCTCGAGGACGTACGCGGACGACGCGGTCTCGAGCGCGAGCTTCGCGTCCTGCTCGACGACGAGGACGGCGAGCCCGTCGCGTTCGTTGAGCTCGCGAACGATGCGGAAGATCTCACGGACGATCAGCGGCGCGAGCCCGAGCGACGGCTCGTCGAGCATCAGCAGGCGCGGCCGCGACATCAGCGCCCGGGCGAGCGCGAGCATCTGCTGCTCACCGCCCGAGAGCGTGCCCGCGCGCTGGTCGGCGCGTTCCTCGAGCCACGGGAACCACTCGACCATGCGGGCGATGTCCGCCTGGACGCTCCGCTCCCGGCGCGTGTACGCGCCGAGCCGCAGGTTCTCGGTGACCGAGAGCTCGGTGAACGTGCCCCTCCCCTCGGGGACGTGCGCGATCCCGGCCCGCGCGACCGCCTCCGGGCCACCCCGCAGTGGCTTCCCGTCGAGGACGACGTCACCGCTGCGCCGCACCATCCCCGAGACGGCGCGGAGCGTCGTCGTCTTCCCCGCTCCGTTCGCACCGAGCACGGCGACGATCGCGCCCTCCGGCACCTCGAGCGAGATCCCGCGCAGCGCCTGCACCGGCCCATAGCGCGCCTCGACATCGCGCAGCTCGAGGAGGGCACTCACGCCTCCACCCCCAGGTACGCCTCGATCACCGCTGGGTCGTTGCGCACCGTCTCGGGGTCGCCGTCGGCGATCTTGCGCCCGAAGCTCAGCACGTTGACGTGGTCGGAGACGCCCATCACGAGCCCCATGTGGTGCTCGACGAGGAGCACCGTGAGCCCGTGCTCGTCGCGCAGCGAGCGGATGAAGCCGCCGAGCTCCTCGACCTCCTCGTGGTTCAGCCCGCCAGCGGGCTCGTCGAGCAGCAGCAGCCGCGGTCTGGCTGCGAGCGCGCGGGCGATCTCGACCCGCTTCTGGGTGCCGTACGGGAGCGCCGCCGCCGGCTCCGTGGCGCGCGCCGCGAGACCCACGGTCTCGAGCGCCGCGAGCGCGTCTGCCTCGCCGAGCCCGTGCGCGTGCCCGCCGACGAGCACGTTCTCGAGGACGCTCATCGAGCGGAAGAGGTTGATGTTCTGGAACGTCCGCGCGATCCCGCGACGGACGACGTCGTGCGGCGGCGCGTCGAGCAGCGAGCGGCCGTCGAAGTCGAGCGAGCCCGAGTCGGGCGCGTACAGCCGGGTAACGACGTTGAACGTCGTCGTCTTCCCTGCCCCGTTCGGGCCGATCAGGCCGGAGATCGTGCCGGGCTGGACGTCGAGCGAGACACCGTCGAGCGCAACGATCCCGCCAAAGCGAAGCGTGATCTCGCGAACGGAGAGAAGAGGCGTCGCCATCTGACCCGGGGAGCCTACTCGGGGGCGCGGTCGAGATCGAGTATCAACCCGGCCGCGCGACGCTCTGATTCACATCACCGAGCGACAGGAGGAGCCTGCATGGCTGCATTGCGTTTGATGACCTTCAACGTCCAGATGCTGCCGTGGCTTGGGAGCACCGTGGCAGGCCAGACGAACGACGCACCCGAGCGGGCGAACAGCGTCGCCGACGCGATCGAGTCGCTGGCCCCGACCGAGCGTCCACATGTGATCGCCTTCAACGAGGTGTTCGACGAGGACGGCCGCGACGTTCTGATCTCGCGGCTGTCGGGGTCCTATCCGCACTACGTCAAGAGGATCGACGACGGGGGCGTTCTCGAGGACTCCGGGCTGATGCTCTTCAGCTCGCTCGGGTTTTTGACTCTGCCAAACGGCGAGCTGATCCAGACGGGCTTCTTCGCGGACTCGGCAGGAACGGACGCCGCGAGCAACAAGGGGTTCGGAATCGTCCAGATCGGTGCACCGGCCGAGGTGACGACGCTGGTCTTCACGCACGCACAGGCCGCGTACGCGGCGGAGGACGAACATCGCGACGTCCGGGCCAAGCAGTTCGACCAGATCCGTGGGGCGATCGACAACCTGCTCGGCTCGAACCAGCCGGCGTGGCGGAACGTGCTCTTCGTCGGCGACCTGAACGTTCGTGGTGACAGCGGCTCGACCTCGGACGAGTGGACATCGCTCTTCGAACAGGGAGGCTCGACGCTCTTCGAGCGGCTCGACGACGGCTGGCGCACCTTCATGCACCCGCCCGACGACCTCACCGACTACGACCCCGGCCACACGAACATCGAGTATGCGACGGGGCTGCGGCAACGGCTCGACTACCAGTGCGTCCCGAAGCCGAGCGACGGTCGTCGCACGCTCGTGCCCCATCACCTACGGGTTCGACTCCGCCATTCGAGCGACCACTTCGCGCTCGAGGGTGTGATTCAGGAGTGGTCGCCGCACTGCACGCCAAGCGACGCGATCAAGCTCCTCGACACCCCGCCCGTCGCGGCGACGCAGCCCGAATGGCCAACCGAGGTTCGGTCGCTGTTGATGTCGTTCGAGGACGACGGCAGCTACCAGTGGCTCTGGGTGGAGCGACCGGGGACGTTCTCGGTCTTCACGCCGCCCGACGTCGTCGCCGAGCTATATGCCTTCGACGACCTCAATCGGCCGCTCGATCGGCTCGACACCGTCAAGCTCGCAGAGCTGCCACCAGCCGTCCAGCAGCGGTTCCGCGATCGCTCGATCGACCCCGAGGGTGCGACGTTCGCAAGTCGCGGACCGTTCTTCATCGCACTCCGTCTCCCCGGTGACACAGGCTCACGAACCGTGATCGTCCTCGAGCACCGCGGCGAGGCGCCCTCGACGGCGATCCGCCTCCGCCTCCACGACGACGTCGAGACAGGGTTCCCCGTGGGCCAGCGGCTCGGCGATGACGACACGTGCTGGTTCAAGGCGACGCCTGCTCCGAGCTTCGGTGGCCTGACCCGAACCGAGACCGTCACCGTCACGAACCCGACTGGCGCCGAGCTCAAGCTCGCGCGGTGCGACACCGCGTTCCAGCCGGTCGACGAGGCCGCCGACTCGAGTACCGAGCTCGATCTCGACTTCGACACGTCGGGCGACGAGACCGTGTTCTTCTCGCTCCGGCGCGCCGACGACTCGCTCGGCGGATTCACGGTGCACTGGCACTCGCCGATGTCCTACCTCGTTCTCGACGAGCCCATGGGCCTCTACATCGACGACGAGTCCGGGATCGATGCCCTCGGCGACGACGAGCTGATCACGTCGCTCTCGATGGACGGCGCTTCGGTGCTCAACGACGCTACCTGGGACGAGGCCGACACCGGCGAGCGGTGGCCAGGGCTCGCGGACGCCGTCAAGCAGAAGCTGTGGGCCCAGCTACCCGGTCGCAACCGGATCGGGTTCGTTCAGTCGATCGACTTGTCGTACCTCGAGGACGACTTCACCGCCCAGGGGTTCCAGCTCGCGGAGCTAAAGCCGCTCGGCAAGAGCGAGCCGAACCGGAAAGAGCGTCGCGTGACCATGCCAGTACCCGACGGGATCAGCGACGGTCGCTACACCTTCTACTGCACGATCTCGAAGCTGGAGTAGGCCGTCTGCCGCGAGCCGCTCGTCTAGAGTCGCGTCGTGTCCTCCGAGCTGGAGACCCAAGCGGGGACGGCAACCGATCTGGTCGAGCGGCTCGTCGAGCTCGTCCGCGACCGCGGGGCGACGCCGGCGCAGCTCGAGGCGCTCGGAGAGCTCTGGGCGACAGCGGCGGGAACGCGCCTCTCGGGAGGCACGTACGAGTCGGCGCTTGCGCTCCGCCACCGGGCGGTGACGCTCGCCGAGTCGCTCCTCGGAGTGGACGCGCTTCTCGCTCCGGAGAGCGCACCTTACGGTGGGTTCTGGCAACGGAGGGCAGCGTCAGTCGAGGCGCCACCGGAATCGCCGCCGGAGCCGCTGCCGGTCGCGGCCGTCCCCGACGAAGACGACTGGGGATCGCTTGCGGCCGCTGGTCTCACCGGCGCGATCCCGTTCAGCGAGGCCTGCAGCGTGATCGAGGCGCTCGCGGCCCGTTGCTCCTCCTCGCCGTACGTGCACACGCTCGCGCTGCTGCCTGCGCTGCCCGCCGACGAGCGCGCCCGGGTCGCGCGGGGCGACGCGAGCTGGACGATCGCGCTCTCACCGCTCGTCGCGGGCCTCGACGAGGCGACGAACGTCGCGCTGATCGGCGGCGACGGGATCTTCGAGCTGGTCGGCGCCGAGCGGGAGCTGCTGGCAACGCGCGACCCGACCCGGCCGTTGGGTGTCACGTTCGGCGGCGACGCCGGCCGGCGGCTCGCCGAGTCGACCGTCCTTCCCCTCCATCGCCTCCGGCTTCTCACCGGCCTCGCGTTCGAGGCGCTCGGCGTGATCCGGGCAGCCGCCAGGGTCGGGGCGGCAACGATCGACGACAGCGTCGCGCGGGCGCTCGCGACTCATGCCGCCCGTCAGCTCGACCGCGACGATCTCGCAGCCGAGCCATACGCGCTCGCGGCAAAGGCGCTCGCGACGCTCGCGGCGTTCAACCACGTCGAGCACGCGCGAGCCCTGACCTCCGGCGACCGTGGTGCCCTCGACCGGCTGCTCGAGCGAGCCCGATCGCTCCGTGCATGGGAGGGCTCGCCCGCGCGGCTCCTCGGCGAGCTCGCCGAGAACCTCATCGGGGCGCTGAACGAATGAACGGCATGATCATGGACTACCAGCTGACGCTGGCGGCGATCCTGCGTCGGGCCGAGACGGTGCACGGGGCCGGCGAGCTCGCGTCGCGCGGCGCGGACGGAACCTGGCGGCGCACAACCTATGGCGAGTCGGTCGACCGCGCCAAACGCCTCGTCGTCGCGCTTCGACGGTTGGGGCTCGGCGACGGCGACCGCGTCGCGACGCTGATGTGGAACCACCAGCAGCATTTCGAGACGTACCTCGGCGCGCCCGCGGGCGGGCTCGTCACGCACACGCTCAACCTCCGACTGCATCCCGACGAGCTCGGCTACATCGCCGGTCATGCCGGCGACCGAGTGCTCGTCGCCGACAAGACGCTCTGGCCCCTCGTCGAGCAGCTGCTGACGCGCCACGACTTCGATCACGTCGTCGCCGTCGGAGACGGCGAAACGCCGGAGGGCGCGACGGATTTCGAAGAGCTCCTCGCGAGCGCCGAGGCGGACGCGTTCGTCGACCGCGAGCTCGACGAGCGGTCGGCGGCCGCGATGTGTTACACGAGCGGCACCACGGGCCGGCCGAAGGGCGTTGTCTACACCCATCGCGCGATCGCCCTGCACGCGCTGACGATCGCGGCCGCGCTCGGAGCCGGTACGAACGATCGGATCATGCCGGTCGTCCCGATGTTCCACGCGAACGCCTGGTGCTTCCCGTTCTGCGCAGCACTCGTCGGAGCAAGCCAGGTCTTCCCCGGCCCCCGCCTCGACCCCGTCTCGCTGCTCGACAACCTCGCCGATGAGCGCGTAACGCTGACCGCCGGCGTCCCGACGATCTGGATGGGGATCCTCAACGCGCTCGACGCCGAGCCCGATCGCTGGGATCTCTCGGCGCTGCGAACGATGATCGTCGGCGGCGCTGCCCCACCCCGCTCGATGATCGCTGCCTTCGGCGAGCGGCACAGGCTCCGGATCGTCCACGGCTGGGGAATGACCGAGCTCTGCCCGGTCGGCACGCTGTCGGGGCTTCCCGGCCAGGACGACCACCTCGAGGCCGAGCAGGCGTACGACCGCCGCGCTCAGCAGGGACCGCCGATCCCGTTCGTCGAGATCCGCGCCCGCGGCGGCGAGGGCTTCGTGCCGTGGGACGGCGAGACGATGGGCGAGCTCGAGGTTCGCGGGCCGTCCGTCGCCTCCACCTACTACGACGAGCCCGACGAGGTGGGACGCTGGACAGACGACGGCTGGTTCCGCACCGGCGACGTCGTCACGATTGCACACGACGGGTACGTGACGATCCAGGATCGGGCGAAGGACCTGGTCAAGTCGGGCGGCGAGTGGATCTCGTCGGTCGCCCTGGAGAACGCGCTGATGGGCCACCCCGCCGTCGCCGAGGCCGCGGTGATCGCGATTCCCGACGAGCGATGGCTCGAGCGTCCGCTCGCGGTCGTGGTGCTTCGCGAGGGGGCAAGCGCCGACGCCGATGAGCTCCGCGCGCATCTCGCACCGCAGTTCGTGAAGTGGTGGCTGCCCGAGCGCTTCGAGTTCGTCGACGAGATTCCGAAGACGGCCGTCGGGAAGTTCCGCAAGACCGCGCTCCGCGAGCGGTTTTCGGCTGCAGCCGAACCGAAAACCCGCTAGATAGGAGCGATGACATTCATCTCTACGGCCGTCGACGACGCGGTGGCGGTCGTCACGATCGACAACCCACCCGTGAACGCGCTCTCGAGCGCGCTCCTCGCCGAGCTGGAGGTCGAGCTCGAGCGCCTCGATGCCGACGACGCCGTCCGCTGCCTGGTGCTGACCGGCGCGGGCGAGCGCGCCTTCGTCGCTGGCGCGGACATCAAGGAGTTCCCGCCGCTCCGCGAGGGCGACGACGGCGACGGCCCGGCCCGCCGCCTTCACCGGGTCGGGGCGCTGCTCGACCGCGCGCGCACGCCTTCGCTCGCTGCGATCCGCGGCTTCTGCCTCGGTGGCGGCCTCGAGCTCGCCTGCGCCTGCGACCTTCGCGTGTGCGCCGACGACTCCCGGCTCGGGCAGCCGGAGATCAAGCTCGGGCTGATTCCCGGAGGCGGCGGGACGCAGCGGCTTCCACGCCTGATCGGGCCCGGCCGCGCGACGTACCTCAACCTGACCGGGGAGCAGATCGACGCCGAGACCGCCGCTGCCTGGGGTCTCGTCGAGCGGGTCGTCCCCGCCGGCGAGCTGCGCGAGACGGCGATCACGCTGGCCCGGACGATCGCGTCGTACTCCCCCTTCGCGCTCGGCACGCTGCGAGAGCTCGCTCGCGCGACGCGGGACGTATCGCTCGAGGAGGGGCTCCGCGCCGAGGACGACGCGTTCCTGCGCTGCCTCCGCTCCGACGACGGCGCCGAGGGCGTCGACGCGTTCCTCGAGAAGCGCGCGCCACGCTTCACCGGCCGCTGATGCGGCTCGGGCTGCAGCTCGGCTACGCCGATCCCGTCGCTGCGATCGCGCTCGCCGAGGAGGCGGAGCGGTGCGGCTTCGACTCGATCTGGACCTCCGAGGCCTACGGGTCTGACGCGGTCACGCCGCTCGCCTGGATCGCCGCGCGCACGACGAGGGCAAAGCTCGGGACGGCGATCATGCAGATGCCCGCCCGCACGCCCGCCACGACCGCAGCAACCGCCGCCACGCTCGACCTCCTCTCGGGTGGTCGCGCACTCCTCGGGCTCGGCACGTCAGGCCCGCAGGTCGCCGAGGGCTGGCACGGGCAGCCCTGGGGCAAGCCGCTCACTCGTACCCGCGAATACGTCGAGATCGTCCGGGAGATCCTCCGCCGTGAGCGGCCACTCGAGCATCACGGCCCGCACTACGACATCCCGTACACGGGCGCCGACGCGACCGGGCTCGGCAAGCCGCTCAAGCTCATCCTCCACCCGCTCCGGCCGAACGTGCCGGTGTACCTCGCCGCGATCGGCCCCCGGAACGTCGCACTCGCGGCGGAGATCGCCGACGGCTGGCTTCCGATCTTCTTCTCGCCCGACCGGTTCGCCGCGGTCCATCGACCCGCGCTCGAGGAGGGCTTCGCGGCCCGCGGCGGCCACCCAGAGAGCTGGGACCTCGCGCCGCTCGTGCCCGTCGTCGTCGCCGACGACGTCGCCGCGGCGCGGGGCTTCCTGAAGCCGCTGCTCGCCCTCTACGTCGGGGGGATGGGCGCGCGCGGGCAGAACTTCTACCACCGGCTCGCGGTGCGCTACGGCTACGAGGAGGCGGCGACGTCGATCCAGGAGCACTACCTTGCTGGACGCAAGGACGAGGCAACCGCGGCGGTGCCCGACGCGCTCGTGGACGAGATCGCGCTCGTCGGCGACAGGGCGCGCATTCGCGACCGTCTCTCCGCCTGGCGCGAGGCGGGCGTCACCACCCTGATCGCGCAGACGACCCAGCCCGAAGCCATCCGCCTGCTGGCGGAGCTTCGCCCGTAGTGCCCGTAGTGGGATGCTCCGACTGGCTTACCGTTGTGGCGTGAGCAACTCGACGGTCGGGAAGTACGTGCGGTAGCGAGCGGCATCCCGCGTGAGAAGGCTGAAGCCGGCCACCGCCGCGTGCGCACCGATGTAGAAGTCCGGGAGCGGCGACCGTCGAGCGCCACCTCTTCGCCGGTAGCTCACGAAGCACTTCCCCGCAAGGAACGCCGCCTCCCAGGGCAGCTCGTGTCGCTCGAACGCATCCGCTGGGAGCGCCGCGTCGAGGTCCTCGATCCGATCGAATCCCACCGACACCTCCGCGAAGACGAGTGGATTCAGGATGAGGCGCGCGGTATCGGCAACCTCCGCGAGGAGCGCCCCCGAGACGTCACCCCACACGGGGTCGTTCGTGATGACGTCGAGCAGGACGTCGCTGTCGACGATGACCGCGCTCATCCGCGTGTCAGCCGCATGATCTCGTCCGTCGAAAGGCCGATCCTCCCCGTGCCGCGCATCCGCTCGACGAGCGGCTTACCGCGTCCTCGGCCCGGTGTCCGTTCCAGACGCACGGTCTCACCGCGCACAGTGAACGAGACATCTGTCCCAGGGTGCAGGCCGAATCGGTCCCTGATCTCCTGCGGAATCGTCACCTGTCCCTTCGCTGTTACGCGCATATGGACATGTCTCCTTTGGAGTAATACCGGTCTGAGTAATACTCAGACTACCAGCGTCGCGCCTGCCGTTCTTCCGGCCCGGATCTGCGATTGCCCCCTACGCCGCCGGGGAGTCGCGACGACGCGAAACCCCGACGACTATCCGAGCTCGTTCGCGAGCTGCTCGGCCTCGTCGAGCTCGGCCGCGAGCGCGTCGATCCCGGAGGCCCAGATCGCGGGATCGGTGAGGTCGAGGCCGACCATCTTCGCGAGGTCCTGCGGTGCGCGCGACCCGCCCGCACGGAGCAGGTCGAGGTAGGGCTCGACCATCGCGTCGCCCTCGTCGAGGTACTTGCGGTAGATCGCGAGCGCGAACAGGTAGCCGTAGGCGTACGCGTACACGTATCCGGGCGAGCCGGTGAAGTGCGGCACGTAGCTCCACCACGGGGTGTACCCGTCGACTCCGACCGAGTCGCCGAAGAGCCTTCCCTGCTCCTCGAGCCAGAGCTCCCCGATTCGCTCGGGAGCGATCTCGCCCTGTTCGCGCCGCTCGGTGTGCACGGCGTGCTCGAACCGGTTCATCGCGATCTGCCTGAAGGTGGTCGCGATCGCGTCCTCGATCCGGCCGGTGAGCAGGTCGAGGCGACGCTTGGGGTCATCCTCGCCCGAGAGCAGGCGCTGGAAAGTCAGCGCCTCGCCGAACACCGATGCGGTCTCCGCGGTCGTCAGCGGGGTCGAGGCGTTGAACAGCCCGAGCGGCTGTGCGAGCGACCCGTGGAGGGCGTGCCCCAGCTCGTGCGCGAGCGTCAGCACCGAGCGGCGGTCGCCCGTGAAGTTGAGGAACACGTACGGATGCACTCCCGGCACGGTCGTCGCGCAGAAGGCGCCGTTGCGCTTGTCGTCGCGAACGGGCGCGTCGATCCACCCCGACGAGAAGATCCGCGAGACGATCTCGCCCGCCTCGTCCGAGAAGTCGGCGTACGCGGCCTCGGTCAGCTCGCGCGCCTCCGTCCACGAGGTCTGTGCAGTGTCCTGGCCGAGCGGCGCGAACCGGTCGTAGTGCTCGAGCCGCTCGAGGCCGAGCAGGCGCGCCTTGAGCCGGTAGTAGCGCCGGGCGACGTCGTAGCGGGAGACGGCAGCGTCGATCAGCGCCTGGACCGCCTCGTCGGTCGTCTCGTTCGAGAGGTTGCGCGCGGAGATCCAGGTCGGGTAGCTCCGAAGGCGATCGTCGATCGACTTGTCGAGCAGGATCGTGTTGAAGATGAACGCGCGGGTGCGCAGACCCGGCTCGAGCGCCGCAGTGACCGCCTCGGCGGCGGTGCGACGGGCATCCCGGTCGCCGGCGTAAAGCCGAGCCATCGCCGCCTCGAGCGGGATCGCGTCGCCGTCGAGCTCGACTCGGAGCGCGCCGAGCTGCTCCTCGTAGAGCCGTGCCCAGGCGTGGACGCCCGAGACGCTCTTCTCGGTGAAGACACGCTCCTCGGCCTCCGAGAGCAGGTGCGGCCGGTACTTGCGGAGCCCCTCGAGGTGATGGCGCCAGTGATCGACCGCGCCGTCGGCGAGGATCGACTCCGCGCGCACGTCATCGAGCGCAGCCCACTCGAGGCCAAAGAAGAGCAGGCGCGTGTCCAGCTGCGCCGCGCGCTCCTGGAGGCGGGCGACCAGCGCGCCGCGCGCCGGTTCGGCCATGTTCGTCGAGAACAGCAGGTGTGCGAAATACGCGGTTCGGGTCACGGACGACTCGATGCGCTCGTGCTCGGCGATCGCCTCGGCGAGCTCGCTCGCGCTCAGCCGGGCGACGTTGCCGTGATACCGGTTGCGAAAGGCCTCGGCGTCTGCCTCGGCCTGGGTGAGGTCGCTCTCGATGCGCGGGTCGTCGATGCCGCTGTAGAGATCGGATAGATCCCACGCGACGTCCTCGGCACCGGTCAGCTCAACGGTTGTCATGGCGGTGAGCCTACCCGAGCAATGCGGCCGGATCGGTGACGGGCGCCCGGCACGCGAACCGCTCGCAGATGTAGACGGTGGGCCGGCCGTCGACCGGGTGCTTCCCCGCGAGCAGGGGAATCGTTTCGTCCGGGCCGAACGCGGCGACCGTCCGCGGGGCGAAGGGCGCCAGCGCCGACCTCGCGAGCGCACCGGCTGGCGGAGCGACGATCGCGAGCTCGCGCGGTGGCGCGAGGACGAGGTCGACGGCACACAGCGCCCAGGAAAACGCGCGCGGGGCCTGACGCAGCGCCGGCGTCAGGGTCGCAAGCGCGGCAGCGCCGATCTCCTCGAGCTCGAGGTCGCCCCAGAGCCGCCCAACCCGAATCGCGACCGACGCGATCATCGAGTTGCCCGCCGGGGTCGGGTCGTCGGCGAGGTCGCGGCTGCGCGCGACGACGAGCGGGTCGTGACCGGCGGCGGCGAGAAAGAACGCGCCGGTCGCCTCGTCACGGAAGCGGTCGATCGCGGAGCGCACGAGGCGGTGCGCGTGGTGGAGCCAGGTAGTGTCGCCCGTCGCGAGATGCAGCTCGATCAGCCCGTGGGCGAGGTTTGCGTAGTCGTCGAGAAACCCGCCGCCGCTCGTCCGACCGGCACGGCGGCTGCGGAGCACCTCGCCGTCGGGCCCCGCGAGGCCTGTAACGCAGGTCTCACCGATCCGCACCGCCGCCGCAATCCAGTCGGTCCGGCCGAGCCGCCGTCCGGCCTCGGCGACCGCGGCGAGCGCGAGCCCGTTCCACGAGGCGATCACCTTGTCGTCACGGAACGGCTGCGGACGGGTCTCGCGAATCGCGAGCAGCGCCGCGCGCTGCTCGGGGTGTAGCTCGCCCCGGATGATCGAGCGACCGTCCTCGAACGGGTGCAGGACGCGCTCGTCGACACCAGCCGCCGCGAGCTCCGGTGCGGTCCACGTGTACGTGAGCCCCTCGACGCCCTCGGTGTCGGCGTCGAGCGCCGAGGCAAGCCCGCCGTCGGCGGCGGTCAGGTCGCGGAGCATATGCTCGACGGTGGCGGCGGCGATCGCGACGTAGCGCGGCTCGGCGAGCTTCACGCCCGCGTGGAGGTACGCCGAGGCGAGTAGTGCGTTGTCGTACAGCATCTTCTCGAAGTGCGGGACGAGCCAATGGGCGTCGACCGCGTAGCGGTGGAAGCCGCCACCCACGAGATCGTGCATCCCGCCCGCGGCCATCGCGTCGAGCGTCCGGCGCACCATCTCCTCGGCGCGCGGCGTCTCGCGACGGAGCAACAGCTCGATCGTCGAGGCGGGCGGGAACTTCGGGGCGCCACCGAAGCCGCCGTGCCGCCCGTCGAAGGCCCGCGCGATGTGCTCCTCGGCGTCGTCGAGCAGCTTAGGCGTGAGCTCACCGTCGCTCGCACCGAGGGCCACCGCACGCCCGAGCGCGGCGGTCAGCTTCTCGGCCTGCGTCTCGACCGCGTCGCGTTGCCCGGCCCACGCGCGGTCGACGGCGTGGAGGAGGTCGCGGAAGGCGGGGAGCCCGTGACGTGCGGTCGGCGGGTAGTACGTCCCCGCGTAGAACGGCCTGCCCTCAGGTGTGAGGAAGACGGTCGTCGGCCAGCCGCCGCTGCCCGTGAGCGAAACGGTAGCGTCCATCGTCACCGCGTCGACGTCAGGACGCTCCTCCCGGTCGACCTTCACGTTGACGAAGAGCTCGTTCATCAGGCGCGCGGTCTCGGGGTCATCGAACGACTCGTGTGCCATCACGTGGCACCAGTGGCACGACGAGTACCCCACCGAGACGAGTAGCGGCCGATCTCGCTCCCGGGCCTCGGCGAAGGCCTTCTCACCCCACGGCCACCAGTCGACGGGGTTGTCAGCGTGCTGCAGGAGATACGGGCTCGTCGCCTCGCGCAGGCGGTTGGTCATGCTGTCATCCTGCCCGCGACCGGCCGGCGTAGAGCGCCCGCACCCCGCGGATTCGCGTTCGCAACAGCCCGGTCGCGCGGCCCGAGTCGAGCCGGCAGTCGAGCGGGCGACCGGGTGGGGCGGGCGCGTGCCGCACGGGGTGCCCGGCGGCCAGCTCGGCGAGCTCGGCGCGCGAGACGCCGTCGGGACCGGCAACGTGGAGGATCCCGCCGAAGTCACAGGTGGCGAGCTCGAGGAGCGCTGCGGCAAGATCGCCGACCTGAATCGGCGAGCGCAGCTCGTCCTCGTAGAACGTCACCTCGGGATCCTCCGCCATCTGCTCGTGGCGTGACGGGGCGCGACCCGGCCCACCGACGATCAGCGACGTCCGCACGATCAGCGCGTCCGGCGCCACCGACGCGACGGCCTGCTCGGCATCGGCTTTCGCCGCGCCGTACGGCGTGCACGGTGACGGCGGGTCGTCCTCGCGGTAGAGCCGCCCCAGCCGACCGTCGAAGACGACGTCGGTCGAGAGGTGCACGAGCCGCGCGCCCACGACCACACACGCTGCGGCGACGTTGGCGCTCCCGGCGACCACGATCTCGCGTGCTCCTTCCCCGGTCTGGCGGTAGGCAGTGTGGATCACGACCTCGGGCCGCAGGCGGGAGAGCAGGGCGTACACCGCGTCGGCGTCGCGGATCTCGACCCGCTCCGTCGTCGCTTCGGGCACGAGGCCGCAGAGCTCCCGACCGAGGAAGCCGGTAGCGCCGGTCACGTGCAGGCGCAAGGCGCCCAGTCAGCGCTCGTCGTCGGGGACGGTTGCGGCTGCCGCCGGCGGCTCCGCGGGCCGGCGACGATGCCGGTAGTGCCTCACACCCTCGACGAGGACGGTGATCCCGACCGCGATCGCGAAGGCCACGAGTAGGCCCTTCCACGGCTGTGCCTCGAACTGCTTGCCGCCGACATACCCGAGCAGACCCGTGTAGAGCCCCCAGATCGAGCCGGCGATCACGTCGGCGAGGAGGAAGCGTCGGTACGGGAAACTGTGGATGTACCCCGCCGAGAACGTCGTCGCCGTCCGACCTCCGGGGATGAACCTCGCGACGATGACGATGTACGTACCCCGCTCGGCAAGCTGCCGCTCCGCCCAGGCGAAGGCCTTGTGGCTCTTCTCGCCGCGGAAGAAGCGCTTGACGGTGTGCTCACCGAGCTCGCGGCCGATCCAGTAGGAGATGTTGTCACCGACGATCGCGCCGGCCGCCGCACAGGGGATCACGAACGCCAGGTTGAGATCGCCTGCGCCCGCGAGAACACCGCCCGTGATCGCGACGGTCTCGCTCGGGACGAGCGGGAAGAACGCGTCGAGCATCGCGACGCCGAAGATGACGAGGTAGCTCCAGTCCGAGCTGACCCAGCTCTCGAACTGGGAGAAGAGCGCAAGCAGCATTGCGCGCCATCCTCGCAGATCGCCTCCCTGCGCCGGGGATCACCGATCGCAGCGACAATGACGGCATGGCTTCGCTGCCGCTTCAGGGGATGCGCGTGATCGACGCGACAACGTCGATCGCGGGCCCGTACTGCGCGCAGATCCTCGGCGCGCTCGGCGCCGACGTGGTCAAGCTCGAGCGCCCCGGTGCCGGCGACGACGGTCGCGCGTGGGGGCCGCCGTTCTGGCACGGCGAAGGGGCGATGTTCCTCTCCGCAAACGCCGGCAAGCGATCGCTTGCGATCTCGCTTCGCGATCCGCGCGGTCGCGAGGCGGTCATTCGGCTGGTGCGAGATGCGGACGTCTTTCTCCAGAGCCTTCGCCCCGGGCTCGCCGAGGAGCTCGGGCTCGGGCCCGAGACGCTGCGCAACGAGAACCCCCGCCTCGTCTACTGCTCGGTCGGCGCGTACGGCCACAAGGGGCCGAAACGCCGCGAGGCCGGATACGACGCGCTGATGCAGGCGGCCGGCGGGCTCATCTCGATCACGGGCGAGCCGGAACGGACGGGGGTGCGCGTGGGCTCCTCGCTGATCGACCAGGGCACGGGGACCTGGGCGGCGATCGGGATCCTTGCCGCGCTGCTCGAGCGCGAGCGAACCGGTGAGGGCGCGCTGGTCGACGTCTCGCTCTACGAGACCGCGATCGGCTACATCGGCTACCACCTGATCGGCTTCCTCGCCGACGGGACGATCCCACACGGTGAGGGCACCCGCTTTCCGATGGTCGCGCCGTACCAGGTCTTCCCCACCCGCAGCGGCGAGCTGATGATCGCGGGCGGCAACGACCGCCTCTTCGCCGCGATCTGCGGCGTCCTCGAGCTTCCTGAGCTCCTCACCGACCCGCGCTTTGCGACCAACCCGACGCGCGTCGCGAATCGTGACGCGCTCTGCGCAATCCTCGAGGAGCGCCTTCGCACCGACGACGCCGACCGCTGGCTCGAGCGCCTGCTCGCGGCGGGCGTGCCGACCGCACCCGTCGCCGACGTCGCCGATGTCCTCGAGGCGCCGCAGACCGAGGCGCTCGGGATCATGCAGCCGCTCCCCCACCCAACGATTCCCGACCTGACCGTACCGGCGCTTCCGGTGTCGTTCGACGGCGAGCGTGCAGTGCATCGCAGTGCACCTCCCGCCGTCGGCGAGCACACGGACGAGATCCTGCGTAGCGCCGGCTACGACGACGATGAGCTGGCGGCACTGGCCGCCGAAGGAGTGATCCGACGATGACCCACCTCTCTGCTTCGTTCAGCGCGACCCTTCGCGTGCGACTCTCCGACGCCCCCGGCTCGTTCGCGCGTCTCGCGCAGGCGGTCGGCGAGGCGGGCGGCTCGCTCGGCGCGATCGACCTCGTCCGCGTCGAGGCGGGCACGAAGGTGCGCGACGTCACCGTCGACGCAGCGAGCGCGGAGCACCTCGAGCAGATCGTCGCCGCCGTCCGCGCCGTCGACGGGGTCGAAGTCGAGCACGTCTCGGATCGCACGTTCCTCATGCATCTCGGCGGCAAGATCGAGACGACCTCGAAGGTGCCGCTCAAGACGCGCGACGACCTCTCGATGGCCTATACCCCAGGCGTCGCACGCGTGTGTCAGGCGATTGCGGCCGACCGCAGCGCCGCCTGGAACCTCACGATCAAGAAGAACACGGTCGCGGTCGTCTCCGATGGCACCGCGGTGCTCGGGCTCGGCGACATCGGGCCCGAGGCGGCGATGCCCGTGATGGAGGGCAAGGCCGTGCTGTTCAAGGAGTTCGGCGGGGTCGACGCCTTCCCCCTCTGCCTCGCGACGAAGGACGTCGACGAGATCGTCGCGATCTGCACCGCGGTCGCCCCGACCTTCGGCGGGATCAACCTCGAGGACATCGCGGCGCCGCGGTGCTTCGAGATCGAGCGCCGGCTGAAAGAGACGCTCGACATCCCGGTGTTCCACGACGACCAGCACGGCACCGCGATCGTCACGCTCGCGGCGCTCGTCAACGCACTCAAGGTCGTGGACAAGAGGCTCGAGGACGTGAAGATCGTGATGACGGGGGTCGGCGCGGCCGGGATCGCGGTCGCCGACATCCTCTTCCACGCGGGGGCGCGCAACCTGATCGGCGCCGACCGGCACGGGGCCGTGTATCGCGGCCGTGACGGGCTCGACGAGTCGAAAGCCGCGTTCGCCGAGCGCTCGAACCCGGACAACCTCAGGGGGACCGCCGACGAGCTCCTTGCCGGCGCCGACGTCTTCATCGGGCTCTCGCAACCCGGGGCGGTGAGCGCTACCGCGGTGCGCACGATGGCTGCCGACCCGATCGTCTTCGCGATGGCGAACCCGACCCCGGAGGTGATGCCGGAGGAGATTCACGACGCGGTCGCGGTGCTCGGGACGGGCCGTTCGGACTACCCGAACCAGATCAACAACGTGCTCGCGTTCCCGGGCGTGTTCCGTGGCGCGCTCGACGTGCGCGCGGCGAAGATCACCGAGGGGATGAAGGTCGCCGCGAGCCACGCGCTCGCGACCGTCATCCCCGACGACGAGCTCGGGCCCGAGTACGTTATCCCCGGCGTGTTCAACCGCGACGTCGCCCCGCGCGTCGCCGCGGCGGTTGCCGAGGCGGCGGTCGCCGAGGGCGTAGCGCGCGGCCGCGCGACCGACTAGCGGGCGCGCCGGCTCGCGCGGTGGGGCATGCACCGGTGTCCGACACCGGTGTGTCCCGCGCAGACACGGCCCCTCGGCTCCGCGTCCTCCCCGCTCCGCCCGATGACCTACTCGTAGTGCAGCGCCTCGAGCGGGTCGAGCTTCGCGGCACGCCGCGCCGGGAAGATCGCCGCGAGGATCCCCACGAAGATCGCCGCGATCGCGAACAGGATTACCTGTCCGATCGGGATGACGAAGGTGATCTCCTTCACCCGAACGGCAAGCAGGGCCCCGAGGAGGATCCCGAGGACGATCCCGATCGCTGCACCGATCAAAGCGGTGATGACGCTCTCGTGCCGGATCATTCGCCTCGTCTGCCGGCGCGTGAGCCCGATCGCACGGAGCATCCCGATCTCCCGGGTTCGCTCGTAGACGGTCAGTACGAGCGTATTCACGATCCCGAACAGGCTGACCACGACCGAAAGGGCGAGCAGAACGTAGAGGACGTTCAGGAACTGCTTGAAGCCCTTGATCTGATTGTCCTTGAACTCCTCAACCGTCTGCGCTTTCGCGTTCGGGAACCGCTCGAGACCTGTCGCAAGCGCCCGGGTATTCGCGTCGCTCACCCCACCGACCGTCTTGACAAACGAGAACTGGTTGCGCGGATCCTGCCAACGGGCATCGAAGGCGCCTGACGAGATCGTGACGTCACCGAACGGCGACCCGCCGGTCGGTGGCACGAAGATCCCTTTGATCTTGACGGCGAGAGACGCACCGGACGGCGAGACGAGGTCGAGGCGAGAGCCGACGACGAGGTCGTGGTCCTTCGCGTACCCCTTGCTGACGATGGCGCCGTCGTCGCCGAGCGTCTCCATCGTCGCCTGCGAGCCCTCCTGCCAGTCGAGTGCGAGCACCTTGCTCATTCCGGGCTCGACGGCGGTGACGTAGATCACCTTGAGCGACGGCTTCTTCCCGGGGGTCGTCGTGATCAGGCCTCCCTGACCGGAGCGCACGCTCGCGACCGTGTCGACCTCGGGAAGCCCAGCGACCGCCCCGGCCGCCGCCGGCGGGATTAGATCGAAGTCGTTCTGAGCGGTGATCGCGTAGTCGCCGACGAACAGCTGGTCGACCGCGTCCTCGAATGGACGGATGATCCCGGCGGCGATCGTCGCAACGACGGTCACGAGTGCGAGACCGATCATCACCGCGGAGGCTGTCGACGCGGTTCGCTGCGGGTTTCGTCGCGCGTTGTCCCGCGCGAGCAGGCCGCCGACACCGGCGACGCGGCTCGCCGGCCACCCGAGGACGCCCGCCAGCGGCCGGACGAGCGTCTGCGAGAACATCGAGACGCCGACGAAGGTCAGAAGCGCGCCGACCAGCATCGCAGTGAGCACACCCTTCGTGCCGTGCGCGACGAAGAGCCCGACCAGGATCAGCGCGACCCCGGCCGTGATCGTCGCGAGCGCACCGACACTTCGGAACCGTGCGAAGCGCCCGGGCGGCAGGACCGCACCCTCGCGGACCGCGGCGATCGGCGGCACCCTCGTCGCCCGGATCGCAGGGCGGAGGCTTGCGGCGACAGTCACGCCGATCCCGACGAGCAACGACACGACCAGCGTGCGCGTCCGGAACGGAAGCCCGTTGTCGGGCAGCGTCAAGCCGATCGCGTGGAACATCGCAAAGAGGCCCTTCGCCAGCCCGAGCCCGACGGCAATGCCGATCAGCGAGGCGACGATCCCGGTCGCCAGCGACTCGATCAGCACCGAAAGCCGGACCTGACGGCGTGAGGCGCCGAGCGTGCGGAGCGTCGCGAACTCCCTCGTCCGCTGCGCGATCGTGATCGACAGTGAGTTGGCGATCACAAACGAGCCGACGAAGAGCGCGATCCCGCCAAACGCGAGCAGGAACTTCTGAAAGAACGAGAGGAACTCCTCGACGCCCTCTCCGTCCTTCTTCGCCTGCTCCTCGCCGGTCCGCACCTGCGTCCCGGCCGGCAACACAGCCCGGATCCGGCGCACCAGCTCCTCCCCGGAGACCGACGGCTCACCAGCGACACGGATCTGGTCGAGCTTGCCGACCTTGTCGAAGAGACCCTGAGCGGTCGGAAGATCGAAGCCCGCGAGCGTCGCGCCACCAATCGAGTTGACTGCGCCGTACTTCGCGATCCCCGAAACGCGGAGCTTCACGACCGGCCCACGCGACTGCACGCCGAGCATCTGCCCGACCTCGATGTGCTTCTTGTCGGCGGTGTCCTTGTCGATGATCACCTCGTTCGCTTCTGGCCATTCGCCCTTGAAGAGCGTGAGCGAGTTGAACTGGGGCTTCGACGGATCGACGCTGAACCCGATGTTCGGGGCGCCGCCAAACGAGATCGCCTTGCCGTCCTTGCCGATGAGGTGCGCGTCACCCTGGACGCCGCCGATTGCGTCGGCGACTCCGTCGACACCCCTGACGGTCGGGAACAGCGACTCGTCGAACGACGGGTCGGTCGTACCGTCGTTGTTCAAGTCGAACGCGGACTTCCCCGTAACGACGGCATCCGTGTTCGCATACGTCGAGTTGAAGATCGCCGTGAACGCGTCACGGATGGAGTCGGTGAGCACGAACGACCCGGTCACCATTGCGACACCGAGAACGATCGAGATCGCGGTGAGCGCGGTGCGGAGCTTGCGGCCCAGAATCCCGCGAAGCGCGAAGCGCGTCATGAGACGCCCAGCTCCTCCATCGTCATCAGGATCTCGCGCGCACCTGTTCGGGGTAGCTCCTTCGCAATCAGGCCATCTGCCAGGAAGAGGATCCTGTCGGCCATCTCGGCGGCGCGCGCGTCGTGCGTGACCATCACCGTCGTCTGCCCGTAGCTGTCGACGGAATGCCGCATCAGCGAAAGGATCTCGCCGCTCGTGCGCGAGTCGAGATTGCCAGTTGGCTCGTCGGCGAAGACGACCGTGGGGCGCGAGACGAGGGCGCGCGCGATCGCCACCCGTTGCTGTTGACCACCCGAGAGCTCGGCCGGCCGATGCGAGAGACGCCCGTCGAGCCCGATCTGCTTGACGAGCTCGTCGAACCACGACGCCTCGGGCTGCGCGCCGGCGATCGTCAACGGCAGCAGCACGTTCTCCTGCGCGCTCAGCATCGGCAGCAGGTTGAAGAACTGGAAGACGAAGCCGATGTGCTCGCGGCGGAGCTTCGTCAGCTCGGTGTCACCGAGCGTGGTGATCTCCTTGCCGGCAACCGTGACCGAGCCGGAGGTTGGCTTGTCGAGCCCCGCGAGGATGTGCATGAGCGTCGACTTCCCGGAGCCCGACGGCCCCATCACTGCCGTCAGCTTGCCCGGCTCGATGTCGACCGAGACCCCGCGCAGCGCGTCGACCGCTGTTTCGCCTTCCCCGTAACGCCGCGTCACATCAGCCGCGACGACGACGGCACCATTGCTTCCCACCTGGACAGCCCTCCCTCGTTGTCTGCCCTTGAGGCTAGCGTGCCCGTGTGCAGATCGGGGTGCGGGTAACCCCACCTTCACCTGCGGGCGGCACGAGTGCCGCGGGAGCTCAGGAGACCGTCATGCGACGCCCGGCCTCGGCAAGCACGTCGCCGAGGATCCCGACGATCCGATCGATCTCCTCCTCGCCGGCGACGAGCGGCGGCGCGAGTTGCACGACCGGATCGCCGCGATCGTCGGCCCGGCAGATCAGCCCAGCCTCGAACATCGCCGGGGAGAGATAGCCGCGCAGGAGCGTCTCGCACTCCTCGTCCGAGAACGTCTCGTTCGTCGCCTTGTCCTTGACGAGCTCGAGCGCGTAGAAGAACCCGGCGCCGCGCAGGTCGCCCACGATCGGCAGCTCGAGCAGCGTCGCGAGCTTCGCCCGAAACACGTCCTCCTTCTCCCGGACGTGCTCGACGACCCGCTCACGCTTCATGATCTCGATGTTCTTGAGCGCGACGGCGCTCTGCACCGGGTGCCCGCCGAACGTGATCCCGTGGGAGTACATCGTCCCGCCGTCGAGGAACGGCTCGGCGACGCGATCCGAGACGACGACGGCGCCGATCGCGCCGTACGAGGACGACAGCCCCTTGGCGCTCGTGATCAGGTCGGGCCGGATGTCGTAGCGGTCCGAGGCGAACCACGCCCCGATTCGCCCGAACCCCGTGATCACCTCGTCGGCGGAGAGGAGGATGTCGTAGCGGTCGCACAGCTCGCGCACGCCACGCCAGTAGCCGACCGGCGCGGTGAACGCGCCGCCCGAGTTCTGCACCGGCTCCATGTGGATGAGGCAGACGGTCTCGGGGCCCATCGACTCGATCGTCCGCTCGAGCTCGGCGAGCAGGATCGCGGTGAACTCCTCCTCGGTCTCCTCCGGCGGCCGACGGAACCGGTTCGTGTTGCGGATGTTCCGTACCTCGGGCAGCAGCGGCTCGAACGGGACGCGGATCGCCGGGATCCCCGTGAGCGACAACGCCCCGAGCGTCGTGCCGTGATACGCCGTATGCCGGGTGATCGCCTTGTACCGGCGCGCCGGGGTTCGCAGGTTCGAGAAGATCGCGTCGTGGTCGCGCTCGGGCCCGCTCGTCACGTGCTCGCGCAGACGCTTGTCGCCCCGCACGAGGTAGTACTGCCGGGCGAGCTTCCACGCCGACTCGACCGCCTCCGAGCCTCCCGAGACGAAGAAGACCCGGTTGAGGTCGCCGGGAGCGAGCGATGCGATCTCGGCAGCGAGCTCGACCGCCCGCGGGTGGGCGTAGGTCCAGTTCGTGTAGAACGGCAGCTCCCGCATCTGTGCGAGCGCCGCCTGCCCGATCTCCTCGCCGAACCCGTAGCCGATGTTCACCGAAAAGAGGCCGGCGAGCGCGTCGAGGTATCGCTTTCCGTTTGCGTCCTCGAGGTAGCAGCCGTCGCCGCGGACGATCATCGGTACCTCGGCCTCACCACCCATCCGCGTGAAGTGCATCCACAGGTGGTCGCGGGCGAGCTGTTGCAGATCGGCCATCAGTCCTCGTCTTCGTCGGGTTGCTCTGCGGTGGGTTGTGGGCGGACGCCCCAGTCGTAGACCTGCTTCCAGAGATCGAGGTACACGAAGCTCTCGGTCTGCAGGACGTTGTCGAGCGTGCGAATCCGGTTGGTGGTCTCGAGCAGGTGCGCCCGGTCGGCGCAGACCAGCTCGACGAGCAGGTCGAATTGCCCGGCGGTGACGACGACGTACTCGGCCTCGGGCCAGCTCGCGAGCTCATCGGCGATGGGCTCGAGTGGGCCCGAGACGCGGATCCCCACCATCGCGATCGCGTCGAAGCCAAGCCCGAGCGGGTTCGTCACTGCGGTCACCTGCAGGATCCCGAGGTCTCGGAGCCTGGCGTACCGGGCGCGCACCGTCGCCTCGGAGACACCGATCGCTGCGGCGATCCGGCGGAACGACGCGCGTCCGTTGCGCTGGAGCGCCTCGATGATCGAACAGTCGACGGCGTCGAGCCCGCGGGCGCGCTCGACCGCGCCGCGGCCTTCGGCGGCAGCCCGGCCGGTCAGCTCAGCAGTCGGCGTGATGCGCATTGCGTCCTGGGTTTACCACCCAGGCACGCAGTGCGTCAAGATCACGAGCGCCCGCTGCGCGTTGCGCAGCGCACTGAGCCGTCAGTCCTCGGTGGGAACCACGAGCACCGGGAACTTCGAGATCTGGATGAGCCGGAGCACGACCGAGCCGAGCAGAGCGCCTGAGATCGGGTTCTCGCCGTACGTGCCGACCGCGAGGAGGTCGGCCGACACCTCCTCGGCGACCGCGATCAGCACGTCGGCGGGCTTCCCCGACTCGATCCGCGACATCGTCGTGACTCCCTCGGCCTCGAGGTCGGCGACCGCACGGTTGACCGCGTGGTCGCCGACCTTCTCGACCGCGTGCTTGAAGTCGGCGACGTCGCCGCCGCCGAGCGGGCTGACGTAGTACCCGAACGTCACCACCACCGACGCGTCGAGCGCCTTTGCGAGCTCGACGGTCTTCGCGAGCGCGGCGTTGGCCGACGGTGAGCCGTCGTAGCCGAGAACGATCGTCTTCATAGCGTCAGCTCCTTCGGTGGGACCTCCGACTTGCGCCGGAAGAAGGCCGGCTCGACCCTCCACTGCAGCAGCATGATCACGATGCCGAGCACGAGGAAGAACCCGGCGATGACGACCGGCGGGCCAAGCCCGAGCCAGGAGTTGCCGGACTCGGAGTTCGCCGGGTCGGAGAGGTCGATGACCGACTTGACGAACACCGCGGCGAGAATGATCCCGCCGACGAGCGGCGCGACTCCGGCCAGGAGAATCCCCTTTGCCGTCTTCAGGTTCCGCCGGAAGAACCAGGTGCACGCGAAGCCCGAGAGCCCGTAGTAGAAGGCGATCATCAGCCCGAGCGCGGCGATCGAGTCGAAGAGGATGTTCTCGCTGATGATCGAGAGGCCGACGTACCAGATGATCGAGAGCGCTCCCATCCAGATCGTCGACGTGCTCGGCGTGAGGTACCGCGGGTGGATGCGGGCGAAGTACTTGGGCAGCGCGCCTTTCGCCGCCATCGACAGCGACGTGCGCGTCGTCGGGAGAATCGTCGTCTGCGTCGACGCCGACGCCGATGTGAGCACCGCGATGATCAGGAGCTTGTCGAGCGGCGAGCCGAGCACATCGGTCCCGAGCGCGCTGAGGACGTCGTCGGAGTTGTCGACGAGGAACTGGGGCCCGTGATACGCCTGCGCGGCGATCGAGACGATCACGTAGATCCCGACGAGGATCAGCGTGCTGAGCACCGCCGCGACCCCGGGCGTGCGCTCCTTGTCCTCGGTTTCCTCGTTGACCGCGACGAGGCTGTCCCAGCCCCAGTAGATGAACACCGCGACGAGGACGCCGTCGACGAGCGCCGAGACCGTGTCGATCTCGAACGGGTTGAGCCACGAGAGGCTCGGATGAATCGCCCCCTCCGGATCGGAGGTGTAGACCTTGACGAGCGCGACGACCGCGAACACCACGAGCACCGCGACCTCGGCGCCGAGCAGGAACCACTGGCTCTTCGCCGATGCCTCGATCCCGACGTAGCAGATCCAGGTCATCACCACGATCCAGAGCACGCCGACGGTGAGCACTGCCCATCTGTTGTTCGCGGCGCTGTCCCAGTCGACGAGGAGGAACGTGTAGCGACCCGCGATATCCGAGAGGTTCGCCATCACGATGATGTCCGCGACGACGATCCCCCAACCGCCGATCCAGCCTGCCCACGGGCCGAACGCCTTCGTTCCCCACGAGAAGGTCGTCCCACAGTCCGGATCGACCCGGTTCAGGTAGTAGTACGCGGCCGCGACGAGCAGCATCGGGATGAAGGCAACCCACATGATCGCGGGCGACGCGAACCCGACCGAGGCGACGACGAGCCCGAGCGATGCGGCGAGGCTGTAGCCCGGCGCCGTCGAGGCGACGCCGATCACGATGCTCGAGATCATCCCGAGGGCATCACCGCGAAGCCCCTTCTCGCCGGGGTTCGACCCGGCTGGTGCGTGCCCGACCTCGGTGGTCGCCATCAGCGTGCTCCCTTCGTCGCTCGCGTTCGTGCTTCCCCGCACGTGAGGATCGCGAGCCTACACCTCCGACGACGCTTTGAGAAGTCGCTTCAGCACCAGGCGGCATCGACCAGCTGGCGCACCGCGTGGTCGGCCTCGGTGTCGGCATCGACGAGCGTCACGTGCCCGAGCTTGCGACCTGGCCGCGGTGTCTTCCCGTAGAGATGGACGCGCGCACCCGGGATCGCGAGCAGCTCGCCGAGCGGCGGCGTCTCCCCGACGAGGTTCATCATCGTGCAGGGCGCGACGAGCTCCGTCGAGCCGAGCGGAAGCCCGAGCACAGCCCGCACGTGGTTCTCGAACTGCGACGTGACCGCACCGTCGATCGTCCAGTGCCCGGTGTTGTGGACGCGCGGCGCGAACTCGTTGGCGAGCAGCTCACCGCCGCGCTCGAACAGCTCGACCGCGAGGACGCCGACGTAGTCGAGCGCGTCGAGCAAGGCCATCGCGATACGCTCGGCATCCGCCTGCGGCGCTCCTGCCGCCGGAACACGCGAGCTGTGGAGGATCCCGTCGCGGTGGACGTTCTCGGTGAGCGGCCAGAAGCGCGTCTCCCCGTCCCCGCCGCGGACCGCGACGAGCGAGAGCTCCCGCTCGAACGAGATCAGCTCCTCGGCCAGCTCGTCGGCGGTAAGCAGCGAGGCGACGTCGAGGCGTCGCTGTCCTTTGCCGTCGTACCCGAGCCGCCGCGTCTTCACGAGCGCGGGCAGCCCCGTGTCCTCCAGCGAGCCGAAGCGGGCGGTCCGGATTCCCAGCCGCCGAAAGAGCTCCTTCTCGCGGAGCCGGTCCTGCCCCTCGCGAAGCGCCCCGGCGCCGGGGAGCGCGCCGAGCCGGGCGACCGCGTCGGCCGAGACGTTCTCGAACTCATACGTGACCGCGGTCGCGCCGGCGACGAGCCGTGCGAGCGCGTCGGCGTCGCCGTAGTCGCCGACGACGAGCTCGCCGACTGCACCCGCGCAAGCCTCGGGCGACGGGTCGAGGAAGCGCATCGAGACCCCGAGCCGGTGCGCAGCGAGCCCGAGCATGCGCCCGAGCTGCCCACCGCCGATGCAGGCGACGAGCGTCAACCGGTGGTCGCCGGATCGGGCTGATCCAGGACGGACTGCGTCTGTCGCTCGCGCCAGGCGCGAAGCCGCTCCGCGAGCGCGGGGTCGGAGCCCGCGAGGATCGCAGCTGCGAGGAGCGCCGCGTTCACCGCGCCGGCGCGCCCGATCGCGAGCGTGCCAACCGGGACGCCTGCCGGCATCTGCACGATCGAGAGCAGCGAGTCCATCCCCGAGAGCGCCTTCGACTCGACCGGCACCCCGAGCACCGGCAGCGTCGTCTTCGCCGCCGCCATCCCCGGGAGGTGCGCCGCCCCACCGGCGCCGGCGATCAGCACCCTGAGGCCACGCACCTCGGCGCCGGCGGCGTAGTCCATCAGCAAGTCGGGCGTCCGGTGGGCGGAGACGACCCGCTGCTCGAACGGCACCCCGAGCGACTCGAGCGTCTCGGCCGCGTGCCGCATGGTCTCCCAGTCGGAGCGGGAGCCCATGATCAGCCCGACACGCGGCGAGCTCATCAGCGCTTCGTGTTCCTCCGCTTGACGAGGAGCAGCGAGACCGAGCCCGCCGTCTTGCGAACCTCGCCATCGGCGTCGTCGTCGCCCGCAATCCCGTCGAGGATCGAGATCGTCGCGTTCTCGGGCGTGCCGTTGCGAAGAGCCACGATCGCGAGCCGGCGTACCGCGTTGTTTCCGTCGCGGGCCGCGAGCTCGTGGAGGAGCGGCCGGAACTTCTGCACATCGCCGGGATGACCGCGCGACAGCGACTCGAGCGCGATCAGCGCCGAGCCGCGCACCCCGGGGCTCTCGTCGTCGAGCCCACGCCGCAGCAGCTCCAGCTTCGCCCGGAAGCGGAACTGTGCGACCGAGCGGTAGGCGACCGCACGCACGCGGTAGTCGGCGTCCCGGGCCGCCGCCTCGATCTCGTCGTCCCACTCGCTGCGAAGCTGCGCGAGCGCACGCTCGTCGCCCGCGTTCGCAAGCTGCTCGGCCGCGGCCGCGGCCTCGTCGAGCTTCACAGCGGTCGCGGGCCAGGCCCGACGTACTTCGCGGACGGCCGCACGAGCCGGCCCAGGCGCTTCTGCTCGAGGATGTGCGCCGACCAGCCCGCGGTCCGCGAGCACGCGAACATCGCGGGGGCGAGCGCCGGCGGCACCTCGGCGACGTCGAGCACGACGGCCGACCAGAACTCGACGTTCGTCGCGAGCACCCGGTCGGGCTTGCGGCGATGCAGCTCGGCGAGCGCGACGCGCTCGAGCTCCTCGGCGACCTCGAAGCGGGGCGAGCCGAGCTCCTTCGCGGTGCCGCGCAGGAGGCGGGCGCGGGGGTCCTCGGCCCGGTAGACGCGATGACCGAAGCCCATCATCCGCTCACCGCGATCGAGCAAGCCGACGACGTACTCCTCGACCGAGTCGGCCGCAGCGGCGGCGTCGAGCATCGGGAGGACGCGGGCCGGCGCCCCGCCGTGCAGCGGGCCCGAGAGCGCGCCGACCGCAGCGGAGAGGGTTGCGGCGCAGTCAGCCCCCGTCGACGCGACGACGCGAGCCGTGAACGTCGACGCGTTCAGCCCGTGCTCGGCGGTGCAGATCCAGTACGTGTCGATCGCCTGGGCGTGAATCGGATTCACCTCGCCCCGCCACTCGAGCAGGAATCGCTCGGCGGTCGTCTTCCCCCCGGCGACGATGTCGGCCGGAACGACGTCCGTCTTCCCGTCAGCGACGCGAGCCGAGCGCGCCGCGATCGTGATGAACGCCGCCGAGAGCCTGCGGAGATCCTCCTTCGCCTGCTCGTCGTCGATGTCGATCAGCTGCCCGAGGCGCCAGGCGGCGCCAAGCCGAGCGGTCTGGATCTGGAGGTCGGCCGGTCCGTCGCCGGTGATCCGCATCTCCCCGAGCTCCTCCGCCGCTGGCAGTCCCGGCTCGGGCGTCTCGTCGACGAGGAGGCCCCACACCTTCTCGAACGGCACCGCGCCAACGAGGTCCTCGATGTCGACACCGCGGTACCGGAGCGCACCGCCATCACGATCTGGCTCCGCGATCTCGGTCTCGAACGCGACGACGCCCTCGAGACCCGGTTTGAACTCGCTCATCGAACTCCTCTGGACTCGGTCGGTTTCTGCCCTGACGGTACCTCACGGGCGGCACCCGACCCGGGGCTATCCTCATCCGCATGGCATACACCGTCACTCTCGTACCCGGCGACGGAACCGGCCCCGAGCTCACCGAGGCGACCCGCCGCGTTCTCGAGGCGACGGGGGTTCAGTTCGACTGGGATGTTCGTCAGGCAGGTGTCGACGTGATGAAGGAGGCGGGAACGCCGCTTCCCGACGACACACTCGCCTCGATCCGCCGCAACCGGCTCGCGCTCAAGGGCCCGATCACGACTCCGATCGGCACCGGCTTCCGCTCGGTCAACGTCGCGCTCCGGCACGAGCTCGGCCTCTACGCCTGCGTCAGGCCGTGCAAGAGCTACGCGGGTGTCCGCTCGCGCTACGACAACGTCGACCTCGTGGTCGTGCGCGAGAACACCGAGGACCTCTACGCGGGGATCGAGTTCGAGTCGGGCACGCCCGAGGCCGCCGAGCTGATCGAGTTCCTCAACGCGCGATCGGCGAAGGCGATCGCCGCCTCGTCCGGGATCTCGATCAAGCCGATCAGCCCGGAGGGCTCGGAGCGGATCATCCGGTACGCGTTCGAGTACGCGCGCGCCAACGGGCGCAAGCGTGTCTCGTGCATCACGAAGGCCAACATCATGAAGCACACCGACGGCCTGTTTCTGGCCGTGTTCCGCGAGGTCGCGAAGGACTTCCCCGAGATCGAGCCGTGGGAGACGCTCGTCGACGCGCTCTGCATGGGTCTCGTGCAGCGCCCGGAGGAGTACGACGTGCTCGTGCTGCCGAACCTCTACGGCGACATCATCAGCGATCTCACCGCCGGCCTCGTCGGGGGGCTCGGAGTCGCACCCGGCGCGAACATAGGGCCCGACGCGGCGGTGTTCGAGGCAACGCACGGCTCGGCCCCGAAGTACAAGGGCCAGGACAAGGTCAACCCGACCGCGATGATCCTCTCCGGGAAGCTCATGCTCGAGCACCTCGGGGAGCGCGACGCGGCGCGACGGCTCGAGGACGCTGTCGCCGCAGTCATCGCCGAGGGCAAGGACGTGACGTACGACCTCAAGCCGACCCGGGACGACCCCTCGGCGGTCGGAACGGC
This sequence comes from Gaiellales bacterium, assembly GCA_046330385.1. Lineage (GTDB taxonomy): Bacteria > Actinomycetota > Thermoleophilia > Gaiellales > Gaiellaceae > Gaiella. The sequence continues at coordinate 209,685 of JAXLSV010000004.1, read as the reverse complement.
GGCGTACGCGGACGCGATCATCCGGCGGCTCGAGGCCGCCTAGGAAAGGACAGAGATGAGCGGCAGGATGAAGGTCACGGTTGTTGGTGCGGGCAACGTCGGAGCGACGTGTGCGCTCGAGGTGGCACGGCGCGACTATGCGGACGTCGTCCTCGTCGACATCGTCCCGAAGTTCGCGGCAGGCAAGGCGCTCGACATGAACCAGATGGCGTCAGTCACCGGGTACGAGCCGACGATCGTCGGCACCGAGGGCTACGCCGACACGAAGGGCTCGGACGTCGTCGTGATCACGGCGGGCAAGCCGCGCTCGCCCGGGATGAGCCGCGACGATCTCGTCACGACCAACGAGGCGATTGTCGCGTCGGTAACGAAGCAGGTCGCGCGCCTGTCGCCGAAGGCGGTCATCGTGGTCGTCTCGAACCCCCTCGACGCGATGTGCCACGTCGCGAAGGCGGTCTCTGGATTCCCGAAGGAGCGGGTAGTGGGGATGGCCGGGATCCTCGACACCGCTCGCTTCTCGGCGTTCATCGCCTGGGAGACAGGGGCCTCGGTGAAGGACGTCACCGCGATGGTGCTCGGCGGCCACGGCGACCAGATGGTGCCGGTCGTCTCGGCGACGACCGTCGGCGGAGTGCCGCTCGCCGAGCTCGTCACGAAGGCGAAGATCGCGAAGATGGTCGAGCGGACCCGCAAGGGCGGCGGCGAGCTCGTCAACCTTCTCGGCACCTCGGCGTGGTACGCGCCCGGCGCCGCCGCAGCGCAGATGGTCGACTCGATCTGCCTCGACCAGAAGCGCGTCCTTCCGTGCACGGCGCTCCTCGAGGGCGAGTACGGAGTCGACGGGCTCTACATGGGCGTCCCGGTCAAGCTCGGCAAGGGCGGGGTCGAGGAGATCGTCAGGCTCAGGCTCGACGCCGGCGAGAAGAAGATGCTGAAGGTGTCCACGGCGGCCGTCGCCGACGTCGTCTCGGTCCTGACGAATCGGTAGCAACCGGCTCGCGTACCCGGGAGGCGGCGGCGCCTCCCGGGTACTCTTGCCCGATGGATCTCGGACTCAAGGGCCGCACCGCGATCGTCTGCGGCTCCTCGTCGGGGATGGGCCTCGCGATCGCCGAGCGACTCGCAGCCGAGGGTGCCAATGTCGCAATGCTCGGGCGCCGACGCGAGCTCCTCCACCGGGAGGCGGAGCGGATCGGCGGGCTTGCGGTGCAAGGCGACCTCACGATCCCCGCGCATCTCGACCGGCTCGTCGAGACGACCCGCCAGGCGTTTGGCGGGATCGACATCCTCGTGCTCAACGGCGGCGGCCCACCCCCCGGGAGCGCGCTCGACGTCACCCCCGAGTCAGTCGAGGAGGCGGTGTCGCTGCTGCTGGCACCGTTCGTCTCCCTCACCGCGCGCTGCCTCCCCTTCCTCCGTGAGAGCGGACAGGCCCGGATCCTCGCGATCGAGTCGATCTCGGTGCGCGAGCCGATCGCCGGGCTCGCGCTCTCGAACGCAATCCGCCCAGGCGTGGTCGGCTGGCTGAAGACGCTCGCCCGCGAGCTCGGCCCGGAGGCGATCACCGTCAACACGATCGCGCCGGGGCGGATCGCGACCGACCGGATGCGCACGATCTACGGGGCCGACGGGCCGTCTCCCACCGAGCTCCAGGCGATCCCGGTAGGACGCCTCGGCGATGCCGCCGAGATCGCGGCCGTCGCCGCGTTCCTCGTCTCGGCGCCGGCCTCGTACGTGACGGGCGCGGTGATCCCGGTCGACGGCGGGCTGAGCCGCTCGCTGCTGTGAAGCGACGCGTTCCGTTCGGAACCCTCGCCCTGACGGGCGCAGGGCTTCTCGCCGCGCTGGCGCTCTATGCCGCGGTCACCCCTTCGGGCGACTTCCTCTACCTCCCCAACAAGGCGACCCCGGTCGCCTCGCACGTCAAGGTCGAAGGCAAGCCCGAGGCCGACGACCGGGGCGGGATCTACTACGTCGACGTGACCGTGCGCGATGCGCGCTGGATCGAGCGGCTGTTCCCATTCCTGCGCCCCGAGGGGGCCACGATCGTCGCCCACGAGGCGATCGCGCCACACGGCGAGAGCTTCGAGGAGCGGCGCGCCGCGTCGCGGGACCAGATGGCCCGCTCGGAGGAGATCGCGGCGGCGGTCGCGCTGACCGCGGCCGGGCTCGACGTCGAGATCGACGACCGCGGGGTGCTGGTCTCGCAGGTCGCGATCGACGTCCCGGCCGCAAAGGCCCTCCACGACGGCGACATCATCCTGAAAGCAGGGGGAAAGACGACGAGGACACCGCTGGAGCTCCGCACGATCGTGGGCGCGCTCGCACCCGGCGATTCGGTCGAGCTCGAGCTCCGGCGCGGGAGTCGGACGCTCACCGAGACGGTCAAGACGATCAGGTCGCCGAGCGACGGACGGACGATCATCGGGATCACTGTCGAGCAGGACGCCCGCATCACCCTCCCCCTGAAGGTCGACATCGACCTCGGCGATGTCGGCGGTCCCTCGGCCGGGCTTCCGTTCGCGCTCGAGGTGCTCCAGGAGTACGGTCGCGACGTCGATCGCGGCCACAAGATCGCGGCCACCGGCGAGATCCTGCTCGACGGGTCGGTCGGCCCTGTCGGAGGGCTCAAGCAGAAGACGATCGGCGTGCGCCGCTCCGGGGCCGAGATCTTTCTCGTCCCGGCTGGGGAAAACGCAGCCGAGGCGAGGCGATATGCAGGCTCGTTGCGGATCGTGCCTGTGGAGAGCTTTCAACAGGCGTTGCGGTTCCTGAGAACGCTCGCGAAAAAAACCTGATTTTCCAGGGATTTTGCCTGGTGCGACGACAGTCGCAAATTGCGGCGATTTCGTCATGAGGACGCTTGCGAGCGCCCTCCCGCAGCGCGAGAATCCCCGCTGGCCTGCAACCAAACAGAGACGAGATGGATACCGAGTGACCGCGAGAGAGCCTGCCAGCTGCGTGCATTGCCACTTCCGCCAGGAGGGCCTGTGCGCGCTCCCGGGCGACCGCCCGTGCCCCACCTTCCGCGCCTCGACGAAGGCTGGTCTCCGTCCGCCGCGGCAGCCCGTGTTGATCGCGCGGCCGCTCCAGCAGGCCTCGTCGCTCGCCCTCACCGCGAGCTAGCATCTCCGCATGAGCAACCTCCCGGCAAAGCGGGAAGAGAACGACGACGGCATCTCCTCGTGGAAGCCGATCGCCCTCGCGATCATCGCGATCTACGGCGTCGTGCTGCTGATCGTCAACAGCCGAGAGGTGAAGATCAGCTTCGTCTTCTTCAACGCCCGGACGTCGCTCATCTTCCTCGTGCTCGCGAGCATGGCGATCGGAGCGGTGCTCGGGATGTTCGGGCCTGCGTGGCTGCGCCGCCGCAAGCGCAAGCAGGCGCAGGGCTAAAGCAGGGAGGCGAGGAGCGCGACGCCCTCGGCGATCCGCTCGGGCGTTTCGTAGCTGAACGCTAGCCGAGCGGCAGTCGCACCGCCCTGCCCGGGTGGGAAGAAGTCGGTGCCGCGGACAAAGGTCACGCCCGCGTCGGTCGCCCGCGTGAGCAGCTCGGCGGCGTCGACGCCCTCACCGAAGTCGACCCAGAGGAAGTAGCCGCCCTCGGGGTGGCTCCATGTGACCGCTTCGGGCATCTCGCGCTCGAGCGACGACAGCATCGCCGCCTGGTTGGCGCGGAGGATCCCGGTGATCCGCTCGAGGTTCGGTTCGAACCCGCCGCGCGAGAACAGCTCGTGAACGATTGCCTGGGGCAGGAGCGGCGGGGAGATCGTCGTCGAGACCGCGCGATCGTCGAAGCCTGGGACGAGGCCCTCCGTGAGGACGAAGTAGCCGACCCGGAGGCCGGGTGCAACCGTCTTGGAAAACGAGGTGGTGAAGGTGATGTGCTCCCCGCCCTCGAGCGAGTGCATGAACGCCTCGGGCTCGCCCTCGTAGCGCACCTGCCCGTACGGGTCGTCTTCGAGCACGTCCAGGGAGAACTCACGCGCGAGCTCTACGAGCCTCCGCCGGCGCCCGGCGCCGAGCGTACGGCCGCTCGGGTTCTGGAACGTCGGGATCGTGTAGAGGAACGAGATCTCACCGCCGCGGCGCAGCTCCGTCTCGAGCGCGTCGAGGTCGAGGCCCTCACGATCCATCGGGAGGGCGACGATCTCGGCGCCGAGCCACCCGAGCAGCTTGAGCGGCCGGTCGTAGGTCGGCGCCTCGACGAGCACCCGCCCCGGCTTGCGCTCGAGCTGCGCGGAGGCGTAGTGCGTGAACCCGCCGAGCCCGCCGACGGTGAGGAAGACCCGGCTCGCAGCGACGCCGTGCCTCTCGGCGAGCAGCTCTCTCAGCGGCGCGTAGCCGCCGCCCTGGCCGTAGGAGAGGATCGTGACGCCGTCGCGCGCGAGCGCCGTCGTCGCACAGTCCGCGATCAGGCCAGCGTCGAGACAGGCGGGTGCCGGCGCGCCTCGGGCGAACGAGATCGGAGCCATGCGTCGAGCGTACCTGGAACGCTCTCGAGAGACGGTGGAGAGCAGTCCGGGGCGGCTGCTACTCTGGTAGCAGGGACGACACCGGGTCGTACCCGTGAGGTCGGTTCGCCTTTCGACGTGCTCGAGACGCGGTACGGATCTCGAGACCCGCCCCGACTGGGGCCGAAAGGAACGTATGACTCAGTTCGACTTTGCCGCGCTCGGCGTGAGCGCGACCGTGGCCGATGCGCTCGCGCGGCGCGGAATCGGCTCGCCCTTCCAGATTCAGGAACGGGTGATCCCGAAGGCGCTCGACGGCAGCGACATCCTCGCGAAGTCGCCGACCGGCTCGGGCAAGACGCTCGCCTTCGGCGTCCCGCTCGTCGACGTCGTCGACCCGAGTGAGCCGAAGCCGGCGGCGCTCGTGCTCGTCCCGACCCGCGAGCTCGCGCTCCAGGTCACCGATGAGCTCGACTCGCTCGCGAAGGCACGCGGGCTCACGGTCGCGTCGGTGTACGGCGGCGTCCCACTTCCCGCCCAGGCGAAGCGCGCAAGCTCGGCGAGCATCGTCGTCGCGACGCCGGGCCGCCTCCAGGATCTGATCGACCGGCGGATGCTCTCGGTCGACGCGGTGCGGATCCTCGTCCTCGACGAGGCCGACCGGATGCTCGACATGGGCTTCAAGCCCCAGGTCGACCGGATCGTCAAGCGGCTCTCGAGCGACCGGCAGACGATGTTCTTCTCGGCGACGCTCGACGGTGAGGTCGGCGAGCTCGCCCGCGCGTACACGCGGTTCCCCGTGCGCGTCGAGGCGGAGCTCCCGCACGACCAGGCGCCCGGTGAGATCGATCACCGCTTCGTCGCGGTGACCCAGGAGAACAAGGTCGAGACGCTCGTCGGGCTCCTGAACGCGCAGCCCGGGCTCTCGCTCGTGTTCGTCCGGACGAAGCGCGGCGCCGACCGCCTCGCGCAGCGGCTCAAGCCGGCCGGGGTCGACGCGGTCGCGATGCACGGCGATCTCTCGCAGGGCCAGCGCGAACGGGCGCTCGCCCGGTTCGAGAGTGGCAAGGTCGCGACGCTGATCGCGACCGACGTCGCCGCGCGCGGGCTCGATCTCGACGACGTCACCCTCGTCGTCAACTACGACCCGCCCGAGGACACGAAGGCTTACACGCACCGGGTCGGCCGCACCGGCCGTGCCGGACGCTCGGGCGACGCGGTGACCCTCGTCCTCCCCGAGCAGCAGGCGGACGTCAGTCGCGTCGCGCGGCTGAACGGGCAGGCGGAGCGGTTCGAGGAGACCGGGATGAAGGTGGCGGCGCCGAAGCTCGTCTACTCGTCCCGCAGCCGCGGCTCGAAGTGGGGTCCGGTCCGCCCTCGCCGCAAGATCTAGGAGCCTCAGCGCGCGACCCAGCCGCCGTCGACCGTGAGCGCATGGCCAGTGGTCATCGGCGCGGTCGCGAGGAAGACAACCGCCTCGGCAACCTCGCGTCCCGTCGCGAGGCGGCCGAGCGGGGTCGCTGCCAGCACCTCCGCGTAGTAGTCGGGTCGCGCCTCGAACATCGGACGGGTCAGCGGCGTGTCGACGAAGGTCGGACAGACCGCGTTGACGCGGATCTGGAGCGGCGCCCACTCGATCGCGAGCACCCGGGTCAGGTTGACCACCCCACCCTTGCTCGCACCGTAGGCGGCGCGCTCGTGCGAGCCAACGAGCCCCATGATCGAGGCGACGTTGACGATCGCGCCGCCCTGCGGAGACTGGTCGCGCATCACCCGCCCCACCGCCTGCGCGACGAAGAACACGCCGCGGAGGTTCACGGCGAGCACCGCGTCCCAGTCCTCCGGCGTCAGCTCGAGCGCCGGCTTGCGGATCGCGATCCCCGCGTTGTTGACGAGCAGGTCGAGGTGTCCACGCAAGGCGGCGGCCTCGCCGACCGCGCGCTCGATCGACGTGACGTCGCGCACGTCCAGCTCGATCGCGTGCGCATTGTCGAGCCCCGCCGCGAGCTCGCGCGCCAGGGCGATCCGGTCGGGGAGCTCGGTAAGGACGACGGTCGCACCGGCCTCGGCGAGCGTCTCGACACAGGCGGCGCCGATCCCACTCCCGGCGCCGGTGACGAGCGCCACGCGCCCGTCGAGTCGCGAGGCGCCGCCTGTCATTCGAAAAACGTGTCGTCGTGCGAGTACGCCGGGACGCAGCAGCAGAGCAGTTTCGTCCCGGCGGGACCGGCGACGAGCTCGTGCCAGGCACCAGGCGGGATCAGGACCGCGTCACCGGGGCCGACCTGGGCGGTCTCCCCGTCGAGCTCCAGCGTCCCGCCACCCTCGACGATGAGGTAGATCTCCTCGGCAAGCCGGTGATAGTGGCGCTGCGTCCCCTGCCCAGGCGCGAGCGTCGCCTCGGCGAGCGACTGGACGGGCGTGTGCAGGTACTCGCGGATCGTCGAGCCGTCCTTCGTCGTGAACGGCTCGAGGTCGGGGTGGCGCGCGATCTCCATCTCCCGGAGCGTACTCGTGTCACAGGAAGACCACCTCGAATGGTGTCGCGATGTAGTCCTGCAGCGTGACCGTGTCGTCGTCGCGAAACAGGACGTAGACGCTCTGCGTGCCGCTGACCCCGGCGCACTCGGCACGATCGCCCAGGGAGTGCCGAATGTCCGGCGCGAGCAGCGGATCGTCGAGCCAGTTGTCGTGGTTGACCGGCTGGATCAGCGCGACCCTGAAGCCGACCGGGCCGCGGACGCAGTAGCCGCTTCCGACCTTCGCGACGTCCCAACCGACCCCGGCGGACGCATCGGAGCGACTCGCGACGACCCCTCCGTCGGCGCCGACGTAGCCGTACGCGAGCACGCCCCGAGGTCCCGCAGGGCCCTGGGAGCCAGCAGGGCCTTGTGGCCCGGTCGCGCCGCGCGGGCCCTCGACGCCCTGCTCACCCCGCAGTCCTCGCGGTCCCTGCTCACCCTGCGGCCCTCGCTGCCCGGACGCGCCCTGCGGCCCAGCCGGCCCGGTGACGTTCCAGCTCAACCGCCTCTCCTTCGCCTTGCACCCTTGCACCGCCGGGTCAATCGCCCGCAGCGCACCGTTCGCCTTCGCGGCGCACGCCGTCACCACGCCCCCGCTCGGGATCGCCGCCACGGCGATCCCGGCCGCCGCGACGAGCCCGGCCGCCCCGAGCCCGAGGGCGACGAGCCCTTTTCTCCTTGCCCGTGCCACGATCTCTCCCCCTTTGTCTCCCCGGGCGGCACCGTGCGCACCCGCTGGGACCACGCTACGCAGCGTGAGGCGGCGCCGAAATACCGGAAATCCTCAAGGTTTGGAGGTGCGTGTTAGCTGCGGGCGAGCTCGGCCGCGAGCTGAGCAGCCTCGGTCGGCGTCTTGCCGACTCGGATCCCCCGCGCCTCGAGCGCCGCCTTCTTCGCCTCGGCGGTCCCCGACGAGCCGGAGATGATCGCACCCGCGTGCCCCATCGTCTTGCCGGGGGGCGCGGTGAAGCCGGCGATGTAGGCGACGACCGGCTTCGTCATGTTCGCGCGGATGAACTCGGCTGCCTTCTCCTCTTCGTCGCCGCCGATCTCGCCGACCATCACCACGTACTCGGTCTCGGGGTCGGCCTCGAAGCGACCGAGGATGTCGATGAACGACGAGCCGACGATCGGATCGCCGCCGATCCCGACGATCGTCGAGTTGCCGAGCCCGAGCTGCGTGAGCTCGTGGCCGATCTGGTAGGTCAGCGTCCCCGAGCGCGAGACCAGGCCGATGTTCCCCGGGCTGAAGATCTCGGCGGGGATGATCCCGACGTTCGCCTTGCCCGGCGAGAGCGCGCCCGGGCAGTTCGGCCCGATCATCGCGACATCGCGAGAGGAGATGAACCGGTGGAGCCGCAGCATCTCGTGGGCGGGAACGCCTTCGGTGATGCAGATCACCGTGCCGATGCCGGCGGCAACCGCCTCGTAGACCGCGTCCGCCGCGAACGGCGCCGGCACGAACACCATCGCCGTGTTCGCACCGCGCTCGGCAACCGCCTTCGCAACCGTGTCGAAGACCGGAACGCCGTCGACATCCTGTCCGCCCTTACCGGGAGTGACGCCCGCGACGAGGTTCGTCCCGTAGGCGCGGTTCCGCAACCCATGGAACCGCCCCTCCGAGCCGGTCAGGCCTTGCACCACGAGCCGGGTGTCGTTGTCGACGAGGATCGCCACTAGACGCCCCTCTCGGCGCGGATCGCGATCTTGGCGAGCGTGATGCGGCCGTCGGCGGCACGATCGCCGAGCAGCTCGACCGCACGCTCGGCCTCGGCGCCCTCGCAGCCCGTTCGCGCGAGCCAGGCCTGGAGGTCGAACGTGTGCTCGTAGAGCCGGACGTCCTCGATCGCCAGGCCCGTGTCGGCGACGAGCGAGCGCCACTCGGCCTCGGTGTAGTTGCGCACATGCGAGGGGTCACGGAGCTTCTCGGCCTCCTCGACGTCGTCGCCCATGGAGATCGTGTCGACGACGATCAGCGTTCTCCGGGTGACCCGCGCCATCTCTGCGACCGCCGCGCGCACATCGCCGAAGTGGTGCGCGGCGGTGCGGCAGGCGACGACGTCGAAGCTCGCGTCGGCGAAGGGGAGCGACTCGGCCGGACAGACGACGTCGGGGTGCATCCCGGGGGCAGCGTCGCTCGTGATCACCGTCAGGCCGGCCTCGCGCAGGCGGCGGGCGACGTGGCCGCCCCCGGTCGCGACGTCGAGCGCGGTCGCAGCGCCGGCGGCCCACTCGACGATCGTCTCGAGATCCTCGCCCTCACGGTGCGCGTCCGACTCGACGTAGAGCGCAGCGCGGTCATTCCACACGTTCGTCACGCTGCGAGCTCCACCGCGAGCTTCGCGGCCTCGAGCATCGTCGGCGAGACCTTGAGGTTCGGCGGCGCCGCCTCCTCGAGGATTCGCCGGCCGTCCTCGGCGTTCGTCCCGTCGAGCCGGACGACGATCGGCAGCTCGAGCGACATCTCCCCCAACGCCTGCAGGATCCCCTTCGCAACCTCGTCGCAGCGCGTGATCCCGCCGAAGATGTTGAAGAAGATCGCCTTGACCTGCGGGTCGCGCGTGATCACCGAGAGCGCGTCGACGACGCCCTGCGCGTCGCCACCGCCGCCGAGGTCGCAGAAGTTCGCGGGTCGCCCGCCGGCGAACGTGACCACGTCCACCGTCGACATCGTCAGCCCGGCGCCGTTCCCGAGCACCCCGACCTCGCCGTCGAGCTTCACGTAGGTGACGTGCTTCTCGCGCGCGAGCGCCTCGAGCGGGTCGGCGGCCTCGCGGTCGCGCATCTCCGCGACGTCCGGGTGCCGGAAGAGCGCGTTGTCGTCAACCGTGAACTTCGAGTCGAGCGCCTTCACCTCGCCGTCGGGCGTCACGATCAGCGGGTTGACCTCGCACAGCATCGCGTCGAACCGGACGAACGCCTCGTACAGCCTCCCGACGATCGCGGCGACCTGCTTCTGCTCGGAGGGGTCGCTGACCCCGGCGCCGTAGACGAGCCGCCGCGCCTGCCAAGGATGGAATCCCTCGAGCGGGTCGACGTGCAGCCGAACGAGCGCGTCCGGCGACTCTTCGGCGACCTGCTCGATGTCGACGCCACCCTGCGTCGTGAACATGAAGAGCGGCTGCTTGGCGCCACGATCGAACGTGAGCGACAGGTAGTACTCCTTCGCGATGTCGGAGGCCTTCTCGATCCAGAGCTTGCGGACGATGTGGCCGCGAATGTCGAGCCCGAGGATCTCCTTGGCACGCTCTTCGGCCTCGTGCGCGCTTGTCGCGAGCTTCACGCCGCCCGCCTTCCCACGCCCGCCGGTCAGCACCTGCGCCTTGACCACGACGGGGCCACCAAGCACCTCTGCCGCCTGGCGGGCCTCACCCGGGGTGGTTGCGAGCCTGCCGTCCGAGACGGGGATCCCGACGCGCCTGAAGAGCTCCTTGCCCTGGTATTCGTAGAGATCCACGGGATGCCGAGCCTAGCAGCACGTGTGCGACGATCCCGCGGATGACCCGCCTCTTCGCCGCCGCGCTCGCCGTCCTCGCCCTCCCCCTCACGGGCTGCTCGCAGGACGAGCCGATCAGGGAGGTCGAGGCGGCGAAGCCCCAGGTCGCGGAGCTCCCCTGGGACGAGCCCGCGACCGACGCCGAGCGCACGCTCCGTTTCCGCGTCACCGCCTTCCGGGTCACGACCACGGGCTGGGAGGCAGAGATCGCGATCGAGAACGACACCGACGTCGGCTGGAGGATCCCCGCGGCGCGGCGAAGCGCATTGCGTGCGTTTGGAGTGATGCTGTTCTCGGACGGCAAGCTCTCGACGCTCGAGGAGGCGTCGAGGCGGGGCACGACGCCGCCGGTTCGACAGGCCGACTCGACCGTCCCCGCGACCCCGACGGTGCTCGACGCGGGCGCGAGCTGGCGAGGCACGATCTCGGCGCGAGGGGCGCTTCCACGGGGCGCCTGGCTCCGCGTCAGCTTCGGCCCGTTCACCGCCGTCGGCAGGCCGCCGCAGGGGCTCGGTCGCGGCACGTTCAGCTGGATCACCGATCACGCGTACCGGCTTCGCTAGGGTCGGATAATGGACGCAATCGTCGTCGACGGGCTCGAAAAGACGTACGGCACGGGCACCCGCGCGCTCGACGGGATGAGCTTCACCGTGCGCGAGGGCCAGGTGTTCGGGTTGCTCGGGCCAAACGGGGCGGGGAAGTCGACGACGGTGCGGGTGCTCGTGACCCTGACGGTGCCGGACGGCGGTCGCGCCGTCGTCGCCGGGAACGACGTGCGCTCCGCACCCGACGCCGTGCGCCGCGCGATCGGCTACGTCCCGCAGGCATCGGGGGTCGACCGCCGCGGCACCGGGCGGGAGAACCTCGTCCTCCAGGGCCGGCTGCAGGGGATGTCGAAGCCGGACGCGGAGGCGCGCGCGACCGACCTGCTCTCGCTGTTCAACCTCGTCGAGAAGGGGCCTGCGCTCGTGCAGACGTACTCCGGCGGGCAGAAGCGGCGCCTCGACGTGGCGATGGGGCTGATGCACCGGCCACAGGTGCTCTTTCTCGACGAGCCGACGACGGGCCTCGACCCCGAGGCGCGGGTCGCGATGTGGGACGAGCTCTCGCGGCTCGCGGCCCAGGAGCGGCTCACGATCCTGCTGACGACCCACTACCTCGAGGAGGCCGACCGGCTCGCCGAGCGCGTCGCAATCGTCTCGCGCGGGAAGGTCGTGACCGAGGGCGCCCCGGACGACCTCAAGCGGGAGCTGCGTGGCGATGCTGTGATCGTCGAGGTCGGCCGTGGCGACACCGAGCGGGCCCGGGCGACGCTCGAGGCGAACGGCGGTGTCTCCGAGACGATCGTCGACGGAACGAGAGTGCACGCGCGAGTCGACAACGGCGCACAGGCCGTGCCGTCGCTGCTCGCGACGCTCGACGGGGCGGGAATCGGCGTCGCCGCGGTCACCGTCGCGCGGCCCTCGCTCGACGACGTCTACCTCCACTTCACGGGTCGCGCCTTCGCCTCCGACGACGCCGAGGGAGGCGCATGACGCTCGTCAGCCAGCTCGGGGTGCTCGCGACACGGCTCGCACGCAACCTCCAGCGCGAGCCGATCTGGATCGCGCTGATGCTGATCCAGCCGATGTTCTGGCTGCTCCTCTACAGCCAGCTGTTCCGTCGCATCACCGACCTCCCCGGCTTCGGGACGTCGGAGTACATCGACTACCTCGCGCCGGGGGTCGCGATCATGACCGCGTTCTTCTCGGGAAGCTGGGCGGGGATGGGGACGATCGAGGATCTCGACCGTGGCGTCGTCGAGCGCTTCCTCGCGACCCCCGCGAAGCGCACCGCGATCGTCGGGGCCAGGACGTTGCAGTCGGCGACGACCGCGGCGGCGCAGGCGCTGATCATCCTCGTCGTCAGCCTCGCGCTCGGCGCGACGAACGGCGGCCCGGTCGGCTGGGTCGTGATCCTGCTCGCGAGCGCACTCGTCGCCGCCGGGTTCTCGGGGATCTCGAACGGGCTCGCGCTGCTCACCCGGCAGGAGGCGACGATGATCGCCCTCTCGAACTTCATCTCGCTACCGCTGCTCTTCTTCTCCTCGATCCTGATGGCACGAAGCCTGATGCCGAGCTGGATGGAGACGCTCTCGGCGGTCAATCCGGTCGAGTGGTCGGTGCGCGCCGGCCGCGGCGGCGCGCTCCCCGGCACGAGCGCTGGCGAGACGATCCTCTATCTCGCGCTGCTCGCCGGGTTCTGCGTCGCGACGAGCGGCTTTGCGACGCTCTGCTTCCGCGCTTACCGCCGGACGCTCTGAAGTCGCGCTCTCGTCACGCCTCCTCAACGTCGAAGCGCGTCACCTGCTCGGGCTCGGCCCCGCAGCTCTTCGGTAGCACCGGGCCCGGAACCGCCACTACGCGCCGCGTCGCCTCGCCCGCAGGAGTGCGGAAGGTCACGAGACCGCCCTCGGCGGCGACGAGCGAGAGGTCACCGATCCCGTCGAAGCCACCCGTCCGCCTGATGTGCACCTCCGCCGCCTGCACCTCGACCGGGTAGAGGCTGCGCCCGCGATAGAGCTCGAGCGGAAGCCGACGCTCGCGGAGCAGCTGGACGACGCCGGGCACGTGCTCGTGCGGCACGCGACCGAGCGTCACGCCCACCGGGAGGACGACGACGTTGGGCGCGAAGCGGTGGCCCCCCGTGTGGGAGCACTGCCAGACGAGCGGCACCTCGGTCTCGCCGATCGCGAGGTCGAGCGCCTTCCACACCGGGATCCCGAGCCGGGAGCAGCACGGATCGCGGCGGCCGTGCGTGCACACGAGGCACAGAAGCCCGTCGACGGCGCGCCCCGGGCCGTCGGGCAGCTCATGGACGCGAAGCTCGCCGCCGTTCTCGGTCGTCGTCGCCGAGAACGCGATCGCCACGTGTCGATCGCGACCCGGGCGCCTGATCGCGAGCGCAGTCGCGCCGGCCGGCGCGAACGCGGGCACGCTCACCTCGCCGTCGGCGACGGGGTCTCGCCCCCACGCAGATCGCGACTCGACGCAGGCCCAGCCCGTCCCGACCATTCCAGTGCCGCCGAGCTCCTCGGCGGCGTCGAGCGAGGCTGCCGAACACGTGCTCACCGCCGCGCCTCCGCCGGGAGACGGTCCATGAGCATCCGCTCGAGCGCCGGCTCGATGGCCAGCGCGTCGGCGAACGCGCGATAGCCGGCGGCGAGCCTGGCGGTGTCGTGCGCCGGCCGCGGCCGTGGGAGCTTCGAGCCGCGGATCAGAACGTTCTTCGGCGAGTGCTCGAGCGCGAAGAGCTCGACCAGGTGGACGTCGTACTCGCAGAGCGCAAGCAGCCGCGCCCGGGCTGCGTCGGTCACCTCGGCGGCGAGCCGCTCGCGGAGAACCCCGTGGCGCAGAAGCGGCTCCAGCGTCGTCGCATCGAGCTGCCCGAGCAGCTCGTGCTGGCAGCACGGAACCGCGAGCACGACCTTCGCGTCGAGCTCGACCGCACGGGCGAGCGCGGCATCGGTCGCCGTGTCACACGCGTGGAGGCTGACGACGACGTCCGCAGCAGCGACGGCGGCGGTCGCGATGTCGCCGACCTCGAACCGGATCCCCGTGAGCCCGAGCTTCGCAACGAGCGCGTTGCACTCGGCGACGACGTCTTGCTTCAGGTCGAGCCCGATGACCTCGACGTCGCGCCCCTGGATCGCCTCGAGCAGGTGGTGGACCGCGAACGTGAGGTACGAGCGGCCCGAGCCGAAGTCGACGACGCGCACAGGGCCGGGCGGGAGCCCGGCGAGCACGCCCTCGACGATCTCGAGAAAGCGGTTGACCTGGGTGAGCTTGTCGCGGCGCTTCGCGCGAACCTCGCCCGCCGCGGTCATCACCCCGAGCTCGACGAGGAACGGGACGGGAACGCCTTCGGGGAGCAATCGGCGCTTCGCGCGGTCGTGCGCGCGGTTCGTGACGGGGCGGCTCGGCGGGCGGCGCAGGACCCTGGCCGGGCCGCTGCCGCCGGCGAGCACCTGGAAGTCGGCGTCCGCGGAGCGCAGCAGCGCCTGGCGGTACGAGCCTCCGACCAGGTAGGCGAGTCGTGCTGCGGTCTCCTCGGCAGCGAGAAGCTCGTCGACCGTGCGCGTGTCGTGATGATGGCGCCAGCGGTAGCGCTCACCGGCCCGCACGTCGACCGGGTCGACGGTGACCCGCTTCGCGTGTCCCGGGTCGCCGCCGGCCGGCTTGCTGAGCGTCGCCCCGGTGAGCGCCCCGTCTGCGACGAGCCCGGCGACGAGCTCCTCGACCGTCACTCGCCGCCGTCCTCGACGACGCAAAGGAGCTGCCCGCTCGCGACCGCGTCGCCGGCAGCGACCGCAAGCCCGCTGATGACGCCGTCGCGGGGCGCGGTCACCTCGTTCTCCATCTTCATCGCCTCGACGACGCAGAGCACCTGGCCGGCCGAGACGACGGAGCCGTCGGTGACGTCGACCTTGAGGACGGTGCCCTGCATCGGGCTCTCGACCGCACCCGTGCTCGCCTGTCCCGAGCCACTCCGCCGTCCACGCCGGGCCCTCGCGAGGGCGTTCCACGGCGGCTCGGTGAGATGGATCCGAACCTCGACCTCCCGCCCGTCGACCTCGATCCCCACGATCCGCGGCCGGGTCGGGAGCACGCCGTCGGTGACGGCCGGCGTCGCGACGGGCGGCGCGAGCAACGCCGCGCGCTCGGCGAGCTCGGCCGACTCGACGATGCCGTGACACGTCTCGCCCGCCTTGAAGCACTCCGTCTCGAGCAGTGCCCGGTGGAACCCGACCAGGGTCGGCGGACCGCCGATGCGGAACTCGGAGAGCGCGCGCAGCATTCGCCTTCGCGCGTGCTCGCGGTCGACGTCGTGGACGATGAGCTTCGCGATCATCGGATCGTAGAGCCCGCTGATTTCGTCTCCCGCGCGGATCCCGGAGTCGACCCTGACACCAGGGCCTGCCGGCTCCTCGTAGACGGTGATCGTCCCAGGCGCCGGGAGAAAGCCGGCGGAAACGTCCTCGGCGTTGATGCGGCACTCGATCGCGTGCCCGCGCAGGCGAACGTCGGCCTGTGCCACCGACAGCGGCTCGCCGGCGGCGATCCGGATCTGCTCGCGCACGAGGTCGAGCCCGGTCACCATCTCGGTGATCGTGTGCTCGACCTGGATCCGCGTGTTCATCTCCATGAAGTAGTAGGAGCCGTCCGCAGTGAGCAGCCCTTCGACGGTGCCGGCCGAGCGGTACCCGGCGGCGCGCGCCGCGTTGACCGCGATCTCGCCGATTCTGGCGCGAAGCTCCTCGTCGACCGCGGGTGACGGCGTCTCCTCGACGAGCTTCTGGTGACGGCGCTGGATCGTGCAGTCACGCTCGCCGAGATGGATCACGTTCCCGTGCGCGTCCGCGAGCACCTGCACCTCGACGTGCCTCGGGTTCTCGATGAACTTCTCGACGTAGACGGCTGCGTCCGCGAAGAACTTGAGCCCCTGGCGGGTCGCGGTCTCGAAGGCCCGCACGGCCTCGTCCGCGCCGGTGACGAGCTCCATCCCCTTACCGCCACCACCCGCCTTCGCCTTGATGATCACGGGGTACCCGACCTCGTCGGCGACGGCGACGACCTCCGCCGCCGAGGCAACCGGCTCGGTGGTTCCCGGGATGATCGGGACACCGGCATTGCTCATCGTCGTTCGCGCCTCGGTCTTCGAGCCCATCAGCGCGATCGCGCTGGCCGGCGGGCCGATCCAGACGAGCCCTGCGGCCTCGACCGCGGCCGCGAGCTCGGCGTTCTCGGCGAGGAAGCCGTAGCCCGGATGTACGGCCCCGGCGCCCGCAGCGAGCGCCGTCTCGACGATCGTGTCGATCCGGAGGTAGCTTTCCGCGGCCGGGCCGGGGCCGAGTCGATACGACACGTCGGCGACGCGCGTGTGCAGCCGCCCGCGGTCGGCATCGGAGTACACGGCGACGCAGCCGATCCCGAGCTCCCGGAGCGTGCGGAAGATCCTGACCGCGATCTCGCCACGATTCGCGACAAGCACTTTGCTGAACAGAGCCATCGACTGCGTATTCTCTCGAACGGTGACGCTCCCCGACCAGTTGACACTCGCCCGGGCGCTCGCCGTCCCGGTAGTCGCCGTCCTCTATGCCTGGGACTTCGACAACCACGCGTACTGGGCGACGATCGTGTTCGCGGTCGCGATGGCGACCGACCAGGTCGACGGCTGGCTCGCCCGCCGGCGGAACCAGACCTCGAACTTCGGGGCGCTGCTCGACCCGATCGCCGACAAGGTGCTCGTGATGGTCGCGCTCGTGATGCTCGTCGCCGAGGGGGTCGCGCCGGCCTGGATGGTCGCGGCGATCGTCGCGCGCGAGATCGCGATCTCGGGGCTCCGGCTGGCCGCGATCGAGCGCGGGGTCGTCGTCGCGGCACGCGATCTCGGCAAGCTCAAGACCTGGGCGCAGGGGCTCGCAGTCGGCTTCGCCGGCTTTGCCGCCGCCGGCGCGTGGTCGAAGGACGTCGCCTGGTGGGCGATGCTCGTCGCGGTCGTGCTCACGTGGCTCTCTGGGCTCGACTACGCGAGAGTGGCGCCGCGGATGCTGCGGGGCGCGTAGCCCGCTCCTACTCGGTCGGCTCCTGGAAGACAGTGATCTGGAGGCCGGCCGGTGCGTCGAGGCGTGAGTTCAGCGACTGCCACGGGGTGATCACCGGTGGGGCGATGAGCTCGGCACCCGCCTCGACGAGCTCCGTCGTGACGCCGTCGGTGTCGGCGACCTCGAACGCAATCCGGATCTTCGGCGCAACCCGGCTCCCGACTTCGACCTCGTCGATCATCGCCACCTGCGCGGGGTTGGCGAGTTCGAGCGTCGCACGCCCGGCTCCGAGGATCATCACCCGCGCGTCGCCGTCACCCTCGTACGTCTCCTGCTCGTCGAGCCCCAGAACGTCGCGATAGAACGCAACCGCGGCCTCGTAGTCGGGTGCTTCGACGACAACCCGGAGCTGAAGAACGCGTGTCATCTCCAGCCCATCCTCACGTGGAGGGCTCCTTCGACGGCGTCACCTCGACGACCTCATCAGCGTGAACGCGTTAACTCGTAGCTTCGACATCTCCCCAGTTGATCACGTGGGGAGCAGTCTGGCGGCCGTCGCCTTGAACGAGGCGACCACGACCTCGCCCTCGCGGAGCGCGAGCCGCTCGCCCGACGCGGTGGTGACCTCGGCGGTGAGTGGCCCGACCTTGACACGCGAGCGATTGCCGAGCGACACCGTCGAGACGATGGGTGCGCGCACGTGGTTGAGCGCCGAGTCGTGCGGCTCGTCGCGCGAGACCGACACCTCCCACGGGTAGACGACGAGCGCGACCTTGCCGGTGGCCTCGTCGGTCGACCAGATCGTGACGCCTGTGTCCAGCGTCACGGCGGTGAGACCGTCAGGGCCGGGGGCGGCGAAGCCGCGCAGGACATTCGCGCCCGTGAACGAGGCGACGAACGGCTCGCGCGGCCCGGCGACGAGCGCTGACGGCGTTCCGACCTGGAGGATGCGACCGGCGTCGATCACCGCGATGCGATCGGCGAGCGCGGCCGCGTCCTCGAAGTCGTGGGTGACGAGGATGGTCGGGAGTGCGAGCCCGCCGAGGAGGTCGCGAAGCTCGCTGCGAACCTCGCCGCGGGTGTGGGCGTCGAGCGCCGAGAGCGGCTCATCGAGTAGGAGCACGCGCGGCTGCCGGGCGAGAGCGCGGGCGAGCGCGACCCGCTGCCGCTCGCCACCCGAGAGGCTGGGTGGCCGGGCCGATGCAAGCGCCGCGATTCCGAACCGCTC
Organism: Gaiellales bacterium; assembly: GCA_046330385.1. Lineage (GTDB taxonomy): Bacteria > Actinomycetota > Thermoleophilia > Gaiellales > Gaiellaceae > Gaiella. Next base: position 191,402 of record JAXLSV010000004.1, on the reverse strand, counting down.
GAGCAGCTCGTCGACCAACCCGAGCCGCCTCGCTCCGTAGGCGACGTTGCGCCGGACGCTGAGATGCGGAAAGAGCGCGTAGTCCTGGAACAGCATCCCGACCGAGCGCTCCTCGGGTGGTAGAACGACTCCCCGATCGGTGTCTAGCCAGGTGTCCTCCCCCACCGCGACGATGCCGCGGGCGGGCGTGACCAGCCCGGCGACCGCGCGCAACACCGTCGACTTCCCCGCGCCCGACGGCCCGACCAGGGCGGTCGTGCCCTCGGGGACGTCGAGGCTCAGCTCGAGGTCGAACGAGCGAAGGGGTTGAGCGAGAGCGAGTCGGAGTTGCGCCATGAGGGAACGACCTTGACCGCGAGGAGCACCGCCGCACTGACGAGGATCAGCTCGGCGCCGAGCGCGACGGCAATGTCGAAATCCGCGTCGAACTGCTCGTAGAGCGCGAGCGACAGGGTCTGCGTCACCCCCTGGAGGGAGCCGGCGAACATGATCGTCGCGCCGAACTCGCCGATGCCGCGGGCGAACGAGAGCGCGAGCCCGGCACCGAGCCCGCCCGCGGCAAGCGGAAGCGCGACCCTGACGAAAGTCCTCCCCGGGCCGGCACCGAGCGTGCGGGACGCGTCGAGCAGGCGCCCGTCGACCGCCTCGAACGCGGCGATCGCCGAGCGGAGGAAGAAGGGACCGGCGACGAAGATCATCGCCAGGACGACGGCGACCCGCGTGAACGCGATCTCGAGGCCGAGCGCCGAGACGGTGCCGCCCAGAATCCCGAGCCGCCCAAAGGTGCTCAACAGCGCGATCCCGGCCACGGCCGGGGGAAGCACGAGCGGGAGCTCGACCAGTGTGACGACGAGTGCCCGACCACGGAACCGGCGGGTCGCGAGCAGGTAGGCGGCGGGTGTCCCGACGAGCACGATCGCGAGCTGGGCAACCAGCGTCGTGGCCGCGGTCACGCGGAGGGCGTCCTTCGCGACCTGGGAGCTCAGCGCATCGACGAGGGTCGCAGGTGTCAGCTTGAGGAAGATCGCAACCAGCGGGACGGTGAGGAAGACGAGCGCGACCAGCGCCGCGCCCCACAGCAGGATCGCGAAGGGTCGCTTCATCGCGGAACGCCGAAGCCCGCTGCGCGCAGCGCCGCCCGGCCGTCGGGCCCGAGCAGCGTGATCACGAAGCCCTGCGCCGCCTCGAGGTCGCGGGGCTCCACCGCGATCGCCGCCTCGTAGACGACGTCTGGCTGGGCGCTCGCAGGGATGCGGATCACGCGGACCTTGCCGGCGACCGGACGGGTATCGGTCGCGTACACGAAGCCGGCGTCGGCCTCGCCGAGCGCGACTTTGGCGACGATCCCCTTGACGTCGGGCTCCTGGCTGACGGTCTTGCGCAGCACCCTGAGCAGGCCGAGGCGCTTGAGCACCTCGCGGGTGTAGAGGCCGATCGGCACCTTCGGGCCGGCGACGACGAGCCTGAGCTTCGGCCGCCGGGCGAGGTCGGAGACCGTGTGCACGTTAGCCGGGTTGGCGCGAGGCACGATCAGCACGAGGCTGTTCGTCGCGAACGCGACCGGCCGCCGGACGATCCCGTCCGCCGCGAGCGCCTGCGTGTAGACCGGGCTTGCCGAGAGAAAGACGTCGAATGGTGCCCCTTGCCGGATCTGCTGGGCGAGTTGGTTCGAGCCGCCGAAAGACGTGCGCGCGGACGGATCGAGCTTCGGGATCACCTCGGTGAGCGACGAGGCAGCGAGCACCGTCGCGCCGCCACCGGCCTGCGTGCGCGACGCCGCGACCCCGGCGCCGAGGAGGAACAGCGCCAATCCCACGACGATGGGGACGGCGCGCCTCACCGCTCGACCATCACGCTCGTCGACTTGACCACACCCGCCGCGCTCATCCCGGCGCGAAGGCCAAGCTCCTCGACGGCTTCGCGAGTGACGATCGCAACGACGCGCGCAGGCTCGGTCACATCGATCTCCACGCGGGCGAGCAGGCCGTCGACCTCGACCGACCGAACGATGCCGCGAAAACGGTTGCGAGCGGTCAGCGTCTCGTCGCCGCTCGCGCCGCGAAGGCGCTCGACCTCGGCGAGCGGCACGACCCTGCGGTTCGCAGCGTCGCGCTCGACGCGGATCTTCCCGTCGCGATCCCACCGGCGAAGCGTGTCGAGGCTGATCCCGAGCGTCCGGGCGGCCTGTGCGGCGGTTAAGGAATGCCTAGGCATCGCCTATTCATAGCACATCGCTGCTCGTCGATCCCGTCATCCGATACAAATCACTCTTGCTTATTTGAGAAATCAGTGATACTAATCTTCAGTAGATCAATGGAATTAGTCGAGAGGAGTTGGGATGTCAGCTCACCGTGCGACGCCGCCGACCATGGTTGCGGCTGCGATCGTGCTCGTCGCCCTGCTGGCCGTCGGGGCAGCGCTCGCGTCGCGGGCCGAGGCCAGGACGGCGGACACGAAGCTCAACCTGGTCGCGTACTCGACTCCGCGCGAGGCGTACGCGAAGCTCATCCCCCTGTTCCAGGCGACAGCCGAGGGCAAGGACGTTTCGTTCACGCAGTCGTACGGCGCCTCCGGGGATCAGGTCCGCGCGGTCAAGGCCGGGCTTCCGGCCGACATCGTCGCGCTCTCGCTCGCCCCGGACGTGGACGAGCTCGTCAAGGAGGGCCTGGTCGATGCGCGTTGGGATCGGCAGTCGTACCGGGGAATGGTCACCGACTCGGTTGTGGTCTTCGTCGTCCGTGACGGCAACCCGAAGAAGCTCCGGCGCTGGAACGACCTCACGAAGAAGGGCGTCGAGGTGATCACGCCAAACCCGTTCACGTCGGGCGGCGCCCGCTGGAACGTGATGGCTGCCTACGGCGGGTTCATCCGCGAGGGAGCCAAGCCGAAGCAGGCCGAGGCGAAGCTGCTCTCGCTGTTCCGGAACGTCTCCGTTCAGGACAAGTCCGCCCGTGACGCGCTCAACACGTTCCTCGCCGGTAAGGGCGACGTGCTGCTCACCTACGAGAACGAGGCGATCGCTGCCCAGCTCAAGAAGCAGCCCGTCCAGTACGTGATCCCGAAGGCGACGATCCTGATCGAGAACCCGATCGCCGTGCTCAAGGGCTCGAGCGACGTCCAGACCGGGAACGCATTCCTGCGCTTCCTACGCACGCCGGCGGCACAGCAGGTCTTCGCGGACAACGGCTACCGCCCGGTCGTCAAGTCAGTGCTCGACCGCAACCGGGCGAAGTTCCCGAAGCGGCCCGACATCTTCACGATCACGAACCTCGGGCTCGGTGGCTGGGGGAAGGTGCAGAAGGGTTTCTTCGACCCCAGGAACAGCGTGATGGCCCGCATCGAGCGCGCGATCGGTGGGGTCACCGGGTGAGCGGCGGATGTCGGATCTGACGGTGTCTGACACCGGATCGTGGCGGAGGCCAGCGAGCTCCGGCAGACACCGAACGCCGAGGGACAGGGCCGGGACGGCCCTGTCCCTCGGCGTCGTCACGACGTTCCTGACGCTGATGGTCGTCCTGCCGATCGCCGCGCTGGTCGCGTCGTCCGGCGAGGACGGCTGGCATGGGTTTCGGGAGGCGGTCACCCAGCCCCAGGCGATCGCAGCCCTCAAGCTCACACTTGCCACGTCCCTCGCGGTGTCGGTGATCAACGCCGTGCTCGGCACGGTCACCGCCTGGGTGCTCGTCCGCGATGAGTTCCGCGGCAAGGCCCTGATCAACGCGGTCGTCGACCTTCCGTTTGCCCTTCCGACGATCGTCGCCGGACTGACGTTGCTTGCGCTCTACGGCCCGAAGTCGCCAGTCGGGATCGACGTGGCGTATACGAGGGCGTCGATCGTCCTCGCGCTCATGTTCGTGACGCTCCCGTTCGTCGTCCGGACCGTCCAGCCCGTGCTCCAGGAGCTCGACGCCGAGATGGAGCAGGCGGCGAAGTCCCTCGGCGCCTCCGAGTGGACGACGTTCCGGCGCGTCGTGCTCCCGAACATCCTCCCCGGGGTTCTCTCCGGGGTCGCGCTCGCGTTCGCGAAGGCGATCGGCGAGTTCGGCTCGCTCGTGATCATCACCGGGAATCTCCCGTACAAGACCGAAGCGGCCTCGGTGTACATCTTCGGGCGGATCGAAAGCGGTGACGGCGTCGGCGCCGCGGCGGTCGCGGTGGTGTTGCTCGCGATCTCCTTCGTGTTGCTCCTCTCGATCGGCGTGATCCGGCACCTGGCAACGAGGCACGAGCATGCGGCGTAGGCTCGCGCTCCGCTCGATTGCGGTCGGCTACGTGGTCGCGATCCTCGCCGGCCCGCTCTCGCTCGTCTTCTGGCGGACGTTCGAGAACGGCGTCCAGCCCGCCGTCGACGCGCTCACCGCGCCCGATACGCTCCACGCTTTCAAGCTGACGGTGGTCATCACCGCGGTCGCGGTTCCGGTGAACACGGTCTTCGGCGTGCTCTGCGCGCTCACGATCGTCCGACGGCGGTTCCCCGGAAAGGGGCTTCTCAACGCGTTCATCGACCTGCCGCTGGCGCTCTCCCCCGTGGTGGTCGGGCTCGCGCTGTTCCTGCTTTACGGTCGCGAGGGCTGGTTCGGGGGCTTCCTCGAGCGCCACGACATCCGGTTCCTCTTCTCACTGCCGGCGATGGTGGTCGCGACGATCTTCGTCTCGCTGCCGTTCGTCGCACGCGAGGTCGTTCCGACGCTTCGCGAGATCGGCGACGAGCAGGAGCAGGCGGCGAGAACGCTCGGCGCCTCGGGCCGGCAGACCTTCTTGCGGATCACCCTCCCGTCGATTCGCTGGGCGGTCGTCTACGGCGTGATCCTCACGACCGCCCGTTGCCTTGGCGAGTACGGAGCGGTCGCGGTCGTCTCGGGCCGGCTTCAGGGACAGACCGAGACGGCGACGCTGCGTGTGCAGGAGCGCTACGAGAGCTTCGATCTCGCAGGCGCATACGCGATCTCGATCGTCCTCGCGTTGCTCGCAATCGTCGTTCTCGTCACCGCAACCGTCGTCAAGCCGCGAGAGGAAACCGTGTAACCATGTCGATCTACATCCAGGGAATCAGCAAGCGCTTTGGCACGTTCCAGGCTCTCGATCACGTATCTCTCGACGTGCCGAGCGGATCACTCACGGCTCTGCTCGGCCCGAGCGGGTCGGGAAAGTCGACGCTCCTGCGGATCATCGCGGGGCTCGAGACACCAGACGCAGGCGAGATCGTGATCTCCGGCACGTCGGCGACGGCACTGACTCCGCAGAAGCGGAACGTCGGGTTCGTCTTCCAGCACTACGCGCCGTTCAAGCACATGACGGTTCGCAACAATGTGGCGTTCGGGCTCGAAGTGCGGAAGCGACCGAAGGCGGAGATCCGCGACCGGGTCGATCAGCTGCTGCGGCTCGTGCAGCTGCAGGACTTCGGGCATCGCTACCCCGCACAGCTCTCGGGTGGTCAGCGGCAACGCATGGCGCTGGCTCGGGCGCTCGCGCCCGAGCCTGGAGTGCTCCTTCTCGACGAGCCGTTCGGTGCGCTCGATGCCCGTGTGCGGGCCGAGTTGCGCGACTGGCTGCGACGTCTCCACGACGAGGTGCACGTGACGACGGTCTTCGTCACGCACGACCAGGAGGAAGCGATGGACGTCGCCGACCAGATCGCCGTGATGAACGCCGGCCGGATCGAGCAGGTCGGTGACCCGGTCGCGCTCTACGACAACCCGGCGACCGAGTTCGTGATGACGTTCGTCGGCGAGGCGAATCGGGTCGGCGAGCACCTCGTGCGCCCGCACGACCTCGAGATCGTCACCGGCGGCGAGGTCGCGGGCTGCGTCGAGGCGATGGTCGACCGGATCACGCCGTATGGCTTCGACGCGCGCGTTGAGCTCTCGGGGGCAGACGGAAGCGAGATCTGCGTTCAGCTGACGCGCGACGCGCTCGAGCTCCTCGAGCTCGAGCGGGCGCAGATCGTCTGGCTCCGGCCGCGTGCGACCCGGCGGTTCTCAGTGCCGGTGTGACGACGGTGTTCTCGTGCGCTCGACGAGCTCGGCGAGCGTCGTCTCGTCGAGCACGTTGCGCATCGCAGCTCGCAGCTCGAGCCAAACGTGGCCGAGCGCGGCGGCCGCACCCGCGTACGTCACTTGCTCGGGCCGCGCACCGCGCACCGTCGCGATCGGCCCTTCGACGGCACGGATCACGTCGGCGACGCTGATCTCCTTGGCCGGTCGGGCGAGCGTGTAGCCGCCTTCGACCCCACGCTGGCTCGCGACGAGCTCTGCCCTGCGGAGCTCGACGAGGATGTTCTCGAGGAAATTCTGCGGGATCTCCTGGGCAGCGGCGAGTCGCTCGCCCTTGACGAGCCCGTTCGCAGCCGCCAGCTCGAGCATGGCTCTCAGCGCGTAGTCCACCTTTGCCGAGACCCGCATCGAGCGCAGTCTATTCCGGCGCCCCCCCAGCCAGACGCCAGGCTCTTCTCCCGGCGCCCCCGGGCCGCCCGAAGGGCGGCCCACTCCGCAAAGCGGAGCCAACGGCGCCCAACAACACAACCAGCCACACGCCAGGCTCTCCTCCCGGCGCCCCCGGGCCGCCCGAAGGGCGGCCCACTCCGCAAAGCGGAGCAAACGGCGCCCAGCAAGACAGCCAGCCGCGAAGCGGCTGTCCACTTCCTCTGTGGCGCGAAGCGCTACAGAGGGATGTTGCCGTGCTTGCGCCTCGGGCGGGGCTCGTCTTTGCCGAGGTGCATCTCGAGCGCGCGGACGAGATACGGCCTCGTCCGCCGGGGCTCGATCACGTCGTCGACGTAGCCGCGTTCGGCGGCCGTGTAGGGGTTCGCAAACCTGTCCTTGTACTCGGCGATCAGCTCGGCGCGCCGCTCGTCGCCGTTCTCGGAGCCGGAGAGCTCGTGCCGGAAGACGATGTTGACCGCGCCGTCTGGCCCCATCACTGCGACCTCGGCGGTGGGCCAGGCGACGTTGACGTCGGCCCGGATGTGCTTTGAGCTCATCACGTCGTAGGCGCCGCCGTAGGCCTTTCGGGTGATCACGGTGAGCTTCGGCACCGTCGCCTCGGAGTACGCGTACAGCAGCTTCGCCCCGTGGCGGATGATCCCACCCCACTCCTGCTCGGTCCCCGGGAGGAACCCCGGCACGTCGACGAAGGTGACGAGCGGGATGTTGAACGCGTCGCACGTGCGTACGAATCGGGCTGCCTTGACGGACGCATCGATGTCGAGCACCCCTGCGAGCTTGAGCGGCTGGTTCCCGACGACACCGACTGCATGGCCGCCGAGGCGGGCGAGCCCGATGACGATGTTCTCGGCGTGGCGGGGCTGCAGCTCGAGGAACGAGCCCTCGTCGACCACCGTCTCGATCACGCGCTTCATGTCGTACGGCTTGTTCGGTGAGTCGGGGACGAGCGCGTCGAGCTCGGGCGCGTCGCGCGTGACCGGGTCGCTTGGCGTCGCGAACGGCGCCCTCTCGAGGTTGCTCTGCGGGAGGAAGGTGAGGAGATAGCGCGCGTCTTCGATCACCGCCTGCTCGCTCGCCGCGCTCAGGTGTGCGACGCCCGACTTGGTCGAATGCGCCTCCGCGCCACCGAGCTCCTCGAACGTCACCTCCTCGCCCGTCACGGTCTTCACGACATCGGGCCCGGTGATGAACATGTACGACGAGCCTTCCGCCATCAGCACGAAGTCGGTCATCGCCGGCGAGTACACGGCCCCACCGGCACACGGCCCGAGGACGAGCGAGAGCTGGGGGATCACCCCGGACGCCTGAACGTTCCGCCAGAAGATCTCCGCGTAGCCGGCGAGCGAGACGACCCCCTCCTGGATCCGGGCACCGCCCGAGTCGTTGATCCCGATCACGGGGCACCCGACCTTGAGCGCCATGTCCATCACCTTGCAGATCTTCTCGGCGAAGACCTCGGACAGTGACCCGCCGAAGATCGTGAAGTCCTGCGAGAACACGCACACCGGACGCCCGAACACTGTGCCGTAACCGGTGACGACCGCGTCGCCGAGCGGCCGGTTCTCGGCCATGCCGAACTCGGTCTCGCGGTGGCGCACGAACCGGTCGAGCTCGACGAACGACCCCGGGTCGAGCAGCAGCAAGGCGCGCTCTCGGGCGAGGAGCTTGCCCTGCCCGCGCTGGCGGGCGACGGCCTTCTCCGTCGCCGCATGCGACGCCTGCGTCCGCAGCTCGGCGAGACGCGCGAGCTTCGCCTCAGTCGATTCGACCACGCCCAGAGCCTACCGCCGTTCGAGGCAGGCTCATCCCCTCTGCGCCGCGAGCAGGTCGCGGAGAAAGCGGAAGCTCGCCTTCGGTGTGCGCTCGAGCGTCTCGAAGTCGACGTGGACGATGCCGAAGCGGCGCTCGTAGCCGAAGGCCCACTCGAAGTTGTCGAGCAGCGACCAGGCGTAGTAGGCGGTCACGGGCACGCATTCCTCGATCGCGTCGCCCAGCGCCGCCACGTGCGAAGCGAAGTACGCGACACGCTCAGGATCCTCGACGAAACCGCCGGCCGGCTCCGGGTCGTCATAGGCGGCGCCGTTTTCGGTGACCTGAAGCGCGGGGGGCGCGTAGTCGCGATGCAGGCGTACGAGCAGGTCGGTGAGCCCGCGCGGGTAGACCTCCCAGTCCATCGCGGTGTAGTCCGACGCCGGTTCGCGGAGATACCGCGGCGAAGTCGGCGACGTCCCTTGGCCGACGAGGTGGCGCGAGTAGTAGTTGATCCCGAGGTAGTCGGTCGGCACCGTGATCCGCGCGAAGTCGCCGTCTCGCACCTCGGGCGCGTCCGCCCCGTAGAGCTCGAGCATGTCGGCCGGGTACTCGCCCCGGTAGAGCGGATCGAGGTACCAGCGGTTGAAGTACCCGTCGACGTACGCGACCGCGGCGAGATCACCCTCGGTGTCGCCGGCCGCATACACGGGCTGCAGGTTGAGCGTGATCCCGACCTCGGAGTCCGGTGAGAGGTTTCGCAGCACCTCGACCGCGTGCCCGTGCGAGACGAGCAGCGTGTGGCTCGCGGCGAGTGCGAGCTTGCGGCTCTCGAGTCCCGGCGCATGCTCGCCGTTGCCGTATCCGAGCCAGGCGACCACCCACGGCTCGTTGTGGGTGATCCACCGCTTGACGCGGTCGCCCAGCCGCCCGGCGACGACCTCGGCGTAGTCGGTGAACGGCCCGATCAGCTCCCGGCTCGGCCAGCCTCCCCGGTCCTGCAGCTCGATCGGGAGGTCCCAGTGGTAGAGCGTGACGCAGGGCTCGATCCCCGCCTCGAGCAGCGCCTCGACGAGCCGGTCGTAGAAGTCGAGCCCCGGCTGGTTGACAGGCCCCGTCCCGGTCGGGAGCACGCGCGGCCACGCGACCGAGAAGCGGAAGCTGTCGATCCCGAGCTCCTGCATCAGCCGGATGTCGTCGGGGTAGCGGTGGTAGAAGTCGCACGCGACCGCGCCGTTGTCGGCGTTCAGCACCTTCCCGGGGACGTCGCAGAAGCGATCCCAGATCGAGACGCCGCGCCCACCCTCGCGAACAGCGCCCTCCACCTGATACGCCGAGGTGGCGGCTCCCCAGCTGAAGGAGCGCGGGAACCGCTCATCCCTCATCGAGCGACAAAGTGGTCGTCCTCGACCTGGACGAGCGTCTCCATCACACTCGGGTCGTGCTCCGGCATCTCGCCGACGAGGTCGTGCGCGTCGGTGCTCCACTTGCGATGGAGCTGCGGGACCGAGGCGAGCAGCGCGCGTGTGTAGGGATGTTGCGGGTTGCCGAACACCTTGTGGGTCGCACCGAGCTCGGCGATCCGCCCGCGTCGCAGGATCAGCGTCTTGTCGGAGATGTAGTTGCCGAGCGAGAGGTCGTGGGTGATGAAGAGGACGCCGAGCCCACGCTCCTTGAGCTGGCCGAGGAGGTTGAGGACGTCGATCCGGGTCGAGGCGTCGAGCATCGAGATGATCTCGTCGGCGACGAGGAACCTGAGGTCGAGCATCAGCGCCCTCGCGATCAGCAGGCGCTGGAGCTGGCCGCCGGAGAGCTGGTGCGGGTACTTGTTGAGCACGTCGCTCGGCTCGAGCACGACCGCCTCGAGCGCATCCCCGAGACGCTGGTTCCACTCGGATTGGCTGAGATCCGAGAGGTACGAGTGCCGCACGAGCGCGAAGACGCGGTCGGCCTTGAAGATCGGGTTGTACGAGCTGAACGGATCCTGGAACACGCCCTGGACGTGGGCGTAGTACGAGCGCAGCCGGCGCCCACTGAGCTGCGCGACGTCGACCCCGTCGAAGTTGATGGACCCGGCGGTGATCGGCGTCAGCCGCAGGATCATCCGCCCTACGGTCGTCTTCCCCGAGCCGCTCTCGCCGATCAGTGAGACGACCTCGCCGGGCTGCACCTCGAACGAGACGTTCGAGACCGCGGTGAGCGTCTTCCCGCCGAACGTCCCGACCCGGAAGACCTTGGTGACGTCGTCGACCCGGAGCATCAGACTGCTGCCTCCCCGGCCTTCCAGCAGGCGGTCTGGCGGCCCGGGTCGACCTCGACGAAGGGCGGCTCTTCGGCGCACCGGTCATGTGCGAGCGGGCATCGCTCGCGGAACCGGCACCCGGCTGGCGGGTTGAGGAGCCCCGGGGGCCGGCCCGGGATCCCGCGGAGCTTCTTCTCCTCGTAGCGGATCCCGACCTCGGGGAGCGAGGAGAGCAGGAGCTGCGTGTACGGGTGCCGCGGTGACTCGACGATCTCGGCGGCGGAGGCTTTCTCGACGAGCTTGCCCGCGTACATGATCAGGATCGTGTCGGCCATCTGCGCGAGGATCGAGAGGTCGTGGGTGATCACGATCGTGCTCTTGACGAACTCGCGGTCGCGGAACTCGACGAGCATCTCGGCGACCGCCTTCTGGGTCGACACGTCGAGCGCGGAGGTGAGCTCGTCCGCGATCAGCAGCGAGGGGTTGAGCAGCGTCGAGAGCACCATCACCACCCGCTGCTTCATCCCGCCCGAGAGCTCGATCGGAAAGCGGTGGAGAACGTCGTCGGAGAGCCCGACCAGCCCAAGGCGGCGGGACAGCTCTGGCAGCGTCTCGTCGAAGCTCACCCCGCGAGCGTGCAGCAGCTCCCGGATCAGGCGCCCGATCTTGCGGGTCGGGTTCAACGCGCTCATCGCGTACTGCGGGATGATCGAGACCTCGCGGAACCGGAACTCGTCCATCGCGCTCGAGTCGTCGAGCGGCAGCTCGCGGCCGTCGAGCGAGACCGTGCCCCCGACGTGGCGCATGCGCCCGTCGAGGCGGATCAGGCTCTTGCCCAGCGTGGTCTTGCCGCACCCCGACTCGCCCGCGAGGCCCATGATCTCGCCGTCGGCGACCTCGAACGTGACCCCGTCGAGTGCCTTCACGTCGCCGCGGAGGCTGCGGTAGTAGACCCTGAGCTCAGCGACGGAGAGGCTCACGTCTCACGCAGCTTCGGATTGAAGACCTCGTCGAGCCCGACGTTCATCACGTACAGCCCGCCGACCACGCAGGTGATCGCGATCCCCGGCGGCACGAACCACCACCACAGGCCGAGGTTGAGCGCGGCGTTCGAGATCGCGTTGTTCATCATCAGCCCGAGCGACATCGCGTTCGAGGGGCCGAGTCCGAGGAAGTCGAGAGTCGCCGCTGCGAGGATCGACCCGCCGAACAGGAGGATGAACACGAGGAAGAGGTACGAGCTCATGTTCGGCGCGATCTCGCGGGCGATGATCCGCCACGTGCCCGAGCCCGAGAGCCGGGCAAGCCCGACGAAGTCGCGCGCCGCAAGAGAGAAGGTCTGCGCTCGGATCGAGCGGGCCGCCCAGGGCCAGGACGTCGCCCCGATCAGGATTCCCTCGCTGACGAAGCCGCTGATCTCGAGGTAGGCGGCGACGATGATCAGCACCGCGAGCGTCGGGATGACGAGCACCACGTTGGTGAGCACGCTGAGGATCTCGTCGAGGATCCCGCCCCGGTAGCCCGAGACGAACCCGATCACCATCGCGATCACCGAGGCGACCGCCGCCCCGATCGCGCCGACGACGAAGCTCGCCCGCAGCCCGTGGACGAACTGGCTGAAGACGTCCTGACCAGGTGACGTCGTCCCGAACCAGTTGTCGCCCGATGGGGCGTGCCCGGTCGCGTAGCCGAACTCGAACGGATCGGCGTCGGTGAGCCAAGGCCCGATGATCGCGAACACGAGAAACGCGAGGACGAGCGAGAGCCCGAACACGAGCTTCCGGTTGCGGAACGCGAAGTAGAGCGTCTCGTGCTTGTGCGCCGACGCGAGCTCAGCCACCCTGGATCCCCGTTCTCGTGCGCGGGTCGACGATGACGTAGGCGATGTCGACGAGGAAGTTGCCGATCAGGACGCCGAGGATGATGAACAGGAAGATCCCCTGGAGCAGGAAGTAGTCGCGGTTGTTGAGCGCGGTGAACAGCAGCATCCCCACGCCCTGGTACCCGAACACGATCTCGGTGACGAGCGCGCCGCCGACCACCGCGCCGAGCGCGAGCGCAAGCCCTGACATCTGCGGCAGCACGGCGTTGCGATAGGCGTACTTGCGGATGAGGCTCGTTGGCGCGCCGAGCGAAGCGAGGTAGTTGGAGTAGTCCGCCTCGAGCTCGTAGATGATCAGGTTCCGCATCCCGATCGCCCAGCCTCCGAACGAGACGAGGAACAGCGAGAGGAACGGGAGGAACCAGTGGTAGAGGTAGCTCCACGTGAACTCCCACGACCAGTTCGGCTGCTGCGAGAAGTCGTAGGCGCCGGAGATCGGGAACCAGCCCCAGCGGGCGCCGAAGAAGTATGCGATCACGAGCGCGAGCCACACATACGGGGTCGCGGTGAGCACGTAGGAGACCGGGAGCACGCTGTTGTCGAGCACCTTGCGCCTCGCCGCGAGTGCGCCGACCCGGTTCCCGGCGATGTAGCTGAGCACGGTTGACGGGATCAGGAGCCCGAGCGTGTAGGGGATCGCGCGCCAGATGAGGCTGCCGACGTGCGAGCCGGTGTAGGCGACGCTCGGCCCGAGGTCGCCGTGGACCAGCCCCTTCCAGAAGTTCAGGTACTGCGTCAGCATCGGCTGGTCGAGCTGGTAGACCTTGGTGAAGTAGCGCTGGAGCTCCTGGGAGGCGAGCGGGTCCGCTTGGAACCGCCCGACGAGGCCGGCGATGGGGTCGCCCGGCATGAACCGGGGGATGAGCCAGTCGATCGTCACCGCAACGAAGAACGTCAGCAGGTAGACGAGGAGCTTGCGGATCAGGTAGCGGGCCACTGGCTCGGTTCGTGAGGGTACGACATTTGGCGCAGGGAGATACCGGCCGGTCTCGTCCCCTCGCTCGGAGGGGACGAGACCGCGGCCGGCACCGTTTGGCGGTGCTTCGTCGCTACGCCTTCTTCAGCTTGGCGAGCGCGTCGATGCCGGTCATGTTGAGGTAGCCGTTCCACATGCTCGGCGTGTTCTGGAGGCCCGCGCCCTTCGACGACGGGAAGTTCGTCCAGTACGTCTTGTTCCACTGCGCCCACATGCCGTTGTACCAGAGCGGGATTGCGGGGAGATCCTCGAGGATGACCTTCTGGATCGCGCTGTGGATCTTCATCGCGGCCTTCGTGTTCGAGGTCGGGACCTTGTTCAGCTTGAGCGTGAGCGCCCAAGGCTTCGCCCCGGCCTGGGTGAAGCGCGAGAAGTTCGCGAACGTCTGCTGATCGGCGATCGGCAGGTGGAACAGGTAGTCGTAGTACGTGTAGGGCGTGTTGCCGATCTGCTTGTCATTGTTGATGACGAGATCGAACTTGCCCGAGTTGCGCTCCTCGACCAGACCGTTGTAGTCGGGGTAGGCCGGCGTGATCTTGATGCCGGCGTCCTTCGCGGACTGCGAGATGATCTGAATCGCGGTCATCCAGTCCGACCACCCGTTCGGGACGATCAGTCTGAGGTTGATCGCGGAGCCGTCCTTGTTCTCGACATACCCGTCGCCGTTCGTGTCCTTGTAGCCGGCGCTTGCGAGGAGCGACTTGGCCGTGGCGATCGAGTACTTGAAGCCGAGCTTCTGCGCCTGCTGCTTGTCGATCCACTTGCTCCAGGTCGGGAGCAGGCCGGTCGGGCTCGCCTTGGCGACGATGTTCCCGTAGTCGGCCGTCACGATCTGGTCGATGTTGATCGACGAGGCGAGCGCCCGGCGGAAGACCTTGTCGTTGAGTGGCTTCTTCGTGGTGTTCGGCACGAGCCAGGCCGTGTTCGCCGAGAGCATGTACGGCGCGCTCGGGTAGTACGTCCCGATCTTCCCACCGATCACCTTGTCGATCCCCGGGAAGAAGTTGTTCGAGAGGTCGATGTTGTTCGCCTGCAGGTTCGCAAGCGACGCGGTGTTGGACGTGTTGTGGATGTCGACGATGTACTGCGGCGCCACGTTCATGCCGAGCGCCTTGGTCGCCCACCAGCCGCCGCGCTTGTTCCATTGCAACGTGCCCGTCGTGCCCGCGCCCGCGCCATACTTGTACGGGCCGGTGCCGACCAGCTGGCCGTCCTTGTTGACGTTGCCGGTGGTGATCTCGGTCGCGCTCAGCCCTTTCCAGACGTGCTGGGGCACGATCGGAATCGTGTACATGTTCGTGTCCCAGTCCTGGTAGTTCGGGACACCCTTGAAGTTGAAGCTGACGGTGTTGCCCTTGGCGGTGATGCTCTGAAGGCCCGTCTTCCACATCGTGGAGTACTGCGAGCCCTCGAGCTTGCCGGTCTCGAATGTGAACTTGACGTCGGCGGCGGTGAACGGCTTGCCGTCGTTCCAGGTCACGCCCTTGCGGACGTGGAGGATGTAGTTGCGGCCCTTCCAGCCGCCGTCCGTCGCAAGCCACGGGATGAACTTGTCCTTGAGCGGGTCATAGCGGAAGAGCGTCTCGTACAGCAGGCCCACGACGCCGGTCGAGTACCCGGAGCGGAGCGGGTTGAAGCTGTCGAACGGCCCCCACGCCGTGCCCGATGTGTACAGCGTCTGCGCGCGCGGAAGCGCGAACGCCGACTGCTGCGTTGCGTTGGCCGCGCCGGTCGTCATGAAGCTGACGGCCACAGCGACGGCAAGGACGGCGATCAGGCCGAACCCGAGTGCCTTCCCCTTTCGATGGACTGCCATCTGTCCAGTTCCCTCCTCTGCGTTTGCCTGCGTGGTCTGGATGCCGGGAGCTCCTTCGTGACGGACGGCGCGGCCCCGGCGGCGCGCCACTCGCACGGCGAATGCGCTCATGGTGTCGGGGCATCCCTCCCTTCGCCGGTCGCTCCGGCGACCGGTTCACCGGCGGCCCCCGAGCCCTGCCCGAGCGCGACGACAGCCACCTCGAATGGCCCGAGCTCGGTGACCCGCGGGCCGACAAGCTCCACCCCGGCTTCGGTGAGGGGCTCGAGGTCGACCGTTTCGGGGGAGGTGTTGACGAACAGCACCGTCTGGCGGCGATCCTCCGAGCGGACGCGACCGATCAGCACCCGCGCGTCGTCGACGCGCACCGGTCGAGAAAGGCCGGCTTCGATCGCGAGCGCACCGTAAAGGCGCGCGGTGTCTTCGGGATTCACCGCCGGGACCTGGGCGGCGAGGAGCTCGAGCGGGTAGGTGCAGAGCACGACCTTCCCGTCACCCACGTCGTTGACGAGGATCGCGGGACGGCCGTGCGAGTCGATCGCGACGACCTCGGCGCCCTCGGGCTCGACCGGGAGGTAGGAGCGGACGTTGGCATTGCCCGCGACCCGGAAGTGAAGCTGCTCGCCGGGCTCGAGGTCGCCGAATCGGCGCACGAGCTCGAACGAGACGACGTCGTCCTCGATCGGGTCGACGAGCCCGTAGCGAAGGAGCTGCCGCACCCCGAAGAGGTCGCGGAGCCCGCCGAGCCAGGGCCCGCGCTGGTTGTCGGTGCTGCCGTTGAAGACGGAGAGGTATAGCGTGGCGCCGGCGCTGACGAGCTCGCGGAGACGGTCGATCCCGGCCGCGGTCAGCAGCTTCGCGCTCGGGCAGACGAGCAGAGGCGCGCTCGTGCCCAGGCCGTCCCTCTCGCGCACGAAACCCACCGGCAGGTCGGCTTCTCGGGCGGCGACGTAGGACTGGAACAGGGCTCGGTCGATGTCACGCCGGTACTCCTCGGTCGTGAACGGGAACGCGGTCTCGAAGTGCTCGGGAACGACGATCGCCGCTCCGCCCCGTACGGGCTGCCACCCCTCGCCGAGCCCGTCCAGGAGGCGGGAGAAGCGCGCGAGCTCGGCGAGTTGCGGCTTCGGCCGGCCGGCGGCGTCAGTCAGGCCGAAATGCAGCTCGAACAGGTGGTGGGAGTACGGCGGTTGCAGACGGAGGTCGTCGTAGTCGCAGTTGTTCCAGGCGAGCCAACCCTTGGCGCCGGCGAGCAGCGAGGTGTGGAGCACCTGGCGGTAGTAGTGGGAGGCGTTCTCGTCGGAGGCGAAGTCGGACGAGACGCCGAACTCCTCGAGGACGACCGGCAGCCCGAACGTGTCGCACAGCTCGCAGACGTAGGCGGCCCGGAGCAGCTGCCTGACCTGATCGTCCTGCATTGGATAAACGTGCGGTCCGATGAAATCGATGAGCGGCTCGAGCGCGCGGATCGAATAGCCATTGTCGTGCCCGGTCGTCTCGATTCCCCACGCGCCGTCGCCGAGCGAGATGGGCTGCGTCGCGCCACCGGCACGGAGCGCCTGGACGACGAGGCGCGCCCAGGCGGTGATCTCGTCGCTCGACGCGGGGCCGCCGTAGAGGGGCATCTCGTTCGAGACGAGCCAGCCCGAGATGGCGGGATGCGAGGCGAAGCGCCGCGCGAGCGCCTCGGCGAGCCAGGCCTGCTGCGCGACGAGCCAGACGTCGCGGTAGAGGTCGCGCCCTTGGCGCCAAGCGGGATCCCAATTCTCGCCGGACATGTGGCCGACGACAAACGTCGGGATCGTCGTCAGCCCGAGCTCACGGTGCGCCTCGAGAAAGTCGGCAAAGCGTGCGAGCACGTCGTCGTCGAGGCGCTCGGGCTCGGGGACGAAGTCCGGCCAGTAGCAGAACGAGCGCGTGACGTTCAGCCCGTGCTCGGCAAGAGTACGGAGCTCGTCTCGCACGACATCCGGGTCGTAGCTCGTCCACATCCGCGGCCCGCCGCAACGCGACCAGAAGTTGGCTCCGAGCCAGCGGTGGCGCTCGACGGCGCTTCGACGAGTATCCCGGTTCAGGTCCACCATCATCGTGTCCAGGTGCGGAAACGGCGTCGTCCCCGCTCTGTTACCCGGAGCGAACCACTTATCCGGTTAAGTGTCAAGCGGGAAAGGCCTGATCCCATCATCAGCGTGGACTCCGATTCTCGGCCGGCGCCGGCCCGGTGCTCCCCCGGGTCGTGAGCTCCGCCCGGGGCGCCTCGATGTCACGGACACCGTGCCCGCCCAGGTCGATCGCGGTCAGCAGATGCCGGCAGGCGAGCGCGCCGTAGCTCGCGATGTCGCGCGTCAGCGTGGTCAGCGGCGGGTGGACGACCTGGCAGAGGAGCGAGTCGTCCCAGGCGACGATCGAGAGGTCGTCGGGCACAACGAAGCCCATCTGCTGCGCGACCCCGAGCCCGGTTGCAGCGAGCGCGTCCGAGTCGTACGCGATCGCGGTCGGCGGGCTCGGCTCGGAGAGGAGGCGCCTCGTCGCCCGGGCGCCGCTCGCGGGAGAGTAGTCCGTCGGGACGATCGTGCCCTCGAGCCCGAGCTCCGCCGTGATCTCGAGGAACGAGCTCGAGCGCATCACGCTGTGGAGGAACCCCGAGACGCCCTCGACCCGCGCGACCCGCCGGTGCCCGAGCGCGGCGAGATACCGCACGACCTCTTCGACCGCGGCACGTTCGTCGTGCCACACGCACGGCAGTGCGCCGGCGCCCACCGGCCCGCCGACGATCACGGCCGGAAGCCCCAACTGCGCGAGCGCAGCGATCCGCGGGTCGTCGACGCGGACATCCATGACGAGGACGCCGTCGACACGCCGCTCGCCCCACCAGCGCCGATACACCTCGATCTCGCTCTCGACGTCGGTCGCGAGCTGCAGCGTGAGCGCGAGGGAGCGCGAGGCGAGCTCCGACTCGACCCCGGCGAGGAACTCGGCGAAGAACGCCTCGACCGCCAGCGTGCGCGGCGGTCGCGCGAGCACGAACCCGCAGGCGTCGGCCCGCGCGACCGACAATGACCTCGCGGCGCGATTCGGATACCAGCCGAGCTCCTCGGCAATCTTGAGGATCCGCTCGCGCGTCTCGTCCGAGATCCCTGGCCGCTGGTTGAGGGCGTAGGAGACGGCGCCTTTCGAGACACCGGCGCGCTCGGCGATGTCGCCGATCGTCACCCGCCGTGGTGCTCGCCGTTCCTGAGCCATCATCGCCTCCCGGTCGCCGTCAACCGGTACTTAACCGATAAAGGCGACGGTTGGCAACCTGCGCCCTCGGGAGCCGCTCAGCAGACGATCTCGGCGAACAGCTCTTCGAGCGCGGCGGTGGGATCACCGCACAACCCGGTGTGGATCTCCGACGGCTGGATCACCGTGCTTGCGGGGGCGGCGATCCACCCGAACCGCTCGCCGGCCGGCAACGCTGCGATCGGGCCGGCGTCGGGATCCCCGGCGGCGACGCTCGCGATCGCCTCGAGCGGCGCCACGAGCGTCGCGGGGTCAACCTCGGGGGCGATCGCGGCGAGCTTTGCCTCGTCGACCGCGATCCGGATGCCGAGGAAGTCAGCGGCGCGGCAGTAGAGGACGACGCCGACGTTGATCCGCTCGCCGCGCTCGACCCGCGGGACGGCGCGGAGGATCGCATACGTGAACGGGCTACGCGGCGCGCCCGACACGGGCCTCCTCCGCCTCGTCTGCGAGCCGCCGCGACCCGGCGAGACGCCCGACGAGATGCTCGATGTACGCACCGGCGCCGTCGCCCGTGAACCACGCCTCCGGGACGAGCCCAACGATCCGCACGACCTCTTCACGCCCGACCCGACCCGAGAGGCGCTCGTCGGCCGCGACGAGCGACCCGGCGAACGGAAGGAGAACGTGGTCCGAGATCGCGGGGAAGGCCCGGCCGGCGGCCCCCGCGAGCCCCGCGTGCTGTGCGACGAGCGCGGCACCATGGTCGATCGCCCACAGCTGCTCGTGCCACCACAGGAGGTTCGGGTTGCGCGCGGTGCGATCGACGTTCTGGGTGACGGCGTCGAACCAGACGAGCTCGGCGGCAAGCTCCGCGGAGGGCTGCTGCGACGACGCGGGCGAGTACGGCAGGGCGCCCGGGAGGAAGTCCATGCCGAGGTTGAGGCCGCCGCTCGCGAGGAGCAGATCCTGAATCTCGGCATCGGGCTCGGCCCGCCCGAGGTCAGGGTCGAGCTCGACGAGCACCAGCTCGGGAACCGGCAGCCCGAGCGCGCGGCCGAGCGCGCCGGCGATAACCTCAGCGACAAGCGCGAGCGGACCCTGCCCGGCCCCGCGGAACTTGACGACGTACAACCCGTCGTCGTCGGCCTCGACGAGCGCGGGCAACGATCCGCCCTCGCGCAGCGGGGTCACGTACCTCGTCGCCGAGACGGTGCGCAGGCCGGTCACGCTCGCCACGCTACAAGAGCGTCCTCCCGCCGAGGCCGATCAGTGCAAGCGAGGCGATCCCGATCACGGCGACCAGCGGAATCTGATCGGCGCCCTGGTAGCCGATCACAAGCGTCTCGACGACGAGGAAGGCAAGCGTGATCGCGCCCATCATGACGGCGGCTGCTGCCGCGAGCCCGCTACCCCGGACAGCGAGCGCGGCCGCGGCGAGCATCCCACCGCCGATCACGACGAGCAGCGCAAGCCCGGGGATCGTGTAGCTCGAGAAGGGACTCCCGTCGAGCCAGGCGCGCTCGACTCCGAACCCCTCGGCATCGACGATCAGGTTGATCCCACCGTAGACCGCACCGATACCGACAAACGCCTCGATCGCTGCGAGCGCCACCCGCGTCCTGCGCCTCTCCATGCGAGGAAGCTTCACCCGCAGCCGACCTGGCGACATCGGGACAAGACGCTGACGAGACGGCGGGGAGTCCGCAGGCCGGCACAAGGCACGCCGACGCGCGAGGACCTAACTCACGTTCCGTCCGATCAGTAGCCTATGATGACAACACGATGTTGGCAACGTCACCCCCACCCACGACCGTCGCCGCCATCTCCGATCTGCACGGGTGCGTTCTCCCAGAGATCTGTCGGTGCGACATCCTGCTCGTCGCCGGCGTGGACCCCGCCCTTCATGGACTGGGCGTTCATGCTCCCTGAGGAACGACTCGCCGAAAAACGTGGGCCGCGATTCCCGACGAGACGACGATCCTCGTGACGCACGGCCCGCCGCGTGGAACACTCGATCTCACAGAGCACGGCGACCAGGTCGGTTCGATCGCTCTCCGAGCGAGGGTGGCCGAGCTCGACCGGCTAGCCTGCACGTCTTCGGTCACGTCCACGAAGCCGTGGCATCGCAAAGACCGGCGATCGCATCGCCGCAAACGTCTCGTTGCTCGACGCAAGATACGAGCCGTACGCCTGGACGTCCCCGGTTTCGAGTTACGCGGCAAGACGCACTGGTAATATGCCTAAAAAACAGTTTATACTGTCGGATAGTCAGAATGAGAACCGAGCCCCCTCAGCTTCTGCCGCTCTTCCGGTCAGCCGGACAGGCCCGCCTGCTCGCACGGCTCTACCTCGGGAGCACGGCTCCGGCGACGATCTCCGATCTTGCGCGGGAGCTCGGGCTCGACGACGGCGGGCTCACGCGTGAAGCCGACAGGCTGGAGAAAGCCGGCCTCCTGGTCAGTGAGCGCATCGGTCGCAGCCGCGTGCTTCGACCAAATCGCGACTCGCCCTACTACGCCGACCTCCTTGGCTTGCTCACCAAGGCATTCGGCCCGGCGATCATGATCGCGCCACTCCTCGCAACGATCGACGGTGTCGAGCAGGCCTTCATCTACGGCTCCTGGGCGGCCAGGTACGAGGGGCGCCCAGGGTCCGACCCGGTCGACGTCGACGTCTTGATCGTCGGTTCTGCCCGCCAGCTCGAGCTCGCCCGCATCGCGCGTGAGCTCACCCTGTCCTCGGTCGGGACATCAACATCGTCACAGTCTCGAGCGCCGAGTGGAAGGCGCCCAAGACGGGCTTCCTCCGCGACGTCAAGCGGGGACCGCTCGTCGAGATCGAGCTCTCGCAGACGCCGACGGGGGAAGCCATGGGTGAGGCCGGTGGGTGAGAGCGAGATCAAGAGCGTCATCAAGGCCGGGACGATGCGCGAGGTCGAGCCCGACGCGTCACATCGAGGCGTTTGACGATCTGCGGACTGTGCGCAATCGGTCCGAGTACGACGGCTTGCTTCTCGACGAGGCCGATGCGCTCGACGCGATCGAGCACGCCGAGGCGATCGTCGCAGCTGTTGAGTCCGCTCTTCGGTGACGGCGCGCGGATCGCCCACTCAGTTCACCGACTGGGTTGTGCGACCAAGCCGGAGAAGGGATTCGAACCCTTGGCCCCCACTTTACAAGAGTGGTGCTCTAACCAGCTGAGCTACTCCGGCAGGCTCTCGATGGTATCGGCGATGGCTGCGCGACCCTGAACAGCACACGCGAGCCGAGTGACGCGGCTGAAGCCCCGTCACAAACGCACCCTCAGCGGCGGTCTCGCCCCGAGCCGTGGCTTCAGCCGCGGCTCTCGGACATATCAGCCGCGCGACGACGAATTGCGCACCAATTCCGTGTGAAGATCTCGCAATGCGAGGCAAACCGCGCTGTCGACCGCCCGCTTCGTGGGGCATACTCCCGCCATGCAGACCGACACCGCTTCTCTCCACGACTCGATCCTCGCCGAGCGCGCGAAGTACGTCTCCGCCGGCGTCTCCACCCCGCGCCTCGTCGTCGCGCGCGCAGAGGGTGCGCGCGTGACCGACGTCGACGGCCGCACCTTCCTCGACTTCGCCGGCGGCATCGGCTGCCAGAACACGGGCCACCGCTTCCAGCCCGTCGTCGATGCGATCAAGGAGCAGACCGACTCCTATCTCCATCAGTGCTTCATGGTCGGCGTGTACGAGCCGTACATCGACACGTGCCGACTTCTCGCCGAGCTCTCCCCATGCGCGGGCACCGAGCAGCAGAAGTCGATCCTCGTCAACTCGGGCGCCGAGGCGAACGAGAACGCCGTCAAGATCGCGCGGGCCTTCACGGGCCGCCCCGGCGTGATCGTGTTCGACCAGGCGTTCCACGGTCGCACGCTGCTGACGATGACGATGACGAGCAAGGTCAAGCCGTACAAGGCCGGCTTCGGCCCGTTCGCACCCGAGGTCTATCGCGCGCCGGCGCCGTATCCCTATCGTGGGATCACGAGCGACGACGCGATTGCCGGCCTGAAGAGGCTGTTCAAGGCGGAGGTCGACCCGGAGAGCGTCGCCTGCGTCGTGCTCGAGCCGGTGCAGGGCGAAGGTGGCTTCATCGAGATGCCCGCCGACTACCCGGCCCGCCTCGCGGAGCTCTGTCGCGAGCACGGGATCCTCTACGTCGACGACGAGGTGCAGTCGGGCGTCGGTCGTACCGGGAAGCTGTGGGCGATCGAGCACTACGACGGCGTCGAGCCCGACCTGCTCGTCTCGGGCAAGTCGATCGGTGGAGGCCTCCCCCTCGCCGCGGTCACCGGCCGCGCGGAGATCATGGACTCGGTCCCAGCCGGCGGTCTCGGCGGCACGTTCGGCGGTAACCCGCTCTCGTGCGCGGCCGCGATCGCCGTGCTCGAGGCAGTGAAGGAAGACGAGTTCCTCGCCGGTGCGGTCCGCCTCGGCGAGACGCTGCGTACCCGCCTCGAGGCGATCGCGCAGCGCCACGACTTCATCGGCGACGTCCGCGGTCTCGGCCCGATGATCGCGCTCGAGCTCACGGAGCAGACGTCCGACAAGGCCAAGGCCATCGTCGACGCCGCATTCGAGCGCGGGCTCCTCTTGCTTGCGTGCGGCCTATACGGCAATGTCATCAGGCTGTTGCCCGCGCTGACCATCGGCGACACCGAGCTCGAGGAGGGGCTCGGGTTGCTCGAGGAGTCGATCGCGGCAGCTGCCTGACATTGAGCGAGACCGCCACCACACCCGATATCCGCATCCGAGGGCTCGTCAAGCGCTACGGCGACGTCGTCGCCGTGGGCGGCGTCGACCTCGAGATCAACCGCGGTGAGTTCTTCACGATGCTCGGCCCGTCGGGCTCGGGGAAGACGACGACGCTGCGGATGATTGCCGGCTTCGAGAAGCCCGATGCCGGCGCGATCTCACTCGGCGGCCGCGACGTCTCGGGGCTGCCGCCGTTCGATCGCGACGTCAACACCGTGTTCCAGGATTACGCGCTGTTCCCGCACATGACGGTGCAGGAGAACGTCGAGTACGGCCTACGGGTGAAGAAGGTGGCGAAGGCGACGCGGCGGGAGCGAGCGACCGAGGCGCTCCGAACGGTGCGACTCGAGGGCTACGGCGACCGCAAGCCGTCGGCGCTCTCGGGCGGTCAGCGGCAGCGGGTCGCCCTCGCCCGGGCGATCGTCAACCGCCCGCAGGCGCTCCTGCTCGACGAGCCGCTCGGCGCGCTCGACCTCAAGCTCCGCCACGAGCTGCAGATCGAGCTAAAGCAGCTGCAGCAACAACTCGGAATGACGTTCGTCTACGTCACGCATGACCAGGAAGAGGCGCTGACGATGAGCGACCGCATCGCCGTGTTCAACCGCGGTCGGATCGAGCAGATCGGCTCCCCTTCCGAGATGTACGAGCATCCCGCGACGCGGTTCGTCGCCGGGTTCATCGGCACCTCGAACCTGCTCGAGCGCGACGGCCGCACGTTCACGGTGCGGCCGGAGAAGATCCGCGTCCTGGGGGAGGACGTCGGCGAAGGCGAGCCCGGTGTGGTGCAGGCCGCCGTCTACCTGGGCGCGTCGACGAAGCTCGTCGTCGCGCTCGACCGCGGTGGCGAGCTCACGGCGGTGCAGCAGAACCTCGAGACGTCGTCACGCGACGTCCACGAGCTGGAGGGAAAGCGCGTCCGGCTCCGCTGGAGCCCGGACGTGGAATTCGCGATTCAGGAGGAGAAAGCGTGAAGCGAAGCCACATCGTCGTGGCCGCGATCGCGACGCTCATCGTCACGGCCCTCGTGGTGCCGGCGGTTGGCGTCTCGAAGGGCGGAGCGATGCCGACCACGATCGGCAAGGGCGAGGGCGCACTGACGCTCGTTGCCTGGGAAGGCTACACCGAGAAGCAGTGGGTCGCTCCGTTCGAGAAGCAGACCGGCTGCAAGGTCACCGCGAAGTACGCCGGCAGCTCGAACGACATGTTCAACCTGATGACGTCGGGCGGTGGCGGCCAGTACGACATGGTCTCGGCCTCCGGCGACGCGAGCCTGCGGCTCATCTACGCCGGCGCGGTCGCCGAGACGAACATGAAGCTCATCCCCGCCTACAAGGACTTCTTCAAGGCGTTCCAGTCGCCCGCGAACAACACGGTCGACGGCAAGCACTACGGGGTCTCGCTCCAGTTCGGCCCGAACGTCCTGATGGTGAACACGAAGGCATTCCCCAAGAAGCCGACGAGCTGGGCGGCGATCTACGACCCGAAGAACAAGGGCAAGATCACGATCCCGGACAACCCGATCCAGATCGCCGATGCGGCTCTCTACCTCTCGAAGACGAAGCCGTCGCTCGGGATCAAGGACCCGTACGAGCTGAACAAGGCGCAGCTCGACGCGGTCGTCGCGCTGCTCAAGGCGCAGCGCCCGCTCGTGAAGAAGTACTGGGGCCTCGCCTCCGACCAGATCGACCTCTTCAAGAACGGCGGCTCGACGATCGGCGCGTCGTGGCCGTACCAGGTCAACGCGCTCAAGGCCGACAAGGTCCCGGTCGCTTCGATCATCCCGAAGGAGGGCGTGACGGGCTGGCTCGACACCTGGATGCTCTCGGCAAAGGCGAAGCACCCGAACTGCGCCTACAAGTGGATGGCGTACATCACCCAGCCGAAGCCGCAGGCGCAACAGGCGATCTACTTCGGCGAGACGCCGGTCAACAAGAAGGCGTGCGCAGTGATGAACTCACTCGCGAAGGGCTCGTGTGCGCAGTACCAGGCGAACGCACCGGAGAGCTTCTACCGGTCGATCAAGTTCTGGAAGACGCCGATCGCCGATTGCGGCAACGGCAAGAAGGACTGCATGGACCTCCGGGCCTGGACGACGGCCTGGACACAGGTCAAGGGCTAGGCGCTTGAGCGAGGCCCGGCTACCGTCGACGGAGGGCTCCCCCCGGGGAGCCCTCCGTTCGCTGTCGGGTCTCGCCTGGCGCCGTCCGGGGCTCAAGCTCCTCGGCCAGATCACGCCACCGGTCGCGGCGTTCGTGCTCGTGTACGTCGCCGCGCTCGCGGCCTTGCTGATCCAGGGCCTGTGGACGTCCGACTCGTTCACCGGGAAGATCGTCCACTCCTGGAACCTCGACAACTTCCGGACGCTCACCGACGACCCGTACCCGACGATCGTGCTGCGCACAGTCGGGATCGCGACCGCGGTGACCGTCACGTGCATGCTCTTCGCGTTCCCCTACGCCTACTTCCTCGTGCGCATCGCGAGCCGTCGCGTGCGGCTCGTGCTGCTCGTCGCGACGCTTCTGCCGCTGTGGGTGAGCTACCTCGTGCGCGTCTACTCCTGGCGGCTGATCCTCAACCCCGACGGTGCCCTCAACTGGACGCTGAACAAAGTCGGGCTGCCGGATCTGAACATCGCCTACACGAACTGGGCGATGTGGCTCGTCTTCAGCTACATCTGGTTCCCCTTCGTGGTGCTGCCGGTGTATGCGGCGCTCGAGCGGATCCCGTACTCGCTGCTCGAGGCGTCGGCCGACCTGGGCGGGCGCGGCTTCACGACGCTGCGGCGCGTGATCGTCCCGCTCGCGATCCCCGGGCTCGCGGCCGGCTCGATCTTCACGTTCTCGCTCACGCTCGGCGACTACATCGCCCCGTCGCTCGTCGGGGGCCCAGGCTCGTCGCTGATCGGGACGGTCGTCTACGACAACCTCGGCCTCGCCAACAACGCGCCGTTCGCGGCGGCGTTCGCGACGATCCCGCTCGCGATCATGGCGGTGTACCTCGCGATCATGAAGCGGCTCGGCGCCTTCGAAAACCTGTGATGAGTAGTCCCATGATTTCGGGCGCCTGGCTGCACGATCTGGCGCGTCGTGGCCGCTCCCGAGCGGCCAGCTCGCGCCCCAGGGGCGCCGATCTCATAGGACAACTCATCTGATGGAAACCCGTGCCACCCGCACCGTGCTCTGGGGCTTCGCGGTCGTCGTGACGGCGTTTCTCTGGATTCCGCTGCTGATCATGGCGGTGTACGCGTTCAACTCGTCGAACATCCAGAGCTGGCCGATCCCGGGGCTCTCGACCAAGTGGTTCCGTGAGGCCTGGCACGACGACGACGTGCGCACCGCGCTGTGGCTCTCGTTCCGGGCGGGGCTGTTCGCAACGGTGGTCGCGCTTGTGCTCGGCTCGCTCGCCGCCTTTGGTCTCTCGCGGGCGCGGTTCTTCGGTAAGGACTCGATCTCGTTCCTCTTCGTCCTGCCGATCGCGCTCCCCGGGATCATCACCGGGCTCGCGCTCAACTCGTTCTTCGTGATCGGCGGGGTGAGCTTCTCGCTGTGGACGATCGTCATCGGCCACGCCACCTTCTGTGTGGTCGTCGTCTACAACAACGTGCTCGCCCGCCTGCGGCGGACGTCTGGCTCGTTCTTCGAGGCGTCCGCCGATCTCGGCGCGACCGGCTTCCAGACGTTCCGCTACGTGACGCTGCCGATGGTCGGCACCGCCCTCGTCGCCGGCGCGCTCCTTGCGTTCGCCCTCTCGTGGGACGAGATCGTCGTCACCTACTTCACCGCGGGCGCCCAGAACACGCTACCGCTCCTGCTCTACGGGTTCATCCGCCAGGGTCAGAACCTGCCGATCGTGAACGCGATCGCACTCGTCGTGATCCTCGTCTCGGCGATCCCGGTGTACATCGCGCAGCGGCTGGCTGGCGGCGACGTTGGCGGCGGCGCGCGCGGTCGCGGCGGGACGTAGTGGCCCTCCGGGTCTGGCTTCAGCCAGACCCGTGCGCTTGATCTTCGCCGTGCACAGGCGAAGCGTCAGACGCTCTGCACCAGGTCGCGCCAGTCGTCCGCGTTCGGTCGCGCGACGAGCAGCCGGTCGATCCCGTCGACGATCTCCTTGAACGCGTTGCTCGGCATCGTCCAGATGAGGACGATCCCGGAGTGCGCGCATTGCTCGTCCATCCACGCACGCGCCAGCGGCTGGAAGTGACGAGCGTTGCGGGTCACCAGAATCCGCTTCTCATGGGCCGCGAGCTCGAGCACCAGCTCGTCGGGGAGCGACCGGCGCTGGGGATCCGCCTGGAGCGACACGACGTCGTGACCACGGCGCTCGAGTGGAGCCCCGATGCGACGATGCGAGAGATCCGCGTCCAGCAACAGACGCATCAGCTCACTGCCGTCCGGCGGGCTCGATGAACGGATAGAGCGTGAGCCACTCCTCGGGTGTCCGGTTGTTCTGGGCGACGGCGTCGGCGATCTCCTCCGGGTGCTCGCGCTGGTAGGCCAGCGCGAGCCGGCAGGCTCGCTCGTCGACACCGTCGTAGTCGGCGACGACTGCGTCGATCGACCCGTCGTAGTGCTCGAGGATCTCGCAAAGCTCCCAGACGTCGAGTCCCGTTCCGATGATCCACGGGTCGCGGTACGGCCAGTCGCCACGGAACGCGAGCCCGGGAAACCGACGCGTCTTTGCCGCCTCGTCCGCAAGCTCCTCGACGAGCGAGCTCTTCGAGCGCTTCAGGCGCTTCGCCTCGGCATCCATGAACGCATCGGTGCGCCTGCCAAACCGCACGCTGAACGGCTGTCCCTTCCCGTCTGCCACGACCGCTGCCTCCATGTCGCGATGGTATCCACTACAAAACGTACACGATAGTGCCTGAAAGCAGCATGACCTACGAGGACGCGGGCGCGCCCGGCTCGAGGCCGGGTCTGGCTTGAGCCAGACCCGTGCGCTTGACCTTCGCCCGCCGCGAGCTGTCTCCGCCAACTACGCCGTGGTCATGAGCGTCAGCTCGCATGAGGCAGCGCGGTGTCGTGCACCGGCTCGTCCGAACCGTCGATCACGATCGCGATCGCGTCCGCGTTGCGCGGATCCAGCGCGACATATTCCGCCAGCACCGACTCGGCTTCCTCGAGCGTCGGGGTACTCGCCGAGCAGATTGCCGGACGGGCGACTGATCAGTACATACTCAGTCACGAGCCGTGGTCACATTGAATCACCCGTCTGCAGGCCACCCGCTCCCCCACCACGACAACCCTCGCCCCCGGGCCACCTCAGGGTCGGCCAAGGGTCATTCCCGATAGCCGTTTCCCCCCACTACAGCGACCCTTGAGCCATGAGCGAATACACAACCCCACACACCCATACCCCTGACATCAAGCGCCTCCAACGCAGCCGCTCCGACCGCATGGTCGCGGGCGTCTCCGGCGGACTGGCGCGCTACTTCGAGATCCACCCCGCCGTGTTTCGCGTCGGGTTCGTCGTGCTCACGCTGATCGGCGGGGCCGGCATCCTCATCTACGCGGCCGCGGCGCTCGTGATGCCCGACGAGGGCAAGGTCGACTCCGTCGCGAGCGCGGCCCTGCGCGACCGGCGCGACCGGCCGTGGCCCGTGATCGGGCTCGGGCTGCTCGCGATCGCGGGCGCGGCGCTTGCCTCGCGGGTAACGCTGTGGCCACACGGCGACGCCTGGTTCCTCTTCCTCCTCGCGGGCGCCCTGATCCTCTGGGTCACTCGCCACCCGGCCGCCGACTCGACGGTCGAGGGAAAGGAGCTCGCAGCGCGCGACTCGAGCCGGATCGGACGGATCTTCGGTGCGCTCGCCGTCGCGATTGCGTCGCTGATCGTGGTCGGAGCGGTTGCGGTCGGCGTCTTCCTCGCGGTGTTCGACGTGCACTTCGGCGACGGGACCGGTGAGCGAAAGGTGTCCGTCCGCAACACTGCGGAGCTGAAGGATGAGTACCTCCTCGGGATTGGCAAGCTCCACGTCGATCTCACCGGGGTGACCTTCCCGGTTGGCGAGACGCACCTCAACGCGCGCGTCGACGTCGGCGATCTCCGCCTTACCGTCCCCGAGGACGTGGCCGTTCGCGTCCACGGCACCGCCCGGGTCGGCGAGGTCACGATCCTCGAACGGAACGACAATGGTCACCACGCCGTGGTCGACCTCGTCGAGACCGGGGAGCGTGTGCTGGTCATCGACGCCCACGTCGGGCTTGGCGCGGTCAACGTCGATCGCGTCGTACGATGAGCGCGGATGGCGCTTCCGCCCTTCGCGTCTAGCTCTGACGAGCGGGTGATCGCGGGGGTCTGCGCGGGGATCGCGCAGACCCTTGCGGTCGACGCGACGCTCGTTCGCCTCGTCTTCGCCCTGCTCGCGCTCGCGGGTGGGGCGGGGATCGTGCTGTACCTGGCGCTCTGGGCGTGGGCGCACGGGCAGCGCATCTGGCTCGTCGCCGTGCTCGGGCTGCTCGCAGGCTCGACCCTGCTCGGCGCCCTCGGTCTCTCCGACCGCTCGGTGATCGGGATTGCGCTGATCGCCGGCGGGCTCGCGCTCGCCTGGCGCCAGGGCGGCGGCTTCCGCCCCGGGGCGGTGCTCTCGTACTGGGGGCTCGCGCTCGCAGCGATCGGCGCGGTCGTGTTGCTCTCGGGCAACGGCGCCCCGTCGACCTTCCTCACGCCCGGCGCGGTCGCGGGCGCACTGTTGCTCATCACCGGGCCGTGGATCTGGCAGCTCGCCGTCGATCGCGACGCCGAGCGCACCGCGCGCATTCGCACCGAGGAGCGCGCCGACGTCGCCGCCCGCGTGCACGACTCGGTGCTGCAGACGCTCGCGCTGATCCAACGACACGCCGACGAACCGACCCAGGTCGCCGCGCTCGCCCGCCGCCAGGAGCGCGAGCTACGCGGCTGGCTCTACAGCGACCGGCCGGTCGGCGACACCGACGCCTCGCTCGTCTCGGCGCTGCTCGCGGCCGCAGGTGACGTCGAAGAGCTCCACCGCGTGCGGGTCGAGCTCGCAAGCTCTGGCGACTGCCCGGTCGACGCCGCCGTCGGCGCGGTCGTGCTCGCGGCCCGCGAGGCGATGACGAACGCCGCGAAGTTCGCCGGGGTCGAGCTGATCGACGTCTACGCCGAGGTCGACGACGACGAGGTTGCGGTGTTCGTGCGCGACCGCGGCGCCGGCTTCGACCGCGCCGCGGTGCCCGCCGACCGCCGGGGGCTCGCCGAGTCGATCGAGGGCCGGCTCGAGCGCGCGGGCGGTCGCGCCGCCGTGATCACCGCGCCCGGCGAGGGGGCAGAGGTCGAGCTGCGCGTCCCGAGGAGCGCGTCGTGAAGTGCCGCGTCGTGTTGGTTGACGACCACGGTCTCTTCCTCGCCGGCGTGCGCGCCGAGCTCGGCGATCGCGTTGAGGTCGTCGGCCAGGCCGGCACAGTCGCCGAGGCGGTGCCGCTGATCAAGGAGCTCGATCCCGACGTCGTGCTCCTCGACGTGCACCTGCCCGACGGCAGCGGCGACGCGATCATCAACGCGGTCGCCCCCGAGCGCCCCGGCGTGCGCTTCCTCGCGCTGTCGGTGTCGGATGCGGCCGAGGACGTGATCGCCGTGATCCGCGCCGGCGCCCGCGGCTACGTGACGAAGACGATCTCGGGCGAGGAGCTCGCCGCCGCGATCGAGCAGGTCGCAAACGGCGACGCGGTCTTCTCCCCCAGGCTCGCCGGCTTCGTCCTCGACGCGTTCCGCGCCGGCGAGCGCGTCGGCGGCGACGCCGAGCTCGACGAGCTCACCCCGCGCGAGCGCGAGGTGCTGCAGCTCATCGCGCGCGGCTACATGTACAAGGAGATCGCCGCGCGCCTGCACCTGTCGGTGAAGACGGTCGAGACGCACGTCTCGAGCGTGCTGCGCAAGCTGCAGCTCTCCTCGCGCCACGAGCTCGCGAGGTGGGCGACGCAGCATCGGCTCGTGTAGTTGTGCTTTGCGCGCGGCCCGGTCTGACCCGGGTCTGGCTTCAGCAAGACCCGTGCGCTTGACCTTCCTCTCGCACAGCAATCTCCCACGAGTCTCACAGCCACCGCTGTTTCACTGCGCAAACGAGCGTCACGCAACAGCGAGAGGAGCAACCCCATGGATCGCGACTTCCAACACGGCGGCGGCATGGTCTGGCACGACGCCGCAAGGCATGGCCATGACGGCTGGTGGGGCGGTCCACTGCACGCGGTCTTCTTCCTCCTCTTCCTCGGCCTGCTCATCGCCGCTGTGCTCTGGTTTGCGCGCCGACTCACGCTCCCATCGGCCACCGCGCCGACACTCGCCTCAGCCGGAGCCCCCACGCCCGACCCCGCCGTCGCCACCCTGCGGATGCGCTACGCCAAGGGCGAGGTCTCGCGCGAGGACTTCCAGCACGCCCTCGCCGACCTGACGGGCGAGCCGGAATCGTGGCCCGGAACGGAGGACACCCAGCCCGCGCCGTGACGCGTCCCGGGTCTGGCTTGAGCCAGACCCGTGCCCTTGACCCGGCGTGCATTGACCGCCTGCGGAGAAACTGACACACTTGGTTACACATCTCCTGACAAGAGTGTGTAACCATGACGAGAATGCGCCGAATCCAGGTCGTGATCGATGCCGAGCTCGACGAGCGCCTCGAGCGCGAGGCGTTCGCGCGCCGGCTGTCGAAGAGCGCGCTCGTCCGCGAGTACGTCGATGCCGGCCTCCCGCCCGGCGCATTCTCGAACGGGCTCATGGAGATGCCGATCCTCGACGCGGGTGAGCCGAGCGACTCGACCCACCACGACGACGTGATCTACGGCTGAGCGGTGCTCTTCGTCGACACGTCCTTTCTCGTCGCATTCACACTCGTGCGCGATTCCGCACATCGCCGTGCACGCGAGCTCGGGCCGACGCTGCTCTCCGAGGAGCTCTGCACCTCGGAGCTCGTTCTCGGCGAGGTGTGGACGCTTCTCCGCAGACGCGCCGGCCACCACGCCGCCCAGTCCTGGCTCGACTTCGCGCGCGGTATGCCCGGGATGCGCGTCCAGGCGATCGACGACACGCTCACCGAGGAGGCGTGGACGTGGCTGCACACCCACGACGAGCGTGCCTACTCCTTCGTCGACGCGACGAGCTTCGCCCTCATGCGCAAGCTGCGCCTCACCGACGAGCTGGCGTTTGACGGGGACTTTGCGGCGGCCGGGTTCAACGAGCTCGCTGCTACAGCCTGAGCAGAGGTTCTTCCGGTCGCGCTGACGCGGCCGAGACCCAACGAGGAGCCGACACCGTCGACGAGCTCCTTGAACCGATCGATGCGGAGCGACGATGTTCGGTTGGGCCGTCGAACGTCGGCTACGCCCTACCTCCCTCCTCAGCCTGCTACGTTCGCGCCATGACGCCCGAGCAGGAGGCGCAGTCGTTCCGGGACGGCATCGGCCCGATGCTTTCGGCGGCGGTCGCGCAGATGTCCGAGCACATCGACGACCCGACCGAGTTCGAGCTCGCCGCCTCGAGCCTCCTCCCCGCCGAGCTCGGAGATCTCCCCGACCACATCGTCGCGACGGCGCTCGAGATCATCGAGGAGGCGCCCGGTGGGCCGCGTGCTCTCGCCGCGCTCGCGGTGTCCGGCCCGAGCTCGATCGGCGCCGCGGCTCGCACCCGGCTCGAAACGACGGGCGACGACGGGTCGCCGCGGGGACTCCAGATCGTCGAGGCCTACGAGCTCGACAACGATGAGCCCGTCATCGCGGTGCACCTCATCTGCACGCGGGAGGGTGTCGAGGGTCGGCAGCTGTTCGCCTTCGTCGTCGACATCGACGAGACGGCGGGTGCGCTCAAGGACGGCTTCGCCGTACCTGCCTCGACCGGCGAGGACGCGATCGTCGGCTTCCACGCCGAGGCCGCGCGGAACGGGCTCGAGCTGGGCCGGATCGATCCCGACCTCGCGCTCGAGCGGATCGCGCAGGCTGCCCGCCGCGGCGCCGAAGTGGGTGTCGCACCCGATCGGGACGGGCTCACTGCGGTCGCGATTCTCCTTCGCACCACGGGCGTGCCGGACGCCGATGCGATCCTCGCCGGACTCGAGGACGGCGACTTGCTCGAGGGCTACCCCGACCCGCTCGACGACGAGATCGCCGAGGCGCTCGAACGCAACTCCGACATCGCGTTCGGCTGGTTCCGCGCGAAGGGGTACGACGACCACGAGCTCGACGACGTGCTCCGGGTAGTCGAGCTCATGGGCGAGTTTCGCTTGCGCTACCTCGACGCCGAGATCAGTGACTGGAAGCGGGCCGAGCTC
The DNA here is from genome assembly GCA_046330385.1 of Gaiellales bacterium. Classification (GTDB taxonomy): domain Bacteria; phylum Actinomycetota; class Thermoleophilia; order Gaiellales; family Gaiellaceae; genus Gaiella. Next base: position 158,013 of record JAXLSV010000004.1, on the reverse strand, counting down.
GACGGGTTCCTGCTTGACTGGGTACCGCGCAGCGAGAAGCTCAACGAGCGTGAGGTGGAGCGGTTCGTCGCGAACGTCGGCGCGGTGCTCGAGTTCCTCGCCGGCACGGGTGACCTGAGCCCGCGCACGGCGAAGACGCTTGCCAAGCGCGCGGTCGGTCACGCCGATCGGTTCCGCCACCTGGCCGCGACCGCCACCGTCGGCCACGCGACGCTGATCGCGCGGGCGATGGAAGAAGACGGCGTCGACTTCAACGACCCCGCCGCCGTGCAGCGGTGGATGGACGCGTTCAACGAGCGCCCCTTCGCCGAGCGCGACGCCTTATTCGGCGCCTCGCTCCCACCGTCGACCCATCCCGACACCCCGTAGAGCTCGACTGGCTCCGGGTCTGGCTTCAGCCAGACCCGTGCGCTTCGTCTCGCGCGCGACACACCGGGGCGAGAGGCGAAGGTCAAGCGCGCGGGTCAGGTATGCCGTTGCTCAAGCCGGCAACAAGCCAGAATTAGTCCGTCCGACGCCTCCGCTACCTTGTATCAATGGTCACGACGGTGGACAGCATCAAGGCTCAAGCAGTTCACCGTGAGAACGAGCACGAGCGGCGCGGTGACGAGCTCGCCGCCCTCTCGGCCCACCTGGCGGCGGCGACAGCGCGATGGCTCGAGCTGGCGGTCGAGATGCGAGCGGATGGCAGCAACGCCGACTTCACCGGGTTCATCGCCTGGCGCTGCGGGATCACGCGGCGCGAGGCAACCGAGTACCTGCGGGTCGCCGACGCGCTGCACGAGCTCCCCGCCACGCGCGCGGCGTTCTCGCGGGGAGAGTTGAGCTTCACGAAGGTTCGCGCTCTTTCCCGGGTCGCCACCCCGGCCTCCGAAGAGGGTCTGCTCGAGCTCGCCGCCGTGCTCACCGCGTCCCAGCTGGAGCGCGCCCTTCGGGCGTTCCGCCGGATCGCGATCGACGAGACCCGCGAGACGCACGAGGTCGAGTTCGTCTCCTACCACTTCGCCGAGGACGGCTCGCTCTACCTGCGCGCCCGCCTCGCGGCCGAGGACGGCACGCTGCTCGTCAAGGCGCTCGAGGCCGCCCGCGATCGGATCGTCGAGCGACGCCGCGAGGAGCAGGCCGCGCTCCCGGCCGCGACCGGCGACGACCCCGACGCCCTCCTGACGACGTTCGAGCCGCCGCGAGCGCTCGCCGTCGAGGCGCTTGTCGACCTCGCCGGCGCCGCACTCAAGGCGACCGACGAGCCCTCGACAGACCGCGCGCGGGTCGTCGTTCACGTCGACGCCGACGCGCTCACGACCGATGGACGCGGCCGTTCCGAGCTCGACGACGGCCCTGTGATCGCCCCCGTGACCGCGCGACGCCTCGGCTGCGACGCGGAGCTCGTCACCCAGGTCGAGCGCGACGGCCTCCCCGTCAGCGTCGGCCGCGCCCGCCGCACCGTGCCACCGGCGCTGCGCCGCCTTCTCGAAGCCCGCGACTCGAACACCTGCTGCTTCCCCGGCTGCGAGCGCACCCGCCACCTGCAGGCCCACCACCGCCACCATTGGGCGCACGGCGGCGAGACGAGCCTCGACAACCTCATCCTCCTCTGCTGGCATCACCACCGACTGATGCACGAAGGCGGCTACACCCTCGAAGAGGATGAGTCGGGAGGGCTCCGCGTCCGCAACCGATACGGCGTGATCACGCGAACCCGTCCACCGAGACCCCCGACCGGATCAACTGACGCGATCCGCGACGACAACCACCGGCGAGACCTCAGGATCGATCACAGGACGCTCCGAAACGGCGCCGGCAGCCGCCTCGATCTCTCCTGCGCCGTCCGAGCGATCGCGACGCTGCCGTGGGAGCACGCCGAGCCAACAAGCGCGGCAGACGAGCTCGCCGCGTAGGCCTAGCTCGGAGCCGGAACGGTCGACGACGCTGACGCCACCCCGACGTTCAGCTCGCTCGCCCGAACCACGCTCCGCCCGAACGGAACGAGAGCAGCCCCGGCCATCTTGATGTCCGCGATCCTGCTCGGGATCCCGATGATCGTGATCCCGAGCAGGATCGCAGCAACGACGTACCCGACCGCCATCCAGAAGCCGGCAAACACAAGCCAGATGACGTTGAGCAGTGTCTTCACTCGACGAAGGGTATCGGCGTCAAGCCACGCCGATCGGGATTCGCGTGCTCGAGCCTCTGGGTCGATGTTCTGGGCCGATGCTCTGGGCCGAGGAGCAACCGCGTCGCATCGTTCTCGGCCCGCACACCCATCGCACATCAATCGATGCCGTCACCCGCGGTCGGATCCCAGAGCCGGCCGTCGTCGCCCTGTGACCACTCGCCCGATGCCTCCTCGTAGGCATCAGCAGGTCGGCGCAGCTCGTCCGAGATCGCGCGATACTCGCTCGCCATCAGGAGATCCTTGGGGCGGCCCGCGGCCTCCTTCATCGCGATCAGGTGGTCGAGCGACGCGACCGGAATACAGACTCCGAGAAGGCCTCGTAGCTCAGCCTCGGCTCGAAGGCGTGCGTACGGCGGCGCGCCGGCCGGCTCCGCGAGAACATCGAGCGGACCGAGCAGCGTGTCGAACGTGAAGTTGGCGCCGTTCGCGAGCGTCGCCACACCGGGCTCGAACGGCAGGTCGGCGGGTGCGCCGCGGAGCGTGGCCTCAAGCTCGATGAGTGCGGCCGACAGCCGCTCCAGGTTCGCGCACGACCGGTCGTAGGCGATGTCTGTGTCCTGGGTCGGGTACTGGGAGCCGTGCGCCAGCCCCGCAAGACCGCCGATGAGGACGTAGTCGACGCCGTGTCGATCGAGCACTTCGAGAATCGGTCCCGGGTCGAGCTCCACGTCACCCCATCCTCGCCGGTCGTGGCTGCCGAGCGACCAACCGCGACCACTCGACCCCGCGGCGCAGCCGCTCGTCAGGCGTGAGCTCGAGATTCCGCCGGATCAGCGTCAGGTCATGCCCCCAGTCCACCGGCTTCGCCTCGAGCACGAGCTCCTCGTTCATCAACCGGAGCAGGTCGCCGAGCGTGTCGGTTCCGGGCGAGACGAGATCGCGCTCGATGCGCGAGATCGCCGCCTGTGACGTGCGGGCGCGCGCCGCGAGTTGGCGCTGCGTCAAGCCGTGACGCCGGCGAACCGTGCGGAGAAGCTCTCCCGCAGTCATGTTGACATCATATGAGATATCGAAACTCTGTTGCGTGGTGCCGCCCGGGTGGGCGGCACCACGCTGACGAGCTCTGTCCGGTCGAGCTACGCCGTCGTCGACAGCTCGACGCCCGACCCGATCGGGCAGGCGACGCCGGTACCGGCGAGGCCGCAGTAGCCGTTCGGGTTCGACGCGAGGTACTGCTGGTGGTAGTCCTCGGCGTAGTAGAACGCGCCGGCGGGGGCGAGCTCGGTCGTGATCTGGCCGCGGCCGGCACGCGCGAGCGCCGCTGCGTACATGTCACGCGACGCCTCCGCGGTGGCCCGCTGCTCGTCGGTCGTCCAGAAGATCGCGGAGCGGTACGTCGTGCCGACGTCGTTGCCCTGGCGCATGCCCTGCGTCGGATCGTGCTCCTCCCAGAACAGCTTGAGCAGCGCGTCGTACGAGATCCGCTTCGGGTCGAAGACGACGAGCACGACCTCGGCGTGCCCGGTCATCCCGGTGCACGTCTCCTTGTACGTGGGGTTCGGGGTGATCCCGCCGGCGTACCCGACCGCCGTCGTGTAGACGCCCGGCAGCTGCCAGAACAGCCGCTCGGCGCCCCAGAAGCAGCCCATCCCGAAGAACGCCTGCTCGAGGCCTTCGGGGAAGGGCGGCGTCAGCGGCGTCCCGAGGACGAGGTGCGGGTGCGACGGCACGAGCGGCTGGTCGCGACCCGGCAGAGCCGACTCCACGGTCGGCATCTCTGTGGACTTTCTCAGTGAGAACATGACCTTCAGTGTTGCTGATCGGCGATTCGTTACAGCGTCACCAGATCACACGCTCGGCATCCTGAGCTCGCAATCGCTCGTCACGCGACACGAGCGTCGCGCGGTGCTCGATCGCCGTTGCGAGGATGATGCTGTCACCCGGATCACGGATCTCACCGAGTCCCGATGCCGTCAGTGCAACTCCCAGGGGCTCATCACCGAGACGCCGATCTCGGTCGCGCGATCGAGCTCTCGCTTCGCCGGCCGAGACAGCCGTTCGGGGGACACGACGCTCCAGTAACAGCCGTCTGGTCATGATATCGAGACCATGGTCATTCGTAAGTGGTCATTACGGCCACAGCCCGATTCGTGGATGATGCGGGCGCGCCAATGACCTCGGAGACCACCAAGCCCACCGAGGCGCAGGCCTTTCGCTTCTGGCTGAAGCTCGGGTGCATCAGCTTCGGCGGCCCGGCGGGGCAGATCGCGATCATGCATGACGAGCTCGTCGAGCGACGCCGCTGGATCTCGGAAGGGCGGTTCCTCCACGCGCTCAACTTCTGCATGGCGCTTCCGGGCCCGGAGGCGCAGCAGCTCGCCTCGTACATCGGCTACTCGATGTACGGCGTGCGCGGGGCACTAACGGCGGGCGGGCTGTTCGTGCTTCCGTCGTTCGTCCTGCTCTGCATCTTGAGCGGAATCTACGCCGAGTACGGCGAGGTCACTGAGATCACGGGCGTGGTACGCGGGCTCAGCGCAGCGGTGATCGCGCTCGTCGCAGCCGCGGTGTTGCGCGTCGGGAGCCGCGTGTTGAAGACGCCGGCAGCCTTCGTGCTTGCGGTAGCGGCGTTCGGGCTGCTCATCGCCGACGTCCCGTTTCTCGCGATCGTCGCGGGCGCAGCCGCGATCGGCTACATCGTCGGGCGCGTCCAGCCGGCGCTGCTCCGCGTGCCTGCCGCGCACGGAGAGGCCGATGCCGACAAAGTCAGTCCACCCAAGACACGACTCTGGCGGAGGTTCGCAAAGGCACTCGCGATCTGGCTCGTGCCACTCGCCGCGCTGCTCGTGATCGGCGGGCCCGGGGGAGAGCTCGCGGGGTTCTTCACCGTGACGGCGCTGGTGACGTTCGGCGGCGCGTACGCGGTGCTGCCGTTCGTCGCGAATGCGGCGGTCGACCACTTCGGCTGGCTCACCGCGAAGGACATGGTCGCGGGGCTCGCGCTCGGCGAGTCGACGCCGGGGCCGCTGATCATGATCAACACGTTCGTCGGGTTCCTGGCGGGCTACAACCTGCGCGGTGGGCTCGGCTGGGGCGTGCTCGGGGCGACGATCGCGACGGTGTTCACGTTCGCGCCGTCGTTCGTGTTCATCATCAGCGGTGCGCCGCTGATCGACCGCATCCGCACCACCGGCGCGTTCGCGGCGGCGCTGAACGGGGTCACGATTGCCGTGGTCGGGGTGATCGCCGCCCTCGCGGTGTTCGTCACGCGCCACGCTGGGTTCGCGGGCGGCGAAGCCGATTGGCTCGTGCTGGTGCTCGCGCCGATCGCGTTCGTCGCGCTCTACCGGTTCAAGGTCGGCGTGATCCCGGTGATCGGCACGTGCGCTGTCGTCGGCCTCGTGGCCGCGCTCGTCGACTGAGTCCGGTCAGGCGTTCTCGAGCGCCCGGGCGAGGTCGGCCCAGAGCGTCTCGATGTCCTCGAGCCCGACCGACAGGCGCATCAGCCCCGCGGGGATGCGATCGCCCTCCCACCGGTGGCGCGACTCGAGCTTCGTGCGCGTTCCACCCAGGCTGGTCGCGTTCTCGATCGTCTCGAGCGAGCGTTCGACGCGGCCGGCGGCGTCCGCGTCGGCGACGTCGAACGAGACCATGAACGAGAAGCCGGGGTAGCGAACCTGCGTGACCGCCGGGTGGGCGGCAAGGCGTTCGGCCAGCGCCTTCGCGCTGGCCTCCGCGGCGGCGACGCGGACCTCGAGCGTCTCGAGCCCGCGGTGGACGAGCCAGGCGGTGTCGGCCGCGGCGACGATCCCCGCGAGGCGCCGTGTGAGGTGGAGGCTGTCACGCAGCGCGGGATCGCGGGCAACGGTGACGCCGGCGACGACGTCGTCGTGCCCGGCAAGCACCTTGGTCGCGCTGTGGATCACGAGGTCGCAACCGTGCTCGAGCGGGCGCAGTCGGAGCGGCGAGGCGAGCGTCGAGTCGCAGAGCACCGTCGCGGGATGGGCGGCCGCGGCCTCGAAGTCGGGCATCGTCAGCAGCGGGTTCGCAGGCGCCTCGAGAAAGACCACGTCCGCGGCGGCCGGCGGAGCGGCGGTCTGGTCGAACTCGACGACGTCGACACCCCAGGCATCGAGATGGTCGAAGAGCTGCTTGTGGCCGTAGTAGGCGCCGGCGGCGAGCGCCAGCGTCTTGCCCGGGGCGAGGAGCGTGAGGAAGGTGGTCGTCACCGCGCCCATTCCGGACGGGTAAAGCAGGGCGTGGCCGCCGTCGAGCGCGCCGAGTGCCTCCTCGCAGGCGACCTGGGTGGGGTGCTCCGCGCGGGCATACGAGAACCGGCCCGGCTCACCGTCGACGTACGGCCAGGTCGAGGCGCGGTCGAGCGGCGTGGTCACGCCGTGGACGCTACCGAAGCGCGCACGGACATCGCCGCCGCGAAGCGGCAGTGCCTCCCGGGCCGAAGGTCCAGCCGGCGCAGCCGGCCAAGAGGCACCGATGATGAGCGAGCCGCGAAGCGGCAGTGCCTCCCGGGCCGAAGGTCCAGCCGGCGCAGCCGGCCAAGAGGCACCGATGATGAGCGAGCCGCGAAGCGGCGTCTCCCGGGGTATCCGGTGCCTCCGGCCGAAGGCCAGCCGGCGCAGCCGGCCAAGAGGCACCGATGATGAGCGAGCCGCGAAGCGGCAGTGCCTCCCGGGCCGAAGGCCCAGCCGGCGCAGCCGGCCAAGAGGCACCGATGATGAGCGAGCCGCGAAGCGGCAGTGCCTCCCGGGCCGAAGGCCAGCCGGCGCAGCCGGCCAAGAGGCACCGATGATGAGCGAGCCGCGAAGCGGCTCACCAAAGCAGTTCTGGCGCTCAGGCCAGAACTTAGGCGACGACGGCGCGGGTGGCCTGGTGTGCCAGGATCTTCCGCTTCACGCGCTGGAGCGCGTTGTCGATCGTCTTGCAGTCGCACTCGAGATCCTCGGCCATCCGCTCGTACGAGCGCCCGTCGAGGTAGAGGCGAAGCGCCTCCGACTCGAGCGACGACAGCGTCGTCGTGAGCGACCCGACGAGCGACTGGAGCTCCTCGGTCGAGATCACGCAGCTCGACGGGTCGTCGACCGCCGGGCCGGGAAGCGCGTCGCCGAGCGTGCACTCACCATCACCGTCCTGCCCCGCCGGGGTGTGGCTGAACGAGATGTACTGGTTGAGCGGGGTGTGCTTGAACCGGGTCGCCGACTTGATCGCGGTGATGATCTGGCGGGTGACGCAGAGCTCGGCGAACGAGCGGAACGAGGTCTCCTTGTCGGGCCGGAAGTCACGGACGGCCTTGTAGAGACCGATCATCCCCTCCTGGATCAGGTCGTCCGAGTCGCCACCGGCGAGGAAGTACGAGCTCGCCTTGAGTCGGACAAAGCCGTGGTAGCGCTTGAGAAGCTGGTCGAGGGCCACCTGGCTCCCGTTCCGCGCCTTGAGCACGAGCTGCAGATCTTCAAGTTCACGTTGAACCTTCTGTGGTGACTTCGATGCGGCGGCGGTTCGGGCTGACATCGTTCTCCCCTGCAAATGTAGGTGTTTGTTGACGGTGTGTGGACAACCCTCGACTGAACTCTCAGCCTGAGGTTGAGGGAGAAGTTAGCAGTCACGCGTGCGCGTTACAACCCCTTTGCGAAATTTGCATTGTGATAGGAACATGTGTTCGTCCGAGAACCAGCGGTGTCTGACACCGCCCCAAACGGCGTGAGAGAGCGCCTAGACGCTGCCGCGGCTCACGACCGGCTCGCGCGCTGGCGCGCCGCCTCGTACAGCACCACCGCGGCCGCCACGGACACGTTGAGCGACTCGATCCCATGCGCGAGCGGGATCGAGACGGTCGCATCGCAGGTCTTGCGCACGAGCGGCCGCACCCCCTTTCCCTCGGCCCCGAACACGAGGGCTGTTCCGCCGGTGAAGTCCGTCTCCCACAGCGACGTCTCGCCGTCGGCAACGGCCGCGTAGGCCCAGAGCTCTGGGCCCTTCGCTTCGCCGAGCCAGCGGGCGAGATTGGGGACGACCGCCACCGGAAGCTGCTCGACCGCACCGGCCGACGATCGGCAGACCGCCGGGGTCACGGTCGCGGAGCCGTGTGCGGGAACGACGACGCCGGTCGCGCCGGCACCCGCGGCGGCACGGATAACGGCGCCGAGATTCCGAGGGTCGGTCACCTGATCGAGGCAGCAGAGGAGTGGCGCCGGCCGCGCGAGCAGCTCCCAGACATCCGCATAGGGGTATGGCGAGCACCAGGCGACGATGCCCTGATGATCAGAGGAGCCGGCCGCTTCGGTCAGCTGACGCTCCTTGCGCACCTGCGGACGGGGCCCTTCCCCGAGCCAGTCGAGCGTGGCAGCAGCACGCTCGCCGACCCAAAGCTCGAGCACCTCCCGCCGGCCGCGGAGGGCCTCACGAACGGCGTTGCGCCCGTAGACGAGGTCGCGCGCGGCGGTCATGCCGACGGGACGAGCTCGAACCCGTCGGGCGTGTCGCGAACGACCCAGCCGGCCGCGAGGATCTCGTCGCGCAGCCGGTCGGCCTCGGCGAAGTCCCGGTTTGTCCGAGCAGCGCGCCGCTGCTCGGCGAGCGCCACGATCTCGGGTGGCACGTTGACGCCCTCGGCGAGCGACTCTAGGCCGAAGACCTCCAGCGCTTCGAGCAGCGGCCCGGTCGCACCCCGCGCCCGCCACCGGTGCATGATCGCGAGAGCCTCCGGGGTGTTGAAGTCGTCCTCGAGCGCCGCGGCGAGCTCTACCCGATCGGCATCCGCCTCACGGCCGCTCCGAAACACCTCGCGGAAGCTCTCGACCTGCGCGGCCGCCGCCGCCATCGACTCCTCCGAGAAGTCGAGGGGCTTGCGCCAGTGCGCGGTGAGGAAGAAGAGCAGCGTCGTCTCCCGCCCCCATTCATCGAGCACCTCCTTGATCGTGGCGACGTTCCCGACCGACTTCGACATCTTCTCGCCGGTGAAGCGGAGCATCCCGTTATGCATCCACACCCTGGCGAACGGGTGGCCGACGGCGAGCGACTGCGCGCGCTCGTTCTCGTGATGCGGGAAGACGAGATCGAGCCCGCCACCATGAATCCAGAAGGAGGGGCCGAGCTCGTTGGCGGCCATCGCCGAGCACTCGATGTGCCAGCCGGGCCGCCCACGCCCCCACGGGGAGTCCCAGGACGTGTCCTCTCCAGGCTTCGTCGCCTTCCAGAGCGCAAAGTCGCGCGGATCGTCTTTGAGGGGATTCGGCTCCATGTCCTCCATCTGGTCCGGCCGCTGGCCGGAAAGCTGGCCGTACTCCGGCGATGCGGCGACGCGGAAGTAGACGTCGCCCTCGCGGACGTACCCGTGGTCGTTGTCGACCAGCGCCTCGATGAACGACACAATCTCGTCCATCGTCTCGGTGACCTTCGGGAACGCGTCGACGGCCTCCAGGGTGAAGCGACCGACGTCCTCGAGGTACCACTCCGTCGCCTCGGCCGCCCGCGCCGCGCTAGCACCCGGCGCAGCCTCGTAGATCTTGTCGTTGACGTCGGTGATGTTGTGGACGAGCTTCACGCGCTGTCCGCGGTGGCGCAGCCAGCGCGCAACCCACGAGGCAACGACGTACGGGCGTGCGTTGCCAATGTGGGCGCGCTGGTAGACAGTCGGCCCGCAGACGTACATCCCGATCTCCTCGGGCGGTGAGGGAAGCTCGACGAGCCGCCGCGACAAGGTGTCGTGCAGGCGCATCAGGCGATCGTACCGAGGCCCCGCGCAGCGTCACACCGGGTGCTTGTGGCGGCGGGCTATCCGAGAGCGATCCCGATGCGCGCGAGCGCCTCCTCGCGCGGAAGGTAGGCGACGATCGCCCACAGCTCGGCGCCACGCTCCGCCCCGGTCAACGCAGCGCGCAGTGCCCGCAGGTTCCCACCGACAGCCTTGACCTCTCGCACCAGCTCGCGGGCGCCCGCCTCGTCGAGCCCGTCGGCGGCGCCGGCGCGCAGCTCCGCGAAGCGCTCGAGGGTGGGGCGAGCCTCGCTGTCCGCGTCGAGCGGCCTGAGCGACGGCGTCGTGATCTGGGCGGCGATCTCGCGGGCCTCGACCAGCGTCCGCGCACCCCGCAGCGCCCGGGCGAGCCCGAGCGGCGCCGCCGCCGCCTCGCAGAGCTGCTCGTCGGGCATCGCTGCGATCGCATCGATCGCGAGCCGGCCGATGCGCGTCTCGTCGAGCTGCACGTCGTGCTCCGGCATTCCGAGCTCGTCGAGATAGGCGCGGAGCGCCGCCGCGGGGATTCCGGCCTTGCGTAGATCGGCGACCGACGTGTGCCCGTGCCGCTTGGAGAGCTTCTTCCCGTCAGCGCCGAGCAGCAGGCCGTGATGGATCACCGGCGGGAGCTCGCCGCCGAGCGCAACTGCGATCCGCCGCTGAATCGCCTCGTTTGGCCGGTGGTCGGAGCCGCGGATGATGTGGGTGATCCCGAGGGCAAGGTCGTCGACTACGGATGCGAGCTGGTAGGTCGCGGTGCCGTCGGGCCGGACGAGCGTGATTCCGTCGAGCCGGATCGAGCCGTCGGCATCACCGACAGCGCCCGCCCCGAGCGCGCGGGCCGCAGCCTCCGCATAGCGATCGGCCTGCTCGCTCTGGCGCACCGGACCTTCCTCCCAGGCGACCTCGAGCCACTCGAGCTCGGCGAGTAGCGCCTCCTCGCCACCGGGCAGCGAGCGTTCTGCGTCGGTGTCGTCGATCCGCAGGACCATCACGCCGCGATGCGCATCGGCGTAGTCACGGTTTGCGACCGCCGTCAGCGCGTTCCCGAGATGCAGCGACCCCGTCGGCGAGGGCGCGAAACGCACACGAATGGGTGACGATCCCACCTCCGGATCCTCGCATGCTGAGACGACATGGCGACGATCCCTGGAGCTGACCCCGACGAGAATCGGCATCCTTTCGGGATGCGACGCAGCCGGCTGATCGCGGTCGCCGCGGCCCTCCCAATCGCGATCATCGCGATCGTCGGCGTCATCCACCTGGTTCGCGAGCCCGCCCGGGACGAGGTCACCCCGCAAGGCGGCAGCGTCCTCAATCCCCACCCGGCCGCAGGCCCGTTCGAGAGAAACGGCACGAAGCTCGACGACTGCGAGACGGCGACGGAGCCCCGGGCCTGCTACGAGCAGGCGTTCGGCAATCTCGCCTACGAGACGGACGCGAAGACGGCGCTCGCCGCCGCGGTCGACGCCGGCAGAACGAATAGCGGCATCTCGAGCGATTGCCACCGCATTGCTCACACGATCGGCGCCGCGGTCCTCGCCCGCTACGACGGCGACGTCTCGAACGCCCTTGCGGAAGGGGACTCCACCTGCTGGAGCGGCTTCTACCACGGCCTCCTCGAGCGGGCGCTCGCCCCTGCCCGCTCGACCGGCGAGCTCGGGCGCATGATCCGGAACCTCTGCGACCCCACCGGGAAGAACTGGCCTGCCTTCACGCACTACCAGTGCCTACACGGGATCGGGCACGGCCTCATGCTCCGCACCGGCTACCAGCGCGACATGTCACTAGAGCTGTGCACCCGGCTGCCCGACGACTGGTCGCAGCAGTCGTGCGACGGCGGCGTGTTCATGGAGGGATTCAGCCCCTCGCTCGGCGATCAGCCACCGCCCTTCGATCGCAAGGACCCGCTCGCACCATGCCCGGTGGTCGCCGACCGTCACAAGCTCTACTGCTACCTCCAGATCGCCGACAACCTCGTGCGCGGCTACGAGTACGACTGGCAACGTGTCGCCCGTGCCTGTCGCCGCGCGGAGAGCGACTACTGGACGGACATCTGCTACCAAAGCTACGGTCGGCAGGCGTCTGGCAACAACTACGGCAACCCCCAGGCGGTCGCCGATCTCTGCGACGTCGCCGGGCGGCGTGGCGAGATCGAGTGCGTGTACGGAGCGGTTCGTGACATGGTGAGCAACGCCGCCGGCGCCGCGCCGGCCCGCGGGTTCTGCGCGGTTGTCGGAGATCGGGCGGTGAACCGCTGCTTCGAGGGAGCGGGGACGATCATCGGCACGCTGGAGACGTCCCCCGAGGCGATCCGGGCGGCATGCGAGGAGCTGACGACGTCGCACCTCGAATCGTGCACCGGCGGTGCCGGGCTCCGCTCGTAGCCTCGGCGTGATGGACTAATCGGTCTTGGGGTTCTCGTCGCCCGTGAGCGCAGCGACGATCTCCTTCTTCGGCTCGCTCACGGTCTCGCGCACCTCGCGAGCACCCCGACCGAGCATCCGTGCGATCCCAGGCGCCTTCGCGGGCCCCACGATCAACACGATCACGACGAGCAGCGCAACCAACTCCCAGCCTGACGGCAAGAACGGCATGAGCTGAGCGTACTCGACGGCGGCGCAGACCGCGAACAGGACGAATCGAGACGTGGTCGCGGCTCTCGGAGGGCTGCTGCTGCTCCTAGGATTCGCTGAGATGGAGGCACTCCTGCTCGCCTGGTACGAGACGAACCGTCGCGACCTGCCCTGGCGACGGACGAAGGATCCCTACGCGATCCTCGTCAGCGAGGTGATGCTGCAGCAGACGCAGGTCGAACGGGTCGCGCCTCGATTTGTCGCGTGGCTCGAGCGGTGGCCGACCGCAGCAGCCCTCGCCGAAGCGTCCCCGGCGGACGTGATTCGCGAGTGGCAGGGGCTCGGCTACAACCGTCGAGCGCTGGCGCTCCACCGAGCGGCCCAGACGATCGCCGTGAGCGGTTGGCCGGCAGACCTCACGCAGCTCCCGGGTGTCGGGACGTACACGGCAGCGGCGGTACGGAACTTCGCCTTCGGCGACGACGTGCTGCCGAGGGATGTGAACGTCGAGCGTATCGAGCGCCGGACCGGTGTCAGGTTCGGCGGCGCCGCCGGACAGGCGTTGATGGATCTCGGCGCGACGATCTGCCTCGCCCGCGTGCCCCGTTGCAGGCTCTGCCCGCTTGCCGACAGCTGCCCCTCGCAGGGAACGCGCGACGAGCCGGTGCGCAAGCAGTCGCGCTTCGAGGGCTCGTTTCGCCAGCGTCGGGCGGGGGCGCTCAGGCAGGTCGCCGAGCGGTCGCGCCCGCTCGGGGAGCTCGACGGTGAGGCGGTCGACTCGCTGGAGCGCGACGGGCTCGTCGTCGTTGCCAACGGAATCGTCGCGCTCCCAACCTGAGCGGCGCGAGGGCTCACGTGACGAGTTCAGACGCCCGTAAGGAACCAGCGGCCACACTGAGCCCAATGGCAACCGTGCTCGTGGTCGACGATGAGCCAATCGTGCGCGAGGTGGTCGTGCGCTACCTGAAGCGGGAGGGCTACCTGACGCTCGAGGCGGATCGCGGCGACACGGCGCGCCGGCTCCTCGAACGGCAAAGCCCCGACCTCGTCGTGCTCGACGTGATGCTGCCCGGTACCGACGGGCTCGAGCTCTGCCGCTGGATTCGCGGACGCTCGGAGCTACCCGTGATCCTGCTCACCGCTCGCGGCGAGGAAGCAGATCGCATCGTCGGGCTGGAGCTCGGTGCGGACGACTACGTGACGAAGCCGTTCTCGCCGCGCGAGCTGGCCGCGCGTGTCCGCACCGTTCTTCGCCGGTCGCGCAACAGCTCGATCGGGGCGGAGCGGCTTTCGTTCGGAGACGTCGAGCTCAATGCGGCGACACGCGAGGCGACGAAGAGCGGCATGGAGATCAAGCTCACCGCGAAGGAGTTCGACCTTCTCTGGTTTCTCGCCAGCCACCCGCGGCGGGTGTTCGGTCGCGACCAGCTCATGAGCCGCGTGTGGGGATACGAGGCCGCCCTCGACACGGGCACCGTCACGGTGCACGTGCGGCGCCTCCGCGAGAAGATCGAGGCCGATCCGTCGCAGCCCGCGCACTTGCAAACCGTGTGGGGCGTCGGGTACAGGCTGGTGCCGTGATCGTCGCCTCGATGGTTGTGACGGCGGCCGTCATCGCGGCGGCGACGCTCGCGGTCGGGCTCGTCGCGATGCTCCTGCTGCGGACGCTTCCGAGCCTGCGACTGCAGCTCGTCGGACTCGCCGTGCTCTCGGTCTGCCTCCCGCTGACCTCGGTGCTTCTCTCCGGCTGGGTCGCCTTCCACATGGGCGACGACGTGAAGATCCTTGCCGTCTCGGCCGCGTCGGCGGCGGTCGCCGTCGTCGCCGGGCTCGCGCTGACGCGGTCGATCGTCCGCTCGGTCGACGGGTTGCGTCATGCGTCGGTGAAGCTCGCTGAGGGCGACCTGACCGTGCGCGCCTCGGAGTCCGGCCCGACGGAGGTCTCCCAGCTCGCGAGCTCGTTCAACGAGATGGCCGATAGCATCGAGCGGCTCTTCGACGCGAGACGCGAGCTCGTCGCCTGGGCGAGCCACGATCTCCGAACGCCGCTCGCAAACATGCGTGCGATGCTCGAAGCGCTCGAGGACGGACTGATCGAGCCCGGCCCGACCTTCCCCGTGTTGCAGGAGCAGGTCAGTGTGCTGTCGATGCTCGTGGATGACCTCTTCGAGCTTGCCCGGATCGACGCCGGGGAGTTGACCCTGGAGCTCCACGAGGCGACGCTCGACGGCGTCGTCGCCGCCTGCTTGCGCGGCGTCCAGGCTGACGCGGCCCGCCGCGGCGTCGGGCTCGACTCGACGGTCGACGCGAGTGCGGTCGCACGGTTCGCCCCTGACAAGGTCGAGCGGGTGCTGCTGAACCTCCTCACGAACGCACTGCGCCACACCCCGTCGGACGGAACCGTCGCGGTGCGCGTCCAGCGCGAGGCACCCGGCGAGGTGAGAATCTCGGTCGAGGACACCGGAGAAGGGTTGGAGCCCGAGGCAACCGGCCGCATGTTCGACCGGTTCTGGCGCGGGGATCGCGCCCGGACGACCCCGGGCGCGGGCCTCGGCCTCGCGATCGCGCGCGGCCTCGTCGAGGCTCACGGCGGCAGGATCTGGGCCGAGCACCGTACCAGCGGCGGCGCCTGCGTCACCTTCACGCTGCCGGATGCGCGGCCGCCGGCGTGAGCGCTAGCCGGCGACGCGAGCGAGCGTCCGCAGCTTGTTGGTCGCGTCGAGCGCGGCGACCTTGTACGACTCGGCGAACGTCGGGTAGTTGAAGACCGAGTCGACGAGGAAGTCGAGCCCGCCGCCGTTCCCCATCACCGCCTGCCCGATATGAACCAGCTCGGTCGCGCTCGTGCCGAAGACATGCACCCCGAGAATCCGCCCGTCCTCCGGTGAGGCGAGCAGCTTGAGCATGCCGTGGTGGTCGCCGACGATCTGCCCACGCGCAAGCTCGCGATAGCGGGCGATCCCGACCTCGTAGGGGATCGCTGCGGCCGTCAGCTCCTCCTCGTTTCGACCGACGTAGCTGATCTCCGGGATCGTGTAGATCCCCACCGGCAACAGGCCGTTCATCGAGTGACCCGGGTGGCCGAGCGCGTGACACGCGGCAAGCCGGCCCTGTTCCGCTGAGGTCGCGGCGAGGCTCGGGAAGCCGATTACGTCGCCAACGGCGTAGACGCCCTCGCAGGCGGTTTGGAAGTGCTCGTCGACCTTGATCCGACCGCGGTCGTCGTGCTCGACACCGATCGCGTCGAGCCCGAGCTCGAACGTCGAGCCGATTCGCCCTGCCGAGTAGAGAACGGTGTCGGCGACGATCCGCTTGCCGCTCGCGAGATGCGTGACCGTCGCGCCGTCACCCGTCTCGACCGACTCGACCGACTCACCAAACCGAAACTGGACGCCGAGCTCGCGCAGGTGGTACTGGAGGGCTTCGACGATCTCCGCATCGCAGAACTCGAGCAGCCGGGCGCGCTTCTCGACGACGGTGACCTTGGTGCGCAGCGCCGCGAACATCGAGGCGTACTCGATCCCGATGACGCCGGCGCCGACGACGACCATCGTGCTCGGGATCTGCTTCAGATCGAGGATCTGGTCCGAGTCGAGGATCGTCTGGCCGTCGAAGTTGACGTCGTGCGGATGGCTGGGAGAGGTGCCGACGGCGATCACGGTCGCACCGGTCTCGAGCCGGCGCTCGACGCCGTCAAGCTCGACGACCGAGACCTCACGAGGCCCGGAGAACGTTGCGACGCCGCAGACGAGCTCGACGTGGTTCCGGCGCAGCTGATCCTCGATCACGTCGACCTCGGCGTTGACGACGTTCTGCGCACGCCAGAGGAGGTCAGCCATCGTCAGCTCCGACTTGAGTCGGTAGCTCTGACCGTACACCGACCGCTGGTTGTGCCCCGTGAGATAGACAACCGCCTCGCGCAGGGTCTTGGAGGGGATCGTCCCCGAGTTCACGCAGACGCCGCCGAGACGGCGTCCCTTCTCGACGATCGCGACACGCTTGCCGAGCTTCGCGGCCTGGACCGCGGCGCGCTGCCCGGCGGGGCCGGATCCGATCACGACGAGGTCGTACTGGTTCGACACGGAGTACTCCTACGGAACGCGGGGGTCAGGACGGTAATCGACCCGAGCAGAGACCGCTTGAACCCCCGACGGGACGGCAGGAGACCGAGGGGTGCGTCCTTGTTCCCGGCCGACGCACCCCTCAAGGGCTCCGTGGAAGTCGCCGTGGCATCCGCCTAGCATGACGCCACCCTGACGTCTTCGAGACGATCAGTCGTGATCGCGGGCCGGAGGTCGCGACCTGCGCACCCACCACACAGGTGCGCTCGGTTCTCAGTCCGGTGGACTTTCCTCCACGACGTCCCCTCCTCGGTATTCGAAGGGTGCTTCCTTCTTGCAACATACAGCACAAGCCGGTCGGATCGCAACCCCTCTCAACCGACAGGGAGACCCGTGCGCACTAGCGCGACCGCCTCGGCGGCGAGCCCTTCCTCACGCCCTGTGAATCCGAGCCGATCGGTCGTGGTCGCGCGCACGTTGACCTGGTCGGAGTGGCACCCGATCGCCGCAGCCAGCCGACGCCGCATCTCCTCACGAACGGGCGCGAGCTTCGGCTCCTGTCCGATCAGGACGACGTCCGCATTGACGAGCTCCACCCCGGTCGCCCGAACCTGCCGGTAGGCCTCCGCGAGCAGCTCGAGCGAGTCGGCGCCGCGAAAGCGCTCGTCGTCTGACGGGAACAGCGCCCCGATGTCTGCGAGCCCTGCAGCGCCGAGGATCGCGTCTGTCAGCGCGTGCGCGATCACGTCACCGTCGGAGTGCCCCACGAGCCCGCGCGGATGGTCGATCCGCACGCCACCGAGCACGAGCGGCAAGCCGTCGCCGAACGCGTGCGCGTCGACGCCGAGACCGATGCGAAGGCCCGTGGTCACAGCGCCGCTTCGATGCGCGCCAGATCTTCGGCGGTCGTGACCTTCGCCAACGCGACGCCACCTTCGACCACGGCGATCGACCCGCCCGCGCGCTCGACGAGCGCGGCGCAGTCGGTGACGTCGGCCAGATCTCCCCGATACGCGGCGCGAAGCCGCTCGGCGACAAACGCCTGCGGTGTCTGCACCGTGACGAGCGACGCCCGGTCGACCGTTTCGACCACGCGCCCACGGTCGACCCGCTTGACCGTGTCGGCGACCGCCATCGCCGGAATCGCCCCGTCGACGCTCTCCGAGAGGGCTCCGAGAACGCGTCCGAGGACGGCGTCGTCGAGGAGCGGACGAGCCGCATCGTGCACGACGACGACAAGCGCCTCGGACGGCACCTCTGCAAGGCCGGCCGCGACCGAGTGGGCACGGGACTCGCCACCGGGAACCACGGCAGCCACCTTCGAAACCACGAGCTCCTCGGCGAGGAGGATGGTCGGTTCCTCCCACCCCGGCGGGGCAACGACGACGATCGCGTCGATCCAGTCGGACAGGTCGAGCCGCTCGAGGCTCTCGGCGAGGAGCGGGCGCCCCCCGAGGGGGGCAAACGCCTTCGGCTGGTCGAAACCGAGGCGCGTGCCGGCACCGGCGGCGACGAGGACAGCCCACGTCGACGCGGCCACGTCTAGGCGGTCGCTGCGGCCTTTGGCTTCGCTTTCTTGCCCTTGGCCGGGTTCGCGAGCACTTCCTCGAGCCAGGCGTGCGCGTCGTCCTCGGAGAGGTCCTTCGCGTACATCAGCTCTGACGCGAGGATCTTCTTCGCCTTGACGTACATCTGCTTCTCGCCGGTCGAGAGGCCCTTCTCGTGATCTCGGAGCGCAAGGTTGCGGACGACCTCGGCAAGCTCGAGGATGTCGCCCGTCTTCATCTTGTCGCGGTTGTGCTTGAAGCGACGGTTCCAGTTCTTCGGCATCTCGGTCGAGCCACCGAGCAGGACCTTGTTCACGACCTCGACCATCTCCTGGTCGATGACCCAACGAAGGCCGACCTTCTCGGCGTTGTCCGTTGGGACATTGACGGTCATGTCGTTGTGCAGGATCTTGATCGTCAAGTACTCCCGCTCCTGCCCCAGGACGATCTTGACGTCCTTGCTCACGACCGTTCCAGCGCCGTGATGGGGATAAACGACCTTGTCGCCGACATCGAACACGCGGTATTCCTCCCGTCCCGAGCCTGACTCACGAAAAGCGCCGGCTCAGGAAGATCCGCCGGCGTAGGGACACATTCTAGCGCAACTCTCAGCGGGATTCCTGCCCCTTTTGGAACGGATCATCACACGGCCTCCTCGGTCTCCGAGCTGCCGGTCGGCGGGACGAGCGCGGCCGCGAGCGCCTGCCTCACGGTCTCGGCGCGCACGATCCGCGGCCCCGATCGCGCGGACGTCTTGACGCCGTCCGGCGCAACGACGCCGACGATCCCCAGCTTCGCACACTCCCCGAGCCGCCGCTCCATCTGCGCCGCCTGACGCAGGCGGCCCGTGAGCCCGATCTCGCCGATCGCCGCGAACCCGTCGCGCACGGGAGTGCCTCGCGCGGCCGACGCGATCGCAAGCGCCACCGCGAGGTCGGCGCCAGGCTCGTCGATGCGCACGCCCCCGGCGACGTTGACGAACACGTCGGCCGCACCAAGCCCGAGGCCTGCGTGACGCGAAAGGACCGCAACGATCATCGCCAGCCGCTTCGGGTCGACCCCCGTCCCGACGCGACGCGGCATCGCGAGGTCGGTGCGCGAGACGAGCGCCTGGATCTCGAGCAGGATCGGCCTCGTTCCCTCGAGCGCGCTCGCCACGGCTGCGCCGATCTCGCCGCTCGCCGACCGCCCGAACAGCGCGCTCGGATCCGGGACGCCGACGAGCCCGGTCGCCGTCATTTCGAACACGCCGAGCTCGTTCGTCGAGCCAAAGCGGTTCTTGACCGCGCGAAGCACGCGATGCTCGTGGTGCCGGTCGCCCTCGAACTGGAGGACGCAGTCGACGAGATGCTCGAGTACCCGCGGGCCCGCGACCGACCCGTCCTTGGTCACGTGCCCGACGAGGATCGTCGCGACACCCGCCTCCTTCGCGACTCGCAGCATCCGCCCCGCCGCCTCCCGCACCTGCGCGACCGACCCCGGCGCCGAGCCGAGCTCCGAGGCGTAGAGCGTCTGGACAGAGTCGATCACGCACACGTCGGGTCGCTGCTCGGTCAGCGTCGCACTGACGATGTCGAGCTCGGTCTCGGCGAGGATCGAGACGTCGTCGGCCCCGCCGAGCCGGTCGGCACGCAGCTTGACCTGGGCGACCGACTCTTCGCCGGTGACGAGGAGCGCCCGCCGACCGGCGCGCGCCATCGCGCCGAGCGACGAGAGCAGCAGCGTCGACTTGCCGACGCCCGGCTCGCCCCCTACGAGCACGAGCGAGGCAGGAACGAGCCCACCACCGAGCACGCGGTCGAGCTCGGGAACCCCGGTCGTGAGCCGCGACGCCTCATCGGCGGCGACGTCTGCGAGCCTGGTCGGAGTCGCCGAGCGGGCCGCTGCCACCGACGGCGTCTCGCGACCGTGAAGCTCCTCGACGAGCGTCCCGAACGCACCACAGCCCGGGCACTTGCCAAGCCAACGACCCGTCGTCGTACCGCACTCGGAGCAACTGAACTGAACGACGACCTTGGCCATCACCCGAGGGTAGCGGGAGGGTCGGACGGATAGTTGTCCGCCACGAAAACGGACCTGGCGCCTAGCCGCTCGGTGGGGGCGTCGGCGCCGGTGGAGGCGTCGGCGCGGGCGACGGAGCCGGGGCCGGTGGCGAGGCGGGTGAGGGCGACGGTGGTGGCGGCGGCGGCGGTGTGTTCCGGCGGGGCGGGCCGACCTCGATGATCGCGTTCTCGGGGTCGTAGCGCCACAGGAACTGCTCGTTCCGGCGCACCTTCCCGTTCTTGAACACCTTTCGCGTGTAGCGAACCGTGAACCCCGCCGGTCCAGCTTCCTGAACCACGTGGCGCTCGCCCGGGGCCAGCGACGAGCTCATGATCGTGATCGTCTTCGCCGGCACGTAGGCGTACGGCTCGCCGGTCGTCGTCGTCACCCTGCGGCCGAGCCGCGAGGAGTAGAAGCGGACGGTGATCGACGTGTCGGTGTACGACGTGTCGACGAGAATCGCCGCGGGCCAGTCGTTGCGCCAGATGAGCTCCGGCCCACCCCACGACACCGTCGCCTCGCGGCCCATCGGGTACCGCGAGATGTAGAACTGGTGCGGCTGATGCGCGATGAGCTTGACGCCGGCGAAGAACGCGGCGTTGTACGTCGTCGTCGCGATCTGGCTGACCCCTCCCCCGACAGCGTCCGTAAGCCGGCCGTTGAAGATCTGCGGCGCGAGATGGAAGCCGCGCGCCTCGGTCCGCTTGCCAAGCACCTCGTTCAGCGAGAACGTCTTCCCGGGCAGCACGATCGTGCCGTCCATGATCTCGGCGGCCCGGTGGATGTTGAGCACGCGGTTCGCACAGCACGGGTGATAGGTCGTGAACTCGGAGATGAGCTCCTTGATCCCGAGCTTCTGCGCCTGCTCCGTCGTCAGCTTCGGCCGCTGCGTCGTGAACCGAGCGAAGTGGGCTCGAGTCGAGAGGTTCTTCAGCAGCGAGGCCCCGATTCGCTCGCCGTCGAGGGCCTCACCCGCGCCCGAGGGACGGAGGCGCACTCGCTTGCCGGCGGGGATGAACTCCGCGTCGCGCGCGGCACGCTCGAACCGGCCGAGGCTCGGCCGGAGCGCCGCCGCGAGCCCGTCGGGGTCGAGCGTGAGGCGGAGCTCGTTCGGCTCGGGCTCGGTCTCGAGCAGGCTCGCCAGCCGCTTCGGAGACACCGTCGCCGTGACGCCGTGGTACCGCACGAGCCGCGGGCCGTCGAGCAGCCGCTCGACGCGGGCCCGAGCTCGCTCGGCGGCGAGCGACGACACCGCGGGGCGTGCCTCGACCACCTTCAGCCCGACCTCGCGAGGAAGCGTGCGCAGCGCCTTCCGCAGCGCCTTGCGGTCGACACCGGTCCCGGGTGCCGCCGGAACGACCTCGACTCGGGTCCCGACGAGCTTCAGATCGGCGTTGAGCGGCGCCTCCGCAAAACGCTGGTCGAGCCTGTTCGCAAGCTCTGCGAGCCTGACCGGCCCGAGCTCGTACTCGAGCGGGATCGTGCGTCTCCCACCGAGCCCGAGGTGACGGAGCGCGCGACCGAGAAGACTGACGTCGAATGCCTGGGTGAGCGCCTCCTCCTTCAAGGGAGCTGCGCGGAGCGCGCGACCGGTCGTGAACGCGACGCCGCTCGGGCCGACGAGCCGGATTGGTCGCTTGACGTCGCGGCCGAGCTGTGACGCCGCGTCCTCTCTAGAGGCGCCGCTGACGTCTACCCCGTCGATGCTCGTGCGCGGCGGGATCGCGTCCCGGTCGACGAGCCACACCGCGCCGAGCGCGAGCGCAGGGAGCCCGAGGACGACCGCGACGACGGCAAGCCAGACCAGGACACGACGGAGTCGGCGAGGGCGGCGTTTGACGGACGAGACGAACGGGTCGGGCACGGCGGCCGCCTACGGTACCGGAGCTCAGACGAGCATCTTCACGAACAGAACGCGGTCCTCGCCCGGACCGTCGTAGTCCTCGGCGATCCGCTCGACCTCGAAGCCCATCGCCTCGTGGAAGGCGACGGAGTCGGTGTTCCCAGGCGATGTCACCGACCTCACACGCGTTCGCCCATGCGCACGCGCCTCGTCGAAGAACCGCTCGTAGAGCTTCCGGCCAACGCCTTCGCCACGATGCTCGGGCGAGACACCGACGAAGTGGATGTAGGCCTCCTCGGCGTCCGTCTGCGAGAGAAAGCCGATCAGGAACCCAGCGAGCTGGCCGCTGTCGTCGTCGACGACGAAGCTCGTCCCCTCGAAGTGGACGAAGAAGAGCTTCGGCAGCATCGGCGCCATCTCGCGCCCGCCCCACCACGCGTTGACGCGGCCGATCACCCGACCGTAGTCGGCGGGCTGCGCATGCCGGATCTCCGTGCTCACCGTTGCCCGAGCTCCTCGGCCGGGCGTGCTAGAGCAGCCCGTTCTCGCCGGACGGGGCGTCCGGGTCGAGCGCCGGCTCGTCGGCCGGCACCGTCACCGGCTCGGGCGGCCGAGGCGCGCCCTCGAGCACGCGCATCTCGACCTTCGGGTCGTCCGGGCCCGGGTTCTCGCGCATGTCGACGACAATCGTCGAGCCCTCGGAGAGCTCGCGTCCGAGAACGAAGTCCGCAAGCGGATCCTCGATCAGGCGCTGGATCGCGCGGCGTAGCGGCCTGGCGCCCATCGCCGGGTCGTAACCCTCCTCGACTAGCAGCTCTTTGGCCGCGTCGGAGAGCTCGATCGTCGCTCCGTGGATCGACATCTGGTCGCGGAGCCGCTTCATCAGCAGGTCGACGATCTGGAGGATCTCGTGCTTCTCGAGCTTGTGGAAGACGATGATCTCGTCGATCCGGTTGAGCAGCTCAGGCCGGAAGACCTTGCGCAGCTCGCCCATCACGCGACCCTTCATATCGTCGTAGCTGAGCCCGGTCTCGTCTCCGACTGTGAAGCCGAGCGACTGATTCTTCGAGATCTGGGCGGCGCCGATGTTCGACGTCATGATCACGATCGTGTTCCGGAAGTCGACCTTGCGACCCTGCGCGTCGGTCAGCTTCCCGTCCTCGAGGATCTGCAGGAGGATGTTGAAGACGTCGGGGTGGGCCTTCTCGACCTCGTCGAGGAGCAGGACGGAGTACGGCTTGCGGCGCACCGCCTCGGTGAGCTGACCGCCCTCGTCGTATCCGACATAGCCGGGGGGCGAGCCGACGAGCCGGGACACGGAGTGCTTCTCCATGAACTCCGACATGTCGACCTGGATCATCGCTTCCTCGTCACCGAAGAGGAACTCGGCGAGCGTGCGCGCGAGCTCTGTCTTGCCGACACCCGAGGGGCCGAGGAAGATGAACGAGCCGGTCGGGCGCTTCGGGTCCTTGATCCCGGCACGCGCGCGACGGATCGCCTTGGAGACAGCGACGATCGCCGCCTCCTGCCCGATCACCCGCTTGTGGAGCTCCTCCTCCATGCGCATGAGCTTCTGCGACTCCGCCTCGGTGAGCTTGAAGACCGGGATCCCCGTCCACATCGAGACGATGTCGGCGATCTCGTCCTCGCCGATCTCGGGCTGCTCCTCGTCGGCCTCGTTCCGCCAGCTCTCCTCGAGCTCCTTCTTCTTCTGCGTCAGCTTGCGCTCCTTGTCACGGAGAGACGCAGCCTTCTCGAACTCCTGCGCCTCGATCGACGCCTCCTTCTCGGAGCGCACCCGCTCGATCTCTTCCTCGAGCTCGCGGTACCGCGGCGGCGCCGCCATCGTCCGGATCCGGACGCGGGAGCCGGCCTCGTCGATCAGGTCGATCGCCTTGTCCGGCAGGTGCCTGTCCTGGATGTAGCGGTCGGCGAGCACCGCGGACGCGCGCAGCGCGTCGTCGGAGATCTTCACGCGATGATGCGCCTCGTAGCGGTCGCGCAGGCCACGAAGGATCTGCACCGTCTCGTCGATCGACGGCTCCTCGACCCGCACCTGCTGGAAGCGACGCTCGAGCGCTGCGTCGCGTTCGAGGTACTTGCGGTACTCGTCGAGCGTGGTCGCGCCGATCGTCTGCAGCTCGCCGCGGGCGAGCGCGGGCTTGAGGATCGAGGCCGCGTCGATCGCGCCCTCGGCGGCGCCGGCGCCGACGAGGTTGTGGAGCTCGTCGATGAACAGGATGATGTCGCCGCGCTGGGTGATCTCCTTCATCACCTTCTTCAGCCGCTCCTCGAACTCACCGCGGTACTTCGAGCCGGCGACGAGGGCAGCGAGGTCGAGCGTGTAGATCTGCTTGTTCTTGAGGAGCTCGGGAACCTGGTTGGAGGCGATCCGCGAGGCGAGCCCTTCGACGACGGCGGTCTTGCCGACGCCCGGCTCGCCGATCAGCACCGGGTTGTTCTTCTGGCGGCGCGAAAGGATCTGCATCACGCGTTCGATCTCGGTCTGGCGCCCGACCACCGGGTCGAGCTTGCCCTCGGTCGCCGCCTTCGTCAGGTTGCGGCCGAACTGGTCGAGCAGCTTCGAGCTCTTTGCTTTCTCGCCCGGAGGTGGAGCGCCCTGGCCGGACTGCCTGCGCCCGGGGCCCGAGAGCATCCGGATGATCTCGTTGCGGATCTTCTCCGCGTCGGCGTCGAAATCGAGGAGGATACGCGCAGCGACGCCCTCGTTCTCGCGGACGAGCCCGAGGAGGATGTGCTCGGTGCCGATGTAGTTGTGGCCGAGCGAGAGCGCCTCGCGCAGCGCGAGCTCGAGCACCTTCTTAGCGCGCGGCGTGAACGGGATCTGGCCGGTCGTGACCTCGTCACCCTGGCCGACGATGCGCGCGACCTGCGCCCGCACCTCCTCCACCGTGATGTCGAGCGACTCGAGCACGCGTGCAGCGAGACCTTCCTCCTCGCGGAGAAGGCCGAGCAGGATGTGCTCGGTGCCGATGTAGTTGTGCTTGAGCGCACGAGCCTCGTCTTGCGCAAGAACAACGACCTGCCGAGCTCGTTCAGTGAATCGCTCGAACACCTGGCCTCGACACTCCTTTCGCTCCGCAAACGATCGAGGTGAGACTGATCCTACCGGACGAGCCTCTCCTCACCTTAGGTGATTTCGTCAGCATCGCCCCTGATCTGTAGCCTTCCACGCTCGTGAAGGTACTCGTCACCGGCGGCGCAGGATTCATCGGCTCGCATCTCTCCGAGCTTCTGCTTGCCGACGGCCACGAGGTCTGGGCGCTCGACGACCTCTCGACGGGCTCGATGGGGAACGTCGCCGCGCTCCGAGACGACGCCCGCTACCACCTCGTCGTCGACACGGTGCTCTCCCGCACGGTCGTGAACGAGCTGGTCAACAAGGTCGACGTCGTCTACCACCTGGCCGCCGCAGTCGGCCCGCGCCTCATCGTCGAGCAGCCCGTCCACACGATCGTCACGAACCTCGAGGGCTCCGAGATCGTGCTCGACCACTGCGCGAGGTTCGGGAAGCGCGTGCTCGTCGCCTCGACCTCCGAGGTCTACGGCGACCATCGCAGCCAGGAGCCGCTTCACGAGGACGCGCGCCGGGTGTACGGGCCGACGACCCAGAAGCGCTGGCTCTACGCCGACTCGAAGGCGATGGACGAATACCTCGCGCTCGCCTATCGCCAGGAGCGCGGCCTCGACTTCGTCGTCGCGCGACTGTTCAACACGGTCGGCCCCCGCCAGAGCGGCCAGTACGGGATGGTGGTCGCGCGCTTTGCCCAGGCCGCGGTCGCCGGCACACCGCTCGAGATCCACGGCGACGGGACGCAGACCCGTACGTTCTGTCACGTCCAGGACACGATCCGCGGGCTCAAGGGCCTGATGGAGTCCGGCGCGACGACGGGAGAGATATACAACGTCGGCTCGCGCAACCACATCTCGATCGGCGCCCTCGCCAGGCGGGTGCTCGAGCTCGCCGGCTCGAGCTCCGAGATCGCCTACGTCCCCTACGACAAGGTCTACGGGACGGGCATCGACGACATGCTGCACCGCGTGCCCGCGATCGACAAGATCCGCGACGCGATCGGCTGGGAGCCGACCCGGTCGCTCGACGAGATCCTCACGGACGTGATCGAGCACTGGCGCGCCCACCCAGCCGCCTGACGCCTCACAACGACGCCAGGGAACGGACGAGGTCGCGGTAGAGCGACCGATCGGCGGCGCGGACGAGCGCCGTGTTGTGCCAGAGGAGCGTGAACCTGCCGCCGTAGCGCTTGCACATTCGCGCGAGCTCGAGCATTCGGGCGGCCGCCTCGTCGGGAGGAAGCCCAAGGTATTGCGGGTCGAGGAACGACCCCTCCATCGCGATCAGCGGCTGTTCGACGAGCCGCAGCTGGCGGCGGGCGTCGAGATCGAAGACCGGGAACGGGCGGGTCGTGCCGCACCGGAACCCCGGCGCCTCGGCGAACGCGAGCGAGGAGTCGTAGGCGAGCCCTGCCTCCTCCCAGCAGGCCCACGTCGTCGGCGCCTCGAACTGGAGGAAGTGCTGGCGCCCGCCCCACGCCTCCTGCTCCACCCCTTCGGCTCGAGCGGCGGCGACGAGCGTGGCGAGCTGGGTGCGCAGCGACGCGGCGCTCGTATGCGTCGAGAAGGCGCCGTGCAGGCCGAGCTCGTGGCCGCGATCGTGGATCTCGCGCAGCAGCCGGCGGACGTCGGGTCGTGCGAGGTCGTAACCCTCGTTGTGAAACGGCGCCGCGCCCGGGGTTGGGGCGATGAAGAAGAACGCGCTCCGCAAGCCGACCTCCTCGCTCGTCCGCATCAGGAGCTCGAACGTGTCCGCCGGGTCGCGGACGTCGCGACGACCGAGCCGCACCCTGAGCGCAGCTCGCGCCCGCCGCGCCGCGAGCAGTGGATCGCGCCGCCTGAGAGCGTCACCGCCGACGAGCCGAACGACGCGCGGCAACGGCTGGCGGACGGTGCTGACCCAGTCGACGTCATGGGTGAGCGCCACGGTGAGCTCGCCGCGCCGCCGTTCGAGCCTCGGCCAGCGCTCGACCAGCTGCTCCCACAACCACTCGGCGCACTCGTCGGCGAGCGGCCGGTCGCCGAGCCCGGCGCGGACGACGAGCGAACACCCCGCCGGGAATCGCCCCAGGGCGTCGGCGAGCCGCAGCGCACGCTCCTCGTAGCGCGTGAGCAGGAAGAACACGGTCGCGAACGGGTCGCAGAGCGTGCCGGCAGACGTCGTGCCGGAAAAGACGAGCGGCGGCCCGCCGGGGGTGATCGATTGCGGCAGGCTCGCCGGTGTTAACCATTCCTCGTCGGGGATCCCGAGCAGCGCATCGGGCAGTACGAGCTCCTCGTCCGAGCCGGCGACGCGGATGCACCAGTCCGTGCGTTCCGTGAACCTCGGGGAGTGCTCGAGCCCGAGGAGGTGCCCGAGCACCAGGTCGAGCGCATAGGTTCGTTCGGGCTCACGCGAGCGGGGCGCCTCGACGACGAGCACTCAGCGGCCTCTCCGCACACGGCGGACGAGAGCGCCGGCCGTTCGAGCCGGCGCGTCGAGCGACGAGGTTCGGGTCCGGAATCGCAGGGAGCCAGTGCCGCGATACACGTCGACGCGCGGGAGCGCGAAGGCGCCGCGCTCGCCGCGCCGCCGGCCCAGGCCGAACCCGGCCGAGTAGCCGGCAGCCCGTGCCGCCGAGCGCACCCTCGCGTCGTGCTCGCCGAACGGGTACGCGACGAGCCGGCACGGTCGACCGAGCGCGCTCTCGATCCGCTCGCGCGATCCGCGCAGCTCGCGCTCGAGCTCGGCGTCGGCGAGCGCCGGCAGGTGCGCGTGCGTCACCGTGTGAGAGCCGATCTCGACCGGGCCCTCGGCGACTGCGGCGAGCTCGTCCCACCCCATCGTCACGAGCTCGTCCTCGTGACCGTCGGCCCGCCCGGCAAGCTCGGCAAGCACGAGTGGATCGCCTGCCTCCGCGAGCGCCGAGCAGGCGAAGACCGTCGCCGGCACCCGGAGCGAGGCCAGCAGCTCGAGCGCGGGCCGGATCCCCGCGTAGGCGTCGTCGAACGTCACATGGAACGTCCCCCGCTCCCCCGCCAGCACCCCGGCAGTGTCGACCGCGCGGAGCCCGCGGCGCAGCAGGGAGCGAACCTGCCAGGCGAACACGTCCGGCGAGACGGCGAGCGGGTCGTTCCAGGCCTCCGAGACCGCGTGGTAGCAGAGCGTCACGTGATGGCCTCGAGGCCGCATCGGCGGCCACGATAACCGAGCCGGGCGCCGCATAGACTCGAGCCGTGCCCGACCCGACGCCCCGCCTGCTCATGCTCGGGCAGATCAACCACATCCACGTCGCTCACATGGCGAACCAGCTTTCGCTTCGCGGGTTCGAGGTGATCCTCGCGGGAATGCGGCGCCCCGGATACGGAGCGACACCCGAGACTCTGCCGACGATCGAGGTCGAGGAGCTCCCGTTCGCCTCGGGGAGCACCCCGGCCGGCGTCCTCTCGCAGATCAGGGCGATCCGGCGACTGCTCGCCAAGCACCGGCCGGACGTCGTGCAGGCCCACTGGCTCTGCGGCTACGGCGCGTTCGCGGCGATCGCGGGCGCCCGGCCGCTCGCCTCGGTGGCGTGGGGCTCCGACGTGCTCCGTGCGAGCCGAATCCAGCGACTCGCGAACCGGATTGCGTTGCGGCGCTCCGCGCTCGCGACGGGTGACTCGCTCGACCTCTGCGAGGCGATGATCGCGCTCGGCGCCGACCGTGCGAAGGTCGCCCATGTGACCTGGGGGGTCGACCTCACCCGGTTCTCGCCCATCGCCGACCGGGGTGAGGCTCGGCGCCTGCTCGGCCTTCCCGACACTCGGCTCGTTCTCAGCCCGCGCTCGCTGCTCCCGATCTACAACCCGGACGTCGTTCTCACCGCGTTCGACCTGCTGGCTGATCGGCTCCCCGACGTCGGGCTCGTGTTGCTCTCGCTCTACGAAACCGAGCCGGACCTCTCCACGGTCAGGCACCGTGATCGCGTGCACGTCGTCGGCCATGTGCCGTATGAGCAGATGCCGGAGTATCTGCGTGCGGCGGACGCCTGCGTGTCGATCCCCTCGTCGGACGCATCGCCCCGAACGGTCTGGGAGGCGATGGCGTGCGGCACTCCCGTTGTTCTCTCCGACCTTCCCTGGGTCGACCACGAGCTCGATCGCGATCGGGACGCGCTCGTCGTGCCGATCGAGCCCGGCGCCGTCGCCGCTGCGCTCGGGGAGCTGCTCGAGCGCAGCGACCGGGCGAGAGCGCTCGCAGCGAGCGCTCTCGCCCGCACCGCGGCGACCCGCGACGTGCGGGTCGAGATGGACCGACTGGCCGCACTCCTCCGCAGCACCCTCAGACCTTCTCGAGGATCCTCCTGAGCGTCGACGCGGTCGCCGACCACGTGAACTCGGCTGCGCTCTTCGGGGTTGCGTGGGGGAGCGCTTCGCCTGAGACGAGACGGGCGATCAGTGCCGCGACGTCGGCCGGCGTCGCGGCGACGACACCGAACCCCCGCTCCGCGACGAGACGGCCGGCGTAACGATCGGCGGGGCCGAGCGCGACGATCGGCCGGCCGGCGCCGAGGTATTCGAAGAACTTCATCGGCAGCGAGTACGGATCGTCGGCGTACAGCGGCAGGAGAAGCGCGGTCGCGGCGCCGAGCTCACGGAGCACGGCGGCCCGGGGTATCGATGGCTGGGCGTGGAAGAACTCCCCCACCCCGCGGCTCTCGGCCTCGATCTGAACCCGCTCGTTGAGACGGCCGACGAAGCGGAAGCGAAGCTGCCCCGGGGCGAGGTGTCCGGCGGCTCTCGCAGCAGCCACGCCTGCGAACAGCGGGGTGAGATCGAGCTGCTCGTAGAGCGTGCCGGCATAGAGCACCGTCGGGGTCGCCTCGACATCCCCGGGCGACGGCGGCCCCGGGTCGAAGCCGCTGAAGAGGGTGCTGACCCGACCCTCGCCGAATCGACGAGCGAGCTCGTCCCGCAGCGGCGGAGTCACCGCGGTGATGTGGCTCGCGCGACCCAGCGTCGTCCGCTCCAGCCGACGGTGCACGGCATCGGCGACAGGCCCGACCGGCATGTGCGGGTTATCGACCCAGGGGTCGTTGAGATCCGCGATCCACCGGTCGGTCGCGACGAGGTAACCAGCAACGTGCGCCGACTTCGCGCTGGTGCTGAAGACCAGGCTCGCGCGACCGCCGAGCGCCCGCGCGCGTCGGGTCGCGCCCGGGATCCAGCTCACGTACCGGTCGGGCGGGATCATCCGCGAGACGAGCGCTCTCCCGGGCACGGGCTGCCCCCCGGCAGCCGAGTAGCGACCTCGCGAAAGGCGCTCGACGACACCGTCTGGGTCGAGCCAGCCGATCGCATGCACGTCGACGCCGTCGGTCTCGACGGGGGACTCCCCGAGCGGCATCCCACACACGACGTCGACCCGGTAGCCGAGGCTCGTGAACGCCCGGCAGAGCCCGTGGGTGCGGATCGCGGCGGCCGGAACCGCCCCGCCCGCCGATGGGTAGAGCGGTGCGACAACGACGACGTGAGGGCGGCCGACCACGCTCGGCGCATCATCGCACGCCCCTCTTCTTGCGCCGGGATGGACGCGACGCAGGAGCCGACTACACTTCGTATCCGCGCGATGGAATCCGCAGCCCAACCGTTCGACGCCGACCGCGGCGACCTGCGCGCTCTCCTCGGGTTCCTCCGGAGGCAATGGTTGCCGATCCTCGCCTGCGCTGTCGCCGCAGCCGCGGTGACTTACGGGCTCTCGCTCCGCCAGGCAGATCGCTTCCGCGCGAGCGCCGGCGTGCTCTACACCGACCCCGGCACTGGCGGCTCCGTCGGCGGCGGCGATCCCGCGCGCGCGGTCGACACGCTCGTCCGCCTCGCAACCACGGACGACGTCCTCGAGCCGACGGTGAAGGCGAGCGGGCTCAGCACCGAGGAGATTCGCGACGTCACGAGCGTGACCGCGGATGCAACCTCGAACCTCATCGACGTCACCGCCACCGACCCCGAGGCGATCGGCGCCGCCCGCCTCGCGAATAGCGTCGCGCGCGGGCTGATCGACTGGCGAGACGAGAACCGCAAGGCGCAGCTCCAGGCGCGAGCGTCGTTCCTGCGCCGAGAGCTCCAGACCCTCTCGGGACGCTCGTCCCCGAGCGACGTGTCCGCGGCGGCTGACATCCGAGCACAGCTTTCGGAGATCCAGGCGCAGATCGCCGTCCCGAACCCCGAGCTGACGCTCGTCAGCCCGGCCACCGCACCCGACTCGCCGTATGCCCCTCGGCCGCTTCGCAACGCTGTTCTCGGCCTGCTCGCCGGGCTCGTGCTCGGCTTCGGTGTCGGGCTGGTTCGCGACCGGCTCGATCGCAGGCTGCGGAGCGTCGACGAGGTCGAGGCGGCATATGCGTGGCCAACGCTCGGGGTCGTTCCGCTCAGCGACTCCGCCCGCGAGCGAAAGCGCGGGCTCGCCGACTTCTCGCAGATCTCCGGGCACGCCGACGCCTACCGGAACATCCGCACGAACCTCTCATTGCTCTCGCGGCAGGACGGGACGCAGAAGATCTGGGCGATCTCCTCGGCGATGCCGGCTGAGGGCAAGAGCGCCGCGGCCGCGAACCTCGCGGCAGCGTTCGCCTCATCGGGCGCGCGGGCGCTCGCGATCTCCGCCGACCTGCATGCGCCCGCGCTCCACGAGTACGTCGACGAGCCGTCGACGCCGCGGCCCGGACTGATCGAAGTGCTTGCCCGCCAGATCAACCCCGCCGAGGCGGCGATCGACGTTGGCCTCAACGGCCTGGCCGCGGCCCGCGGTGGCAGCCTGCACGTGATCGCGAACGGGCGGCTCTTCTCCGATCCGGCGACGCTGTTCCAGACCTCGATGATGGAGTCGCTCCTGACCTGGGGGCGTGAGCATTACGACGTCGTCGTCCTCGATGCGCCGCCTCTGCTCTACACGGCGGAGGCGTCGCTGCTCGGCCGCCTTGCCGACGGGCTCGTCCTCGTCGCACGCGTCAACCACCTCACCCGACACGAAGCCGCGCGCGCAGGTCGGCTGCTCGCAACGGTCGGGCTCCGCCCCGCCGGGGTGATCGTCACCGGTGCGCGCGACGCTGAGGCGGGATACGGCTACGGCCATCGGGAACGGGCACGCGAGGCGGCGGCCGCAGCTCCGCAGCCCGCGAAGCGTGCGTGAGCCCGCCGGCGAAGGACGAAGCAGCGTGACCGCACGCGGGGCGGCTCTCTCGCTCGGAGCGCTCGCCGGGATTCTCGCGGCCTCGGCACTCCTTTCGGGTCCGCTTGCCAGCATCGAGGTTGGCGCCGCTGTCCCGCTCGGCCTCGCGGGCCTTGGCGCCGTCGTCGCCCTCTCCGCCTTCAGGCCGCTCGTCGTCGCGGGGGTCGGCTTCGCCCTGCTCGCGGTGGTCAAGATCGAGCCGGCCCCCGTCGACGTCGTCCTCGCAACCCTGATGGCGGTGACGGTCGCGACCCGGAGCGTCCGCCCGCGCGTCCCGGCGGGGATCGCCGGGCTCCTGCTCGCGATCGGAGCGCTGACGTTCGCCTCCGCCGTCAACGCGGTCGACTCGACGAGGGCGCTCACGTACGGCGGGATCACGATGTACCTCGTCGTTCTCGCGGTGTGGCTCACCTGGTTCTTCACCGACACACGCGCGACCCGGATCGCGATCACCGCCTACCTGGCCGTTTCGGCCCTCTCCGCGGCCGCGGTCGTCCTCGCGCTCTACGGCCACCTTCCTGGCTCCGACGCGCTGATGTACGACGCCTACCGTGGCCAGGGGCTCTTCAAGGATCCCAACGTCTACTCGGCATTTCTCGTCCCGCCGACGGTGATTGCGCTCGAGGAGATCGCCCGCCCATCGCTGCTCCCGCCGAAGCGCTGGCTCACGGTGCCGCTGTTCGTGCTGCTCGCCGCCGGCGTCGTCGTCGCGTTCTCTCGCGCCGCGTGGCTCAACCTCGCGCTCGCGTCGACGGTGGTGGTGACCGTCACCGCCTTCAGGCGCGGCGGCACGAAGCTCGCGGCGCGCGCCGTCGGCGCACTCGCGCTGGCGGGTGTCGCCGGGCTCACGCTCCTCGCCGCGACCGGATCGCTCGACTTCCTCCAGCAGCGCTCACGGCTCGAGACATACGACCAGGAGCGCTTCGGGGCACAGAACGTCGCGTTCACGAGGATGACGGACCACGTGCTCGGGTTCGGCCCCGGGCAGGTGGAGCCGAACCTCGACATCTCGACTCACAGCCTCTTCGCACGCTCGGCGTTCGAGCAGGGCGCGATCGGCTTGCTTCTGATCGCGGCGCTGATGCTTGCAACGCTCTACTGCGCCGCGTCCTTTGCCCGGCGTGATGGCCGGCTGCACGGGATCGGCTCGGCGGCGCTCCTCGGCTCGTGGCTCGGGCTCTGCGCGAACAGCTTCTTCATCGACACCATCCATTGGCGCCACCTGTATGTCCTCGCCGCGCTGATCTGGGTGGGGTTCGCGTCCCGGGTGACCGTGCCCGACTCAAGGAACCGCCCGCATCGACCGACGACGGACCCATGGAGCTAGACGAGCGATCGCACCTCACCGCGGACCGTGCCGCGGGCCCGCCGGCGCCCGCCCGGCGCAGCTCGAACGCGCGCCTGCGCGCACAGCTCCACCTCCGTCACCTCATCGGTCGCGCGCTCGTGATCTGGATCGTCGCATACCTCGTGCTCGATGCTTGGCATCACCACGAGCTCCGGTCGGCGGCGCTCGCCACCGCTGCGTTGGTCGCCTACCTGCCGTTCGTGCAGTGGATGGACCAGGTCGCCCGCTCAATGCCGATAGTGCTCGGAACCGGCCCTGCGGTGGCGATCGGCGCCGTCTCGGGGATGATCGCGCTCTCGACCCTGACGGTGTGGTTCGACAGGATCCAGCTCTCGCTCGGCTCGATCCTCGTGATCACGCTGGTCGTGTTTCTCGGCACGTGGCTCTGGGATGTCGCGGCCGTCAGGCTCGGCTCGATCCCGGCGAGCGTCGTGGTCGTCGGCGGCGGGCCGCCGGTCGATGACCTCCTCGCCGAGCTCGAGACGCGCGCAACCGGCTTCCGCGTCGTCGGCGTCGCCGCAGACCGGATTACCCACGGCCTGGTCGAGCGCCGGATCGAGATGGTCCCGCTCACCGAGATGGAGGAGCTCGTGGAAACGACCTCGCCCGCGCTCATCGTCGTCGCCGTCGATCACGGCCGGCCAGGGGTGTTCGAACGACTCCTCGCGCTCGCGCACCACGAGCGGTTCCGCATCATCGGCCTCCCTGAGTTCTACGAGGTCGCCTTTGGTCGCCTGCCGACGCGGGCGCTCACGCCCGCCTGGTTCATGAGCACGCTCCACTACTACAACCGCCCGTACCGTCAGCTCGCGAAGCGGTCGTTCGACCTGGTAGTCGCGCTCGTCGGCCTCGCGGTCGTAGCGCTGCTCCTGCCGTTCGTCGCGCTCGTCGTCAAGCGAACGAGCGGACCCCTCTTCTACCGCCAACAGCGGCTCGGGGAGTACGGCCGCGAGTTCCGGATCGTGAAGTTCCGCTCGATGGTCGCCGACGCCGAGAAGGTCGGCGGCGCCGTGTTCGCGGGCGAGCGCGACCCACGCGTGATCTGGGGCGGGCACCTGCTCCGCAGGGCTCGCATCGACGAGCTCCCGCAGCTCTGGAACGTGCTCCGCGGCGAGATGTCGATCGTCGGTCCCCGGCCCGAGCGACCGGAGTTCCTCGCCGCGCTCGCCCAGGAGGTTCCGTTCTGGACGGAGCGAAACCTCCTCAAGCCCGGCCTCACGGGCTGGGCGCAGATCATGGCCGGTTACACGTCTGACGCTCTTGGCGCGGAGGAGAAGCTCTCCTACGACCTCTGGTACCTGCGCCATCGCAGCCTGATGGTCGACGCGGTGATCTGCGTGAAGACGTTCTCGACGGTACTGACGGGCGCAGGGGCGCGCTAACGCCTGAGCTCGTAGACCTGCGGTCGGCCGTTCTCGATCAGCGAGAAGCGCACGAGCTTCGCGTCGGCGATATAGCGATGCGTTGCGAAGAAGCGCGGGTGGCACGCCTGCAGCGCCAGGTGCTCGTGCCCCTTGCTTTGCAGCACGCCGAGCGCGTGTGCGTCGACAATGCGCCGTCCGGTGATGCGGTACGTCAGACGTGCGTAGGGCAGGTCGAAGTAGACCGGGTCGCCAGGCTCGAGCGAGTCGATGTGGGCAAACGGAGCTCCGTACGTCGTGCGATGCCCAGCGATGTAGACGAGCTCGCTCTCACCGGGCACGTAGGTGCGCTCGTCGAGCCCTGGTCCCCGCCGGAGAGCCGCGCTCGACGTGCCGAACACGACGACGCTGTGAAGCCCGAGCGCCGGGATTGTGAGCTTCCCGACCGCGTCTCCTTCTCGAAGGCTCCGGTGATACGCCCTGGCGAGGCGCGCGAGGTCTGCTCGCGCCTCGGCGAGCGTCCTCGCCTCGGGCTCCGCCTGCGAGGTCGCGAGGATCCTTCTTCGTACCGCGTCGAACTCACGGGTGGAGCGCGCGAGATCGGATCGCAACGTGCGCTGCTCGTAGCGCTGGTAGAGCGCTGTGAACGGATCGCCCACGCGCCAGGTCACGAGCGCCCAGAGAAGCGTCAGCGCCCCGAGCACGAGCAACGCCGTGCCCGTGTGCCTGATCAGGCCCCGCCGTCGCGCTGAGCGCGATCGTCCTTTGGGAACGGCCAGCGTAGACGCGGGCGTGGCCGCGTCTACGCCAAATTCCCGTGAATCGTCAGCCGTCGGTTCGCCGTCAGCGATCGGAGCCTCTCGCGATCCGCCGCAGGCTCGCGCCCATCACGACGAGACCGACGCCGGCAACGACGATGAGGCCGAGATCAACACCAGTGAACGGAAGCGTGCCACCCGCCGACGCCGATTCCGGCTTGACGGTCGTCTCGTTCCCGAGGCTTTGCTGCGTCGGGCCTGCCTGCCCGCCGTAG
Source organism: Gaiellales bacterium (assembly GCA_046330385.1). Lineage (GTDB taxonomy): Bacteria > Actinomycetota > Thermoleophilia > Gaiellales > Gaiellaceae > Gaiella. The sequence continues at coordinate 122,056 of JAXLSV010000004.1, read as the reverse complement.
ACGTCGCCCGTCGGCCCGCTGCCTGCAACGGCGGCAGGGACGAGCGCAAGCGCAACGACGAGCACAAGGCCCACCTTCGTAGCTTGCCGCCAGATCATTGTTGGTTCCCCCTTGTTTGCCGCATAGAACTTGGATTGCCGTATCCGAAACACCGCAAACGCTCTCGAACCACGGCCCTCGTACTCAGCGTGAGCCCGAACGACGTGGCTGTCAACCCATCCGACCGCTTGCTCCCCGGTCGCCTTTCACTCTAGCTCGACGGTCGGATACCGCACGTGCCGAACCGCACGAGACCCTACGTGGGGTCGCTCGCGGCGATCGCGCGATCGATCGACGCCGGCTCGACCGTCTCACCGCGCTCGATCGCGGCGGCCGTTCGCCGCACGAGTGGATCGCGCGGGTTCAGCGCCGCGGCGCGACGAGCGTGACGGCGGGCCTCCGCCTGGTTACCGAGGGCACCGTAGGCGACCGCGAGCTCGAGCTCCGCGTACCAGTTGAACGGGTTCCGGTCGACCGCGCGGGCGAAATCGTCGCGCATGGCCGGGTAGTCGCCGAGCCGGCTCTGCATCGCGCCCGCGAGCACGAGGGAGTCATCGCGCACGGGGTCGAGCCCCGCGGCGCGGCGGGCGAGCGCAATTGCCCGGCCCGGCTCCTCCGGCCACGCCGTGATCGCTCGCGCCTCGTAGCGACCCGCGAGCCACGGGATCCCGAAGCTGAGCGCACACGACGCCACGACCACACCCGCCCCGACCCGACTGCCGAGGCGGAGCTCACGCCTGAGCGTCCTCGGCGCCGGTTCTGGATCGCAGGCCCCGACGGCGAGACCGAGCAGCGCGAAGGCGCCGAACCCGAGCGCTGGCATCTCCCAGAGCCAGTCGACCTGCGCGTGCAGCAGCCAGGCGCAGAACCCGGTTACAAGACCGCCGACGAGGCTGCGCGGCAGACCGGGTCTCGGCTTGAGAGCGGTGACGAGCGCGAGCGCCAGGAACCCGATGAGCAACATCGCCCCGACAACGCCCGTCTGCGAGACGACACGAACCCAAAGCGAGTGGGGATACAGCGGCTGCTCGCTGCTGCGGCGCTCCACGAGGTACGGGGCCGCGAAGTTGTCCACCCCGATCCCGGTGACAGGGTGGTCGCGGAACTCGGAGAGCCCGACGCGCCAGAAGTCGTAGCGGTTGCTCCCCAGGCCGACGAACCGCGACGAGCCCTGCGGGACCCCGCCGTGCTCGAAGCTGTCCCACGCTGCCGACAGGCGCGCGACCGGCGATCCGAGGGCGAGGCCAACGGCGACCGCGAGCGCTGCGAGGCTGCCGCCGGCGAGACGCAGTCGATGCCGGGCGCGCGGGCCGGGTGCTGGCGCCCGCTCGAGCAGCGGCAGCAGCAACCCGGCGGCGGTGAGAACGAGGCCGGTGACGAGGAGAACGATGAACGAGTGCGCAAGCGCGTTCCGCCGGGCCTCGGCGGTCTCCGCGGGGAAGACGTCGAGGAGGACGGGGCCACCCGCGGCGACCACGAAGCCGGCAACCGCGACGGTGGTGAGCGCGATGAGCCGGCGCCGTGCGAGCGCGAAGAAGACGGCGACGACGAGCGGAAGCGTGAACACGGCGCCACGGCTCTGGCACAGGAGATCGAGCCCGGCAAGCATCCCGGCCGCTCCGAACGCGACGGCGCGCACCTCGCGGCGGAGCTCAGGCTCGAGCGCGAGCCCGAGCGCAGCCCAGAGACCCAGCGAGAACATCGCCGCGGTCGCGTTTGGGTACCCGGTGGGCTCGGACAGCCGACCCGCATACAGCACGGAGCCCTCCGGATCGCCGGCACCGTACGCCGCATGTGCGACGAATACCGTCCCCACCCCGACGATCCCGAGGCAGAAGGCGAGCGTCAGCCCCGCCGTCGACGCGGCACCAAGCCGACTCAGCGCCGTGCAGCCGAAGACCAACGCATAGAGCAGGGTCAGATTTGCCCCCTGCCAGGCGACGTCTTGGACATCCGCCCAGGCGGTGGTGGCGAACGCCCAGCCGACGTACGCGAGGAGGACGCTGGTCGTCGCAAGCGCGAGCCCGGACGGCGGGCGGATCCCGACGTAGGCCATCACCACCGCGAGCCCGAGACAGAGGAGCGCAGCCGGGTACCAGGTCTGCGTGTGAAAGCCCCCGTCGCGCGTGAGGATCGCGACGCCGACCCCGAGGACGACGAACGGCGGCAGCGCGCGCGCGATCGCGACGGCCCGAGGGAGCTGTGCGGGGACGGTCATCGGCACACGATAGTGTCGCGGCGATGGGCGACCGGCCTCGCGTGCTCCTAGTGGTGACGCTCGCCGAGACGGGAGGCGCGCAAGCCTACGTCCGGGATCTCGTTCCCGGCCTCGTCGGCGAGTTCGACGTGACGGTGGCGGCGCACGGCCCGGGCCCGCTCGCCGACGCCGTCCGCGAACGCGGAGCGGCGTTCGTCCCGCTTCGGCACGTGCGTCGCGCGATCTCGCCGCGCGATGTGCTCGGGCTGTTCGAGCTCTGGCGGCTGTGCCGCCGGCTCCGGCCGCGGATCGTGCACGCGAACAGCTCGAAAGCGGGGATTCTGGGCCGGATCGCAGGCTGGGCCGCCCGGGTCGACGTGAGGCTGTTCACCGCCCACGGCTGGGCGTTCAAGGCGACGACCGGCGCCGCCGCGACGCTCTACCTCTGGGCCGATCGCCTCGTTCGACCACTGGCGACGACCGTGATCTGCGTTTCGCGAACGGAGGAGACCGCGGGGCTCGCGGCCGGGGTGTGCTCGCCCGGACGGACGGTGACGATCTACAACGGTGTCGAGCTCGGCGCTCCCCCGGCGCCCCGGCGGCCGGGCACGCCGGTGAGGATCGTCAGCGTGGGCCGACTCGCCGAGCCGAAGGACTTCGGGACGCTGCTGGCGGCGATCGCACGGCCTGCTCTCGGGACGGTCGAGCTCGAGCTCCTCGGCGACGGGCCGCAGAGAGCCGCCCTCGAGGCGATGGCAAGGCGACTCGGCATCGCCGACCTCACGCACTTCCTCGGCGAGGTGGGCGACGTGCCCGACCGGCTGCGCAGAGCCGACGTCTTCGTGCTCTCGAGCCGCTCGGAAGGGCTTCCGATCTCGGTGCTCGAGGCGATGGCGGCGGGCCTCCCGATCGTCGCCACCGCGGTCGGCGGCCTCGGCGAGCTCGTTGACGACGGGGTCACCGGGCTGCTCGTGCCGGCGGGAGACGTGAACGCGCTGGCAGAGGCCCTTGCCACGCTCGCCGCCGACCCTGCGAGATGCCAGACGCTCGGGGCGGCAAGCCGCAGGCGGGCTGAGGAGCGCTTCTCGATCGCCGCCTGCCGGCAGGCGCACGTCGAGCTCTACCGGCGACTGCTCGCCGAGCGCTCAGCCGGCTGACCCGCGGCGGCGCTCGCGCAACGTCTGGGCGACGCCGCGGACGAAGCGCGCCGGATGCCTGGGGTCGTGCGTCCTGATCCCGTCGAGCGTCGCCGCGAGCAGCTCCCCGGCGAGCGAGAGCGCGAACGCGAGGGCGAACCCACGACTCCCGTCGGAGTGACGCAGGCGGAAGTAGGTCTCCCGCCGACCCCGGTAGTACCAGCGCTCGGGGCTCGAGCGGCCACCAGGGGCGGCGAGGTCGCGATAGAGCACGTCGTATGCCTGAAGGATCGGCGCGGTCGCCGAGACGCGGCGCGCGAGATCGAGGTCCTCTCCGAGCGCGTACCCCCCAAAGCGCTCGTCGAACCGCAGGCTCTGAACGAGCTCCGTTCGGAACGAGATCGCACCCGCCCCGACCGCCGGCACGAATACGTCCCGGGCGGGTCTGTCGACGTAGCGGAGCTTCCCGGATCGCCGGATTGTCGTTGCCTCGCCCCCGGTCTCGTGGAGGTGGAGCATGAAGAGCTTCCGGGCAAGCCACTGACGCCGACGCTGGGTGTAGCCGACCCGGGAGCCGGCGACGCCCCCGAGCGCGTCGACGCCGTGCTCGTCCCAGCGGGCAAGGAGGCCGGCCGCGTAATCCGCCCCGATCTCGACGTCATCGTCGAGAAAGAGCGTGACCGGTGTCTCGACGAGATCGACTCCCCGGTTTCGCTGCCCGGCGGTCGAGGGCTGCGCGTGGAGCACGACGAGCTCGACGCCGGCGTCGGCGAAGCGTGCCTCGAGGGTCTCGTCGGGCCGCCAGGGAGGGCTGCTCGCGTCGACGACGACTGTCCGCGCGGAAACGCGGGTCTGCTGCAGCACCCGACCGAGCGCCTCCACGACCTCGCGGGGGCGGTCTTTGGTCGGGATGACGACGGAGTACGGCAGCGGCCGGTCGGCGTTCACCAGGCGAGCATGCATCTCCGAACCGGGTCGAGGCAAGCTCAGCGGTGCAGGGCGCGCCGGACGAGCGTGACGGCGTCACGGGCGTCGCCGGTGGACGGGAGGAGGCTCGCATACGGGTACGGCGTTTCTCGTCGGTAGGTGATCGCTGCGGCAGCCCCGCCCGCAAGGAACGCGCCCGAGGCGGCGATCGCGGCGCCGGTCGCCCCGTACGGCGGGATCAGCGCGAGGTCGAGCGCCACCCCTGCAACGAGCGCGACCACGGGCCCGACCGACGAGCCCCCCGGCCGGGACGAGCCGACAAGGGCGCTCGAGAAGAGCCGGAGCGCGGCGAACCCAAACGCCCCCGGGAGGAGCGCCAGAAACGGCGTGACCGACGGTCGGAACGCATCGCCGAAGACGAACGGGATCGCGACCGGGCCGATCGCCGCGGCACCGAGGCAGGTGACCGCGGTGAGCACAAGCGATTGGCGGAAGAGCCTCGTCACCGCGCCCGTCCGCTCGGCCGGCGGGGTTCGCGCGACGAGCGGGACGAGCAGCATCCCGACGATCGCGGGCACGTAGAGAAGCACCTCGGAGACGTTGACCGCGAGCGCGTACACGCCGAGGGCCGCGTCGGTCGCGAGCAGACCCATCAGGATCTGGTCGAGGCGAAAGTTCAGCGATCCGGCGAGGCTCCCGATCCACGCCCGGAAGCCAAAGGTGACCGACTCGCGGGTGAGCGCCCGGTCGGGCGTTGCGATTCCCACGCGGCCGGCGGTGACGACGACCGGCACGACCCCGGAGACGATCCCAGTGACCAGCCAGATTGCGATCGCGCGGGGGATCGTGAGGTCGGCGATGAGCGCGACGAGCGCGAGCACGGCCGCGTAGAGCCACGGCGCGACCGCGACGAGCAACGCGAAGGCGGTCGTTCTCCCGAGCGCGACGAGGTAGGTGACACAGAGGTCGAACAGGGCGATCGCGGCGACCGCCGGGATGCAGGACAGCAGGAGCGCGGTCGAGGCGGCGTCGGGCCCGGCCCCGAGCGCGACCATTCCCCCGAACGCCGAAGCACCGACGACGAGGCCGACGACGAGCGTGAACGTCACCGCACCGGAGAGAAGTGCGGCCCGCCGATCGGGGTCGCGCTGCGCGAGGACGGTGATCGCCGAGGGGACACCGAACGCGGCGATCGCCGAGGCGACGAGGGCCGAGACGGTGACGAAGGCGACGGCCCCGCGACCCTCCGGGCCGAGCGACCGGGCGAGGATCCACACCGCGACGAAGTACCCGGCGTTGGCGACGAGCCTCGAGACAAAGAGGATCCCGGTCGCGGACGCGAGCGAGCGTGCAGGCGGCTCCGGTGCCGGCGGTTCGGTCACGGCACGTCCCTCCCCGGCCCGCTCATCACACATACCCTGCCTGAGCGCTCAGACGCGGCAGCGTCTGACCGGCTTAGATGTGCTCGTTCGAGATCGAAACACCCGCCGGGCCCAGCCGGAAGGTGTTGTCGGTGAAGGTGTTGACGCCGGCCGTCTTGTAGGCCCCGATCCCCGCCCAGCTCTGGTTGAGGAAGGTCACACCCGTGACCGTGGTGGAGAACGAGCCCTCGTCGAGATACACGCCGGCCTGCCGGCCCGAGAGCGCGCTTCCGGCGGCGTCGATCTGGCCGTTGCGGATCGTCACCGTGTGCGCTCCCGGCTTGCCGCCGGTCGCGGGATCGGCCCACTCGCCGTTGAAGCCCGTGCGCGCGCCCTTGATCACGAAGCCGTCAAACGTGACGTTGCGGGTGTAGTGCTCGAGGTAGACGGCGACGCCGGCTGCCTGCTTCGCGCCGCCCATGTCGACGTCCAGGTCGGTGAACCGCGTGTCCCAAGCGTTGTTGACGGTCTCGATCCCCGACCACGAGACGTTCCGCACGCGGATCCGCGAGACCCCGTTTCGCACCGGGTGCCCGACCCACAGCCCCGCCTCCGCGGTGCCGTTCGAGGCGCCGGGAGTCGGCCGGCTGACGCCGTCGATCGAGACATCGGAGATCGTGTCGACGACCGGGGTCGCAGCACCGTAGGCAACGTTGACGTTGTCGCTGACCCTTACCGCGACGTCGGTGAAGCTGGAGAGCTGGGCGCGCTGCAGCGTGAGCCCGTCCGGGTTGAGCGCAAGCACGCCGTACGGGATCACGTTGTTGCCTTTGAAGACACAGTCGAGGATCTTCGCGTTCGTTCCGCCAGGGCCCCACACGTGGACGATCCCACCGCCGAGCGCCTTGACGGGTGACGAGACGTCGAACACGAGGCCGCGAACCACCGTGGTCGGCGAGCCGTAGTTGCCCCCGACGACGAGGCCGGCCGTGAGCACCGCCTTGCCGAGGTTCTGGGCGTAGAGCCGATGACCGTTGGCGTTAGTGAACGGCGCCGCGGCGTCGTACGTGCCGTCCGCGAGAACGATGTCCTGCGACGGGCCGGCGAGGGCGGCGGTGAGCTCGCTCGCGGTGCGCACGACGGTTGCCCCGGCGGGGATCGCGTACGTCGCCGGGGCGAGCGGAGCCTGGACTCCCGGCGCGGGCGGCGGAGGCGCAACCGTCCAGCTCCAGGTCGTGGTTGCGGCGCCGACGACGTTCGCTGCGTTCACCGTGAAGGTGTGGGCGCCGCTTGCGAGCGCCGTCAGGGTGACCGGGCTCGTGCAGGCGGCCGGAGCGGCGCCGTCGCGCGAGCAGGTCTGAGTCGTTGTACCGGACGCGGCCCAGGCGAGCGTGGCGGAGGCCTCGGTGGTCGTTCCCGCGGGACCGGACTGCTTCGTGAGGGTGGGCGGAGCAACGACCGCCCAGGTGACCTTCGCCGTCGCCGAGCCGCGCCGCCCCTTGGCCGTGATCGTGACCGTGTGCGCGCCCGCACCGAGCGAGGTGAGCGTGAGCGGCGACGCGCAGGCCTTCGACGCGCCCGCGTCGGTGACGCAAGTCGTGCCCGCCGCACCGGTGAGCGTCCACGCGATCCGGACCGGCGCTCCGAGCGCGACGGTCCCGGCCGGGACCTCCGTGAGCTTCACCGACGGAAGCACGACAGCGCTCGGGACGGTCGCCGCGCGGGCGACCGTGGCGACCAGGCCGAAGACGGCGAGCAGGGCGAGCACGACGGTCGTTCGGTTGGCAAGCGGCACGGGCGATCTCCGATCGGTGGAGCGGTTGACTCTCCGTTCCAGATCGGGAGACCCCCGGTGGCGATGTTCCCCCGTTCGGGGCCGCAAGGGGGCAAGCCTGTCGCCGAGGGCAGTGCGCCGCGGGAAAATGCCTGCAAATCTCTCAATGGCGGGCTCACAGAGCTGCGTTCGCCACCCATCGCGGGCACGCCAGATTCACTCGATCGGGGTACCGCGACCGCTGGCGGCTGGACTACGGCTCGATCGAGCGGAGCGCCGGGAAGAGCACGACGTCGCGGATCGTGTCGCGTCCGGTGAGGAGCATCGCGAGCCGGTCGATTCCGAACCCGAGCCCACCCGTGGGCGGCATCCCGTAGGCGAGGGCCTCGACGTAGTCCGGATCTCCGGGCTCGCCCCCGACCAGCTTCGCCTGCATCGCGAACCGCTCCGCCTGGGTCGCGGCGTCGTTGATCTCGCTGAAGGCGTTGCCGAGCTCCATCCCCCCCGCGAAGTACTCGAAGCGCTCGGTCAACGTCGGATCGCGGTCGGTGGCACGGGCGAAGGGGGAGAGCTCGACGGGGTAGTCGTAGACGATCGTCGGCTGGATCAGGCCCGGCTCGACGTAGTGCGAGAACGCGTGGTCGATGAGCTGCGCCCAGTCCTCGTCCTGCTCTGTGACGACGCCAAGGTTGTCGAGCTTCGCCCGCAGCTCCGCCTCGTCTCGGAGCCAGAGGCCGTGCCGCTCGAGCGACTCGGCGAACGGCACTCTCGCCCAGGGGCCGGCGAGCTCGACGGTGTTCCCGCGAAACTCGACCGTCGTCCGTCCCAGCACTTCGCGGGCGACGAACTCGACGAGCTGCTCGATGCGCGCCATCGTATCGCGGTAGTCGGCGTAGGCCTCGTACCACTCGAGCATCGTGAACTCGGGGTTGTGCTTGAAGGAGACGCCCTCGTTACGAAAGTCCTTGCCGAGCTCGTACACCTTCTCGAGCCCGCCAACGATCAGCCGCTTGAGGTACAGCTCGGTCGCGATCCTCAGGTAGAGGTCGGCGTCGAGCTCGTTGTGGTGGGTGACGAACGGCCGCGCGAACGCGCCACCGTAGCGCGGCTGGAGGACAGGGGTCTCGACCTCGACGAACCCGGCCTCGTCGAGGTACCGGCGCACCGCGGTCACCGACTTCGCCCGGATCACGAAGTCGCTCCGAGTCTCCTCGTTCATCAGCAGGTCGAGGTAGCGCTTGCGGTAGCGGAGCTCGACGTCGGTGAGGCCGTGGAAGGTGTCGGGGAGCGGCTGCGTGTTGCGCGCGAGGAGCTCGACCTCGGTGGCGAGCAGCGACGGCTCGCCGCGCCTCGACTTGCCCGGGGCGCCGGTGATCCCGACGACGTCGCCGAGGTGGACGTCCAGCTCCCCGGTTCGCGCGAGCTCGCAGATCACCTGGATGCGACCGGAGCGGTCGACGACATCGAGGAACACGAGCTTCCCCATGTCGCGCCGCGCCATGGCGCGACCCGCGACGCGCACCTGCGTACCGGCGTCCTCCCCAGCCCCGAGCGGCTCCGCCAGCGTCCGGACCGCGCTGATCGCATCACGGTCGGGAAAGCGCTTCGGCATCGTCATGGGCACGTCAGTGTAGTGGCGGCCGTCAGGCACGCCACACGAGCGTCCTTCGGATCCGTTCGCCTGGCGTCCAGGGGCGGCGCACGGTGCTGCGAGCGTCGTCAGCGCCCGGGGAGCCGGGCTCCGCCCGGCTTCACAGGCGCGGCCTGAACGTCAGGCGGCGGCTTTGATCTCCATGATCTTGAACTTCACGATCCCGCCACGAGGCGTGGTGACCTCGACGGTCTCGCCTTTCTTGCGTCCCATGATCGCCTTGCCGACGGGCGACTCGTTCGAGAGCTTTCGCTCGGCGGGGTTCGCCTCGGCGGAGCCGACGATGTGGTACTCGAGGGTCTCCTTGGCGTCGACGTCGCGGAGGCGGACGACGGACCCGACCGAGACGACGCTGGTGTCGATGTCACCCGCGTCGATGACGCTGGCGCGCGAGAGTCTCTCCTCGAGCTGCGCGATCTTGTGCTCGAGCATCGCCTGTGCGTTCTTCGCGTCGTCGTACTCGGCGTTCTCGGCGATGTCGCCGAACTCGCGCGCGACGCGGATACGCTCGGCGATCCCTCGCCGACCTTCGGTGCGGAGCTCCTCGAGCTCCTGCCTGAGGGCTTCGAAGCCCTCGGGTGTGAGGATCACGTCCTTCAGGGTGGCCTCCGAGGTGCTGCGTGAACGGAAGGCGCGACGCCGGTATCCCCGTGCCGCGCGGACGGCCATGCTAGCGGCCGAGGCTGACCCACCGCAACTCGGAGCCGCAACCGGGCGCCAACTTAACGCCATCTACCATCTTTGCATGGTTCCCGAGCTTTGCGGACCCTGGGCGATCGGCGGGGTGGAGATCCCGACGCGGTTGGTGTTGGCGCCGATGGCGGGCGTGAGTGTGCAGGCGTTTCGGCGCCAGGGACGTCGGTTCGGCGCCGGGCTCGTGTGCTCGGAGATGGTGAGCTGCGCGGGGATCGAGCATCGCAATGAGCGGACGCTCGGGTATCTGCGGGTCGGGGCTGACGAGCATCCGCTGGCGATCCAGCTGTTCGGCTCGGACCCGGGGGCGATGGCGGAGGCGGCGCGCATGGTCGAGGCTGCGGGGGCGGATCTGGTCGATCTCAACTTCGGTTGCCCGGTGAAGAAGGTGACGAAGACCGGGGCGGGCGCGACGATGCTGGAGGACCCCGAGCGGGCGTGCCGGATCGTCGAGGCGATCGCGGAGGCGGTGGCGCTGCCCGTGACGGTGAAGATGCGCCGGGGGGTGCGGAACGGCTCACGCGACTGCCTCGCGGTCGGGCCGCGCCTGGTCGATGCGGGCGCGGCTGCGCTCACCCTGCACCCGCGGAGCGCCGAGCAGATGTACACGGGAACCGCCGACCATTCGCTGACCGCCGAGCTGGTGTCGCTCGTCGACGTCCCCGTGATCGCCTCCGGCGACATCGCCTCTCGAGCTCAGGCGCTCGCGGTGCTCGAGACGACGGGGGCCGCCGCGGTGATGGTCGGGCGCGCAGCGCAGGGCAATCCGTGGGTGTTGCGCGAGATTGCAGATGGTGACGCGGCGACGCCGAGCCGCGAGGAGGTCGTGGCGGAGCTGGTGCTCTTCATGCGCGAGACCGTTCGCGAGCTGGGGGAGCGCCGGGCGACGGGCTTTCTGAAGAAGTTCTACGGGTGGTATCTGGGGGGCGGCAGGTTCCCGCGTGCGTTCCGGCAGGAGCTGCTCGGTCGGATCGGCCCTGCCGAGATCGAGCGGCGGCTGATCGCGGCGGCGCCAGGCTCGCGGGAGTTGATCGAGCGGCTCGAAGCGGAGCTGCCGACCGGAGTGGAGGTTACGCTCGAGCTGCCGATCTCGGTGTACGGAGGCGGGTAGTTCCCGGTTGCGCACCCCGATCGGGGGAGGCCCGATGAGGGATTTGCCGATTACATGAGTGAGGTGACGAACGACTCTGCGGCCGCGGGTCGGGCTCGTCAGGCCCGGGGTCGGAGACGGCCACCGGCCGACGCGCCAGCACCCGGTAAGGGCACCGCGCTCGCGGTGGGCTTTCCCCTGCTCGCGTCGGCGGTCACGTTCGGCTGGGTCGCCCACTCCGGGCTCAGGCTCGGGCTCGGCTGGCTCCCGCTCGTCGGACTGCTCGTTGCCGCGACCTGCGCTGAGCGCATCGAGATTCAGCTCGGCCCTCGCAGCTGGTACTCGCCGTCGAGCGCCGTCCTCGTGCTCGTCGGTTTGCTCGGTGGCCCGGTCGCGGGTGCGCTCGCGGGGGTCGCGACCGCACTCCCGGGAGCCCGGAAGCCGATCCGCCGGCGTTCAACCGAGGCGGGGGTCGCGGCGCTTCAGGGCTCGGTGGCGGGTTTGGTCGGCCTCGTCCATTGGGAGACCAGTACCGGCGCGGTGGCGGTCGCGGCGCTGGCGATGGCGTGCAACCTCGTCGTCAACTCCACGGCCAGGGCGCTTGTGATCCGGACTCGCCGGCTCACCCCCGGTCTGCTCGTCTGGTTCCGGGGCGTGCGTGTCGACGCGGCAGACAGCGTGATCGCGCCACCGGTGCTGGCGGCGCTCATGCTCGTCGCTCCCGCAAGCGAGATCCTCGCGGCCGCGGTGGTCGGCTCGATCCTCACGGCGCTTACGTTCGCTCATCGCCTCTCCCGCTCGACGATCGCCAAGCTCGAGACGGAGCAGATCAACGCCCGCCGCGACCCGCTGACTGGCGCTCCTAACCGGCGTGCGTTCGAGGAGCTGCTGGTCGTCGAGCACTCACGCGTTCTGCGTGGCGGTCAGCCGAGCGGGCTCTTCGTCGTCGACATCGACCGGTTCAAGTCGATCAACGACCGGTTCGGGCACAGCGTCGGCGACCAGGTGCTGATCGCGTGCTTCGAGCGGCTCGTCCACGGCCTGCGTACCGCCGACGTCGTTGCCCGCTGGGGCGGCGAGGAGATCACCGTGCTCGCCCCCGGGATCGCGACGCACCAGGCGCTGCAGCAGTTCGGGGAGCGGATCAGGGCGTTGGTCGGCGACCTGCCACTCGCAACGCAGAAGACTGCGCTTTCGGTCACCGTCTCGGTCGGCGGCACCCTCTTCGACGGCAGCCAGTCGGCGACCGCGGCGTTGCGGCAGGCGGATCAGGCGATGTACGAGGCGAAGCGCCGACGCGACATGGTGGTCGTGATGATGCCGCCGAATCGCACGCTGCGGCTCGAGGCGATCTAGCTAGAGCCGGGCTTCGAGCTCAGCGGTCGCTGCCGGCGAAGGCCGTGACGACGCCGAGCCCGATGAAGATCCCGCCCGACACGCGCCGCTGGATGCGAAGGAAGCGGCGGTTGTCGCGGAGGAGCGAGGCGGCGGCGCCGGCGATCGTCGCCCAGAGCATGTCGCTGCTCAGCGCGATGACGACGAAGACCAGCCCGAGGAGCGCGAGCTGGGGCCGTACCGCCTGCTCGGTGTCGACGAACTGCGGCAGGAACGCGAGAAAGAAGATCGCCGTCTTCGGGTTGAGGACGTTCACGACGACGCCACGTCGGTAGATGCGGCCTAGGCCACGCTGGGGCACGTAGCCTCCGATCTGCTCCTCGCCGCGCCGGAAGAGCGTCACTAGCCCGAGCCAGATCAGGTAGAGAGCACCCGCAAGCTTGACGATCGTAAACGCGGTCGCCGAGGCGACGAGGATCGCCGAGAGCCCGGCGATCGCAAAGAGAACGTGGACGAGCCCACCGGAGGCGACCCCGAGCGCCGAGACGAGCCCCGCGCTACGACCGCCGTTGATGCTCTGCGCGACGATGTAGAGCACCGCCGGGCCGGGGATCACGGCAAGCGCAACGGCAGCGCCCACGAACAGCCAGAGCCGGCCTGGGTCGATCAACGGTTGAGCTCCCAGATTCGCCTGAGCCCGTCGAGCGTGAGAAACGGGTCGACGTGGGCGATCGTCGAGGAGTGTGGTGCGATCAGCTGCGCGAGGCCGCCGGTCGCGATCGCAACTGCTCCTGGGGCGCCGAGCTCACCGCGAATCGCGGTGACGATCCCGTCGACCTGCCCGGCGAAGCCGTAGACGACGCCCGACTGCAGCCCGGCGACCGTGGTCTTGCCGATCACGCTCGGCGGCTCGACGTAGTCGATCTTGACGAGCCGGGCGGCGCGCGAGAAGAGAGCGTCCATCGACGTCTCGATTCCTGGCGACAGCACCCCACCCACGTACTCGCCCTCAGGCGAGACGACATCGAAGTTCGTCGAGGTGCCGAAGTCGACGACGATCGCCGGCGCGCCGTAGCGGGCCCGCGCCGCGACCGAGTTGGCGATCCGGTCGGGGCCGACCTCGCGCGGATCGTCGTAGCGGATCGGGACGCCCGTCTTCACGCCGGGTCCGAGGACGAGGATCTCGGTCTTCGCCCAACGGCCAGCGAGCAGCTCCCACTCGCGCACGAGCGCCGGCACGGTCGAGGAGAGGCAGATCCCGTCGATCTCGTCCAGATCGAGCAGGCCTGCGAGCAGCACACCGAGCTCGTCTCCCGTCCGGCTCCGGTCGGTCGCGACGCGCCAGCTGTCGGTGAGCTCCTCGCCTGCGTACAGGCCGAGCACGGTCTGGGTGTTGCCGACGTCGACCGCGAGCAGCAAGCCGGTCAGATCGTGTCGTCGTCCGTGCGCGTGGAATCGCCGATCCGCTCGGCGAGCGCTTCCGCGGTCAGTCGCGGCTCGTCCCCCTCGCCGCGCAGCTCCTCGATCGTCACGTCACCCTTCGTGTAGACCTCTGTGCGCGGGATGATCCGCGTCGGTCGGTTCTTGTCCCAGACCCAGACGTCCTCCAGCCGGAGGTGGTGGAACGGGTACGCCGGTCGTGGGTCCGAGGTGACTTCGAGCTTGTTGCAGAGGTAGGTTGCGTCCTCGGTGAGGACGCAGTACCGGAACATCGAGAAGACGGCGGTGTACTCGCGCCGCAGTTGCAGCTCGAGCTCCGCCTCGAACTCGTCGAGCTCGTCGAGATGGCTCATGGCGGAAGTGTAGGCGGTTGCGGGGGTCGCGGGGCGATCACTGCCCGCGCAGCCGTGCGAGAAGCTCGTCGGCGTGTCCGTGACCCGGGATGACCAGGCTCGGGTCGAGCTCGACGAGCGGCTCGAGCACGAACTCTCGCTCTGAGATCCGCGGATGCGGCACCTCGAGGCCCGGCTCGGCGATGACCTGGTCGCCGTACAGCAGAAGGTCGAGGTCGATCGTCCGCGGGCCGTAGCGGAGCTCGTCCGCCCGGTCGCGGCCAAGCGCGCGCTCGATCTCGAGCAGGCGCGCGAGCAGCTCGAACGGCGCGAGCTCGGTGTCGATGACGACGACCGCATTGAGGTAGTCGGGCTGCGCGACCGGGCCCCACGGCTCGGTCTCCCGCAGGCTCGAGCAACGGCCGACAGTGACGCCGGGACCCTCGTCGAGCGCGGCGAGCGCGGCGGCAATCGTCGACTCGCGGTCGCCGAGGTTCGCACCGACGCCGATGTACGCCTCCGCCACGACCGGCAACGTAGACGAAACGACGCGGCGAGCCGGATGTGATCCCGGTGTTAGGCGTACTTAACAACCGCTCAACGGCTCGACGCAATCGCCTCGTCGTGGCGGCGCGTATCTCCACGCATGAACACATCACGTCTACTCGCGCTCGTCGCGATCGCGGGGGCCACCGCCACGGCGGTCGTCGCGACGGGCTCTCCGGCCACGCGCCCCGGAGCGAACCACACCGCGGTCGGCCTCACCGCCGCGGCCACCGCCTTCGACCTCGCCAGGCTTCGGGCGGCGGGCGGTGCCGAGATCGACCATCGCCTGCGACTCTGGTCACTCCCGCAGGCAAGCCCCGGGACGATCGCCTCGTTGCGCAGGCGCGGAGCCTTGGCGTTCTCGGCACGGGTTCGACACTACGTCGTCTCCGATGTCGCGCCGCCGGCGCCCGATCCCTTGCTTCCGGCCGAATGGTGGCGCAGCGTGGTCGGTGCCGACCGGGCGGTGCCGCCCGGGCCGGGAGTCCCGGTGACCGTGGTCGACTCCGGCGTCTCGGTCGGTCATCCCGAGTTCGTCGACCGCCCCGATCTCACCGTGCTCAACCCGCAGGAGCCCGCGCCGGTCGGCGGTGTCCACGGCACGATGGTGAGCTCCGTCGTCGGCGCCCCGAGCAACGGCGTCGGTACTGTCGGGATCTACCCGCGCGCGGCGCTACGCTCGTGGGACACGGCGCTCGGAGACGGGTCGGCGCTCGACAGCGTCGAGATCGCACGCGGCGTTCTCGCGGCGGCTCGGGCCGGCCGGGGCGTGATCAACCTCAGCCTCGGCGGCGGGCCCGATCCGGTGCTCGCGCTCGCGATCGAGGAGGCTGTCGGTCGTGGCAGCCTGGTGGTCGCGGCCTCCGGGAACGAGGGAGCCGAGGGAAGCCCTCGCTCCTACCCGGCGGTCCTACCGCACGTCGTCACCGTCGCGGCAACCGGACGTGATGGCTCGGTCACGAGCTTCTCGAGTCGCTCGCCTTACGTCGACCTCGCCGCGCCGGGCGACGGGATTGTCGTCGCGAGCGCCCTCACCGGTTCCTGGGAGGAGGCGTCGGGCACGAGCTTCTCCGCCCCGATCGTCTCCGGTGCGGCGGCGTGGCTCTGGACGATGCGACCCGAGCTCGACGCCGGTCAGGTCGCCGAGATCCTCCGACGCTCTGCTCGCGACATCGGGCTCCCTGGTCGCGACACGGCAACCGGCTTCGGGATGCTCGACCTGCCGGCTGCGCTTGCTGCCCCGACCCCGCGGCGAGACCCATTCGAGCCGAACGACAGGATTGCGAACGTGATCGCAGGGAACGAGCGAAACCTCGTGCGCGCACCGGGGTTGACCGCCCCGGGCCGCACCAGCACGACGCTCGTCGCCCGGGTGGATCGCTACGAGGATCCCGTCGACCTCTACCGCGTTTGGATCCCCGCGCGTCGGCGGCTCGCGCTGACCCTCCGGACGACCGGCGAGAACGACCTCTTGCTGAGCTCGGGCAGAGGGCCGCTGTCGCCGCGGACGAGGAGCCAAGGCGGCCGGGCACAGCTGCTGTACGTGAACAACGGGCCGGCGCGCGTTGCGTACGTCGGCGTGACCGCGACGCCCGCGATCGCGGCGACGACCTACGCGCTGTCCACGCGCATCGGCTGATCACCCCAGCTCGACGACGACAGCGCTGTGCTCGACCGGGAGCCCGAGGTCGACCTCGGGCTTCCGGACGCGTACGCGCACCCTCGCGACCGGCAGGCGTTCGCGGATCGTCCGCGCCACCGCGTCGGCGAGCGCTTCGAGCAGGAAGTACGCACGACCATCGGAAACCTCGCGAACGATCGCGACGATCTCACGGTAGTCGATCGCATCCACGAGCCTGTCGCTTGCGGCCACCTGCGTCTCGCCGTAGACCGCATGGATGTCGAACAGGAACCGCTGACCATCACGGCGCTCGGACGGGAGCGCTCCGTGGTATCCCCAGAGCTCGAGTCCGGAAAGCTCGATCGTCACGCCGTCACCGTACCCCGTGTACACGCTGCTGCGACCGCGAGCGCGTCGACGTGCGGCGCAACTGCGTGGACACGAAAGATCGCTGCCCCGCGGGTGTACGCAACGACCGCCGCGGCGAGCGAGGCATCGTCGGACGCGACTCGGGCGTCCGCCCCCCCGGTGATCTTCGCAAGCGTGCTCTTGCGCGACAGCCCCACGAGCAGCGGTCGCCCGAGCTCGGCCAGCCGGGGGAGCCCATTCAGCAGCGCGAGGTTCTGGTCGGGTGTCTTCCCGAACCCGAAGCCGGGGTCGAGGCAGATCTGCTCCTCGGCGACTCCGGCCGCGACAGCGGCGGTGAGGCGGCCCTCGAGGAACGCGCGGACGTCGTCCACGACGTCCCCATACACGGGGTTCTGTTGCATCGTCAGCGGGTCGCCCTGCATGTGCATCAGGCAGAGCGAGGCCCCCGCGTCGGCGACGACGCCGGCGAGCTCGGGATCGCCACGAAGCGCGGTGACGTCGTTGACGAGCTCGGCGCCCGCCGCGAGCGCGAACCTCGCGACCTCCGCCTTGCTCGTGTCGATCGAGAGCGGAAGCCCCCGCAGGCCCTCGACGACCGGGGCGATGCGCTCGAGCTCGAGCGCCGCCGGCACGGCAGGCGCACCGGGCCTCGTCGACTCGCCGCCGACGTCGACGGCGCAGGCCCCGGCGGCGACCATCGCACGCCCGGCCGCGATCGCATCGCCCGGGGCGAGCCGCTCGCCACCGTCCGAGAAGCTGTCAGGGGTGACGTTGACAATGCCGAGCACCGCCGGTCGCGCCCAGCGCTCTGCGAGCGGCACGCGCGCCGTCACGTGGGCCTGCGGCTAGGAGGCAGCCGGATCGGCTGGCGGCTGCATCGCCGCACCAGGAAACGGCCTGGGCGCGGGCTTGATCACCGGCTTGCGCTCCGCCCCGTCCTTCGCCTCCTCGGCCGGCGCCTGGGCGTCGGCCTCGGCAAATACCGACTCCTCGGGCTCGCCGGCGAGGAGCCGCTCGAACTGGTCCTTGTCGATCGTCTCCCGCTCGATCAGCAGCGCGGAGAGCTTGTGGAGCTCTTCCATGTGCTCGCGAAGCACCCGGGTCGCCATCTCGTGCGCCTCCTCGATCACGCGGCGAATCTCGTCGTCGATCGCCTTCGCGATGTCCTCGGAGTAGTCGGGCTCGGCGCCCATCTCGCGCCCGAGGAACGGCATGTCGTGGTTGCGTCCGAGTACCCGCGGGCCGAGCTTCTCGCTCATCCCGTAGCGCATGATCATCGACTTCGCCGTCGAGGTGATCCGCTCGATGTCGTTGGCGGCACCGGTCGTGACCTCGTTGAACACGAGCTCCTCGGCCGCTCGCCCACCGAGCGTCATCGCCATCTGCGCCATCAGCGCGGTCTTCGTCGTCAGGTACCGATCCTCGGTCGGGAGCGAGATCGTGTAGCCGAGCGCCTGGCCCCGGCTGACGATCGAGATCTTGTGGACCTCGTCCGTCTCGTCGAGGTAGTAGCCGACGAGGGCGTGACCCATCTCGTGGTACGCGGTGATCTTCCGTTCCTTCTCGGAGAACAGCCTCGACTTCTTCTCGGGGCCGGCGATCACGCGCATGATCCCCTCCTCGAGCTCGTGCTGACCCACGACCTTGAGCCCGCGGCGCGCGGCGAGAAGCGCTGCCTCGTTGATCACGTTCGCGAGGTCGGCGCCCGTGAACCCGGGCGTCCCGGCGGCGAGCACGTCGAGGTCGATCTCCTTTGCAAGCGGCTTGCCCTTCGCATGAACCTCGAGGATCTGCTGGCGCCCCTTGCGGTCCGGCCGGTCGACGACGATCTGCCGGTCGAAGCGGCCGGGGCGCAGAAGCGCCGGATCGAGGATGTCGGGCCGGTTGGTGGCGGCGATCAGGATGATGTTGTCCTTCAGCTCGAAGCCGTCCATCTCGACGAGGAGCTGGTTGAGCGTCTGCTCGCGCTCGTCGTGGCCGCCACCGAGCCCGGCGCCGCGATGGCGGCCGACGGCGTCGATCTCGTCGATGAAGATGATGCACGGGCTCGCCTGCTTCGCCTGCTCGAAGAGGTCGCGGACGCGGGAGGCGCCGACGCCGACGAACATCTCGACGAAGTCCGAGCCCGAGATCGAAAAGAAGGGCACGCCTGCCTCGCCGGCGGTCGCGCGCGCGAGGAGCGTCTTGCCGGTTCCTGGCGGCCCGTACAGGAGAACGCCCTTAGGGATCCGCGCGCCCAGCGCCTGGAACTTCTTCGGGTTCTCGAGGAACTCCTTGATCTCCTGGAGCTCCTCGACCGCCTCGTCGGCGCCGGCGACGTCCTTGTAGGTCACCTTCGGCGAGTCGGGCGACATGCGCTTGGCGCGGCTCTTGCCGAAGCTCATCACCTTCGAGCCGCCACCCTGCATCTGGTTCATCAGGAAGATCCAGAAGCCGAGGAGCAGGAGCAGCGGGAGCAGCGTCGAGACGAGCGCCCACCAGGCGCTCGTGCCCGTGCCCTTCGAGTCGTACCGGACGTTGTTCGCCTCGAGCACCTTTTCGAACTCGACCTGAGACTGCGGCGAGGGATAGTTGACCTTGACCTTGTCGCCACCGATCAACGTCGCGTTGATCTGCTGGATCTTCGGGTTGAAGACGACCTGCTCCACCCCGCCTTTCCGCGCCTGGTCGATCAGCTGCGAGTAGGTGATCTTCGACGAGCTCCCGCGATTCGGCATCAGCGTCTGGCTCGCGACGAACACGAGCGCGACGATCACGACGAGCGGGAACAGAGCGCTGCGGAAGAACCGATTCACGTCTACTGAGGGTAGCAGCGAGGGGTCGGATGACCAGTGGGGCGGGCCTCAGCAGCTCAGGCGGCTGCCTGGGGGTTGCCTCCGCCGCCGGTGGGGATAAGCTCGGGTCGGAGGACGCCGATGTAGGGGAGGTTCCGGTAGCGCTCGGCGAAGTCGAGCCCGTAGCCGATCACGAACTTGTTGGGGATCTCGAACCCCACGTAGCGCACCGGCACCTCGATCTCGCGGCGCTCGGGCTTGGTCAGGAGCGTGCAGATCTCCAGGCTCGCGGGACGGCGAGCGCGGAGCGTCCGCATCAGGTACGAGAGCGTCAGCCCGGAGTCGATGATGTCCTCGACGACGAGCACGTCCCGGCCGGAGATGTTGAGGTCGAGATCCTTGAGGATGCGCACCACGCCCGACGAATCCGATCCGGCGCCGTAGCTCGAAATCGCCATGAAGTCGATCTCGCACGGCAGCGCGAGCTCGCGCATCAGGTCGGCCATGAAGAACACGGCACCTTTGAGGACGCCCACGAGCAGGAGGTCCTTCCCTTCGTAGTCTCGCGTGATCTCGGCCCCGAGCTCCCCGAGCCGGCCCTGCAAGGTCTGGGGGTCGATCAGGATCTCGCCGACGTCGTCGTGGAGCAAGCTCATCGGCTGTCATTCTCCGCGATCGAGACGACGCCTTCCCAGCCGGGGGCCTCCGCGACCCCGGGAACGCAGACGACCTCGCCGCTGCGCCGTGCGACGATCGGCCAGCTGTCGCGCTCGCCGCGGGGGATCTTTGCGTCCACGAGGAGATCCTGCACTTTCTTTCGCCTGCCTGCGAGCCGATCGCCCGCTCGCCGGCCACGGACGACGAGCCCCTCGGCCTCGCTCGAGAGCCTCCAGGGCCCCCACTCCACCGAACCGACGAGCTCGAGCTCGTCGTAGGCTCGCACCGCGCGAACGCCGCCCCCGAGATCGCGGGACGCGCTGCCATGCACCGACTGGAGCAGCTCGACGAGCGCCTCCTCGAGCCGCCTCGGCAGTCGCGGCCGTTCGTCGCCAAGGGCGAGCAGGCTCGCGCGCGACCGCGGCTCGAGCTCGTCGAGGAGCGGGAGAAGGGTCGCCCGCATCCGGCCACGCAGCGTGTCGGGATTGGTCTCGTCCTCGACGTACCGCAGCCCATGCTCGCTGCAGTAGGCAGCCGTCTCCTCGCGCCAGACTCGAAGCAGCGGGCGGACGACACCGTCGTCGCGCCGGGGCCGGATCCCTCGAGGCGAGCCGCTCGCGAGCAGGCGCATCAGGACCGTCTCCACCTGATCGCTGGCCGTGTGCCCGGTCGCCCGCAGCCCGCGACCGGCCGTCGCTGCGTAGCGTCGCTCGCGGAGCTCGGCCTCGGTCGCCGCGGGCCCGATGTGGACGATCTCCGCGCCCATGACCTCGAGGCAATGGTCGGCGTCGCGGTCCGCGGCAGGCCCACGCACGCCGTGGTTGACGTGGACGGCCGAGACGGCGTAGCCGAGCGCACCGAGGACGTGCCAGAGGCACGTCGAGTCGGCCCCGCCGGAGACGAGGCACGTGACGCTCCCGCCGGGCTCGATCAGCTCGTGCGCAGCGATCTCGGCAGCAACCGTGTCCTTCAGCGAGGGCACGCCGACAGTGTGGCGACTCGAGCCGTCCTGCGGCGGCTCAGCGCATCAGCGACGCGCCGTCGGCGACGTCCGCCGCGGCGGGCAACTCAATCGAGACCGGGGCGCCGTAGTCGTACAGCTCGAAGGCGACGCTGGCCTTCACCCCGGACATCGCCGAGTCGGTGGCAGGGCTGATCTCCATCGTCAGCTTCCGGAGACGCTGTTCAGCGTCGATCCAAACATGGAGAGGAACGACGCCGAGCCCGAGTTGCGCAAAGGACTGCGTCATCCCGCTGAGAAGGTCGCGAGAGGCACCGTTCTCCGCCGCGAGTGCCGCGAGCTTCGTCGGGTCGACCATCGCCACGTAGTGACTCGTCTCGGTTCCGCGGATGCTCTCGCCGCCGAGCGGCTCGATCGAGCCGGACACCGCTTCGAGCAGCTTCAGGGTGGCGCGAGGATCGCTCGCACCGTACGCCCCGAACTGCCCGAGCGTGCCACCCGACGCGCCTGCGAGCGCGTCGAGGTCGACCCGCACCCAGTGCTTGCCACCGAGCCTCGGATCGAGGAGCGGGAAGCGCATGTACATGACGTTCCCGTCTTGCACGGCGCTGAGCTTCCAGTTGTCGGGGTCGTCGAAGCCCTCGAGCGCAGGCGTCGAACCACCGGAGAGAGCGCTGAACGTCTTGGCGAACGACGAGAGATCGAGGTCCATCGCCAAGCGCTTCGTAACCTGGTCGAAGCCACCCGCGCCGGTCATCGCCGCCGTCTGGTCGCCCATCGCGACCTCGACCTTCATCTCGAACCTCGCCGACGCCGCCGCGCGGGTCGCGCTCGCGGTCGCGCTGAAGGTCTCGAGTGGCGGCGGGGCGACGGCGTTGGCAGAGCCGGCACAGCCGGCGCCGACGAGGCCGAGAGCCGCGAGAAGACACAGAATGGCGACGCGCCGCATCCCTCTCATCGTCGGCGGCCCGCCGTGGCCGGCGCATGCCCCGAACGGGGGCTCCGAGGGCTGGGCTCACGCGCGCCGGTCGAGGTCGCCGGGCTCGAGCTCGGGGGCGACGCCGTCGGGCCAGTCGACGAACCGGGGCGCGAGCGCCCACTCGCGAAGCGTCACCGCCGCCCGCGCGATCGCGTCTGAGGTCAACACGACCGGGATCGCGTGCTCGACGTGCTCGATCCGCGACGCGGGGAACATCCCGTCCGAAGCGTCGATGACATAGCGAATCGGCAGCGCGTGAGAGACGACGAGGATCCGCTCCTCCACTCGCGTCAGCAGCTCGTCGAGGGCGCTCGCAAAGCGATGTGCCGCCGCCGCCCGACTCTCCCCGCCACCGGGGCACTCCTCGTCGGCAGCGTGCGTCCAGGCCCAGATGCGGTAGTCGACGAGCGGGCCGCCGTCGAACTCGCCGAAGTGGATCTCGTCGAGCGTCGCCATCACGGTCCGCGGGACGGGCCGCTCGCCGAGCGCGACGCTCAGCGTCTGCTGTGTCCGCGCGAGACGGCTCGAGACCGCAAGGTCGATCTGGTCGTACGCCAGCGCCTCGCGGAGCGCGAACGCCTCCTCGATGCCCTGCTCGGAGAGCTCGGCACCCGGGGGCGCGCTGCTCACCGTCTGCTCGGCGTTCGAGGCGGCGTGACCGTGCCTGACGAGGATCACCTCTCGCACAGCAGCACGCTCCGGTAGGAGAGGGCTCGCGTCATCCCGACCGAGTCGTAGAGCCGGATCGCCGGCCCGTTCTCGCGGCGGACGAAGAGGCACACGGTCTGAACCTCTGTGAGGAGGAGGCGGATCAGGTCACGAAGCCCCCGGCTCGCGTCGCCGCGCCGGCGAGCCGGGGGGTCGACCCAGACCTGCTGCAGCTGCACCGTCGTCGGCGTCCACGCGGAGGCTTCGGCCTTGAACCGGATCAGCCCGTCCTCCTCCCAGAGCCACGAGCGTCCCTCCTCGATCTGCGCCCGCGTCCGCCAGCGGTAGCCGGCCGCGTCGCGGGCGAGCGGGTCGATTCCGAGCTCCTCCTCGTGGGCAGCGGCACACGCCGGCAGCAGCAGGTCGAGATCGTCGAGCGTCGCCCGCCGCAACGCCGTCTCGCCCGATGGCGGGGGTGTTCGGATCGCGTACACCGGCTGCCCGGGCCGGTCCTCGCGGACGTCGCCGAAGCGGCGCCGGCCAGACTCCCACAGCTCGCTCACGGCCCGCTCCTCGCCGATCAGCATTCGTGGCGACACCCGGGCCGCAGCACCCGCGAACGCAGCGCAACCCGCGCCCGACGGCACGACGTTCGTGCCGAGGTGGCAGAGGGCTCGAAGCCCGCCCTGGTCGTCCCGGGTCGCGACGAACCGGCCGACCCCGCGGCGCGCGACGTCCTCGAGAAACACACGCTCGACGGGCGCGTCCGCGCAGAAGCCGAGGATCTCGTCCTTCGACGGTTCGATCAGCCGCCCGAGCACTCCCGAAACCTACTGGGCGCCTCCGCCTCGGCGGAAAGCGATAGCGTTGCGCCATGCCAATCCACCTTCGTGCCAATCCCGGAGACTACGCCGAAGCCTGCCTGCTGCCCGGCGACCCGCTCCGCGCCAAGTACATCGCCGAGACCTTCTTCACCGACCCCGTCGAGGTCAACCACGAGCGCGGAATGCTCGGCTACACGGGGACCTTCAACGGCAAGCGCGTCTCGGTGCAGTCGAGCGGGATGGGCTGCCCCTCGGCCGCGATCGCAATCGAGGAGCTCGTCCAGCTCGGCGTCAAGAAGCTCATGCGGGTCGGGACCTGTGGTGGGCTTCAGCCCGGGATGACGATGGGCGACCTGATCATCGCGCTCTCCGCGACCCCGGCAGACTCGACCGCGACCCATTACGTCGCAGGAGAGCCGCACGCCCCGACCGCCGACTTCGGTCTCGTCCACGAGGCAGTCCACCAGGCCAAGCACCTCGGCAAGCCGGTCAAGGTCGGGCCGATCGTCTCGAGCGACATCTTCTACCAGCCTGACGCGGGCCTCGCGCAACGCTGGTCCGATCGCGGGATCCTCGCCGTCGAGATGGAGGCGGCGGTCCTGTTCACGCTCGGCGCGCTCCGCAGGATCCAGGCCGCCTGCATGCTCCTCGTCAGCGACATCGTCGTCGACGGTGAGTTCATCCGCATCACGGACGAGGACATGCGCAAGGCCGTCGACGAGATGACCGAGCTGGCGCTGCACACGGTCACCGCCTGACCGGTGCCGTGAGCGAGCTCGGGCCTGTCGGCGAGGGACGGCGCGATGAGAAGCGCGTATTTCTCGTCAACCCGGCGAGCGCAAACGGCTCGACCGGCAAGCGTTGGCCCGAGCTCGCACAGCGCGCAGCGGCGGTCGGGCTCACCGGCGATGCGGTATTCAGCGAGCGGCAGGGCCATCTCGCCGAGCTTGCGCGCGAGGCGGCGCTCGCGGGCGCCGACCTGCTCGTCGTCGTCGGCGGCGACGGCTCCGTCAACGAGGTGACCAACGGGCTCGTGGGGATCGACCGGGCCCCCGAGCTCGCGCTGATTCCCCGCGGCACGGGCTGGGACTTCAGCCGGACGTTCGCGGTCCCCCGTGGGATCGAGGAGGCCGCTCGGGTCGCGCTCGACGGGGCAACGCGAGTGCTCGACGTCGGCCGGGTCACGTACCGGGCCTGGAGCGGGAGCGACGGCGAGGCGTACTTCGCCAACGTCGCGAGCGCCGGGATGGGCGGGGCGGTCGCGCAGCGCGCGAACGAGACGACGAAGGCGCTCGGCGGGAAGACGTCGTATCTGCTCGCAACGCTCGCGGTCTTCGCCCGCTGGAAGGCGCCGGTCGTCCGGCTCGCGGTGGACGGCGAGGAGCGCGAGGCGACGATGCACGAGGTCGTCGTCGCGAACGCGAAGTACCTGGGCGGCGGGATGATGATGTGTCCCGAGGCGGAGCCGGACGACGGTCTGTTCGACGTGCTCGCGCTCGGCGACCTCACGAAGCTCGATCTCGCGCGGTCGATGCCCAAGCTCTACAAGGGGACGCACCTCCCTCACCCGAAAGCGGAACTGCTCCGCGGCAAAGTCGTGAGCATCGACTCGGACACCCCGATCCCGATCCAGCTCGACGGCGAGCAGCCGGGGCGCACACCCGCGACGTTCGAGATCGTTCCCGGCCGGCTCCGGCTCCGGGTCCCGGCCTGACGCCGACCGGGGACGGCCTACGTGCCCGCCGAGGCCTTCGCCGACTTCTTCAACGTCGCGACGTCCTTCTCGAGGTCGGCGATCCGAGCCTCGAGCTGCTCGACGCCACGCACCTTCCTGGAGAGGTCGTCGACGCGGTTGCGGAGGTCGTTGAAGGCCTTGAGCGCCGTCGTGCCGCCGGGAAGCTCGGTGAGTCGGTGCAGCGCGTCCTGACCTCGACTCGCGAGGTCAGCGATCAGATCCTTGTCTCTTTTCGTCTCTGTGGCCATACCCGCCTTGTACCACGCCGGCGTGCAGACGCGCAGGAATCGGCTATGCGCGGATCTCGACCGGCGTTCCCTCGGGCGCAAGCCGCATCAGCCGGAGCAGCGCGTAGTTCGAAACCCTGACGCAGCCATGTGAGATCGCCCCTCCGAGCAGGTGTGGCTGGTTCGTGCCATGGATCGCGATCGGCCCGCCCTGCGCCCAGTCGCGCAACACGGGTGAGAACGCCGAGATCCCGACGCCGCCGGGCCCCCACGGCCCCGTCGGGTCCGACGCCCAGAGCCGCTGGTTGACGTAGAACCGGCCGCGCGGCGTGGGAGTCGCCGGCGCGCCGACCGCGGCGCGCACGACGAGCACCGTCCGCCCGTCCCTGACGACCCTGACGGTGCGCTCGGAGAGGTCGACCGTCACTGCGGTGCGAAGCTCGAACACGCGGACGTCGCGGGCCGGGACCCATCCTTCGAGCCCGTTCGGTCTCACCGGCAGCTGCACGCGATACCACGCAGGCTCACAGACGGAGTTGCGCCGCACCGAGCGAACCGCGAACACGGTGCGGACGCCGTTGACATTGCGAAGCCCGAATCGCGCTCGCATCGGGCCTCCCGGCGCAACGCGAGCGACGGTCGGGCGCACGACCCTGACCGCGAGCCCGTGGGCTGCGACGCGCTCGACGGCCAGCGTGTCGCACCGGGCCGCGTGAACACGCGTCACCGGTGCGTCGTGGGCATCGACCGGCATCGCCTCCGGGGTCACCCGCTCGCGCGCGCCGCAGCCGGCGGCGACGAGTGCCGCGAAGACGACGGTCACGAGACCCGACCTGCGCATGCCGTACATGATGCGCCTGATCTCCGGGTCTCGCCACCCGGGCTCCGATACGCTCGCGACAGTGGAGGGCTACTCGTTCTCGCACGACGTCCGCGTCCGCTTCGCGGAGACCGACGCCCAGGGCATCGCCCACCATGCCTCGTTCGTCGTCTGGCTCGAAGAGACCCGCATCGCCTACCTCGCGGCCTTCGCCGGTGGTTACCGGTCGATCCAGGAGCGCGGCGTCGAGGCGCTGACGACCGGGGTCGACATCCGCTACCACCGGGCCGCCGCGTTCGACGACGTGCTCACGATCTGGGCGCGATGCGTGAACATCAGGGGCGCCCGTTTCCGCTACGAGTACGCGCTCGTCCGTGACGGCGCGACGATCGCGACCGCGACGACAGATCACGCAACGGTCGACCGGGCGACCCACCGGCCGATCCGCGTTCCCGAGTGGTTCGTCGCAGATGTCGCCCGAGCCCAGGGCTGACAACCGCCCCGATGGCTACCCCGCAGGCGGCTCTGTCCCGGCGCCGTCCGGCCCGCTCCCCGGCAGCCCCGACACCGGAGCGTCCGGTCCAGTCGCCCCCGTCGCCCCGGTCGCGCCGGTCGGTGGCGTCTCGACGGGCTTCGGCTTCGTGCCCACCCGCACCTTCGTCGGCTCGCCGACGTAATACGAGCGCCAGGTGTTCTCGAACAGCAGGTCGCCGTTCGCGTCGTAGACCCGCCGGGTCACGCTCGTCTCCCTCGGTGGCGTGCCGACGACGTCGACCACGCGCATCCCTTTCGTCAACTCCGGATCGGGCGTTCGTTCGATCGGCGGCTTGCCGCTCACGGTAAGGGGCTCAGTCTCGCTCTCGACCCGTCGGTGTTGCGGTGTCCCGTAGAGGTTCACCGTCAACGACCCCGCGCTCACGAACGTCCTGACGAGCAGCCACGACCCGGTGTCGTTCGAGAACGTCAGGTCGATGTCCGGGTAGTTGACGGTGGCGTCACGCCCGAGCGGGTAGTGGGAGATGTAGAGGGCATGGTTCGCCCGCCTCCCGATCGGAAGCCCGGCCTCGAACGCCGCGTTGAACACGGTCGTCGATACCTGGCACACCCCGCCACCGATCCCGTTCTTGAGCTCGCCGTTGATGATCACCGGTGCGTCCTGGAACCCCTTGTCGGCGTTCCGCTCGCCCGTCGTCCCGTTGAACGAGAAGGTTCCGCCCGGCTCGACGAGCGCGCCATCGATCAGCTTCGCGACGAGCTGCACGTTGGCGAGGCGTCCCGGCGTGCCACCGTACGTCGTCGTGTACGAGCCGACGATCCCCGTGATCCCCATTGCGTTCGCGTCGGCGGTCGACCGATTCGCCTGCGTGAGCTCGAGCGGAAGCACGGCGGAACGCGCCTGGTCGGCGAAGACCGCACGCTCGATCGCGGAGATGCTCGCGGCGACGTTGAGCGCCCGCCCCGGCCGGTCGGGAACGACGTCGATCCCACCAGGGCGCACCCTGAACGTCGCGTCGACGGGAGGATGGTTGACGCGCTTCTGCAGCTCCGCAAACCATTCATTGGCCTTCTCCCCGCCGATCGTGACGTCGCGACGACCGGCGGCGGGGAGCCGAAGGAGCGTCGCGATCTGCCAGCGAGGAAGCCGCAGTCTCGTCTCGCCTGCCTTCAGCGTGACGGGCGTCGACACCGCCTTCCCGGCGAGCGCAAGCGCCTCGTCGAGGTCGGAGACCACGAGCGAAGGCCTTCGGGTGGCCACCGGGAGCTCAACGGCGCTGCCGCGGTCGAGGAGCGCCAAGGAGCGAACGATGGTCTCAGCGGTTGCGTCGCGATCCAGCTTCGTCCCAGTGCGTCCTGCGACGGCGACGAAGCGGAGCCCGCGGCGTTGCACGGACGGCTCCACCGGTCGGTGATCGACCGCCTTGCCGATCACGCGAACCTCGTATGCGAGCACCGACTCGAACGACGAAACGGGCGGAGTGACGTCGAGCCCGAAGAGCCTGAGCTGGAGACGCCGGAATCCGCGCACGGGGCCGAACCCATCGCCCTGCGATGCGGCTGCTGCCACTGCTGCGGCCCAGTCGACGCGAACCCCGAGCTGCGTCGCCGCCAGGCGCCAGCTCTTGCCGCCGGCGGTGAAGGTCACCGGCGTCCGCTCGACTCGCTCCGCGGCCGCTTCGAGCGTGCGGGTCGCCTCGGCTGCGGTCAGCCCGCCGACGTCGAGCCCTGCGATCGTCGTGCCACCCGCGAGTCGCTTCGGCGAGCCGGCAAACGCGAGGCCTGCGCAGGCGACCCCGACGATCGCGAGCACGCCGACAATCGCGACGCGACGAAGCGTGAGGCTCTCCACGCGCCGGCGCGCCGCCGTCGAGGACGTCGTCGCACCGGCGGACACAGCCGGCGGATCGTAGCAACGGTCTTCGCGTCGAAATGTACGGAAAACCGTAGTCTCGCAGGCTATTCCTTGGGGAGGAAGATCTCCTTGGCGATGACGAGCCGCTGGATCTGCGACGTCCCCTCGTAGATCTGGAAGAGCTTCGCGTCCCGCATCAGCTTCTCGACCGGGTACTCCTTCATGTACCCGTAACCGCCGAAGATCTGGACCGCGTCGGTGGTGACCTTCATCGCGGTGTCCGCGGCGAAGCGCTTCGCGAACGACGAGTACTTCGTCGCCTTGCGCCCGTAGCCCTGGTCGATCATCCACGCCGCCTGCCAGCAGAGCAGGCGGGCCGCCTCGATCTCGGTCGCCATGTCGGACACGAGAAAGCTCACGCCCTGGTTCATCGCAATCGGCATCCCGAACTGGACGCGCTCCCGGGCGTACTCGATGGAGAGCTCGTAAGCCGCCTGGGCGACACCGACCCCGCCGATCGCCGTTCCGGGACGCGTGAAGTCGAGGGTCTGCATTGCGATCTTGAACCCCTCCCCCTCTTCACCCAGCCGGTTCCCCGCCGGCACCACTACGTCCTGGAAGGCGACCGCGCAGGTGTCGGTTGCCCGCTGCCCCATCTTGTCGAGCTTCTTCTCGATCGTGACCCCGTCCGCGTCCATCGGGATGACGAACGCGCTGAGCCCACGGTGCCCCTTGCTGCGATCGGTCGACGCGAAGCACACGATCCACGAGGCGTGTCCCGCGTTCGTGATGAACATCTTCGAGCCGTTGACGACGTACTCGTCGCCGCGCCGCTCGGCCGCCGTCTGGATACCCGAGACGTCCGAGCCGGCGCCCGGCTCCGTCAGGCCGAAGCACCCGAGGATCGGCTCCTCGACCAGCGGGCCGAGCCACGTGCGCTTCTGCTCGTCGGTACCGGCAACCATGATCGGGCCCGCCGCGAGACCGTTGCTGACCAGCGACGTCCCGATCCCCGAGCAGCCCCAGTTCAGCTCCTCGCCGACGAGCATGCCCTCGAAGCACGAGAGCGCAGGCCCACCGATCGACTCGGGCAGGTGGAGATTCAGCAGCCCCACCGCGTGCGCCTTGCGAACAACCTCGTCGGCATGAAGCTGGCGCTCGTCGTGCTCGGCGGCGATCGGTCGAATCTCGTTCGTGGCGAACTCGCGGGCGAGTGCCCGGAGCTCTTTCTGCTCCGGCGTGAGCGCGAACGACACCCCGCTCGCGATCGCGGTCTCGGTCAAGGTCATGGCTCCTCGAGGTCGTCGATTGACTAGTCAATCAACAACGATAACGCTCTCCCGGCCTCACGTCAACGGGTTGGGCTAGCGTCGTTTCCGTGAGCGAGCCCGCCTTCCGCCTGCGAGAGGTTTCGATCTGGCGCTGGGACGAGGAGCGCGGCGCCCGCGTGCCCATCGTCGACGCCGTCGACTGGACGATCTCCGCCGGCGAGACCTGGGCACTTCTCGGGCCGAACGGCGCCGGCAAGACGACGCTCCTGACCGTGCTCGGCGCAGTGGAGTTCCCGTCGAGCGGAGAGGTGGAGATCCTCGGCGAGCGCCCCGGTCATACCGACATGGCAGCGCTGCGGGAACGCATCGGCTTCGTCGACGCGCGCCTCGCGACGCGCTTTGACCCGGAGCTGACCGTCGCCGAGGTCGTCTCGACCGGCGTCACGGGGACGGTCTGGTGGTTTCCGGGGCGGATCGACGCCGCTGGCCGCGAGCGAGCCCGAACGCTCCTTCGCACGTTCTCGCTCGAACGGATCGCCGAGCGGCGCTTTCGCCGGTGCTCGCACGGCGAGCGCACGCGGACACTGATCGCACGAGCGCTCGTCCGCCGTCCCCCTCTCCTCCTGCTCGACGAGCCGGGCAGCGGTCTCGACCTGCCGGGCCGCGAGACGCTCCTCGCCGCCCTCACGACGCTCGCCCGCGACGAGCCGGAGCTTGCAACGGTGATCACGACCCACCACCTCGAAGAGCTGCCCGAGACGACGTCGCACGCCCTCCTGCTCCGGCGCGGCGCGGTGATCGCCGCCGGGCCGGCGACGGAGGTGCTGACCGACCGGCCGCTCTCGGCCTGCTTCGAGCTCGCGATCCGGGCGACCCACGAGCCGAGCGGCCGCTGGCACGCGCTTGGCGATTTTCTATAGAATCCACGCGGTTTTTATAGATTCTTCCCAGCGCCCCAGGAGGCCACACCCGTGACGTCCCATGCAGTCTCAGCGACCGGGCTCGACCCGCACGACTTCCTCGCCCTCGACTCGCTCCTCGACGAGGAAGAGCTCGCGATCCGCGACACCGTCCGCCAGTTCGTCCGTGAGCAGGTGCTCCCGGAGGTCGGCGACTGGTTCGAGAAGGGCGTCCTCCCGCGCGAGGTCATCGCCGAGCTCGGCAAGCTCGGCCTGTTCGGGATGCACCTCGACGGCTACGGCCTCCCCGGCGCGAGCGCTGTCGCGTACGGGTTGACGTGCCTGGAGCTCGAGGCCGGCGACTCGGGCATCCGCTCAGCCGTCTCGGTGCAGGGATCGCTCGCGATGTTCGCGATCTGGAAATGGGGCTCGGAGGAGCAGAAGGAGCGCTGGCTGCCCGCGATGCACTCGGGCGAGGCGATTGGCTGCTTCGGGCTGACCGAGCCGGACGCGGGCTCCGACCCCGGGACGATGCGGACGCACGCGCGGCGTGACGGCTCCGACTGGATTCTCAACGGCGCGAAGATGTGGATCACGAACGGGACGATCGCCGACCTCGCGGTCGTGTGGGCGCGCACCGAGGACGGCGAGATCCGCGGGTTCATCGTCGAGAAGGGCATGCCCGGGTTCACCGCGCCGGAGATCCACAAGAAGATCTCTCTGCGCGCATCGGTGACGTCGGAGCTCGTGCTCCAGGACGTGCGCGTGCCGGGGGCGAACCTGCTTCCGGGCGCGTCGACGCTCCGCGGCCCGCTCTCGTGCCTCAACGAGGCGCGCTACGGGATCGTCTGGGGCGCCGTCGGTGCCGGACGCGCGTGCTTCGAGGAGGCGCTCGCCTACGCGAAGGAGCGCATCGTCTTCTCCAAGCCGATCTCGAGCTACCAGCTGACGCAGCAGAAGCTCGCCGAGATGGCGCTCGAGGTCAACCGGGGTGCGCTCGTCGCGTTGCACATCGGCCGGATGAAGGACGCGGGCACGCTCCGCCCCGAGCACGTCTCGCTCGGGAAGATGGGCAACGTTCGAGGCGCGCTCGAGGTGTGCCGCTCCGCTCGCTCCGTCCTCGGTGGCAACGGGATCACGCTCGAGTACCCGGTGATCCGGCACATGAACAACCTCGAGTCGGTGATCACGTACGAGGGGACGCACGAGGTGCACACGCTCGTCGTCGGCCAGG
The DNA here is from genome assembly GCA_046330385.1 of Gaiellales bacterium. Taxonomy (GTDB): domain Bacteria; phylum Actinomycetota; class Thermoleophilia; order Gaiellales; family Gaiellaceae; genus Gaiella. The sequence goes on along the minus strand of JAXLSV010000004.1, from coordinate 90,166 downwards.
CGCTGACGGGGACGAGCGCGTTCCGATGAGCGGCGTCGAGCAGGCCGCGCGACCGACCGCGCAGTCGGTCGCGTCGGCCGTGCTCCGGACCGCGATTCTCGAGGGGGAGCTGCGACCCGGCGACCGCGTGAACCAGGAGGCCTGGGCCGCCCGCGTCGGCGTGAGCCTCATTCCGATCCGCGAGGCGCTCCACGCGCTCGCGGGCGAGGGGCTCGTCACCTACCGACCACGGCGCGGGTACGTCGTCACCGAGCTCGACCTCGCGACGCTCGAGGAGGTCTACCGGCTTCGCCGGATCCTCGAGAGCGACGCGCTCGAGCAGGGCGTCCCACGCGCGTCGACAGCTGACGTGGCCGAGCTCTCGCGAGAGGCTGAACGCTGCCGCGAGGCGGCAGGGCGGCAGGACGTGGCGAGCCAGCTCGCGGCCAACCGGCGGTTCCACGACCGGCTTCATGCGCTCGCGGGGAGCGCTCCGCTCGTGCGCCTCATCGGCCAGCTCTGGGACACGACCGAGGCCTACCGCGCGCTCTACTACCTCCTTCCGGACGCTCCCGCCGAGGCGGACGAAGCGCACCGGGCCCTGGTCGACGCCGTGTCGAGGCACGACGTCGACGAGGCCGTGGCGATCCAGGACGCGCACCGCGGCCAGGCGCTGGCAGCGCTCCGGGCGGCGCTCGCTACGTGAGCTCGGCGAAGCGGCGCTCGAGCTCGTCGTACCCCGCCGACCACGTCGCCCAGTCGAGGACAAGGCCAAAGCGGGCGAGCTGGTCGGTCGGCGACGCGCTTCGTCCTTGCGAGAGGAACGCGACGTAGTCGGTCGCGAAGCGCTCGGGGTCCTCGCGCCGACGGGCGTGGAGCGCAAGCGCGACGAGCGCCCCGACCGCGTACTGGAAGTTGTAGAAGCGGTCGTGCATCGCGTAGTTCGCCCAGCCGCCCATCGTCACGAGCGCGTCCTGGTCGTCGAACGGCACCCCGGAACCGTAGAGGTCACTGAAGCGTCGGCGAAACGTGTCGCGGATCAGATCGGCATCGAGCACCGTTCCGCCGGCGCGGGCGGCGTATAGATCGAGCTCGACGTGACAGAACGCGACGGTCTCGAACGCCGACCAGGCGAGATCCTGGGCGGCGACGAACCGCGCGACCTCGGCATGCTCCGGGTAGCGCTCGGCGAGGACGTCGCCGGCCGCGATCTCCGCGGTGAGCGAGGGCACCTCGAAGGCGACGCCGGGCCAGCCGCGCGCGACGGCGGGTTGCGCCGCCGCCGAGCGAGCGAGCGCGACCGCGTGGCCGAGCTCGTGACCGAGCAGGGGCACGTTCGCGGGGCTTCCGGTGAACCGGTACGAGAGGAACGCCGGCGGGTCGAGGAGCGTCGAGAACGTCACCGCATACTGCTGCTTCCCCGGCCTCGTCTCGCCGTCGATCCGGCCGAGAGCGGCGAGCGCACGTGCGTCGTCGCCGAGCACCGGCGCCAGTGTGCCAAGCCCAGCCACCGCTGTCTCGGTGACCTCGTCATACGTGAGCGGAGGCATCCCCGGCGGTGGCGCGTCGACATCGGCGACGCTGTAGTCGGCCAGCCCGAGCCGGCGGGCGTGCGCCTCGAGCATCCGCTGCCGGATCGCGCTCCGTGACGGTGCGAGCTCGACGAGGGAGAGAAACCCCGCCAACGGCATGCCCTCGTCGTCGAGCGTCGCCTGCGCCGGATGGTCACGCCCGCGGAGACGATCCTCGACGAGGCGGTCGAGAACGAGCGTATCCCACGAGATGGCGAGGATCTCGTTGATCGACGCGTACGCGTCGGCGAGCGCGGCGTACGCGGCGCGGCGCACGTCAGGCTCGGCCCTGCGCGCGACCGTCCCGAGGTCGCCGACGCCCCAGTCGCGCTCGCCGGTGCCGTCGTCGAACCGCACGCGGAGCGCCGACTCGACGTTGTCGTTCAGCGATGCCCAGCGCGTGCGCGCCGCATCGGTTCTCGCCGTCCACACCTCCTCCGCCTCGGCCGAGAGCCGGTGCCTAGCCAGTTCGCGGGATCGGGTCAGGCGGTACCGGGCGGGCTCGAGCTCGGCGTCCTCGAGTCGCACCGCGGCCTCGGCGTCGGGGAGCGCGCGCCAGGCGTCGAGCGCACGCTCGAGCGCTGCCCGAGCAGCGGTCACGGCGGCCTGGACCCGGACGACCGTGTCGTGGACGCCAGGCCCGTTCGCGTCGGCGTACTGACGCATCCTCGCGTATTCGTTGACGTGGTCGAGCTCGGCCTCGAGCCGCCCGAGCTCGGCGACCCACCCCGCGAGCCCGACACCGAGGTGGCCCGCCGCGTCGACCGCGAACCGCTCCGCCTCTACTGCCAGCGCTGCGGCCGCGGCGACCGCCGCAGCGTCGTCTCCGAAGACGACGCTGAGATCCCAGCCGGTCGCCCCTCGGCTCATCGCAACGCTGGCGCTGCTGCGCCGGCCGGGGGCTCCATCCCGAGCAACTCGCCGCACGGCACGGGCGGGTCGTCCCAGGCGATGAGCGGCAGCCCAGCGGCCGCCCACCCCTCGATCCCACCGACGACGTCGGTTGCATCAACGCCCATCGCGGCGAGCTCGTCAGCCGCGAGCAACGAGCAGCAGCCCTGGTCGCACACGAGCACGACTTTCGCACCCTCCGGCACGTACGGCGATCGCCAGGCACCACCCGGGTCGAGCCTCCAGGCGAGCACGGTCAGCGGCAGGTGGACGGAGCCGCGAATCACGCCGTCGCGCGCCCGGGTCGTCGCGGAGCGAACGTCGACCAGGATCGCCCCCGCGGCCATCGCGGCCTCCACCTCGCTCGGTGCGAGGCGCCCGATCCGTCTTGCCGCGCCGGCGAGGCGGCGTTCTAGTGGTGTCATCACGCGATCGTACGGTCAGCGCGAGGGCCGGGGCGGCGCTTCGACCACGACCGCAGGCTCGCCTCCGCCGGCTCGCTCGGCTGCAGCGAGCCGAACGACGAACGGGAGCACGACGAGGATCGGGACCCCGAGCACGGGCCAGAGCGCCTGATAGCCGTGGGTGTCGGGCAGGCTCGAGCTCGTCACGTCAACGACAACCCCTCCGAGCAGGGGTCCGATCACGAGCCCGACGCCCTTTGTCGTCGTCGCAAGCCCGGCGACGGCACCCCGGTCACCCGCCGGCATGAGCTTGAACAGAAGCCCCCAGGCAAGTGTCATCACGGTGCCGCCTGCGATCGCGACGACGAAGACCAGGCCGAGGTACCAGTCGTGCCACTCGACCCCGAAACCCGCGCCGAGCAGCCCGGCTCCGTACACGAGGGATGCGAGCGTGATCATCCGGGCGAGCCCGACCCGATCGCCGAGCGGCCCCGCGGTCGCCGCCGCGACGACGTAGCCGGCGGCGACGGCGCCAAGCACCATCGTCGAGGTCGTGAGCGACTCGCCGAGCCCCACGGTCATGTAGAGCACCGCGAACGTTCGCGCGCCTGCGAACGTCCCCTCCCAGGCGGTGTTGGCGACGAGGAACCGGCCAACGTCAGGGTTCCCGCGAAGCACCCGCCACGAATGCCGGAGGTACACCCCGATCCCCTCGAACACCCTCTGGTGCCCGCCATCCTCCCGCAACAGCACGACCGGGGCGACGCACGCGACCACAACCACCACTGCCGCGGTCAGGAACGGCGCCGGGCTCCAGAGGTGGAGGAGGAACCCGCCCCCGATCAGCGCCCCGCCGAGCGCGATCCCGCGGAACAGGTGTTGCACGCCCTGCGCGCGCCCGTAGACCTCGTCGGGGAGCAGGTCGGGGTAGAGGCCACGGTAGGGCGGCTCATAGACGTAGTACGCGAAGAAGAACCCGAAGAGCAGCAGCGCCGTCGTCCAGAGGCTGGGCATGAACGCGAGCAGCGCCAGCCCGAACGCCATCGGGCCGAGCGCGGCGAGCATGAACGGCCGACGCCGGCCGAGCGGCGTATGGAACGTGTCGCTCCACGGCCCGATCACGAGCGGGAGCAGCACTGCAAAGACCCCCTCGGCGGCGAGCACGAGGCCGACGAGCGTGGTCGAGTCCGTGTACTCGCCGAGCAGCGGCGGGAGGTAGGCGGCGGTGGTGGTAAGCGACCAGGCGAGCCCGAAGGCGCCGAGGGCGAGGACGACGACCGTCCGTCTTGTCGAGCTACTCGGGGGCGCCACGCAGCCCGCCGAGCACGACGTCGACGACGGTCGCCTCAGCCTGGGCGACTGCCTCGTCCGCTTCGGGCAGCAGCCCGAGCACCCACCCGGTGAGCAGCTCCTCGAGCCCTCCGTACACGACCCACGCCGCGAGCCTCGGCTCGAGGCTCCGACTGAAGACACCGTCGCGCTGACCGGACTCGATCACGCGCTGGAGCGCGGCGATGCCCTCACGCATGTCCTCGATCTGGGCTTGGAGGTGCGCGCTTCGCACGACCTCGCGCACCATCACGGTGACGAGAGCCGGGTTGTTCCGCCACGTGCGGAGGATGATCTTGACGATCCCGCGGAGCTTCTCGTCGGCTGGGCTTTCCGAAGCCTCGACGACGCGGATCCGCCCCAGGAGCTCGCTCCAGTTCTCGCGGAAGAGCGTCTCGAGCACCTCGTCCTTCGAGCGGAAGTAGTGGTAGAGAAGGCCGTGCGCGATCCCCGCCTCGGTCGCGATGTCGGCAACCCTCGAGGTGTGGTAGCCGTCGCGCGCGAACACGCGAACGGCTGCGTCGAGGATCAGCTTGCGCTTCTCCTCGCCTGCAGCCGCACGGTCCATCGTGATTGATCGGTCAGTCAAGACTCGCCGAGGATACCGCTCTAGGCCAGTGCGAGGTCGGTCATGGCGAAGCCCCCGCCAAGGCAGAGGAGCGGCTCACCGGTGAGCGCCGCCACCTTCGCCGACCACGCGCGACACAAGCCCGCGCTGGGCTTCCGGCTGCGATCGCGTCGCCACCAGCCGGTCGGCAACGAGGAACACGGCTCCACCCGCGAGCGAGATGCCTGCGATCGCCGACCACATCGCGGCGTCCCCTGCGGCGTCGGCAACACGGAGCCCGACGGCCGGTGCGATCGCCCCACCGATCCACGTCGACACCCCGAGCGCCCCGAGGAACGCGCCCCGCGACTCAACCGGCGCCGCTCGTGCGGTGAGGGCATCTGCGTTCGGCGACCAGAGCATCTCGCCGATCACGAACACGACGACGATCAGCGCGAGCACGATGGGGGTCGCGTTCACGAGGAGCGCGAGGAACGGCGTCCCCATCAGCGCGAGCCCGACTGCGAGCCGAACGCCCATCGGCAGGGGCTCGCTCCAGCGTGTGACCCGCAGCTGCATGAGCGTCACGAGCAGCGGATTGATCCCGAACAGGACTCCCCACGCGAGCGGCTCGTACCCGTGCTCCTGGGTCAGCGAAATCGGGAACAGCGTCTCGAACGCGTTGTAGGTCGTCGATGCGAGAACCCCTGCGACGAGCAGCGCGAAGAAGACGCGGGAACAGACGAGCCTCCACAGCGACCGCTGTCGCGAGCCTGCGACCGGGGGCGAGACGCGCGGAAGGCGGAGCGCCGAAAGCCCCGAGAGCGCGAGCGCAACGACGATCCCGACGTGAACCGCCGCCCAGGAGCCCGTCGCGAGAGCACCCGCGACGATCGGGCCGATCAGCGCACCGGCATTGAAAGCGACGCGGAAGCTCCCGAACGCGAGCGTTCGCCGGCCCTCGGGAACGAGGTCGGCAAGCAGCGCGCCGTAGGTCGCGCCGCGAATCGGCTGCACGAGCCCGAAGCAGAGGAGCACCGCTACCGCGGCCGGGACCGGGAGTGACGGCACCACCAGGATCGCGGCCAGCCCGAGCTGGATCGCGGTCGAGACGAGAATGACGGGGCGCCGTCCCAACCTGTCGGAGAGCGCACCGCCGGCGAACCCGCCAACCATCCCAAGGAGCGCGGCGCCGAGATACGCGAGCCCAACGTCGCCCTTCGTCATCTCGAGCTCGTCGATCGCCCAGAGGGCGAACATGCTCCAGAACATGTACGTGGCGGCGACACCGAGCCCCGCCGTCACGAGCAGTGGGCGCAGGGCCCGCTCGATCTCGCCACCGACGAGCCGCTGCAGCAACCGCTCACCCACGTTCATAATCAGTTTATAGCATAACTATATCGGCCTAAACTATATGCCTGTGAAAGAGCGGGCTACGATCGAGGCGATGAGGCCCAGGCCGGACATCGTGGATCGTGCGCTCGAGGTGTGGCGCCACGAGCTGCCCGACCTCGACCTCGAGACGGAAGGGCTCGTCGAGCGCATCCACAAGCTCAGCCGCTACCTCGACCAGTCGCTCGGCGAGACGGCAGCGACATACGGGCTCACGATCGCGGAGTGGTCGCTCCTCGGCACGATCCGCAAGAACGGCGCCCCCTACCGTGTCCCGGCAGGGAAGCTCGCCGAGCAGATCGGGATCACGGCGGGCGCGCTCACCGGCCGCCTCGACCGCCTCGAGACGCGCGGGCTCCTCCGGCGGACGCCCGATGCGACCGACCGCCGCGTCACCTGGATCGAGCTCACCGACGAGGGCTACGCGCTCTGGCGGAGCGCCGTCGACGTCCAGGCGAAGCGCGAGCAGCTCGTCGCCTCCGCCCTCGACCCGCGGCAGCAGAAGCGGCTCAATGCCCTGCTCCGTCACCTGATGCTCTCGTTCGAGGAGACCGCGGGCGCGCCGCCACCGCGGTCTCTCGAGAGCCCGTAACCCGCGCTACGCCACCTGCAGCCCGAGCGCGGCCGGGAGCGCGAGGAGCGTCGGAATTACGTCGGCGCCCGGACTGAACCGGCCGTCGCGGTCGAGGAGGATCGCGCGCAGCCCGACCGCCTTCGCGCCTGCGATGTCGTCGCTTGGCGAGTCGCCCACCATCACCGCCTCGGCGACCGTGACGTCGAGCGCGGCAAGCGCGGTCTCGAAGATCGAGCGGTGCGGCTTCACGTAGCCGTGGTGCTTCGAGCCGACGCAAACGTCGACGTCGAGCTCGTGGTGCTCGGCGAACTCGTCGAGGTCGCGCTGGCCGTTCGAGACGAGCCCCAGTCGCAGACCGTGGCGGCGGAGCTCCGCGATCGCCGGGAGGGCGTCGTCGTAGAGGAAGAAGTTCTCGTGCTTCTCCCACTCCCCGACGATCGCCCGCGCACAGTCGTCCGACGTCTCTCCGACGCCACCCATCCCCTCGACGATGTCTCGGGTGAAGCGAACCCAGATCTCGATGTCGTGCTCGAGCTCCGGATGATGGGCGAGGTCGTCGAGCGCCGCGAGCCGCGCGGGCTCGTAGCGCTCCGGGTCGAGGGCGAGCCCGTGGCGTGCCCCCCAGCGAACGTAGCCGTCGGGCCCGAGCTCGGGCCCGGGTCGGAAGAGCGTGAAGTCGACGTCGAAGAGAACGGCGCGCAGCACGCATCCGAGCATAGGCGCAACCCAGCGCGAGCACACGTGACCGCGTGCCCCGCCGCCCGACGGCCACGGCTGAAGCCGCGCCCGCGCCTGAAGACACAGGGATCTACCCGAGCCGCGAAGCGGCGACCGGGGGCCGCGCGCAGAAGGAACCCGCAGCAGCGGGTTCCGCGCTTTCCACCAAAGGCGAGGAGCCCGGCCTCTCACGAAGACCGCGCCCGCAGACCAGGCACCCGCCCCAGACCCGCACCCCGAGTGGCGAAGTCCGCCCCGCAGCCCCGGCCACCCGACCCGTCCCGGAATCGCTTCCCCTCCCAGGGCCGCTTCAGGGATCTACCCGAGCCGCGAAGCGGCGACCGGGGGCCGCGCGCAGAAGGAACCCGCAGCAGCGGGTTCCGCGCTTTCCGCCAGAGGCGGAAAGCCTGCGGCAAACAAATGAGACTTCAGTGGTGAGCCACGCAGTGGCTCACCACTGAAGTCGGGGTGCCCAGATTTGAACTGGGGGCCTCTCCGACCCGAACGGAGCGCGCTACCAGGCTGCGCCACACCCCGAGGCTTGCCAAGGGTAGCGGCTCGGCGCGTCCGCGGCAGCCTACAATCGCGCGATGGCCCACCGGGACGAGGTCGTGCGGTACGCGAATACGCTGCTCGAGGTCGACCGCTGGCCGGAGTTCGGGCCGCCTGGGCTTCAGGTGGTCGGAGCCGAGGAGGTCACGCGACTCGCGTGCGGGGTGTCGAGCTCGCTCGCGCTGTTCGAGGCGGCGCGAGCCGAGGGCGCCGAGATGGTGCTCGTCCATCACGGGCTGTTCTGGCGTAACGAGCCGCTCGTCGTCGACAACCGGTTGCGCCGGCGGTTGGAGGCGCTGTTCGCGGCGAATGCGTCCCTGGTCGCATACCACCTCGCGCTCGACGCGCATCCCGAGCTCGGGAACAACGCGCAGCTCGCGGCGCGGCTCGGGGCAACGCCGGTGGGCACGTTTGGCGCGGTGGGTCTCGCCTGTACGGTCGAACGGTTGGCGCTCGACCGACTCGTGGAGCGGGTTGCATCTGTGACGGAGCGCGACCCGTTCGTGCTCCGCGGCGGAGCGCACGAGGTCTCACGGGTCGTGATTGCGACCGGAGCGGCGGGCTACGACCTGATCCGGGCTGCGCACGAGGGGTTCGACGCGTTGATCACGGGCGAGCCGGAGGAGCCGAATGCGCACGCCGCGGCCGAGCTCGGGATTCACCTCGTCGCAGCCGGGCACCACGCCACCGAGCGGTTCGGGATCCAGGCGCTGACTCGCAAGGTGGCGGAGGAGTTCGAGCTCTCGTGGGCGTACCTCGAGATCCCGAACCCGGTCTGACCCTCCGTCTCGCGGAGGCTTATGACGCCGAGCCGATCCGGGTGCTCGTGTGGTCCGCCTACGAGCACTACACGCCCCTGCTCGGACGCCTGCCGCTGACGATGCTCGTCGACTACGCACAGGCGGTGCGCGATCGCGAGGTCTGGGTCCTCGAGCGTTCGGGCGAGCTCCTCGGGGTCATCGAGCTCGTGCTTCACCCGGACCACCTCTGGGTCGAGAACGTCGCGATCGCGCCCGCCTACCAGGGCGCAGGTCACGGCCGCATGCTTCTGGGGCACGCCGAATCGGAGGCCCGAGCCGCCGGGGTGAGCGAGGTCAGGTTGCTGACGAACGAGCGCTACACGGCGAATATCGCGATGTACACCCGCTACGGCTACGTCGAGAGCCATCGCGTGCCGTACGCGGGAACCGATCTCGTCCACTTCCGCAAGCGGCTCTGACTACGCCGCTGCCCCGACTGGGGGTTTGCGGACGTCGGGTGACGGGAGTATTCTCAGGCGCAAGATGAATCTTTTCGGGAGGCGGGCCCGTTGACCCCCGTCACCAGCGATCGAGCGGCGATTGAGTCCGTCTGCGCGTGTTTGCGCCGGCGGGCTTTTTTGTTGCTCGGAGGAGGACCTCACGGATGGCGAATCACCTGACGCCCGACGAGCTCGCCAAGGAGCTCAACATCGACCGCGAGACGGTTATCCGCGTTTGCGTCGAGGAGAACGTGCCGATCTACCAGGGAAAGATCGACAAGACGTTGTTCCAGGCGCACCTGCAGCCTGTCGGCGCCAAGTCGGGCGTCTAGAGAGCAGCTTTCCGCGCCGTCTCGGTCGGGTCGTTGCTCGACCGAGACGGCGTTACTTCTTCGTGCGCGCCCGTGGCGCCGGAGCCTTGGCGGTGGGCTTCGGTTTTGCGGCCGACGCCTTGGTCTCGCGGGGCTTTACCGGGCCTGCCTTCTTCTTTGCGGCCTCGACCGAGGCGCGCAGCGCTTCGAGCAGGTCGACCGCCGGCGCAGGCTCGGGCTGCTCGGCGGGCGCGGGAAGTGGCTCGCCGCGGAGCTTCGTCTCGATCAGCGCTTTGAGGTCGCGGCGGTAGTCGCTGGTCAGCGCGCTCGGCTCGAACTCTCCGCGGAGCCCTTCGACGATCTGGTGAGCGAGACCGAGCTCGGTGTCCTTGACCTCGGTCTCGGCCATCGCCTCCTCGATCTCTGCCTGCGAGTACACGTCCTCGGCGAGGTAGAGCGTCTCGAGCGCGAGCGCCGAGCCGCGCGGCCGGACGAGGCAGAGCGACTCGCGTCCCGAGCGAACGAAGCGCCCAATCGCGCCCGTTCCGGTCTCTCGCATCGCCTGGAGCAGCAGCCGGTACGGCTTGCGCTGCGCGGCGGCGTTCCCGGGGACGAGGAAGTAGGTCCGGTCCATCCAGACGGGGTCGACGTCCTCCAGCGGGACGAACTGGGAGATCTCGATGATCCGGGAGTCGTCGTGCCGCTCGAGGGTCTCGAGCTCGGACTCCTCGATGATCACGAATTGGCCCTTCGAGACCTCGAGGCCCTTGACGAGGTCATCACCGGCAACCTCGCAGTCGTGCACGGGACACCAGCGCTTCTGCTTGATCGGCGTCAGGCACTCGCGGTGCAGAAGCCGGAACGGGACGTCCGACTGGCGGGCAGCCGACTTCGTCGCGGGCGCGATCCCGACGGGGATGCTGACCAGGCCAAAGCTGAGGGAGCCGTTCCAGGAGATACGCATGGGAGTCCAAGTCTAGGCGTGGACCACGTGATTCGGCCTCCCCCGGTCGAGTCCTCCGCCTGTCTTTCTCGCAGCCACGCGTTTAGTCTCTCGCCATGCGACTCTCGGGGAAACGGACGGTGGGCCAGCTCTGGCTGCGGGCGACGACCGCGGGCTACGCCGATCCCGCATACCTGAGCCGGCAAGACGGGGCCTGGCATGGGATGACGTGGGCCGAGGCGGCCGAGCGCGTCGACCTGCTGGCCCACGGCCTGCTCGCGCGCGGGATTCGCAAGGGTGATGTGATCGGGATCTTCGCGCAGACGGCGCTGGAGTGGACGCTGTTCGACTTCGCGCTGGCCCTGGTGGGGGGTGTGACCGCCCCCGTCTACGCGACGGGCTCGGGGCAGGACGCTGCGTACATCCTCGAGCACGCCGAAGCGATCGGTGTCCTCGTGCACGACGACTCGCAGCTCGCAAAGCTGACGGACGTCGAGGTTTCGCTGCCCAGGCTCCTCCACCGCTGGACGTTCGCCGATCTCGACGATCTGGCCGAGGAAGGGCGGGCCCATCGTGCGGCAAGCCCCGGCGCGCTCGCCGCGGCCGAGGCCGCGGTCGAAGAGGATGACCTGTACACGTTCATCTACACGTCGGGAACGACCGGCCCGCCCAAGGGCTGCATGATCCGCCATCGCAACTACGTCGAGATGATCGCGGTGACGGATGGCCTGCCGAGCTACCTCGAGCGCGGCGACCTGGCGTTGCTCTATCTGCCCCTGGCCCACAACTTCGGGAGGCTCGTCAGCCTCGGCGGGCCCTATTGCGGCTTCACGATCGCGTTCGAGCCGGATCCGTACGCGATCTCCGAATCGCTGCTGCAAATTCGCCCAACGGTGTTCCCGAGCGTTCCGCGCGTGTTCGAGAAGATCCATGCCACCGTCGTCTCCGCCTTTGCCGAGACGACCGGGGTCAAGCGCAAGCTGGTCGACTGGGCGCTCGCCGTGGGTCGCGAGCACGGAACGCGCCGGATGGAGGGCCGTGCGATCCCTCGAAGCCTCGCGCTGAAGCACCGGCTCGCCGACCGGCTGGTCTACTCGAAGGTGAAGGCACGCCTGGGCGGCCGGCTCCGCCTCCCGATCGCGGGCGGCGCGCCACTCGGCAAGGAGGTCGCCGAGTTCTTCGACATGCTCGACATCCGGATCATGGAGGGCTACGGGCTGACGGAGTGCACGAGCGCCGCGACGACGAATCACCCCGAGGCATATCGGTATGGAACGGTCGGGACGAAGCTCCCGGGCTTCGAGCTGAAGCTGGCGGAAGACGGGGAGCTGCTGATGCGCAGCGAGACGATCTTCGCCGGGTACTTCAAGGAACCGGAGGCGACGGCCGCCGTGCTCGACGCCGATGGCTGGCTTCGCTCGGGCGACATCGCGACGATCTCCGACGACGGGTTCGTGACGATCACCGACCGCAAGAAGGACATCCTCGTCACGGCCGGGGGAAAGAACATCGCGCCGCAGAACCTCGAGAACGACCTCAAGGTGTCGCGTTTCATCTCACAGGCGGTCGTTGTTGGGGATCGACGCCCGTTCGCCGCGGCACTCGTCACGCTGGATGCGGCGGAGCTCGCACGGTGGGCCGAGGCGGAGGGGGTCGAGGGCGACATCGCAGCCCTCGCAACCGACCCGCGAGTGACGGCGCTCGTGCAGGGCGAGGTCGATCGCGTGAACGCGGGGCGAGCACGGTACGAGCAGATCAAGCGATTCGTCATCCTCCCGCGCGACTTCGAGATGGCCCAGGGCGAGATCACCCCGACGCTGAAGCTCAAGCGCCGCGTCGTCCTCGACCACTTCGCTGGCGCCGTCGAGGATCTCTACCGGCAGTAGGTTCGTCCGGTGCCCGACGGCCGCGGCTGAAGCCGCGCGCGGCACGCGCGCGTCCGCTCGATGCCACACCCCGGTCGGCGAAATCCGCCGCAGCCCTGGCAGGCCTACAGAATCCGCCGTGCGCCGACCCAGGTCGACGCGTACCAGGAGTCGTAGAGGCTCGAGATCTTGACGACGTCGCCGGTGTGCGGGGCGTGGATGAACTGGCCGCCGCCGATGTACATCCCCATGTGGCCGAGCCCGTCGAAGAACACGAGGTCGCCCGGCGCGAGCTGGTCGCGCGAGACGGGGACGCCGTAGTTGTACATCGACGCCGCGTGATGCGGAAGCGAGACGCCGACCTGGGCGTAGACGTACGCGATCAATCCGGAGCAGTCGAACCCGCTCGGGCTCATCCCGCCCCAGACGTAGGGGACACCGAGGTACTGCATCGCGATTCCGACGACACCGGTGTACCGGGCGGGAGGCGGTGCGGGGATCGAGACATCCGCCGACGACGAGACGCTCGGCACATCCTCGCTTCCCGAGCTCACCACCGCGGTCGACTCGACCGACGCGGTCGCCGTGCGCACCGATGCCGCTGCGCGCTCGGCGGCGAGCCGTTGCCGAGCCTGCGCCTCGAGCAGCGCCTGGCGGCGCTCCTCCGCGGCCTGCAGCCGCGCGATCTCGGCCTTGACGGACTGATACAGGCGCTGGTGCTCAGAGAGCTTCTGCTCGACGTCGCGCTTCGCCGCCTCGCGCGCTGCGACGACGTCGGCCTGCCGGGCGCGGGCCGCGGTCAAGTTCGCGCGTCGCTCGCGTACCTCCCGCTGGAACCGCTTGACGTCGGCGAGCACCTTTGCGTCCTGGCTTCCGACCCGCTGAACGACGTCGAGCCGGCTGAGGACCTCATCGAGGCTCTCGGCACCAAGGATGACCTCGACGGCGCCGCTACCCGGGCCGTTGACGTAGAGGGAGCGGAGCCTGGTGGCGACCGTCGTTCTGGCCGCAGTGAGGCTCTTCTTCGCGAGGTCGAGGTGCTTGGCGTTCGTCGCGAGGTCGGCGTCCAGGCTCGCGAGCTCGTTGCGCGCAGCGTTGTACGCCTCCGACTGCTGCTCGATCTCGCGCTCGAGCACCGCCATTTGGGCGAGCACCTGCTCAGCCTCGGCCTGCTTCGAGCTGATCGTCGGGTCAGCCTGCGCGGTCGCCGAGGCAAGCAGCGCCCCAACAGCCGTCGCCACGGCGAGCAGCGTTGCCGCAGTACGTCTAGTCGCGCGCTGTCGCGTTCTCGAACCTGTCATGAAACGAGTTGTCCGACCGTCGACAGGCGCACCGTTGCCGGTGTGACCCGTCACGAGTTCAGAACCCTACCAGCCGTCCCGGAGGGGAGCAACCACAACCGTCGCTGAAATCTCTGCAAATCAAGCATTTCCTCTAGAGGAAATCGGCAGATTTCCAGGGATTATGAGGGCGCTGTCTGCTACCGTCATCCGCCCGTGCCCGGATCACGGAACAGCCTCCTGGCGGCCGGATGCCTTGTCGTCGTTGCGCTGGCGGCAACGTCCTTCGCCGGCATCGATGTGGCACGCGGTGCCCCCGGCGGATCGGGCGGATCTGGCGGATCGGGCTCATCGCCCACTGCCGCCGAGCGTTCCGCCCTGCTCGATCTCTACGCGGCCGAGAGCGCCCTCGCCCGCGCCGAGGCGAACGCCAGCGTGGCGCGTCGCAACGCGGCGGTGACCGCCGATCGGGAAGCACGCTTCACACGGCACCTCACGATCCTGCGGCAGGCGCACAAGGCGACGCAACGCCGCGTCGCAGCGCTCCTCCGGGCGATGTACATCGAGGGCGGTCAAACCGACGCGGTTGCGATCATCCTTGGAGCTTCGTCGCTCACAGCCGCGCTCGACGAGATCGACACTCGCCGGCGCGACGCTGCGATCAGCCAGCGGCTGGGCGAGGAGGCCGCCCGACGGACTGCCGAGCTCCGAACGTCGCTTGCCGATGCCCGCGCCGCGGCCGCGGCGGCAGCGACCGCCGCGCGGACAGCCGAGACCGCGATCGCGAGCGCGAGCCAAACGCTGGCCGCCCGCGATGCGGAGCTCCGACGGATCCGCGAGCACAAAGTGGTCGGTACCGAGCGGGTCGCCGTCGTCCAGACCGAGGCCGCCCGAGCCGCCTCCCGTAACGCCGAGCTCACAACGCGAAGCGAGGCCTCCGCGCCGACGGAGGCGACCCCAACGCCAGCGCTGTCACCGCCGGCTCCCGCCTCGGGCACCCGGAAGCTCACGGTCGACGCCGTTGCCTACCACCTGCCCGGACGCACCGCGAGCGGCCTTCCCGTCGGGATGGGCGTGATCGCCGTCGATCCGGCCGTGATCCCACTCGGCACGCGGGTGTTCGTTCCCGGGTACGGCCCGGCCGTCGCCGCGGACACCGGCTCGGCGATCAAGGGCCTGATCATCGACCTGTGGATGCCGACGACCGCACAGGCGCGCGCGTGGGGCCGGCGCACCGTCACGATCACGATCTACGGTTAGTCGTCGTGATCGCGCGACTGCTCAGCGGCGCCGCCGTGCTGATCGTTGCCGGCGCGACCGCGGTTGCCACTCCCGCCGCCCAGACCGGGATCGCGACCCAGCTCACCGAGGCGCTCAAGGTCCCGGGCGTCCAGCTTGGGAGAACTGCGGCGTACGCGATCGACCTCTCGAACGGGAGGGTCATCTACGCCCACAACGCGACGCGCCCTGTCGTGCCCGCCTCGAACGAGAAGCTGCCGGTCGCGTGGGCCGCGTTGACTCGACTGGGGCCCGACTTCCGCTTCCACACGGACGTCGTCGGCAGCGGAACGAGGAAAGGCGCGGTCTGGCGCGGCAACCTCGTGCTCAAGGGATACGGCGACCCGACGCTCGCAGGTCGCGACATCGAGTCGCTCGCGAGGACGATTGCGGCGCGCGGGCTGCGCCGCGTGCAAGGCCGCGTGCTTGGCGACGAGAGCTTCTTCGACGCTCGGCGCGACGCGCCCGGCTGGAAGCGCGGGTTCCTCGGGCTCGAGTCGCCGCCGCTTTCGGCGCTCGTGCTCGACCGGGCGGCAGGCTGGCCGAAGCACTCGCCCCCGCTTCTCGCGGCCGAGGCCCTCGTGGACGCGCTCGCGCGGCGCAAGGTGGTCGTGACCGGACGCGTCGGCGCGGGGGTTGCTCCCGCGGACGGTCAGGTCCTTGCGCATGACGAGTCGGCGCCGCTGGTCGAGGTCGTCCGCTTTCTCGATCGGCACAGCGACAACTTCACGGCCGAGATGCTCGCAAAGCAGCTCGGCACCGTCGACGGCGGCCGCGGCACGACCGCCGGCGGCCTCAGTGTGGTGACGGCGGAGCTGGAGAAGGCTGGGATTCCTACCGCGGGGATCGTCCTCGCCGACGGGAGCGGGCTCTCGTCCCTCGACCGGCTCACGGCTCGTACGCTTGCCGGGACGCTCGCGGCCGGGCTAGCGGACCCGCGAATCGCGCCGGCCTTCGTGGGCTCACTCGCAGTCGCGGGCGGGGACGGGACGCTCGAGCGCCGACTCACCCCGCTCGGCGCGAGAGTGAAGGGCAAGACCGGGACGACAGATCTCTCCTGCAGCCTCTCCGGCCTCGTCGACAAGCGAATCGCGTTCGTCGTCATCCAGAATGGCAATCCCGTGTCCGCCTGGGCAGCGCGCTCGGCGCAAGATCGCTTTGTGACGGTGCTCGCGGCGCACAGCGGGTAGGCGCGATATCGTCGCTTGATGGGGACGCCGGAGCACGGTGCGCACGAGGAGCCGTTCGAACGCCTGAAGCTGCTCTCCGGCAGCGACGACGAGGTCGCTTCGTATCTCGATTCGATCGAGGTGTCGAGCCCGCGGGAGCGCGAGATGCTCACGGAGATCTCGCGGACGGCGCCGCTCGTCGATCCCGGCCGGTTTCCGGTTGCGCACCGGAACGTCGTCGAGGCACTGGAATCTCTGGCGCGTCACGGGTACCGCGGCAGCCGGGCAGGCGCGCGGGTGGGCCCGTTACGGATGGTCGTGCGGTTCGGCGTGGAGCTCGTCGCGCGCTACGTCGTGGTCTCGTACATCCGCTCGCTGACGACGAGCCTGCGCAACCTGTACGGCCTGCGGGAGGCGCAAGCGGTCCCGAGCAGCCAGTCTCGCCTCGAGCTGCATCGGGCGCGCGTCGACGCCGAGCGAATGGTCGACGCGCTCAAGCAGCGGGAGCTCGGCATCCCCACGTTCCTGATCGGCGGCGCGATCATCCCGGTCGCGGCCTCGATCGGCCGGGCAACCGGGCTGCTGCGCGACTTCAAGCTCGCAGGGATCGTCGGCGCCGTCGGTGTTCTCGTCGCGCTCCTCGTCTCGTGGCTCATCCTCCGCGGAACGGCGATGGCGTCGAGGCGCATCCGTCTCGCGACCCGCGGGCCGGTCGCCTCGCTGTGGGCGGCGATCGGGCATTGCGGCAACCCGCCACGAGACCAGTCCCGAAAGTTCGTGATCGCCGCGATCGTGCTCACGCTCGGCTCCTGGATCATCGTCCCGCTGTTCCTCGCGATCGCGTTCGCGATCTAACCGAGCAGCGCCACGAGGTCGTCCTCGCGCAGTACCGGCACCCCGAGCTTCTCGGCCTTCGCGAGCTTCGAGCCTGGGCTCTCACCGACGATGACGCCCGTCGTCTTCTTCGAGACCGAGTCGGAGACCTTCGCGCCGAGCGCCTCGAGCGCCGCCTTCGCCGCCTCGCGCGTGTACCGGTCGAGCGTTCCCGTGATCACATACTGGGTGCCGGTGAGCGGGCCCTCGGCCGGCTGCTCGGCCTCGCCGGCAGCCATCGTCAACCCGAGCTCGGAGAGCTCACGGACGAGCAGTTGGTTCTCCTCGTCGGCAAACCAGTCGGTAACGAGCTCGGCGCGATCGGGCCCGAAGCCCTCGACCTGCTCGATGCGCTCCTGCGTCGCCTCGGCGAGCGCCTCGACCGAGCCGAGGTCGCGCGCGAGGTTTCGCGCAAGCACCCAGCCGACCTTCGGGATGTTGAGCCCGAACAGGACGCGCGAGAACGGCTGCTGCTTCGAGCGGGCGATCGACTCGGTTGCCCGCGCCGCGGAAATCTCCGCGTAGCCCTCCACCTCGACGAGCTGCTCGGGCGTGAGCCGGTAGAGATCGGGCATCGAGCGCAGGAGCCCCTCGTCCCAGAGCTTGCGGACGAATTGCTCGCCGACGCCGTCGATGTCCATCGCCGCGCTCACCCAGTGGATGAGCGTTTCGAGCCCGCGCGAGGCGCACGCGCGGTTCGGGCAGCGGTGGTTGACCTCGCCCTCGGGCTTCTCGACAGGCGCGCCACAGAGAGGGCAGTGCTCGGGCATGCGAAACGGCTGCGTCCCCGCGGCGTGCTCACCGGCAGGGCCGACGACCTGCGGGATGACATCGCCAGCGCGCTGGACGATTACCTTGTCGCCCTCGCGGATGTCCTTGCGGTTGATGTCCTCCTCGTTGTGGAGGGTGGCCGTGGAGACCGTGACACCACCAACCTCGACCGGCTCGAGCTCGGCCCACGGATTGAGCTTCCCGGTGCGTCCGACGCGGATGTGGATCCGCCGTAACGTGGTCACCGCGGTCGACGGTGCCCACTTGAAGGCGCGCGCCCAGCGTGGACGCTGGTGAAGGGCGCCGAGCCGCTCCTGCTGTGCGAAGTCGTCGACCTTGATGACGAGCCCGTCGATCTCGTAATCGAGCTCAGCCCGCTTACGCTCCCAGATCCGGCAGGCCTCTGCGACCTCGGCGATCGTCTCGTACCGGATGGCGTTGGGATTCACCCGGAAGCCATGCTCACGAAGCCAGTCGAGCATCGCCGAGTGGCTCTGCGGGAAGTCACCCGATCGCGCGCCCGCACCGTAGATCCACACCGACAGCGGCCGTTCGGCAGTGATCCGAGAATCGAGCTGGCGGAGCGAGCCGGCGGCCGCGTTCCGGGGGTTCGGCGCGGCCTTCTTCCCGGCGGCGGACTGTGCCTCGTTGAACCGGGCGAAGCCCGAGAGCGGGAAGTACACCTCGCCGCGCACCTCGAGGAGGCTGGGCGGAGCCTCTGCATCGGCGGTTCGCACGCGAAGCGGAACCGCGTCGATCGTGCGCAGGTTCACGGTCACGTCCTCCCCGCGCTCACCGTCGCCGCGCGTCGCGCCGCGAACGAAGAGACCGTCCTCGTACACGAGCGAGACGGCGGACCCGTCGATCTTCGGCTCGACGACATAGGCAACCGGCTCGTCGGTTCCGAGCCGTTTGCGAACGTCCTCGGCCCACTTCTCGAGCGCCTCCTCGGTGGTGACCTTCTCGAGCGAGCCCATCGGGAGAAGGTGTTCGACCTTCGTGAAGCCTGCGGCCGGCCCCTCGCCGACCCTCCTCGTGGGCGAGTCGGGCGTCGCGAGGTCGGGATGCTCCGCCTCGAGCGCGACGAGCTCGTCGAACAGCGCGTCGTAGGCGCTGTCGGGGATCTCGGGATCGTCGAGGACGTAGTACCGATGTGCGTGGTGGTCGAGCAGCCTCCGCAGCTCCGCGGCACGGACGACGGGCTCAGAGGACGCCACGGAGCTCCTCGACATCGTCGACGAGCGCGTCGGGCGCCGCCGCGCTCAGCACCGCCTCGGTATGAATCCCGCCCCACGTGACGGCCACAGCGAACACGCCTGCGGCCTTCGCGGCACCGATGTCGTACGGCGAGTCCCCCACGTAGGCTGCAGCTGACGGGACGGCGCCAAACCGCCGTAGCGCCTCGAGAATCGGTTCGGGGTGCGGCTTGTGGCGAGCGGTGTCCTCCCAGCCGACGACCACCTCGATCGTCTCACGCAGCACGGGGAAGCGATCGAATGCGAGTCCCGCGGTTTCGACCCGCTTTGCGGTGACGACGCCAAGCCGGCGGCCTTCTCCGGCAAGTGCCGGCAGCTCGGCGAGCACGTCCGGAAACGCGTCGAGCTGATCGTGGAGGGGCGCGTTGTGCGCGCGGTAGGCGGCGACGAGCTCGTCGGTCCGCTCCGGATCGAGGTCGCGCATCTGCTCGATGAGCCCAGGGCCGCCGATCGCCGCTCGGGCCCGCGTTTCGTCCAACTCCCGCCCGAGGACGGTGAGCGACGCATGACGCATCGAGGCGATGATGATCGGCCCGCTGTCGATCAGCGTGCCGTCGAGGTCGAAGAGGACGACCGGAAATCGCACGTAGTCGATCGTAGTCAGCGCGCCCGGGCGAGGAGCTGTGCGTCGACGAGCTCGGGGTGCGCCCGAAGGGCGTCATCGATGCTCCGGCCCGTAGTGTCTACGCCGGCGAGGCGCTCGACCCAGAGATCGGTGAGAGCCGGGTCGAAGTTGTCCGGCACACCGAGTCGAGCGCACAGCCCAGCCAACCCGCGGTGAAGCCCGAGCCGGGCCTCCTCGAGCCCGCAGCGCCGCAGGAGCGCAAGCGCTACACGCACGTGCTCGAGGTGGGAGATCCCGCGCGCGAGGGAGCCGTCGAGGAGCGCCTCCACGAGCTGGTCGTCGGCGTACTCGATCTCCTCCAGATACAGGCCCCAGGGCGGTGCGGTCGCACCGGCCTCGCGCCGCGGACGACCCTCGAGCAGCGGCGCAAGGTCGCGTCCCTCGAGCATTGTCCCCACCAGGGTTCGCACCATGTGCCGGAGGAACGAATCGCCGCGGATCGTGAACGTAAACGTGTCTCCGGCCCGCTCCCACCGGGCCTCACGGACCTCCCGAACGAAGACGGTGTGTTGCGTCTCCGCGGGCGTGAACGCGGTGAAGTCGCGCGTCCCGATGATCGCGGCGGCCGCCCGTTCGAGCGCGCCGAGCTCGAGCGGGCGCGGCCACCAGAGCGCGCGCCTCGCGCCGAGCGCCGAGCGCTGCGGCCGCGCGAGCACGACGTAGCGGTATGAACGACCGGTCGCGGAGAAGCGGGCGTTGAACCCGGGCGGCGCTGCCGCAGACGCGACGACGGCGACATCGTCGGGCAAGGCGGTGTTCAGCGCCTCGGCCGCCCGCTCGGGCGGCGGGCCGCTGTGGGCGCGAAACGAGACAACCTGACCGAGCGCGTGGACGCCGGCATCGGTTCGCCCCCCCACCGCGAGGTCGGCCCAGGCGGGGTACCGCTCGTCAAGCGCGTCGCGCAGCACCCCTTCGACCGTTCGCAGGCCAGGCTGCCGCGCCCAGCCTGCGAAGCTGGTGCCGTCGTACTCGATGGTCAGGCGGAGCTGCCTCGCGGTGGTGGCCTCAGTGGGCACGTGGGTTAGTCTCGCGAAAAAACGGAGGCGGCGATCCGTACTTCCTGCGCATGCGGCGCAAGATCCCGCCACCTACGGTCATCACACGACGACACGCGACCTGATCGGACGCCAGCAGGAGCTGGCGAAGAGCGAGCGGGTACTCGAGTCGCTGAGTCGCGGTCCTGCCGCCCTGATCGTCCACGGGGAGCCGGGGATCGGGAAGACCGCCGTCGTCGACGAGATCCGCGCGCGAGCCGCCGCGCGCGGCTTCCGCGTTCTCTACTGCTCCCCCGGCGAGCACGATGCCCGACTTGCCCTCGCGGGGCTCGGAGATCTTCTCAGCAGTGTCGAGCCGAACGAGATCGACACATTGTCGCCGCCCCAGCAACGGGCCCTGCGGGCAGCATTGCTGATCGCCGAGGCGACCGGGCCGGCCGATGCGCGGGCGGTCGCGGTCGCGGTCCGCGAGCTGCTCGCCCACCTGGCCTCGAGGCGCCCGGTCCTGCTGGTCGTCGACGACCTTCAGTGGCTCGATGCGCCGTCGGCCGAGCTGATCGAGTTCACCTTCCGCCGAGCCGCGGGCCTCCAGCTCGGGCTGGTCGCGTCCACGCGGCAGGCACGCGGAGCCCCGCTCCGACCCGATCTCGGCCGGCTCGTCGAAGACACGGCCGAGGTCGAGCTCGGCCCGCTCTCGCTCGCTGGCCTGTTTCGCCTGCTCGCTGTGCGAGGCGGGCTCGAGCTGCCGCGCCCCCAGCTCATCCGGCTCCACGAGGCTTGTGGCGGCAACCCGCTCCACGCCCTCATTGTCGCGCGGGAGCTCCGCGAGGGGAGGCTTCGGGTCGTCCCGGGAGAGCCCGTACCTCTCCCGGACAGCCTGCTTGCACTCGTTGGGGCTCGCCTGAGCCGCCTCGCCCCAGACGCCCGAGAGGTTCTCGCGACCGCCGCAGCGCTCTCGCGCCCTGCGGTCGACGTCCTCGAGGCGGTGTTCGACAGGCAGGTGGTGGACACGGCGCTCGAGGCTGCCGCTGCAGCCGGCATCGCCGACCTCGATCATCACCTCGTGCGGTTCGCGCACCCCCTATTCGGTGCGGCGAGCTACTCGAGCTTCGAGGCGCATGTTCGTCGCCGGATCCACCGCCGGCTCGCCGTCGCCGTCGACGACCCCGAGGAGCAGGCCCGACACCTCGCCCTCGGCAGCACGCGACGTGACTCGGCCGCAGCCGCCGCGCTCGAGCGCGCCGCAGAGCGAGCGGCGAACCGGGGCTCTCCGACGACGAGCGCCGAGCTCATCGATCTGGCGCTAGAGCTAACTCCCACCCCGGACAAGGCTGCCGCGACCGCACGGACGATTCGCGCCGTGCAGCTGCACGTTGTCGCGGGCGACACCAGTCGGGCTCGGTCGCTTGGGGTCGAGCTGCACGCCGCGCTTCCGCCTGGCCCTGAACGGGCCCGGGTCGCGCTCGCCCTCGCTCCGGCGCTCGAGGACGACCTGGAGCGCATGACATCGCTTGTGGGGCGAGCGCTCGAGGAGCCGGGGCTCGACGAACGCGATCGCGCTCGGCTGCTCGGCCAGCTCGCCGAGGTGCTCTTCCGGCGGGGGCAGGCTCACGACGCGCTCGAACCGGTGAGACGCGGGCTCGTGTATGCCCGAGCGACCGGCGACCTCCGCACGATCCTCCCACTTGTTGCTCACCTGGCGACCGTGGAGTTCTGGTCGGGGGCCGAGACGCCCGACCCGCAGCTCGACCGCGAGGGGAAAGGGCCGCTACGAGATTGGGTCGATGCCGAACGCGAGGCCGACCTCGGTCTTCCGGCCGCCGACAGCCCGAGGGTTGTGCTCGGCACCCGCCTTGTCCACCTCGGGGCGATGACAGAGTCGTGGTCGTTGCTCGACGAGGCGCTCGCCGACGCGATCGCGCACGGGGACGAGCGGTCGCACGCGCGCGTGCTCTGGCAGCTGGCTCAGCATGCGGACTATGCGGGCGACTGGCGGCGGGCCGAGGAGCTCGTGGCTGAGGCGAGCGAGCTCGAAGCACAGCTCGGCGTCGAGTCGGGCGCCGTGTTCTTCGCGAGAGCGGGGCTGGCAGCCACGGCCGGTCGCGTCGAGGAAGCGGAGCGGCTCGTCGCCGAGGGAGTCACGCGCATGAGGGCAGCCGGGGACGCCCCGCATGAGCTGCTGCTCACCGGTGTTCTCGGGTTCCTCCGCTTCTCACAGGGTGACGCGGCGGCGGCAGTTGTCGTCTTGCTCCCGATCGTCCAGCGTGCGCTCGAGCTGAGCGAACCCAGGATCAACCGCTACTGGCCGGATACGATCGAGGCGCTCGCTGCGATCGGGGACTTCGGCGAGGCCGAGCGAATCTGGGGACTTTACGCCGCGGAGGCGGAGCGTCTGCACATGCCCCGTTCCCTCGCTCGGGTCGCCCACTGCCGGGGTGTCCTCAGCTCGGCGCAGGGCCGCTCTGACGAGGCCCTTGGCGCCTTTGCCGCGGCGCTCTCGATCCATGCTCGCTGCCCGAACGTGTTCGAGCACGGGCGAACGCTGCTCGCGCTTGGTGTCGCGCGCAGGCGAGCGAGAAGGCGGGCTTCGGCGCGAGAGGCGATCGAGGGCGCGATCGCGATCTTCGATGAGCTCCCGGCGCCGCTCTGGGCCGCCCGGGCGCGGGCGGAGCTCGCACGAACCGGTGTCCGGCGCCGCGCCGGCGAGGGCCTCACCGAGACGGAGCTCGCGGTCGCGGAGCTCGCTGCGACTGGGCTGACGAACCGCGAGATCGGTCTCAAGGCCCACCTCTCTCCGAAGAGCGTGGAGGACGTCCTCCGCCGGGTCTACCGTCAGCTGGGTGTTCGAAACAAGACCGAGCTCGCGGCGCTCACCCGTGAGCAGCCGCTCGACGCTGCCGGCTGAATCGACCGGGATCTCCCGGTTTCGCCCACGCCCGCGGGGACGTACCGTCAACGCATGGCGCCCGTGTTCGTCGTCGAGCGATATCTGCCCGGGATCTCGCGGGCGGAGGCCGAGGAGGTCATTCAGAGCGAGGTCGCGCTGGCGGCGGAGATGGCGGCGGCGGGGTGTGGGATTCGCGTTGTCCGGGCGACGTTGGTCGAGGGCGACGAGACGGTGGTGTCGTTCGTCGAGGCAGACAGCCGCGAGGATGTCGTCGCTCTCGGGCGGCGCGCCGGTGCCCCCGCAGACCGCGTCGTGCAGGCAGTCGAGATGAACATCGATTTCGATCCGGGCGCGGCGCGGGGGACGTCGCCGTAGCCCGACCAGATTTGGGGGAAGAAGACGTGCGCATCATGACCATCGCCTTCGCGGCCGCACTTGCGGTGATCGGTGTCGGCGAGACAAGCGCTGACGCTGGACGTGACGCGTGTGGGCCGAAGACCGAAGGCGGAGTCACGGTCCGGACGTGGTGCGGCCCTGCAAAGGCATCGGTCACGTGGAACGGCCGGACCATGACGATCAAAGGTGGTAGCTGCGAGCTCGTCGACTACGAGGGCGTCAAGGCGTTCACGGTCAACACCGGCCGGTACACGGTACCGCCTGCCAAGCCGAGGGCAACGGCATTCAGCGCGGCGGGCTCGGACACGAAGCCGGGAACGTACGGCGGCTGGCTGATCAACTGGCAGACGCCCGGTAAACAGTGGATCGTGGCGGCGCGCGGGCTCGAGGTGAAGATCCTCGCCAAAGGCGCACGCCGTGGGTCGTTCACGGGTCGGATCGACACCGGGGGAAAGGTGCGTGGATCATGGACATGCTGACGCCCAACGGGAGCAAAGGAGAACCTCGATGAACCGCCGGTCAGTCATCCTCCTCGGGCTCGGGATCGTCCTGGCAGCCACCGCCGCGACGACCGCGAACGGCCGGGGAGGAGCTTCGCCAAAGGTCGTGACAACGAGGGGTGCGATCGAGTCCCTCGGGATCGACGGACAGATGATCGCGTACGACCTCGAGGCGCGGGAGCTCGGTTGCAACACGGTCCATGCGCGGAACGCACACACCGGAAAGGACGTTGTCGTCAGCGGCAAGCTGACCTGTGAGGCCGACTCGACGAGCACGGGCTCCGGCGTCCCACAGGTGGTCATCGCAGGAACGCGAGTCGCCTGGATCGTCAACCTCGGCGGCAACACGGAGTCGACCGACTTCCTGTTCACCGCAAAGGTGACCGGGAAGGAGGTCCAGGTCGCCAAGGCGACACGGACTGGTGACATCGACGGGGAGCTCGATGGCGACTGGATTGCGAACCTTGCGGGGGACGGCGACCTGATTGTCGTGAACCGATGGAAGGCGCTCGCCGGTGGGGTGCAGGACGGGCAGCAGCTCGCACGGATCCAGAACGTTCTCAAGCCGCTGGCGTCCGGGCCCGGCGCGCTTCACATTCGTGGCGCCGACACGGGCCGGATTGTCGTTCAGAACGGGCGCGCCGTTCTCGTGTACTCGCAGACCGGAGCGCTCATCCAGCAGTTCGCCCCGGCGGCCGTCCCGATCGACGTCGCGATCCGCAAGGACTTCGTCGTCGTGCTCACGGAGGCGGCGACCCTCGCTGTGCATGATGCCGCATCCGGCGCGAAGCTGGACACGATCCCGGTTCCCGCAGGGGGACGAAGCCTCGACCTCCACGCGAACATCGCGACGTTCGTCGTCGGTAAGACCGTGCGTGCGGTGCGGCTCGCAACGGGCAAGCAGGCGGTGATCGCGACCGCGCCGAAGGCGATCGTTGATGCCCAGATCGACGACGCCGGCCTCGTCTACGCGTACAACCCGACGACCGGCGTCAAGGGTGTCGGCAAGCTCGTGTTCGTTCCGCTCTCGCTCGTCCAGGCGAAGCTCACGTGAGTGTCACCGGCGCGGCCTGAGCGTGGCGTCAGGCGTCCTTTGCTTCCGTCCGCCTGGCGTCCAGGGGCGGCGCTCGCAGTGCCGGGCCGGAGGGGACAGTGCGAACGCACGGCCCCGGAAGGCCGGGTGCGCTCAGCGTCGCCAGCCGAGCGCGCGGAGGCCGGCTCCGCCGGCCGGGAGCGCACTCAGCGGCCTGAACGTCAGGCGTGTTTTCGACAGCCTTCGCTTCCGTCCGCCTGGCGTCCAGGGCGGCGCTCGCAGTGCCGGGCCGGAGGGGACAGTGCGAACGCACGGCCCCGCAGAGCACGGTGCTGCGAGCGTCGTCAGCGCCCGGGGAGCCGGGCTCCGCCCGGCCTCACCGGCGCGGCCTGGACGTCAGGCGGCTAGTCGACGAGCTCTAGGAGGGCCATCTTCGCGGCATCCCCCTGGCGCGGCCCGAGCTTGATGATCCGCGTGTACCCGCCGTCGCGCTCTGCGAATCGTGGCGCGACGTCGGAGAAGAGCTTGTGAACGACGTCGTTCGAGCGGAGCTCCGCCATCGCGAGACGGCGGGCGTGGAGGTCGCCGCGCTTGCCGAGAGTGATCATCTTCTCGGCGAACGGCTTCACCGCCTTCGCCTTTGCCTCGGTGGTTTCGATCCTGCCGTGCGTGATGAGCGCGCCGGCGAGGTTCGAGTAGAGCGCCTTGCGGTGGGCGGAGTCGCGGCCGAGCTTCTTCCCTGCTTTCGCGTGTCGCATGGCCTTACCCCGCGAGCTCCTCGCCCTTGAGCGTCAGCCCGTGGGCGGCAAGGGTTTCGCGCACCTCGTCGATCGACTTCTTGCCGAAGTTGGGGATCGCGGCGAGCTCGGCCTCGGACTTCGAGGTGAGGTCGCCGATCGTCTCGATTCCGACGCGCTTCAGGCAGTTGTACGAGCGCACGCCGAGCTCGAGCTCCTCGATCGGGAAGTTCTCCATCCCGTGCGATGTGGTCGGGACGTCGGCGTCGGCGGTGAGCGGCTCACCGAAGCCCTCGATCTTGTCGAGGTCGGTGAAGATCGCGAGCTGCCGGATCAGGATCTCGGCCGCCTCGGCGATCGCGTCCTTCGGGGAGACCGACCCGTCGGTGGTGACGTCGAGCGTGAGCTTGTCGTAGTCGGTGCGCTGGCCGACGCGGGCCGCTTCGACCTCGTACGACACGCGGCGAACGGGCGAGAAGATCGAGTCGATCGGGATCACGCCGATCGTCGTCTCCGGGCCACGATTCTGCTCGGCGGGCACGTAGCCTCGTCCCCGCCCGATGGTGAGCGTCATCTCCAGCTTGCCCTTGTCGGCGAGATGCGCGATCTCGAGGTCGGGGGTGAGGATGTCGAGGTCGGCGGGCGCCTCGATGTCAGCCGCCGTGACGACGCCCGGGCCCTTCTTCGAGATGTGCACCTCGATCTCGGGCGACTCGCCGTGGAGCCGGCAGATGAGGTTCTTGAGGTTGAGGATGATGTCGGTGACGTCCTCGCGCACCCCCGGGAGCGTCGTGAACTCGTGCGAGACGCCCTCGATCTTCACCGCGGTGACGGCCGCGCCCTCGAGCGACGAGAGCAACACGCGACGCAGCGAGTTCCCGAAGGTGTAGCCGAAGCCGCGGTCGAGCGGCTCGATCGCGAAGACCCCACGGTGGTCGTCGGCGTCCTCCGAGACGATCTTGGGAATCTGGAACTCCATCAGGCTTGAGCGGCTCAAGGGTGGTCCTTTCGGGTCGTGCTCCGCGCTCCGCGGAGGGTACAAACGTGGTCGTGCAGACTCGGGTGTGGCGCGCCACACGTGGGAGGGCAGGCCCCTCCTTACTTGCTGTAGAGCTCGACGATCAGCGACTCCTGCACCGGGGTGTCGATCTCGGCCCGCTCGGGCCATTTGAGGACCTTGCCGGTGAGGCCGTCGTGATCGGCCTGGAGCCAGGGCGCAACCGCCGCAGTGAGCTCGGTCGCGTCCCGGATGATCGCCTCGGCCGGGCTGCCGCTGCGAAGCGAGACGATGTCGTTCGGCCGCACGCCGTAGCTCGGGATGTTGACCCGGCGGCCGTTGACGAGGAAGTGCCCGTGGCGGACGAGCTGGCGTGCCTGCGCACGCGAGCCCGCGAACCCGAGGCGGTACACGACGTTGTCGAGCCGCGTCTCGAGCATGCGGAGCAGGTTCTCGCCGGTCGGCCCCGAGCGGCGGGATGCCTTCTCGTAGGTGTTGCGGAACTGCTTCTCGAGCAGTCCGTAGTAGCGGCGCGCCTTCTGCTTCTCGCGCAGCTGCAGCAGGTACTCGCTCTGCTTGATGCGACCGCGGCCGTGCTCACCCGGCGGGTAGGCGCGACGCTCGAGCGCGCACTTGTCGGTGAGGCAGCGCTCGCTCTTCAGGAAGAGCTTGATCCCCTCGCGCCGGCAGACGCGGCATTTCGCTCCGGTGTCGCGGGCCATTAGACGCGCCTCCGCTTCTTCTGCCGGACGCCGTTGTGCGCCTGCGGGGAGACATCCTTGATCCCGAGGATCTCGAGACCTGCCGCCTGCAGCGAACGGATTGCCGTCTCACGCCCGGAGCCGGGGCCTTTGACGAAAACCTCGACCTTCTGCAGCCCGTGCTCCATCCCCTTGCGCGCGGCCTCTTCGGCGGTGACCTGCGCCGCGAACGGCGTGGACTTGCGGGAGCCCTTGAAGCCGGACGAGCCAGCTGATGCCCAGGCGATGACGTTGC
This sequence comes from Gaiellales bacterium, assembly GCA_046330385.1. Classification (GTDB taxonomy): domain Bacteria; phylum Actinomycetota; class Thermoleophilia; order Gaiellales; family Gaiellaceae; genus Gaiella. The sequence goes on along the minus strand of JAXLSV010000004.1, from coordinate 62,058 downwards.
CGTCCTTGTCGGTCAGCGACACGATCGTGTTGTTGAACGACGTCTTGATGTGTGCCTGTCCGATCGCGACGTTCTTGCGGACGCGGCGACGAGTGCGACCACGGGCGGCCGCTGCCTTACGCGGAGGTGCCATTTACTTCCCCTTCTTCCCGCGGCCGACGGTCTTCTTCGGGCCCTTGCGCGTCCGGGCGTTCGTCTTCGTCCGCTGGCCGTGCGTCGGAAGGTTGCGGCGGTGCCGGATGCCCCGGTAGCAGCCAATCTCGGAGAGACGCTTGATCGCCTGCGAGCGCTCGCGACGGAGGTCACCCTCGACCTCGACGTTCGCGTCGATGTAGGCGCGGAGCTTCGAGACCTCGTCGTCCGTCAGGTCCTTGACCTTCTGGTCGCGAGAGAGGCCGAGCTCGTCGCAGATCTTCTGTGCAGTGGACTGGCCGATTCCGTAGATGTAGGTGAGGCCGATCTCGAGACGCTTCGAGTTCGGCAGGTTGACTCCGGCGATGCGTGCCATGCTCGACTCCTAGCCCTGCCGCTGCTTGTGGCGTGGATTGGTGCAGATGACCATGGTGCGCCCGTGCCGCTTGATGATGCGGCACCGCTCACACATGGGCTTGACCGAAGGACGGACTTTCACGAAGGCTCCTGGTTCTCGAAATCTGGTTATCGCAGGCGGAACGTGATGCGGCCGCGCGTCAGGTCGTACGGTGACAGCTCGACCTTGACCTTGTCGCCGGGGAGAATGCGGATGTAGTGCTTGCGCATCTTCCCGGAGATGCTCGCGAGGACGCTGTGCCCGCCTTCGAGCTGGACGCGGAACATCGTGCTCGGCAGAGCCTCGACGACCTCCCCTTCCACCTCGATCTTCTCTTCCTTGACTGCCAAGAAGGCTCCTTGCGCCGGACGGCCATCGTCCTCGACGGGACATGCGTTACGGTCTCGCAGGCAGCCAAAACCGCCGCGCTGCGGGCCGCTTACTGTAGCAGAGAGGGCGCCGCCGCTGCGAGGCCTACTCGCGGGGTGAGGATGCGCGGCCCGCGCGGGAGGATCGCGACGGTGTGCTCGAAATGCGCGGACAGCGAGCCGTCGTCGGTCGAGATCGTCCAGCCGTCCTCGTGAAGCCACACCTCGGGCCCGTCGGCGGTGATCATCGGCTCGATCGCGATCGTCATCCCTTCGGAGAGCTTTGGCCCGCGCCCGCGCTCGCCGAAGTTGGGGACGTGGGGGTCTTCGTGGTAGTGGCGACCGACACCGTGTCCGACCAGGCTGCGGACGACCGAGAAGCCGGCACCCTCGACGATCTCCTGGACCGCGCGAGAGATGTCACCGACGCGGTTTCCCAGCCGCGCTTCGGCGATACCCCCGGCGAGCGCCTCCTGACACACATCGAGCAGCCGCTGGGTCTCGGGTGCGATCGGACCGACGCCGAACGTAACCGCGCTGTCGGCGATTGCGCCGTCGAGCGTCGCGCCGACGTCGATCGTGACGATGTCTCCAGCGGCGAGCTTCCGGGCGCCGGGGATCCCGTGCACGATCTCGTCGTTGATCGAGATACACGTCGCCGCGGGGAACGGACGCACCGAGCCGGGGTATCCCTTCGAGGTCGCGATCCCGCCACGCGAGGCGATGAACTCCTCGGCAATCCGGTCGAGCTCGCCGGTCGTGATCCCGGGGGCGATGTGCTCGGCGACGTGGGCGATCGTCTCGGCCGATAGCGCGCCCGCCTTCGCAATCCGCTCGAGCTCCTCCGGGCCCTTGCGGATGATCATGCGTCTCGCTTGGCGGTGGCGGTGAGCGCCGCCTCGATCTCGGCGGCGACCTCGTCGATCGACCGCTCGGCGTGGAGCGGCACCAGGTTGCCCGCCGCCCGGTAGAAGTCGACGACCGGCTCGGTCTCCTGGTGGTAGAGCGCGAGCCTCCGCGCAATCACCTCGGGGGTGTCATCCGTCCTCCCCGCCGCTGCGGCCCGGCCGAGCGCACGCTGGGTCGCCGTCTCGTCGTCGAGGTCGAAGTACAGGACCGCGTCGAGCGTTCGGGCGTTCGCGTGAAGCCAGGTGGCGAGGGCCTGTGCCTGACCGAGGTTTCGGGGATAACCGTCGAGGACGAAGCCCTCACGGGCATCCGGCTCGGAGAGACGCTCCTGGACGAGCTCCGTCGTGAGCTCGTCGGGCACGAGCTCTCCCGATTCGATGATCGCCTTGACTCGAAGCCCGAGCTCGGTCTCGTTCGCGATCGCGGCGCGAAACATGTCACCTGTCGAGACGTGAGGAATCCCGTGCGCCTCGGCGATGAGCACGGCCTGCGTCCCCTTTCCCGAGCCTTGTGGCCCGAGCACGAGCAGGTTCACGACGCTGTCACCCCCGCAGACCGGCGCACTACTTGAGGAAGCCCTCGTAATTCCGCATGATCATCTGCGATTCCATCTGGCGCATGGTGTCGAGCGCGACGCCGACGGCGATCAGCACGGAGGTGCCGCCGAGCGCGCGGGCGCTCGCCTGCGAGAACCCGCCATAGCGGATGAAGAGGCTCGGAAGCACGGCGACGACTGCGAGGAACAGCGAGCCGGGCAGCGTCAAACGGGTCAGCACTCGATCGAGGTACTGGGCGGTCGGCGGGCCGGGTCGGATCCCCGGGATGTAGCCGCCGTGCTTGCGAAGGTTGTCGGCCTGCTCGACCGGGTTGAACTGCACGGCCGTGTACAGGAACGCGAACATGATGATCATCACGCCCTCGGTGATGAGGTACGCAAGGTCGCTCGGCTGGAAGTGGGAGTTGACGAAGTCTCGGGTCGACGGGATGTACTGGGCGACCGTGGGTGGGAACGCGAGCAGCGCGGCCGCGAAGATCACGGGGATCACGCCGGCCATGTTCACGCGAAGCGGCAGGTAGGTCGACCCGCCCGAGGTGAGGCGGCGGCCGACCTGGCGCTTGGCGTACTGGATCGGGATCTTCCGCTGGCCCTCCTGGACGAAGACGACCGAGGCGACGACGGCGAGAGCGATGAGCGGGAAGAAGATCCGCTCCATCGGCCCGCCGTTCCACCAGGCGGTCACGCCGAGCGGAAGGCTCGTGAGGATCGAGGCGAAGATCAATAGCGAGATCCCGTTGCCAATCCCGCGCTTGGTGATCTGCTCACCGATCCACATCAGCAGCACGGTGCCCGCGGTGAGCGTCGTGATGATCAGGATCATCCGGCCCAGGTTCGCCTGGAGCACACCCTGGTTCTTGAAGAGGAACCCGTAGCCGAGCGCCTGGGACGCGGCGAGCGCAACGGTGAGGTACCGCGTGTACTGGTTGATCCTCGCGTACCCCGACTCCCCTTCCTTCTGGAGCTCGCCTAGGCGTGGGATCACCGCGGTCATCAGCTGCACGATGATCGAGGCCGTGACGTAGGGCATGATCCCGAGGGCGAAGATCGAGAACTGCGAGAGGGCGCCGCCCGAGAAGAGGTTGAGCAGGTTGAAGATCCCGCCGGTGCGCGAGAGGTATTGGTCGATCGCGGCGGCATCGACACCGGGCGAAGGGATCCACGAACCGAGCCGGTAGATCGCGAGCGCCATCGCGGTGAACAGCAACCGGCGTCGGATCTCCGGCACGCGCCACGCGTTTGCGAGCCAGGCGAACATACGGTGGTCAGGGCGCTATCGCGCCGTGACTAGCTCTCCTCCGCGGGCGCCTCGGCTGCGTCGGCCTCGACCACCGCTGCCGCGGCGGGCTTGCGAGGCGCCTTCGCCTTCTTCGGTACGGGCTCGCCGCGGAGCCAGACGATCGATCCGCCGGCTGCCTCGATCTTCTCCTTCGCGGTCTTCGAGAACCCGTGCGCGGACACGGTCAGCGACTTCGTGAGCTCGCCGACGCCGAGGATCTTGACGTCGACCGAGACCTTGCGAATCAGCCCCTTCGCCTTGAGCGCCTCGGGGGTCACGGCCTCGCCTTTCTCGAAGCGCTCCTCGAGCGAGCGGAGGTTGACGGGCTGCGAGTACGTGCGGAACGGGCCGATCGGCATCGCGTCGGCGGAGGTGTTTCCGCGCAGCTTCGGCAGCCGCATGTCGATCGGCATCTGGCCGCCCTCAAATCCGGCGTGCATCTTGTGCGACCCGGAGCGCGACTTCTGGCCCTTGATCCCGCGACCCGAGTAGCGTCCCTTGCCCGAGCCGAGACCGCGACCGACACGCTTGCGGTCCTTGCGCGGCTGCGCGGGCTTGAGGCTCGAGAGGTTCAGCTCATCGGCCACGTCAGCTCCCTTCGACCCGGACGAGGTGTGCGACGTGGCGCAGCTTGCCCTCGAGGGCCGGGCTCATCGTGTGCTCAGCGGACTTGCCGATCCGGCCGAGGCCGAGTGACCGCAACGTGCCACGGTGCTTCTCGGTCTGTCCGGTGGCGCTCCGCACCTGCGTGATCTTCACCGTGCTCATGCCGGCGCCTCGGTGGGCTCGGCGGCGCGGGGCGGCAGCACGTCGGCGATTGCCTTGCCACGCGCGCGGGCGACATCTTCGGGGCGGCGGAGCCGCTTGAGCCCGTCGACGGTCGCCTTTGCCATGTTGATCGGGTTCGTGGTGCCGAGGCTTTTCGCGAGCACGTCGCGGATCCCGCCGAGCTCGAGCACGGCGCGGACGCCGCCGCCGGCGATAACGCCGGTTCCCTCGCTCGCGGGGCGCAGCACGACGCGCGCTGCGTCGAACTCGCCGGTGATCTCATGCGTGATCGTCGTCCCGTGCTTCGGGACGGTGAAGAGGTTCTTCTTCGCGTCGTCGACGGCTTTCGAGATCGCGAGCGGAACCTCGCGGGCCTTCCCGTAGCCGACGCCGACGCGGTCGACCTCGTCACCAACGACGACGAGCGCCGTGAACGAGAACCGCCGGCCGCCCTTCACGACCTTGGCGACTCGGTTGATCTCGATGACGCGCTCCTTGAGCTCACGCGTCTCGGCAACTTCGACTGCGCTCAAAACTCCAGCCCTCCCTCGCGTGCGGCGTCGGCGAGCGCCTTCACGCGTCCGTGGTAGAGGTAGCCGCCGCGGTCGAACACGCACGTGGTGATCCCGGCCGCCTTCGCACCGGCTGCGAGCGCCTTGCCGACTTCGGCCGCCTGCTCCGTCTTGGTTCCCTTGAACGAGCGCGCGGCGAGCCAGCTTGCAGACGCGAGCGTTCGGCCGCTCTCGTCGTCGATGAGCTGCGCGAACATGCCGCGGTTCGACCGGAACACGGCAAGCCGGGGCCGTTCGGCGGTGCCGGAGACCTTGCCGCGCACGCGGCGATGTCGGCGGAGCCGGGCATCGCGGGTTGACAGCTGGCTCATGCTCTCTTGCCCACCTTCCTGCGGACGTGCTCGTCGCGGTAACGAATCCCCTTGCCTTTGTACGGCTCCGGCGGGCGGACCTTGCGGATCTCCGCCGCGGTCTGACCGACAGCCTGCTTGTCGGTCCCCTTGACGATGATCTGCGTCGGTGCGGGGACGTCGAAGCTGATCCCTTCGCGCGGAACGATGGTCACGGGGTGCGAATACCCGACTGCGAGCTCGAGGTCGGCGCCCTTGAGCTGCGCACGGTAGCCAACGCCCTGGATCTCCAGGTGCTTCTCGAACCCGCGGGTGACACCCTCGACCATGTTGGCGACGAGCGTCCGGGTCAGGCCGTGGAGCGCACGATCCTCGCCGCGGTCGGTCGGCCGCTCGACGGTGAGGACGCCGTCCTCCTGCTTGAGCGCCATCCGGCTCGGGATCGTCTGCTCGAGCGCCCCGAGCGGCCCGCTTACCTTGACGTTGCCACCCGCCGACACCTCGACGGTGACCCCGCCTGGAACCTCGATTGGTCGTCTTCCGATTCGGGACATTGCAGCTACCAGACGAACGCGAGCACCTCGCCGCCGACGCCGCGCTCGGCGGCCTGGCGGGTGGTGATCACGCCGGTCGAGGTTGACAGGATCGCGGTGCCAAGCCCACCGAGCACACGCGGGAGACGGTCCTTGCGGGCGTACACGCGCCGCCCCGGCTTTGAGACCCGCTTGAGGTCGGTGATCACGCGCTCGCGATTGCGACCGAACTTGAGCTCGACCACGAGCGTCGCGACCGGCTCAGCCTCGACGATCTTGTAGTCCTTGATGTACCCCTCCTCCTTGAGAAGGCGTGCGATCTCCTCCTTCATTCGCGAGGTGGGCATCGAGGCGGTGTCGTGCATTGCGCGGTTCGCGTTGCGGATCCGCGTGAGCATGTCTGCGATTGGATCAGTAAGCACTTTTTCCTCCGGAAAAACTGCTTATGCGATCGGAAGAGCCAACCTGCGCGGCCAAACCCGTCCCGCCGAAGGCGTGACCAATGTGATCGGAAGAGCCAACCTGCATGGCCAAACCCGTCCCGCCGAAGGCGTGACCAATGTGATCGGAAGAGCCAACCTGCATGGCCAAACCCGTCCCGCCGAAGGCGGGACCAATGTGATCGGAAGAGTTCATGGTGATTATCATTTCCATAATCACCATGAACTCTTCGTCATGCCTGGGATCGCGCCCTCGTGCGCGAGATCCCGGAGGCAGATGCGGCAGAGGCGGTACTTCCGGAACACGGCGCGCGGCCGCCCACAGCGGTTGCAGCGGGTGTACGCCTGCACCTTGTGCTTCGGCGCCCGCTTCTGCTTGACCTTCAGCGACGTCTTGGCCATGCCTAGCTGTCCCTTCTCTCCGTTGCGAACGGCAGCCCGAGAGCGCGGAGCAGCGCGCGCGCGTGCTCATCGGTCTCCGCCGAGGTGGTGATCGCGATGTCGAGGCCGCGAACGTTCGCGACGCTGTCGTAGTCGATCTCCGGGAAGATGATCTGCTCCCGGATCCCGAGCGAGTAGTTGCCGCGGCCGTCGAACGAGTCGGGGTTGAGCCCGCGGAAGTCGCGGATGCGCGGCAGCGCGATCGTGACGAGCCGGTCGAGGAACTCGTACATCCGGGCGCCGCGGAGCGTGACGCGGGCGCCGACCGGCATCCCTTCGCGGAGCTTGAAGCTCGCGATCGACTTGCGGGCCTTGCGCACCTGGGCCCGCTGACCCGCGATGGTCGAGAGCTCCTCGATCGCCGCGTCGAGCGCCTTCGCGTCGGTCTTCGCGTCCCCGACTCCCATGTTCAGAGTGATCTTGGTCACGCGCGGCACGCGCATCACCGAGTCGAGGCCTAGCTCGTCCTTGAGCGCGGCGTGGATCTCGTCGTTGTAGCGCTGCTTCAGCCTGGGCACGTAGGTTTCAGTGGCGCTCATCAGTCGATCTCCTGGCCGCAGCCATCGCGCTTGCAGACGCGAACCTTGACGTTCTCACCCTTGACGTCCTTGACCTTGCTGCCGAGCCGCGTGGGCTGCTTGCAGACGGGGCACACGAGCATCACGTTCGAGATGTCGAGAGCCACGGGCCGCTCGATGATCCCGCCCGGGATGATCTGGGTGCCCCCCATGCGTGAGGCATCGCGGACGGGTCGGGGCTTCGTGTGCCGCTTCGCGATGTTGACGCCCTCGACGACGACGCGCCGCTCGCGCGGACGTGCCTCGAGCACGCGGCCCTGCTTGCCACGGTCTTTCCCCGCCAGGACCTGCACGAGGTCACCCTTCTTGATCTTCATGATCTCTCCTCGATCGTGAAGATCAAAAAGGGATCGATACGGAGACGGTGCATTTCTTCCTTTTCTCTAGCCTTGTTCCGGAGGTTCATAGAACCTCCGGAGCAAGGCTGACGATCTTCATGAAGTTCTTCTCACGCAGCTCGCGGGCAACCGGCCCGAAGATGCGCGTGCCGCGCGGGTTCATCTGGTTGTCGATGATGACGGCGGCGTTCTCGTCGAAGCCGATCAGCGTGCCGTCGTTGCGACCGTAGGGTTTCTTCGTACGGACGACGACCGCCTTGACGACGTCGCCCTTCTTGACCGTCCCCTGCGGGGTCGCAGCCTTCACTGTAGCGACGATGATGTCGCCGACGCGGGCGTAGCGCCGGTGCGAGCCGCCCATCACGCGGATGCAGAGAAGCTCGCGGGCGCCGGTGTTGTCTGCGACCTTGAGTCGTGACTCCTGCTGGATCATCTACTTCGCCGCCTCGACGATCTCTGCGAGTCGCCAACGCTTCGTCTTCGAGAGCGGGCGCGTCTCGACGATCCGGACGACGTCGCCGACCTTCGCCTCGCTCCGCTCGTCGTGCGCGTGGAACTTCACGCTGCGGCGGACGACCTTCTTGTACTTCGGGTGCGCCTTCATCACGTCGACCTTGACGACGATGGTCTTGTCCATCGCGTCGGAGACGACGGTGCCTTGACGCTCCTGCCGGCGCCCTCGCTCACCTTCCGGCTTCTCGAGGCGCGTGATCGGCTTGCGCGTCGCGGGCTTCTCGCGCTTCGGCCTCGACCGGGTCGGGCGGAGTGCGCGCGGGAGGCGCTTCTTCTTGACCTTGGGCGTCGACACCCCGGGGGGCGCGGCGGGGGCTTCAGCCTCGGGAGCCGGCTCGGCCGCTGCGGCCTCCGTCTCTGCGGCAGGCTCCTCGACGGCGGCGGGCTCCTCGACGGCGGCAGGCTCCTCCGCGGCGGCAGGCTCCTCGGCGGGCGCCTGCTCGACGACCTCGGCAGACGCCTCCGGCTCGGCCGAAGCCACCTCGTCGGCAGCGTTCGCCTCCGGGACCTCTGCCTCGGCGGGAGCGCCCTCGTCCTTGATTTCCGTTTCGTCACTCATCTACGTTCACACCTTCCCAAGCCGTGCCCGCTCGTTTTGCAGCGTCAGGATGCGGGCGATCTGGCGCTTGGCCGTCCGCAGCCGGGCCCCGTTCTCGAGGGCGCCGGTCGCCGACTGGAACCGGAGGTTGAAGAGCTCCTGCCGCGACTCGGTCAGCCTCGTGGCAAGCTCCTCGTCAGTCAGGTTTCGGAGGTCTCTAGCCTTCAAAGAGATCAGCCTCCCGTTTGACGAACTTGACCTTGATCGGGAGCTTCTGCCCCGCGAGGCGCAGGGCTTCCTTCGCGAGCGGCTCGGGGACTCCCGAGAGCTCGAACAGCACGCGGCCAGGCTTGATCACGGCGACCCAACCCTCGGGCGAGCCCTTGCCCGAGCCCATGCGGGTCTCGGCCGGCTTCTTCGTGAACGGCTTGTCCGGGAACGGGTTGATCCAGACCTTGCCGCCGCGGCGGATCTTGCGCGTCATCGCGATCCGGGCAGCCTCGATCTGGCGGTTCGTCACCCACCCGGCCTCGACGGCCTTGATCCCGTAGTCGCCGAACTGCACCGTGGTCTGCCCCTTGGCAGCGCCGGCACGACGCCCGCGGAACTGCTTGCGGTGCTTCGTCTTTCGCGGCATCAACATCAGGACTCAGCTCCCGTCTCCGGCGCCGTGTCGGTGGTCTCGACGGGCGCGTCGGTCGCCGTCGTATCGTTCACGGGCTGCTCGCTCGCTCGCTCGGGCGCCGGGCCTCGACCCTGGCCCTGACCCTGGTTGGGCCCGCGACCGCGCTGGCCGCCTCGGCTCCCGCGACCCGGGCCGCCCGGCCGGCGGCGCTTCTGCACCAGCCCGAGCCCTTCGCGATCCTGGCCGCGACCGCGTGCGCTCTCACGCGACGCGCCGAGGCCCTCGGTGTTCGAGCCGCGGCGGCGGCGGGAGCCGTCGGCCTCGGAGATTCGCTCACGGCCGAGGCTGCCCTCGTAGCCCTCCGGCATGATCTCGCCCTTGTTGATCCAGACCTTGACGCCGATGCGACCGAACGTTGTCTTCGCCTCGGCGAATCCGTAGTCGATATCTGCCCGGATCGTGTGGAGCGGGACGCGACCCTCGGTGTAGCGCTCGGTCCGGCTCATCTCTCCGCCGCCGAGACGGCCGCCGCACTGGATCTTGATCCCCTGGGCGCCTGACCGCATCGCCGACGCGAGTGAGCGCTTCATCGCGCGTCGGAAGGCGACACGATTCTGGAGCTGCTCGGCGATCGATTGTGCGACGAGCTGCGCGTCGAGCTCGGGCCGCTTGATCTCGTTGATGTTGATGTGGACGGACTTGCCGGTGATCGCATGGAGCTCCTTGCGGAGCGCGTCCACCTCGACGCCCGACTTGCCGATCACGATGCCCGGCCGAGCCGTGTAGATGTCGACCGTGATCCGCTGCTTGTCCTTGCGGATGAGGATGTCCGAGAGCCCGGCATGCGAGAGCTTGCCGTTGATGTGATCGCGGATGCGGATGTCCTCGGCGATGTAATCGGCAACTTCCTTCTTGCCGGTCCACCAGTTCGACTTCCAGTCGTGAATGACGCCGACGCGCAGCCCGCCGGGATGCACCTTCTGACCCATTAGGCCGCAACCTCCTTCGTCTTCTTCGCCTTCGTCTCGGTCTCGACCGGCTCTGCCGTCGTCTCAGCCGTCTTCGCCGAGCGCTTCGGGCGGGAGCCCTCGGTCGTCTGTGCGACCACGATCGTGATGTGGCAGGTGCGCTTGCGAATGCGATTGGCACGACCGCGCGCGCGGGCCTGCCAGCGCTTGAGCGTGGGTCCCTCGTCGGCGTACGCCTCGAGGATGACGAGCTCATCGCCGTCGAGGCCATGCGTCGACCCGGCGTTCGCAACCGCCGAGCGGAGAACGCGCTCGATGTCGACCGCGGCAGCCCGCGGGGTGAACGCGAGCACCGTGCGCGCCTCGGGCACCGAACGGCCACGGATGTTGTCGAGCACGAGACGGGCCTTGCGCGCGGACATCCGCACCCACTTGGCCTGTGAGCGGCTCTGGAGCTGCTCGGTGCTCATCGCTTCTTCACCTGCTTGTCGCCGGCGTGGCCGCGGAACGTTCGGGTGGGTGCGAACTCGCCGAGCTTATGCCCGACCATCTGCTCGCTCACGAAGACGGGCACGTGCTTCCGTCCGTCGTGCACCGCAATCGTGTGCCCGACCATCTCGGGGAAGATCGTCGACGTTCGCGACCAGGTGCGAACCATCTTCTTGTCACCGGCAGCGTTCATCGCCTCGATCCGGCCGAGCAGCCGCGCCTCGACGAAAGGCCCCTTCTTCGATGATCTACTCATAGATGCTTAGCGCCTTTCCCTACCGCGACGGCGGCCGCGGACGATCAGCTTGTCGGACTCCTTGTGCTTCGAGCGCGTGCGCTTGCCGAGCGTCGGCACACCCCACGGAGTGACCGGGTGGCGACCCTTCGCCTTCCCCTCGCCACCGCCGTGCGGGTGGTCGACCGGGTTCATCGCGGTGCCGCGCACCGACGGCCGCTTGCCGAGCCAGCGGCTGCGACCCGCCTTGCCGCTCGACTCGTTGGCGTGATCGGAGTTCCCGACCTGCCCGACGGTCGCCCGGCATGTGAGCAGCACGCGGCGCATCTCGCCCGAAGGGAGCCGGAGCACGCCGTACGGTGCGTCCTTCGCGACTAGCTGAACACCCGATCCCGCCGAGCGCGCGAGCTTGGCGCCCTGCCCGGGCCGGAGCTCGACCGCGTGGACGACGGTGCCGGTCGGCATGTCGCCGAGCGCGAGCGCGTTGCCCGGCTTGATGTCGGCGTTCGGCCCCGACTCGACCAGCACACCCACCTTCAGCCCTGCGGGGGCGAGGATGTAGGCCTTCGCACCGTCCGCGTAGTGGAGCAACGCGATTCGCGCCGACCGGTTGGGGTCGTACTCGATCGTCGCGACCTTCGCGGGCACGCCGTCCTTCGTCCGCTTGAAGTCGATTCGGCGGTAACGGCGCTTGTGCCCTCCGCCCTGGTGGCGCGTGGTGATGCGGCCGTTGTTGTTGCGGCCACCTGTCCGGTGGAGCGGCTCCAGCAGCGACTTCTCGGGCGTCGAGGTGGTGATCTCCTCGAACGACGAGGTCGCCATCCCGCGCCGTCCGGCGCTCGTCGGCTTGTATTTCTTGACAGCCATCTCGAACTACACCTGGGCCCCTTCGAAGATCTGGATGGTGTGGCCCTCATGGAGCTTCACGATGGCCTTCTTCCAGCCCGAGCGCGTGCCTCGGTAGAGACCGCGGCGCTTCGGCTTGGGCTGCACCTTGACGATGTTGACGCGGTCGACCTTGACCCCGAACTGCTGCTCGACCGCCTGGCGAACCTGTGTCTTGTGCGCGTCGGGATGGACCTTGAATGTGTACGTCCGGTCGGCGAGCCCCGAGTAGCTCTTCTCGGAGACGACAGGCGCAAGCAAGATCTGCGTGACGTCGAGACTCACGTCTGCTCCTTCCCGGCGCCCGCGCGCCCCTCGACCAGCGGCAGCGCCGCCTCGGTGACGATCACCCGGCGCGCCCAGACGACGGCAGAAACCTCGAGCTCGCCCGGCACCGTCACGAGCACGCGCTCGAGGTTGCGGAAGGACTTGATCACGCCCTCCTCGTCCTCGTGCGCGACGATCACGACGGGTGTCTCCGCGCTCCAGCTCTCGAGGAGCTTCTTCGCCTGCTTCGTCGACGGCGCATCGAAAGCGGAGCCGTCGAGGAGCGCAAGCGTCCCGTTCGACGCATGGTGCGACAGCGCACCGCGAAGTGCGGCCCGGCGGGCCTTGCGATTGACCTTGACGTCGAAGCTCCGCATCCCCGGTGCGAACACGACACCGCCACCCGTGAACTGCGGAGCGCGGATCGTCCCCTGACGCGCTCGGCCGGTGCCCTTCTGGCGCCACGGCTTCGAACGGCCACCTGCAACCTCACCGCGCGACTTGGACCCACGCGTGCCCGCGCGATGCGCGTTCATCTCCGCGCGAACGGTCTCGTGGAGGAGGTGGCGCTTGACCTCGGCGCCGAACACCTCGCCGTCGAGCGCGACGTCCTGCTTCGAGCCTCCGAGAACCTGAGCGGTCAGGGCCATCAGCTATCCACTCCCCTCACCTCGACGAGACCCGACTTCGGGCCGGGCACGGAGCCCTTGACAAGCAAGAGGTTCCGCTCGGCGTCTACCGCGTGGACGACGAGACCAAGCTGCGTCGCGCGGCGCGCGCCCATGTGCCCGGCCATCCGGACGCCCTTGAGGACACGAGACGGTGTCGCGGAGGCGCCGATCGAGCCGGGCTTTCGGATGTTGTGCGAGCCGTGTGAAACCGGGCCGCGCTTGAAGTTGTGACGCTTGATCGTGCCCTGGAAGCCCTTCCCGATCGAGACACCCGCAACCTTGATCCGGTCACCGGGCGCGAACGCCTCGACGGTCACTGATTCGCCGAGCTGAAGCCCGCTCTCGCCACGGAACTCGACGAGATGGCGATGAGCGGCGACACCGGACTTCTTCAGGTGCCCGAGCTCGCCCTTCGAGAGCTTGCGATCGGCGACCGCGTCGAAGGCGAGCTGGACCGCGTCGTACCCGTCCGCAGCGGCAGTCTTGACGTGAGTCACGGGACACGGCCCCGCCTCGATCACGGTGACGGCATCGACGTTGCCGGTCTCCGGGTCGAAGATCTGAGTCATCCCGAGTTTTCTGCCGAGAATACCCTTCACGACGCCGCCTCCATCCCGTGGGCGGAGAAAACGGGATTGAAGGAGGAATAGGTGCTCCTCTTTCTTGCCAATATCGAAATCAAGCTATTCATAGCTTGATTTCGATGTCGACGCCGGCAGGAAGGTCGAGACGCATGAGCGAGTCGACCGTCTTCGGCGTCGGGCTGTGGATGTCGATCAGCCGCTTGTGCGTGCGGACCTCGAAGTGCTCGCGTGAGTCCTTGTCCTTGAACGGGCTGCGGATCACGCAGTAGACGTTCTTCTCGGTCGGCAGGGGCACAGGGCCGGTGATCGTCGCACCGGTGCGCTGCGCGGTCTCCACGATCTGGGAGGCCGAGCGGTCGACCTGCTGGTGGTCGTAGCCCTTGAGCCGAATACGGATCTTCTGTTGCGCCATCGATCGTCCTTAGGTCAGCGGTTGGAGCCGGGTGGGGCCTGAGGCCCCACCCCTGCATCCAGTCGCTACTTGATGATCTCCGTCACCACGCCGGCGCCGACGGTGCGGCCGCCCTCGCGGATCGCGAAGCGGAGACCCTGGTCCATCGCGATGGGCTGGATCAGCTCGATCTCCATCGTCGTGTTGTCGCCCGGCATCACCATCTCCTGGCCCTCGGCGAGCTTGATCGAGCCGGTCACGTCCGTCGTGCGGAAGTAGAACTGCGGCCGGTAGCCGTTGAAGAACGGCGTGTGGCGGCCACCCTCGTCCTTCGAGAGGACGTACACCTCGGCCTTGAAGTGCGTGTGAGGCGTGATCGAGCCGGGCTTTGCGAGGACCTGGCCGCGCTCGACCTCCTCGCGCTTGACACCGCGAAGCAGCGCGCCGGCGTTGTCGCCCGCCTGCGCGAAGTCGAGGATCTTCTGGAACATCTCGAGACCGGTGACCGTCGTCTTCTCCGTCTTCTCGTGAATGCCGACGATCTCGACTTCCTGGCCGACCTCGATCTTGCCCTGCTCGATACGGCCCGTGACGACGGTGCCGCGACCGGTGATCGTGAACACGTCCTCGATCGGCATCAGGAACGGCTTGTCGACGTCGCGCGTCGGCTCGGGGATGTACGAGTCGACCGCCTCCATGAGCTCGACGATCTTGCTCGTCCATTCCGCGTCGCCCTCGAGCGCCTTCAGCGCCGAGACACGAACGATCGGGATGTCGTCGCCGGGGAAGTCGTACTTCGACAGCAGCTCGCGGACCTCCATCTCGACAAGCTCGAGCAGCTCTTCGTCGTCGACCATGTCGGCCTTGTTGAGCGCGACGACCATCGCCGGCACCTCGACCTGGCGGGCAAGCAGGATGTGCTCGCGCGTCTGCGGCATCGGGCCGTCGGCCGCCGAGACGACGAGGATCGCGCCGTCCATCTGCGCAGCGCCCGTGATCATGTTCTTGATGTAGTCAGCGTGACCGGGGCAGTCGACGTGCGCGTAGTGGCGGTTCGCCGTCTCGTACTCGACGTGCGCAGTGTTGATCGTGATCCCGCGCTGCCGCTCCTCAGGGGCCGAGTCGATCGACGCGAAGTCGCGTGCGGCGGTGCCGGTGCCCGTCTCGGACAGCACCTTCGTGATCGCCGCGGTGAGGGTCGTCTTCCCGTGGTCGATGTGACCGATCGTGCCGATGTTGACGTGCGGCTTCGACCGCTCGAACTTCTGCTTGGCCATATTTTTTACCTCCGGTAAAAAATATTCGAAATGAACAACAACATTTTCTATTCCCCGCTGCTGGCGACAATTGCGGTGGCAATTGACGCCGGCACGTCTTCATACCGATCGAACTGCATCGTGAACGTCGCCCGGCCCTGTGACATCGACCGCAGATCGGTCGCGTAGCCGAACATCTCCGACAGCGGCACGCTCGCCTTGATCGTCTGCGAGTTGCCGAGCGGCTCGAGGTGCTCGACACGGCCACGCCGGCTGTTGAGGTTCCCCATCACGTCGCCGAGGTAGTCCTCGGGGGTGACGACCTCGACCGCCATCATCGGCTCGAGCAGCTTCGGCTTCGCCCGCTTGAGCGCCTCCTTGACGGCCATCGAGCCGGCGATCTTGAACGCCCGCTCGCTCGAGTCGACGTCGTGATACGAGCCCTCGACGAGCTCGACCTTGATGTCGACGACCGGGTACCCGGCGAGGACACCGGCGCCGAGGGCTTCCTGGATCCCCTCGTCGACCGGCTTGATGTACTCCTTCGGGATCTTGCCGCCGACGATGCGGTCGACGAACTCGTAGCCCGCGCCGGGCGCCTGGGGGATGAGGTTGATGACGACGTCGCCATACTGACCCGAGCCGCCCGTCTGCCGGACGAACTTGCCCTGGACGTTATCGACCTGCTGGCCTGCGGTCTCACGGTAGGCGACCTGCGGCCGGCCGACGTTCGCGTCGACCTTGAACTCGCGCATCAACCGGTCGACGATGATCTCGAGGTGGAGCTCGCCCATCCCGGAGATGATCGTCTGGCCGGTCTCCTCGTCTGACGAGACACGGAAGGTCGGGTCCTCCTCGGCGAGGCGCTGCAGGCCTTGCGAGAGCTTGTCCTGGTCACCCTTGGTCTTGGGTTCGATCGCTACCGAGATGACCGGGTCAGGGAAGGTCATCGACTCGAGGATGATCGGCGAGCCGTCGAGGGAGAGGGTGTCACCCGTCGTCGACTGCTTGAGACCAACCGCAGCCGCGATCTCGCCGGCGCCAAGGTCCTCGCGCTCCTCGCGGTGGTTGGCGTGCATCTGCAGGATGCGCCCGATCCGCTCGGTTTTCCCGTTCGTCGTGTTGAGAACCCGGTCACCTGCGTTGATCTTCCCGGAGTAAACCCGGAAATAGGTGAGCTTCCCCACGAACGGGTCGGACATCACCTTGAAGACGAGCGCGGCAAACGGGGCGTCCTCCGACGCGGGCCGGGTGATCTCGTCGCCGGTCTTCGGGTCGACGCCCTGGACGGCTGGGACGTCGAGCGGGCTCGGGAGGTAGTCGATGACCGCGTCGAGCAGCGGCTGGACGCCCTTGTTCTTGAACGCAGAGCCGAGCAGAACGGGCGTGACCGCATCCGCGAGCGTGCCCGCGCGCAGCGCGCGACGCAGCATCTCGGGCGTGACGTTCGCCTCGTCCTCGAGGTAAGTCTCCATCAGCTCGTCGTCGAACTCGGCGATCGCGTCGATGAGCCCATGATGCGCCTCGTGGGCGGCGTCGGCGAGCTCAGCCGGGATCTCCGTGACGTCGAAGCGCTGGCCGAGCTCGTCGAGGTAGACGATCGCCTTCATCTCGACGAGGTCGACGACGCCCGTGTGCTGATCCTCTTCGCCGATCGGGAGCTGCACGGGGACCGGGTTCGCGCCGAGGCGGTCGCGCATCGACTGCACCGCGTTCGCGAAGTGCGCGCCGGTGCGATCCATCTTGTTGATGAAGGCGATGCGCGGGACACCGTAGCGGTCGGCCTGTCGCCAGACGGTCTCGGACTGCGGCTGGACGCCTGCCACCGAGTCGAACACGGCGACCGCCCCGTCGAGCACGCGGAGCGATCGCTCCACCTCGACGGTAAAGTCCACGTGCCCGGGAGTATCGATAATGTTGATCCGGTGATCCCGCCACTGCGCGGTGGTGGCCGCCGAGGTGATCGTGATCCCCCGCTCCTGCTCCTGAGCCATCCAGTCCATCGTCGCGGCGCCCTCGTGGACCTCACCGAGCTTGTGGGTACGGCCGGTGTAGTAGAGGATGCGCTCGGTCGTCGTGGTCTTCCCGGCGTCGATGTGGGCCATGATCCCGATGTTGCGGACGCGATCCAGCCCGATACGTGATGCGGTCATGCTCATGTGTCTTTCCTCAGTCCGTCCGTGTCGAAAAAACGCTGCGGCCTACCACCGGTAGTGCGCAAACGCCTTGTTGGCCTGCGCCATCCGGTACATGTCGTCCTTGCGCTTGAATGCTCCGCCCTGGCCGTTGATCGCGTCCAGAAGCTCGGCGGCGAGCTTGTTCTGCATCCCCTTCTCGCGGCGATCGCGCGCGTACGTCACGAGATAGCGAAGCGCGAGCGTCCGGCCGCGGCGCGGGGGAACCTCGACGGGAACCTGGTAGTTGGCGCCGCCAACGCGACGCGAGCGCACCTCGAGCACCGGCGTCACCGACTTGACGGCCGCCTCGAGCGCCTCGACCGCGCTCTTCCCGGACTTCTCCGCGAGCTGCGCGAGCGCGTCGTACACCACCGACTCGGCGATCGACTTCTTGCCGTCGAGCATCACCCGGTTGACGAGCTGCGCGACGAGCACCGAGCCGTACTGCGGGTCCGGGGCGGTCTGGCGCGGCTGGATCTCGGCTCGCCGTGGCATCAGCTACCCCGCTTCGCGCCGTACTTCGAGCGAGCCTGCCGGCGGTCGGAGACACCCGAGGTGTCGAGGCCGCCGCGGATCACCTTGTAGCGGAAGCCCGGGAGGTCCTTGACGCGGCCGCCGCGAATCAGCACGACCGAGTGCTCCTGGAGGTTGTGACCCTCGCCGGGGATGTACGCACCGACCTCCATCTGGTTCGTGAGCCGCACGCGCGCGACCTTGCGCAGCGCCGAGTTCGGCTTCTTCGGGGTCGTGGTGTAGACGCGCGTGCAGACGCCGCGCTTCTGCGGTGCGCCGCGAAGCGCCGGGGTCTTCGTCTTCGCCTTCGGGTCCTTCCGGCCCTTTCGGACGAGCTGATTGACGGTGGGCACGCTGCTCCTGTCGTTCGGTCGAGGCTTTCTTGCAGAGAAAGGGTTGGCAAGGGAAAGCTCCCCCCGCCAACGGGGAGCAGGAGCATAGCAGAAAGCCCTGGAACTCGGGCCCGGTCCTGCATAGAGTGAGACGCAGGGGATGGGACCGACTGCGGTGGGGTTGACGGTCGCATTGGCGACCCTTGCGGCATTGACGCTTTGCGTCGTGCTGGCCGTCCGTGCGCGCAATGCCTCCGATACGAGGACGCGCGACACGCTTCGCCGGATCGGCGACGGTGTCGAGGCGCTGACGCTCGGGCTCAGCTCGATCGCGGAGACCGCCAAGGCCGAGACGGCAGAGCTTGGCCGCTCGGTCGGGATCACCCTCGACCTCGAGGAGGCGCTCCGGCGCACCGCCGCCGCGGCAGCATCGCTTCCCGGGATGCAGGCCGGCGCTGCCCGGATCGTCGGCCTCGACGGCGAGGTGAGCCAGCAGTCGGTCGGGATCTCCTCGGGCCTCGTAGGGCTCGACGCCGACTTCGCCCCACCAGACCGCTCGGGCTGGACGTCCGCGATCCTCAGCTGGCGCCGCCCCGCGGAGACCGCAGCGACGGGCGTCGTCCAGGCCGGGATCGTCGCACCCGTCGTGCACGAGGGGACGAACCTCGGGCTCGTCGCCGCGTACAGCACCGGGCTCAGCCGGCCCGACGAGGCCGCGGTCGAGCGGCTCACGTGGCTTGCGAACCAGGCGGCGCCCGCGCTTGCCGCCGCCCGCGAGCACGCCGCCGTCAAGGCACTCGTCCGGCGAGACGCGCTCACCGGCCTGCTCAACCGGCGCGGCCTCGACGAGTCGCTCGCGCACGAGATCGCGCGTGCCTCGCGCAACGGCACCGTGCTCTCGCTGCTGATGATCGACATCGACGGGTTCCGACTCGTCAACAAGCTGACCTACGCGCACGGCGACGCCGTCCTGCGCGAGTTCGCGAACGCACTCGGCGAGGCGTGCCGCACGACCGACATCATCTGCCGCCGCGGTGGCGACGAGTTCCTGCTCCTGCTGCCGGACACGCCCTGCCTCGAGGCGCTGCGGCTCGAGGCCCGCGTCCGGGCAGTGGTCGCAACCACCGATTTCACGAACGTCAGCCGGCTCACGTACTCGGCAGGGATCACCTCCTACCGGCCGGGAGACACCGTCGATGAGGTCGATCGCCGGGCGAGCGTGCTCGTGAACGAGGTGAAGGCGGCCGGACGCAACGGGATGCGGCACGACTGCCAGCTCGACGACACACCGGCGATCGTCTCGCTCCGGGCCGACGCTAGCCGAAGCGGCTGAACCCGTCGCGAGCCGGGAGCCGGCAACACCCCGGCTACGTTAGAGTCGCGGCGGGTTGATCGTCGTCGCGCTGGTAGCCCTGGTCTTCGCGCTGACCTCGGCAGCGCTCCTTGTCCTGCTCGTCGCCTCGCGCCGCCGCTCGCGGGCCCTTGCGGAGCGCCGCGTCGCCGCGCTCGACGGCCTCGCACAGCGCATCGAGCGACTGGCAGGCGACCTGCAACGTCAGAGTGACGTCGCTGCGCTGGTTCCCCCGCTGCCCCCACGACCGCCGCACCCCCCGGCCGCGATCGACCCGGCGACCGGGCTGCCGGCACGGGCAGCGCTCGTCGACACGCTCGGGGAACGAGTCGCGCAGGTCCGCCGCGACGGCGGTCGACTCGGTCTGGCGGTCGTCGCCGTCTCGGAGTTGAGCGCAAAGGTCGACGAGGCCGTCTCGCAGGTCGCGCACGCGGCGCGTGAGACCGCGCCCGACACCGCCGCGTTTCGCGCCGGCGAACGGGCGGTTGCGCTCGTTCTCCCCGACGCCGGACGGGCCGACGCGATCGCCGCGGTGGCGAGGATCGAGGCTGCGCTGAAGAGCGGCCCGCCGGTCTCCTCGTCGGTCGTCGAGCTCGAGACAGGCGAGGACGCGGTTGCGCTTCTCGCCCGGGCGACGAGCGGCGACTCGGGCTCCCGGTAGCGGAAGCCCGAGTCACGCGCGTCGCTGTTACGCCTCGTCGTCGGCCGGCGCCTCGGGAAGCTCCGGCGGAGCCTCGTCCTCGAACGTCAACCCGAGCGCGGACAGGTCGATCTCGCCGTCGCCGATCTCCTCGAGCGCCGCGAGGAGCTCGGCCTCGGTGCCCCCTCCGAACAACGAGGCTGGGAGCGGCTCGGACGGCTCGATGTCGATCGTCCGGTACTTCTTGAGACCCGTCGCGGCCGGGATCAGCTTCCCGATGATGACGTTCTCCTTGAGCCCGAGGAGCCGGTCGGTCTTGCCCTCGATCGCCGCGTCCGTGAGCACCTTCGTGGTCTCCTGGAACGAGGCGGCCGAGAGGAACGACTCGGTCGCGAGCGACGCCTTCGTGATCCCGAGGATCAGCGGCTCGAACGTCGCGGCCTCACCCTTCTTCGACTTCGTCGCCGCGGCGTTCGCCCGCTCGAGCACCGCGCGGTCGACGAGCTGGCCCGGCAGGAGCTCGGTGTCGCCCGACGTCTCGATCCGCACCTTCTTCATCATCTGGCGGACGATGAGCTCGATGTGCTTGTCGTGGATGTCGACGCCCTGCGACTTGTACACCTTCTGCACCTCACCGACGAGGTATCGCTCGGTCGAGGTCGACCCCTTGCCCCCGGCCGAATGGAGCGCGAGCAGCTCCGCCGGGTTGAGAGAGCCCTCGTTGAGCGCGTCGCCCTGCTCTACGACCTGCCCCGGCGTGACCTGGAGGCGCGTCCGGCGCGGGAACGAGTACTCCTTCGCCGGGATCGCCTCGCCGTTCTCGTCGAGCGTGGTCGGCGTCACCGTGACGGACACGGTCCGCTCGTGCTCCTCGATATCGATCTTGCCGCCGACCTCCGTCAGCGTCGCCGCGCCCTTCGGGTTGCGTGCCTCGAAGATCTCGACGACACGCGGCAGACCCT
This sequence comes from Gaiellales bacterium, assembly GCA_046330385.1. Lineage (GTDB taxonomy): Bacteria > Actinomycetota > Thermoleophilia > Gaiellales > Gaiellaceae > Gaiella. The sequence continues at coordinate 41,060 of JAXLSV010000004.1, read as the reverse complement.
GCGTGATGTCGGCAGCGGCGGCGACCCCGCCCGTGTGGAAGGTGCGCATCGTCAGCTGCGTGCCCGGCTCGCCGATCGACTGGGCGGCGATGATCCCGACCGCATCACCGATCTCGCACATGTCGCCGGTGGCGAGGAACGTGCCATAGCAGGAGCGGCACACGCCGAACTCGCTGCGGCACTTGAGCACGGTGCGAACCGGCAGCTCGAACGTGTCGAGCTGCTCCGCGTCGAGCTCGAGCTGGTCGACGAGCTCGCGCAGCCGGCGCATGGTCACCTCTTCGCCCGCGCTCGCGAGCTGGGTCTTGCCCGGCTTGCCGTCCCTGAGTGGCTTGAACAGGTCCTCCGCGAGCACGCGACCGGCGACGCTCCGGTTGAGCTGGCCGTCGAGCATCACCGGCAGCAGGATGTGCTCGGTCGTTCCGCAGTCCTGCGTGCGGACGATCACGTCCTGCGAGACGTCCACGAGACGCCTGGTCAGGTAGCCGGAGTCGGCGGTGCGAAGCGCCGTGTCGGCGAGACCCTTGCGAGCACCGTGGGTGGAGATGAAGTACTCGAGAACCGAGAGGCCCTCCATGAAGTTCGCCTTGATCGGACGCTCGATGATCTCGCCCTTCGGGTTGACCATCAGGCCGCGCATCCCGGCGAGCTGGCGGATCTGGTTGAACGAGCCGCGGGCGCCGGACGAGGCCATCATGAAGACCGAGTTCGTCCGATGGAGGTTGTCCTGCATCGCGACGCCGACCGTGTTGGTCGCGTCCGTCCACACCGCGACGACACGCTCCTTGCGCTCCTCCTCGGTCATCATCCCGCGCTCGTACTCACGCTCGACCTTTGCGACCTCGGCCTCGTATCCCGCGAGGATCTCCTCCTTCGACGGCGGCACGATGATGTCGTTCTTCGAGACGGTGATCCCGGCGCGGGTCGCGTACTTGAACGCGAGCGTCTTGATCGTGTCGAGCACGGTTGCGACCGCGTAGGCGCCGTAGTCGCCCACGAGCCGGTCGATCGCCGCGTCGAGCTCCCGCTTGGTCAGCGGCGTGTCGACGACGAGCGGCTCCTTGAGGTCGCCGCGAACGGCCTCCCCGAGCGAGCGCGCGATCTCCTCCTCGAACACGACCCGGCCCGGCGTCGTCAGCCGGATCTCGTCGCCGCGGCGGTACTCGATCGGCTGCTGGAGCGTGACCTGGCCAGCGTCGAGCGCGAACTCGACCTCCTCCTCGCTGCGGTAGCGCGGGAGCCCGCTGACGCCGAGCTCCTTCGCGAGCTCCTCGCTGGTGCGTCCCGCGAGGTCGTGGTCGCAGTAGGTGAGGAAGTACGAGCCGAGCACCATGTCCTGGGTCGGCGTCGCAAGCGGCCGGCCATGCGCCGGCGAGAGGATGTTGTTCGAGGACAGCATCAGGATCCGCGCCTCCGCCTGGGCCTCGGCCGAGAGCGGCAGGTGGACGGCCATCTGGTCGCCGTCGAAGTCGGCGTTGAACGCGTGACACACGAGCGGGTGGACCTGGATCGCCTTGCCCTCGACGAGCACCGGCTCGAACGCCTGGATTCCGAGGCGGTGGAGCGTCGGCGCCCGGTTCAGGAGCACCGGATGCTCTGCGATCACCTCTTCGAGGACGTCCCAGACCTCGGCGACCATCGACTCGACGTGCTTCTTCGCCGCCTTGATGTTCTGGACGGACTTGCGCTCGACGAGCCGGCTCATGATGAACGGCTTGAACAGCTCGAGCGCCATTAGCTTCGGGAGCCCGCACTGGTGCAGCTTGAGGTTCGGGCCGGCGACGATCACCGAGCGACCCGAGTAGTCGACACGCTTGCCGAGCAGGTTCTGGCGGAATCGGCCCTGCTTGCCCTTGAGCATGTCCGACAGCGACTTGAGCGGCCGGTTGCCCGGGCCCGTCACCGCGCGGCCGCGGCGCCCGTTGTCGAACAGCGCGTCGACGGCCTCCTGGAGCATCCGCTTCTCGTTGTTGACGATGATCTCCGGGGCGCCGAGGTCGAGCAGACGCTTGAGGCGGTTGTTCCGGTTGATCACGCGCCGGTAGAGGTCGTTGAGGTCGCTCGTCGCGAAGCGACCGCCGTCGAGCTGCACCATCGGCCGCAGCTCAGGCGGGATCACGGGCACGGCCTCGAGGATCATCCACTCCGGCTTGTTCTCGGACTGCTTGAAAGCCTCGACGACCTTGAGCCGCTTGATCGCGCGCTGCTGCTTCTGCCCCTTCGACGTCTTGATGACGTCGCGGAGCGTCGCTGACTCGAGATCGAGGTCGAGGTCGCGGAGGAGCTCGCGGATCGCCTCCGCGCCCATTCCGCCGCGGAAGTACACGCCGAAGCCGTACGGCGAGCCGAAGCGATCCTTGAGCTCACGGAAGATCTGCTCGTCGTTGACGACGAGCTTCGTGTCGAGCTCCCGGAAGAGCTTCCAGGTCTCCTCGAGCCTGCGGATCCCCTCGACCGCCGCCTCGCGGGCGTCGTCGCGACGGGAGTCCATGTCCTGCACCATCTCGCGGACCTTGAGAACCCACTGGCCGACGATGTCGAGGTCGTCCTTGCGCGCGCCCTCGACGAGGCACAGGTCGCTCGCGAGCTCACGGAGCTGGTCGACGCCGTCGTCTGGCTCGGCCTTCGCGAGCACGTCGGCGAGCAGGCCGTTGCCGGTCTCGCGGGCCCGGTCGAGATTCTTTCGTTCGACCGACGCGACGAGCTCGGCGTCCTCGCCGGCGAGCTCTTCGCCCGACAGCAGGCTGTCGAGGATCTTGTGCAGGTGCTTGGTGATCGCGCCCTTCTTCGAGCCCGACGACGACTCGAGCTCGGCCCGGAGCGGATCGAGCGCCGCGCGGATCTCGACGGCGGCGGTCGCGATCGACTCGAGCTCGCGGGGCGCGAGCCGCCTGTCCTCACGCGTCGCGGTCTGCCGCACGAGCTCCCGGATGCGCTTCGGATCCTCGTGCATCACGGTCTTCGCGAGACCCGGGAAGATCCCGCCGGCGAGCGCGCGAGCCTCCTCGAGGGTCGGCAGGCCCTGGTCTTCTGCCCAGTTCGACAGGCCGCGAGCCCAGAACTCGTCGTCCTCGTCGAAGCCCTTGTCCTTGCCGGCGGTCAAGTAGTCACGGCGCCGTTGGAGTCGGCCGTCGACGGCAACGACCTGCTCGTCGCGATCGACGTTGATCTGTTCGGCCTCGGCCCGCACCTTGTCCTCGAGCTCGACGAGGTCGGCCGCGCGCTTCTCGCGGTCGACGCCCGTGACGATCGAGGCAGCGAAGTACAAGACCTTCTCGAGCTCGCGCGGAGCGATGTCGAGGAGGTAGCCGATGCGGCTCGGGACACCCTTGAAGAACCAGATGTGGGACACCGGAGCTGCAAGGTCGATGTGACCCATGCGCTCACGGCGAACCTTCTGGCGGGTCACCTCGACGCCGCAGCGCTCGCAGATGATGCCCTTGTACCGGACGCGCTTGTACTTGCCGCAGTAGCACTCCCAGTCCTTCGTGGGACCGAAGATGCGCTCGCAGAACAGGCCGTCGCGCTCCGGCTTCAGCGTTCGGTAGTTGATCGTCTCGGGCTTGGTGACCTCACCCATCGACCAGTCGCGGATCTGCTTCGGCGAAGCAAGACCGATCTTGATGGCGTCGAAGTCGTTGATGTCGATCTGCGCCAAGAGATTTCTCCTCCGGAGAGACCCCCTCGGAGGAGCCTCTCCACGTAGCGTTGCGTTAACTCAAACGGTCGTCTCTGGCACGACGCGATGCGCCGTGCCAGGGTCTGGCTTCAGCCAGACCCTTAGTCCTCCAGCTCGAGGTCGGCCGGCATCGCGAACTCCTCGTCGTCCGCTTCGTCGGCCAGATCCTCGTCGGCTGCGACGGCGACGTCGCTGCCCTCCTCGAGCGCCCCCTCCTCGACCTCCTGCGCGGAGGCCTCGCCGGCTGCGGCGCGCACCGCGGCCGGAGAAAGGTCGATCCCGAGCTCCTCCGCGGCGCGAAGAAGCTCGTCGTCCTCCTCGCGCACCTCGACGTCGCGTCCGTCGTCGGAGAGGACGTGCACGTCGAGCGCCAGAGACTGCATCTCCTTGAGAAGCACCTTGAACGACTCGGGGATCGAGGGCTCGGCGATGTTCTCGCCCTTGACGATCGCCTCGTACGCCTTGACGCGGCCGATCGTGTCGTCGGACTTAATCGTCAGCATCTCCTGCAGCGTGTACGCGGCGCCGTACGCCTCGAGCGCCCACACCTCCATCTCGCCGAAGCGCTGGCCGCCGAACTGGGCCTTGCCGCCGAGCGGCTGCTGCGTGACGAGCGAGTAGGGGCCGGTCGACCGTGCGTGGATCTTGTCATCGACCAGGTGGAGCAGCTTGAGGATGTACATGTAACCGACCGTGACCTTTTGGTCGTACGGCTGGCCGGTCTTCCCGTCGAACAGCCGCACCTTGCCCGAGCAGCGGCGACCGTCGGAGCGGGTCTCGTCGACGTTCATCGAGATCGGCGACTCGCCCGACAGCGCCCACTCGGCAAGCGCGTTGTCGACATCGCTCTCGGTTGCGCCGTCGAACACCGGGGTCGCGACCGCCCTCGGGTTCGGGGCGTTGATCGGCGCGCGCGTGTTGACCGGCTCGCCGTCGGCGAAGACGCCGTGCGCTGCCGCCCACCCGAGGTGGGTCTCGAGGATCTGGCCGATGTTCATCCGGCTTGGGACGCCGAGCGGGTTGAGGACGACGTCCACGGGTCGCCCATCCTCGAGGAACGGCATGTCCTCTTCGGGGACGATCTTCGAGATGACGCCCTTGTTGCCGTGGCGCCCGGCGAGCTTGTCGCCCTCGGCGATCTTGCGCTTCTTGGCGACGAACACGCGCACGAGCTCGTTGACCCCCGGCGGGAGGTCGTCGCCCGCCTCGCGCGAGAACGTCTTGACGCCGATGACCTTGCCACCCTCGCCGTGTGGCACCTTGAGCGACGTGTCGCGCACCTCGCGCGCCTTCTCCTTGAAGATCGCGCGGATCAGCTTCTCCTCGGCGGTGAGCTCGGTCTCGCCCTTCGGCGTGACCTTGCCGACGAGCAGGTCGCCCGAGCCGACCTCGGCGCCGATGCGCACCACGCCTCGCTCGTCGAGGTTTGCGAGCGACTCCTCCGAGCGGTTCGGGATGTCACGCGTGATCTCCTCGTCGCCGAGCTTCGTCGAGCGGGCGTCGATCTCGTACTCGTGGATGTGGATCGAGCTGAGCACGTCATCCTTGACGAGGCGCTCGGAGAGGACGATCGCGTCCTCGAAGTTGAATCCCTCGAACGGCATGAACGCGACGAGCAGGTTGGCGCCGAGCGCAAGCTCGCCCCCGTCGGTCGAGGAGCCGTCGGCAATGACGGTGCCCTTCGCGACCTTGTCGCCGAGCTTCACGACCGGCTTCTGATGGATGAGCGTCCCCTGGTTCGAGCGCATGAACTTCGTGAGCGCGTACTCCTCGCGCGTCCCCTTGCCCTCGACGACGATCCGCTCGGCGTCGACGTCGATCACCGCACCGTCGGTGCGCGAGAGGACGACGTCGCCCGTGTCGACGGCGGCACGGAACTCGAGCCCGGTGCCGACGAGCGGCGCCTGCGGGATCATCAGCGGCACTGCCTGCCGCTGCATGTTCGCGCCCATCAGCGCGCGGTTGGCGTCGTTGTGCTCGAGGAACGGGATCAGCGCGGTCGCGACAGAGACGATCTGTGCCGGCGAGACGTCCATGTACTCGACGTCGGTCGCCCGCGCGATCACGGCCTCGCCGAGCGACGAGCGGCAGAGCACCTGCTCGTTGACGAACTTGCCGGTCTTGTCGTCGAGCGGCTCGGATGCCTGCGCGATCGTGAACTGCGCCTCCTCGGCGGCGTCGAGGTAGACGATCTCGTCCGACACCTTGCCACCCTTGACGACCCGGTACGGCGTCTGGATGAACCCGAACTCCGAGACCGTCGCGAACGAGGCGAGCGAGCCGATCAGGCCGATGTTCGGGCCTTCCGGCGTCTCGATCGGGCACATGCGCCCGTAGTGGGTCGGGTGGACGTCGCGCACCTCGATCGGCGCGCGCTCGCGCGTGAGCCCGCCCGCGCCGAGCGCACTGAGGCGACGCCGGTGGGTGAGCCCCGCGAGTGAGTTGGTCTGATCCATGAACTGCGACAGCTGCGAGGAGCCGAAGAACTCCTTGAGCGCCGCGACGACCGGACGGATGTTGATGATCGTCTGCGGGGTGATCGTGTCGACGTCCTCGGTCGTCATCCTCTCGCGGACGACGCGCTCCATCCGGTAGAGGCCGACGCGGAACGCCTCCTGGATCAGCTCGCCGGTGGTGCGGAGCCGGCGGTTGCCGAAGTGCTCGTACTCGTCGAGCTCGGCGCGAATCGGCTCGCGGCCGAGCACCGCGGCCTCGGCGGCGAAGTCCTTCGCCTCGGTCGGAACACCAAGGCGTGCGGGCAGCGAGACGAGCTTGCGGACGAGCGCGAGGATGTCCTCCGTCGTCAGCACCCGGGTGTCCTCGGGGACGTCGACGCCGAGCCGCTGGTTGAGCTTGTAGCGGCCGACCTTGGTCAGGTCGTAGCGCTTGGGGTCGAAGAACAGCGCGCGCAGGAGGTTCCGCGCGTTGTCGAGCGTCGGCGGCTCGCCGGGGCGCTGCTTCTTGAAGACCTCGATCAGCGCCTCTTCCTCGCGGGTGGAGGTGTCCTTGTCGAGCGTATTCTGGATGTACGGTCGCGTCGCCTCGTCGAACAGCGCGAGGATCGCCTCGTTCGTCGAGGTGTCGAGCGCGAAGCCCGTGGTCGGGTCCTCGGCCGGCAGCGCGCGCAGCAGCGTCGTGATCGGCAGCTTGCGCTTGCGGTCGATGCGCGCGTAGACGATGCCCTTCTTGTCGATCTCGAGCTCGAGCCACGAGCCACGCGACGGCATCAGGTTCGCCGTGAACACCTGCTTGGTCGCGTCCTTCGGCTCCATCAGGTACGCGCCGGGCGAGCGCACGAGCTGCGTGACGATGACGCGCTCGGTGCCGTTGATGATGAACGTGCCGTTCGCGGTCATCATCGGGAAGTCGCCCATGAACACGCGCTGCTCCCGGATCTCGCCCGTCTCGGTGTTGACGAAGCGGACGGTCATCGAGAGCGGAGCCTGGTAGGTCAGGTCCTTCTCGCGACACTCCGAGATCGAGTGCGGAGGCTCACCGAACTCGTACTCGCCGAACTCGACGGCGAGCGTGCCGGTGTAGTCCTCGATCGGCGAGATGTCGTCGATCGTCTCGCGCAGCCCCTCGGTGAGGAACCAGTCGAACGACGCCTTCTGGATGTCGATCAGGTTGGGGAGGTCGAGGACGTGCTTCAGACGGGAAAACGACTTGCGCGCGCGCGGCGCGACGGCAGTGCTGCTCAAGAAGAGCCTCCCTTACGGCGTATCTCGAAGACGGGCAGGGGTTAAACCAGCAGGGCGAAAAACCAAGAGCTCGGCGGAACCGCGCACTATACACAAAAGGGGGTCTAGCCCGCAAGGGTCGCGGCCCGCCCGGTCGCCCGCGGCCCCGTGGGGAGACGAGCGTGGTCGAAGCCACGCTCACGCGAGCTGCACTCATCCGTGGTCGGGGGCCGGCCCATCGGGCCGGCCCCCGACCACGACCTACTTCAGCTCGACGCCTGCGCCGGCCTCTTCGAGCTCTGCCTTCAGCTTCTCGGCCTCGTCCTTGGCCACGCCCTCCTTGACGGTGCCGGGGGCGCCGTCGACGAGGTCCTTCGCCTCCTTGAGCCCGAGGCCCGTCGCGGCACGGACGACCTTGATCACCTGGATCTTCTTGTCGCCCGCCGACGTGATGACGACGTCGAAGGAATCCTTCTCCTCCGCCGCGCCTGCGCCGTCGCCGCCGCCTGCCGGGGCGCCGGCCGCTGCGACCGCGACGGGAGCGGCAGCGGTGACGCCCCACTCCTCCTCGATCGCCTTCTTGAGCTCGACGAGCTCGAGGACGGTCATGCTGCCGAGCGTCTCGAGCACCTTTGCCGTATCGGTTGCCATGTTGGTGCAGTTCCTTTCGATTCGAAGGCAAGGCGCGTCGCGTCTTGCCTGGGTCAGTCTCAGTCCGTCTCGGTCGTCTCGGCCTCCGCTTCGGCGACGGGCTCTTCGGCCGTAGCCTCCGCAGCGGGCTCCTCCTGTGCTGGCTCCTCCGGTGTCGGCTCCACGGCTGCCGGCCCCTCGGCCGACGCGTCAGCCTCGACCTCGGCCGACGGCTCCTCACCGGCCGGCTCCGGCTCGGCTGATCCTTCCGTCTCGGCGGGAGCCGATGCGGCCCCACCCTCGTCGAGCTGCTTGATGCGAGCATCGAGCAGGCCCACGAGGTCCTGAACGGGGGCCTGGAGCAATGCGAGGAGCTGCGTGAGCGGCGCGACGATCACGCCGACCAGCTGGCTCTTGATCACATCGGCCGGCGGGAGCTTTGCGAGCTCCTCGACGTCCGCACCGCTCATCGACTTACCGGAGAGCACCCCGCCGCGAAGCGACAGGATCTTCGTCTCCCTGGCGACGTCGCTGAGCGCCTTTGCGACCGCGACGGCGTCACCCTCGGTCTCGATGAACGCGATCGCCGACGGGCCCTCGAGCAGCGCGAGAAGCGACTCGGTCCCGGCGGCCTCGGCCGCCCGGCGACTGAGGGTGTTCTTGACGACCTGGAGCTTCGCGCCGTGCTGTCGCAATGCCGAGCGAAGCCCGACGAGCTGGCTGTTGGTAAGCCCCCGATAGTCGGCGACGATGATCGCCTCGGTTGCCTTTAGCTGCTCCGTGAGCTTGGCGACGACCTGCTCTTTCTGAGTCTTGTCCATGTTCCACCTCCCTTCGAACGATCGAGCCCGCAGCAAGGCGGGCTCGACAGGTGGGCGGAACGCCCAGGCTTCTCGAGGCCACCTCGGCCGGACTTCTGTCTCACGACTGCCGGCTGTCTCTGGCGACGGGCTATGTGCAGAAACCCCGCTCCGCGGCTGCGGAGCAATCTCCTACGCGGGCACGGCCTCCCCTGCGACATCCTCGACGATGTCGCGTGTGCGGGTCGGGTCGACGTGCAGGCCGGGCCCCATCGTGGTCGTGACGGTCACGCCCTTGATGTAGCGGCCCTTCGCCGCCGCCGGCTTCGCCCGGACGATCTCCTCGACGAGCGCCGCATAGTTCTCGAGCAGCTGCTTCTCGCCGAAGCTCTTCTTCCCGATCGGGACGTGGACGTTGGCGCCGCGGTCGGTGCGGTATTCGAGCTTGCCGGCCTTCGCGTCCGAGACCGCCTTGGCGACGTCGAACGTCACCGTGCCCGTCTTCGGGTTCGGCATCAGGCCGCGCGGCCCGAGCACGCGGCCGAGTCGGCCGACGTTGCCCATCTGGTCCGGAGTCGCGATCGCGACGTCGAAGTCGGTGAACCCACCCTCGATCTTCGCGGCGAGGTCGGCCGAGCCGACGATGTCGGCGCCTGCCTCCTCGGCCTCGCGCGCTTTCTCACCCTCCGCGAACACGGCGACACGCATCGAGCGGCCGGTGCCGTTCGGGAGCATGATCGTCCCGCGGAGCTGCTCCTCGGCGTGGCGCACGTTGAGCCCGAGCGTGAAGTGCACCTCGACCGTCTCGTCGAACTTCGCACCCGGAAGCCCCTTGAGGACCTTGATCGCCTCGGCCGGCGCGTAGAGCTTCTCTCGGTCGATCGCCGCGCGCGACTCCTTGTACCGCTTGCCGTGGCTGCTCATCCTTCGACCTCCACTCCCATGCTCCGGGCGGTGCCGGCGATGACGAGCATCGCGGCTTCGACGTCGTTCGCGTTGAGGTCGGGCATCTTCGTCTCGGCGATCGAGCGGAGCTGTGCCTGGGTGAGCTTGCCGACCTTGTTGCGGTTCGGCTCGGCGGAGCCGGACTGGAGGTTCAGCGCCTCCTTGATCAGGACCGCCGCGGGTGGCGTCTTCGTGATGAAGCTAAACGAGCGGTCCTCGAAGACCGTGATCTCGACCGGGATGATCCGGCCGTTCTCGTGGGCGGTCTGCGCGTTGAACGCCTTCGTGAACTCGACGATGTTCACGCCGTGCTGACCGAGGGCAGGCCCGACCGGCGGTGCAGGGTTCGCCTGCCCACCGGGGATCTGCAGCTTGATGAGTGTCAGGACTTTCTTTGCCATGTGCGTGAGTCCATACGGGGCTGCTCGCCCCTCCTCCCGTCTTGGTTCGTTTGCCATTGACGCGACCGCTCCGGGCCACAACGCTGCGCGTCGTGCCTAGTGGAGTCAGCTCGCGTGGTGTTCTGTCTGGTTGTTCTCCTCCAAAGCGCGGCGGCAGCGCCGTGCTAGTCGATCTTCTTGACCTGGTCGAAACCGAGCTCGACCGGAACCTGGCGCTCGAAGATGTCGACGAGCACCTTGAGCTTCTGCTGGTCGGGGTTGACGTCGACGATCTCCCCGTCGAAGTCCGACAGCGGGCCGGAGGTCACCTTCACCGACTCGCCGAGCGTGAACTCGACCTGGGCCTTTGCCGCCGGCGAGCCGGCCGCGCCCGGGGTGCCGCCGCCAGAGGCGTGGAGGATCCGCTCAACCTCACCCGTCGACAACGGCGAGGGCTTCGCCCCGGCACCGACGAACGCGGTGACACCCGGAGTGCCCTTCACGACCGTCCACGCCTCGTCGTTCAGATCCATGTTGACGAGGACGTAGCCGGGGAGCACGCGCTTCTCGGTCTGCACCTTCTGTCCGTCCTTCGTCTCGATCACCTGCTCGGTGGGGACGACTACGCGCCGGAAGCGCATCTGCTGCCCCATCGAGACGATCCGGTGCTCGAGGTTGGCCTTCACCTTGTTCTCGTGGCCCGAGTAGGTGTTGATCACGTACCAGTGGAACATCGACTCTCCCTACCCGATAAGGACGTCACGAACGAACGGACGGAGCAGCTGGTCAGCGCCCCACAGAAACGCGCCGACGACGGCGCACGCGATCAGCACCACGATCGTGCCCTGGACGACCTGGGCGCGGTTCGGCCACTCGACCTTCTTGAGCTCCCCCCACGACTCGCGGATGAACCCGCCACGGCCGCTGCTTGCAGCAGGGACCACGGCCGCCGGGGTACCGAGCGACGGGTCGACAGCGGGCGCAGCCGCTCGCGGCTCCTGGGTACCGAGCGCGCGACGCGCGTCGCGGCGCTGCCTTCTGGTCTCTCCGCCCACTCTGCTTCCTCTCGAACGGCTAGCGGGTCTCGCGGTGCAGCGTGTGCGTGCCGCACCAGCGGCAGTACCGTCGGAACTCGACGCGATCGGGCGTGTTCCGCTTCGACTTCTGGGTCTGGTAGTTCCGCCGCTTGCAGTCGGTGCAGGCGAGGGTGATCGCGACTCGTACTCCGGTGGCCATGTCTCTTCTTCTCTCGTGGTTGCAGCGCGGGTAAAGGTAGCGGCGGTAGGACTCGAACCTACGACACGCGGATTATGATTCCGCTGCTCTAACCAACTGAGCTACGCCGCCGCGCAGGGAGCGGAAGTGTAGCAAGGTTCGTTCGCGCCTTCGGGGCTGCAGACGGAGCTCCACGGTGAGCAGAACCTCTCCAAATGACCCGCTTTTTCTCCATCCGGACGTCGCCCTAGGATCCGCATCCGTGATTCGTGTCCCCCCACAGCGTGGCGGCTGGCTCGAGGTCGTGTGCGGCCCGATGTTCTCCGGGAAGTCCGAGGAGATGATCCGCCGCCTGCGACGCGCCGAGATCGCCGGGCAGCGCGTGCTGCTGTTCAAGCCGCGGATCGACGACCGCTACGACGCCGCCGACGTGGTCAGCCACGCGGGCGTGCGGATGTCGGCGGTGCCGGTCGACGGCTGCGCAGAGCTGATCGCCCGCGCGCGCGGGTGCGAGGTCGTCGGGATCGATGAGGTGCAGTTCTTCGAGGACACGGTCGTCGAGGCAGCGCTCGCGCTCGCCGACGGCGGCGTCCGCGTGATCGCTGCGGGTCTCGACCAGGACTTCCGCCGCCTCCCGTTCGGGCCGATGCCCGAGCTGCTCGCCCGCGCCGAGTTCGTCGACAAGCTTCAGGCCGTCTGCCACCGCTGCGGCGGCCCGGCAACGACGACGCAGCGCCTGGTCGACGGCAAGCCTGCACCGTACGCCGGCGAGACGATCGTCGTGGGCGCGCTCGATGCATATGAGGCGCGTTGCCGCGACTGCCATGAGCCTGGGGTGGACGCGCAGGCCGTCGTCGCGGCTGCCTGACCGACTAGACGAAACAGGGAATCACGCGTCGCCGCGGGCAGCCGCAGCGACCGCTGACTCCACGAGCGTCCGGGCGGTCCAGGTCATCGTGGCGGCCGCCTCATCGCGACTCACGCCGGCGATGTCGACGAGCCAGATGAGCGCCTCGATGCCGCACCCCGCGCGGACGGCGAGCACGAGTCGCCGGAAGTCCGTGTCGGACAGGTGCTCGCGTAGCGGTGCGAGCGCGTCCTCCATCCAGCCGATCCCCCGGCCGGTACGCAATGGTCGCTCCTCGGACTTGCTCGCTGGGTCGAGCGAGAGACGCAACTCGGCGCGAAGCTCGGGCTCGTGCTCAAGCGTCTGGCGCACGAAGTGCTCGACGGCGATCTCGATCCTCTCGACCGGGTCGGCGGGCGGGTCGCCGCCGAGGAGGGACGGGGCCTCGAGCTCTGGGTAGCACGCGGCGAGCAACGCGCGCCGATTCTTGAAATAGCGGTATGCCGTCGTGCGTGAGATTCCCGCCCTGTCCGCAGCTTGCTCGACGGTGGGAAAGACGCCCTCTGCGAGCAGCACGCGCGCGGCAACGACGAGGCCACCGCGGGTGCGCGCCTTTTGTGTCGTGCGGCCCGTCAGCTCATACGACGTTGACACGGTCGAAATGGTACCGTAGTGTCCATATGGGCACCTTAGTACCATATAGGGAGGAACATCATGAGCGCGATTCCGATCATCCGGCAGGACGGCGAGGGCGAACGGATGTGGTTCGCCGGTGGTGGAACCATCACCTGGAAGGCAACTGGTGAAGAGACGAACGGAGCGTTCTTGCTGTTCGAGGACTACATGGAGCAGGGCAAGGTCACGCCGCTGCACAGCCATCCCGAGGACGAGACCATCTACGTGCTCGAGGGCGAGCTGCTCGTGCACATCGAGGGCGAGCAGCACCAGGTCAAGGCCGGTGGGCTCTTCGTCGCGCCGCGCGGCTACCCGCACGCGTTCATGGTCGTCTCGGAGAGCGCCCGCATCATCGCGCTGCAGACGCCAGGAACGGGCGAGGATTTCTATCGCGAGTGCGGCGAACCCGCCTCGGACGACAACGCGACGCGGCCCGCGGACTTCGCTCTCCTACGCCAGGTCGCCGAGCGCTCGCCGAGCATCGAGCTGCTCGGCCCGCCGCCGTTTCACGCGACGGCCTGAGACGCACGTGGCCCTACGGCGACGCTAGCCCCGCAAGTGCCTCGTCGATCACCAACACCGTCCGCGCTCCCTCGCCTCTCCGCAGCCGGTCGAGCGCGTCGCTGATGCCTTCTAGCGGGGCGACGTGGGTGACGACGTTCGCGAGGCCGAGGTCGCCTGCGAGAGCTAGCGCTGCGAGGCCGGGGAGCTCGGCGGCCGGGTCGCCCGAGCCGTAGTAGGTGCCCTTGAGCGACTTGTCCGAGAGGAACTCGATCGCGGGGATGCTCGCCTCGACGCCCACCGGGGCGAGGCCGACGACGACAACCGAGCCGCCGGGGCGGATCGCGTCCCACGCGAGCCGGATCGTCTCGGGACGGCCAATTACCTCGAAGGCGTGGTCGACACCGTCCTCGGCGAGCTCGCGGACGGCCGCGACGACGTCGTCCACCGCGCCCGCGTCGATGACGTGGGTCGCGCCCTGGGCGCGCGCGAGCTCTAGCTTGTCGGGCACCCGGTCGATCGCGACGATCGGGTCGGCGCCCGCGAGCCGCGCGGCCGCGACGACCTGGAGCCCGACGCCACCGCAGCCGATCACGGCGACCGACTCGCCCGCGCGCACCCGCCCGACGTTGCGAACCGCGCCCATCCCGGTGACGACGCCGCAGCCGAGAAGCGCCGCCTGCCAGAGCGGGAGCTCGCGGGGGATCGGGACGGCACCGCCGGCGGCGACGACGGTGTGCTCGGCGAAGCACGCCGTGCGCAGGCCGTGCTGCAGGACGGTGCCGTCGGGGAGGCGCAGCCGGCTCGTGCCGTCCATCAGCATCCCGCGCGCCCCGTGCTCACCGACGATGACGCAGAGGTTCGGCTTGCCCGCGAGGCAGTAGCGACACTTCCGGCAGGCGGGGACGAAGCAGAAGGCGACGTGGTCGCCAGGGGCGACGTGCGTCACTCCCTCCCCCACCGCCTCGACGACGCCGGCGCCCTCATGGCCCATCACCGAGGGGAAGAGCCCAGCGCCGAGCTCGCCGTCGGCGTGGCGGACGTCGGAGTGACACACCCCGGCGGCCGCGACCTTGACGAGCACCTCGCCGGTCTTCGGCGGGTCGAGCTCGACCTCCTCGGCGTGCACGGGAACGCCCGCGTGCCGCACCACCGCTGCCTTCATCCTCATCCGATCCTCCATTGCTCGAGCCTGTCGAAGTCGAGCTCTGCGCCGAGCCCGGGGCCTTGCGGTGGTGCGATCGTCCCATCGGGCGCGATCGCGGTCGTCGTCTCGAGCAGCCAGTCGCGGCGCTCGGGCGCCCACGCAGGCGGGTCGAAGGGAACCTCGACGTAGGGCACGGTCGAGAACGCGATCGCGGCGTGCAGGTTCGCGAGGAACCCGAGGCCGTTCGACCACGTGTGCGGCGACCACGCGCGCCCGTGGAGATCGGCCAGCGCGGCGATGCGACGGCAGCCGCCGATCCCCCCGACGAAGAGGACGTCGGCCTGGATCACGTCGAGCCTCCCGCCGACGACGAGATCGCGCGCCTCGTGGGGCTGGCGCACCATCTCGCCCGCGGCGAGCCGCAGCGTCGTGAGATCGCGCAGCGACGAGTAGCCGGCGACATCGTCTGTGCGGAGCGGCTCCTCGAGCCAGTAGACGCCGAGCTGCTCGAGCTCCCGGGCGCACTGCGCCGCGGTCGCGACGTCCCACCGCGCCTCGCGGTCGCCGGGCATCCGCCAGCCCTGATTCGCGTCGACCATCAGCTCGAGCCGGTCGCCGACCGCGTCGCGCACCGCGCGGACGACCGCGACGTCGTCGGCCCACGAGGCGTGATGGAACCGGAGCTTGACCGCCCGCACGCCGGCCTCGGCGAGCGCGAGACACCGCTCGGCCCGCACCGCCGGTGAGACGAGCTCGCCGCTCGACGCGTAGGCGAGCAGCCGCTTCTTGCGGCCGCCGAGCAGCTGCCAGAGCGGGAGCCCGAGCGCCTTGCCGGCGAGGTCCCAGACCGCGACCTCCGCGGCCCACGGGCGACCACCGTGGAAGTCGACCGTCTCGCACAGCTCACGGACGACCTCGGTTCGCAGCGGGTCGAGCCCGCCGAGGAGCCGGTCGAGCAGCGCCGCGTCGGGGAGGCCGTCGCCACCCGAGGCGATCCCGGTGAGCCCCTCGTCGGAGTGGACGAGAACGACCGTCGCCTCCTGCGCGGTGCGCGGCACCGGATCCCACGCCGCATGGAACGGCGGCTCGAGCGGGTAGCGGTAGGTGCGCGTCTCGACGGAGGTGATGCGCACGTCAGTCGCCCCCGTAGAACGGGTTCGTTAGCCGGTCGCGATCGGTGACGAGCCGAGCCGCGGCCGCGGGGTCGCGCCCCTCGACGCACACGCCGAGCGCCTTGCGGACGGCGGCGCGGGCGGAGGTGCGCACCGCGGTCTCGTCGTCTGCGGTCTCGTCGAGCCAGACGGCGACGAGCACGAGCAGATCGCCCGACGCCTCGATCAGCCCGTCGGCGACGGCGTCGAGCACGCCCTGTGCGATCCCGAGCTGGCCGGCGCCCCAGGTGAGGGTCTGCGCGCGCTCGCTCGTCGCGGTCGCCTTGTTCATCATCAGCGTCGGCGGCCACACCGGCTCGTAGGCGGGCTGGCTCTCGCCAACGCAGACGAGCACCGGCGTATGCCCGGGCGAGGGGTGGGAGAACATCGAGATCGCCGACGCGGCCGTCGGGCTTCCGCGCCGGGCGAGGACGACGTTGACGTGCACGCCGTTCGGCGCCAGCCCGCCCCAGCCCTCGCCGATCCGACCGTCGAGCTCGTCGAGGCTCACGCCGCCACCGCCTCGGGCAGTGTGGGATCGAGGATCACCCTGAGCGCCTCCCCCGAGCCCATCAGCGCAAACGCCTCGTCGATGCGCCCGAGCGGCAGCCGGTGTGAGATCAGCCGCTCGAGCGGGAGCCGGCCGGCGCGGTAGAGGGCGAAGATCGTCTGGAAGTCTCGCTCGGGCTTCGCCGAGCCGTACACCGAGCCGACGAGCCGCCGCTCACCAGCCTGGATCAGCGTTGCGGGGACGGGAAGCACCGTGTCGGCGCGGGGAATCCCGATGAGCACCGCCGAGCCGCGCGGGCGCGTCGCGAGCACAGCTGCGAGCATGGCCTCGCCGCGACCGGTCGCCTCGATCGCGTGATCGACGCCGCCCCCGGTGAGCTCGCGCACGGCCTCGGCGGTCGCCTCGGCGCCGCCCTGCCACCCAACGCGGAGGCGGGCGCCGAGCGCCTCGGCGGCTGCGAGCTTGCGCTCGTCGGTGTCGACCGCGATCACCGGCTCGGCGCCGGCGGCGACCGCCGCCATCACCGCCGAGAGCCCGACGCCGCCACACCCGATCACCGCGACGCTCTCGCCGGGTTGGGCGTGGGCGGTGTTCCAGACGGCGCCGACCCCGGTCGTGACCGCGCAGCCGACGAGCGCGGCGACCTCGAGCGGGACGCCGTCGGGCGCGGGGATGCAGGAGGTCTCGGCGACGACCGCGTGCTCGGCGAAGGTCGAGAGGCAGGAGTAGTGGAAGACGGGCTCGCCCGCGCGCGAGAGCCTGATCGCCCGGCTCGGCAGCAGGCCGTCGTTCATCGCATCGCGTGCATCGGTGCACAGCCAGCTCAGGTCGCGGACGCACTCCGCGCACGACCCGCAGGCCGGCGACCAGGAGAGCGCGACGTGATCGCCGACCCGCACGCGCGTGACCCCGGCACCAACCGCCTCGACGACACCGGCGCCCTCGTGACCCAGCACGGCCGGGCACGGGGTCTCGGCGGTGCCGTCGATCGCGTTGAGATCGGAGTGACACACGCCGCTCGCCACGATCCGCACGTGAACCTCGCGCTCACCCGGCTCGGCGAGCTCGAGCTCCGCCACGATGAGCGGACCGTTCGTCCGCTCGAGGACGACCGCGCGGGTTCTCACGCCGCCACCGCCTCGGCCGTCGTCGTGAGCGAGGCGACGATCGCCGCCGCCGCCCTCTGCCCCGTCGCGATCGCCGTCTCGGTGTACGTGCCGCCCATGTAGTCGCCCGCGAGATGAACCGTGCCGAGCGAGACCTCGAGCGCGGGCTGCAGCGCGGCGCGACCCGGCGCGACGTACGGGAGCATCCGCGGCATCCGCAGGAGCAGGGTCTCCTTCACGATCCCGCGCGCCTCCGGGTAGATCGCGACGAGATCGTCGAGGAAGAGCTGCTCGATCTCGGCATCGCTCCGCTCGAAGAGCTCGGTCGCGGCGTGCCCAGCGCGGTAGACCATCAGGCTTCCCCCCGGCCGCCGTTCGCCGCCGCTACGAAGGACGTTCGCGATGTTGAACAGCATGCTGAACGAGCGCTTCGGCGTCGCGAGCGCGTAAAGATCGTCCCACGGCATCGGCCCGCGCTCGTCGGTGAGCATCCCGAGGACGAGGGTCGGCCCGTACGGGATCGCCTCGAGCGAGGCCCTCGTGTCGGTGGGGAGATCGGTGACGAGGCGGGCGGCGTCGAAGGCCTTTGTCGCGACGACGACATGGCGTGCGAGCACGGATCGCTCGGCCCCCTCGTGGAGATACGTGATGTGCTGCAGCTCGCCCTCGCCGGTGACCGCCGTCACCTCGGCGCCGAGCCGGATCCGACTGGCGAGCGCTGTCCCGATCGCGTCGACGAGCGTCTGCGTGCCGCCGAGCACGTTGTACGACAGCCCCTTGCCGGCGCTCCATACGAGCGCGAAGTAGCCGGCGCCGTGCCCCATCGAGATCTCCTCGGGCTCGGCGGTCGAACGCGTGACCGTGGCCCGGAAGAGCGCGTCCGCGTTCCCGGGGAGCGCGCCGAGCCAGCCGGCGAACGTGCGGTCGTCGCCGTAGGCGAGCACGCGCGCGCGGGTCTGCGCCGCCGTCTCCTCCGGCCTCTGCCTGGCGAGCCGCTCGTATCTCGCAACCGCAAGCCGGAGGCGGGCGCCGGCACGGATCAGCGCAAGGCGCTCGCCGAGCGAGAGCGGGAGCCGAAAGGGGTAGAGCTCGGGCCGGCCGCCGACGAGGATCCGCCCGTCGAGCTCGAGCGCGACGAGATGACCCGGCACCTTGACGAGCTCGGCGCCGACCTCGGAGGCGAGCCGCCACGTCGCGGAGCCCGGGCCGCCCAGCACGTGGGCACCGACGTTGAGCCAGTAGGGGTCGCGCGACTCCGAGCGGATCCGACCTCCGAGCCGGTCGCCGGACTCTAGGACGACAACGTCGCGGTCGCGAAGACCCCACGCTGCCGAGAGGCCCGCGATCCCACCGCCGACGACGACGGCGTCCCTCACCGCCTGCTCGGTCACGTCTCCTTCACCTGGAGGCGCCGGAGCTCCTCGAGCGGAATGTGGCAACGCAGCAGGTGCCCACCCTCCGCCTCTACTAGCGGCGGCTCGGTCGTCTCGCACACCGCACCGACCTTCCGCGGGCAACGCGTGTGAAACACGCAGCCCGTCGGCGGGTCGGCGGCGCTCGGGATCTCACCCTCGAGCTTGATCCGCTCTCTCCCACCGCCGTCGACCGTCGGCACCGCCGAGAGCAGCGCCTCGGTGTAGGGGTGATGCGGCCCGCCGAAGACGACATCGGCGGATCCCAGCTCGAGCAGCCGCCCGAGGTAGAGCACCGCGATCCGGTCGGAGATGTAGCGGACGACACCGAGGTCGTGGCTGATGAAGAGGTACGAGACGCCGCGCTCTGCCTGCAGCTCGACCAGCAGGTTGAGGATCGCGGCCTGGACGGAGACGTCGAGCGCGCTCGTCGGCTCGTCACAGACGACGAGCTTCGGGTCGCCCGCGAACGCTCGCGCGATCGCGACGCGCTGCTTGAGACCACCTGACAGCTGCACCGGCTTCTGCGTCAACGTCCGCTCGGAGAGACGCACGCGCTCGGCGAGGGCGTTGACCCTCGCCTCGGCCTCGGCACCCCGGACTCCGGCCAGCTTCTGGAGCGAGCGAAGCAAGATCCGCCTGACAGAATGCCGGCGATTGAGCGCGGAGTCGGGGTTCTGGAACACGATCTGCAGCGCTCGCAGCTCGTCGCGGCTTCGGCTGTGAAAGTGCGGCGCGAGCGGGCGCCCGTCGAGCTCGACCGACCCGGCCGAAGGTGCGACGATTCCGAGCAGCGCGCGCGCGAGCGTGGTCTTGCCGCTGCCGGACTCACCGACGAGGCCGAGCGTCTCGCCCGGCCAAAGCGCAGCGCTGACCTCCGCGAGCGCGCGGATCTCGTGCCCACCCTGCTGAAAGGTCTTCCCGAGCCCTTCGAGCGAGATCAGCGGCGCCGCGGTGCGGTCGACGACGGGAAGCACGAGCTCCGCCGTCCCCGCTCGCGGCAGCTCCGGCGCGCGCTCGTGGTGGAAGCAGCGCGCCTGGTGCGCCTCGCCGACCGCGACCGGCTCGGGATCCTCCGTCCGGCAGCGCTCATCGGCGAGCGTGCAGCGGTCGGCGAACACGCAGCCGGGGATCTCGGCGCCGAGGCTCGGGAGAAAGCCGGGGATCGTGTCAAGCCTCCCCTCCCCCTTGCGGGCGCCGCCACGCGGGATGCAGCGGAGCAGCCCGACCGTGTACGGATGCCGTGGGTTGCGGAGGACCTCACCGACCGGCCCCTCCTCGACGAGCCGCCCTGCGTAAAGCACCCCGACGCGGTCGCACATCTTCGCGATCACGCCGAGGTTGTGGCTGATGAAGAGCACGGCGGTGTCAAGCTCCGACTGCACGCCGGCTACCAGGTCGAGAACCTCCGCCTCGACGGTCGCGTCGAGCCCGGTCGTCGGCTCGTCGAGGATCAGCAGGGTCGGGTCCTTCGCAAGCGCCATCGCGATCACGACGCGCTGCTGCATCCCCCCGGAGAGCTGGTGCGGGTAGCGGTTGAGGACGCTCCCGGGATCGGCGATCTGTACCTTCGCGAGCGCTTCCCGGGCCTGCTCGATCGCCTGCGCCCGCGAGGAACCGAGCACGGTGAAGGCCTCGGCCACCTGCGCCCCGACCCGGATCGTCGGGTTGAGCGCCGAGCCGGGGTTCTGGTAGACCATCGAGACCTTGCGGGCGTGGAACTCGCGAAGCGATCCCCGCCGCAGCGCGAGAACGTCCTCCCCGCCGACGCTCACGCTCCCAGAGACGACCCGACCGTTGCGCGGGAGGTAGCGCACGATCCCCAGCGCCGCGGTCGACTTGCCGCAGCCGGACTCGCCGACGAGCCCGTACGAGCGACCGCGCTCGATCCCGAAGGAGATCCCCCGAAGCACCGGGCGGTCGACGCCGCGGACGCGATAGACAAGCTCGAGGTCGCGGACGTCGAGCGCGGGCACGGTCGGCTCGCTCATCGCTCGTAGACCTCGCGGATCCCGTCGGCGATCAGGTTGACCGCGACGACGAGGCTCGCGATCGCAAGCGCCGGGAAGAGCGTCATCCACCAGTAGGGGTCGATGAAGTTGTAGTACTCGTTGATCTGCGCAGCCCAGTCGGGCGAGGGCGGCTGCACGCCAAAGCCGATGAACGTCAGCGAAGCGACGGTGAAGATCGCATACCCGAGCCGTACCGTGAACTCGACCACGACCGGTGAGAGAACGTTCGGCAGGATCTCCGCGAACATCACGTACGGCGCCCGCTCGCCACGAAGCCGAGCGGCCTGGACGTAGTCGAGCTCGGCCTCCGAGAGGACCGCCGCACGAACCGTCCGCGAGACGACGGGGCTGAAGATCAGCCCGATCGTGAGGACAACCACCCAGGTGCCCGAGCTGCCGACCGCGGTCACGATCAGGATCGCGGTGATAATCAGCGGCAGCGAGAGCACGGCGTCGATCACGCGGCCGACGACGTCGTCCACCCAGCCGCGGAAGTAGCCCGTGATCAGGCCGAGGATCGTCCCGAGGACGGTGCCGAGGAGCGTCGCCGCCGGCGCGATCGTGAGCACGTTCCGCGACCCCGCGAGGACCCGCGAGAACACGTCGCGGCCGTTCGTGTCTGTCCCGAACGGGTGCGACCAGGTCGGCGAGAGGCTCGTGTCGAACTGGTTGTCGAAGATCGGGTCGTGCGGAGCGATCCCGGGGATCAGCGCGCAAACTGTCCAGAACACGAGGACGACGACGCCGACGATCACCGTCGGCGTCCGGAACAGGAGGCGCAGACGCTCGCGGCGGGCGGAGCTCGCCTCCGACCGTCCCACCGCGACGGCTGTCCCAGCGGTGCTCACTCGAGGCTCCCGAGCCGGATGCGCGGGTTGAGCGCCGCATAGAGCAGGTCGGCGACCAGCGTCACTACCAGGTACGTGACGCCCACGACGAGCACCCCCGCCGTGAGGAGCGAAAGATCCTTCTCCCGAGCAGCCTGGTAGATGAGCAGGCCGACGCCCTGGTAGTTGAACAGCTTCTCGACCGCGACGAGACCACCGACGAGGTAGCCGATCTGGACGGCAACGACCGCGATCGTCGGCAGGAGCGCGTTGCGCAGCACGTGGCGCCGGATCACGACCCCCGAGGCAAGCCCCTTGAGGTACGCGGTTCGCGTGTAGTCGGAGTCGAGCGCCTCGACGACGCCCGCCCGCGTGATCCGCGAGATGTACCCGAACAGGACGAAGGTGAGGGTGAACGCCGGCAGCAGAAGGTGCTTTACCTGGGTCGGGAGACTCGCGCCCGCGTCGGCCTGGGCGGTGACGGGAAGCCAGCCGAACCAGATCGAGAAGACGAGGATCAGAATGATCCCGGTGACGAACTCGGGCATCGCCGCGATCGAAAGCCCGAGGATTGTCAGCGCCCGGTCGGTCGCCTTCCCGCGCCGGAGCCCGGCGACGATCCCGCCGAGGATGGAGAGCGGGACGCAGATCAGGAACGTAACGAGTGCGAGCTTGAGCGAGTTGCCGAGCGCGGGCTGGAGCAGGGTCCACGCCGGTGTCTGCGTCGTCAACGAAACGCCGAGGTCGGCACGAAGCAGACCCGTCGCCCAGTCGACGTACTGGGTGACGATCGGCCGGTCGGCCCCGAGCTGCTCGTTGAGCGCATCGACCGACTCCTGTGTCGCAAACGGCCCGAGCACTGCGCGCCCGACGTTCCCGGGGAGAACGGTCGAGACCGCGAAGATGATCACGCTCAGCAGCACGAGCGTGATCAGTGCCAGGCCAAGCCGTTTGAGGAGGAAGCGCGTCACCTGAGCGTCACGAGGCGGTCGGGTGGGTGGGCGACGGAGCGCCCACCCAGCCCGGCCTCCACCTACCCGAGCGAGACCTTAGCCAGCCGGACGTGCGACAGCCCTTCTGGCACGTAGTTCTTGACCTTGGAGCTTCCGGCGGTCACGTAGTTGATGAAGTAGTCCGTGATCACCGGCGTGTCGCGGAGCAGCAGCCCCGCCATCCGCTTGGTTGCCTTGCGCTGCGTGGCGATCTCGGCGGCGCCGAGGTACGTCTTCGCGAGCGAGTCGAACTCGGGGTTCTTGTAGTGCGACGCGTTCCAGTCACCCGTCGACATGTAGCACCGGGTGAGGTAGATGTTCGGCACGCCACGCGCCCCGTACTCGGTGAGCGAGCAGGTGCGATTGAGCCACGGCGTCGTCGACGCGTAGTCGGCGCCGGCGGGCTCGGCGTCGTAGTACTTGCTGACGTCCATCACCTCGAGCCCGATGTCGATTCCCGCCTCGCGCGCGTACGCCTGCACAGAGGCGGCGTGGTCGGTGTGGTCGAGGAAGTTCCACGTCGTGATGTTGAACTTCAGGTTCTCGGCCCCCGCCGCCTTGAGCAGCGCCTTTGCGAGCTGGATGTTCTGGGTGCGCTGCTTCACCGACGGGTCGGCCGAGGCGAAGCCCTTCCAGAACGGGTTGTCGTTGCCGACCGTGCCGGCCCCGAGCATCACCTTGTCGAGCTGCTGCGGTCGGTTGATCACGAGGGCCACGGCACGCCTCACTCGCGGGTCCTTGAGAGCGCCCTGGTCGGTTCGCATGCATAGCTGGCGATGGGCGGCGGTCGGGAGGCTGTAGGTCGTGAACTTCTTGTTGTTCTTGAAGACCTGCACCTCCTGCGGGGAGAGCTGCATCGCGAGGTCGATCTGGCCGGCCCGCAGGGCGAGCACCATCGGCGCGGAGCCCTGGTAGTACGTCACCTTGACCCCGTCGAGCGGAGGCCGGCCACCCCAGTACGCGTCGTGCCGCGTGAGATCGGCGCTCTTCTTCTCGACAAGCGACTTCAGCTTGAACGCGCCCGTGCCGATCATCCCGCTCTTCACCCAGGTGCCCGGCTTCGCCGCGATCGAGGCGGGCTGGATGATCGCCTGGTAGGTGGTCTGGCTCACGAGGTACGGGAAGACGCCGATCGACGACTTCAGCCGGAACTCGACCGTGTACTGCCCCTTTGCCGAGACACCCGCCGCGTCGAAGAACGGCGAGAGGCCCGCGTTCGACTCCTTGGCCCCGACGTACTGCTTCATGCTCGCGACGACGTCCTTCGCCGTCAGCGCCTGGCCGTTGTGGAACTTGACGCCCTTGCGGATCTGGAACGTCCAGACCGTCGCGTCCTTGTTCGGCTTCCAGCTGGTCGCAAGCCACGGGACACACACGCCCTTTGGATTCGTGAACGTGAGATATTCGCCCATGATCCCCGAGAGGGCGAGCGAGCCGCCGTCGTTCAGGAGGTATGGCTCGAGCGAGCCGCCCGTCGTGAGCCCGACCCGGATCGTGCCGCCCGCCTTCCCCGCCTGCGTCGCGCCGAACGCGAGGCCGGTCTCGCCCGCCTGCTGCAGGACGAGCCCGATCGTGCCGACCGAGAGCCCGAACATGGTCGCGCGCTTCAGGAACTCCTGCCGGTCGAGCTCACCGCCGAGGAACTCGTCGATCACGTTGTTCTCGAGTGGGCCGGCCTCGCTGCGCCGATAGGCCTCGAGGAGCCGCCTGCTCTCACGATCCATCTTCCCTCCTCCTGTCGAAACCCCGTGCGCGGGGTCGAGCCTGCGCTGTGGTCACCGGGACGCGACGGATGCCGCCCGTCGCCGCCCGCCCTGTCGTGCAGTGAGACGACGACACGCCCGGTCGGATAGCGCGCCGCCGGGCGCCGCGCCGATCTGTTCTACACCTGGAAGCTCGTCCCACCTCAGCGCGAGTCTGACGGCTTGAACGGGTAGATGTCAACCCCTGTCGTTCTTCTAGTGGAATTGTGTTCAATAACCGGTTACGCTCATTGCGTGCCAACCGAATCGCGCGACGAGATACGCGCGGGCGGCTCCCCGGTGCGCGGGGCCACCTCCGCAGGTGTCAACGGCACGCTCGCCGTGCTCGACCTCCTCGCCGCGCGAGCGCCGCTCAGCCTCTCGGAGCTCTCGCGCGAGCTCGGGATGGCGAAGAGCACCCTTCATCGAGTCTGCGCGGTGATGGTCGAGCGTGGTTGGGCGGTGCGCGATGCCGACGGGAGCTTCTCGCTCGGGATCAGGGCGCTTCGGCTCGGTTCGAGCAGCTCCGAGCTCCCGATCGTGACCGCATTCCGCACCGTCGCTGCGGAGTACCTGACCAAGCACGACGAGACGATCGCGCTTGCCGTGCTCGACGGGACCGAATCGCTCTTCATCGCGCTCGAGGAGACCTCCCAGCCCGTTCGCCTCGTGACCCACGTCGGCTCGAAGACCCAGGCGTTCGCCTCGGCGAGCGGACGGGTCGTTCTCGCCTCGCACCCGCCCGCGTCGGTCGCGGCGCTGTTCGGCGGTCAGCTGCTCGTCACGCCGACCGGCCGGCGACTCAACGGGGTCGCGGAGCTGCAGTCGATCCTCGAGGAGGTGCGCCTGCGCGGTTACGCCGAGAACTACGAGGAGACCGCCGAGGGCCTCTACGCCGCTTCGGTGCCGGTCGTGAACGCGGAGCACGTGACGATCGCCGCGCTCACGACCTGCATCCCGGTGTGCCGTGTCACCGACGAGCGCCGGGCAACGGTCGTCGATGACCTGCGTGAGCTCGGCGCGAGGCTCTCCGAGCTGACCCTCTGGCTCCCGTCGTTCAGCGCGCGCCGCCCCTGATGGCCTCGACGACGATCACGGCGCTGCGGACGTACGTCGTCGGCAACCCGCCGCCCGGCTTCGGCGGGCGCTACTTCCTCTTCCTCGAGCTCGAGACCGCCGGCGGGATCGTCGGCGTCGGCGAGGTGTACGCAGCCACGTTCCACCCAAGCGTGATCGAGCAGGCAGTGCACGACGCCTTTGCGCGGCACGTCGAGGGGATGGACGCCTTCTCGATCGAGACGATGTGGCGGCGCCTGTATGCAAGCGGGTACACGGCACGACCAGACACCACGCTCGCCGGGGTGATGAGCGGGCTCGAGCTCGCGTGCTGGGACCTCGTCGGCAAGGCCGTTGGCCGGCCGGTCCACGCGCTGCTCGGCGGCCGCGTTCACGATCGCCTCCGCGCGTACACCTACCTCTATGCGGAGGCAGACGACCCGGTCGACGTCTACCTCGACCCCGCGCTCGCCGCCGAGCGGGCCGCCGTGTACGCCGAGCGGGGTCACACCGCCCTCAAGTTCGACCCCGCCGGCGCCTACTCGGCCTTCGACCCGCGCATGCCCGAGCTCGAGGCGCTCGACCGGTGCGAGGCGTACGTCGGCGCGATCCGCGAGGCGGTCGGCTCGAAGTGCGACCTGCTCTTCGGTACGCACGGGCAGTTCACCGCCCCGGGCGCGATCAGGCTCGCGCGACGGCTCGAGCGGTTCGATCCACTTTGGTTCGAGGAGCCGGTTCCGCCCGACCTCCCCGAGGAGATGGCGGCGGTCGCACGTGCGACGACCATCCCGATCGCCGCCGGCGAGCGGCTGACGACCAAGTACGAGTTCGCGCGGCTCCTCGCGACCGGCGCTGCGCGCATCCTGCAGCCGAATCTCGGCCGGGCCGGTGGGATCCTCGAGGGCAAGAAGATCGCGACCCTGGCCGAGGCGCAGTACGCACAGCTCGCGCCTCACCTCTACTGCGGTCCGATCGTCGGCGCCGCGAACATCCAGCTCGCCGCTTGCAGCCCCAACTTCCTGATCCTCGAGGGCATCCGCGAATGGCGCGGCTTCTACGCCGAGCTCCTGCGCACGCCGATCGTGTGGGAGGACGGCTACGTCAACGTGCCGTCGGGCCCGGGCCTGGGAGTCGAGCTCGACCACGCGGTGGTGGCCGCCCATCCGTACGAGGACGGCGCCCTCCACCTGCACGCACACGACCAGCCGCTCGGCTACCCGTGACGTGAACGTCGGCTTCGTCGGTCTCGGCAGCCTTGGCTCGAAGCTCGCGGGCTGCATCCTGCGGGCAGGGCTCCCGTTGACGGTCACCGACCTCTCGGAGGCGGCGGCGGCATCGCTCGTCGCCGACGGTGCGCGCTGGGGCGGAAGCGCGGCGGACGTCTCGCGCGAGGCCGACGTCGTCATCACGTGTCTCCCCTCGCCCGCAGTCTCGGCTCAGGTCGTTGCCGGCGATGACGGTGTCTTCGGCACGCTCCGGCCCGGAGCGACATGGATCGAGATGAGCACGACCGACAAGCACGAAGTCCGCCGGCTGGCAGCGCTCGGAGACGAGCGAGGGATCCAGACGCTCGAGGCACCGGTGACCGGGGGTGTCCACCTCGCAGCGACGGGGGCTGTGACCGTGATCGTCGGCGGCGACGCGGTGGTGTTCGACCGTCACCGCGCGCTGCTCGAAGCGATGGGCAGGCGGCTGTTCCACGTCGGCCCGCTCGGAAGCGCCTCCGACCTGAAGGTCGTGACGAACATGCTCGCGTTCATCCACCTCGTTGCTTGCGGCGAAGCGCTTGCGCTCTCTGCCGAGGCTGGGCTCGACCTGCGGCAGTCGTGGGAGGTGATCGCGGCGAGCTCGGGGACGAGCTTCGTCCACGAGACCGAGGGCCAGCTGATCCTCAGCGGCAGCTACGACATCGGCTTCACGATCGACCTCGCGCTCAAGGATCTCGGGCTCGCGCTCTCACTCGGCGAGGAGACCGGCGTGCCGCTCGAGCTCGCAACGCTCACCAGCAGGGCATTCGAAGTCGCGCGGGAGCGCTTCGGAGGCGGCGCCCAGTCACCCCGTGTCGTGCAGCTCCTCGAGGAGCAGATCGGGCGGGAGCTGCGCGCGCCCGGGTTCCCCGCGCAGCTCGGCGAGTAACGAGCCCCGAGCGAACTTTGTGTTGCCGCAACACAAGGCCAGCTTGTGTTGCAGCAACACAAGCTGCGGTTACGTTGGACCTGCACGCGGCTCGTGGCTTCCGCTGATTACGACTCGGGGAGTGCGCCGCCCTCACGGCGGCGGCGCTCGACGAACTCGGCGAGCTCGGCAGCGATCGCGTCGTCGAGCGGTGGCTGCTGGAACTCCTCGAGGGCTCGCTTCCAGATCGCGTTCGCCCGCCGGGTTGCGTCGATCGCTCCGGCTTCGGTCCACTGGCCGAAGTTCGCCCAGTCCGAGACGAGCGGCTCGTAGAAGGCGGTGCGGTAGCGCTCGAGCGTATGCGCGCCGCCGAAGAAGTGACCACCCGGCGGCGTCTCGGCGATCGCGTCGAGCGCAAGCTCGGCCTCGTCGACGACGACGGGCCTGAAGGTCTCGGCGACCATCTGCAGCACCTCGACGTCGAGGATGAGCTTCTCCTTCGACGCGGTCAGCCCACCCTCGAGCCAGCCGGCGGCATGGAGGAGGATGTTGCAGCCGCCGGAGACGGCGCCGAAGAGGCTCATCATCGTCTCGTACATCGCCTGCGCGTCGACGGCGTTCGACGCGTTCGGCGCCGACGAGCGGTACGGGAGCCCGAGATGGCGGGCGAGCTGCCCGCTGGCGAGCGCCGCCTTGTAGTACTCGGGCGTCCCGAACGCGGGGGCGCCCGACTTCATGTCGACGTTCGACGTGAAGGCGCCGTAGACGACCGGCGCGCCTGGCCGGACGAGCTGCGTCAGGGCGATCCCGGCGAGCGCCTCGGCGTGCTGCAGGGCAAGCGCGCCTGCGAGGGAGACCGGCGCCATCGCGCCGGCGAGCGTGAACGGCGTGATCACCGAGAGCTGGCCTGCCCGGGCGAAGTCGATCAGGCCGGCGCACATCGGGACGTCGAGCTGGCGAGGCGAGTTCGAGTTGATCACCGTGTAGCAGCGCGGGCCGGACTCGAAGGTCTCGCGGTCGACGCCGTAGGCAATTCGAAAGAGCTCGAACCCGTCCGCGACCTGTCCGCGCCCACGCGCGTAGAGGTACGGGACCTTGTCGGTGAGCGTGAGGTAGGTGAGCCCGGACTCGAGGTGGCGGTCCTGAAGGGGAACGTCCTGCGGTTCGACGCACGGCCCGGTGACGTGAAGCACGTCGAAGAACTGGGTCAGCTTGACAAGCTCGCGGAAGTCGGCGAGGTTGCCGTCGCGCTTGCCGTGATCGAGATCGCTAACCGCGGGGGGACTGCTCACCGGAACGGTGACGAGCGACCGGCCGCCGATCGTCACCGTGCGCTCGGGGTTGCGGGCGATGAGCTCGAACGACGAGGGCGCCGACGCGAGCGCGCTCGTCACTAGCGCGGGCTCGAGGAAGACGAGATCGGTCTCCCCATCGACCCGCGCGCCGGCAGCCACGAAGAGCTCGCGCGCCTCCGGATGGAGCACGCGGATCCCATGCCGCTGGAGGATCTCGAGGGCCGCACGATGGAGGTGCGCGACCTCGTCCTCGCTGAGCAGCGGGATCGGCGGAAACGGATTCTCGAGGCGCCGGTAGCGGGACGTGGGCGCGGACGGGCGCGAGGCGGCGGCGCGCCTCCGACGCCGTTCGCGGGTCTGCCCGGGCTCGGCCACGGCGTTACGCCACTCCCAGCAGCTCGTCGGCGTAGGTGACGGAGACGCGCCGCATGACGCCGTTCTCATCGGGCTCGTAGTGACCCATCCGCCAGAGCGCCGGGGAGTAACAGTGGATCGACGTCGCCGGCGGTGCCTCGCCGCCTGGGTGTCTGACACCGTGGATGTAGGTCGCGTCGAACACGAAGTACCCACCCGGCTCGTGGGTGCGGGTCTCCTCGCGGATCCACCCGTCCTCGCCGCGAAAGAAGTAGTCCTCGGAAAGCACGCCTTCGCAGATCGCGACCCCACCCGCCGAGCGATCGTGATCGTGATAGCCCGTCGCCTGCGCGTCGACCCAGCAGATCAGCCAGATGTCGACGTTGGGGTCGCGGTAGAGCTGGACGTAGAACCGCTCGTCCTCGTCGTGTCTGACCTGCGGGCGCCAGAGCGACTCCTCGGCGCGGAGATCGCAGGCAAGCGCGCCGAGCTCCTCCGGCGCAAGGTCGGCGTTTGCAGGAATGCGATCGGCGATCCAGGTGGCAACGGCGCTCACGGCTCGAGGCTCCTCCGGGGGTCAATGGTTTCACTGACGAGTCTCGCAGGGTTGTCGGACTGGAGAAACCGAGCGACGGAGGCCCCGAGCGCGCGAACCGCGCGGAGCGTCGGGGCGGGATCGATCACCGGCACGTCGCTGCCGTAGACGAGTCGCTCGATCCCGAACGTCTCGATGCAGAGCTCGATCGCGCGCCGCCCGTAGCTCGACGTGTCGAAGAGCGTGTCCTGATCGGCGGCCTCGCGAACGTGCACGCCCCGGTGCACGAGGCGCTCGTGCTGGAGCGGCCCACCCCCGGCGAGCATCGCGAAGACGACGCGGATGCGGGGGTAGTGGGCGCGCAACCCTCCGAGCCATGCGAGGTACGCCTCCTGCATCTGCCCGGCGTAGCCGGCGGTCCACTGCCACCAGTCGGGCCGGCCGGGTGGCAGGGGGCCGCCAGCCTCCGGGTGGACGAACAGCAGCCCGGCGACGGCGTCGACCTCGGCGAGCACGTCCGCGCCGTGCTCGGAGAGGAGCGCTGAGGCACCGACGGACGTTCCGGCGAAGCCGGAGACGACACGCCAGGGGGCAAGCGCGACGAAGCGGCCCGAGCTCCCGGCAACAAGCCCACCGATCCCCTCGAGCCAGGCCGATTCGAGCTCATCGCGCTCCGCGGTCGGGAGGGTCTCGATCCCGAGGCTCGGCTGCAGCGAGACGACCGCGACGTCGAGCTCGTCCCGGGCGAGAACCGCCAATCGCCGCTCAGGCTCGTGCTGCCGTGGGTCGAACCGAAAAGCGCCTTCGGGAGTGACGAGCTCGCTGCCCGAGAGAAGCGGTGGCGCGTTCCGCCGCCGGAGCGCGTGGATGAGCTCGGGCGGCCAGAGGTGCTGATGAAGGTCGTACCTCAGCACCGAGCGAACGCGCCTTCGCCGACGAGCGAGACGACCGGCTCGAGCGAGGGCAGCTCGTCACCGGTGCGCAGGAACGGGACGGCGGAGCGAACGAGCTCGAACGCCCGAGCGGTGCCCACCCCGAGCCGCGCGCCGCGGAGCTCGCACGCCTGGGCGGCCAGCACGAGCTCGGTGGCGGCGATGCGCTCGCCGAGCTCGACCATCTCCGCAAGCCGCCGGGCCGCGAGCGGCGCCATCGTCATCCGATCCTCGATCCCACCCGCCTGGGACGACGAAACCAGCTCGTGCGAGACGGGCTGGGCGAGCAAGCGTGCCTCGGCGGTGAGCGCCTGGAGCGCGATTCCGACTTCGCTGTACGCGCTCTCTGCGAGCCCCGCCCGCTCGCCAAGCCCCTCGGGCAGGCCTGAGTGCACCGGGTGGAGGAGCTTCGCCGAGCGCTCGCACGCCGTCGTCAGTGGAAGTGCGAGCGCGAGCCTCGCGAGATCCAGCGCGAGCGCCAACGGAGCCATCTCGAAGTTGCCCACCGAGAAGACGAGCCCTCGCTCGACGTCGACGAGCGGATTCGTCTGGGCCGCGTTGAGCTCGATCGCGAGCTGCGCCTCGACGAAGGCGAACGCGTCACGCGCGGCGCCGTTGAGCTGCGCCAGCGTTCGGAAGGTAAGCGGGTCCTGGAGCGCTCGCGCCTCGACCTCGGCGCCGGCCAGGAGCTCTCCGAGCCGGGCGAGGGTCGCTCTGATCCCGGGGTACGGGCGCACCTTGCCGATCACGGGATCGACCGCACCCCGGTTCGACGAGAGTGCCTCGAGGTCGAGGGCGCCGGCGACGTCGAGCGTGTCGAGGAGTCGTGATCCGTCGTGGACGGCGAGCGCCGCCCAGCCGGTCGAGAAGGAGCTCTGGTTGACGAGCGCGATCGTCTCTCCCTGGACGAGCTCGAGGTCGCGGAGAACGCCCTCGGCGAGGTCGGCCATCGCGGCAAGGTCGCTCTGCCCGATCGAGCCTCGGATCCGGATCTCCGGCAGGCGATCGGAATTGAGGGCGTCGACGAGGATCTGCGCGAGCACCGGCCGGGCGACCGTCGTCCCCTGCGCGAACGCGTTGGCAAGCCGAAGCGCAGTCGCCCGCGCGACGTCGGCTGGGGCCACCGGCCCGTGCCCGACGAGGTGCTGGCGGAGGGTTAGCCTGTCGTGACCGGACGTCGCGATCGTCGCCGTCTTGCGGATCCCGAGACCGGTTGTGAGCCCGTAGGCCTCGCCGCCGCCTGCGATGACCTTGTCAGCGACGGCGCGCGCTGCCTCCATTCGTGCAACCGCCTCGGGGGCGAGCTCGACCCGCTCGTGTTCGCGTGCGACCTGGACGACCTCGGTGAGGGTCAGGTCGCGGCCGGTCAGCGTGACGGGCATCGCTGCGCATCATCTCGAAACCACGGGGCGGCCGAGGAGGGAAGCTCCGACCACGATCGCCGCCGCGACCAGCACGATCGTCCCGCCCGCCGCGAGGTCGGCGTAGTACGCGATCGTGAGACCGACGAGCACGGAGGCGAGTCCGATCGCCATCGCCAGCACGAGCGTCGAGCGCAGGCTCCAGGCGAGCCGTTGCGCGGCGATCACGGGCAGCACCATCAGCGCGGCGATGAGGAGGATCCCGACGATCCGCATCGAGATCGAGATCGTCAGCGCGGCGAGCACCGCAACGGTTGCGTTCATCAGCCCGACCCGCATCCCGACGACGCGGCTGCCCTCGGGGTCGAGCACCGAGGCGACAAGCCCTCGGTAGAGCACGACCACCGCCGCGAGCGCTCCCGCGCCCAGGGTGAGCACGACCCAGAGATCCGTCCAGGTGACCGTGAGGATCGAGCCGAAGAGGAACTCGAGCAGGTTGACATCGAGCCGACCGGCGCTCGAGACAAGCACGACGCCGAGCGCGATGCCGGTGTAGAAGACGAGCGCAAGCGCCTGGTCCCCCCGACCGCCGCCTCGCGTTCGCAGCCACTCGATCGCGAGTGCGCCGAGAAGCGCGAACACGAGCGCCGTGAGCACAGGCGAGACGTCGAGGAGATAGCCGACCGCGACGCCGGCGAACGCGACATGGCCGATCCCGTCACCGACGAGCGACGCCTGCCGCTCGACGAGGAAGAAGCCCACCGCGGGGGCAAGCAGGCCGACGACGGCGCCGACGGCGAACGCGATCTGCATGAACTCGAGGCTCAGCATCAGTTCTGGTGGTCGTGATGGTCGTGCGAGGGGTCGTGCCAGGCCGCAGGCAGCTCGTCGGGCCGGCCGTCGAAGGCGATCCCCCCGCGTATGAGGAGCAACCGCGAGACGACATGCTCCACGGCGCCGAACTCGTGGGACACATACAGGATCGTGACCCCGAGCTCCTGCCGCAGCTCGTCGAGGAGCGCGGCGAGCGAGTCCTGCGACGCCGCATCCACGCCCGTGGTCGGCTCGTCGAGCGCAAGGAGTGACGGCTCGGCCGCGATCGCCTTCGCGATGAACGCGCGCTGCTGCAACCCACCCGACAGGGTTCGCAGCGGTGCGTCGACCCGGCTCGAGAGGCCGACGCGGTCGATCGCTGCGGTGACGCGCTCGCGATCGACTGCCCTGAGCGGACCGAGCGGCCCCCGCACCGCGATGCGGCCTGCGGTCACCACCTCCCGAACCGTCACGGGGCTCGCGAGCGCGACATGCGCCCGCTGCGGCAAGTAGCCGATCCTCGGCCCACCACGCGCGCCGGCAGGGCGCCCGAATCGCCAGACGCGACCTGCAGCGGGGCGCTCGAGCCCGAGCGCGAGTCGCAGGAGGGTCGTCTTCCCGCCCCCGTTCGGCCCGGCGATCCCGACGAACTCCCCCGCCCCGACGTCGAGCGAGACGTCCTCGAGCGCCGGCGGGCCTCCGGGGTAGGAGAACGACACCGCGTCGAATGAGACCGCGATGTCTTCTAGGTGCATCCGAGAGCCTCGCGCAGCACCGCGAGATTCTCTCGCATCACCGAGAAGTAGTCCTCCCCGTCGGCGAGCTGGTCGCCGGTGAGACCCTCGATCGGGTTGAGGACGGCGGTCTTCGCGCCGGCCTCCCGTGCAACGGTCTCGGCGAGCTTCGGCGAGACGAGCGTCTCGAAGAACACTGTCGTTGCACCCTCCTTTTCGACGTCGTCCGCAAGAGCAGCCAAGTCCTTCGCGCTCGGCTCGGTCTCGGGTGACAACCCCGCCAACGGGATCTGCTCGAGGTCATACCGATCGGCGAGGTAGCCGAACGCGGCGTGGCTCGTCACGAGCTGGCGCCGCGTGCACGTCGCCAGGCCCTGCTCGAGCTCGGCGTCGAGCTGCTCGAGCTCGCTCACGAGCTCGTCGGCGGCGGACTCGTCGCCGAGCGCGCCGGCGATCTCACGCGCCATCTGCGCAAAGCGGATCGGGTCGAGCCAGACGTGGGGGTCGAGCTCGTGCTCGCCGGCGGCCCTAAGCAGCTCCTGATCCGCGAGGAGGTCGAGCGACGCGCCGTCCCTGTCGGCGACCGCCTTCTCGAGCCCGGCCTGGAACCCATTCCCCAGGTAGAGCACGAGCTTGGCGTCTCGGATCGCGCCCACGTCACCCGCGGTGAGCTCGAGGTCGTGCGGCTCGGCGCCCGGAGGCGTGAGGTTAGTGATCGAGATGCCAGATCCAACCCGCTCGGCCGCGTACGCGAGAGGGTAGAACGCCGCGACGACGCGGTCGTCACGCGCGGACGCGTCGCCGCCTCCACAGCCGGCCGCGACGGTGGCGAGCGCAGCGGTACCAATAGCGAGAACCATTCTCGAAAACATGGGGGGATAGTAGCACACAGTTGAGAACAAGTATCATTTGGGTGTGGAGCACGACGCGTGGGCAGGTCATGCAGCTTCGGCGATCGCCGCCGCCGGTCTGCGCGCGGGTGGAGCCCGGCAGTCGGTGATCGACCATCTTGCCCGCCAGGACTGCTGCGTCAGTGCCCAGGAGATCTACGACGGCATCCGTGCCGACGGAGGACATGTCGGTGTCGCGAGCGTCTATCGCGCGCTCGACACGCTCGCTTCGCTCGGGCTCGCACACCGGGTCGATCTTGGCGACGGGACGCTCCGCTACGAGCCGGCGCGCGCGGACGGCCATCACCACCACCACCTCGTGTGCGGGCAGTGTGGCACGGTCGAGCCGTTCGAGGACGGCGCGCTCGAGCGTGCGCTTCACCGGGTCGCCGAGGGTCACGGGTACGCGATGAGCGCGCACGACGTCGTGCTCCACGGGGCATGTGCCCGCTGTCGCGCCGCCTGACCCTACCCTCGGCCTACGCCGTCTCGGGTGGTGGTGCGGGCGGCTCGAGCGCCTCGCGGGCGGCGGCGACCGCGGCTCGGCGCTCGGCGGTGATCTCGCGGACGACGATCTGGATCGAGGCGGTGAGCGGGACCGCGATCAGGGCGCCGACCACACCGAGGAGCGCGGCGCCGACGATCACGCTCGCGATCACAAAGAACCCCGAGATGTCCGCGGCCTTCCCCTGGATCGTCGGCTGCAGGAGGACGTTCTCGAGCTGCTGGTAGCCGACGCAGACGACGAGCATGATCAGCGCCTGCGGCACGCCGACCGTGAGCGTGACGAGGGAGAGCAGCACCGCCGCGATCGTCGCGCCGACCTGGGGAATCAGCCCGAGCAGGCCGGCGATGATCCCGAGCGCAAGCGCGAACGGGGCCCCGAGGATCCAGGCGCCCGTCCCCTGCACCGTCCCCGCGATCGTCGCGATCGCGACCGCACCGAGCGCGTACCGGCCGATCGTCGCGGTGATGTGCTGCTGCATCCGCTCGACACGCTCGGCGGTGGCGGGGAACAGAAGGCTGCGGATCGCCGCGGAGAGGTTCGGGAGGTCGACGAGGAGAAAGAGCGTCATGAACGTCAGCGTGAACAGCGTCAGCCCGGCCCCGAACACTTTGCCGCCGAGGGCAAACAGGTCGTCGAGCTGACCGGGGAGCGAGCCCGCAAGGTCCTGAGCGTGCTTCTGCAGCTCCTCACCGATGTCGGTCCTCGCGTCGAGGCGCTGGAAGAGGTCCGACTCGCGGATGCGCTGGACGATGTTGGGCAGGTCTTCGATGAGATCACCGACCGCCCCGATGAACGGTGTCACGAGCAGTGTGACGAGCGCGCCGAGCAGGACCACGAGCCCGAGCACGAGGCCCGTCGCCGCATTGCCGCGCCGGACGTGCCACCGCCGCGTCATCCATGTCACCGGCGTGTCGAGCACGAGCGCCAGGAACAGCGAGATGAAGACGAGGAGGATCGCCTGGCGCGCCGCGATGAAGGCCCAGGCGAGGAGACCGGCGCCACCGAGAACCGCGAGCGTCCGCATCGAGACGCTGACCTCGACCCGGCGCGGTGGCTCGACATCGCGGCGCATCGCCATGGCCCGAGTGTAGGAATCGCGTCGGTTGGTGCCCGGCCCGCTAGCGCCGAAGGGGTAGATGCCCCGGCAGTGCCTCCCGGGCCGAAGGCCCAGCCAGCGCAGCTGGCCGACAGGCACCGATGCTGAGCGAGCCGCGAACCGGCCCCCACCCGGGTTTCGACCTCAGCCAAAACCCCGTGCCTCGGGGCCGAAGGCCCAGCCAGCGCAGCTGGCCGACAGGCACCGATGCTGAGCGAGCCGCAAAGCGGCTCTCCCCTCAGGTTTCGGCCTCAGCCGAAACCTTGTAGGTCTGGGAGGACGCGCGCGAGCCAGCGCGGTCGCTGCCAGGCACGGGCGCCGAGCAGTCTCAGCGCGACCGGGACGAGCACGAGGCGGACGAGGGCCGCGTCGAGCAGGACTGCAACGCCGAGGATGACGCCCATCTCCTTCGGGGGCAGCGGCCCGGAGAGCGCGAAGGTGAAGAAGACGGCGACCATCACGCCGGCGGCGGCGAAGATCACGCGCCCGGAGTGCGCGAGGCCGCCGACCATCGCCTCGCGTGGCTCACCCGAGCGGTCGAAGTGCTCCTTCGCGGAGGAGAGCAAGAAGACCGTGTAGTCCATCGAGATCGCAAAGATCATCGCGAAGAAGAACACCGGGCCCCAGGCGTCGACGAACCCCTGTGACTCGAATCCGAGCACTCCGGCGCCGTGTCCTCCCTGGAAGATCAGCCGCGCGACACCGAACGCTGCGCCGGTCGCGAGCAGGTTGGTGACGACACCGACCGCGGCGATCACCGGGGCCTGGAGCGCCACGAGCAGCAGGAGGAACCCGAGCGCGAGCACGACTCCGATCACGAGTGGCGTTCGCGCCGAGAGGGCAGCCTCGAGGTCGTGGTTCTCGGTGGCCGCACCGCCCACGAGCACCGCCGGCGGCACCGCCGCCCGAAGCCGGTCGATCGTCGCGCCAACCGTGGGGCTCGACGGGTCGTCGGTCGGGAACGCCTGAACGAGCGCGAGCCCATCGCTCCCGACGCGCAGCGGCAGCACCGCCGCGATGCCCGCATCGGCGCGAGCCACCTTCGCGGCGGCCTCGACCTCGGCGCGGGGCCCGACCAGCTGGAGCGCCCCGGGCGCGCCCGGACCGAACGCCTGCTGCACCTGGACGTATCCCACCCGCGAGCTGTCGTGCTCAGGGACGACCTTGATCGAGGGCATCCCGGTGCGCAGGCCGGCGACCGGGAGCGCCAGCAGCACAAGCAGCCCGAGCGCGGCGGCGCCGTACGCGAGCGGGCGCCGCCAGAGTCGTTCGGCCCAGGCGGCGAATCGTGGGGAACGATGCTCGCCCGAGTGCACCCAGGGGAGGGCAAGCCGGTCGACGCGCGACCCGAGCGAGCCGAGCACCGCCGGGAGGAGCGTGAGCGTCGCAAGCAGGATGAATGCGACTGAGACCATGATCCCGAAAGCCATCGACCGGAATGCGGGGCTCGGAACGAGCATCACTGCCGAGAGCGAGACGAGGACCGTGACACCCGAGAAGAGCACCGCCTTGCCGGCTGTGTCCATCGTCACCCCGACCGCCTCGCGCGACTCGAGCTTGGAGCCGAAGCGCGCGCCGCGGAAGCGATGGACGATGAAGAGCGCGTAGTCGATCCCGAGCGCGAGCGCGAACATCAGCGCGAAGTTCATCGCCCAGATCGAGATGTCGAAGACCCGCGTGCCGAGGTACAGGGTGCCTGCCGACGCGACCAGCCCGAGGATCGTCAGCATCAGCGGCAGTCCGGCGGCGACGAGCGATCCGAACGCGAGCAAGAGGATCACCAGCGTGACCGGCCACGAAAGGAGCTCGGACTTCATCATCGCCGAGCGGTTGGCTTCGTTGAAGTCGGCCCACATCCCCGAGGCGCCCGTCAGGCTCACCGTGACGGCGGGCGTTCCGGCCTTGGCGAGCTTCGCCGCGAGCGAATCGGCGGCGGCGACGAGCTCCGTCGGCGTGCCCGCCGCGCCCGCGCTGACGATCGCGGTGCGCCCGTCGCGGGAGATCGTCACGCCCGGCTCCGGCAGCGCGACGCTCGCAACGCGACGGTCGGCCCTGAGGAGATCGGCGACGCGACTCGTGGTCGCCGCAAACTCGGGGTCGTCGCGACGCAGGCTCTGCGAATGGACGACGATCATCAGCGCCGAGCTCGACTGGCCGCCGAAGCTCCGATCGATCAGGGCTCGAGCGGCGACCGACTCCGAGCCGGAGGCCTCCCACCCGGCACCCGAGAGCGCATGCTCGACCCGCGGGGCGAAGATCCCGAGCCCGACGGCAAGGACGAGCCAGGCTGCGAAGACCGCACGGCGGTGGTCGGCGGCCCAGAGGCCGAGCCGCCCGAGAGGACCGACCGTGGTCACGCGCGCGCTCCGCCGATGATTGTGTCGAGCTCGACGAGCTGGCGCTCGAGGCTCCCGCAGACCGCCTCGCACAGGGCGAAGACCCCTTCGTCGACGATGCCGTAGATCGCCTGCGTCCCCAGCTTGCGGCGGCTCACGATCCCGGCGTCGAGCAGGATTCCGAGGTGCTTCGAGACGTTCTGCTGCGTTGCCCCGATCGCGTCAGTGAGCTCCTGCACACTCGCCTCGCCCGACCGCAAGTGCTCGAGGATGCGGATCCGCATCGGCTCGCCGATCACGCGGAACCGCTTCGCGATCAGCTCGACGAGCGACTGCGGCAGCGGCGTGGGAAGCACGCGCGTCACGCCACCCGCCGCTTGCACGTCGAGACGCCGACGAGGCGATAGAGGGGGCACGAGCCGACCGCGGCGGTCAACGCCATAACCGCAGCGACGACGAGCAGCACGATCCCGGCGAGCGAGCCGAAGCCAGCGAGGTACGCGACGACGATCGCGAGCGGGGTGACGACAAGTCCGCGTAGCAACCGATCGAGATGTCCCATGTTCAGGCTCATGACAGTCCCCTTTCGTGTTTGGTCAGTCGCCGACGCTCGTGACGACATCGGCGAGCCGTTCCCTCACCTGGGCCGCGACGGGGAGCAGCTCGTCGTTCCCGACGATCGAGAGCATTCGCTCGGCATCAATCGCGGCGACGTGGGTCAGCCCACCGCTCGAATACACGACGACATTGCACGGAAGCAGGACGCCGAGGTCGGGCTCACGGGTGAGCGCCTGGTGAGCCAGCGGCGGGTTGCAGGCGCCGAGAATGACATAGGGCTCGCGCTCGACGCCGAGCTTCGCCTTCATCGTCGCCTGCACGTCGATCTCGCAGAGCACGCCGAACCCGCGGGCGGCGAGCTCCTCGCGAACGCGAGCGACGACCGTCTCGAACGGCGCAGTCGTGGTCGTGGCGATGGTGTATCCCGTAGCGATCATCCACATGCCTCCTCTAGCTCTCGCTGCTTGACTCTGGCCGCTCGCTCTCGGTGCGCCTCGGCGCCCGCCGGCTCGAGGTGATGCTCGGCGAGATAGGCGAGGATCGCCTCCTCCCCGGGCACGACGTCGCCGGCCTCGGTGACGAGCACGGGGATCGACTCCACACCTGTTCGCTCGCGTAGCTCCGTCCGCTCCGAGCGCTCGGCCGGGACGGGACGCGCGACAAAGAGAAGCTCGAGCTCCGTCAGCCGTTGCCGGACCCGATGGGAGGATGGGCACCACTCCGTCTGGAAGAGCTCGAGCATGAGATCAGTATACACAACTTTACGGTTGTAGAGTTGTGTTCAAGTGTTGCGGCCGCGCGAGTGAGTCATGAGCGGTCGGCGTCGCTACTCGAACCAGGCGACGGTGGCGATCGTCACGTACAGCGCGACGAGCGCGAAGCCCTCATACATCGCCGCCTCACCGTCCCCGGTGATCTGCCAGATCGCGATCGCCGCGAACGCGAGCGAGACGACGAGGATCAGCGGTGACGCGAACGTCAGCCGGTCGGCGAAGAGCAGCGAGATCAGGACGAGGGCCGGGTAGAGGAACGCCGCGATCTGGGCGACCGAGTTCTTCACGACCGAGATCGCAAGCTCGGCCTCCCGCTTGAAGGCGAGCTGGATCCCGACCACGTTCTCGACCGCGTTCCCGGCGATCGCGACGATCACGAGGCCCGTAAACGCCTTCGAGATCCCGAGATCCTCGACCGCGGGGTCGATCGCGGCGACGAACCAGTCCGAGACCAGCGCTGCGGCAAGCCCGGCGAGCGAGAGCACGACGATCCCGACACCGAAGCCAAGCGGCGGGCCGTGCTCGTGCTCGAGGGCAGGCTCCTGCCCCCCTCCCGCCCGCAGGTACGAGAACAGCCACATCCCGTAAACCCCGAGGAGGAGGATCGCGCCGACGACGGAGATCTCGACTGCGTTGTCGGCGGCCGCGTCGTGGAGCGAGCCCGACGTGGCGAGGATCGCGATGATGAAGATGACCAGCAGGAGCAGCGTCGCGGTGTCGTTCGGAAGGCGCTTCGCGAACCGCATGATCCCGTCGGACGACCGCGACGACCCCGCCATGATCGCGAGCCCCAGCACGAGCAGCGCGTTCGCGAGCAGCGAGCCGATGATGGAGGTCTGCGCGACGACGGTCTCCCCGGCGCGCAGTGCGAAGATCACGATGAAAAGCTCCGGGAGATTGCCGAGCGTCGACTGCAGCACGCCCGTCGTCGCGGGGCCGAAGCGGGCACCAACCGCCTCGGTTCCCACACCGACCGTCCAGGCGAGCCCGGCGAGGGCGACGATCCCGACGACGAACTGGACGACGTAGGAGTCGGTCGCGTAGTGCAGCACCCCGAGCAGCGCCGCGACCGCAAACGCGGCGCCGATTCCGACCCAGATCCTCATTGCGACACCCTAGACAACGCGCGAGCGCCCCGGAAGGGGCGCTCGCGACGATCGGTTCCCGAACCCTGTTATTCGATAAGGGTGAGCATCTTGAACATCGGCAGGTACATGGCGACGATGATCACGCCGACGACCATGCCCACGCCGATCATCATGATCGGCTCGATGATCGCGGTGAGCGACGCGATCGCGGCGTCGACCTCGTCCTCGTAGAAGTCGGCGACCTTGCCGAGCATCTTCTCGAGCTCACCGGTCTCCTCGCCGATCTTCACCATCTGCGAGACCATCGCCGGGAAGACCGGCGAGTCGACGAGCGGCTGCGCGATCGTTGCGCCCTCCTGGACGC